>NZ_WQFQ01000001.1:0-1502180 GCF_013034245.1 Ruegeria sp. HKCCA4812 | reverse complement strand
GATCGAGCCAAAAAGCTCGGGATCACGATCAGAAAGGGACTGGGTGAAAAATCCGGTATCACGAAGATTGGCGTTCATGGGCGCTCCACATGGCTGGGTAAAAATCTTGCGGATTTCCTATCGGAAACGCCACATTTGCAAAAGGCTTAAAGCGACGATTTGGCCCGCTGCGGCGTCAAGACTGGCCTATCGGGGAAAGGTATGTTTGTTTCGGAACCAAATGTGCAGCACCGGAAACCGGAAAACATGAAAAAAAGAATCGCCTTTCTTGCCAGTGAGGTCAAAGTGGCGCAAACGGCCCGGGATGCTCTGGTGTCCAAACACGGTAATGCGGCGCCCCGCGACGCAGATGTTGTGGTTGCTCTTGGGGGGGATGGCTTCATGTTGCATACCCTTCACAACATGCAGCATCTTGATACACCGGTATACGGGATGAACCGTGGCACAATCGGGTTCCTGATGAACGAGTATCACGAAGACGACCTGATGGCCCGCCTGGAGGATGCTGAGGAAGAGGTCATCAATCCGCTGGCGATGCGGGCGATGGATCAGTCCGGAAAGCTGCACGAGGCGTTGGCGATCAACGAAGTGTCATTGTTGCGGGCAGGCCCGCAGGCCGCGCGGCTGAAGATCAGCGTTGATGGCCGCGAGCGAATGGATGAACTTGTATGCGATGGAGCGCTGCTGTCCACAGCGGCGGGGTCCACGGCGTATAACTACTCGGCACACGGGCCTATTCTGCCGATTGGTTCGGACGTTCTCGCGTTGACCCCAATCGCCGCATTCCGCCCCCGCCGGTGGCGTGGTGCCTTGCTGCCAAAAATCGCGAAGGTACGGTTCGATGTGCTGGATGCGGACAAGCGACCCGTTATCGTTGCCGCTGATTCCGTAGCTTTCCCAGACATTGACTGGGTCGAAATCCGGTCCGAGCCTACGATTTCACATCGCATTCTTTTCGACCCCGGGCACGGTTTGGAAGAACGACTGATTTCCGAGCAATTCACATAAATTTGCGTCTCTGCGAGGATTTTTTGAAACTGTGTGAAGCAGTTCACAGGGAATCTTTTGGCAATTGGCTAATGTGAAATTGCCCGGAGAACACGCCAAGGTGGGAGTGAGTGGCCACCTGAACGGCGTATTCGAATGATTGCGCAGATTTTGCGCTGGCGAGGGTGGGTGGTGCTACGCTCGTCATCAGAAATCCGGGCTTATTTTAGCAGTCGGGCCCCGGGTACAATGTCCCGGGGTCTATTTTTTGCAGCCGCCCAGCAACTCTGACTTTTCCCAAAGCGGCAGGCACATTTGCCCCACGCGTGCCTCGATTGCCGCGGCCGCATCCACCGCCAGGTCTTCGCGCCAACGCTGTGCGGCAATCTGAACATTGATCGGCTGGGGGCCCTTAGGCAATTCAGCCAGCCGGGCCGGGACACATGCCGCAGGCAGGCCCAGAAAGTTCATCGCATAGGAATAAACGGCGCACCCCAGAACCTCATGCACTCCATCGGCGCCTTCGGTGTCCCGGTCAGGTTTGAAGAACGGTTGTGGCAGGAAAGGCGACAGCACCAAAGGGTAATCCTGCATAAACAGGGACCATTCCCGCGCATAGTGGCTTCGCTTGGCCAGCATCTGAACCATCTCGGTTTCGACAATAGGCGGGAATTCCTGGAAATAGACCGCAAAGATATTCTGAATGGTTTTCGAACCGGCAGCTTCGATATCCGACTGCATGAGCGTGAGCACCTCGCCCATCAGCGTACGGTAACCGATCCGACCGCATTCAAATACATCGGGAGGGTCAATCTCTTGCACCACATAACCCGCATCGGTCAGTGCGTCCCGCGCCGTGTCGAGCGCTTTTTCCACCTCGGGGTGCAGGGCATAGCCGAATGTGTTCTTGGTGAATGCCACCTTGACGGGCGCGTCGGGATCAGGACCACGCCAGGGCATCGGCACGTGAAACGGGTCACGCGCGTCGGCGGTGATCAGGCTGGGCATGGACAGATGCAGGTCAGCGGCCGACCGGGTAATCAGGCCCTGAACTGACATCGACTGCGCCAGCAAACCGCGTTCGACCTTCTGGCTTGGGTTCCATGCCGGGACACGCCCCAGCCCGGGTTTCACCGTCACGGCTCCGTTGGCCGCCGCGGGAAAGCGCAGGCTGCCGCCGATATCGTTGCCGTGGGCCAGCGCGCCGATTCCGGCCATGACCGCGGCGCCAGCCCCACCGGAAGAGCCGCCGGGCGAGATATGCCGCCCCCAGGGGTTGTGCGTGCGGCCATACAGCGGATTGTCCGTGTCGGCGCGGAAAGAGAACTCGGGCGTGTTGGTTCGCCCGACAACAACAGCGCCGGCCTCTAGCAGATTGCTCACAACCGGGGCGTCATCCGGTGCAATCACATCCTTCAATGCGACGACACCGTTCGTTGTGGCATGGCCTTTTTGGTCAATGTTCACCTTGATCGTGACCGGCACGCCATGCAGCGGACCCGTGGGTTTGCCGCCAGCCCGCGCATTGTCAAGCGCTTCGGCACGTTCCAACGCTTGCTCGCGCAGGTCTTCCACAACCGCATTCAAATCCGGGTTGACCTCATCCATTCGCTCGATCGAGGCCCGAACCGCCTCGGTCGCACTCAGGTCGCCGCGTCTTGTCAGGGTGGTCAGGTCTGTGGCGCTGAGACGCCAGATATCGGTTTGTGTCATGGGTCCTCACTGTCTTAACGTGACAGTAGAGGGGCTGCTTCCGGTTGCAAGAGAAGACAAAAAAATGGGCGGCTAATGCCGCCCCTCGGGTTACTTGGCGTAACCGATTGTCTGCAAGGCCTCTTTGATCTCGTCGAGAATGGCTGGATCATCGATCGTTGCAGGCATTTTGTAGTCTTGACCGTCTGCAATCGACACCATCGTACCCCGCAGGATTTTACCCGAACGTGTCTTGGGCAACCTGTCGACGACGACGGCCAGTTTAAAGGCCGCCACCGGGCCGATCTTTTCCCGCACCATCTTGACGACTTCCTGAACCACGTCGCCATGATCCCGATCAGCGCCGGCATTCAGGCACAGGAACCCAACGGGCATCTGACCCTTTAGCTGATCCGATACACCGATCACCGCGCATTCGGCCACATCCGGGTGAGCGGCAAGCACTTCTTCCATCCCCCCGGTCGACAGACGGTGACCCGCGACGTTGATGACATCATCGGTGCGGGCCATGATGTAAAGATATCCGTCCTCGTCGATCATGCCGGCATCGCCGGTTTCATAATAGCCGGGGAAATGTTCAAGATAGGATTTCCTGAACCGTTCCTCGGCGTTCCACAAGGTCGGCAGGGTGCCCGGAGGCAAGGGCAGTTTGACCGCGATGGCCCCCAGTTCGCCAGCTTTCATCGGGTGGCCGCCTTCGTCGAGAATTTGCACGTCATAGCCGGGCATCGGTTTCGCGGGCGAACCCAGCTTGATCGGAAGCTCTTCGATGCCCAGCGGATTTCCGGCGATGGCCCATCCGGTTTCGGTCTGCCACCAATGGTCGATCACCGGGACCTTCAGCGCATCCTGCGCCCAGATGATGGTGTCGGGGTCAGCCCGTTCCCCCGCAAGATACAGTGCCCGCAGATGAGACAGATCATACTTGGCGATCAATTCGCCTTTGGGGTCTTCTCGTTTCACGGCACGGATCGCCGTAGGGGCGGTGAAGAAGCTTTTCACCTTATGTTCAGAGATTACGCGCCAGAAGGTTCCCGCATCAGGGGTGCCGACCGGTTTGCCTTCGAACACAATCGTCGTGTTGCCGTGGATCAGGGGTGCATAGCAGATATAGGAATGTCCAACGACCCAACCCACATCAGATGCCGCCCAGAATACATCACCGGGATCAACGTCATAGATGTTCTTCATGGTCCAGTTCAGTGCCACCAGATGCCCGGCAGTGGGGCGCACGACGCCCTTGGGCGCCCCCGTGGTGCCCGAAGTGTACAGGATGTACGCCGGATCGTTGCCGTCGACGGGAACACATTCCGCCGGTTCGACACCGTACTGGAACCCGTGCCAGTTGTAGTCGCGCCCTTCGATCAACTGAGCAACTTCCTGTTCGCGCTGAAAGATGACGCAGAAATCCGGCTTGTGCTCGGCAAGTTCGATGGCGCCGTCCAGAAGCGGCTTGTAGTGCACGACCCGGCCAGGTTCCAAACCGCAGGACGCCGCAATGACGGCTTTGGGTTTGGCGTCGTCGATACGGACCGCCAGTTCGTTGCTGGCAAATCCGCCGAACACAACGGAATGCACAGCGCCCAGACGAGCGCAGGCCAGCATCGCCTCAAGCGCCTCGGGGATCATTGGCATGTAGATGATGACGCGGTCACCTTTCTCGATGCCTTTCGCCCGCAGCGCGCCGGCAAGATTGGCCACGCGGTTGCGCAGCTCGACATATGAAATCTCGCGCTTGGTATGGGTGATCGGGCTGTCATAGATGATGGCGGTCTGCTCGCCGCGCCCGTTTTCCACGTGGCGGTCCACGGCGTTCCAGCAGGTATTGACTCGTGCGTCGCTGAACCATTCATACAAAGGCGCGTTGTCGTCGAACAGAGCTTTGCTGGGTTCTTTGACCCAATCGATCCCCTTGGCGGCGCTCATCCAGAACGCCTCGGGGTCTTTCTTCCAACTGTCATAAACGTCCTGATACGCCATCTCGTCCTCCTCACAACGACTTGGCCTTTGTGTTAGGACCCAGAAAACTATCGGGCAAGCGAGTCAAATGACGACGCGTCAGTTTATCGCAAAATATTTGCAGTAATTCGCGCAACAGCTTGCAAATTTTTGCAAACTTCTTTTCCAGCATTGGATTTTCTGCGCCAAAGAGGCTATTTTGCAAACTTGCAAACTCGACCGTGCAAAAGATCACGTCCGAGGCGACTCGGCGCAATGCCAATTCGTCCTTCTTCCGCGTGCGCTATGGCTCCCACGGAGATGCAACGGCATATAGCAGTCAAAAGGTGAGAATTGTGTTAACCGCACCCCCGTGGGGGATGCGGTTCAGGGCGTCGGGCGGTCGGCTCACCCGTAATGCGCCACCGGGGTCCCCGCGATGGCAGCCATGTTCAGCAATCCGCGTGCGGTAATGGACGGGGTGACGATGTGCGCCTTGTTGCCCATTCCCATCAGAATGGGGCCAACTTCGATCCCGTCCGCTTTCATTTTCAGGATATTGCGCACGCCGCTGGCCGCATCCGCATGAGCAAAGATCAACACATTTGCCGCGCCCTGTAGGCGAGAACCCGGAAAAATCCGCGCCCGAAGATCCGCATCAAGGGCCGCATCCAGGTTCATTTCGCCTTCATAGACAAAGTCGCGCGGTTTCTGGTCCAAGATGTCCAATGCAGCGCGCAGGCGTTTTCCCGATCCTTCCGCCTGATTGCCGAATTGCGATTGCGAACAGAATGCGATCTTGGGTTCGATCCCAAATCGGCGAACATGCCGCGCGGCGCCAATGGTGGATTCCGCCAGTTCTTCGGGCGTCGGCAATTGCCGGACATGCGTATCGGCGATGAACAGGGGGCCGTCTTCCAAAATCATCAGCGACAACGCGCCGTGCGGACGCAGGTTGCCATCGTCAAGCACCTGTTCAACATAGTTCAGATGCCAGCGATATTCGCCGAACGTGCCGCAGATCAGACTGTCAGCCTCGCCCCGATGCACCATGATCGCGCCGATGGCGGTTGTATTTGTGCGCATGATCGCCTTGGCCAGATCCGGGGTCACACCTCGGCGCTGCATGATCTGATGATACGAGTTCCAGTAATCGTAATAACGCGGATCATTTTCCGGGTTCACGATCTGGCAGTCTGTGCCCGGGCGAATGGTCAGGCCCAGTTTTTCGCATCGGGATTCGATGACTTCGGGGCGTCCGATCAGAATCGGTGTTTCCGTCGTTTCCTCAAGAATAGCCTGTGCAGCCCGCAGCACCCTTTCATCTTCGCCTTCGGCAAATACGATGCGACGGGATGCGACGGCCGCGGCCTCGAATACGGGGCGCATCAAAAGCGCCGACTTGAAAACAGACTGGTTGAGTTTTTCCTTATAGGCCTCAAGATCCCTAATGGGGCGCTTTGCGACGCCGCTTTCCATGGCTGCCTGGGCAACGGAAGATGAGACGACACCCACCAAGCGCGGATCAAAAGGTTTCGGAATCAGGTAATCCGGCCCAAAGGTCAGTTGCTCGCCCTTGTAGGCGGCTGCGGCCTCGGCGCTTGTCGTCGCGCGGGCCATTTCCGCAATGCCGTCGACGCAGGCGATCTGCATCGCGTCATTGATCTCGGTCGCGCCCACATCCAGAGCGCCCCGGAAGATAAACGGAAAGCACAATACGTTGTTGACCTGATTGGGAAAATCGCTGCGCCCGGTGGCGATGATCGCGTCCGGGGCTACCTCACGCGCGGCCTGAGGCAGAATTTCTGGCGTTGGGTTGGCCAGTGCGAAGATGATCGGACGATCGGCCATTTTCTGAACCATTTCAGGCTTCAGGACATTCGGGCCACTAAGGCCCAGAAACAGATCCGCATCGCCGATTACATCATCCAGAGTCCGCAATTCCGTTTTCTGCGCAAACTGCGACTTGTGCGGGTTCATATCCTCGGCGCGCCCCTCGTAGACGAGCCCGTGAATATCGCACAGCCAGATGTTTTCCTGTTTCACACCCAGTTTCACCAGCATGTTCAGGCAGGCAATCCCAGCAGCCCCACCGCCGGTTGATACGACTTTGATGTCCGCAAAGGATTTCCCCGCCACATGCAAAGCGTTCTTGGCCGCGGCCCCGACGACAATGGCGGTTCCGTGTTGATCGTCGTGAAAAACGGGAATGTTCATGCGCTCGCGGCACAGCTTTTCGACAATGAAACAATCCGGTGCCTTGATGTCTTCCAGGTTGATGGCCCCGAATGTCGGTTCCAGCGCGCAGACGATATCCGCCAGCTTTTCGGGATCAGGCTGGTCTACTTCGATATCAAAACAGTCAATGCCAGCGAATTTCTTGAACAGGACGGCTTTGCCCTCCATCACCGGTTTCGAGGCCAGCGCCCCGATATTGCCCAGACCAAGAACCGCGGTGCCGTTGGATACCACGGCGACAAGGTTGCCGCGCGCCGTGTACTTTTCCGCGTTTGCGGCGTCGGCTTTGATTTCAAGGCTGGCCTCGGCCACGCCGGGCGAATAGGCGCGCGCCAGATCGCGACCGTTGGCCATCGGTTTCGTGGCCTTGATCTCAAGTTTTCCGGGTTTCGGATGGGCGTGATAGTCAAGCGCGGCCTGTCGCAGGCTGGGGGTGTCAGACATTGAAGTTTCAGTTCCCTCTTAGAATTTGATTTAACATTAAACTATTCGTCCAAGCTTGGCTACGTTGCGTAATTTTGCCGACGTGGCGCAGTTGCACACCCGAAATGGGTTGAATTTTGACATATTTTTTTTACATCTAGGCAACTTTGCGAGACGAACAAACACTCAGGCAAGACAAGCAGTAATGACTTTCAAGGCAAATGATCAGGTCGATGGCCTGTTCTCCGGTTCTGTGGCGGATACCGGAGTTGTGCGGCTAACCCTTTGGTTGGCGGTGCTGTCAGGTGTTGTGCTTCTTGGTGCTGTTGGCATCTGGCCAGAACAGGCACTGGTTTTCAATCAGGAAGGCGGGTTGTTTGAAACAATTTCCGCGGCGTGTTTGTTTGCAGCGGGTGTGGCCGCTTTGTGGCGATATCCGGGTGTCACCCGGCTGTATATCGGGCTGACATTCCTGTTGTTGGCCGAGCGTGAGCTGGAAGCAGGCGTTTATCCTGAAGGCAGCTTGCCGTTCATGATCCTTGACGGTCTGGATTCGGTGCTGGACGTCACTATGGTCAGGGTCCTGCTGGCCTGCGTTGTTCTGGGCGGTGTCATCTGGCATGGGATCCCGACGGGATGGCGTGCTGTCAAGCGGCGCGCGCCTTTTATGATCGTGTTCATTGCGGCCGGCTGTCTTGCCGTCATCGCTCAGCTTTTTGAAGAATTTACCGGGCTGCACGGCGAAGCTTTGTCGTCAGTTATGAAGGCGCGGCTTTTCGTGATGGAAGAAACGCTCGAGATGTTCTTTTCGATTGGCATTTTGGCCTCTGTTCTGATCGGATGGTCAAAATCGAATTCTGACGAGACATCTCATGACAAAGACATCCGAGCCTTCCCGGACCCAAGCTGAATTTCGTTTGCCTACCCAGGAAATTCGAAACGACATCCCCTTTTATACCAAGGTATTGGGGATGCAGATGGACATGATCTATCCCGCGGACGATCCGCGCGTTGCTGTGTTTTCAGGGCACGGTCTGCGGCTGCGGATTGACAAAGACGCGCCCGAAGGTCCGGGAACATTGCGCATCCTGACAGATGACCCGGAAAGCTTTGCAGATGGCCAACGCGTTCTTGTCGCGCCGAATGGGACCCGGATCGAAATCGAAGAGCGTAACCCGCCGCTGGTGATGCCTGAAACAGTTCATTCCTTCGTGGTGCGCAGGCTCAAGGATCAGGCGCCCTGGATCATCGGTCGGGCGGGGATGCATTATCGCGATCTGGTGCCGGATCGTCTGGGCGGATCGATCATCGCCAGCCATATCCGCATCCCGGACGGGGGCCCGGTGCCCGATATGGTGCATTTTCACAAAGTCGGGTTCCAGCTGATATTCTGCATTCATGGCTGGGTGGATGTCGTTTACGAGGATCAGGGAGAGAGAATGCGCCTGACCGCAGGGGATTGCTTTATCCAGCCGCCGGAAATTCGTCATCGCGTGCTTGAGGCGTCGGACAATGTTCAGGTCATCGAGATAGGTGTGCCAGCGGAACATGTCACGGAAATCGACCATGACATGCAGCTTCCCACGCCGCATTTTCGCCCGGACCGCGAATGGCAGGGACAACGCTTTGTCTACAACCGGGCCAAGGACGCCGAATGGGTACCGTTCCGCCTTCCGGGTTACATCTGCCGCGACACGACAATTGCCGAGAACACCAAAGGGGTCGCAGGCGTCCAGGTCGTTCGCAAAGGGCAGGGCGATACCGAATGGGCCAGCCACGATACGGACATTCACTTTACCTTCGTGATGGACGGAGCGGTCACACTGGAAGGCGAAGGACGCGAGCCCTATCGGCTGGAGCAGGGAGACGCCTTTGTCATCCCGCCCGGGATGCGCACGCGCTTGTCCTCGCCCTCGGACAACATCGAGTTGCTGGAAGTCACCTTGCCCGGTACGTTCACGACAACACTGGGTTGACTGAAAAACATTGGCTGGGGGCTTCAATTCCTCGGCCTTTTTACGTAACGATCCAAATTTCTGACCAGATGATCAAAAAACGGGGAATCGCCATGTCGCTCAAAGACGCTGCCTTGTCAGTCCGCGAAAACGCCTATGCGCCTTATTCGAATTTCAAGGTTGGCGCAGCGCTTCGGGCTTCGACGGGTCAGATCTTTTCCGGGTGCAACGTTGAAAACGTGGCCTATCCCGAAGGCACTTGTGCCGAGGCCGGCGCAATCGCCGCGATGGTCGCCGCAGGAGAGCAGGAACTGACCGAGGTCTATGTGGTCGCCTCCAGCCCTCAGCCTGTGCCGCCTTGCGGTGGGTGTCGCCAGAAACTGGCCGAGTTTGGCAAGCGCGATGTGAAGGTTACCCTTGCAACCGTGGACGGCGCTGAATTCGAGACAACCATCGGGGATTTGTTGCCGGGCGCATTCGACGCGTCACATATGGAGGATGTCTGAACGCATGGATGCCCGCTCGATCATAGCAAAACTACGCAGGCAGGAAGTGCCCGGGCGCGAGGAGCTGATCTGGTTTGCGCAGGGGCTTGCGGACGGAAGCGTCAGCGACGCGCAGGCCGGGGCATTCGCCATGGCTGTCTGCATGGGCGGATTGGGCCCTCGGGGGCGTGCGGATTTGACGATTGCGATGCGCGACAGCGGTGACGTTCTGACCTGGGACGTGGACGGGCCGGTGATCGACAAGCACTCGACCGGAGGGGTCGGGGACAGCGTCAGTCTGGTTCTTGCTCCGGCGTTGGCGGAATGTGGGGCGTATGTCCCAATGATCTCGGGCCGGGGTCTTGGGCATACCGGCGGAACGCTGGACAAGTTAGAGGCGATACCGGGGGTCAGCACTCAGATTGGGCAGGACCGTCTTGCGCAGATTTTACGCGATACCGGCGCGGCCATCGTCGGGGCGACCGGCCAGATCGCGCCGGCAGACAAGCGCCTTTACGCGGTGCGGGATGTGACCGCGACGGTCGAGAGCTTGGATCTGATCACAGCGTCGATCCTGTCCAAAAAGCTGGCCGCCAGCCCGGACGCGCTGGTTCTGGATGTCAAAACCGGCAGCGGTGCTTTCATGAAAACGATGGAAGATGCCCGCAAATTGGCCACCGCATTGACCCAGACCGCAAACGCAGCAGGATGCCGCACGTCGGCGGTGATCACGGATATGAACCAACCATTGGCCCCGGCGTTGGGCAATGCCTTGGAAATCGCGGAAGTGATGAAGGTGCTGACCACGTCGAATGCGTCCCCTTTGGCAGACATTTCCGCCGAGTTGGGGGGTGTCCTGCTGACCGACGCAGGAATGTGCGGAACGGTTGAGGAAGGGCGTGAGAAGATCTTTGAAATCATCCGTAACGGCCGCGCTGCCGAACGGTTCGGGCGCATGATGGCAGCGGTCGGTGGCCCGGTTCAGTTTGTCGATACCTGGGCCCGGTTCCTGCCTGAGGCGAATGTCATCCAAGAGGTTCCGGCCCCGCAGGACGGCTTCATCTCGGCGGTCGATGGTGAAGCTCTGGGTCTTGCCGTGGTTGCGCTGGGCGGTGGTCGTCAGGTCGAAAGTGATGAGATCGACCCCGCCGTCGGGATATCCAGTATTCTTCGGCTTGGGGATCGCGTGTCAAAGGGAGCGCCGATTGCAGTGATCCATACTGCTCGGGAAGATGCCGCGCGCAGAGCCGCAGAAACCGTGCTGAGCGCGATTGAGATCAGCGATAGGGCTCCGACGCTTCCGGATCTGATCCACGAAAGGATCAGCGTATGAGCCGTGCATTTCTCGTCGTCATGGACTCCGTTGGAATAGGCGGTGCGCCTGATGCCGATCGTTTTTTCAATGGCGACGTCCCGGATAGTGGGGCAAATACGCTGGCCCATATCGCGCAGGCCTGTGCCGAAGGGCGGGCCGAAGACGGGCGCTCGGGCCCCTTGAACCTGCCGAACCTCGACGCGCTGGGTTTGGGTGCGGCTGCGCAACTGGCGTCTGGGGACGCAACCCCCGGATTGAACGCGAAACCCAATGGGCTGTGGGGCTGCGCGCGCGAGCATTCGCCCGGCAAAGACACGCCCTCGGGCCACTGGGAACTGGCAGGTCTGCCAGTGCCGTGGGATTGGCACTATTTCCCGGATACGGTTCCGGCTTTTCCCGCGGACCTGAGCCGCGCAGCGGCTCAGGCCGCCGGGACCGAAGGCATCCTTGGCGATTGCCATGCCTCGGGCACGGCGATCATCGCCGAACTGGGTGCCGAGCATATGCGAACCGGCTGGCCGATCTGCTACACCTCAGCTGACAGTGTGTTTCAGATCGCAGCCCATGAGGAGAGTTTCGGACTGGACCGTTTGCTGGACATGTGCCGCGCACTTGCACCGCGCTTGCACGAGATGAAAGTGGGCCGTGTCATTGCGCGCCCCTTTGTCGGCTCGCCAGAGGCGGGTTTTGAACGGACTGCCAACCGCAAGGATTTCGCCATTCTGCCGCCCGCACCGGTTCTGACCAATTGGGTGCAGGATGCCGAGCGGAAGGTGCACGCGGTGGGCAAGATCGGCGACATCTTTTCCATGCAGGGTATCGACACGCTGCGCAAAGGGTCGGACGCTGAACTCATGCGGCACCTTTCAGATCTGGTGGATGACGCCGAACAGGGCAGCCTGACTTTTGCCAACTTTGTTGAATTCGACAGTCTTTACGGCCACCGCCGCGATATCAGCGGTTATGCCCGAGCATTGGAATGGTTCGATCACGAGATCGGCAAGTTTCTGGCCAGGCTGCGCCCCGGCGACTTGTTGGTGTTGACCGCCGATCATGGCAATGATCCCAGCTGGACCGGGACGGATCACACACGTGAACAAGTGCCGGTTCTGATTTCCGGGTCGGGCACGGGGCAGATCGGCCAGGTAGACTTTGCCGATATCGCCGCCAGCATCGCCCATCACCTGAACGTTCCGGCGCAAGGGCCGGGAAGGAACTTTCTATGAGCGTCGCCGATCTGCCGAAAATAGAACTGCACCTGCATCACGAAGGCGCCGCCCCCCCGGCATTCATACGTCAGCTTGCGCATGAAAAACGGGTGGATCTGAGCGGTATCTTCAAGCCGGACGGATCCTATGATTTCCGCGATTTCGCGCATTTCCTGAATGTGTATGAAGCTGCTTGCGAAGTCCTGAAGACGCCCGAAGACTTTCGGCGGCTGACATTGGCCATTCTCGAAGAAAGCGCCGAAAACGGTGTCGTCTATTCTGAGACTTTTCTGAGCCCCGATTTTTGTGGCGGCGGCGACCTGCACGCCTGGCGAGACTATCTGAACGCCATTCAGGACGCGGCGGACGAGGCCGAGCGCAAGTTTGACATCACCCTGCGCGGCGTCATTACCTGTGTGCGCCATTTCGGCCCCGATCAAGCCAAGCGCAGCGCCTATTGCGCGGCAGAGACTGCGGGCGACTGGATCACCGGTTTTGGCATGGGTGGCAATGAATCCGTTGGCACTCAGGGCGATTTCAAATGGGCGTTTGACTGCGCGCGCGAGGCCGGGCTTCGCCTGACGACACATGCCGGAGAGTTCGGCGGCCCTGAAAGCGTGCGCGATGCCGTGCGCGATCTGGGGGTCGAGCGCATCGGACACGGTGTTCGCGCCCTCGAGGATCCAGACCTTGTTCGCGAACTGGTCGACCGGGACATCACTCTTGAGGTCTGTCCGGGATCGAATGTGGTTCTGGGGCTTTTCCCGGATTTTGCGACACATCCAATCGCGGCCTTGCGTGATGCGGGCGTGAAGGTCACCGTCTCAACGGATGACCCGCCATTTTTTCACACGACCATGCGACGGGAATATGAGATGTTGAACGCAGCCTTCGGCTGGGAGGCCGAAGATTTTGCGGCCCTGAACGAAACCGCCCTGGAAGCGGCCTTTTGCGATGACGCCACCCGTGCGCGGGTCAAGAAAAGACTGGAGAAAACATGAGCGAACATCTGACCATCGTCGATCACCCTCTGGTGCAACACAAACTGACGCTCATGCGGGACAAGGGCACCTCGACCGCCGTGTTCCGGCAGTTGCTGCGCGAAATAACGCTGCTGCTGGCCTATGAGGTCACGCGCGAAATTCCGTTGACCACGCGCCATATCGAAACACCGATGGAAGAAATGGATGCACCCATTCTGGCGGGCAAGAAAATGGCGCTGGTGTCGATCCTGCGTGCCGGAAACGGGATGCTGGACGGGGTGCTGGAGCTTGTTCCTTCTGCGCGCGTCGGCTTTGTCGGTCTGTATCGCGACGAAGAAACGCTGAAGCCCGTGCAGTATTACTTCAAGGCACCCGAGAGCCTGAAAGACCGTTTGGTTATCGCGGTGGATCCGATGCTGGCCACCGGCAACAGCTCGGCTGCGGCGATTGACCTGCTGAAAGAGGCGGGGGCGACGGATATCCGCTTTCTGTGCCTGTTGGCCGCGCCGGAAGGTGTGGCGCGTATGAAAGAGGCGCACCCGGATGTGCACATCGTCACTGCCGCACTGGATCGCGAGCTGAACTCGAAAGGCTATATCATGCCGGGTCTGGGCGACGCGGGCGACCGGATGTTTGGAACCAAGTAAACCGGCTTACTCACCACATATGTTTTGCAGCCGGACCCAATCACGGTCCGGCAACACCTGTTCCAGTGTCCGGCCGGCCATGGGATCAGCCTCGATCAGGCCCAATACTGACTCTCCGGTAATATCCTGAGCATAGGCGTAAGGGGTGGAAGGCAGGGCGCTTTGCGAGAACATCGCCAGCAAGTCTTCGTCCGGAAGGGAAGGTCGGGGCTGCGAGAGGACCTGTTCGGTATAGGTGTCGATGATCTCAGGTGTCAGTTCCCCGGTCGTCAACAGCCGAAAGGCCGAGGCCGCCCCGGTTCTGTCCAGCAGATCATCCAGCGGGTCGTTGAGCGCAGTCCGCGCGCGCTCTGCAACAACATAGCCTGCTGCGACAGCAGGGTCTTCGTGATCTTCAACCAGCGCCCGGTTCAACAGAACGGTGCCACCCGGCAAGCTGAGGCTGTCCTGAACGCCGGCGGGCAGAATAACGATCTGCCGTACGCCCGTACGACTGGCCAAGCGATCCAGTGAAGCCTGCGCATCCACGGAAGAACAGGCCGGTCCCGAGACGCGCTCGATCCGACGCAGGATCGTGTCTCCGATTTCCTGTCGTTTGATTTCGGGCACGACCGAGACAACATGGTTTTGCAACGCACCGGGCAGCCAAAACAACAATACGGCCAGAACCGCAGCCACGACGCCGCCGACGCTCATCCAGCGCAAACGGCCGGGATGGGGGCGCGAACGTTCGATGGCACGTTGCAGCCGATCGATCGCTTCAAGCATCGTGGTTTCGGATTCTCCCAGTTCCAGTGTCTCATCCGGATCACCGTCGGGGCAAAAAATAGCCGGAAAGGCACCGGGGTTCTGCCGTTCAAGCGCCGCCAAAGACCAATGCGTCAAAGCCCTGTCATTGAAATCGGAAATGGTTAGGGTCGCCTCGCCAATCGATACCACGACTTCGCGCCGCTGTTCATCGGGCGAAGGGCGCCACAGACCGGTGGCTTCGATCCGCTGGTACTGTTTCAGGGCCGTCATCTGGTTGGGGTCTGCTCGAAATTGTTTTGCCGCAGCTTAGCATGGTGAAAACGCCGTGCGCAAACCTGTTGCGCAGGTATTCCGATTTGTGCTGGATACCCGGCAGGAATAAGATCGCCGATCTTTGATCGCAACAAGGGCGCGAACATGCAGGCAGACACGACCACCTCTCCGGTGCTGGCTTCAGCCCTTATGGTAGCAGCAATGGCAATTATCGGCGTGATCGACAATGTTGTGATCCTGCTGGCCGAGACGGTCGGGCTGTGGCAATTCCATTTCATGCGGGCATTGCTGATGCTGCCGCTGATTGTCGGCCTGTCCCTTATGGGGCTGGGCGGGCTGAGGCCGCAACGGTGGGGGGCGGTCACCTTGCGCAGCCTTCTGATTACGACGGCCATGTTTTTCTATTTTGCGTCGCTGTCGATGATGCCGATTGCGCAAGCCCTGGCAGGGTTGTTCACCTCGCCGATTTTCGTGCTGCTGATTTCGTCATTTGCGCTTGGGCAAAAGATCGGGCCCTGGCGCATTCTGGCTGTGCTGGTCGGTTTTTCAGGCACCCTTCTGGTATTGCAACCCAACCCGGTCGAATTTGACATGCGTTCGGTTTTTCCAATTGCCGCAGGTTTTTTCTATGCCTTGAGTTCGATCATGACGCGGACATATTGCGCGCGTGAAAGCACGGTTGCGATGCTGGCAGCCATGGTCATTACCCTTGGGCTGTCAGGGGCCGTGGGCGCCGCCTTGTTCACGGTTGCGCCCGTTGCCACGCTGGACGGGCCGGATGGCTTTGTTACGCGGGGTTGGGTCTGGGAAGTGGGGCCCGCGCTGCCATGGATTGTTGTTCAGGCCGTCGGGTCGACCATTGCGGTCTTCATGCTCATCAAAGCCTATCAGGTAGGCGAGACCTCTTACGTGGCCGTTTTCGAGTATTCGGTGATGATCTTCGGGCCGCTCTTTGCATTCGTCGCACTGGGTCAGACCCTCGATTTGATGCAAGTGTCCGGGATTGTCCTGATCGCGGCGGCAGGGGTTTTGCTGGGCTGGCGGGCCAGGCGGTCATCCACCCAGCAGGAACTTGCCTGACACGTACAACAGCGCACTGCCAACGGATTTTGCGGCTGCAACCTCAACAAGCGGGTTCATTTCAACGGATCAGGTGCAGATGGATTCGTAAGTTCCATGCATGCTGACCGTTTCGGAAATTGCACAAAAGCCTGTTTTTGCCTTGTGAGTGTTCACCAAATCGCCCTGGGAATGCGCTGAGACAGTCCAAATTGGGCATAAATATGTCCGAAATAAGACAGCCCCGATTTTTGATGTTAGCTGTTTTGCATAGTGAGTTTGTGCCAAAGGGGGTTAGGCACGTGTCTGAAGTTACGAGTATTTCTGTTTATCTTGATCAGTCGTCGGAAACTGATCCATCCGGTTTGAACCACGCAGTGAACGCGCGCCGTGGTGGTTTTTTGAGCGGCACGAAGGTTGCGACGACCAGCGGGTGGAAACCGGTTGAGCGCATTGCAGTCGGCGATCTTGTCCGAACTCTGGATCACGGGTTCAAAGAGGTGCGCCGCATCTCGACCAGCGTCGTGGTCATTCCTGCCGAAGAGCGCCGTTCCGAGTATTTGCCGGTTTTCGTACCGGCACGCGCCGCGTATAACGGGCGCCCCGTTTGGCTGATGCCCGAACAGGGCATCGCTCTGAACCTGTCGCAGATTGATGCCGATGTCAGCGGGTGTTCCGTCGTATCCGCAAGACTGCTGAATGGCGTGGGTCGGTTTATGTCGCAGGCACCGGGATCGTCGTTTGAGGTCCGTTCCCTTTTTTTCGACGAAGATCAGGTGATTTTTGTCGAGGGCGGCCTGCAAGCCTACTGCCCTTCCGGCCTGTTCAACATGCGCGGCAGGGTCAGCGGGGCTGGTTACGATGTGGCCGATGAAGAGACCGGCACAATGCTGGTCAACCTGATTGCAAGCATGGGAGATATGTCAGCCCTTGCCAACCCATTGGGTGCCCTGCCTGCACCCATTCCGCAGGAACCGATATTTCCGATCCGTCCGCCCTCTGGGGTCAGGCGGCCGGGTCGACCGGGGCGTCCAAACGCGCCGGTGCTGTTTCTGCGGCCCGAATGGCAGATCTAACCAAACACTGACAAAAACGATGCAGGCGCGTGATTTCACGCGCCTGCGTCACTGATTCAGGCAGCCTTTGCTTCGGGGTTGAAACGCCCGTAGAAGGTTTGACCCTTTTCTGCCATCTCACGCAGCAGCGGCGGGCAGGCAAAGCGTTCGCCATATTTCTCGGCCAGCTGATCACATCTTTCGGCTGCGTAGGGCGTGCCGATGATGTCGAGCCAGCTGAGCGGACCACCGGACCACGGCGCAAAGCCCCAGCCCAGAATGGCGCCCACGTCGCCTTCACGAATGTCTTCCAGCACACCTTCTTCCAGCGCCCGAACCGCTTCCAGAACCTGAGCGAACATCAGGCGTTCCTGTACCTCGATCAGGTCGGGCTGGTCTTTGGCAAGCGGATACTTATCCTGAAGACCCTTCCAGTATTCGACGCGCTTGCCTTTTTCGTCATAGTCGAAGAAGCCGACGTTTGCCTTGCGGCCCAGACGGCCCTGTTCTTCCATCCAGAAGATCAGATCGTCCGAGGGGCTTTCCGGATAGGCATTGCCCATGGCGGCCTTGGTCGCACGGGCGATCTTGGCCCCCAGATCAATCGAGGTTTCATCGGTCAGCTGGATCGGACCAACCGGAAAGCCCAACTGACGTGCGGCGTTGTCGATCAGCACGGGGCTCACGCCTTCGGTGATCATCCGTGCGCCTTCGTTGATGTACGGAATGATGCAGCGATTGGCGTAGAAGAAGCGCGCATCGTTGACCACGATCGGCGTCTTTCGGATCTGGCGCACGTAGTCGAGCGCCTTGGCAACGGCGCGATCACCGGTTTCCTTGCCCTTGATGATCTCGACCAGCAACATCTTCTCGACCGGTGAGAAGAAGTGGATGCCGATGAATTGGTCGGGACGCACGCTTGCCTTGGCCAGATCGGTGATCGGCAGGGTCGAGGTGTTCGAGGCAAAGATGCAGTCCTCGGGAATGATCGCTTCGACCTTTTTGGTCATCTCGGCCTTTACGCCCATGTCTTCAAACACGGCTTCAATGATCAGGTCACACCCTTTCAGATGGTCCAGATCCGGTGTCGCCGTGATGCGGGCCAGCATGGCCTCTTTCTTTTCGGCCGTGACCTTGCCGCGCTTGATACCCTTGTCCAGATAGGTTTCGGTATAAGCTTTGCCTTTGTCGGCCGCCTCTTGATCGCGGTCGACCAGAACGACTTCCATGCCAGCTTGGGCAGAAACCAGCGCGATACCGGCCCCCATCATGCCAGCGCCCAGAACGCCGATCTTCTTGACACGCTGATCGGGCACATCTTTCGGACGGACCGCGCCTTTTTCAAGCGCTTCCTTGTTGAGGAACAGTGACCGGATCATCGCCGACGAGGACGGGTTCATCAGCACGTTGGTGAACCAGCGGGCTTCAATTTTCAAAGCGGTGTCAAAGTCGACCAGCGCGCCTTCATAGATCGCGCTCAGAAGGGCTTTGGCCGCGGGGAAGGCGCCTTGTGTTTTCCCGTGAACCATGGCGCTCGCGCCCACGAAGGTCATGAAACCGGCAGGGTGGTAAGGCGCGCCACCGGGCATCTTGTAGCCCTTCGCGTCCCAGGGTTTCACCAGATCAGCGTCCTTGGCATTCAGAACCCATTCCTTGGCTGCGGCAACCGGATCGTCGGCAACCGCGTCGATCAACTGCGCGCCCTTGGCCTTGGCCGGGTCCATCATCTTGCCTTCAAGCAGTACGGGGGCCGCCGCCATGGCGCCCACCATGCGGCTGTAACGGATGGTGCCGCCGCCGCCGGGGAAGATGCCCAGCAGGATTTCGGGCAGCCCGATCTTGGACTTTGGATTGCTTGTCATGACGCGGTGATGGCAGGCCAGTGCGATCTCGGTCCCGATCCCGGCGCAGGTTCCGTTGATCGCACAGGCGATGGGCTTGCCACCTTTCTTGGTCTTGGGGTCCATGCCCGCCAATTCCAGCTTGCGCAGGATGTGATGTCCGCCCATGACGAAATCAAACAACGCCTGCGCAGGTTCGTCCCCGGCTTCCTGACGGATGGTGGCCAATGTGTTCAGGTCCATTCCGCCGGCAAACGAGCCTTCCTTGCCCGAGGTAATGACAATACCTTTGATCTCGTCGTCGCTCAGGGCCTGATCAACCAGTTGGCTGACTTCTTGAAAAGCCTCGCGGGTCAGCACGTTCATGGATTTTCCCTGGGCGTCCCAGGTCACAAAGGCGACGCCGTCCGCGTCTTTGGTCAGAGTGAAATCAGTCATTGTCATCTCCAATCTGGTCAGCCGTCAGCGGGCCGCCGTCTTTCCGGGTGAAAGAGAATCCGTTCTCATCATCCTTCACCATCATGTCTATGTCGCTGTAATAGCCGGTCTCGGTCGGGGTCCGTGTGCCCACTACCAGAAAGGTCGCGGGCGCATCGGTCTTGTTCACAAGGTGGTGGCCATTGGCCTCACCAGCGGGCCAAGCGGCGCAGTCACCGGGCAGCATCTCATGCTCACCATCGTCATCGATCAGCACGCATTTACCGCTGAGCATGATGGCAAACTCGTCCTGCTCCATATGGTAGTGGCGCAGCGACGAGAGGCCCTGAGGCTCCAGCCGCACGATGTTGACCCCATACTGGGTCAGCCCGCCCGCATCCCCGACGCGCTGCACGAAACGACCAGCGGTCGCCTCGGCCAGCTTGCCCGGATAGGACGAGCCCCCCTTGAACGGGATCTGAGAGAGATCCAGCTTGGGCATCAGACCCGCTCGATAATCGTTGCCGCACCCATGCCGGACGCAATGCAAAGCGTGGCCAGACCGGTTTCCTTGTCCTGACGCTCCAGTTCATCCAACAAGGTGCCGATGATGATCGCACCGGTTGCGCCCAGCGGGTGACCCATCGCGATCGATCCGCCGTTGACGTTGACCAGCGCCGGATCGACGTCAAAGGCCTGCTGGAACCGCAGCACGACCGAAGCAAAGGCTTCGTTGACTTCGAACAGGTCCAGATCGCTGATCTTCATGCCGTTGTCGGCCAGGATCTTCTCGGTCACAGGAACCGGGCCGGTCAGCATGATGGTCGGGTCGGTACCGATCTTGGCGGTGGCCTTGATGCGGGCGCGCGGTTTCAGGCCGTATTTCTCACCGAATTCCTTGTTGCCGATCAAAACAGCCGCCGCACCATCCACAATGCCCGAGCTGTTGCCCGCGTGGTGGATGTGGTTGATCCGCTCAAGATGCGGGTATTTCAGCATCGCGACCTTATCGAAGCCCGGCATCTGCTCACCCATCATCTGGAAGGACGGGTTCAGCGCGCCAAGGCTTTGCATGTCGGTACCCGGCCGCATGTACTCGTCGCGGTCCAGAATGGGCAGGCCGTTCTGGTCTTTGACCGTGATGATCGACTTTTCGAACCGGTTTTCCGCCCAGGCTTCCGCCGCGCGCTTTTGCGATTCAACTGCCAGAGCGTCAGCGTCATCGCGGCTGAACCCGTATTCCGTGGCAATGATGTCGGCCGAGATGCCCTGCGGCACAAAGTAGGTCTCCATCGCCAGAGAGGGGTCAACGGCAATCGCCGCCCCGTCGCTGCCCATGGGAACACGGCCCATCATCTCGACGCCACCTGCGATGTAAGCGTCGCCCGCGCCGCCCTTGACCTGGTTTGCGGCCAGGTTCACGGCTTCCATCCCGCTCGCGCAGAAGCGGTTGATCGCCAGGCCGGGGATCGACTGGTCCAGATCCGAGGCCAGAACCGCCGAACGTGCCAGACAGCCGCCTTGCTCCATCACCTGCGTGACGTTGCCCCAGATCACGTCCTCGACGGCGTGGCCTTCCAGGTTGTTGCGTTCCTTCATCGCGTTCAGGGTCAGGGCGGACAGACGCACCGAGGTCACCTCGTGCAGGCTGCCATCCTTGCGGCCCTTGCCGCGCGGGGTGCGCAGGGCGTCATAAATATAAGCTTCGGTCATGGGTCTTCTCCTCAAGCTCGATCCGACGGGTTGCCGGGCATCAGGTCATATGGGTGTTTCCAGCCGGGCTGTTCGGACAGGCGAGTCAGCCAGGCGTCGATATGGGGCCAGTCGGCGCGGTCAAAGCCGAATGGTTCAGGGTAATACAGATAGCCGCAGCAGCTGAGATCGGCGTTGGTCACGCCGTCGCCGACGATCCAGTCGCGGCCTTCCAGATGCGCGTTCAGCACCTGATAGGCGGCCTTCAGGCGGCCCTGGTTGAAGGCGATCACATCCGGGTTGCGATGCTGTTCGGGCAGAAAGTTGATCAGGAACCGGGTCAGGCCCGCCATCGAGCTGAGCTTGTGATTGTCCCACAGCACCCAGCGCAGGATGTCATAGTTATCTTCCCGATTTTTGCCGCCGAACTTTCCTGATTTTTCAGTCACATAGGCCTGAATGGCACCGGATTGGGAGGTTTGGAAATCACCATCGACCATGAAGGGCGCTTCGCCCATCACGTTGATTTCCGAACGGAACTCGGGGCTTCGGGTGACGCCGTTGAAGAAATCGACAAAGACCGGTTCCCAATCGAGGCCAGACATTTCCAACGCCAGAGCGGCCTTGTAGGAATTGCCGCTTTCTCCGAAGCAGTGCAGTTTAATGGTCATGCAATCGCCCCTCCCGTGGCGTTTTGTGCGTCTTTTACCCTAGCTTGGCGGTTTTGGTGCCTAGCGCTTGCGCGCCTCCAACTCGGAATTGAAAAGACGCAATCGATGGGTAAGGTTGTCTTCATCAATGACGCTGTTGAAATTTTCGAACAGAAAAGACAGCGCTTCGCCTTCATCTAATCCTGCCTCACGGGCAAAAGCCCTGAGCTTTCGATAGCCGTCCTCGGTCATGGCGACCGGGAATCGGCGGGTCAGGCGAAATCGTTTTGGCATTGTATCTCCTCCGAAAACCGGCTCCGGGGCGGGACCCCGGAACCGGAGAAAGATCAGAAGTTTGCAGCTTCCAGCGCCATGACGGTATCCGCGCCGGTTTGAATGCGCGACAGATGCAACGCCGTGGCGGGCAGACGGCGGGCCATGTAGAAGCGGCCGGTGTTGATCTTGGTCTCGTAGAACTCTTTGTCCGACGTGCCACTGTCCAGCGCTTCTTGTGCGGCCTTGGCCATACGGGCCCACATCAGGCCCAGGCAGACATGACCGAACATGTGCATGAAATCGTAGGAACCGGACAGCGCGTTGTTCGGATTTTTCATGCCTTCCTGCATGAAATACATACCAGCCGCCTGCAGATCCTTGGACGCAGCCTTCAGCGGTTCGATGAAGGCTTTGTCATAAGCCTCGTTCTGGCCTGCGTTTTCCTTACAGAAGGTTTTGACCATGTCGAAGAAGGCCATGACGTGCTTACCGCCATCCTGCGCCAGTTTGCGGCCAACAAGGTCCAACGCCTGTACGCCGTTGGCGCCTTCATAGATCATGGCGATCCGGGCATCGCGGGTGTATTGCGACATGCCCCATTCTTCGATGTAGCCGTGCCCACCATAGACCTGCTGCGCCTGAACGGTCATGTCGTAACCTTCATCTGTCAGGAAGCCCTTGATGACCGGGGTCAGAAGCGAGATCAGCCCGTCCGCGTCTTTGTCACCCGATCGGTGGGCTTTATCGATCATGGTCGCGCCCCAAAGGATGAACGCGCGTGCGCCTTCGGTGAAGCTTTTCTGATCCATCAGATTGCGACGGATGTCAGGGTGAACGATCAGCGGATCAGCCGGGCCATCGGGGTTCTTTACACCGGTTACATCGCGGCCCTGCAGGCGGTCTTTGGCGTATTCCAGAGCGTTCTGATACGCCGCTTCGGCCTGCGACAGGCCTTGCATGCCTACACCCAGACGCGCTTCGTTCATCATGGTGAACATAGCACGCATACCTTTGTGCTCTTCGCCCAGCAGCCAGCCGGTGGCCTCGTCATAGTTCATGACGCAGGTCGAGTTGCCGTGGATGCCCATCTTTTCTTCGATCTTGCCGACCGAGACGCCGTTGCGTTCGCCCTGCGAACCGTCCTCGTTCACGATGAACTTGGGGACGATGAACAACGAAACACCTTTGATTCCCTCGGGGCCGCCGGGGATTTTCGCCAACACCAGGTGGATGATGTTGTCGGCCATGTCGTGATCGCCAGCCGAGATAAAGATCTTCTGGCCCGAGATTTTATAGCTGCCGTCGCCCTGCGGTTCCGCTTTGGTGCGCATCAGGCCCAGATCGGTGCCGCAATGCGGTTCGGTCAGGTTCATGGTACCGGTCCATTCACAGCTGACCATTTTGGGCAGGTACTTGTTCTTCTGCTCGTCCGTTCCGTGCGCCAGAATCGCCGAGGCCGCGCCGTGCGTCAGGCCCTGGTACATGGTGAAAGCCTGGTTTGAGCCCGAGAACATCTCACCCACAGCAGTGCCCAACACATAGGGCATGTTTTGGCCGCCATACTCTTCCGGCATGTCGAGGCCAGTCCAGCCGCCTTCCTTCATCTGCTCGAAGGCTTCCTTGAACCCGGTCGGGGTGTACACAATACCGTTTTCCAACCGGCATCCTTCGGTGTCGCCGACAACGTTCAGCGGATGCAGAACATTTGTGGCAACCTTGCCGGCTTCTTCCAGAACCGCGCCGGTAAACTCGGCTTCCAGTTCGTTATAGCCGGGTATGTCCGACTTTGAGACATTCAGCACGTCGTGCAGGATGAACTGCATGTCTTTGGTTGGCGCGTTGTAAACGGGCATGTGAAGCTCCCTTAATTCATATGTCCGGATGACAGGTCGAGGTTACTCGGCTGCCTTCTTTTCCTGTTTCATCGAGGCGATGACTTTCTCGCCCCAGCGCAACTGCTCTTTCAGATCGTCGATGGCCTGCGTCAGCTCTTCGCGGCGCGCTTCCATGTCCTCCAGACGCTCGCACGCGATTTCATAGGTGCGGGTCATCTGTGTGACCTGCTGGTCGCCTACATGGTACAAATCCAGCAGTTGTCGAATTTCTTCCAGGCTGAACCCAAATCGTTTGCCGCGCAGGATCAGTTTGAGCCGCGCCCGATCACGCTTGGTGAACAGACGTTTCTGGCCTTCACGGATCGGGAACAGAAGTTCCTTGGCCTCATAGAACCGCAAGGTGCGTGGCGTGACATCATAGGTCTCGCACATCTCACGGATGGTCATCACATCTTCGGTCATTCGTCATACTCTCGTCACTGGCGTCATGAGATATGAGTTGCGCAGTTGGTACGCGCTTTACAACACGAGAGTTACGTTTACGTAATCCAGACGCTGCGTCATTTCAAAGTTGACGTAACATCCGGCCACGTAAGCACGGTCTGACGCAATTTTCTTTCCGTTGCGTCATGCGGAATTTCCCGCCAAAGCTGTCGCAATTGAGGAAACACCGCGCATCTGTTTGCGCAGATTCAGGGTGATCAATTCGAATTTTCGGATTGGGGGGCGGCTATCCCAACGACTTGGCCGTCTGGTCGCGCAGACGCTTGAGTTCGTCCATGGCTTCGTCCAGTTGCTGGCGCTGCTGCTGAAGCTCGTTCATCTGGCGATCCGCCATCTCGACGAAGGTGGCCATTTGCGCCTCATTGCCCTGATCTTCGTAGATCAAAAGCCATTGGCGGATCTCTTCCAGGGGGAAACCGAACTTGCGGCCGCGCATGATCAGCTTCATCCGCGCGCATTCGCGCGGGCCGTAAAACCGGGACCGACCTTCACGGTCCGGTTGCAAAAGTTCGATGTATTCGTAATAGCGCAGAGTGCGCGGGGTCACGTCGAACTCGGCGCACATCTCTTTGAATGACAAACGGTTGTTGGACATTCCCGATCTCCTTGTCAGCAACCTAGGCGGTCCCGATCCCAAGCGCAACAGGTGGGCTTGCCCTTTGCGGAAACAGCGGCTCATAAAGGACGGGCAGAGAACAGGACGCAAACCAATGGTCGACAAGACAGTTTTAGCCCGCCAGTTTATCGAGGCGATCCCCCATGCGCGGGCATTGAACCTCAAGCTCACGCAGATCGGTGAGGGCGAGGCAGAGATCACGTTGCCCTACAATGAGGATCTGATCGGGGATCCGCGCACAGGGGTGATTCACGGTGGGGCGATTTCCACAATTCTGGACACATGCTGCGGTGCTGCTGTGATGAGCCACCCCTCGGCCCCCGGCGGGACAGCCACGATCGATCTGCGCATTGACTACATGCGCGCAGCGACACCGGGTCAGACGGTGACAGCGCATGCCGTCTGCTATCACATCACGCGGAACGTGGCGTTTGTACGAGCCACGGCTATGGACCATGACAAAGACCTGCCGGTGGCCACGGCCTCGGGGTCCTTTACGGTTGAGGGGAAATAACATGGCAAGACCTCGTCCCGAACCAATGCAGGTGGTCAAGCAGCGACGCGACGCAGCGTTGCGTGCGCTGGTTGACGGTGTCCCTTACATCCGATTTCTCAATATCAGCTTCGACCGGCGCGGGGATGAACTGACCGGCGTTCTGAACTTCGATGACAAGTTGATCGGCAACCCGTTCCTGCCTGCGATTCACGGCGGTGTAACCGCGGCATTCCTCGAAGTGACCGCTGTCATCACCCTTAGTTGGGAACATATGTTCCCGCGTATCGAAAGTGGCGAGATCGACGGAGAGGCGATTGTGACCGACCCGAATATCCGGTTTCCCAAGACAATCGACTTTACCGTCGACTATCTGCGCTCGGGCCTTCCACGGGACGCATATGCACGGGCCTTCATCAGCAGATCCGGGCGGCGGTATGCCTCGGTCCGAGTCGAAGCCTGGCAGGACAACCACGCGAAACTGTTCGCGCAGGCTTCCGGACATTTCCTGATGCCGCAACCTCCCAGAGACAAGAGCTGACCGTGCAGGACGCCTCGGCGCCCATCACGCACAGGCGGGTGCTGAAGATCGCGGTGCCCATAGTCCTGTCGAATGCCACCGTGCCGATACTGGGTGCGGTGGATACGGGCGTTGTCGGTCAGATGGGCGAGGCGGCCCCGATCGGGGCGGTCGGCATCGGGGCTGTGATCCTGTCCACAATCTATTGGATCTTCGGTTTCCTGCGGATGGGCACGACCGGGATGGCGGCGCAGGCACGCGGGGCAGGCGATACCGTCGAAACCCGGGCGCTGCTGATGCGCGGCCTGATCCTGGGAGGCGCGGCCGGACTGTTCTTTATCCTTGCGCAGGTGGCCGTGTTTGCGGGTGCGTTCGCGCTTTCCCCGGCAAGCCCCGAAGTCGAAGCCCTGACCCGATCCTATCTGGAAATCCGCATCTGGGGGGCGCCTGCAACCATCGCATTATATGCCGTTACCGGCTGGCTGATCGCCGTCGAGCGTACGCGCGGCGTGTTCATCCTTCAGGTCTGGATGAACGGGTTGAATATCGGTCTCGACCTGTGGTTCGTTCTGGGCCTTGGCTGGGGGGTCGAAGGGGTTGCCATTGCCACCCTGATCGCAGAATGGACCGGTTTGGCCTTGGGGGTGTGGCTTTGCCGGGATGGGTTCGCTGATGGAATCTGGCGCGATTGGGCTCGGGTTTTCGATGCCGCCCGGCTGCGGCGTATGTTGCAGGTCAACGGTGATATCATGCTGCGATCGGTTCTGTTGACCGGATCGTTCACGACATTCCTTTTTGTTGGTTCGGATCTGGGTGACGTGAATCTGGCGGCCAATCAAGTCTTGCTTCAGTTTCTTGAAATCACCGCCTTTGCGCTTGATGGGTTTGCCTTTTCCGCCGAAGCGCTGGTCGGAGGCGCAGTCGGTGCCAGAGACAGGTATCAGGTGCGTCGCGCCTCTGTCATGGCCTCGCAATGGGGTGTTGGGGGCGCGCTGTTGCTGGCTGCGGTTTTCTTCGTCGCCGGCCCGGCGCTGATCGACCTGATGTCAACTTCACCGCAAGTGCGTGAAGCCGGGCGCGAATACCTGTTCTGGGCCGCGATCGCCCCGGTGATCGGGGTGGCAAGCTGGATGTTCGACGGTATCTACATCGGTGCCACCTGGACCCGCGCCATGCGAAACGCGATGATTCAGTCGGTGGCGATCTATGTGGTCGCTTTGTTCATGCTGGTGCCTGTCTTCGGCAATCACGGCCTGTGGGCCGCGCTGATGGTTCTTAATATAGCACGTGGTGTGACAATGGGCTGGCGCTATCCCAAGCTTGAAGCCCAGGTGGCCTAGAGCAACGTCAACAGGTTTTCCGGCGGACGTCCGATGGCGGCTTTGTCTCCGGCAATTGCAAGAGGGCGCTCGATCAGGATCGGGTTTTCGGCCATGGCACGGATCAGGTCTTCGTCGGGCGAGGTTTTGGCCAGCCCCAGTTCCTTGAACCGTTTTTCTCCTGTGCGCATCATTTCGATGGGCGACAGCCCAAGCGCGGATTGCGCAGCGCGCAACTCGTCGATTGACGGCGCGTCTTCCAGGTACTTTCGAACGCAGACCTGCGCACCGTTTTCTTCCAAAAGCGCCAGACCGGCGCGGGATTTGGAACAGCGGGGGTTGTGCCAGTATTCGATCACAGCCAATCCTCTCGTTTGCTGCCGACGGCTTGCGATACGGTGTCAAAACCGTCACGCGCCAGCAAGTCATCCAGCCCTTTGGCGATGTCGGCCGCCAGGGAAATGCCGCCATACACCATTGCGGTATAGAACTGCACGGCCGATGCCCCGGCACAGATCTTGGCATAGGCCTGCTCGGCAGTGCTGATGCCGCCCACGCCGATCAGGGGGATATCCCCTTCCGTCAGTTTGCTCAGCTGAGCCAGTACGCGGGTCGACTTTTCAAACAGCGGGGCGCCCGACAAACCACCACTTTCGTCTTTCTGCGCGCTGCGCAACCCGTCGCGGGACAAGGTGGTATTGGTGGCGATCACAGCGTCCACCCCGGTTTCGCGTGCGACCTCGGCGATGTCCTGCAATTCCGCCTCGGTGAGATCCGGAGCGATTTTCAGGAAGATCGGCAGCCGGCGCGGCAGCGCATCACGTGTCTCGATCACACCGCTCAACAACGCGGTGAGAGCGGCTTTGCCCTGCAAATCCCGCAGCTTCTCCGTATTCGGGGATGACACGTTGACGGTTGCAAAATCCAGGTGTTCGGCACAATGGGCCAGCACTTTGACAAAATCGCCCGCGCGGTCTTCGCTGTCCTTGTTGGCCCCCAGATTCAGGCCGATGACCGCGTCTTTGGGGCGGTCTGCCAGCCGTTTTGCCATCACCCCCATGCCTTCATTGTTGAAGCCAAAGCGGTTGATGGCTGCTTTGTCCTCGGTCAGGCGAAAAAGACGGGGTTTGGGGTTTCCCGGTTGCGGGCGCGGCGTGACCGCCCCGACTTCGACAAAACCGAACCCGGCGCGGGACAGCGGGGCCAAAACCTCACCATTCTTGTCGAACCCGGCGGCCAGCCCAATCGGGTTCGGCAGGGTCAACCCGGCAACGACCGTTTTCAGGCGCGGCGTCGTTACCGGCCCGGGTGCGGGTGCCAGCCCTGACTTCAACGCCCTGATCGACATCCCGTGGGCTGTCTCGGGGTCCATGCGGTGCAGGGCGGCAAGGCCCAGTTTCTCTGTCAGTTTCATCCGAACGTCGCCCCGGCTTCACCTGAACCGCATCGGATCAGGCGCGACGTTTCCACCGCCGCCTGACGGTGGATCACCGCCGCCCGATAGGCTGGGTCGGTGACCATTTCCAGAAATGCGTGTGCCGTCGGATAGCGGGCGATGAAGACGGCATCCCACGCCTCGTCCGCCGGGCCAATCAGGGTTGATTCAAACACCCCACGCCAAAGGATGCGCGCCCCGATACGTTCAATGATCGGAGCGGTTTCAGCCCCGTAGTTCTGATAGGCTTGCGCTCCGGTCAGGTCCGCATTCGCCAGTTCATGCGCGGGTGGGTACTGCGCCTTGGCCCGAAACTTCACCAGGTTGAGCATTTCGATCGGCTGGTCCCGATCCAATGCCTTGAAGGCCTCGAACTGGTCGCGGTCCGGGTCGATATAGGATGTCATGACATGTCCTTTGGGAGCTGGTGCGCGGTGCCGTCAAACGGCAGAGGGCGTGACCAGACAACATCGCTCATCCGGATCTGGCGATAGAGATGCGGGAACAGGGCACCGCCGCGCGAAACCTCCCATTTCAGGTCGTCGCCCATCGCATCTGCGTCACAGGCCAGCAAAACCAGACCATCGACACCGGCAAAATGTTTGGCTGCGGTTTCAGCTGCTTGTTCAACGGTGGAAAAGTGGACAAACCCGTCAGCGACGTCGATCGGAGCACCGTCCGAGGCACCCTGGTCCTGCAAGGCGGCCCACTCTTCGGCTCGGAAAATCTTGTAAATCAGCATACGGACCTGATGCCCCGCGTACGCGTTGGAATCAAGCCGGATTTCTTCTTTGACTCTTTGGCGTCATCGGCGCACGATCCCTGCAAATTAAAACAGGGAGATTCAATATGTTGACGCGTTTCCTGGCTTCGGCTGCAATTCTTGGCCTGACCGCTGGCGTGGCGGCGGCAGAATACAAGCTGACCATTCTGCATACTAACGACATTCACAGTCGTATCGAGTCGATCAACAAATACGACTCGACCTGTGACGCAGAAGGCGAAGCCGAAGGTAAGTGTTTTGGCGGCGTTGCACGCCTCAAGACCATGGTAGACGCCCGACGCGATGCGCTGGCGGATCAGAATGTGCTGCTGCTGGATGCGGGGGATCCGTTCCAGGGATCGCTTTACTACACAACATATAAGGGCGCGGCAGAGGCCGAGTTCATGGAAGCCATCGGTTACGATGTTATGGCCGTTGGCAACCACGAATTCGACGATGGTCCGGAAGGTCTGGCGTCGTTCATCGACGCGGTCAGTTTCCCAGTGATCTCGGGCAATCTGGACCTGTCGTCGTCGGCCGAGTTGAAGGACAAGGTCGGCAACCATGTTGTGCTTGACGTTGGCGGTCAGAAGGTCGGCATAATTTCAGCACTGGCGACGGACACGGTTGAAACGTCAAGCCCAGGCAAGGACGTAATTTTCCAGGATGAGATAGAAAGCCTGCAGGCTGATGTGGCTGCGTTGCAGGATGAAGGTGTCAATATCATCATTGCTTTGAACCATGTTGGATTGGCCAAGGATCTGGAGATCGCAGAGCAGGTGCCGGGGCTTGACCTTGTTGTCGGCGGCCATTCGCATACGCTGCTCTCGAACACGCAGGAAGGTGCGGCTGGGTCATATCCGATGATGGTCGGTGATGTCCCGATCGTGCAGGCCTATGCCTATTCCAAATATCTGGGCGAGATCACGCTGACCTTTGATGATGATGGCAACCTGATTTCAGCGGAAGGTGAGCCTATCCTGCTTGATGCGTCTGTCACGCCCGATGCGGATATCGCTGCACGCGTGGCCGAAATGGGCGCACCGATCGAAGAAATGAAGCAACGCGTCGTTGCCAACTCGGCCGCTGCAATTGAAGGCGATCGGGCGGTTTGCCGCGTACAAGAATGCGAAATGGGTAACCTTGTCGCCGACGCCATGCTGGCGCGGGTTGCCGAACAGGGCGCTCAGATTGCGATTGCGAATTCTGGCGGTCTGCGCGCGTCGATTGACGAAGGCGAAGTGACCATGGGCGAAGTGCTGACCGTGCTGCCGTTCCAGAACACGCTGTCCACTTTTGAGATCACCGGGCAGACCGTCATTGACGCGCTGGAAAACGGTGTAAGCCAGGTGGAAGAGGTCAAGGGCCGGTTCCCGCAAGTGGCGGGCCTGCGCTTTACCTGGGATCCCAGCGTAGCGCCGAACGAAGGGCGCATCATTGATGTGATGGTCGCCGAGGGTGATGGGTTCGTTCCGATTGACCCGAACAAAACCTACCTGGTCGTAACCAACAACTACGTCCGCAACGGTGGCGATGGGTATTCGATGTTCGAGGGCGATGACAAGAACGCCTATGACTTCGGTCCGGATCTTGCGGATGTAACCGCGGAATATCTGGCCGAAAACGCGCCGTACCAGCCTTATGTCGACGGACGCATCCAGCAGAAGTGACTCTGTTTTTGAAAAGGAAAAAAGCCGCGTCATCATGATGCGGCTTTTCTGCTTCTGCGGATCAACTGAAATCGTATTCCGGCCAAAGTTCCGGGTCAAAGCCATCCAGCATCGGTTTGATCTGATCCGCGACCTCGCGCCAGCGCCCGATTGACTTGGTCGAGATCTTGTTGCGCACCTGATCCACGCTGGCCGTACGCACCTGTCTGGTGTTCTTTTCGGGGTGTACCATGGATTGGCACCACTCAATACCGCAAAACTCGGCAACGCGCTGGCTGTGGGTCAGGGGGTCCGCCACCAGATCTTCATAGGACAGTGTCAGAATGCGGTTTCCGAACAGCTTATCCCAATGGGACATGTAACGGCGATACAGATTTGCGGTATGCGCGATCGCTTCAAGATTGGATGTGTCGTTCATGCCGTCTGCTAGGAACCGCTGGATCCATTTTGACAAACCGACATCGCGTGGATCCCGCAGCATGTTGATGATCCGGGCATTCGGGAAGGCTGCAAGAATGAAGCCGACATTTTGATAGTTGTGCGGCATCTTGTCGACAAAGGCGATTGAATCCGTCGGAATCCCAGGCATCTGGTCCAGGTAGCTTTGGGCAATCGCCTTCGCGGCTTCTGAATCGAGCGACGTGCCGGACGTATAAAACTTGGCGGAAAGGTCGGTCATCAGCATCAGCTCGCCGCAACCGGCGACACCGGGCGCAGAGCTCAGCATCATCTCCATCAAAGTGGTTCCGGATTGCGGCTGACCGATAACAAAAATTGGTACCGGCATACTGTTTTGCTCTGCACTGACCCGAGGCGACCCTTGAGGGAACAGGTCCAGAATATCGGATATTTTGTTCTCTTCAGCTTCGGGGTCGTAGGGCAGGATTCACTGTTGGATTGCGTTTGCCTTTGCAAATTGCGGCAACGCCCTGGCCAAGCCTTCGCTTTTTTCGATCAGATGTGCTTTGGCAAACTCGAGCTCTTACAGAGGTTGATCTGTCTGAGCGATGGCCTCGTTCAACGCAGGGATCATCTGCGGCACGTTTTCCGGTGCGATCAATATTGCGGATTGCAACAGGGCATTCGGGTTGTGGGGATCGGTTTCCAGGATATTATTCAGAACATTGATCGCTTGGGCTCTGTCACCGGTCTGGTGCAGATTGATGGTCATTTGCAATGCAATCGTTGTGTTCTTTGGTGCCAACTCGTACGCGCGTTGGATATCCCGCGTGCTTTCCTCGACAAAACCGATGCTTTGGTAGGCGCGGGCACGCTTTGAAAGCAATTCCGCGTTGTCCGGATCTGACGCCAGTTTGTGTGTGGTGAACTGGATGATGGATCGCCAGTTTTCCCCTTGGCGCTGTATTTCGTCGATAACTCTGGTGAGTTCCCGATTGTTTGGAAATCTTTCAATCTTTTTCTCTGCGTAGGTCAATGCCTGCACAATTTGCCCTGTTTGCATCAAGGCGTTAGCCAGATTCTCGGCAAATTGCGGATCATCGGGCTTCATCCTCGAGGCTTCAACAAAATACGGAATGGATTTCCTGTACTGCTTCATCTCGGTCAAAACGAAACCGGCGAGGGCTTGGTAGTCAGAGTCCTTTGGGAATTTCTTGATACCCAGCTGGGCCTTTTTCAGCGCCTGTGGCAGCTTGCCCGCATCCAAAAGGGCCATTGCTTTGCTCTTGAGGGATTGCGTTATTTGGTTTTCCATATGACCCCGTAAGATCCTGCGCCAGTATCAATGTAGTATCGGTGGTTCATTACCCATGTGCGGACGGTTTGCAATAACTCTTCCCAATGACGCGATGGCGCAGCTGTTCTCCGCGCGTCCGGCAAACGCGTTGCCGACAGCACCGAATTTCAATGTTTGTCCGACAAATCAGGTGCATGTGGTTCGGGGTGGGGACTCAGGTCGGCGTCTGGATGCGCTGCGCTGGGGGTTCCTGCCACATTGGTACAAGACGGAAACCGCCGGGCCTTTGCTGATCAACGCCCGCGCCGAGACTTTGGCGGAAAAGCCTGCCTTTCGCGATGCCTGCCGGTCGCGTCGCTGTCTGATTGTCGCAACGGGATTCTACGAATGGACCAAGACGGACGAGGGAACGCGCTTGCCATGGTACATCCATCGTAGGGACGGCGCCCCCATTACCTTTGCGGGGATCTGGCAGGATTGGGGGGTGGATGAAAACCGTCAGGGCACCTGTGCCATCGTGACGACGGCGGCCAACGAAAACCTTGGCACCATCCATCATCGGATGCCCCTGATCCTCGAACCCGAACATTGGTCATTGTGGCTGGGAGAAGCGGGAAAAGGCGCTGCTCGTTTGATGCAGCCGGGGGCAGAGGATGTGCTGACGTTTCATCGCGTTGATCCAGTCGTGAACTCGAACCGCGCAAGCGGACCTGATCTGGTCAAGCCTTTGCACGAGTGAGGGCGTGCGGCCTTTTCTTTGCAGACGCGGCAAGCTAGACCATCGGCATGGACCTGACCTTTCCTGATCTGACACAACTTTATGCGCATGGTTTTGACACGGTCATCGATGTGCGCAGCCCGGCAGAGTTCGCTGAAGACCATCTGCCAGGTGCGATCAACCTGCCGGTTCTGAACAACGAGGAACGCGCCCGTGTCGGAACCATGTATGTACAGGAAAGCCCGTTTCTGGCGCGTAAACTCGGGGCCGCTCTGGTATTCCGCAATGCGGCCAACCACATCGAGCAACATCTAAGCCACCACGAAGGCAGCTGGCGCCCTCTGGTCTATTGCTGGCGTGGCGGACAGCGTTCGGGGTCGTTTACATGGATGCTGCAACAAATCGGCTGGCGCGCGGATGTGATCGAGGGCGGCTATCGCACCTACCGCAGGCTGGTGAATGCGTATTTGTACGATGATCCCTTGCCGCATCGGTTGGTGGCGCTGGATGGCTATACCGGAACGGCCAAGACAGAATTGCTGGCACGTTTGCAGTCACGCGGGGTGCAGGTTCTTGACCTCGAAGCACTAGCCAATCACCGAGGGTCTCTGCTGGGGGAAAGACCGGGCGGCCAGCCCAGCCAGAAAGCTTTTGAATCGGCCCTGGCAGGGGCGCTTTGTGCGATGGATACGGCGCGCCCGGTCGTCATCGAAGCGGAATCGTCCAAGATCGGCAGCCTGATACTGCCGCCCAGCCTGTGGAACGCTTTGTGCGCAGCCCCACGGGTGAACATCACGGCTCCGCTCGAGGCGCGCGCTGCCTATCTCGTTCAGGCCTATGACGACATCCTGTCTGACAGTGACCGTTTGAGGGACCGTTTGTCGCCGCTGCGCTTTCATCGCGGGCACGAGGTCGTGGATGGTTGGATGCAGTTGATCGAAGCAGGTCAAAAACAGGTGCTGACCCAGGCCCTGATGGAGCAGCATTACGACCCGGCATACGCAAAGTCGCGGCGATCCCGTTCCGTCAAGGTTCTGGCCGATATTGAGATCGCCCTTCTGAACGATGCCGGCCTGAGCGAGGCGGCCGCCCGGATCGAAACCCTGCTGGATCAGTCCTGAAGGCGCAGTCCCGGTGCATCGGTGAGCTCGCCGATTGCCATAGCCGGATATCCAGCGTTCCTGAGGTCATTCAGGACGGTATCGGCGTCCGCTGCCGCCACCGCGGCCAGCAGGCCGCCTGCTGTCTGCGGGTCGAATATCAGGGCGGCTTTGCCCTCGGCGGGCAGGGCAGGTGCTATTGCCCTGTTGTCTGCAAAAAGGGTTGATCGAACGCCCCGATCCGTCAGTTCCTGCGCGCCATCCATCACCTCCACGGCACCCAGATCCATCATGGCCCCGCATCCGGAAGCGTCGCAGATACCTTGCAGATGTCCGGCCAGACCAAATCCGGTCACGTCGGTCATCGCATGGGCCCCGGCCAATATGCGGGCCGCCTTACCCTGCGGCTGCGCCATATGCCGGTAGGCTGCGGCGACCCAGGCACCGTTGGCCTGGCCTGCCATCTCGGCCGCCATAAGAACGCCGCTTCCTATGGGTTTGGTCAGGATCAGACAGTCGCTCGGTTGCCCGCCGGCCAGCGTAATCGGGTCGGCGTCGCACAGGCCGGTCAGTGTGAAACCGATTGTCATCTCGTCACCCATGGAACTGTGCCCGCCCACGATATCGGCACCGGCGTCCCGCATGACGTCTCCTGCGATCGACATGATTTCCGACATGGTACGGCGTTGCAGGGCAGCAGACATGCGCGGAAGGATGATCGTTGCCGTGGCAGCCTGAGGCGTGGCCCCCATGGCCCACACATCCCCCAGGGCATGTACAGCGGCGATGCGCGCCATAAGTGCGGGATCATTGGTAAAAGCCCGCAGGTGATCTGATGTCATGACCTGCCGAACCCCGCCCGTCTGAAGCAGAGCCGCGTCGTCGCCGGGCAGGGGGATGATATCCGGGCGAACGGGACCGGGCTGCGATTTCAGCGCCACCTGCAATGCTCCGCGCCCGACCTTGGCACCGCATCCGCCACACATCGGTTTTTCGCCCAGCACCTCGACAAGCCCGGCGGCATGTGCACGCGGCAGCGCGGGGGGCTTCATCTGCGGCAGGTCCCGGAACTTGTTCATGAAAATCCGGTCGATGTGGTTCTTCCATTTCCACATCATCGCTCCGCTGTGGGACAACCCCAAACGCTCGCCCAGCGCTGATTTGCCGCCTAGCGAAATCAGCTTCAGGTAATCTTTCTGCGGGACGTACTTGCGCATCCGTCCAGCCCCCAGCGCCGCGCGCAGATTGTCGAACAGAACCGGTGCTTCGCGCACTGCATATACACCGGCTTTGGGTCTGGGATTGTCCGTCAGATGGGCGCAATCACCGGCGGCAAAAACCACGGGATCGCTGGATTGCAGGTAGCTGTTTACCCGGATGAAGCCATCCTCAAGGTCCAGCCCGGTCTTTTCGATCCAGCCATAGGGGCGGGCTCCGGCCGCCCCTGTCACGAAACCAGCCGGGATCTTGCGCCCGTCCTGCAATGCGACGTGATCCGAAGCGATCCGGCTGATCGCGGCGTTTTCGATCACCTCTACACCAAGATCCTGCATCGCACGGCGGATCGTCTCTGCTGCTTTGGGTCTGGTGGCCGTCAGGGCAAAGGCATTGTCGATCAGCGCAACCTGCGCTGACCGACCCTTGGCCCTGAGCGCGTGAGCCATCGCCATGACCAGTTCAACCCCGGCGATTCCACCGCCGATCACGACGACCGAGGCAGGGCCGCTGCCCGCCAGATAAGCAGCCCATTCTGCCGCGAATGGCCCCAATGGTTTGGCCGGTACGGCATGTTCCGCAAAGCCGGGCATTGCGGGCATGTCCGAAGTGATCCCGACATTGACCGATGCCACATCGAAACCCACCGGTGGACACCCGGGAACATGGATTTCCTGACGATCGGTATCGATTCCATCGACCGCGCCCAGAATGACGCGCGCGCCTGCGAAGCGGGCCAGTCGGACCAGATCGATGTCCAGCTCCCACCGGTCATAATGCCCGGCGACATAGCCTGGCAGCATTCCGGAATACGGGGCCGTCGGGCCGGGATTTATCACGGTCACACGCGCCCCGGGCAACGGGTCCATCCCCCATTTGCGCAGCAGCAGCGCGTGGGTGTGACCTCCACCTACAAGAACCAGATCGCGGGTCAGGGGCAGCGGAGGAATATGCATAGGTTTCAATTCGCGCTATGATCCGGAACGTCCTCGACCTGCTCGACGGCGTGGGTGGCCCAAAGTTCATCCTCGCCGGCATCCGGCAGGTCTTCGGGTTTTTCATGCCGGTGTATGTGCCACTTTGCAATGAACAGGGCCGTGATCGGAGCGGTCAGGAACAGGAACAGAGTGATCAGCAGCTCGTGCAGGGACAGCTTTCCTTCCAGAAGAACAGAATGCACTATCGAAGCCAGAAGCACGCCGCCCACCCCCAAGGTCGTTGCCTTGGTCGGGGCGTGCAGGCGGGACATCGGGTCTTTCAGCTTGATCATGCCAAAAGACCCGACAAAGCCGAAGATACCCGAGACGATCAGGAAAAAGGCGATCAGCAGTTCCACGATGAATGTCATCCCGCCCTCATTCGATAATGTTGCCGCGCAACATGAAGCGCGCGTAGGCCACGGTGGAAACAAAACCGAGCATGGCAATGATCATGGCGGCCTCGAAAAAGATCTCGGTCCCCTGATCCAACCCATATAGGATCATCAGGGCGATGGTGTTGATTACCATAGTGTCCAAGGCCAGAACCCGGGTGCCGACCCCGTCAGCGGTTATGATACGCCACAGACACATCATGATCGCCGCACCGAAACAGGCAAATGCAAAATAAATCGCGTAGTCGATCATTCGAAAATCTCCTTCAGGCGACGTTCATAGCGCTGTTTGATCTGGTCCCGCACGACCTCGGGGTCGGGGGCATCAAGACAGTGCACCAGCAGATTATGCCCCTGAGCTGACAAATCACAACTGACGGTGCCCGGAGTCATCGTGATGGTGCCCGCAAGAACCGTGATCGCTTCGGGTGTGCGCAGTTCAAGCGGGACGCAGATCCAATTGGGCTGGCGGTTGTCATTGCGTTTGAACAGGATGATCCGGGCCACCGTCACGTTCGCAACCACGATATCCCAAAGCACCACCAGCATATATTCCACAACCATTGGCCAGTTGCGAAGCTTGGGACGATCCGGCCAGTAGGGTTGTGTTACGAACGGAATGATGATCCCGAGGATCAGACCAAAGATCAAAGAGTTCAGCGAAGGCTTGTTCGCCAGCAGAATCCAGACAAGCGTCAGCAAAATCGTCAGGTGGGGGTGCGGGAAAATTCGGCGCAGCAGTTTCATCACTCTTCCCTTCCCAAGACGGCAGAGATGTAGTTTTCAGGCGTAAACAACTGCTCTGCGGTTTTGCTCGTGTACTCAAGGGCCGGACCTGCGAACAGGGTCAGAAGGACCAGACCTGCCACGGCCCCGAACACAGCCGTAAAAGCAAGGCCGGGTTGCGGTTCGGGGGCGGCGGCAGACGCGTTTTCGCCTTCGGCGGTTTCATCGGTTGTGACAACCTCAGCGTCGTAGCTTTTCCAAAAAATCAGCGTCCCGGCACGGGCCAGCCCGACGATGGTGACGAATGATCCAATCAGGATAACGGCCCAGACCGAGGTGGCATCGGATGCATCACGCGAAGCGTCCAGAACCAAAAGCTTGCCAACAAAGCCGGACAACGGCGGCATTCCAGCCATCGCGATGGCGCCGACAAAGAACAGGGCAGCAATCAACCCGCTTTGCGGCATCGGCGGCTTGGGGGCTATGGCCCCTCCCTGCCGTTCCATGATCAGGTCAGCAATGAGGAACAGCAACGCGGTCGCAAGTGTCGAATGGAACACGTAATAAAGGGCGGCTGCCGTCGCGCCGGGCGTGAACTGCGAAATCGCGATCAGCAAAGTACCCATGGACGCGATGGCGCAAAAGGCAACCATGCGGGCAATATGCTGCGATCCCAGAATGCCGATGGCACCGACGGCAAGCGTCAGCAGCGCCGCGGGTTGCAACCAATCGCCAACCAGACCCTGTGTGACTTCGACGTCGGGACCGAAGGCCAGAGTGTACATTCGCAGGATCGAATAGGCCCCTACCTTGGTCATGATTGCAAACAGGGCCGCAACAGGCAGCGGGGCGTTGGCATAGCTGGCGGGCAGCCAGAAGTGCAGGGGCAGAACGGCAGCCTTGATGCAGAAGACCAGCAGCAACAGCACCGCACCAACCCGCAGCAATGCGGTATCTTCGGCTGGGATCTCTGCAACGCGCAGGGCGATGTCCGCCATGTTCAGCGTACCAGTCACGCCATAGATCGTGCCAAGGGCAAACAGAAACAGAGTCGACCCCAACAGGTTGTACGCCACATATTGCACACCCGCTTTCAACCGCACCGCGCCACCGCCATGAGTCATAAGGCCGTAAGACGCGATCAACAGCACCTCGAAGAACACGAAAAGGTTGAAGGCGTCGCCGGTCAGGAAGGCGCCGCAGACGCCCATGAGCTGGAAATGAAACAGCGCGTGGAAATGCTTGCCCCGGTCATCCCAGCCCGAGGCGATGGCATAAAGCACGATCGGCAGGGCCAGCAGGGCGGTCAGCAGAACCATCATTGCGGACATGCGATCCAGCACCATGACGATGCCAAAGGGGGCGGGCCAGTCGCCAAGCTCGTACACCTGAATGACCCCGCCCGAGGCCTGAGCCGTGATTGTAAGCGCAATCCCAAGCAAAGCCACGACGCCCGCGACCGAGAAGATGCGTTGCAGGTCCAGATGGTATCGCAGGACCATGATGATGAATGGGGCCAGAATCGCGGGCAGGACGATCGGCGCAACGATCCAGTGGTTCATGCGTCATCTCCCGGCGCGTCAACACTGTCCTGGGCGGTCATGTCGATATGGTCATTCTTGGCGGACAGGTATGCGCTGAGCGAGATCATCACGATCACGGCGGTCATCCCGAACGAGATCACGATGGCCGTCAGGACCAGCGCCTGTGGCAGTGGGTCGGTATAGGGGACGTCCTCGTACTTGTTCAGAACCGCTGGTGCGTTCAGCGCCAGTCGTCCGGTCGCGAACAGGAAGACGTTCACCGCGTATGTGATCAGAGACAGGCCCAGAATGACCGGAAACGTCCGACGGCGCAGGATCAGGAAGATCCCGGCAGCGGTCATGATACCGACGGCAGAGGCTACGAGCGCTTCCATCAGGCCTGCTCCTTCTCTTGTTCTTCTTCCGGAGGGTTGTCTCGCAGCGGGTTGATATCCATCGGGAATTCCTGTGCCATCCCCGGTTGCCACGCAAAGCGGGACAGGCTGTCCAATGCCAGCATGACCGCACCCAGAACCGCCAGGAATACGCCTGTATCAAACAGCATGGCGGTGGCCCATTCGAATTCCTCCAGCGGAGGCCAGTTGATGTAGCCGAAATCGCTGGTCAGGAAGGGGCGCTCATTGAACCAAGCACCCAACCCGGTTGCCGCGGCGATCAGAACGCCCCAGCCGATGGTGCCGTGGTAATAGAATCTTTGCCGCTCGATGGCCCAGGTATAGCCGCTGGCCATGTATTGCATCAGATAGGCGATGGCGACGATCAGGCCGGCGATAAAGCCGCCACCGGGCTGGTTGTGCCCGCGGAAAAAGATGTAAGCCCCGACCATCAGTGCGATCGGCATCATGACACGGGTGACCACAACCATCATCAGCGGATGCGAATCCCCGGATTGCGGCCAATGCGGTTTGCGGTTCAGCAGATAGCTGCGGACATTTGTACCGAGAACGGATTCCGTCAGCGCAAAGATGATCAGTGCGGCAATGCCCAGAACGATGATCTCGCCAAAGGTATCAAAACCCCGGAAGTCGACAAGGATCACGTTGACCACATTGGTGCCGCCGCCGCCTTTGTAGGAATTGGCCAGATGGAACTCTGAAATCGTCGGGAACGCGAAATCGCGCATCATCATCGCGTAGATCAACGCACCGGTGCCAAGGCCCGCGACCACGGAAATCGCCGCGTCCCGCCAGCGCCGTGCCGCCGAACTGTCCCAGGGCGTTTCGGTCGGCAGGAAGTTCAGCGACAGCAACAAAAGGATCATTGTCACCACTTCGACCGAGATCTGCGTCAAGGCAAGATCGGGGGCCGAGAGATAGTTGAAGGCAACCGAAACGATCAGGCCGACGACACCGATCAATACCAGTGACAAAAGACGATTCCGGTGGAACCACATAATGCCCAGCGTCGCACCCACAAGACAGATCCAGCCAAGGATAGGAATGATCTGAGCCGGCAGCGGAACGCGGGTTTCTATGCCGATGGTTCCGGTCGAATACGCGTAATAACCCAGGCCAACGGTAAAGGCGACGAAGATGATTGCATAGCGGCTAAGGACCCCGTTGTGCAACTCATCCGTGATCCATCGGCTCAACCTGGTCAGCGCTTCTATGATTGCTTCAAAGATCTGCTTGGCTTCGGGGCGGGGCAGAGCGTTCCAGATCTGCTCACCTCGTCTGTGCAACGCCAGCAGGAATAGACCACCCAGCGTGGCCACGACCGACATGTAAAGGGCCGGTGTGAAGCCATGCCAGAGTTTCAGCGAGTAATACGGAAGCTTCTCGCCGCCAATCACCGCGCTGGACACCACTGCGACCAATGGGCCGACAATGGCCGCGGAATAGAGGCCGATCAGGATGACAAGTACGACCAGGAACGCGGGCGCAATCCACAACCCAACGGGCGGATCATGCGGATGTGCCGGATAATCTTCCCGCTGTGGTCCAAGAAAGACGTGGCTGACGAAGCGGAAGGAATAAGCGGCCGAGAACAACGCAGCCAAAAGCGCCAGCCCCGGCACCAGGTAATGAGAGTGCAGCCATGTGGTGTGCACGGTTTCTTCAAGCATCATCTCTTTGGACAGGAAACCGTTCAGAGGCGGCAGCCCGGCCATCGAGAGGGCGGCAATCGTGCCGATTGTGAAGGTGATCGGCATCAGGTGGCGCAAGCCACCCAGTCTTTTGATATCGCGCGTGCCTGTTTCGTGATCCACGATCCCGGCGGTCATGAACAAGGCGGCTTTGAACGTTGCGTGGTTGATGATGTGGAACACGGCAGCGACGGCGGCAATTTTTGTGCCAAAGCCCAGCAGCATGGTGATGAGGCCAAGATGCGAAACGGTCGAAAACGCCAGCAGCGCCTTAAGGTCGTCCTTGAACAACGCGATAGACGCGCCAATCAGCATGGTGATCAGCCCCGTCGTGGCGACGATGTAGAACCACGCATCCGTGCCGGCCAGAACCGGCCACATCCGTGCCATCAGAAACAGGCCCGCTTTCACCATTGTGGCAGAGTGCAGATAGGCCGAAACCGGTGTTGGCGCGGCCATGGCGTGCGGTAGCCAGAAATGAAACGGGAACTGCGCCGACTTGGTAAAACAGCCCAGCAGGATAAGGATCAGCGCAGGCATGTAGTAGGGTGAAGCCTGGATCAGTTCTTTGTTCCGCAAAATGACGCTGAGGTCGTAGGAGCCCACGATATTGCCGAGGATCAGCATCCCGGCAATCATCGCCAAGCCGCCAGAGCCAGTGACAGCCAAGGCCATGCGCGCGCCCTGACGACCTTCGGGAAGGTGCTTCCAATAGCCGATCAGCAGGAATGAGCTGAGCGATGTAAGTTCCCAGAAAATAAGCAGAAGCAGGATATTGTCGGACAGGACAATCCCGACCATCGCGCCCTGAAACAGCAAAAGATAGGTAAAGAACTGCCCCATCGGGTCTTCGCGCGACAGATAGAACCTTGCATAAAGGATGATCAGCAACCCTATGCCCAGGATCAGCAACGCGAACAAAAAGCCCAATCCGTCCAGCATGAAATTTGCGTTCAGACCCAGCCCCGGTATCCAATCGAACCGGGCGGTCACCACCTCTCCGCGCATCACTGACGGGATATGAATCAACAAGCCCATCAGGGCCAGGAATGTGGTCAACCCGGCGGCGGAGGCGGCTGCGTTCCGGCCTGCCCGGATCAGCAGGGCGGGAAAAACAGCGCCAAGGAAGGGAAGGGCCGCGATAAGGAATAGGGACAAGTGCGATACTCCGATCTGGGCGGTCAGTGTGAAGCCAATTTTGTAAGGATATTTTCCCGACTGTCCAGATATTGTAACTTTTTTACAGAGTCCTAATGGCCCGGTCAGGAATTCTGCCACGTTGCGAAAAAATGACGCGATCTTGATGCGGGCCGGGGTTTTTCAACGCCCCCGTTTCAGACCATCTGTGATAGAACAAATCTCAGCGAACAGGAGGCTGAATCTTGGCCGAGAAAGTGAACCGAGCCCGAAGATGGATGTTGATCGGCGCATGCGCGGCGATTGCAGGCGGGTTTGCGATCAGGGAATACCGTTTGATCCCCGAAGACCACGGCGGCGGCCGGATAACGGTTGCCCAGGCCCATGAGCAGGCTTCGAAGGGAAACGTTCTGTTGATCGATATCCGCACGCCGCGTGAATGGCGCGCATCGGGCATAGGCGAAGGTGCCGTGCCGCTGGACATGCGGCGCGAGGATTTTGTCAAAGCACTGACAGAATTGGCTGGCGGCGATCCGGCGACCCCGGTGGCCTTGATTTGCGCGCGCGGCGTGCGCTCGGCACGCCTGAGCAACCGCCTGATCGAAGCTGGATTCACCAATGTGATCGACGTGCCCGAAGGTATGTTGGGTTCGGCCGCAGGGCCGGGATGGGTTCGGGCCGGATTGCCGGTGCGCAAATATGATGAGGATGCAGGATGATCCGGGAATTCAGTCTGGCGTTGGCCTTGGCAGTGACCGGGCAAATCGCTTTCGCGGGGTGTGCCGGACAAGAGGATACCTGTGAGATTCCCATGGGCGCCTATCACATCGAACTGCCCGACGCGGACAATGCGCCCATGGTGGTGTTCCTGCATGGGTATGGCGGCAGCGGGTCGGGCACGATGCGCAATCGCGGGATGGTCGAGCCGCTGCTGGAGCGCGGCTATGCGGTGATGGCCCCTGAGGGGTTGGAAAGGCCCGACCGGGGCGGCACCAAAAGCTGGAATTTCTATCCCGGTTTTGGTGAGCGGGACGAAACCGCCTTTCTGACCGAAGCGGTGCAAGACGCGGCACGGCGGTTTGGCATCGACACTGACCGTGTCCTGCTGGGCGGGTTTTCCGCCGGAGCCTTCATGGTCAACTATCTGGCGTGCGAGAGCCCCGATACGTTTTCGGCCTATGTCCCGGTGTCCGGTGGTTTCTGGCGCCCGCACCCTGAAACCTGCAATGGTCCGATCCGTATGTTCCATACGCATGGCTGGACCGACAATGTGGTGCCGCTGGAAGGGCGTGTGCTGGGCGGAGGACGCTTTCAGCAGGGAGATATCTATGCGGGTCTCGAAATCTGGCGCGATGCGAACGGTTGTGTCGATCACAAACCGACCGGGTTCAGCACGACGGGGGATTTCATGCGCCGCCGCTGGACCACATGTGCCGAAGGCAGCGCGCTGGAATTTGCTCTCTTTCCCGGAGGGCACACCGTTCCCGCGGGCTGGGCCGATATGATAGTCGATTGGTACGAAGGGCTTCCCGGCAGTTGATCACTCGGCCGGGGTCATGTTGCCTTTGCCTTCGACCAGTCGCTTCAGTTCATCGCGATAGCGGCGTGCTGACCGGGTAATGGCGGGTTCGCTGAAGTCTTCCCGCATTCCGACCATCTTGCGCGCGGCACCTGCCGAGACACCGCTGAGCGCTGACAACGGGATAGCCAGCGCCAGACTGATTGCGATCGGGGCCAGCCAGATCGACACCAGACCGGACAGGATACCGACACTCAGCGCCACTCCAATGACGGTTTCAAGCGCATGGCACAGGATCAGCGTTCGCAGACCATAGGTGCCACCGTCGCGGGCCTGAGGCGACCAGCCGCGCTGAATGCCGAAAGCCGTACGGAATACAGCGATCATCTGTTGCACCATCAGGATCGGAGCGTAAAGGATTGACAGCAGAACCTCGGCCAGGAAAGAGACAAGGAATTTGCGCCCGCCACCGAAATCCGCGTAGCGTACACCGCTCAACGGCAGGGCTAGAACGCCCAGAACCTTGGGGGCCAACAGCATCGCGTACATGACCAGAATGATCAGGACGTGACGGGTTTCCGACATCTCGGGCCATTGCGGGAACAGAGGATTGTCGGGGCTGAAATAATGCAGGACAGAGGCATCCTGACCCTGACCGATCAGCGCCCACATCAACAATAGCGCAAACCACAACGGGGACATCAGATAGCCGACCGCGCCGTGGAACATGTGGAATCGCGATACGGCACGGAATCCGGAAGAACCCAGCAATTTCAGGTGTTGCAGGTTGCCCTGACACCAGCGGCGGTCCCGCATGGCGTGATCGATGAGGGTCGGCGGTGTTTCTTCATATGACCCGCGAATACGCGGCAGAAATCGCACGGCCCATCCGGCGCGGCGCAGCAGGCCGGCCTCGACGAAATCGTGGCTCATGATCAGCTTGTCCTGACCGCTGAACGAACGCAGCTTGGGCAGGCCGGCGCTGGTGGCAAAGGCCTTGGTGCGGATAATCGCGTTATGGCCCCAATAGTTGCCTTCTTGCCCGCACCAACGGGCCAGACCTTCGGCAAAGGCGATGCCATAGACACCATTTGCAAATTGCTGCATCCGGGCAAAGACCGACTGTGCGCCGATCAGCTGCGGATAACTTTGAATCAAGCCCGCACCCGGATCGCATGCCAGTGCATCGGTCAGGCGATGGATCGCGCGCCCGGTCATCAGGCTGTCGGCATCCAGCACCAGCATGGCATCCCAATCCGCGCCCCAACGGCTGACCCAGTCGGCGATGTTGCCGACTTTGCGGTCGGTATTCCGTTCGCGGCGGCGATAATACAGCTCGAGCCCGGGTGCCAGCGTGGTGCGCAGTGCTTCGACGCTGGCCTGTTCCTGCGCCGCAATCTCGGGATCGCGCGTGTCCGACAGAATGAACATGGCATAGTGGTGTTTGCCGCCGCGCGCCTGAAGATCCTCCAGCATGGTGCGGGCATTGCCCAACACGTTCCAGGGGACTTCGTTGTAGACCGGGGTCAGCAGGGCCACCCGCAGGGGTTGCGCCGCGGTCCGGCGCTCGGGGCGTTCCTGTTTCGCCAGCGACACCATGCCCAGCAAAACGGTGCAGACGGTGAAGGAAATCCAGAAGAAGTTGAACGAAATCAAAGCCAAAAGGATGGCTTCGACCACGTTTATGCCTTCCGCGCCGAACCAGTCGCACATGACCCACAGCAACGCCAGAGTGGCGGCCATGGCAGGCGAAAAGGCCAGCGCGCGCCAGAATCCGGCAGTTGATTTGTGCTGACTGGAAGGCGCATCGGCATCCCGGAACCGTGCGCCAAAATTCTGCGCCGGCATCGCCAGAGGGGCCTCGGGCGGCATGATATGCAGATCGCGGCTCATGCGGTCCAACGGTACAGCCAGACTTCCGAGGCGGGCTGTTTGTCTTTCAACAATTGCGCGCGCAACTCGACATGGTTGCGTTCGCCGGGCTGGAATGAAAACGCCAGGCGTGGACCACCGGTATCCGGGTTGCGCTGCAAGACGCCTTCCGAAGTTTCCGCATGTGGCGAATCCACAAAGACAGTGATTGCGCCCAGGTCCTCGAACAGCTCGCTGTCTTCAAAATCGATGACGGCCAGCCGGCCTTCGCCAAAGGTGTTTTCGCCCATCGCGGTGTTGATCACGCGCGGCATCGGTGTGCGCTGGGGTTCTTCCCCCCAGATCAGGCGATAGGACAGATCAACCTGACTGCCTGCCGCATAGGGTTCAGCGGGCCTCCAATAGGCGACGATGTTGTCATAGATTTCCTGATCTGCCGGGATCTCGACCAGCGTGACCGAGCCTTTGCCCCAGTCTTCCTGGGGCTCGACCCACAGGCCCGGGCGCTTGTGGTAATTGGCCTCGAGATCGGCATAGTCCGAAAACTCTCGTTTGCGCTGCATCAGACCAAACCCGCGCGGGTTTGTATCGACGAAGGATGAAACCTGCAATCGGGTCGGATTGGCCAACGGACGCCACAGGACCTCGCCCGCGCCATTGCGGATCATCAACCCGTCGCTGTCGTGCACAGCAGGGCGGAAATCGTCGAACCGGCTGTGGTTGGTCTGGTCGAACAGGAACATCGAAGTTCCCGGTGCGATACCCACATGGGGCAGGTCTTCTCGCGGGAACAGCGTTGCCTCGATATCCATGATGCAATCCGCGCCCGCCGTGACGTTGAAACGATAGGCGCCGGTCACGCTGGGGCTGTCCAACAATGCGTGCACGACCATGTTGCGTTGGCCCGGTTCGGGACGCTCCAGCCAGAAACGGATGAATTCGGGGAATTCCTCGCCATCCGGGTCGCCCGTTTTCAACGCCAGACCCCGTGCGGACAGTCCGTAAACCTCGTGCAGGCCAATGGCGCGGAAATAGCTGGCCCCCTGCCAGACGCAGAATTCATCTGTCTTGCCGGGGCGGTGCATTTCAGTGCGCAGGCGCAGGCCCGAGAAGCCCAGCGTGTCATCGATCGGCAGTTGCGGCACGTCTTCGGACTTGTCGAACATATCCAGATCGAAGGCGACCGGCTTGGTCATGCCGTTCTCGACCGTTTCCACCTTGACGGTGCGCGGGAAATACAGGCCGGGGGTGAAGAAATCCACGTTGAAGGGCGTCTCGGTTTCATACCACAGCGCCCGGTCAAGCCGGAACCGGATGGAACGGTATTGCTGATAGGTCAGGTCCTGCCATTCCTGCGGTACCATCTCGCGTTCCACATAGGGGCGGCTGGCCAGATCGCGGGCCATTTCGATCACATAGTCGCGGTCAAAAGGCGTCTCACCGCCCGTCGCATAGGCGGATGGAGCGAAGGCCAAAGCAGTCGTCGAGACGAGGAATGCGCGACGGGTAAAATTCATTTCTTCGACTTCCAGGGTTGTGACTTGAACCAAGCTGCCAGATAGGCAACGCCGATGATCATCGCAAACCCAATCATGTTGGCGACAAAAACAGTGGCGACATCCCGCCCAGCCTGATCCAGCGCGACGCCGATCAGCCGGGCCGCGGCCATCGAAAACACAAAAACGGCAAGGGATTGCTGGCCGACCTTGGTGATAACGGCCAGCAGGAATTGCCAGATACGTGCGCCCACACCATGACCCGTCGCGATCAGGCGGTGGCCGTGTTCGCCCGCTGCAACCCATCCCAGATAGGCCAGCGACAGAAAGTGGACATATCGAAGAAGGCCGAACTCGGTTTTGCCACGCAGCTCTTCGGTCAGGGGCCAGCCCTTGCGGATCACTGCGCCAAGCTCGGGTGCAGCCGTGTTGATCCAGGTGAAGACTTTCCATGACCCGAACGGGGCTGACAAAACGACAAAGGCAATCGCCACCCAGATCAAGGATTTCGACACGGGCGGGGCCGGAATCCAACCGCGCATGAAGGCGAAGCCGGTGAAAAACAGCAATTGCCATCCGAAGGGGTTGAAGAACCACTGGCGCTCGGACCAGGGTTCGGCGGGAAGGGCAAGCGCGCCGGTTTGGGCGATGAACCAGATGGCCACGCAAACTGCCGCCATCAGCCAGGAACTGACGCGGTAGAGCGCCATGTAAAGCGGCATCAGCGCCAGTACGACCAGATACATCGGCAGGATATCGAAGTAGTTCGGCACATAGGTCAGTGTGAAAATCCCGACCAATTGCGGGGCCGGGTCATTGAAGAAATGCTGAAGGTTCAACGACGAGACATAGGTCTTCTCGAACGCGCCGGTCTGATCCAACGCGGCCATTGTCATTGCAACAAAGAAGAACAGGGCAATATGCGCCCAATAGACCTGCCAGATGCGGTAGGCCACTCGGGCGGTGCCCATCCACCATCCCTTGCGCAGAAATGCCCCGCCAAAGGCGATGGCCGAGGCCATGCCCGAACAGAACACGAAAATCTCGGTCGCGTCGGAATAGCCGAAGCGCGCGGGGATCCACTTGGCCCAGGGGTCGTTGGGGATATGGGCGATCAGGATGATGAACATCGCGATGCCGCGATAGAAATCCAGACGCGGGTCACGCGCACTGGCAGGGGCTGCGGCCGGGGCCGCAGCGGGTACAAAATCAGAAGCGGGCGATATGGTCGCCATACGTTTTCTGTCCTTCTTGGTCTTCTTGTTATTCGGCGGGGACGCTTTGGACGTCACCGCTGTCGCGGGCCGCGTCGATCAGGGCGCGACGCGCGATGGCATAATTGTCTTCGCCCCCGGCGCGCTTGGCGCGACGGTCATCCAGAATGCGTTCCACCGCGTCCAGGCGACCAGCGCGCAGGCCGGAATCAATGGTAATGCGTTCAAATACATCACGTTGCGCGTGGCTGCCACCGGCCAGTTGCATGGAATCGCGCGCCGCCAGCAGATGATCAAACGCCGTTCCATAATGGCCGTCACCAAAGGCCTCCAGGCCCATGGCCGCAGCGATACCTGGGTCTGCCATGCGGCGGGTGGCGTCGTCGTCGGCGCGGGCCGCATCCTTGTTCATGCGGTTCAGCATCTTGGCCGTGGCATCGGCGCGATTGTCACCGGTCAGTGCCAGCAGATAGTGCAGATCGGCAAAGATCAGGCAGCCGTCTTCAGTACGCGCTGCACTTATATCAGCCAGCTCTTCCCAGCGATTTCCGACATTCACGCCCTCAAGTTCAAGCCGCATCAGCAGCGAAGTACCGTTCGAGATGTCACGATAATCGTCGGTTTTGTCCTTGCGGATATGGTTGTCATACAGTTCCATCACCTGATCGACCTGACCCAGATCCAGATGCATCAGCGCCTTGTGCCACCACACGTGGTACCGGAAGTTGTTGCAGTGGGCCCAGGCCGCCTCGCGCCCGGCCAGCCAGTCTAGGCCCAGCTGCGCATTGCCCGTCATCTCATGGACATGGGCCACCGCGTGCAGGCCCCAGGCATCATCGGACACCATCCACAGCGCCTGACGGCCCGCGATTTCGGCTTTTTCATAAGCGCCTGTTTCTTCCAGCGCGAAGGAATGACAGCCCAGCAGATAGCCGCGCCCGGGGTGGTCCGGCTCATAAGCGGGCATCACCCGCTCGATCGAGCGGCGCATTCCGTTTGCATCACCCAGAACGAAGCGGGTCGCATGGCTTAGTTTCATCGCCAGAGTGTCCTGCGGATGGTCACGCAGAATCGCTTCGAATTTCTGAACCGCCTGTGCCTGTTGTCCGGCCAGATAAAGGGCCAGCGCATCCACGTAGAGACGTTCGCGTTCAGTTGCAGGTTGACGTTCCATCGCCGCGTTGGCAGCAGCCAGCGCTTCGACAGCAACCGCCATCATCTCGCGCCGCCCAAGCAGCGCCATGAACAGACCTTTGACCGCTTGACCCAGCGCGAAGTCGGGCTCGAGTTCCAGCACTTTGCCCAAGTGCTGCGGCGTGACAGCGGCATGAGCCATGAACCCAAGCAGAACACCATTCCACGCTTCGACTGCCGCCGGCTGGGTCAGGGTGTTCATCTGTCCGAAAACGTCTTGTTTCATACTTGGGTCCAATCTGATTGCGATATTTGACACTGTTCGATGTACCAGAGTGTGCGAGAGGGACGTAACAGTATCGACGCTGCTCTCGAATTGGTGAAATGACGTGTGCGAAAAAGATGAAAAAAACCGCCGATTCAAGGGCATGTTTCAGCGACTTGCCGCCTAAATGTGCAAGTATTTCAATCCTCGAACGGGTTTTCGGAGTTCAGAACAGCCTCAGTATCGGCCCCACAGACCGGCGGGGCGTTACGATATGTTACAGGTGTCCGAGACAGGTTCAGAGGATTCCCGATCAGGTTGACCTGACCCGGCTGGGCCTGCATGGCAATCTGCATCTGTCTTGCGGCCACTTGTTCCGTGTTGAACACCTGATCCAGCGTCTGCACCGGGCCGACGGGCACTTTGACAGCCTCCAGACCGGAAATGACGGTCTGGGTGTCCAGCGCCTTCACAGCGGGGCGAAGAATCGAATTCAGTGCGTCACGATGCTCCAATCGGGCCGGGTTGGTCGCGAATCTCGGATCGTCTGCCAGTTCAGGAGCATTGATGAAGTTGCAGAGTTTTCTGAACTGGCCGTCATTTCCAACCGCGAGAATCACGTGCCCATCGGCGGTTTCGTAGACGTCATAAGGGACGATGTTGGGGTGCCCGTTTCCGCGTCTTTGCGGAACGTTGCCTGACGTCAGATAGTTGACGCCTTCATTGATCAGCCAGGCGATCTGAGAATCCACCAGCGCCAGATCGATCTGCTGGCCCTCGCCGGTCAAGTCGCGGTGGCGCAGCGCGGCCAGGATACCCACGGTTGCATACATTCCGCACATCACGTCGGCGATGCCAACACCCACCTTCATGGGCGCGCCGTCGGGGTCGCCGGTCAGCGACATGATCCCGCCATAGCCCTGCGCCATCAGGTCATAGCCAGGCTTGCTGGCATTCGGGCCGGTTTGGCCGTAGCCCGAGATTGAACAGTATACGAGGCTTGGAAACTCTTGCGACAGGGTGGCATAGTCCAGCCCGTATTTGGCCAGCCCGCCCGGTTTGAAGTTCTCGATCAGGATGTCCGCATGTGACGCCAAGCGTCTGATTTCCGCCTGACCCTCGGCCGAGGAGATATCCAGCGCGACGGATTTCTTGTTGCGGTTGGCAGACATGAAATAGGCGCTCAGATCCGAGCGGTCGCCCTCGGCATCGCTCACGTAGGGCGGGCCCCATTGCCGCGTGTCATCGCCCCCGGTTGCCGGGTTTTCGATCTTGATGACGCTTGCGCCCAGATCGCCCAGAAGCTGTGTGCATGTTGGGCCTGCCAGGATCCGGCTAAGGTCCAGAACCTTGACACCCTTCAACGGGCCATCAGATGCGGTCATCATAGCCTCCACGCTCAACTTCAGCAGCAATCACCGTAAATGTATCAGCCTTTACAGCAGCTTCCAGTGCGGCGAGCAACTCTGCCCTGTTGCGAACCGTATGGCCATTGCCGCCAAAGGCCCGGCCCATGGCGGCAAAATCATGATGGCCGAAATCCACGCCCGTGTTGCGCATCTGTCGCTGGCGTTGTTTCAGCTCGATCAGGGCAAGGCTGGCATCCACGAAGACCAGAAAAATCGGGTTGCCGCCCATTTCAGCCGCTGTCGACAACTCGCCCGCAACCATCAGGAACCCCGCATCCCCCGAGAAGCTGATCACCGGGCGGTCGGGTTCGGCCAGTTTCAGGCCAATGGCCATGGGTAGGGCACATCCCATCGTGCACAACGCCGAGGACTGTATCAGCCCGCGTTCTTCGCTGCACGCCCACATCTGGCTCAGCAGAATGCGGTGTGCACCGCTGTCGGCCGTGGCCAGTGTTTCAGGCGGCAGGACAGCGCGGGTTTCGGCAATGACGGCAGCGGGCCCCCAGCTTTCATCGGTGGGGAAGGCCTTTGCCAGCGCGGCTTTGACCTGCTCGGGTTCGTTGCCCGGCCATGTTTCACGGGCCGGGTTGCCTTTGGCTATTGCCTCCAATGTCTCGCCCGTGTGGGCAACAAGGTTCAATCCAGCCTGATGCATGTAGTGGTCGTTGACCACGGCAGAGATATCGATGACGCGCTTTTCTTCCGGATCCCAGATCTCACGCCAGCCGGGGCGCATTTCGATCGGGTCATATCCCAGGCACAATACCAGATCCGATTGTTCGATCAGAGGCACAAGATGCTTGTCAGCCAGCGGCGACAGCCCCGCGCCGCCCAGACAAAGCGCGTGATCCTCGGGCACGACGCCTTTGGCCTTGTAGGTCGTTACGAAAGGAATGCCAAAATGCTCCAGGAACGCCTGCACGACACTGCGCGAGTCGTCATAGAGGACATCCAGGCCGATGATGGCGATGGGGCGTTCGGCCTCGGCCACCCAGCGGCGGGCCTTCTCAAGGCATTCACCACCGGGGCTGACCGGCGCGACCTTGGCCAGCCGGCGGCGTTTCATGCCGGCTACAGGCGTGTCGGCAACCGAGATCGGGACATCGATATGAACCGGGCCGGGTCGTGGCTGCATGGCCAGTGACACCACCTTGTCGGCAATGATATCCGCGCCTTTGGCTGTCAGCGTATAAGTGCCTTTGGTGATCGAGCGATAAACCCGGCTGTGATCCATGACCTGATGGGTATAGGTCAACGCTTCGTCCGCATCGACGCATCCGGTCAGAACAACCATCGGCACGCGATCCTGCAAAGCGTTCGCCACGACATTGATCCCGTTCATTGCGCCCGGACCCAGAGTGGCGACCAGAATCGCAGGTGCACCGTCGCGATGATGAACGGCCTCGGCCATGAACCCGGCAGAGTTTTCGTGCTTGGTCAGATGAAAGGTGATCCCAGCCTTTTCCAGCGCATCGACCAGCGTCAGGACCTCGCCCCCCGGCATCCCGAATGCGTTTCGGCACCCCGCTTCATAAAGGCGTTGGGCCAGAATATCCGCAGCGCGGGGCGAGGGGTCTTGCATCAGTCATGCTCCGATAAAACCGTTTCAAGCAGATTGCGGAGGACGTTCCCGGACGCAAGGCGGTTCACGCCAGTGTGACTATTTGACTGCGCGTTCAGCGATCGATTGAAACGTCGAGTCAAGTTCGGCCGCAATATCCATCAGGTTCTGCCCACCTTCCGAGACGTAGGGCGCAAAGACGAAACTGGGGGTTTTATACAACAGGTTCGCCGTCCCGTCTTTGTTCTCGGTAACGTAAAACCGGATCGGGGCCTCGATCATCGCGTGGACCGAGGTTTCCAGAACCCGCACGGCGTAGTCATTGTTGAAAGCGCCGATCACGCGATTTCCGGGAATCGATATCCCACGTGCTGCCGCCGCTTTGGTCGGGCCCGCCTGAGTCACGACGATCAGCCCGTTTTCCTTGATCGCGGCTTTGGTTGCGTCAACCAGTTCTGCATACGGTTTCTGGGTTGGGTATACGGCCCAGCCCTCGGGCGCATCCTGAGCCCACAGAGGCAACGCGATCAGGCAGAGCAGGGGAATGAAGGCTTTCATCAACGCGTCTCCGGTATCTTGCTCTGACCTGTGTGCCAGACTTGAGAGTTCTGCGCAGTCACGAATCCGTGTTCGCCGCGCGCTGCTGCACGTCGCGTTTCTTCAGCAAGTAGATATCCATGATCCAGCCATGGTCGGCTCGGGCGCGGGCGCGCGTGTCAAGGATCCGCTGCGCGACTTGATCCAAAGGGCCGCTGATCAGCAGTTCTTCTTTCATGCCCACATAGGCCCCCCACCAGATGTCATACTCTGACATTCTGAGGGACTGGAACGAACATTCCCCGTCCAGCATGACGGCGACTTTCGAAGCGGTTTCAGGCCAGCCTTCCTTCCGGATACGACGCCCGGTGGTCACGACATAGGGTGCGCCCAGGTCATTGATCGGGATCGCATGAGCCGCGGTCAAAGCCTGCAAGGCCGTGATGCCCGGGATCACCCTGGTGTTGGGCTTGGGGTCCAGCCGCGCCGCAATGCGCAGCGAACTGTCATACAGGGACGGGTCGCCCCAAATCAGCAGCGCAATGTTCTGCGCCTCCGGGTGGGCCTCGATCGCCTCTTGCCAGCGCAGCGCAATGGCGTCGTGCCATTCGTCCACGCCACGCAGATAGCCGTCATCCGCCCGGCGCCTTGGGATGTCAAAATAGGCTATCCTTGGCGGTGTCTCGGTTACCCGATCAATGATGTCCTCACGCAGCCCGGCCAGATCGGCCTTGTTTTCGCCCTTGCGGGGGATCAGAATCAGATCGGCCGACCGGATCGCCTGCGCCCCCTGAAAGGTCACGTGATCCGGGTTGCCGGTGCCGATGCCAATCAGGCTCAGGTTAATCATCTTCGAACTCCGCCAGCGGCCCGTAAAGGATCAAGGCCGGAGCCGTGCCGATCTCGGATTTCAGCTGTTCGGCCAGGGCACCGATGGTGGCGCGCGTCAGCTTCTGATCCGGGGTCGAAACAGATTCAGCCATCAAAGCAGGCGTATCCAAAGGCAGGCCGTGTGAATGCAGTGCTTCTGCCAGAAGCGGGAAAGTACGTTTACCCATGAATACGACAGTGGTAGCCTGAGAATCGGCCAAGGCTGTCAGGTTCAGGTCGTCCGGCAACGCGCCACTGACGTCATGTCCCGTCACGAACTGCACCCGCCGTGCGGTCAGACGACGCGTCAGCGGGATGCCTGCAGCAGCAGCGGCAGCCACCGCAGACGGTACGCCGGGGATGATCTCGAATTCAATGCCCGCATCACGAATGGCAACAAGCTCTTCTTCAAGCCGCCCGAACATGCCGCCATCGCCGGATTTCAGCCGCACGACATGTTGGCCGGTCTGGGCGTAGTCCACTAGCAACCTGCTGACATGGTCCTGTTTGGGCGAGGGGCGACCTGCCCGTTTGCCCACGCCCACAAGATCGGCGTCCTCGCGCGCGTGGCTCAGAATCGGCCCGCTGCTGAGGTCATCAAACAAAATCGCATCGGCTTTTTTCATCCTGTCGACGGCCTTCAGCGTCAGCAGTTCCGGATCGCCGGGGCCCGAGCCGATGAAAGAGACAAATCCGCTCATGCAGTTGCCTCCGCAATCAGGTGAAAGAACGTACCTGTGACATTGCCGCGAACAGAGCCGGTCTGAGGTCCCTCTGCGCCTTCGGCATCAAACACACGGGCCAGCGGCGGGTCAGGCTGATCCACGATCGAGGAATAGTGGAACTCGTGCCCGCGCAGCGCTGCATTCCGCGCAAATCCCGGCATCGGGGCCAAAAGTTCGGCCTTGCGATAGCCTAGGTTGAATTTGCGTTTTTGGTACGACGTCACCAGCCCCAGCAGGCCAGCCATTTCATGCCGCACGCCATCCTTGTCGATCAGCGCATGACCCAGCGCCATGTATCCACCGCACTCGCCATGCACAGGCCTTGTTTCCGCGTGCTTGCGCAGACCCGCGAGGAAGGTTTGGGCAGCAGCCAATGTCCCGGCATGCAGTTCAGGATATCCGCCGGGAAGCCAGACCAGATCGGCATCCGCCGCCGGGGCTTCATTAGCCAGTGGCGAGAAGGGTAGGATTTCGGCCCCGGCGGCGCGCCAGCCTTCCAGCAAATGTGGATATGTAAAAGAAAAAGCCGCATCCCGTGCCAATGCAATCCGCTGGGCTGGAGGGCGCGGCAGCGCGTCTGACGATGGCCCAATGGGGCCTGAGGAAGCCGCCCGTTTGATCGCCTCGAGATCCACATGTTCGCGCAGAAATGCGGCATAGCCCACAATGGCGCTTTCCAGATCCGGGTGTTCGACGGCCTGGATCAACCCCAGATGCCGCTCGGGTAGGGTCAGATCGCCTCGGCGCGGAAGCACACCCAGAACCGGCAGGCCGGCGCGTTCCATCCCCATCCGGGTCAGGCGCTCGTGCCGGGGGCTGGCACAGCGGTTTAGAATGACGCCGGCAAAGGGCAGATCGGGGTTGTACATCCTGAACCCCAGCGCGGTTGCCGCCGCAGATTGCGCCTGGCCGCCGACATCCAGCACCAACACAACCGGCCAACCCATCCGTGCAGCGGTCTCGGCGCTGGACCCATGACCCAACTCACCCGGCTTGGCCACGCCATCGAAAAGGCCCATCGAACCTTCTGCCACCACGATGTCAGCGCCTTCGGCCTGCGCGGAGATCGTGTTCAACAAAGGATCGCCCATCGCCCAGCTGTCAAGATTGAACGAAGCCCGCCCAGACGCGGCTCGGTGGAAGGCGGGGTCGATATAGTCCGGTCCGCTCTTGAACGGTTGAACGGTCAGGCCATCCTCGGCCAGAGCGCGCAACAGGCCCAGCATGACCGTTGTCTTGCCCGTGCCCGAAGACGGGGCGGAAATCAGAAGGCCCGGAGGGTTAATCATCACCATGGCTCCAGCTTGACCAGGGGCTCTCGGCGCTTTGTGGGCGATAGCGGCGGTCGTAATCTTTCGAATACAGGCAGCTTTCGTCGAAACCTTCGCCCGCCAGGGCCGGACCGACCATGATCAACGCAGTCCGCGAGATGCTGTCATCCCGCGCCTCTTTGAGCGTTCCCAGCGTCGCGCGGATGATCCGTTCATCCGGCCAGCTTGCGCGATAGACCACGGCGACCGGACAATCGGACCCATAGGCCGGGGTCAGATCGGCAATGACATTTTCCAGATTGCCGATGGACAGATGAATGGCAAGTGTCGCCCCTGTGCGTGCGAAATTCTCCAACGTCTCGCCTTCGGGCATAGAAGATGCACGGCCCGGCGTCCGGGTCAGAACCACGGATTGCGCCAGCCCGGGCAGAGTAAGCTCGGTTCCCAAAGCCGCCGCAGCCGCCGCAAAGGACGGAACGCCTGGGGTTACGCTGACCGGGATGCCCATTTCCTTGAGGCGGCGGATCTGTTCCCCCATCGCCGACCAGACCGACAGGTCGCCCGAATGCAGACGGGCCACATCCTGGCCGGCCTGATGTGCGGCCTCGATCTCGGCCATGATCTGATCTAGGTCCATTGGCGCGGTGTTCACGATCCTTGCGCCTTCGGGGCAGTGGCCAAGAATTTCTTCCGGAACCAGGGAACCCGCATAAAGGCAAACGGGGCAGGATGCGATGATGTCGCGCCCGCGCAGCGTCAGTAGGTCGGCGGCGCCCGGTCCGGCGCCGATGAAATGAACGGTCATGTCTGTCCTCCGATGGCTATGGCGCAGGTCGCCAGCCGGTCGCCTGAAATCTGTCTGGGTGAAAGCAGCCGCGCGCCCGGGCCAAAAAGCTTTCCGGCGGCGGCCAATGCGGATGCTTCGGCCACGCTTCCGGTGCCATAGGTTGCGCGGCTGCGGTTCGAGCAGGTGAGTGTACGTTGACCGGCCAGATCGGCGGCGGCAACGAAATGCAGGGGAAGCGACAGTTCTTCGGCAAAGGTCGTCAGGACCGAATGACCTTCCTTGTCGGCAACGGTTGCCAGGGCGGCGACATCGTGGTTTGCGGCCGCCGTGTCAAATGCGGCGCGCAAGCTGGCAACCGTGGCAGCGGACGAGAATCCCAAACCGGCAACGATCATAGCGTCACGCTCCACTGCACGACCGGATAGGCGGATTTCCAGCCGCGGCGCGGTCCAAGCGGCGCCGACTGAGCGAGTTCGATCCGCAGAAGCTCTCCGCCCAGTTTCTCATGCCACTGGGCCAATGTGGCCTCGCTTTCCAAAGTCACGGCATTGGCAACCAGGCGGGTTCCGGACGGCAGGTTCTGGTGCAGCCAGTGCAGCAGGTCTGGATCAAGCCCCCCTCCGATGAACACCACGTCGGGCAGTTCCAACCCATCCAGTGCAGCGGGCGCGGTGCCATGGATGACATTCAGCCGATCCTGACCCAATGCATCGGCATTCCGACGAATGCGCTCAGCCCTGTCAGCACGGGGTTCAATGCTGGTCGCGGTCAGGGTCGCATCGCACATCAGCCATTCGATGCTGATCGAACCGGTGCCCCCTCCGATATCCCACAAGTGTTCGCCCCGTTGCGGAGCAAGCGCCGAGAGTGTCAGCGCGCGGATCGGGCGTTTGGTGATCTGACCGTCCGTCTCGAAGATGTGGTCCGGTTTGCCAGACGCCTTGGAAAGGGCAGGTCCTGCACCGGAAACCTCCAGACCGACGCAAACCGGATGGTCGAACGTGCCCAACAGCGCCTCGGTCAGCGTGACTGTTCTGGTGTTTTCGCGCGGACCGCCAAGCGCCTGCATCACATGCAGGGCCGAGTCGGCAAAGCCTGTCTCGGTCAGATACCGTGCCAGTTCCGCCACGGACTTTCCGTCACGCAGCAACAAGATCGCGTGCGCTCCCGGCGCCAGATGAGGACGCAAACGGGTCAGCGGCGCGGCGTGCAGGCCGAAGGTCAGGGTGCTTTCCAAAGGCCAGCCGAGCCGGGCAGCGGCCAGCGAGAAGGTGGATTGGCCGGGCAGGGCGGTCCATTCACCGGCATCGAAATTGCGCGCAATGACCGAACCCGCGCCAAACCAGAACGGATCGCCCGAGGCCAGAACAACCGTCTGGCGGCCACGCAATCCCTTCAGGATCGGCAGCCCTTCCGAGAACGGCACGGGCCATTCGACACGTTCCGCCCCTGTTTCGGGCAGCAACGACAGGTGGCGCGGCGGCCCCATGATCACTTCGGCCCGGTCCAGCACTTGACGGCTGGTTGGCGACAGGCCATCAAACCCATCTTCGCCCAGTCCCAGAACGGTCAGCCACGGAGATTCAGACATGACAACCCTCCTGATCCTTGGCGGCACGACCGAGGCCAACGCGCTGGCCAAAGCTGTTTCGCAACAAGGGATTGCGGCTGTGTATTCCTACGCTGGACGGGTGGAAAACCCGCGTCCGCGGCCCTTGCCGGTAAGGGTTGGCGGTTTCGGCGGTCCGGAAGGTCTGGCCGCCTATATCCATGAGAACGCCATCACCCATGTCGTGGACGCGACCCATCCATTTGCGGCCCGGATGAGCCGGAACGCGATCGAGGCATGCACCGCGACGCGGACGCCATTGGCCGCATTGACCCGCGCGGCCTGGGTGTCGCAGCCCGGCGATGTCTGGCGTCACGTGCCCGACATCGCTGCCGCCGTCGACGCATTGTCCGGCGATGCTCAGCGTGTCTTCCTTGCCGTTGGCCGCATGCATCTTGAAGATTTTTCGACCCAACCTCAACACAGTTACCTGCTGCGCCTTGTGGATGAGCCCGACACTTTGCCCTTGCCGAACGCAGAGGTGGTCGTCGCCCGAGGGCCGTTTACCGAAGCCGACGACCGGGCGTTGATGCAGCGCCATGGGACGCAGCTGGTCGTGTCCAAGAACGCTGGCGGCACGGGCGCGCGCGCCAAGCTGGACGCGGCGCGGGCGCTGGGCCTTCCCGTGCTGATGATCGACCGCCCGGTTCTGCCGAAGCGGACCGAGTTTTCGCAGGTCGCACAGGTTCTGGACTGGCTGTCTCATCCCTGATCCTTATCAGGGGTGAAGCGAGGGGTGTAAACGATGGGTGCGCCATCGCGCTCGATGACGCGCGTTCGGGATGACCCCACGATCACCACGGTCTGCATATCCGCCATGTCGGGCGTGGCTTCGGCCAGTGTCGAAATACGCATCTCTTCATCGGCCCGCGATACGGCGCGGGCGAACAGGATCAGACGTTCGGGCTCACACTCTTCACGCAGGATTTCCAGCGTTTTTACAAAGCCTTCCGGGCGAGACTTCGAGCGCGGATTGTAAAAGGCCATCGAGAAATCCGCCTGTGCAGCAAGGCGCAGGCGTTTTTCGATCAATGACCATGGTTTGAGGTTGTCGCTGAGGTTGATGGCGCAGAAATCATGCCCCATCGGGGCGCCCGCGCGCGCGGATGCAGCCAACATCGCCGTGATCCCCGGCAGCACATCGATCTGAAGGCCACGCCATTCCGCAGGGCCGTTTTCCAGTGCTTCGAAAACGGCCGCCGCCATGGCAAACACGCCGGGATCGCCCGAGGATACAACGACCACCCGTTTGCCATCGGCAGCCATTTGCAGCGCGTGTTGCGAGCGGTCAATTTCGACTCGGTTGTCACTGGCATGCAGTGTAAGGCCGGGGCGTTCGGCAATACGCGCTACATATGGGATATAGCCCACAACATCGGTGGCTTCGGCCAGCGCGGCTGTTACTTCTGGTGTAACAAGCGCCTCGTCACCCGGCCCCAGACCGGCAATCTTGACCCAGCCGCTCATGGTCGCCGCCCCTGACCGTGCACGACGATGATCGAGAAATACGGGGTGATCTTCTCGCAGGCTTCGGACAGCTTTGTCACCGTCTGGTTCGGCATCTGCGCATATTCCACGATCCACGCCCGGTCATACAGGCCAGCGGTCTTCAGAGCGCGCTTCACCTTGTCGATGTTGCGTCCGATTTTCATCACGACCAACGCATCGGTCAGAGCCATGCGTTCCGCCAGCGTGTCTTCGGGCAGGGTGCCAACAAGCACGGTCAGCACATCATCACCCCAGGTGATCGGGTCTCCGGTCGCGGTCCAGGCTCCGGACATGCCGGTAATGGCGGGTACAACTTCAACCGGCGCGTCTTGGCGCAGTCGGCTGTAAAGGTGCATGAACGAGCCATAGAAGAAGGGATCGCCCTCGCACAGAACAACCACGTCCTCACCCCGTTCTGACAGGGCCTTGAGATGCCTTGTGCAGTCTTCGTAGAATGCTGCCAGCAATTCGTTGTAACGCGGGTCTGTCACTGGGATCTCGGTGGTTACGGGATATTCCATCGGAAACTCGACCGCGCCTTCGGGGATCATCCCGTTAACGATCTTGCGCGCCTGACCACTGCGACCGGGTTTGCGGAAATACGCCACATGCTTTGCATTGCGCAGCAGGCGATCAGCCCTGACGCTCATCAAATCCGGATCGCCGGGGCCAAGGCCCACACCATATATGGTGCCCATCTTCATTCTGCCCGGCTTGCGATGGCGTTGATGGCCGCCACCGAGATGGCGCTGCCGCCCAGACGACCTTTGACGATGCAGGATGGCACCGGTTGCGCCTGCCACAGCGCATCCTTGGATTCCACCGCGCCGACAAAGCCAACCGGGCAGCCGATAATCGCGGCAGGGCGCGGGCAATCCGGGTCTTCCAGCATGTTCAGCAAATGGAACAGTGCGGTGGGCGCATTGCCGATGGCGACCAGCGCACCCTCCAGATGCGGCCGCCACAGCTCCAGCGCAGCGGCGGAACGGGTGTTGCTCATCTCGGCGGCCAGCGGGCGTACGCGTTCATCATGCAGGGTACAGATCACTTGGTTGTCGGCGGGCAGGCGGAAACGGGTGACACCTTCGCTGACCATGCGCGCATCACACAGGATCGGTGCGCCATTTTCCAAAGCAGTGCGGGCCGTCTGCACGAAGCCGGGCGAGAAATGCACGAACTCTTCCAGTCCGACCATGCCCGCGGCGTGGATCATGCGAACGGCAACCTGCTCTTCATCGGCATCAAAACGGGCCAGATCAGCCTCGGACCGGATGGTGGCAAAGCTTTCCTTGTAGATCGCCGCGCCATCGGTTTCGTATGTATAGGGCATCAGGTGAAGTCCATAGTCATGAGTGTTTCCGGGTCGAGCCCGCGTTGGCTGGGCTCATCCCCTGCGCGGCCCTGTTTGACAAGATCAAATCGTCCGTTTGCGCCCACCAATGTGATGTCGGCAGGACCCATGCGAGCGCATCCCTTGCTACAGCCTGAAACATGGAGGCGTCCGGACACCCGCGAAGCCAACGCCCGGGCGATGTCGCGCGTCTCGGCCTGCGCCTGCGGGCAGAACGGTGCGCCGGGGCAGGCGTCGGTGGTCATCAACGGATCGGTTCCATCTTCGACAAAGGCCGGGGCAGGTATCGCCGCCCCGCCTTCCAGCAGGATCAGCCGCCACGGGGTGACGCGCAGGGCGCAAGCACCGCTGTCCTCGATCAGGTCATACAGCTTGCGCGCAGGCAGCGACCCAAAAGCCGCGCCGTACAGGGCACCCAGTTCACAGCGGCCCGGTTGAAGCTTTGCGCCAACAGAACCGGGCGCACATCCCTGCCATTCCTGCGGCAGGGCGTCGATGACACGCGCCATGCGGCGTGTCTCGGGTGTGTAGGTTTCGGCAAACCACATTGCCAGCGCGATCACGTGATCAATGGCGTCGGTCTCGGTCACGCTCCGCCCGGTTGCGCACCCGTCAGCGCGCAGGATCAGGCTGCCTGCACCGGATTCCAGGCGAATATCGGCCGAATCCGACGCCAGCAGACGTTCGGGGCCGGTGTCGATTGCAAAGCCGAACTTTGCCGGCAGGGCCGGCAGCTCCGCAAGCCGGTCAATCAGTTCATGGGTCAGTCGAGCAGTCAAATCGCCCGCCTGATAGAGCGGTGTAACCAGAATATTGCGGCGTATTTCGATACCGGGTTCCGCATCCAGCAGGTTCAGCGCGGCAAGCTCTTTGAGCAGAGGCTGATGGTCTTCCTCTTCCACGCCCCGCAATTGCAGATTGGCGCGATTGGTCAAATCGATCGAGCCGTTGCCAAAGCGGTCAGCCAGATCGCACAGTCCCAGTGCCTGATCGGCGTCCAGACGCGCCAGCCGGGGCCTGACCCTGACGACCAGACCGTCACCGGAAATCATCGGACGATGGGCGCCCGGGCACCAGCCCTGAACAATTGGTGCACTCATCTCAATTCCTCCAAATCAGCCCGGATAGAGTTCCGGCGCGTGTTCCAAAGCCCGGCCTCAAGAAGCGCGCGAAACCGGTCCTGCATGGCCTGGCGCGCTTCGGGGTTGGCCTCTTGCAGGAACGCGTCGACCTCTTCGTTGCCCAGCGTGGCATAGTGGTAGAGGTCAAAAAGATGCGGTGCGACCGTGCCGGACAGATGCGCGAAAGAGGCCATATGATCCAGCGTTGCCGCGATTTCAGCCGCCCCCCGGAAACCATGGCGTTGCATTCCGGCGATCCAGCCGGGGTTGGCGGCACGGGCGTGGACGACTCGGCTGATTTCTTCGCGCAAAGTACGGGCACGCGGTTTTTCGGGGTTGGTGTTGTCCAGATGGTACAGCTGCGCGGTTCCGCCGGCGATCTTCTTGGCGGCGGCAAAACCCGCCTCGTGTGTGGCATAATCGTTGGCCAGAAGAAGATCGGTTTCGGTCAGGTCCTGCAAGTGGACAAAGCTGTCCGCATTTGCAACGCGTTGGGTGATGCCGTCCTTGTCCTGCGAGATGTGTTCGCCTTCCAATGCAAAAGAGCTGGCCTCAAGCCACGCTTCACCGGCCTGCGCACGGGCCTCGTCGGTATACACTTCGGAAAGTTCGGTCATATTGACGCCATAGCTTCCGGGCGCAGGTCCATAGACCCGCGCTGCCGGCTCCTGCCCGGCATAGGGGTTCCAATCCCTTGCCTCATCGCGCGCGGCCAATGCGCGAACCGCTTGGCCAAACAAGGCGGACAGCGTCGGGAAAACATCCCGGAACAGGCCCGAAACCCGCAAGGTCACGTCCAGGCGCGGGCGGCTCAGGTCGGTAATCGGCAGAACCTCGATGCCGGAAACCCTCTCGGACCCTTTGTCCCACACGGGTTTGACGCCCAGCAGGTGCAGGGCCATGGCGAATTCCTCGCCCGCCGTGCGCATGGTGGCTGACCCCCACAGATCGACGATCAGCCCCTTCGGGTAATCGCCTTCTTCCTGAAGATGGCGCCGCACCAGTTCTTCGGCCAGTTTCACACCCTGAGCATAGGCCGCACGGGTCGGAACCGACCGCGGATCGGTGGTGTAAAGGTTCCGCCCGGTGGGCAGAACATCTGACCGGCCACGATAGGGGGACCCTGAAGGCCCGGCATCAATCCGCTTGCCTTCGAGCGCTTTGATCAGCGCGTCGCGTTCGGCGTGGGCCGAAGGAGCCGGATCGAAACTGCCCGTCACCTCGGGCACGCGCCCGAAGATGTGCAGCCCGTCGCCAAACTGGCTTTCCTTGATGTCACAGACAAAGCGGTCGATGCGGGTGATGGCCTCGGCGGTGCAGGTTGCCTGATCGAGGCCAAGATCGCTTTCCAGCCCTATCGCCTGCGCCTCATCTCGGATATCTTCCTGCAAGCGATCGCGGCGTTTGGGGTCAAGCCCGTCGGCGTTGGAAAACTCATCCAGCAGCGATTCAAGCCGCACCATCCGATCCGGCGTGCCGCTGTCCTTCATCGGGGGCGGGATGTGGCCCAGCGTGACGGCTCCGATCCGGCGCTTGGCCTGCGCGGCCTCGCCCGGGTCGTTCACGATGAAAGGGTAGATCACCGGCAGATCGCCGATCAGCGCCTCGGGCCAGCAAGCGGCTGACAAGGCGACCGATTTTCCGGGCAACCATTCCAGCGTTCCATGCGCGCCGATATGGATCAGCGCATCCGCACCCAAGCCTTTGCGCAGCCACAGATAGAAGGCGACATAACCGTGGCGCGGGGTGCGCGAGAGGTCATGATAGTCGTCATCCCGCAGCTCGGGCGTGCCGCGTTCGGGTTGCAGCGCGACCAGCGCCTTGCCGCGCCAAAGCGCGGTGAAATGGAAGGCCCCATCGGCACAGGCCGGATCATCTTCGGGCGCGCCCCAAACGGTGTGCAGATCAGCGCGCAGGGTCTCGGGCAATTCCGCAAGCGCATCCTGATAATCCCCAAGCGACCACGAAATCCGTGCGTCCAGAAGAGTGTCGGCAATCGGCTCGCCAGTCGCGATGTCGTAGCCTTCTTCGTCAAGATCGGACAGCATCGCCTCGGCCGAGGCCAGCGCGTCGAGGCCAACCGCATGGGCCATCTGCCAGTCTTTGCCGGGATAGGTGGACAGGACCAACGCAGGAATCTGATCTGCCTTGGGTTTGTCGTTCAGTGCAAGCCAGCCCGATACACGGTCGATGATCGCTTCGATCCGGTCCGGTTCGGGCCGATGTGCAAAGCGCGCGTATTCCAGATGCGGATCGCGTTTGCCGGGTTCCTTGAAAGACGCGATTCCTGCTGAGATCCGTCCATCCACCTCGGGCAGTACCACATGCATGGCAAGATCGGCGGGGGACAAACCGCGTTCCGCCTGGGCCCAGGCTTTGCGGCGCGAGGTGGCGAGAGCGACCTGAAACACCGGCACGCCTGCCGCGTCCAGAGGCGACGTTCCCGACGCGCCTTTTCCCGAAAACGACGTGGCGTTGACAATGGCCGATGGGTTCAGCGCAACAACCTGTTCCCGCAACCAGTCGGCAGCCACGGGCGCCTTGAGAGACGGGGCAAACAGGCCCACCGCCGCGTATCCACGGGCGCGCAGGCTGCGGATCAGGGCGGCGATCGGGGCGGTGTCTGCCGAGGTCAGGTAAGCGCGGTAAAAGGTGACGAGGATTCGTTTGGCCGTGCCTTCGAACGCGGTTTCCACCGGGATTACGCCGCGATCCGGACACCACGTGCCACATTCGGGCAAGGTCTTGGCGCCCATCACCGGAGCGGCATAAAGCCCCGCCGCCAAAGCCATCTGTGCCAGCGCCGCCTGTGCCGCGACCTCGCCGCCGGTATCGCACAGATGCGCCAGACGTCGCAGGGTCGAGACCGGCAGGGTGGAATAGTCATCCAGCCGCGTGTCCTCGCGCCCGTCAGCGGGCAGCACCGCCAGCGCGATGCCCTTGGCCTGCGCCAGCGCCAGAACCTGCTGCAACCCATAAGCCCAGTAGGGCACCCCGCCGATCAGACGGATCAGAATGCCCTTGGCGCCCTCGAGCGTTTGTTCGACATAGGTATCGACCGACAACGGGTGTTTCAGCGCCGTCAAATTCGCCAGCCGCAGGGTCGGCATTCGCCCTTCCGGTCCGCCACCACGATGCCAGCCCGCCGCGAAAGCACCCAGATCGCTGTCCGAAAAGGACAGCACCACCAGATCCGCCGGGCTCTGGCCCAGATCGGTTGGGGTCTCGGTTTCCTCGAGCCCGTGGCTTTCGCGGAAGACGACGTGCATGTGTCTTACTCGGCAGCCTCACGCACACCCACGAGGATTTCGCGGATTTCCGCCTCTTTGATATCGTCATGCTCGGCGATGACGACCAGACGCGAACGGCGTTCTTCACCGGGTTCCCACGGGCGGTCATACTGGTGACGCACGCGGGCACCCACTGCCTGAACCAGCAGGCGCATGGGTTTGCCCTGAACGGCGGCATAACCTTTGACGCGCAGGATGTTCAGCTCATTGGCCAAGCGTTCGATATTGGCGACCAGTTGGGCCGGATCGGTCTGCTCGGGCAGCTCGACGATGATGCTTTCGAAATCGTCATGCTCGTGATCGTGATGGCCGTCGTGATGCGAGGGTCGGGCGTCCATGTCATCCTCGGCGGCGGCTTCCAGACCCAGCACAACGCGCACGTCCACGGCACCTTCGGCCACTTCGACGACGGGCAGGGGGCGCGGCGCCTCGGCGGCGATGATCTCGCGCGCTTTGGCCACGCCTTCGGGGCCGGCGAGGTCGGGCTTGGTCAGCAGGATGATGTCGGCGCACGAGATCTGATCCTCGAACACCTCGGACAGGGGCGTTTCGTGGTCGATCGAGTCATCGGCCATGCGCTGGGCGTCCACCGCTTCGACATTGGGCGCGAAACGGCCTGCGGCCACAGCCTCGGCATCGGCCAAGGCGATCACGCCGTCGACGGTGATCTTCGAGCGGATGTCAGGCCAGTCGAATGCCTTGAGCAGCGGTTTCGGCAGGGCCAGACCGCTGGTTTCGATCAGGATATGATCCGGGCGCGGCTCCAACGCCATCAGGGCCTCGATGGTGGGAATGAAATCATCTGCCACGGTGCAGCAGATGCAGCCATTGGCCAGTTCCATGATGTTTTCCGCCGGGCAATCAGGAATGGCGCAGGATTTCAGGATGTCGCCATCGACGCCTACATCGCCGAACTCGTTGACCACGACGGCAAGGCGCTTGCCCTGCGGGTTCTGCATCAGGTGACGCACCAAAGTGGTCTTGCCCGAGCCCAGAAAGCCGGTGATCACTGTGACGGGGAGTTTTTCGAGGTTCGACATGTCAGGCTCCAATCGGGGGAATGCGCGAGGCACAGTTCTTGCGAAAATGTTCGGGGCGTTCGCGCCATTTCACCAAACCATCTTCAGTGGCCAGATACTTGGTCGCGCCGTCGACGATGACGTCGACATGATCTGTTTCGTTCAGGTTTTCATACACGAAGGTCCAGCGGCCCGGCCCGCGCAACACGATCGAACAGCCTTGATCGCAGTTTGACAGGCATTCAACGGCTTTCAGGGTGACACCGTCGGGCAGGTCTGCCTGTTCCAGGGCCTTGTGCAACAAAGCGCCCGGGCGTTGCGCGTCATCTTCGACAGGCAGGCCGCGACGGCAGGTGGTACAGACCAGCAACTCGACTGGTGCGGTCTCGGTCATGTCTCTCATCCCCCCAAATCCTCTTCGCGGGGGACGGGGTTTCATGCGGGCCACGATTGGTCATGGACCCGACACCGGAACACCCCGCCCGGTTTCAACTTCGGTTGTTGGCAGGTCTCCCGGCTTGCGGATGCCAGAGGCGGGCCTCTGTCGGATGTCCCGCCTTCCCGGCTTTCGAGCCAGTGGCATTGGGCATCCTCTCCGTTCACGGTCGCGGGGGCGGCTGCGTTTGGCGGCAAGACCGTTGACGCATTCCCTTTTCATCGGCTGTCACCGACACCAACGAAAGGGACATGCGGCACCGCTGGCCTGCTTGTCAAGCGAGTCGCGCGCAACAATTATGCAGAGGCATGGAAAGCGACCTGTGGGCGTCGATGGGCGGCATGGTGTGCCGGGACCCAGCCCGAGATGGGCCGGACGACGAACGGTATCTCAGCAAGGGGCGTAGACTATGGCCAACCGGTGCCTCGACTGAACCTGTCCAGATGATGGGTAAAGACCACCGAACACCCCGGATACTCTTGCGCTAATAGATGACGTTTATCATGAGCAGCGAGACGACCAGAAACAGCGCCGTCATTATTCCGCCGGAGCGGACGAAATCCATCACCTTGTATCCGGCCGGACCCATGATCAACGCGTTTACCTGATGGGTTGGGATGATGAAGCTGTTCGAGGTCGATATGGCGACCGTCAGGGCAAAGACGGCTGGGTTTCCACCCGCCGCCACCGCAATTGATACCGCCAGAGGCACCAGCAGAACCGTGGCCCCCACGTTGGACATGACCAAAGAAAAGGCCGTCGCCAGAACGGCGATGCCGGTTTGCAGCGACCAGAGCGGCCAGCCGTCCAGAATTATCATGATCTGCTGCGCGATCCACGCGGCCGTGCCTGTGTTCTGCACGGCTTGTCCCAAAGGTATGAGGCAGGCGAGCAGGAATACGGTGTTCCATCCGACCGCGCGGTATGCCTCGTCCACGCTGAGCACACGGGTCAGCATCATGCCCACCGCGCCGGTAAGAAGACAGAGTGAAAGCCGGACATCCGTGAACAGGATCAACGACAGCGAAATGGCGAAGAATGCCAGGGCCCAGCCGACTTTTTGCGGCCGCAGCTCGTCCTGAGGAAAGTCCGTCGTCACGACGACGAAATCCGGATCTCGTTTGATCCGCATCAGGTTGTCCCATCTGGTATGTGCCACAAGCATGTCGCCCGCCTGAAACTTTTCGAGCCCGATCTGAGTGGATTCGTGATCCTCGGTCTCGACATGGCTCAGCGTCTCTTCGCCGCGGTGAATGGCCAGCAGCGACATCCCGTAGGTCTTGCGAAACAAAAGCTCGCGGGGGCATTTGCCGATCAGCTTGCTGTCGGGCGTGATGACCACCTCGGCCACGCCTGCATTGGTTGGGGCGAACTCTTCGACGAAAATGTCCAAATCCGGAAGAACGGTCAGCCCGTATTTCTCGGCGAACTTCTCGACCTCCCAACGGCGGCCGACGATGGCCAGCCGACACGGCGCTGCTATTTCCGCTGTCAAAACCTGAACCATCGAGGTTTTGCCGCGATAGAAGGTGGAAATGATGTACAGGTGGTTTTCGTGGTTGATGTCGGCCAGAATCTCGCCGACCAAGGGGCTGTCCTCGGGCACCACGACTTCGAACACATCGGCTTTGAGGCCATAGACCCTTTGCAGGTATTCCTGTGTCCCTTGTCCGGTACCCGTATTGTCAGGTCCTTCAGCCTCGGGCAAAACCCAGCGTCCCAACAGCAGAAAGTAACCAATTCCCGTCAGGATCAGAACCGCACCGATCGGCGTGACCGAGAACAGGCCGAAGGGCTCCATTTTCTGAGAGGCCGGCAGATTGTCATTTGCCGTCAGGATCAGATCGTTCAGCAGGATAAGAGGAGACGACCCCACCATCGTCATTGTGCCGCCCAAAATGGCGCAGAATCCCATCGGCATGAGCAGGCGCGACAGCGGTATGCCCGACCGTGTGGAAATTCGGCTGACAACCGGCAGAAACAGAGCAGCGGCGCCGACATTCTGCATGAACGAGGATATGACGCCAACGGTGCCGGAAATGATTGGTACAACCCTGCCTTCGGATTTGCCGCCGTATTTGAGGATGACGGCAGCCACCTTGTTCATGATCCCCGTCTTGTCCAGACCGGCCCCGACGATCATGACCGCAATGATCGAGATGACGGCATTGGATGCGAAGCCGTCGAACAGAAGGGTGACATCCGCCAGATTTCCCAGCCCGGGTGCGTAGCTGAGCAAGCCTATGAGAACCAGAACCAATATGGCGGAAAGGTCGATCCTTATGATCTCGGAAACGAACAGAAAAACGGTGAAAGCCAGCAGGGTGCAAACGACCCCCATCTCGAAGGTAAAGGCAATGTGTTCCACAATACGTCCAGAACTTTTTCTTTGTTAGAGTCCTAGTTCATCCTTCCCGAGTTGTCATGAAGTTTCGTTTTTCGGCGATGGTGAGACATAATATTGCTCAAGGGCTGTTGTTTGAGCAATGCTTTCGGGAACCCCGTTTGACGAACACGTCAGAAAGAAGGATTGGACAAATTGCATGAGGCAGCCTGCACGTTTCGAGCGGGTGCGATGCCGTTCCAACCAAGTCGAAGCAGCACAGGTAATGGCAGGTCAATTCCAGCCATGGACGACAGACAATCCGACAGCTTTGTTTGCGGCACCATTCTGCCGCTGCCTGAACCGCTTAAAGGGCCTGCTTGGCCGTCCCTGATCGCAATCTGACTACAAGAATGGTATACATCTGAAAGGGCCGGAACAATGGTTCAGGTCACCAATTCTGAACATTTCGAGATGAAGATGCCAAGGAAGTACGGCGAGGTGTTGCCTGAACGCAAGCTGGCGGCATATGCCAAGAATGCTCGCAGTCGGATGGAACAGAACCAGATCGCAACACGAAAAATCCAATAGTTGGTTGGATATTGAACCTCGAGGAGGGAAAAAGTACCGCAAGTCATTGGAGGTACTGGAGGCGAGTACCTGTTTTGAAATCGAACCGCTTTTTCAGAAAAACATATTTAAAACAAAATCTTGGATTTGGTCGAGCCGTGCTGCACAGGGGAAATGTTGCGGGATTTGTTGCGGGATAGCTCGACCTAGTTTTTCTCTCTCGTGCTAGGTTTTGGCTTTTAGACAGAGCATTATGAAATCAGAAAGCGTACCCCAAAGCATCTTTAGGTGTTCAGGTGAAACGCTAAAATTTGGCGAATGAACGTATCTGTTCAAGGTATCCATCGAAATAATAACGTCGCCCTGTTGAAGCTTCTTGAGTGCACCGAGGTACTTGTTGTCAATTAACCCATCGTCCAACATGTGCTGAGCTACCTTGGATATGCGAAGTGCTAGCTTATCGTTTTTGTGCACAGCGCTCACGTTCCTAACTTTCACATAATGTTCCACGCCAAGCTCAAGCAGCACGCGAAGAAGAACCGAAATAGCATTTGGATGCTGGTGAAGCTCAAGTTTGAATTGAAGCTCCTCCCATATCTCGCGAACTCTGTGCTGCTGTGCTGTCCAAGTTATACCGTGCTCAACAATTGGAATTAGATGCGGCCAGACCGTTGGTTTTGGCGGTTTTGGTGAGGGTGGTTGTGGATTTGGAGGAGTCGGGCCCGGCATTGGAGTGGGCTTGGGCTTCGGCGATGGGCTGCTGGCGGTCGGCAATATGCCTTCGCGCTCCAACTGATCAATGTACCTGAGTTTGGACTCAGCGTCCCAAATATCATCAAGTGTTACTTTACGGTTAGAGAGGTCTGACGCTACACGGCTTAGTGCCTGTAAAGCTTCCTTCTTATTTCGAATGAACTCAAAGCTGTTCTTTTTTACAGAGATTCCAAGGCGATTGCGGAGGCTTTCGGCGGACAGCAAACGGTTTAAGTTAGAACGTGGAATTTTCTGCGGTGGCAAGAGGTTTTCTTGCCGAAGGAACTTTTCAACTTCATCAGCGATGTTCAGCCCGCGATGTTTTCCTGTACGGACGACAAAGTTGTTCTTCATCCGGTCGTCCCAAGTGCTTTGACCGATACCGCTTTGAACGCCTGTGTGACGTCGAAAAAGTATGTCGTCCACTCGGTCGCGGTCATCCTCCACCCGGCATTCAATTGTATCGGGGAGCGTACCGTTCCACTCAGTTCTTAGTTTTTGAAAATACTGTTGAAGTTCGACTGTGGGTGCTCGCCTGGGTTCAGTAATGAGCTTGAGGCAGGTCGTCCGTCGGTTACCATCCGCAACTATGAACTTGCCGTCCTTGGGGTAGACTAAAGGCGGTTCGAAAATCTCGCCCTTGCTGGCTAGGTCTTTTGCGAGGTTTTTCATGTGCTGCTCTCGCAGAGCAAAAAGTTGGGCAATCGCAGCAGTTTCGTTTTCTAACTCCCCATGCCGATCGTTTGCTGGGTTCACAATAAGCGCGCTAAGCGGCAAATCTTGATATGCCATTCACAAAGTCTCATTCAAATCTTCAACTTAGAAATGTTTCCCATGCCTATGGCAAGCACGCAATAGGTGTAAATCGTCGCAAGTCACTAGGAGTGTTGTTCTTGACATCCACCAAGCGACGTAAGGTGGTTTTTGCAGCAAAAATCGTGTTGCGGGAAATGTTGCGGGATTTTTGGCGAAATTAACGGTTTGGCGCAACGTAACCAATTGAAAGCAAACAGTTTCAACGTGTTACGGGATTTAGTGATTAACTAAATGGAGGCGAGTACCGGAATCGAACCGGTGTACACGGATTTGCAATCCGCCAGTGAGGTCTGTTTTTCAACGGTTTTACTGTAAACGGACCCCGTTTGTTCACGACGAGAAATCAACGACTTACAAGGAAACGGTAAACGGTTTCCGGGCGGATGCAACATGAAAAGGCTCCGTCCATTCAAAGATGTTCAGCTCCAGTGGTTACGGTTGTTGTTGCTCGATTCAGAGCTCAGTCCGCGCGCATTCCAGTTTGCGACTTATTTGGCGGTTTGGCGCTGCAACAAGGAAGCAGGACCGAACGAAGGGAAGGCTTGGCCGTCTCATTCGCAGGTATGCGAAGACCTTGGCCTAAAAAGCGAAAAGACCATCCAGCGCTTGATTAAAGAACTCGACGGCAAGTGGTTCGATATTAAGCGCGGGAATGGTCTCAGGCATTCGACAGAATACGTCCCTACCAAAGCAACGCATCTCGCAGCTCAAGAACTACGCGAACAAGAAGAGGAAAAAAAGCCGGACAATATTGTCCGCCTTCCAACCGCCAAAGGCGGACATTCTTGTCCGAAAACCCGGACAAATCTGACCTCAGAGCCCGGACAGAAATGTCCGCCAAAAAAAGAGCAAGAAAAAACAAAAGAAAAAGGCGCTTGCGCGCCGGATTTGCCTGATCAGGGGCAATCCGGCCCGCCGCGACAGTGCCCGGTACGCACGCTCGTTGTCGTCAGAGCTGACGATGCTGAGAAGACTGTGGCCTGGGATCAGTGGTTGAGCGACAACGGCTTTCCCCCGCTACACGGTTTGTCGATCCACGGTAGTGATGGGAGTGATCACGGCTACCTAATGCCGCGCCGATGGGTGCCCACCAACAATGAAGATCAATCAATGGTCCGAGGATACATCCGGTGGTCGTTAGCGCACCAGTATGGGTGGCCAACGCCTGGTGATCCCGAGAGGCGGCGTGGTCAGCACAATCACAATTCTAGGCCGCAACTGATTCAGGGAGCCGGATTATGAACACCAATCAAATTAAGGGCTGTTCGTTCGCGTTTCCTGAAGGTTTGAAAGTCCCCGCAGCGGCCAAATCTCATCCAGAATTGGTAACGGAGTTGAACTTTGGCGAGGAACTGACAGAAAACAATTGGCTTTCTGAGCTATGGCAAGGAAAGACCGTAGCTGAACTGGGCTGCAGCTTGGGGCTTAGAGCCGCATATCTTGCGCCATGCACGCGTCAGATTTTCTGCACTGATCCAGATGCGAGGCGTTTGAGCCTAGCACGTGAGACGTTTCGGCTAAATCAACGCAGAAATGTGGTGGTGGTCGATGAAATCGCCAATGAAATCTCGACTGATGTGCTGTTCATTGACACCCGTCGCTATAGCGACGGATCCCTGCCAGAATTCACAGCACAAGCGCCACTCTTGATCGTTGCCGGGCCACTTCCTCGAAGCACTGCATCGAGAGTGTTGGAAGCAGGCTACGAACACCTCCCCCAATACCATCGAGCAGCGGTGTTTGAAGCACCACGGAGGCACCATGGAGTTCAGTGATCTCTTCAATCTTTCAGATAACGATTATGCGGTGGATCTTCTGACGCGTGTTTTTGGTGGCGTGGTGGAATTTGTGTCCGGTGAAGGTGGGTCTTTGACAGATGTAACGCTGCTCACAGACTTGATTTCGATCTTCAATACGGCGTGCCTTTTGCTTGCTCTGATCGTCGGCAGCTATACGACTTACGTGCTTGTCTTCGACACCGCCGCCGATGGCAAAACCTTCGGCAACCAGTCGGACACAAAGTACACTATCGTTCGCATTCTTGTGGGGGCAATCGCGTTCGTTCCCATCCAAGGCGGGCTGACAGTGGCGCAGCTCGCTCTGATCTGGCTGAGCGTTCAAGGATCGGCCCTGGGCGACGTGGCGTGGCGTACTGTTGCTGATGGTGCGCTGCGGGACGAGCCTGTCCTCGCTGCAAGTGCGCCGCTTTCGGAAACCGACTACCTGATCAACCAGCAGTTCGCGAATACGCTTTATGCGCTTGCCCACGGCGAACTTTGCCAACGCCAAATGGATCGTCTTGCGATCCTTGCACAAAGGCCAGCAGGGACGACTCAGCGCGTTGTAGATGCTGGCAGTTATGGCGTTGCGCGGACAGGTTTTCTGGGCATAAACTCGACTGAATACACGCACTTGGAACGTCAGATCTATTACTCAGATGAGGGCGGGTCTTATGGCCGCGCCGACAATCTCTGCGCCAGCGTTTCGCACCAGGTCGAGTACATTGCAACTGCCGATGGCGAAAGCAGTGCCGACTTCGCAACGCGAGTTGGTTCAGGTGTTCTGCTCAATCGATACCAAGCAGCTGACGGTGCCATCACCGGTAATCTGCTGCCTGTGGCATCCCAGATCGCAGATTTGACTTTCGCCGGAGAGCGCGACCGAGACGCCATCCAAACCTTGATGGATGACGCAGTTTCGAACGCTTTTGCCAACTACATGGCCGGCATCACATCTGGAGGCTTGTCGAACACCGAGTACGAGGCGCTTCACGCCGATCTGCTAGATGAAGTGGACACTCTCGGCTGGCCGTTCGCGTTGAGCTGGCATCGCGGCATTACCATGGCTGCTTACACATCCACTGGAACCGCAGCCGAGCTTCAGATTTACACCAATTTCGACAATGGCATTAACGACTACTTTGGCGGGCTGTTGTCGCGAATGACAGGCTCCGTCGATGCCGCCATGTTCCAGAAGGTTAACGATGACTTCGGATACCTTGAGCAATTCGAAGGCTTCGTGACCGAGCTGGGCACCTATGAACCCGGTGCGACTGCGACAGTGATTGACGCTGGGAATAGCGAAACCAGCGGGTGGTTCTATCGTCTGTACCAAGTTTTACTTGAAGTCTTCACAGTCACAGATGGCGGCGACACCGCGACCTACCTTGATCCGATGGCGGACGTGATCACGGTAGGCAAACAGATCTCGGCCGTGGGCGGCACTATGATTGCCGCCGGTGCTGTTGCGGATGGTGTTTCGATGTTTGGGGGGCTTGCAAAGGGTCTCGGATATGTCGCCGAGTATCTGCTTTACCCAGTCGGGTGGGCGCTGCTGATCTTCGGTTTCGTCTTGATCGCGATCATTCCGGCGATACCGCTCGTGTATTTCTTCGCCGCCGTTCTGTCCTGGCTGCTGACGGTCATTGAAATTCTGTTCGCAGCACCTCTGGCAGTTCTCGCATATTTTGCGCCCGCCCGAGACGGAACATTGATTGGCCCGGCGGCAGGCATTTTGACCTCGATCCTTGGAGCGGCTCTGAGACCACTGTTCATTATCCTGGGTTTCATTGCCAGCCTGATCATCATGCGGATCGGGATGGATTTCCTGTTCCTGCTGTTCTCGGGCTTCCTGGGTTTCATGACGGCGGGTGGGTCCTGGTTCACTGTGATCATTCTGGTGGGCCTGGTCTGTATGTACGTTCTGGTAACGCTCTACCTGGTCATTGTGGCGTCCAGCCTGATTACAGAGCTCGGTGATCGTGTGCTTTCCCTCGCCGGGATGCTCACAGAAAGAGCCAACACCATGAACCTTGAATCCAACGTGGTTGGTACTGCCGCACCCACACGGATCATCAGTAATCAAGCAGCTGCCGTGGGCCGCGTGACCAAGGCCGGAGGCGGCCAAGGTGCGCAGCGCCTCCTCAAAGGTCCAAAATCGAAAGGAAACCGACAATGATAAGGACGGTCATTATTATGTTGGCATTGTTGGCTCTGGCCGGATGCAAAGCTGACAGCCCAACTGCTGCAGATATTGAGCAAGGCTATTTGAACGGGATCGAGGCCGACAAAGCTGCCGCACTGGCTCAGTATGGGTCAATCGAAGACATGCCTACTGGCTTGCAGCTCTCGTTGAAGATGCGGGCCAGGAACGTGGAGCTGACTTCATGCGAGGAGCATCCAACCAATATTGGTTATTTGTGCATCTACAATTTCGACCTGCTCCGCGATGATGGCTTTGTGGTGCAGGCAGGCATCAAGGATATTCGCGGGCATGTCTTCAAAGGTGATGCCGGTTGGCTTGTCGAGGAGGTCGCGCAATGACCACGTTTCTCGATAACCTGCTGTTCGATATGGCAACCACGTTCTTTCGCCCGTTCACCACAATGAAGAGGGGATGGCTCGAGCGGCTTGGTCGGCGGTATCTCGGTGCAGCTTGGGCGCTCGTCCTGTCTTTGCTGACTTGGGGTTTTCTGCTGAGCTATGCCGTAGATGGTATTCTAGGCAGCAACGTTGGTATCGAATTCTATCTTGCTTCAACCGTCATCATCCTTTGGTCCATCACAACCAGCTATGTGGCGCTGTTGGTCCTGGCGATGTTCGTTATTTCGACGTTCCGTAGGCCCGCAAGCTGACGTTGAGGATGTTGGACTGGTTTGATGCCCTCAATACACGCCCTCAAGACAACGGCAAATTTCATTGGTCAACCATGGCAAAACTCATCTGGATATCGCCCACCATGAGGCAGGAGGAAGAAGGGTTTTGCGCCGCCTTGTGGGCGGCTGGCAAAGATCGGAACGATCTGCGCAGGCGGAGCCGGAGTGGGTTCGAAGGGATACCCTCGACCGCTCTTTTTGAAGACGCCACAGGCGGGATGAAAAAAGGGTAAGCGGGTTACTCTTTTTTGAAAAAGAGTAACCGAAACGGAGCGATCATTATGGGGAAGTCGGGTGCGGCAAGAGTAAAGTCCGGTGATCTGGCATATGCGACCGCGATGCAAAGCCACGAAGAACGTCTGGATTATGCGGGAGCTAAACGGCGAGTGCGAGACGTGCCGCCGCTAATCTATTCTCCGTATGCCGCACTTGAGGCACCCGATCCGGACCGGGAAACTCGAGCAAACCGGTCTCGGAAAGATCGTCTCCTTTGCATTGATCGTTTCATTCGCCCGAGGCCAGCTGATACCAACTTCACCATTTGGGATGCGCTCCAATCCCACATAGCAGGAGCGCGCAAGAGCAAGGCCGCCAAGAAAGAGTTTCTTCACGCGTTTCTTCAATACCCAACTGACCTGGAGTTGGACGCAAAGTGGGAGCGAATAATGCTTCGACAAGCGGTGGAATTCATCAACCTGACCTACGGTGGGAATGCAGTGTTCCACGCGCGCCTTGATCGTGATGAAGTTGGTCGGCATGGCGTCGATGTCTTTTTCGCGCCACGCTATGAAAAACACACGAAAGCGGGTGTCACACAATGGGTCAGCTTGTCAAAGTTCAGCAAGGAGAATGCCCGGAGACGGTACCAAAAGCGAGAAAAACGCAAACGAGATAGCAAAACAGGCGATATGGTTACCGTGTTGGACAAGTCTGGCAAACCAGTGATGATCTGGAACGACAGCGGTAAGTTTCAAGGGCGCGCTTTGCAGGACGCCTGGCACGAACATCTTCAGGACAGCGCCCACATCAAGTGGGCTGAGCGAGGCAAAAGAAAGCGAGGCAATGACCCTGACTGCCTCTCGCCCGAGGAATACGCGGCACAGCAGGAAGCACAAAAACTCCGAGCTGAGGTTGATCGCCAACTTGATGATGAGAAATTAGACCAGTTCGGAGACACCACTCTTCAGAAAACAGCATCTAAGCTAATCGAGAAGGCAGGCGAACGTGCATCAAACGAGGCGATCTTGGCGTCTAAGCACATCGAAGAGGTTGCGCGGAGAGATGCCGAGGCGATGATGGATCGCGTTTTTGAAGGCGCGAAGGCGGATGCCGATGCCATAACCCACGCCTTGCTTTCCGATGACGCACGAAAAATTGTCGAGTTAAAAAAAGAGAATGAGAGTTTGAGGGCAGAGGTCATTCGGCAGAGCCAGATAATTCAATTGATTTCGAGAGTTCTGAGGTCTGTTTTGCCGCCTAAGTTTCGAAATTTAGTAAAAAGTGCTTATGAGGCTGGCCGATTGGAGCAGAAAAGGGTTAGTTCAGAAGTGCCTTTGTTTTCCGAAGACGGACCACCCATCTAGTCTGGGGATTCCAAAGGTGGATCAGGCCGCAGCTCCTTCGATCGCCCATTCATTCCCTGGCCGTGTCCAACAGGGAGAAGTTTAGCTGTAGATTGTTGCTAAGAGATCCGTCAATCTGGTCAAATATACTGCTTTTGTTCTTGAGCTAGGGGGATTTTAACCACATAGTGTCAAAAAAATACCCAGAGGTGACACGTGCAGGACTTTTCTCAGCTATTGACGAAGGCTGGCTACAGTGTAGCTGAAGCAGCCAAGCGACTTGGGTATTCTGAAGGACATATCTATCGATGGAAGCGCGGTGAAGAAACCCCGCGAGACAGCGTGATCCGTCTTCTTGAGCTTGAAATCGAAAACCGACAGGTGAACCACGAGGGATCATTTGCTTTTATCGACCTGTTCGCTGGAATCGGCGGTCTTCGGAAGGCTATGGAGAGTGCAGGCGGCCGTTGCGTGTTTACCTCAGAATGGGATCGTTTCGCACAACAAACCTATCTGGCAAACTTTCCGGACAACCGGCCCGTTGTTGGAGACATTCAGGAAGTCAACGCAGAAGACATACCAGAGCACGACGTACTAGTTGCCGGGTTTCCCTGCCAACCGTTCTCTATCGCAGGTGTTTCCAAAAAGAATGCGCTAGGAAGAGCGCATGGTTTCGCAGATGAGACCCAAGGAACGTTGTTCTTCGATGTACTGCGGATACTGATGCATCACCGGCCGGCGGCTTTCATGCTGGAGAACGTGAAAAATCTAAAGAGCCATGACAAAGGCAGGACTTTCGATGTCATCAAAAGGAAGCTGACTGAAGAGCTTGGCTACACGCTCGATACTCGGATCATTGACGCTGGCCACTACGTTCCGCAGCACCGTGAACGAATTGTCATGGTTGGTTTTCGAGAGAAAACAGACTTTTCCTTCGATGATTTGTATTTGCCTGAATATGGGCGTCGACGCATGCGCGATATCTTGCACCCAGAAGATGGCACGGAGTCTGCTGAAGGACATTTTACTATCGGCATCGACGCAAAGGTGAACTCCAAATATACTCTTACTGATAAACTCTGGGCGTATTTGCAGGGATATGCGGCGAAACATAAGGCCAAAGGTAATGGTTTTGGTTTTGGCATGGTTGATGGGGATAGCATCTCGAGAACGCTGTCCGCTCGCTACTATAAAGACGGTTCAGAGATCCTCGTAAGTCGTGGAGAAGGTAACAACCCTCGCCGTTTAACGCCACGAGAGTGCGCACGTCTTATGGGATATCCCGAAGATTTCCGTATCCCAGTTTCTGATACTCAAGCATATAAGCAGTTCGGTAACTCGGTGGCAGTTCCAGTGTTTGCGGAGGTGGCAAATCTCATGGCACCTCATGTTTTTGACGTTATGAACCGTTCAGCATCGCTCAAGAAAGTTGGCTGATGTTCACGACAAAGCTACGCGCCGAAGGAACATGGCAGCTATCAAAAGCAGGGACACGAAGCCTGAGTTGGTGATACGAAAGGCGCTACATGCGCGAGGTTTTCGTTACAGGCTGCACTCCTCCTCCTTGCCCGGGAAACCTGATCTAGTCTTCAAGAAGCACAGGGCCGTAATTTTTGTGCATGGCTGTTTTTGGCATGGACACAACTGCCCTTTGTTTCGCTGGCCCGCTACTCGTCAAGAGTTCTGGCGGGCCAAGATTACTGGAAATCAAGAGCGTGACCGGCGTGTGGAGGCTGAGATACTGAACTTGGGCTGGAGGGTAGGTGTTGTGTGGGAGTGCGCGTTGAAAGGGCGCGAACACCTTCCCTTAATAAGGGTAATTGACTCCTTGTCGTTTTGGTTGTCCTCTGACGAAAAAACGACAGTAATTCCTAATGAATATTGATCGAAAACAACTAATTAACCTGTTGCTTCGCATGGACACGGATCTTCGTCTCCGAAGCTTGCTGTTTGAGCTGCATTTTGAAGAGTTTATCTGTCCTGCGATGATAGCGAGAAAGCCTTCCGCAGGCTTTACAACTGGCTGGATCACCGGCGAGCGCGACGGAAAACCAGTTGCTTTGAAAGATGTCAGAAATGGTCTGAATTCGGTTGATCAGAATTTTATTGAGCACGTCAGTAGCAAAGGTTGGAAAACAGGACTCTTTGAGTTTGATGGACGATCCTTTCGGGCAATGCATAACTCCGAGAATTGGCTGCAGGCTGGTTGCGAACGCGCGAATGTGAAGTTCAAAGACTATTGCTCCAAATCCGAAAGCAAAGTCGAAAATCGTGTGATGAAGTATCTTCACGTGATTGATGAGGCAGTGCTTGCCGGTGGCTTTGCCAGCCGAGCTGCGATGAACTGCTTGATGAAGGCTGAAATTGTTTCAAACATTCGCGATTTGGACGCAGTGTTCTACAGCGAAGACAATGGGTTAAGCATAGTGGAGTTTAAGCGGAAGTATCCTATGCGCAATTTCCGCCCTTGGCGGAGTGGCAAGGACTTAGAACCATTTCCGTTGGATGCTCTGAGCGATCCTGAGCCCTTCGCTAAGCCACGAAGCCGTCCCGGGCAACACTTTGGACTCGATACGAAGTCTCATGGGAAGACAGTTGTTGATGCTTTTGCTGCAGGTATTCGCTACCTGTACTTGGTTTTGGAATCGCGGATGACTTCACCAGACGAGTTCTTTGGAACCGATCTGCAAGCTCTCTATAGAAAGCCTTTACTCTTTGCCGAGGTCACGCCGGCTTCATTTCGAGGTATCGCAGAAACGAAGGGCGTTCACCGTGGTAGAGATGCGCCTCGACGAGCACAAAGCGGATCATTCAACTCTGGAAGACGATTACAGTTGACTGTTGATAGAGCCGATTTTCGGCTCTTCGATATTTTATCTCCTCAAAATGAAGTCGAATCCCTATGACGTGCCCACTGAGTAGTTTCATAGAATTGCTGAGTAGTTTCGGCGCGGTAAGATTTTACGCTAAACCGCTTGCTGCAAATGACAATTCAAAGAACCAAGTGTATCTCGGAGGAGGCTTTGGTGCCCTGAACATTATTCCTCATGGGAGCATCAAAGATGATGTAACTCATGTGGCAGGGTCCGTGCGTGATCGTGCAAAAGCACCAGTGAACTTTTTTTGGGTAACTTCTGGAAAACCAGAGTCGGCTCCAGATGCTCAGTTGATACTTTATCCTAAGTATCCAGAGGTTCGGATGTCCGGTTTCTTGCGCGGAACAAAAAACGGTCCCAACTCACTCATGACTAGTCGAGCAGAGGGCCGAGTGCTGATCTTGGGAATCTGCGACGACGGAAGAGTGTTAGGCGATGTCTTTGGTCGGGATCACCCTGCTGCAATTAGGCTAAGTGAGCTCGCGGGGGTACTCTCGACCAGTGGCGTATTCCTAGAACTGACACAACTAAGGTCTGGCGTGCAGGACACCCGAGCTGCCTTGTTGGCGGCTCTGAAGAACATTTATGATGAAGAGTGGATCGCATCGTGCAAAATTGGAAAATCCGGACAACCAGAACCTTATAGCGCCAGAAATGGCGGCGGTTACACGCTTGAAGCCAAATTGGGTATTTCTCCAAATGGTTACGCTGAACCAGATTTTTTGGGTTGGGAGCTCAAGCAATACGGTGTGAGAGATTTCGAGAGGTACATAGCTAAATCTCCCGTCACGCTGATGACGCCTGAGCCAACAGGAGGCTTCTACCGTGATGCCGGTGTCGAAGCATTCCTGCGGCGTTTTGGTTATCCCGACAAAAGCGGAAAAAAGGGGCGGATAAACTTCGGTGGGGTGTATACCAACACCAAGGAACATCACCCGGATACCGGTTTGGCGCTGAGACTTGAGGGGTTTGATGCCGCGAAAGGAAAAATTGAAGACTTAGACGGCTGTATCGTGCTCGTTGATAAATACGGAGAACCAGGCGCAACTTGGTCATTCAGGGACATCATGGCCCACTGGAACCGCAAGCATGCCAAAGCTGCGTATGTGCCATCAATTATGAAATCACCACCACCGTTCTATAAGTATGGTGGTGTGGTTCAGCTTTGCGAGGAAACAGATGTTCTTTTGTTGCTGAAAGCCATTGCGGCGGGCAGTGCCTACTACGACCCGGGCATCAAAATGGAGAAGGCTGACAGTAAAAAACCGCTGTTAAAGCGAAGAAGCCAATTTCGGATCAAACACTCAGACTTAAGCACTTTGTATCGCAATTTCGAAGAGGTCGCCTTGTGAATTCTTTGAGAGAGTATCAACGGATTCCCGTTTTCCTACCCGCACGTGGCGTCGATCTCATTTTTCACGACATTAATCCCTGCGATCTTTTCAGCCTTCGACCGGACGTGCATTTTCGTGATGGCCGCAGCGAATATTGCAGCCTCCTGCTCCGCGACATCCTTAATTGGCTGGGTTTCCCAGTAATGCACCGCGCTGTCGACACCGGCCTTTGCAGCCCCTGTCAGAAACTGACCTACTGGACCAAAGTATTTGCCCAAGATGCCAAGCATGAGGTCCGCAGCTTGATCTGAAAGGATGTTGTCCGGTGGATTGCCTGTGGCGATAGACGCGGCGACCTCGACCTTAAGGCCATTGCTGGAATCGATGACTTGCTGGAAGACTTTGAGCTGTGCTTCGCTATAAGCGTCCTTCACCTCCTTTGGCAGTGAATTCGTGCTGAGGTTGCTGACTGCCTCAAGGAATAGCCATTTGCCGATGGTAAGCGCGATCCGTTTCTGCTGGTCAGCGTCAGCTGCCGCGTAAGCGGCCTCGGCCGCCGCGCGGTGTTGCTCAAAGAGCGCGATAGTGTTCTGGATGCGCTGTTCCACATCCGCGTCATAGTTGGCGAATTCGGCATCGAGCATTTCGACGAGCGGTCCGTCGCGGTACTTCCATGCAGCATCGCAATCAGCGAACACGCCATGTCCAGTTATCACCACTTGAGCAAAAGCCGACCCCGCTCCGAACAGGAGGGCAGCGGCCGTAACAGCTGTCGCAAACTTTTTCATAACTCCTTCCTTTCTATGTGTCTTTGTGAATTTAGCTGAATTCATCGGGCTAATGGGAGCGGTCGAAGACCCCCGCCGCATCCAGAACGTTCGCCGTTCCCGCGACGGTCCACGCTGTATGGCAGCTTTGAGCAAGCCGTCCGCATGCGAGATACCGAGATCAACATCTTCAAGTTGTAGCTGCTCATTCGCGCCAAGGTGGCCGGTTTGCGCGACGACGGGCACGACGAGGGCTGATCCAAGATACGCCCGACGCGTCTGTTCGCCTTTTTCAATCGACTCTGTCAGTATGGAAACGGTTTTAGCTGTCTTAGACCTCAACGATCATGCCCCCAAGAAATGAAATATCTAGCTCTTTAAAAAGTGGGATGACTTCAACTTACTCAATACTTTGGTTCTGATTAGTTCGGCGCAACACTCTCAACAGAATAGCAAAAACGGGCTGACAGATTATTGTATCGGCGCATCAATCCCAATTAGTTATTCAGAAACATCAGGTCGTTTACATAGGCCCACGGGTGTAGAGTAATTGGCGATTTCGTTAAACCTGCTGCAGTCGCCACTTCCGACATCAATGACACGCAGTCATTCAGAAGAAGTTGGTACTCGCCAGCTTTCTCAAATTTCTGGGCAATTTCTTCAATAGCTTGGTGCTGGGCGGGATTTATCCAGACAAGTAGCGCCGAATCCGGTCTCTCATCCAATGGTCTTAAATCAATCCCTCCAGGCATTTTACCAAGACTGAATTTTTCGTCCTTGTCGGGATAAAGACCAAAAACACCGTCCGTAACGAATGACTCCGTGTCCTCTCGAAATGTCAAAAGAGCTACATAGGCGTGCCCGATAGATAAATCGGTGATACTTGTATCACGCGCGAAAAACACTGCCATTCGCCAAGCTTGGGGTGACAAGTCTTCTCTACGATCAACCGTTTCCTTACTCTCGACCTGGGACAGGTCGATCACTGGTATGTCCTCGGCCCAAATCAAGGAAGCCGAAAAAATAGCCCAAGAATATGTTAAAAGGCCTAGAACAAGGCGCATCATTTTTTGAGTCCGCCTGACCCGATTGAAAACCATGTTTTCATAAAAAAACCGCAGCATAGTTTCACCCCACACCTACGACGATAGGTCCAGAACACCTTTCAAATCAAGAAATTTGGACATTTGTAGTTCCAGCTATTTGCTTCTTCTTTGAGCTAGGTCGTGTTGACAAAAGGGATTCACATCAGGCTTTGAGCATGATTCAAGCTGACATCTGCGATGGAGACCAGCTTGGCACGAGATTTGATGTCGGACGAGGAGTGGGCGTTCTTTGAACAGTTCATTCTTTCCGTTCGCGCCCCGAATGGGCGAAAACCTACTAACCACCGCCTTGTCCTTGACGGCGTTTTCTGGATAGCACGTACCGGCGCACCGTGGCGGGACCTTCCTGAAGAGTTCGGGAAATGGTCGAGTGTCTATCGGCAATTCCGGCGTTGGACACTTGTTGGCCTCTGGGAACAGATCCTAGAGGCGCTGATCGAGAGCAGGATCGTTCCAGATGCCCTGCAAATGGTCGACAGCACCGTGGTTCGCGCCCATCATCAGGCAGCGGGCGCTAAAGGGGACTCCGCGACAGGGTTTTGGCCGCTCAAAGGGTGGCTTCACGACCAAGATCCATCTCCGGGTGAATGCGGCCGGTCTGCCGATGAGAACTGACATCACACCTGGCCAGACGTCCGATTATCTTGGCTTCGATCTCATCATGGACGACAATCTGCCGGAACCCTTAGTACTGCTGGCCGACAAGGGGTACGACGCCGACAGCATTCGCGACCAAATGCGCAGCCGATATATCCAACCTGTGATCCCAATGCGGAAGTCGCGAAAGAAGCGTGTCGGTGTTGATCGCCCACTGTATCGACTACGGAACCTAGTTGTGAGATGCTTCAACAAGCTGAAGAATGCCCGCCGTGTCGCGACACGTTACGACAAAACTGCTGAAAGCTTCCTCGGCTTCGTCGACATCACGTCAATCCGCATTTGGCTCCGCCATTTGTCAACATGACCTAGGATCAGGGCTCATAGCCAATAAATGACGAACGCTGTGAGTGCGATTGCTGATGGGAAGACCGTTGGCCTCCCGGACTTTTGGAGATTTAGTTTTTTGATTGCTCCTCAAGTTGCCATGCGATTTCTGTATACTTGAGAACGACTTTTGATTGATTGCAGTCCATTCACAAGATGCGTCAAATGTATCTTTTGAGGTTACGAAAAAGCGCCCTAGGGAAGCTGATATTAGGAAGAAATACTATAAAAATCATCCCAGCTCACCGCCAAAAACAAACAAAATTGACAGCTGCGGCAGTTGGCAACTACTCTCAAGCTATTTCCAGCATCAATTTTTGAGGTAGGCATTGTCTATTGGTGGGAGCGATGATTCGATTTCGGTAGTTGGCAAATTAGCAGATGCCAAACTAACGCGGCGAGGGTTTATTAGCGCTGCCATATCCGTTCCAATCGCGGCTCAAGCTGAATTCTTATTCAACCTTGCCGTGCTCGAGCCGGAGCACGTAGATCTCGATATTTCCGACACCGGAGGATTACTCAAGGTTGCGATTCAGAGCGGGCTGTCGCGGGATCGTCGCGCGTTCTGGTCTCGATTGGGTGTAACCGCAGTACGGCGATCGCGCGCCGTGCTCGACAAAAACGGCAATGAAGCGCTCGACGAGGAGCAGGTAAGTGGGTCGACCTGGAGTATCGAGACGGATCGATTTGGGCCCCACACGAAAGTCCGGTTTCGCAATCAGATCATAAAGAGTGGTCGCCGACGCTATACTGTAACGTTGCATGACGTGTCGTATGGGCGGGTCTCCGGACGAACGGTCCATTTCATCTTTGACGAGCATCTGGAATTGGATGCCGAAGGACGTAGGCTCTTCGAAGACATGGAGCAGCATCCGGAATTGGTGGGAGAGGTCATTGCGGCGCGGTTAAAGAAGCTTACCGTTGATGACGTGCCAATGCGAAGGGTCTACACGATCCGCGTGGAAACGGACATCTGGTCGTTGCGAAGCGCGCCCACCTCAAAGCGCTGGTTCGAGTTGGAACCGGCGGAAGGGTATGACGCCACCGCAAAGGTGGGAGAGTTCCTGCGGCTCGACCGCTGGATCGATCGAGCCCCTACGCGCGGAACCGAAGAGGAATCGCCGCTTGGTTTCGACCTGCTCGTCGATGCAGGCCGGATCACATCTACCCTCAAGCTCGTCTTCAACGGACAGGTCGGTTACGAAGACAGGGACGCAAGCCGCAATGTTTTGTTGTCTTTCGACCAGTTCGGAACATGGCGTGTCGCCCGAGACGGCGTTTTTCTCAACGCTCTGGCGCCGGAACTTCAGCTTTCGAATTTCCTTATGCGGTGGCAGCCGGTTGGCGGTGAAACCCTTGCGGACATTCCTGAGCAACCGGAAAACCCGGCCGAAGATGATGGACCCGATGCGCAAGAACGTGCGGGTCCTTCAGCCGCGATGGAGGCATTCGAACTTGTAGGCTGGTCCAACGTCGCGCCGGGCGATGCGCCGTTGGCCTTCAAGGGAAGGGGGGAAGCGCCCGGCCTGACACTTTACATCGATCCCGATGCCCGCCGCACCAGTAAGGTGCGGTTTCGCATCTTGGAACCCACACAAATAGAGGCGGGTAAGATCAAACCTGGTCAACTACGCGCCGAAGCTTCGCTTCTTACCGATTGGGCACTGGTTCAGGTTACGGGTTCGGCAAAAGCCGCCGCCGGGCCCTTCAACAAGCTTCGTGGGCGATTGATGGAACGGGTGGATGCACCCGCTCGCATGAACGATTTCGACTACGCCGAACGCGTCGGCAATATCGGCTTTAGCGCCGACTTCACCGGCCATGCCAGCAAACACTGGCGGGTCGAATGCGCCATCGGTCCGATCGGATTTCGTGGGCCAGCACCTGAAGATGACGCTGTTAACGGGGATGCTGAAGTTGCCGCAGATGATCCGTTTCGCCAACGCCACGGCGACCAGGTTCAAGCGACCTTTTCTTGGGGCCGACGCGAGAATGGTCCGTTCATCCCGCGGCGGCGTCCACGGACCGACTGGATCGAAATCAATGGCGTGTTGCGCGAAGCTGCCGTCACGCTTCCGGACGCCGACTTCAACCGGCTAACCTTTGCGCCCACCTCGCTTACACTGTTTTACTCGCCGGGCGAGTTGCCGCCGCCGCAAACCAGCTATATCCGCCTTGCAGCGCCCTCAGACGCTGCGGAGATCGCGCAATTCGATCTATCCGACGCTGCGCTTATCGCGGCGAAATCGGATAACCTTCTTGGGTTGACCTTCCGCTTTGGGGACCTCGCCCTTTCGATGCAACGCGATCGCACAGAACTGGTGCGCCGCAATGCCTCCTGCCGGATCACGACTGACCGTGAACTTGATGGCAGCCATGACGTGCGTGACAGTCGCCCGGTTCTGGTTGTCGAGTTTCCCGGACAGCATTTGTTCGAGGAGGCATTTTTCCGCCCCAATCTTCAGGAACTGCCCGACGTGATCTTCGAGGCACCGTCAGGGAGCGACGAAAAGCACGCGATCATGACAGTCGCGCGAAACGGGACGACGGAGGGGGTCAAATTCACTACAGAACGGGTCTTTCTGACAGCGGAAGAGCAGGGCAATGGATGGGTGCTTGATCCCAATGACCGGCAACAGGTCGTCGATCTTCTGGGCATCTTCAAACTGGATGACCCGCGCGAGAAATTTCGGACTGCGTTGAATTCAGCAAAAATCGCGGCCGAGGAATCCACCGCTTTGGCGAAGGACAAGGGAAAACCGGCCGGAGGAAAAATGACCCCGCGCCCTTTCGCAGCTCTGACCGCAAGCTTCGCCGCCGGATTGGCAAACTTGCCGGGTGCACCAGCGGATCAGCATGTCTACATCGGACCCTACGCGCTTGACCCTGACGTGATGCGCGTTGCGCAGAAAGCCTGGCGTCAATCCTTCCGGGATCAGCTCGAGGATCAGGCAAATCGGCTCCTCGAAGGGGTGCGGGACGCGGCGAAAGCGCTCCATGTAGAAGCCAATGCACTCCAACATGCGGCACTGACGCATGAGATGCGACGTATAAAGCAAGCGCATCAGACTTTCGAAGGCGCACTTGCGCTAGAGCAGCGCCTCGAAACGTTGTACCCGAGCTACCAACTGTTCCGCACCGTTTATCGCGACATGGTTCTGGATCGTACCCTGAAAGGCGCGAGCCAGAATATTGCAGATCTGGCGCCGCAGCGGATTGAAATCGTAAGCGTCGATGCGCTAGGTATTACGGACGGCCAAAACGATTTCCCGCGCTGGATGAGCCAGATTGGACTGACCGTTGAGTCGCTCCAAGAAGATCGCGATGCCGCAAGGACGAGGTTTATTGAAGCGCTCAAGGGCAAAGAACCCGTCGATATACCCGCCCGTGGCCGCATCTCGAACCCCTCGCGTTTAGCGTTCCGCGTTCGGTGCCGGGATGGAATCTCGGTCGCACGCAACAGGGTCGAAACGCTCGATGTCCCAACAGACGCGTTGGCCGAGGAGGTAAGGGAACGGCTAGACTTCACCCTAGACGGTCTGACGCGGTTTTCCGACTTTGAGCTCTCGGTCGTTCGCCGTGCCCAGGCCGTGTATCGCCCAAGCGAAGCGGGACGGATAGACCTTGCTTCCCGCCGCCGCCTCGACCTGTCGCAGGGCGCGCGTTTAGACCTTCTTGAGTTCAGCTCAGGTCCGTTCGTTACCTCTGGCACGCGCTTGGGAGAAGTCGCCAGATCTCTGAAAGACCCTCCGCACTTGCGAGAAACGGCCATCGAAATCCCCGCGCGATTGACGTTGTCGCCAGATCAGAACGCCGTGGTTATCACGCGGACCGGCAAAATCCCCGATGGTATATATTGCTCCGTTAAAGACGATAGCAAGGTGAACAAAAACTCGGGGTGCCGCCCGTTTTCGACCTTCGGTCACCAACCATACGTGCCGCTATGGTCGGCGGATTTCCTGGTGGACGAAGTGGACCCAAATCTACGTGCCGTGCACTCACCCGACTTGCGCCCCGACGTGTTTGCGGCGCGGGTCCAGCGCAAGAACTTCCAATCCGATGCAAACGCTGGCCAAGTCTATCCTGCGAGCGCCGAGGGGGGACGCTTTCCTGGTGCAAGCGCACCGCCGCGTGGGCCCGTCGCCCCGTGGCATCTTGGAGCGCATGAGACCCAGACCCGTGCCCTCGGTACGCAGAACCTAGAAAACCCGCTGCCCACGCAGCCTGCGATTTCTAGGCTCTATGCCTACCTATCGGGGGAAAAAGCACGCCTCGCCGCCATCAAAGCGCGCGATATGAAGTTTCGCGGTGCCATTGATGCTTATGCGCGCCACGAACTGGTCCTTCTCAGTTCTGTATGGGGCCTTCCCGTTTTGGGGCGTCGCAAGCCCAACGGCCAGCTTGTCGCCGATGCGGGGCAATCCGAACCCGAACAGCGCTATCGCCTTGCCGACGTGGAACACGGCAGCGCGCTTTACGAGCCACGCACGCTTCAGACCATCGAACTGTCGCTGACGCCCATTGGCGGCACTCTCCGCCACGCCAGCAGTTTCGAGCCTTTTGCCGCTGCCTTTGACAGTCATGGCGAGGCCTTATTCGACGCCGCGTCGGTCGAGAGTTGGCAGCAATGGACAAACCTCGGGCGAGACGTGCATTGCGAGATCGTCTACAAAGGGTTCCTTTGGCCCATCGGTCAACGTGCCTCGCTGGTGCAGGTCACTGAACGCGAGTTCTTTATCGACATCACCGGTGCGATCCGTGCCGCCCTGCGTCAGCGGCTCTTTATCCGTGTCGGGAAAGCCGAGAAACTGTTCCCGGCATTGAAGCAACCCGCCCAGGGCCGCCGTTTCCCGGTCGAAAGGCTGAAAAACCTGACGACCCAAACACCCGATATCGTCGATCCGTCGGACGATCCTATCCGAGATACCAACGGTGCGATTACCCTGCCGGGCGGGCGTATTCAGATGGCGCAAGGCGCAAAGGGGCTCGTCTTCTGGCCGAGGACAGCGAAGCTACCCGACGCCAATATCCGTTTCGAACTCGACCTCGACGGTACTTTGACAGACATGCCGCTGATCTTCGTCGACAACGTTGCGGCCAACGACCGCCAGACATTGGAGCTGCTGGCAGCCTACTACAATGATTTACCAACACCCGACCCGCTGTCGGCAAGCGATAACCAAAAGGACTTCGACCCGATCACTCATGTCCGTACGCTTGATATGGGTGGAGGCAAAAGGCGCTATGCTGCGGAAAAAGAGGCGGGGAGTGCGAGCGCCGAAACACAGCTTTGGACACTTTGTGCAACCGGCTTGTCAGGGACCGTGTCGCAGCCCGAAGATACAGTGACTGCCCGTGTCTGGTCCCGGCAGGAAACGATCTTCCGAAGCGACCCGGTTCTGCAAGGCGCTGATCAACCGCCATTCTACCCCGCACTCGAATGCTGCCGAATCCGCGTCCGCCAGGCTGAGCGCTTGATCGGAAGGCCGCTGTCGGGTGCGCGTGCCGGGCAGGTTAAGGACAACCGGTTCCTGCGCGCCATGCCGGATGCGCATTTCGTCGAATTCGGTCTTCCGGCCTCCACCAACGCAAACGGGCCGGTTCAGTATGCTGTCGAAGGCAATGTTGCTGAAACCTATCTCGCCTTAGTTGACCAGCTCAAGCTGACTATGGGCGACAAGGGTGACAACGCGGGTGGTATCTATCGCCCCTCTGGACATGTGGTCGGGTTGTCGCGCAGCCGGGGTGTTCTGACATGGTCAGATCGGCTTGATCCGACCATTCCTCTCGCCTGCGACCGGCTGTTGTCCGTCGCAAAGGCGTTTGATATCGGCGAAAAACTGGTGCCAGCAACGCCCGAGAACGGGCAGGCACCAAAGGCCGAGAATTTGCCGTCGCTCTGCACCAAGGCGACGCCGGTGCTTATCGATCCGAATATCGAGCAGACGATCAAGGACGCCCAGAAACTCTACAGCGACATTGTCGATGGCAACGCCAAGATCCTTGGCCTCGTCAGCATAAAGCAACTTTTTGAGTTCATCGAGAAACTTGACCCACCATCAAGCGGCATGCCCGAGCTCGCCGAGAACGCCAAATACGGTGCAAAGGAAGTGCAATCAGCCATCGGACAGGTTGACGATGCGGTTGGCGATGCGGTTTCGGCCTTGGATGAGACGGTCGATCTGGTTCGCACAACGGTGATCGTTCCGCTTGCCGAGGCGGTACACGACATTCGCGAAGGCTGGAATAAACTGGACCGCGACATCGCGAGTTTCGCCGGCAAAGTGCCTGCAAAGTTTCTGGGCGATATTTCGTTCGCAAAGATTTTTCCGGACCTCCATTGCACGCTTGTCGCCTTTGACGCCGCGCTCGCCCGCGCTATCGGCGCCGCCGACGCCATCGCATTCACGCTCGCGGTCAGCGAGGTTTTCGCAGCCGGCCGCCGCTTCCTTGATGCACTGTTCCGGGCCGCGTCCGACCCCGGCCATCGCATCGAAGCGGGGCTGCGCGGCGGGATCGAAGGCATCCTTGAACTCATCAATGTTTTGCAGGAACGTCGCGCCGAACTGGTTCTGGAACTGGCAAGCAGCTTTTTGGACGACAAAGACGTCATAGCGCCATTCGCCAAGATTGCGCTTTACGTCTCAGGTCAAACTGACACACTTCCCCCAGAGGTCGAAGGTTTCGCACAAAAGCTTGTAACAACTTTGATTCCGGAAACCGGTGGCCCCGAGTTCCTTGCGATCATCGCGGTGCCGCCAAAACCCGCAGGTGTGGATCAAGACCTGTGGAACGATCTTTATCCGACTGCGGACAAAGCACGCGACGTTTTGCGACTGATGATAATCTTGCTCATCAAGGATCGTGGGCAATCCTCTCTTGAAGACTTGCTAGATCAGACTAGGGCGGATTTCATCCGAACGCTCGACGACAGGTTGCGGAATGCACTGGAGAGTGTCAGGGGCTGGCTCGGCGATGATCTGACGATGGCACAGCAGATCCGGTCACTGGCAATTGAACGGGTCAACAGTACGGCGTTCCAAAGCGCGATTGCGGCACTACCCGAACCGGCCCAAGGGCAAGCAAAGACTGCATTGGACGAGTATCGCAATCTTCTCGCCGGATTCGAGGGCGATAACGAGGCTGAGGTGCGAAACGCTCTGAAGCGTTGGATAAAAACAGGCTTCAGCGACGAGTGGAACCTCTTCAAAAACACCGAACGCTATGTGCGTCAGGCCGTCGCCGGCATTGAGGCAGGCGACTTTGACAGGACTTTCGACGCCCTCGTCAGGCTTGCTGAACTGCACTTCGGACCGATGACCGGCTTCGAGCGGCTCTGCAAGGAAACGCTGGAACCATTCAAGGAAGTGGTCGCGGCGATTTATCCCGGAGAGGACGGCATACACGCGCAATTATCAACCCAGATTGATATCTATCAGGCGCGGGTCAGCGCTCTTCTCGTCGAAGTCAAGAACGCAAATGACGAGATCGCTAGCGTCCAAACGCAATTGAATCCCGGCGGTCCGATCCATACCAAAGTTGCCGATCTTGGATCGGAAGCCGCACAGAATACGCTGGCATCGGCACGGGAAACCGTTGCCGGACATGCAGGTAATGTCGATGCGGCATTCAATGATCTCAACAGCATAGCTCAATCCCTGGCAGCGATCGTCGCGGATGTCAAAGCCGACGCCGCACGAACCGCTCGGTTTGCCGGCCAATTCGACAAACTTGCGAATTTTGATTGCAAACCGGAGAATATCGGCGAGCTCGCCGGTCTGGATGATCTTCACCGCGATTTCCGCTTGATGATCGATGAACGACGCACGCTCATGATGCGCTTGATAGAACGCGCCAACGACATCTTCGCAGCTGTTGAAAGCCTGGTGAACAACCCGACGGTCCAAACCGCGTCTGTTGTCGGTGCGGCGGCTGCCGTCGCGGAGGACTCGGCAAATGCCTACCTGTCGGTCATCAATCTCGCCGATTTCGGCAGCGACATTGAGAATGCGGCGAATACGCATATCCAAAGCCTGAAGGCTCTGCAAACCAGGCTTACAGAACAAGCCAACGCTTACACCGGTCAGGTCGTCACGCTTCTTCTGACGTATACAGACGAACTCGCGCGGTTGCTGGAAAGTGCAAGGGCCATGCTGCGGCGGGGTGCCGATCAGGCAAGGCCCGCGCTCATTGTGCAACTCGAAGCCCTTTTGGGTGCTGACATCAATGGCGCTGTCACCGAGATTCTTGGATTGCTCGACGAATACATTGAGTGGCTCGGCGCCGTACGCATAGCCCTCGAACAAGTGCAGACCGCCGATGACAAGGGCAAGGCACTGGCGGAAGTGAAGATCGAACCGGTTGGAAGACCAACAACCGACCTTCTCAAGTTTTTTCAATCACCCACGGAACAGGGCCTTGCGAATATCAATGTCCTGAACGCAATCGAAGATCGCCTGACAGAGGCATTGGACGACCTCGCCGACCATGGCGCTGCCTTGTTTACGAAGGTCAGCAGCGATGTCGTGACGCTCGCGAACGACGCCATCACGACCATCCTGACCACCGAAATCCCTATTCCGTTTCCAGAACTTGCGCCTATCGGCGGCAAATTCACTGGCGAGCAAGGGCGAAACAGCCTTGTTGGAATTTATCAGCAGCTTCTGGAGTTCCGAAACAGAATTGCAGAGGACGAGACACTGACTGCACTGGGCGCCGACAACATACTGTTCGTGCCGCCTGACGGCCGATTGCTGCGCGATGATCCACCGAAATTCGAACCTTACCAGCCAGGTGGGGATAAAGAACTTGATGGCGGCAATGATCGGTTAGCGGGCGACGTCGCTTGGCTGACGTTTCTTGGGACGGAAGGTGCGCCGAGGCTCACCATCAACAAAGAGGACCCGGTTTATACCTTCCTTCAGGCATTTCTCAAGGAGTGGAAAGTCCTACGCCCAACGCCGGTGGAAATCGCAAGCAATATCGAGAACATCGTCGCCGAGTTCCTCAAAGGCGATCTTTTTGCGGCCATCGATTTCAATGATCTGCGCGGTCAGGTCGAAGATTACATACTCAGCCTTGTGCCCACGCAAATTGACATGAGCTATGGCTACGGCGTCGAGCTTGGGGACAAGGTCCGACAGGCGACCGCTGGGATATTCGCGCCGGGTTCCGGCTCGAAACTGACCATCGAGGCAGGCATTAAAATCGATCTCGGATTTGACAAGGCATCCGTTCACGCCCGCACCGTTGGCCGGCTCGACGCCTTTGATGTCAAGCTCGTCGGCGACGCTTTCGACGCGCTGACGTTGAAGTTTAATGGTGCCACGTTCACAGCTGAAACCGGTAAAAAGATGAATTTCGATATCTCGTATTCCGATTACGAGATCGGACCGATGTTGGAGTTCGTTCAGCAATTCCAGAGCTTCCTCAGCCCGAAAGGCAATTCGGGTTTCTTCCTCGAGCCACAGTTCTCGCCGCTTGGGGTCGAGGCAGGCTACATCCTCAACCTCGGTGATTTCTCTGTCGGCGCGATGGCGATTTCCAATGTCGGGCTTGCGACCTCGGCGATTCTTCCATTTGAAGACAAGGACGCGCGGTTTAAAGCATCGCTTTCAACCCGCATGAGCCCCTTCACCATCACCTACACGCCTTACGGTGGATCCGGATTTTTCGCGATCGAGGCCAATGCCAATGGTATCCTGGGATTTGAGGCATCCTTCGAGTTCGGCGGCTCGGCGGTCTTTGCATTTGGACCGTTGACCGGACAGGGGCGATTGATGGCCGGGTTCTACATCCGCCAGTCGATTGCCGACAACGGTCAGAAACTCACCGAGCTCAGCGCCACTTTCTTTGTTGGCGGTACCGCGCAGATTTGGATCTTTTCCTTCGCAGCGGCGCTTTCGGTGCGGCTGGGCATGGTGAACGGCAACATGAGCGGAGAGGCGATTTTTTCGTTCTCCTTCTCGATGGGGCTGGCCGATTTCGAATACTCAGTGGTGATGTTCAAACGCGAGGCCAAAGGCTTCAATGGCCAGCAAGGGGCAAGCCTGCGCAACATGCCTTTTGGACGCGCCGGTATCCGCGTCGCTGATCTAAACTTCAACACAGGCACGCTTCAGAAACTCAGCAATCAGGTGCCGCGTGTCGACACCCGCACCGCGTGCCAGGCTCGCGACTGGCGGGGTTATGCCAAATACTTCACCGACGAACCGGCAGGGAACCTGTTCTAATGCGATCTGACCCAAAGACCGAAAAATCAAACGCAGCCGCGATGCCACGCGTCCGCATCCACGCACGCATCGTGCCGAACGGAGTTGCGCGCCGACCTTCCAGCGAAACCGGCTGCGCGCTTGAGCAATGTGATGATAGCAAACTGCGCGCGACCCTTCTTCTTACCCCTCAGATCCTGTCGTCGAATACCAAAACCGAGGGCGTGCGCCTCGACCAGTGGCCTGCGAAAGTGCACGAGCTTTTGAAAGGCGGTGTCGAGGGTTTGATCGTTACTGTTCCGTCTGGCCAAGGCTCGGGCAAGGTCTGTGATGGGGACGTCAGGGCGCTGAAATTCACTGCGCCAAGTATTGCAAATATCTCGTCAGAGCGCGACCTGCAGGCGCTTTGCGACATCTGGGTCGGTTCTCTTTGGAAATACGATATCGCCGACGAAAACGGTGCCCGCGACAATGTCGTCATCGGCGCCGACAGGTGGAAGTTACTCGGCGAAAGTATCGCCCGAACGCTTGGAAGTAACTCCGTAACGTCCAACGGGATGGGGGAAGACAACGCAGTCGAAACAGCGAACAAGGTGCCTGACGCATCCCTTTACGGGGCCGACGGTCAGGTCGCGCCGTCTGAAGCGGCCGGTCAGGCAAAGACGATGAATGTTGTGGCGGCCCTCGACATCCGTCATGCGGACCTCGCCGTTTCCTTGGAAGGTCAACGCGCAGTCGCGCTTGCAGAGTCTCTGAAGGCGGCCTGCAAGGAGGCCGTTGAGCGCGCACCTAATCCGTTGAAGCGCCGGTCATCTGAGCGATCTGTCAAAGTGCTGAAAGACGCTGATATCAAGAACAACATCGACGAAGAGTATCAGGAACTTGCCAATGAGATAATCAAACAACCGCCGCGCGAAGTAAATGAGACGTTTGCCACCTACTGCAAGCGTCTTTCCGATGGGCTTCCGATCCTTCCGAATCTGGACCCCGAGAACTTTCCCGGCGGACGTCGCCTCTTTCTGCCGAAAGATGTCGAACGCATCCTTCTTACCAACGAAGGTCTGATCGCCGAGTTGCGCCGTCGACGCCGTATCGCCGAGCGCACCGCCTTGTTCGAAGATCTCAAGACCGACCGGGAAGGCTCTGTGACTCTTTACAACAAAGCCAAGAACGTCGTGATTTCAGATCAATGCGTCACCGCTAATGGTCCGGAATGGGCCGGCACGATGGTCACGCCCGCCACCGTCGCTAATGGCGAAGACGATTTCGACGACAATACTGCCGCCGCCCGCTATGCCAACTGGCAGCAATATCGAACCAAGATCGATGAAGACAAGCAGACGCAAGGTGAAAAAGTCGACAAGAGCCTAGAAGCTGCTCAACGCAGCTTTTTCACGCTACAATCCACTCCGACGCTGGCGCGCGCAACCATGCTTGCAATCGACCTCGAACTCGATCTCAACGACGAGCACAAGGCAACGTTGGATGAGATGGGAGAATATGCTCATCTCTCCGTAAATCTCAATGCTAACACGCTTGGGAATGAAGTTGAGTCCGTCCTGCCGCGCCCCTGGACGTTGCTTCGCGTAACCGAACCCGAGCGCGAGAATTGCTATCACTTCTGGCCCGCTTCGCGTGAAGAGGCGGACTGTCGATCTGCTGGCCAAGGTGCACCTGCCCAGAACACCGCACGCCAATATGGGGGATTGATGGTCATGGGCTTTGGCTCTGGTAGTGCCGCAGATACCAACACGCCACGGTTCGATATCACCAGCCTCGACATTCGGACGGCCATGGAGCTGGAACTCCAGCGTCGCAGCATCGAACAGTCAAATGTCGAGACAGAACAGGAAGTCGGCCAGCAATCGGCTACAGAGAACCGTGCAGAAACTCCAGGGGCATCCGCCACTGAAACCAAGGCGCTACCACCTGGCGTAAACGAAGCCAGCGATCCGACCGATCTGGTGGACGAAGGTGACCGCCAGGATGTCGGACTGACTCTGCTGGACCGCGGTCTTTGTACCCAGGCAATTCGGAAAATGGCCGCGCGCGACGCCAAGTTCGATACTGACGACCCGGAGGCTGCATGTGTCGTCGAGGATAGGCTTGCCATCGTGCTCGACGCCGAGGATTTAACGATGGGTTACCGCCTATATGTCGGAACACCTGGCAATGATTGCACGAAATGGCATCCGATGATGTCGCGTGCGATCAAGTTTGGCACCACTGGCCCCGATTGGAGAGAAACTAGACGTATCGAAGACATCCTGTCGGACTTGGTCGGCCGCTTCGGCTCGCCCGAGCGGGTGGCGCTTGAGAGTGCTTCCTTTAACGTGCCCGGTCGTATGCTGCCGAAATCCGAGGCACCGAATGGCGGCGGCAAGCTTGACACCGAAGCAGTGTTCGAGCAGGCCGTTTCAGTCTGGGATGGTGGCCCCATGGGGGTGGAATGCTCTGTCCAGCCAGGCACCGAGATGACTACGCCAGACACATTGATCTTTGGGCGGGAACTGAGCATCCCCGAAGGCAACGCCTATCGGCTTCCCCGGTTGCGTTATGGCCGCCCCTATCGGTTTGCGTTGGCTGCCGTTTATTCCGGCGGACGTTCGATCGATGAGGTTGAATTCCCGGATGACACAGGGCAGCATGATACGCGCGCCGATCTTTACTATCCCTCCGAGCGAATGAAGTCGACTGTTCAGACCTGCGCAACCAATAGCGAAGATTGCACCTCGCCGACGGTGCAACCTTTCGTCCGGGCTCTGCGGCAAGCAAAAATCGGGGCCCCGCAGGTGCTGATGCCGGAAGGACATGCGCGACGTCTGAACGGCCCAATGGGGCCGGATCAACTTGGCATGATGCTTGTTCGAAGCGTCGATACGGACGAGAAGAACCCCAAGGATAAACGTTTCACGTCGCGCGGGCAGCCCGCAACCGCCCGCCGCGTAATCCTGATCCCGTCGATCCCGCTTGCACGTGCCGCGGCACATATGGGTAGTCCTGACAACACCGCTGGAACGACCAGCCGCCCGGAAGATCCAACACGTGGCGTGTTCGACAATCTCCGGCAAACGCCAACTTCAACCGGTGGCCTTACTTTCGTCCGCCAACAAAAAAACGGTGGGGGATTCCCGGCGATAAAGACCAGCTATTTAAAAGGTCTGAATGGCACCCAGCATTTCTCGAAACGTGAGATCGAAGATGCCCCCGCGGATACCGCTTTGGCAGAGGGGCAGGACCTTGATGGCGCTATCTTTGCCGCCGGATCGTCTCCGAAAAGCGCTTATTATCCTGACCCCGCTGCCGAATCCCTTGTAGTGCGTGTGCGTTTGCAGGGCGGATCGGGTGATTGGCTCACGATGGTCGAAACCGCTAAACCCGACACGAAAGAGATAGCGCCCATCGATCTGATCAGCGGCAATACCTATCCTGACCGCCGTCGCGTGCTATTAACCGTGAACCGCAGAAATGATCGCGAGCAGATTCCGACTGCTCTTGAAGACATTATGACATACCGTGGGCGCAGGTCCTTCAATCCATCACATTCGGACGGCACCAATTCCTCAGGTCGGTTTCTCGCCCGCGAACTGATCCTCACACTTGCCCCGCACGAGTGGGTCGATGTCGAGATGTGGCTTTTACCAAGCGCAAAACGACTTGCACGTGATTTCTCGGTCATCCAGACCCTTGGCACCCATCTCGCGCAGCGTGGCGAGAATGCTGTAGCGTCCAGCCTGAAAGCCATGTGCACAGGTGCAAATCTTTGCCTGCCCGAAGACATTTTGGACGACCTTATCGCCGATTTGCAAAGAGTTCGCGCAGGGCAAGTTTTCTTTGGTCCCGGTGGCATCGGTGCGCCGACAATGCCCGCGCTTCTGGAACTCGCAAATGCCGTGCGGCGTTGCATGATCCGCCATCCGATAGCCGAGATTTCCGGGGTGTCCTGCCTGCGCGCGATCCATGCGAATAACCGTGCAACGGTTGCCCCCGTAATCGTCCCGGCAGAAAACACAGATCACTTCAAGCGCGCCACGTATTCAAACGCAGCCTCACTGCAATACGGCCCCGAAAAGCCCCTCCGAGCGTTCCGCCCTGCCGAGCTTGCCGCCGGTCCGCGCTCGTTCGACGAACTTGTGAACGAGAGGAAGAGGGTTGAGAGGGAGAATAGAGCGTTCGGAAAGGACCAACCGTTTGAGCCTATCTCAGAGATTCCGCATGCAGTCTGCATCGATGACGGCGCGCCAATCACTGTGGCGGCGAAGGGATCGACCAACCTGATCCTTGACGGCGACGTGGCCCTCGATTTGAATCAAATCGACACGATCGAAGTGCGCGCGCGGATGGCTTTCCCCGGATCGACAACTTTCGATGATCGACTCCGTGGTCGATCGTTGGCACTCCGACGCGCCGGATGGTGGCCGCTGGTCGACAAACCGACTGGCGTTCCTGCAGATCACGAAGGGGAAGCTTTTCGTGACGCTCAAAGCCTGTTCGGATTCCACGTCTATCCCAGCGGTCAAATTGCCTTTGATCGCGCCGAAGTCACGCTTTTGCGCGCCGAGAACCTACCGCGTCCCAGTAGCAATTCCTGCCGCCGGAAGCTCAGTCTTCGCAGGCTTTTCGAAGAAGGCGATATCGGCGATGTCCGCATCACGGAACGCCACCTGTTTCCTGATGGCAAGGCGCGCCGAATGTCGGTCTGGGTCAACGGTTTGCCGCGCGCCGGGCAATTCATGCGCACTGCAGATCGCCAATTGCGGGCGGGGGACCCCTGGGTGGCCTCCGAAGGCCTGCATCACGATGTCGGTGAGCTTGTCGCCGGAGAAGACCTCCGGGCGGAGGCACAGTGCCGGCTCAGCGAAGAGATCGAAGTCATTCTCCCAGCCACCAAGCGTCCTGCCAAACCGGACGCCCGCGCACCGCTTCCGGCATTCCGCCATGATCTGCCTAAGGAGGCCGACAAGACCCGCACCAAGCTGATGCACCACCGCCGCTCGATCATCCGCATTCCGCTCGGTCGAGAGTGGTTTTCGTCAGGCGAAGAAGAACGCCTTGGCATCGTGCTCTGGCCGCCGCAGATTTCAACAGAAGACAACCGACTGATCGAACAGAACAAAGTTGTTCTTCGCGATCCAAAAACCGGCAAAGAGGTTCGCCGGATAGACCTCGACGATCTTAGCCACTACCGCCTGACGAAACGCAAGCTTATCGACATTATCTGTCCTGCAGTAGACGGAGCAGATGATCCGATGCCGTTCGAGGACAGCCATCTTGGTCCCGGTGGCCGCTTTGTTTCGCGGCGGGGTGCCGACCCGGTGCGTGAAGGAAATCACCACAAGCAAATCCTGTTTGCACCGGGCGATTTCCCCGATCTCGATCTCGAAGACGGAGACCCTCAGAAGGCAGAGCTTGTCACCATGGTAGAGATGCCTCTGTCGGATGACGAGGCACCCGAAAGCAACGCCGGAGACCGAGCGCCCCCGATGATGGTGTCGCTCCTGACATATCAGCCAAGGTTCGACCCTGAAAAGGAGACATGGTACGTCGACGTAACGCTTGAAGACAGCGAGGCTGCCGAGACCTTCGTGCGTTTTGGTCTCGTCCGCTATCAGCCCCACACGCGACCCGAACTCCGATGCTCGCGGCCGGTCCGGCAGTTCGTCCAACCCCTACCGGAGCGTATAGCCGATATCAGCCGAATTGCGCCCGAGGAAGGCAATGGCATTCGCGTGCGGCTCTGCGGTCCGACATTCTATCGCCGCCGGATCAGCGATGCGCTTCAGGCGGAGTTGGGTTTGAAAGACCAACCAGAAAACCTAGACTCTTGGTTCGCGGATGTAGGGTGCAACCCTCCAGACGACCCGAGAATTGCGCATATGGCCGACGCATCCGACATGGTACATGGGGCTGAAGCCGCGCCGCGTATGAAGGTTACCGTCTTCCGCGAAGGGACGGACCCCCATGGGCGCGCTTTCCGCGAGACTGTACCACTTCCCGTATCCGCCGTCGGACGGGACAGCCACCTGCTATTGCCGCTTGATGCCGACACCGGTGTCATAGGCCCGAGTGATTTCGCCCCGATCACTAGAGAGAACCCCGAGGCCCGAAAGCGTTTCTTCAGGTTAAAGGAAGACGACAAGTTCAGAGCTGGGAGTGTCGTCGTCAAAGCCGCGTTCGTAGCGCGCGGCGATGGGACCTGGCTGTTGAATATTCCCAAAGAGATTCTCGGCGATTTCAACGGCCTAAAAATACAGGTCGAAGAAGTCGAAGCCTTCGAGCCGGCCGATCCTGACACACTCGAAGAACAAGCCCGCAAGTTGGTGCCGAGTATTGTTGAGAATGAAATGGCGGCGGCGGAGGAGGAGAATGACGAAACAACAAGCACGGCTGGTCCACCAAACGTTCGTACGGTTGGCTATCACCACAGCGGTGCACGGATGCGCGCGGTTTTTGATCTGTCGGGCTGGTCATAGGACCGAACCATGCAAATAGTTGCTGTGATAGCGAACGTAAGTATTGCGAATTCGCTTCCTCGGATTACTGATCGGAACATTCGTTTTGTGGCGAGGATGTCGCGGTCGATACTCAATCAAAGTAAATCAGCTATTTGGAGGTGAAAACGGCAAACCTGACATTTGATTTAAGCAAGCAAGGGGATCCAACTACGTTCGCGATACTCAAGCTAGCCGAAGGAAAAGACGTCGAACGACAGTCTGGGCTCGTCATCAATTCTGTTCGAACGCGGGGTATCGTACATGATGGCCAACTTAGTTAGGTTCACAGCATGGGTGCCTCGGGTATAAGATCGGAACATCTCAGAACCCCCTCGCATTGTGCTCGACGTCCTGCCAGTGTTTGTTCGCTGGCAGCGATTTGGCGCGTCGTGCGATATCCTCAAACCGAACGGGCATGTAATCCCAGACATCGACGCCTGCATTGACGCTGTTGCTGGACCCTTTCCAGTTCTTATGCACATGGCCGAAGATCTGGAGCGCACCGCGTCGGGCGCGGTTCCACGTGATCATGGGATAGTGGCACAGGGTGTGCATCTGTTTGTCAGGGCCATCCTTAACTTCCGCCATGTGAGAGGTACTGTTCCAGGGCAATGCCAGTGTCTGCTCCAGGTCATGGTTGCCAACAATCAGATGCTTTTCCGCGCCGGGCAATTTGGAGAACAGTTTGGTCAGCCATTCGCGGTCCTTCGCCTTCTGCCCAAAGGCGAAGTCACCAACGATCCACAGCGCATCCTTGGGGCCGACCATGGCCCAGAGGTTCTGCATCAGAACTGCATCCATGTGGTTTACTGAGCGAAACGGGCGGTCGCAGAACTTGATGATGTTCTCGTGCCCGAAATGGGGGTCTGCTGTATACCAATTGATCATGTCTTTAACTCCGTAATGCCTACCTTTCATGTCTGGTGGCGGCGTCAGAGACAGTGCGGGGATGGGGGATCATCGCGTGGCGAACAGCTCGAAGCCGCCCGCCATTCTGCGGGCGCTAGAATAGGGTGATATCTGCGCGTGCTGTGATCATGCAGCGTTCATAGCGGCTTTGCGTCCGCCTGACTATCCGGGAAATCACAGATCCATGTCCGAGGCTTCAACCTCCTCACCGGTCAGCGTGTCGACAATCTGGCGATCCAGCTCTTCGGTGTGCATCCGGCCGAGCTCATAATCTTCAAGAGAGAAGGTGATGGAGGTCATGCCGGGTTCACCACGATAGCTGACTTTGAACGTTGCGATGCAGCCCGGTTTGATCAGCTTGTCGCGCGGATACTTAAACCGATACTCGACAGTGTTGCGATAATGCTGAGCCGAGCCACACAGCTCATACTCAGAAATGAGCTTACCGCCCGAGCTAGTCGTTTCCTCACGTCTTATTGGCCCAAGCGCATCGAGGTCAGAAATGAAACCGTCCGTGCTCCAGGCGTAGATCAGCACCATGTCGCGTCCGTTGATCTCAACGCGAGAGGGTGGCCCGTAGGTCTCCTCAATCTGGGCTTTCAGCTCCAGTGGTTCGGGCAATTCGTCACTCGGCTGGCGAATGCTGCGATAGATCGCCATGGGGCGCTGCTCCATCACATCCGAAGACAGCCGTGCAGTTATCTGATCTTGAGGAGCTTTGGCGAGGCGTCCATTGATGCCGACATCTCCAATGCGGGAATATAGCTGATAGGTGAACTCAAACACTGCGCCATCAGGGGATTGAATCCTCAGAACTTCGCTCTCGCTTGTGGGGTCAGCGTCGCTGCGTTCCGCGTAAACGCCCAGAACATCATCAAGCGGATCGCCGGGCTGAAGGCCGAGGATCTCATAGGGGTATGGGCGCTCTGCAGGCGCGGGCACAGCGGTCAAGGTATCTTCCGCGAACCCAGCGGAGGCAAACGAGAGGCAAAAAGCAAGCGCAAATGCAAAACGGATCATGCAACGGACTTTCTGATGTAGGAAAAGGGAGAGTTGTCACCTTCGAAAGCTTCAAGGCGCAGGCCTCGCAGGGCCCACTGAAGTTCGATGGTCAGTGCAATCACTTCGGACCAGGCTGCCTGCGCCTCGCGATATCGGGCATATCCCGGTTGGCCGGATTTACAGGACAGCATGGAGGTAAAATGAGCAACGTCGCCATGCAGGATCTGTTCAGCCAGCGCTTCGGAGCCAGGGAGCTCTGAGTGGAATGCGGGAAGCGTACCAAACGCCGAGCGGATCTCAGCAGCTTCGGCTGCGCCATGGCGATGGCCGGTCATCAGGCCAATGATGTGTTCGGGGCAGTCAAATCGTTCATTGATGCTCTGTGATGAGAAGCGTGCCTCTATCGGGCCTGTAGCGGGCACAACAATCAAATCAGCTTTCGCAAGTGCCATCGACACGGCGTCTTCAGGATAGACCTGTGTGTCGATCAGGACGATGTCAAAGCCGCGCGTGGCGGCGGCAGCTAAGGCATCTTCCACACTTTCGTCTGTTGGGCATTCAACCAATTCCAGTTGAGGCGACCGTAACCGACAGGCCTCCATCGCAGTCAGCCATGTCTGTAATGTGGAAGGGTCCTTACAATTTGAGCCCCTGGAGGTCTGACTGGTGCAATCCATCACCATCACACGCTTGTCCAAAGCCAGAAATCCCGACGCCAACGCCATAACTGCCGTCGTCCGCCCGGACCCGCCCTTTGCTGCATGAATGGTGATGGTGTGCATACTGCATGTCCTTGTTAACCAAATACATATTATAGTTGATAACATTAAAGTATGTAATCCACAATCGTCCAGCGCATGGATATGCGCAAATTAGTTGGACAAAACTTCGCCCGATTGCGAAGGGAAAAAGGCCTGACACAGGAGGACATCGAAGCTCGCTCCGGGTTTAGTCAGCAATACTTAAGCGGATTGGAGCGAGGCCGAAGGAATCCTACGATCATCACTTTGTATGAACTTTCGCAGGCTCTTGAAGTTAGCCATGTCGAGCTGGTTGAGCCCAGAGATCAAAACTGAAGGCGGCTGGCTATTTGGAAAGGGAACGCGTAAGTACTTGTGGAAAAGGGTGTTTCGCCCAAAAGGGAATATTAGAGACCCATGCAAGCCAAAATTGATAGGCACTTTCGGCCACGTGCTCGACTGCTTCAACATCTTGGTGATCAATTAATTGGTACACCCCGCCTAGCCGTATTCGAACTAGTTAAAAATGCATATGATGCCGATGCTTCAGAAGTCGTAGTCGAAATTGCTGGAATTGGTAGCGAGCATCCATCTATTCGGGTTTCGGATGATGGCACTGGAATGTCACCAGAAACAGTCAAAGATATTTGGCTCGTAATCGCTCACGATCACAAAGAAAAACAGCTGGCTAAGAAAGAGCGAACCGCAAAGGGCCGATTGCCTCTCGGATCCAAGGGTTTAGGTCGACTGTCGGTGCATAAGCTTGGGAACAAAATACGCATGGTAACCCGCGCTGCGGGCGAACAAGAAGTCGTGGTCGATATTGACTGGAATAAGATGATCGAGCACGAGTTTCTTTCTGATGCTGAAGTCGACATCGAGTTGCGCGAACCTGAGGTTTTCACGGGCGAGAAGACCGGCACCGAGCTACAAATATTGGAGCTGCGTGAAAAACGATGGACTAGAGGTGAGATACGCCGTCTGTATCGTCAAGTCACATCCATTTCATCGCCATTCGGCCAAGTCGGAAGAGACGACTTCAAAGCAATTCTTCAGGTGCCAGATGTTCCACAATGGATAGAGCGGCTGCCTGATCCAGTAGAATTGCTAAAACGAGCGCCCTGGAAATACACCTTCAAGTTTGATGGTGAGAACTTCGAGTACCACTACTTGTTCAGAGGAATTCCGGGAATCCAGCGTCAAGCACGCGAAGTCGAAGAAGAAGAGGTTTCACTACTTGTGCCACCTCATGAAGCCGATGACGACGATCCGCTTTTCAGTGGTAAAGCGCAATCCACCACCCTGCGAAAGGTGATTGCTGATCTAACGACAATCGAAGGTATTGGGCCGGTCTCTGGGGAGTTTTACGTTTTTGATCTGTCACCCCGCATTGCAAAACAGATGGGAGAGACAAAGCTAATCAAAGACTTCTTGGACGAAAACGGAGGTATCCGTGTCTACCGAGATGGAATACGTGTTTACGACTATGGTGAACGAAGCAATGATTGGCTGGGCTTGGATTTGAAGCGGGTTAACAATCCAACAAGAGGGCTTAGTCGCAATATCGTGGTAGGGCACGTTTCGATAGATCAGGATGGAAGTCCTGGTCTAGTTGAGAAATCTAATCGTGAAGGCTTCATTGAAAATGATGCTTACGAACGGTTTAAGCAAGTAGTGTTGGGAGCGATCGACCCGCTTCAACGAGAACGCGAAGTTGACCGTAAAGCTATAAGAGAGCTCTTAGGCGACGTCCAAGACCCCGAGGTCCGCAGTATTATGGAGCCGGTCTCAAAGATTCGGGTTATCGCCAGCAAAAACAACCTTTCAGGCAAGATTGATCCACTGCTGGATCGCATAGAGCATGAATACGTTGAAATGAAGAACCGACTTTTGGCTACTGGTATCTCAGGGACCAGCTTAGCCGTGGTTTTTCACGAGATCGAACAAGGAGTTAGGTCTCTGTACAAAAACATGGAAAACCATCCTGAGATGGAAAATGTCGCATCTCAAGTCGAAGAGATGATGAAGCTTCTCGACGGGTTCTCCGACCTGTTACGCAAGAAGGATCGCAAGCCCGTGGATTTGAGGAAACTCATCCGACGCGCGCGAGACTTGAACCAAATTCGTTTCAGGCATCATAACGTACGTCTGAATTGCCCAGCTGTCGAAGATAACGCCCCCGAAGTTACAGTGTCTTGTTCTTATGGCTTAACCTTGGGTGCGATTACGAACATCATCGACAATGCGATCTATTGGATGCGGGCTAAGTGGCCGAACGAGGACGATACTGGACGCGCACTATACATAGGCATTGACGAGGATTTCGAAGGCGGTCCAGCTGTCATCATCGCTGATACTGGACCGGGGTTCCGGGACGCGCCCTCTGAACTAGTACGCCCATTCTATACAAGAAGGCCTGAAGGTATGGGCATGGGGCTCTACTACGCAAATATGGTTATGGAATTAAACGATGGGGCGCTTGTGTTTCCTGACTTTTTAGAAGCGGATGTGCCTGATGAATTTGAGGGGGCGATTATTGCGCTCCAATTTGCTGATTTGAAGGACTAATTGATGTTTCTGCATTCCAAGTTTGTCGTCGTGGACGACAAAGAGCATCATTTGAGAGGTATCAAGGAAACACTGGATTCGCTTCGAATAGACTGTCACTCAAAACTATACGAAGACGAGGCCGTGGGTGAGTGGACTGCGTTGCCCGGTACAAGAATCCTTTTTCTAGATCAGAACCTTGTTACAGGGGCGACTTTCGGAACCGCGGACAACAAGGTTGCCGTTACTGCGATACAGGATGTCATCACCAAAGTTATCTGCCCCGATAGCGGCCCGTATGGTCTAATCTTGTGGGCTGAAGAGCCAGATTTGGAGACCTTAAAAGCCAGTCTTTTCGAGCGCTTTACAGGTGATGAAGCCCGTTACTTACCAGTGTTTTTTGCTGCGCTTCAGAAGGGTGAGTACATTGACACAAACGATGGAAGGGTCAAAAATCCTGTTAAACTTCAAGAAGATATAGTAAGTCGGCTTTCCCAGAACCCACAAATGAAAGCACTTCTGAGCTGGGAGACTGACGTCGCTGTTGCCGCTGGCGCTGTTCTAAGGTCAATCGTGAACTTAGTGCCGATGAGCAAGCGTTCTTCCGATGATTTCAGCAAGGAGCTGGGAAATGTGCTCTATCGGCTGTCCCAGGCGGGAGCAGGTATTGATCGGGCCGAAGAAAACCCAAGAGAGGCAATCAACCACGTTTTGGTTCCTATTCTGGCGGATAGGATTACCGAACATGATCCACAAGGTGATGCGGGAGACGCTTGGAAAAGCGCTATTGTGTCCCACCCTGATAAATTTGCGTCTATTCCAGTGCAAGCCGCAATCAATACAGCCATCCATGTGTCTCGAGCCACTTCGCCCAATAGCGCGCCAATACTACCCACTGACTTAGGCGCGGTTATCGAATTTCCATTTGAGAATGAGCAAAATACTTTGAGCGATTTGTTCGATCTCTCGGTCGAAAAATTCCGCCAAGACACCTTCTTCGGAATGCACGAACAGGATTGGGAAAAGTGTGCTTTGCGGCTCGTCCAGATTGGGGCTTCATGCGACCATGCACAGCCTAAGGATGGTCCTTTGCTTTACCTTTTAGCTTTGGAATGGCCATACCAAAACGCTGATGGCTCTAAAGTCGATAGCGCCAAACTCCATGCGAAGAAGAGCAGCAAATCTGGACTAGAGTGGAAGACACCCAGTATTTTGGTTGGCGACGACTTGGTGCCGGGCAAGCTGTCTGTCTTCCTAAATTGTACTTTCAGCGCGAAACGGGGAGATGTTACAAACTGGAATGCGGTCTATCGGCTGAGGGAGGAATTGGCTTCAAAGTTGACACAAGAATTTGCTCGCCACATTTCAAGACCCGGTATTCTCACCATGAGTCCCGACGACTGAGTTAGGTTGTTCGCCGATGACCAGAAGTTTACTGTATCCCAAAGTATTCGAGTTAGAAGCACGCGGCACAAGTTAACAGCAATGTTAGAGAGAAAAACTCCGATGTGGATGGGCGAGTTTGGGCTTCCGGCAGTAGGCTGATACGGAAATCAGATTTGCTGTTGTCGGTGGCGCCACGGCGACGTTTTGGCTAGTTGGATCAAATGTTGGCTTCACTGTTTTGTACTGTGTGATTGTCATCAGAGTGTAGCTCCAAATACTCCTGATCCAAGAGATCTAAGATTTTTGTGGCAGCCTTTTCAATGTTTTGTGACGACGTTCTCGTGGACTTCGGCCACCAACCAACTGGGTGCTTAACCGCAGAAAACAGATCATTCAAATCGGCGTTGGGGTGTTGTCTGAGGCAAGCGGCTAACAGATTAACCGTCAGTTCCGCAATCTGAAGTCGATCCCGAATTGGCACTGGCTCCGGAGCTAAATCAAATACACTGTGTAGATCGATGCGTTCATCTGATAGCAGTTTTTCAAGAATATCACTGCCGACGGGCCTCGTTCCGTTTTCGTAGTTCACCAATGCACGTCTTGATATCCCCAAAAACTCAGCAAATTCGGTCTGACTTTGTTTCCGCATCTTTCGGCACTTGGTAAGGCCTTCTGAAACGCAGATGCGATTGCGATTTGCCTTGCGTCGATTTGCATCCTCTTTCTGAAGATATGGAAAGGAATCCGAAGACCCGCTCTTTCGGTGTTGGTTAAGTTTTCGGGTTCGACGTTTCTTCTCGGCTACAATTTTTGCCTTAAATTGGGTTTTGAAGTCGCGATCCATTGGAGAAGTCCTACCCTTGGTTGCGCACACTTGTGCTCAAATAGAGCTTAACTTTAACAGCGGGTATTTTACCACTGGTATCGCACAAAAACTTGTAGAAACTTGCGGTTAGACGCAGTTTGGAGGATGCAGCTTTGATTGCAATCGATGATATGGCAACACCTGAAGAGTGGTGTAAAAGACTGCAGAAATCCGGCGCTTCTGTTTCTGCGCGAGCTCTTCGAAGCCTGGCTCGTGAGCATGGGCAGTTTTACTCACTTGGTCGAGCTATGATGCTCACCTCCAGTCACATCGAGGCGCTCATGTGCATTGAAGCTTCAGCCTCTGCAAGTCAGACAAGAGGCTAGTTTTTCCGTGTCGAGCAGCTCTCAAGATATAAGGCTAGTATCATCTAACGATCTTGCAGCCGCGCTTGGATTTGCTGCTCCGAACGATGCATTCCGCAACTTCTGTCGGTCTCTGGACATCATCCCGTTGAGGCGGAACCCGAATTTTTTTGATCCCAAACTCGTCCGTCTAAGATTGGATCAAGCACAGGGTCTGCAAAGCGTAGATGAGATGCAAAGTGATAAAGTTGATTTTGTTGCGCAAAGGAGGGCAAGACGTGCCGCGCAGTAGCTTGCCAAAGGGTGTGCATCGTGTTCGCCGCGATACCGTGGAAGGCGTGAAATTTCATTTTTACGCTTGGCGTGGCGGAGGCCCGAAATTCTGGGAGTCTTCCGTTAAGGAGCCTCGCGAACCTGAGTTTCTTATAGCTTTTGCCGAGAAAGCAAAGTTCAGGTTTGCCGCAGAATACATGACGCCCGAGATGGTGGACGGTTTTCTCGATAGTACTGCAATGCCGAAGGGCGAACGCACACAAGCGGATTATCGAAAATGGGCTCTGCGCTTTGCAGCGGAGTTCGCTGATGATCCCGCGAAACTTTGGGAAAACCCAAAGTCTAGGGGTGAACTCAACGAGTGGAGGGCGACGTGGAAAGACTCGCCAAAGCAGCATGACTACGCCGGCACAGTCGCGGTGCGCATCCTCAATTGGGCGCGGGATGAAGGAAAGATTGCGGCGCACTTCTGCGATCGCCTCCACCGCATCTATACAGTAGACCGGGCAGAGATCGTTTGGACGGACGCCGACCAAAGGTATTTCAAAGAAGCCGCACCGCCTTGGGTGCAACGCGTGATGACGCTGGCATGCGAAACCGGGCTTAGGCCTGCAGATCTTGTGCGATTGACGCGGGGCAACCTTGAAAGCTTCGATGGAATCGATCGTTTTCGGGTTCGTACGCAGAAGAGGGGGCGTGTGGCACATATTCCTGTGACGCCTGAACTTCGGCAACTGATCGATGAAACACCGGCGGATCAGCTTGTTTTGTTGGTCAATGATCGGAACAAACCGCTCAAGCCCACATCTGCAAGTCGAGCTATCGCACGCTACCGGGCTCGCATTATCGACAGGCTGAGCGATCCGACGCTCAGGCTCCAAGATACGCGCGGAACGGCTGCAACGCGACTCTTGCGTGCAGGCCTGGGCCTTAACCAAATCGCAAATCACATGGGCTGGTCGCTTCGCTACGCCGCCGCTGTGATCGAACATTATGCCGCCGTTTCACCTGCTGAGAGTGCGGAAGTCCTCGATTTACTGGAGCGCGAAAAGCAGCGCCGTGAGGACAAAACTGTAAACGCTATTGTAAACGGCCCCAATGGGGCAAACAGAGGAGAGGGCTAAGTGACTGAAAGTAAATGGAGGCGAGTACCGGAATCGAACCGGTGTACACGGATTTGCAATCCGCTGCGTCACCACTCCGCCAACTCGCCTTTACAAGTAAAATCAAATACTTGCCGTGGTGTGCGTGGGGTTTTAGCAGCTTTCCCAAGGGGCGTCCAGAGGATTGCGCGCAATTTTGTCGACGAGATTGAAATTTGCCGAAGCCCGCAACCGCAAACGCATGGGCGTAGGGGGGTTGCGTCAACAGGGCCGTTGCTGGGCGTTTCAGGATGTGGCAAAAGCCGGGTAACTTTGGGAATGACTCGAGAGATCCTATGACAGATTTCGCTGCCCGGCGCCGCACTATGGTTGATACGCAAATCCGGCCTTCGGATGTTACAAAGTTCCCGATCATTGAGGCGATGCTGAACGTCCCGCGCGAAAACTTCGTGCCTGACGCACAGCGTGAGGCCGCCTATGCCGACAGTGTGATCGATCTGGGCAACGGGCGCTGTATGCTCGAGCCGAGAACGCTTGCTAAAATGCTGGATGCGCTCAACATTTCGAACGACGAGATGATTCTCGATATCGCGCCGGCAACGGGGTATTCCACTGCGGTTGCCGCGCGTATGGCCCAGTTGGTTGTTGGTGTGGAAAGCGACGACTCGCTGGCGTCCGAGGCGCAAAGCCTGTTGGCTGAGGCCGATGTGGACAATGCCATTATCCACGTCGGTCCTTTGGAGCAGGGTGCGGCTGAGCACGGTCCTTACGATGCGATCATGGTGCAGGGCGGTGTTGAACGGATTCCCGACGCTCTGTTGGATCAGCTCAAGGAACATGGCCGGATTGCATGCCTGTTTGTTGAAGGCAATCTTGGAACTGTGCGGATCGGTCGAAAGACCGGAGGCCGGGTCAGCTGGCGGGATGCGTTCAACGCCAGTGCACCGATACTAGAGAGCTTTTCGGCGGAGTGTGCATTTTCGCTATAGTTCGCCGATAGATTCTGCTGGCGCCTTGATTAGTTGAAAAGAAGACCGCAAACTGCTTTCAGGGCAGTGTAATTTCGTTTGAGAGGATTTCGGTATGCGTGGTTCAGCGACAGGCAAGCTGGTCAGGGCATTCGCAGTGACCGCAGGACTTGCCATCAGCGTTATGCCAGGGCGTCCGGTGTGGGCTGACAACATAACAGACGCCTTCATCGGCGCGTATAATACAAGCGGCTTGCTGGAGCAGAACCGGGCGCTGCTGCGCGCGGCAGATGAAGACGTGGCAATCGCGCTTTCTGCATTGCGGCCAATCATCAACTGGACTGTACAGGTCAGCCAGGATTATACCCGGTCTCGGACCAACAATGTGGTCACAACGACCGAGCCGTCCCGGTTTTTCACCGGTCTGGGGCTAACTCAGCTTTTGTATGATGGTGGCGCTTCGGTTCTGGGCAAGCAATCGGCGCAGGAGACGGTTCTGTCGACCCGGCAAACCTTAATCGACATTGAGCAACAGGTGCTTATCCGCGCTGCAAATGCTTACCTGGGCGTGCTGCTACAGGAAGAAACAGTCGCAATTCGCCAGAACAACGTGGATGTTTCGGCGGAAGAGCTTCGCGCATCGAATGATCGCTTCGAAGTTGGCGAAGTGACGCGAACGGACGTGGCGCTTTCCGAGGCGCAGTTGGCAAGTTCTCAAGCTGATCTGGCGGTCGCTCGTGGTGAACTGAGCATCGCGCAGGCTGAATATGTCAATGCGGTCGGCAAGGCGCCAGGGAGGACGGCCGGTCAACCCAGCCTGCCCAATCTTCCACGGAGTGAGGCAGAAGCGATCAGCCTCGCGCAACGCAACCACCCGGCGATTCTGTCGGCGCAGCATCAGGTCCGCGCTTTTGATCTGATTGTCCAGCAACAGCGGGCCAACCTTGGGCCGAATGTCAGTTTGAATGCTGATGCGGGTGTGCGTGAAAGCTATGATAACAACGACTATGTGAACGACGCGACCGTGTCGCTGGACTTTACACAGCCGATTTACGCCGGTGGCCGGTTGGCCGCGAATGTGCGGCGCGCTATGGCAAATCGGGATGCGTCTCGTGCGAATCTTCTGAACGTACAAAAGAATATCACACAGGGCGTTACGGACCGGTATGCAGCGTTCCAGGCAGCCAGTGCCAGCCTCAGGGCATCGACGGAACGGGTTCGCGCATCGCAGGTGGCATTTGATGGCATCAGGGAAGAAGCGACCTTGGGTGCCCGGACCACTTTGGACGTTCTGAATGCTCAGCAGGATTTGCTGGACGCGCAGCTGGCCGAAGTGGCGTCGCGAACGGAACGATCCCGCGCAGCGTATCAGCTGCTGCAGGCGCAGGGCCTTTTGACGGCAGAACGTCTTGGCCTGGCGGTTCAGATCTATGACCCGACTTTGTACTATAATCTGGTCAAGAAAGCCCCCGCGCGTGTCAGCAAACAGAGCAAGGATCTGGATCGAGTCCTCAAAGCGTTGCGTCGGGACTGACCGGCAATACTATTTGTTGTAGGGCTCGGATTGTTTGGCTACACTCGATCCAACGATAGAGCGGTAGAGAACAATGTCTGATAATGTCGTGAAAGCAGGGATCGAAGACGTTCTGTCTTCGGTCAAACGTCTGGTCAGTGAAGACAGTCGCGGTAAATCCTCCTCGGATCAACAGGGTGCAACGCGCAAGCCGGGGCGCTTAGTGCTGACGGACGCGCTGCGCATCAGCAAACCCGCTCAGCCCGAGATCATGCCCGCCAAGCCGTCTCCTGATGTTGCCGACTCGGCCAAGCCGATGCTGCTGCGTGCCTGTGACATCGTCAGGGCAGGTGATCCTGCCAACACTGCGGATGACGCGACCGAGGGGCATTCCGCGGAAACTGGCTCAACCGATGATCCCGCGATCAGCCTGAGTGCCAAGATCGAAGCGCTGGAAGCGGCGATTGCGCAAACCGAGGATCAATGGGAGCCGGATGGCGACAGCGCAGACGCCTATTCCGGCACACCGACGCATTCCCTGCCGTGGAACGTCGAAGAGGAGTTTGCGGCCGCAAGGACCGTCGTTCTGACTGATCAGGAAGATACGGACGATCCTCAGCCCGAGTCCGCTTCGGTACAAAACGCAGAGTTCATCCGGGCGGGACGACCGGCTGAATCCGATCGTGCCACTGAAGTCGTTGAAGACGTTTCGACAACGGATTTGGATGAAGAAACATTGCGTGAGCTGATCGCGGAAGTTGTCCGCCAGGAGTTGCAAGGCGCGATGGGCGAGCGGATTACGCGAAACGTGCGCAAAATGGTGCGGCGGGAAATTGCGCGCGCGCTCGCCGCGAAAGATCTGGGATAAGACTCAGCCGCGCTGTGGTGGCTGTGCCAGGCTCAGCATCAGGTCAAGATTCATGTGGCGCTCTAGATGATCGGCCAGATCATCCAGCGCCTGCTCTACTCCGTCTTCGTAGGCAATGTCCGACGTCACGCCCAGCGTTGACAAATAGCGGGCACGAAATGCGTCTGACGAGAAAATTCCGTGCAAATAGCTGCCCTTGACCCGGCCGTTGCTGCTGGCGGCGCCTTCTGGTCTGCCTTCGACCTCAAGCCATGCACGGGCGCGGTCAGGGCCGTCGGTATGGCCCATGTGGATTTCGTATCCGCTGACCGGCTCTCGGTCTGGCAGGGCATGGGCGGAACGCAGGATGACCTGTTTCTGCCCGCCCATTACGGTATCGACGTTCAGCAACCCCAATCCATCAACTTTGCCCGGCCGGCCGTCCACGCCATCAGGATCGGAAATGGTCTTGCCCAGCATCTGATAGCCGCCGCACAACCCCAGGACATGTCCACCGCGGCGAACATGGGCATACAGGTCGATATCCCAGCCCTGTGCACGAAAATAGCTCAGATCTCCGATCGTGGACTTGCTGCCGGGAAGCAGAACCAGATCCGCATCGCCGGGCAGGGGACGTCCGCCTGGAATGACCTCGACGCTCACGCCGGGCTCGGCAGACAACGGATCGAGATCGTCGAAATTGGCCATACGCTCCAGTTGGGGCACAACGACCTTGCACGCGCCGCCTGTATGGGAACGGATGTCCATCATGTCTTCGGCCGGCAGTTTCCAGGCGTCGTGAAACCAGGGCACAACCCCAAGGCAGGGCCAGCCTGTTCGGGCCGAGATGTCATCACGGCCTTCGTCAAACAGGGACACGTCGCCCTTGAAACGGTTGATGGCAAAACCCCTGATCTGCGCCACGTCGCCTTCGTCCAGAACGGCCTGAGTCCCAACGATCTGCGCAATCACCCCGCCACGATGGATGTCCCCGACCAGAACAACAGGAATGTCCGCTGCACAGGCAAATCCCATATTGGCGATGTCACCTTTGCGCAGGTTGGTCTCAGCCGGGCTGCCAGCGCCCTCGATCAGAACCAGATCAGCGTCGGCGCAGAGCCTGTCAAAGCTTTCCAGCGCTGCGCCCAGTAGCTTGGATTTGTCCTTGCGATAGTCACCGGCCTTCATCGTGCCGGCGCGCTGCCCCTGAACGATAATCTGCGCGCCGGTATCCGTCTCGGGTTTGAGCAGAATAGGGTTCATGTCCGTGTGCGTTTCCCGCTTTGCCGCACGGGCCTGAAGGGCTTGTGCGCGGCCAATTTCGCCACCGTTTTCAGTGACGGCTGCATTGTTCGACATGTTTTGCGGTTTGAACGGCGCGACCCGAAGGCCCCGGCGCGTGTAGGCGCGCGCCAGCCCCGCCACCAGAACCGATTTTCCGACATTGCTGCCGGTCCCTTGAATCATGATGGCGCGAACCATGCCTTGTCTCCTATAAGTCTGGGCGCAGATGATCCGATTTGAGCCGAAAGGGAAAGCCCCGGATGAATACGCCTGCGCATCTTTTGATCGGGGCTGCCGTGTTCGCCCGGCCGCCGCAAGGACGTATCCTCTGGGCCGCGCTCGTGGGAGCGTTATTGCCGGATCTGTCCCTGTACGTGATGGCGGGCGTGTCCCTGTTTGTTCTGGGCATCCCCGAGCAGGTGGTCTTCGGGCAGCTTTACTTTTCCCCGGCGTGGCAGACCGTATTCGCCATAGACAATTCCTTTATCCTCTGGGGGCTGGCATTCTTGCTGGCAGTCTGGAGAGGTTGGCATGTTCTGGCTGTCGGTGCAGCGGCGGGTCTGTTGCATCTTGCGACAGATTTCCTGCTTCATGCGGGCGACGGACGGCCACAGTTCTGGCCCATCAGCGACTGGGTGTTCCACAGCCCTGTCAGCTATTGGGACAGCGACCATCATGCATTGTGGGTGGCTCCGGTGTCAGCCTTTGTCTGTCTGGCCGCATATGTTCTGCTTTGGCAGCGTGGATTGCCGGTTTGGGGCAAAGCCCTGTTCGCAACCATGCTGGCGGCTGAATTCTGGGTGGTGCGGCAATGGCTGTTGTTCTTTTGAGCCATTGGCTTCATGCCTGTCGATCAGGCATAGAAAAACGCGCTCTGATAGGCAGAGCGCGTTTGTTCAATCCAAATCTACCTTGGTTCAGGCAGCTTCGGCCTGCTGTGCAGCGTTGCGGCGTTCGCTTTCTTCCCGCGACAGGGCGACCGAGGTACGGACGCCGCGTCCAACGAATTCCATCAATCCGCTGACGACCCGTTCGTTCGGGTCAATGCCTGCGCAGGACAGAACTTCGCGCCCATCGCGCGAACGCGCCCAGCGGGCGATTTGTTCGGGGCCATTGCCGTATTTCTTGTCATCGGCGATAGCATCATCAAGCGCAGCCAGGACAACGGCCGCGAAAAGTTTGCGCGCACGATTGCCTTGCTCATTGTTAAAGGCAGTGCCGTCAACGAAATCTCTCATCTCGTCTTCCTTGTTGTTCTTGCTCTTGCATTTTCGGCGTGAGGGTCCTTATGACCGATTAGGTGCGATTCGGATACAGCTAAAATGCATAGTTGCGTTGCGTCACTTGCATGGCTCGCTGCACCTGCAGCACTAGGTGTCGTTGTCTTGTCAGGTGTGATCCCGCCAGATATAGGGACCGCAACTGATGCATCAACCGTTTGTGAAGGATTTATGTAATGCCCAAGATAAATGGGAACGAAATTCGCCCCGGCAATGTGCTTGAGCATAACGGTGGCCTGTGGGCAGCGGTCAAGGTTGACCATGTAAAGCCGGGCAAAGGCGGAGCTTTTGCACAGGTGGAGCTGCGCAACCTGCGCAATGGCTCGAAGTTGAACGAACGCTTCCGCTCGGCGGACAAAGTCGAACGCGTGCGTCTGGAGCAAAAGGATCAGCAATTCCTGTACGAATCCGACGGAATGCTGGTGTTCATGGATTCAGAAACCTACGAACAGATTGAATTACCAGCAGAATTGCTGGGTGACCGTCGTCCGTTTCTGCAAGATGGCATGACCATTGTTGTCGAGTTCTACGAAAGCGAGGCGCTGAACGCGACGCTGCCGCAGAAAGTGACCTGCAAAATCGTCGAGACCGAACCGGTGGTAAAAGGTCAAACGGCGGCGAACTCGTTCAAGCCCGCGGTGCTGGACAATGGCGTGAAAGTCATGGTTCCCCCCTTCATCGGCCAGGACGAAATGATCGTCGTGAACACGGAAACGATGGAGTATTCCGAACGCGCGTGACGTTTCGTCACGTTACGCATCAGACCGCGCAGGCACCCGCCGCGCGGTCTTTTCTTATGCGTTGGGTCGATAGCGATAGCGGGTTGGATCCGGGCCGAACAATTCCAGCATCAATTCGTACTTGATACGATTGGCGCTGACCTGACGATAGAATGCGATCAGAAAGGCAGTGGGTCCCTGAATGCGGCTGAGCCCACTGGTGGCGGCCACCACGGTGCCCACATCCGTTTTGCCGTGCAAGACCAGATATCCCCCCAGCATCAGGATGCCGACGGTGCCGGCCCCGTTGATCACGCTCAGCAGGAACTTTGCCGAAAGTTTCCACAGGAACATCCGCCGCCGCGTGTCGTAAATGTCATCGAACATGATGTTGATATCCCGCTCAACGGCTTCGATATCCTCGGTCGTCAGTCGGTCGGTGGCACCGCGCAGAATGCGAACCCGTTCCGCCACGAAAGTGTTCACTTTGCGCTGCGAGACCAGAACGATGATGATTTGCGGCACGATCATTGACAACGCAATCAACCCCAGACCTGGTTGCGTGGACGAGATATAGCCGATGACGCTGATCAGCGTTCCAATCTGAACGACCGGATCCGAAAAGGCTCCACCGGCAAACTTGCCCAACTCTTCGGCTTCGGCCGAAATGGCGGTGGTCATGGTGCCTTTGCGCAGGCCTTCGTCCGAATCCTTCAGGTCGGTCGAACGCCAAAGCAGGCGTTGGCGGATCAGCCGGATCATGTCTTCGCCCAAGGTTCCGGCGCGATAGCCCAGTACCCATTTCAGGGCGAGGCTCAGCAGGATGACGGCCATCATGCCGATGCCCAGTTGGATCAGTTTTTCAGTCCCGACATCGTCGGATGTCAGGTGGTTGACGATGTCGCGCTGAAACTCTAGCGGCACGGCGGCAAGGCCCGCAATTGCGACGGACAGCATGATGAGGATGATCTGTCGCCCTGCACTGGCGCGCCAGATCGCGGAATAAAGTCGAAACATGCGGGTATCCGGTTCGTCCTGTTTGCCTGCACTTTGGCAGTGCAGGACAACGGGTTCAAACTTTTCGATACAAGCTGATGCGCGGGTCGTGCCGATTTGGCAACAAGGTGGGCTCAGTCCTCCAGGCGCACTGTGGCGTCTCCGGCCTGCATCTCAGGGCCTGCACGATCAAATCGCAGATACGCGATCCCGTTTCCGCCGGCCTGTGTGTACAATGTTCCGACAGGTTTGCCATTTGCACTGACCTCGGTCCCCACCGGGGCCGAGCCCTGGACAACGACGCGTCGCAGACCTTTGCGCAATTCGGTTTTGTGCTTCATGCGCGCGGTCACTTCCTGCCCGACATAACATCCTTTTTTGAAATCCACGCCATTCAGCGCTTCGAAGCCAGATTCCAGGATGTAACTGTCCGGGGTCAGTTCAATGCCTGACTCGGGAATGCAGTGCCGGACGCGCAGTGCATCCCAGTCGGTTCCATCATCGCCCTCGGGTTCGGGGGAGTAGTTGCGCCAGCCCATGTCCGGGTGGCGGGGATCGGGCAGGGCGGTTTCCGGCGCAGCCTTGGTGCCGCGTTGCAGGTTCAGATCGGTTCCCTCGATCGTCACATCCGCTCGCAGCTTGTACATCGTCAGACGTTTGACCAGATCATCCGCAAGGTGTTCGGCCACATCCAGAAGAACTCTGTCGTCATTTCGTTTCAGGAAGAAATCCGCCAGGTACTTTCCCTGCGGAGTAAGCAGAGCAGCGTAGACCAGCCCGTTGTCCAACCCCTTAATGTCGTTGGTAATCAGATCCTGCAAAAAGCTTTCGGTATCCGAGCCGGACAGGCGCAGAATGCGGCGGGTGGGCATGGCTTGGTCCTCGTCATTTCCTCAGACCTCGTGATATAGGAAGTCCCGATGCCAAGACCAGAGGTTATCAGACGTGCCCGCGCCTATTACCGTCGTAATCCCGACCCTCAACGCTGCCGACGCTTTGCCCGAATGTCTTGGGGCTTTGATGGAAGGGGTGCATGCCGGGTTGATCCGGGAATTGATCATCAGCGATGCCTGCTCAACCGATCACACGCCGGATATTGCGGAAGAGGCCGGTGCGACGGTCGTGACCGGCCCCCCATCCCGAGGCGGCCAGCTGCGCCGAGGGTGCGCGCAGGCCAAAGGGGATTGGCTGCTGATTCTTCATGCGGATACAGTGCTGCAACAGGGGTGGAGCGAGACCGTCAGCGCCCACCTGCCTTCAGCCAAACCTGCCGCGTTTCAGCTGGCGTTCCGCGCGCGCGGGATCGCGCCGGCCTGGGTGGCTGGCTGGGCCAATCTGCGCAGCAGGATGCTGGGATTGCCCTACGGAGATCAGGGGTTGCTGGTTCCGCGTCACACCTATCAAGCGGCAGGCGGGTTTCCCGACCAGCCGCTGATGGAAGATGTGGCTTTGGTGCGCGTGTTGCCAAAGGTAACTGTTCTGAACACACGCGCCTTTACGAGTGCGGAGCGGTATGAGCGGGCGGGCTGGATTCGGCGCGGTTCTCGGAACCTGTGGACTCTTCTGCGTTACTTTCTTGGGGCTGACCCGCAAGCTTTGGCGCAGACGTATCGTCGCTGAGCGTGGTGCGCAACTCGACCACGGATTTCCCCAACCGAAACGGTGCCGCAAAACTGACAAGGCATAGGGCCACGATTTGCAGGACAAGAATATGAGCATTGTCCTGTAGGTATTCCCATTCTTCTTTCAGCTTCCCGACCTGCGCGATCAGGTCATCGTAGCTCTGCGCAAGTATCAGATAGTCGCCCGCAATCGCGGGAACCTTGCGGCGCATGTTGTCAATGGCGGTCTGTGTGTTTTCGTCCAGTGATGTGAAGACTAGGAACTGGTCGATATCAAAGGCATCGGCCTTGGCGGCCATGTCACGTATTTCGTCCTTTTCGTCCTTGGACTGACCGCCAACCAAGAAGTGAAGCCCCTGTAGGGGGGCCACTTCGTTCGTGACCGCGATGAACAGGGGCAGTTCCGAGTTGCTGGCGGTCGAAGCTGAAAGGAACTCAACCTTTTCGCATAATACGGCGGTATCCGGATCATAGGCCGGATCACAGAACCGCAGGCGGAACCGGGCCGCATCCCTGTCAAATGCCAGCGTCGCGGCATAGGCCACGTCGATCTGTCGGTCCAGTCGCGAGCTGTCCGAGGTGTAAAGCCCGGCCAAAACAGCCACCAATGCCCCAATGCCACCCAACACAACCCATACCAGATCAGCCAGTTTCCACGCCCGGTGACCTGCCGGTTTGCGAAACAGAAAGGCAGTGCCGATAGAGCCGATGACAAAGAACAGGATCAGCAGGGGCAATTGATTGTCGGTCACAAAACTCATGCGTCCAATCTTAGGACCTGTGCTTCGACCTGCAACAGGGATCACGGGCAGTTGTAACGTCTTACCATATCCCCATACTGTAGGCAGCGCAGGGGGGACTTCGATGACCAAAGAAATCGTTCTTATACACGGAGCATTTGCCGGACCTTGGTGCATGCAGAATTACGCGGCCTTCTTTCGGGGCCAAGGTTGGACGGTTCACGTTCCTGCCTTACGTTACCATGACGGTGATCCGAAAGCGGACCCCGATCCGGGTCTGACCGATACCAGTGTCATGGACTACACCAACGACATCGCCGATTTTGTACAGGGACTGGACCGCAAGCCTGTCATTTTGGGGCATGCCATTGCAGGGGTGGTGGCGCAACAAGTGGCGTCTCGTGGCCTAGCCAGTGCCATCGTTCTGATCAATCCCAATGCGCCTTGGGGCACCTTGCCCGAAACCGATGATGAACGGGCTGTACCGCGAGCCTTGATGGAAGGCGGCCCATTCTGGAAGCAGCCGATGCGGGTGGGGTTCGATTTGATGGCCCCGTTTGCTCTGAACAAGATGGATGAGGCGCAACAACACGCCGTATTCGACCAATTGGGCGCGGAAAGCGGGCGCGTGATGTTTGAAATGTTCTTCTGGATGTTCGATGACCATCACGCAATCAAGGTTGATTTCGACAAGGTTGCCTGCCCGGTTCTGGTGGTCTCGGGTGCCGAAGACAGGGCTGTCAACCCCGATACCTGCCGCGCGCTGGCAACGCGCTATGGGGATCGCGGAACCTTTTTGCTGGTCGAAGATCACGCGCATTTCCTGTTCATGGAGCCGGGTTGGGAAGGGCCGGCCTCGAAGATCGAGACATGGCTGACAACCCAGGTGATCTGAAACGGGCTTGACAACGATCCACCCTTTGCAGACATGGCGCCAAGTGAATAGGGCAGTTGACCCTTTTAGCGCGAAACCTCTGCGGGAAAGGTCCGGACATGACCCTGTTCGTTGTCCTTATTATTCTTTCGGCTGCTTTGCTGCACGCGGTGTGGAATGCAATCGTGAAGACAGCGGCGGATCGCACCACCATGCTGGGTTTGGTCGCTTTGGGTCAAGTGCTGCCTGCGGCGGTCATGGTGATGGCCCTGCCGCTGCCAAACCCAGAGAGCTTTGTTTACATCCTGCTCTCGACCGTTGTGCATTTCGGCTATTACTTCATGCTGGGAAAAGCCTATCAGCATGGTGATCTGAGTGTGGTCTACCCCATCGCCCGTGGAATTGTCCCGGCGCTGGTTTCGCTTTGGGCAATGGTCCTGGTCGGAGAAGTGCTGCCTTTTCAGGCCTGGACCGGTATCGCCCTGATTGCCGTGGGTATCCAACTGAGCAGTTGGAAAGCTCTGCGCTCGGGCGTTGGGCGCAGCGCACTGATGTTTGCGCTGGGCACCGGGTTCTGCATTTCGATCTATTCGGTCGTTGACGGGATCGGCGTTCGGCTGTCGAGCAACACGCTCAGCTATTGGGCGTGGGGGGCGTTTCTGCACCTGTTCATTGCCGGATTTGTCGGGGTACGGAAACGTGCGACCCTGAAAGAACTGCCAGCCAAAGTGTGGATGATCGGCATTCTTGGCGGGCTGGTATCGATGACAGCTTATGGTCTGGTACTGTACGCCAAGAATTTTGCACCGCTGGGAGCGGTTTCGGCGCTGCGGGAAACTTCGGTCATCTTTGCTGCACTGATCGGGTTCGTATTCCTCAAGGAAGGCAACTGGGCGCGACGGTTGGGTGCCGCGGTGCTCATGGCCGTGGGTGTCGCCCTGATCGGAATGGCGGTCTGATCCGGCTGAAAAGCCTTGGGCGACAGTGATATTTCTGGCTTAGCGGCCGACCTGAAACGTGCTTTGTGGCTTCCAGTGCATGGTGCCCTTGTCGCTGCTTACACATCGCAGCAGGCGTTCCTCGCGCGTGTTGATCGTGTCAGTCACGGTGTTGTCGCCAAAGATCACGATGAAGGAATCCGGGGAATAAGCCAGCCCCTTGTAATAGCAAAACCGTGTTTCCGCCCCGTCCGGGATCGGAGATGCCAGGCTGAGCGTCTGTTGCGCCGGGGCCTGGGTCGCCAGCATGGCAAAGGCCAGCCCATAGGTCAGTGTTTTCATGTCGTCCTCTCGTCCTGCAAATCTGTTGTCGATCAAAAAGGGTTTTGGACGCCCGGACCTCAATCATGGTTTTTTGTTTCGGCAAGTTTGAACGAGATCAACGGGTTAGGCAACGAAAATCCTACACGCGCAGCGACAAGCCAAGGGGGCGATTTTTACGGTCGGTCGTATCTGTGGTAACATGACCGCATTGTTTAAGGAGAATTGAGAGATGTTCAGACCTTCTGTGCAAGCGATTATGGACGTCATGTCCCAAAAAGGTTTTGTGGTTTTCGACACCCCCACCGTCGATTGGAACCTGAACATAGTGGGCATTCGCGCCCACCCGGTTTCACCCAAGAAATTCGATGATGTCATGACGGTGTTTCACCGGTTTCTTGGCGTTTGGGATATAGCGTATTACCCGATGACGGCCGATCCCAGCGATCATTACCTGAAGAACCCGATAAACCCGGATGGGACGGCCATTCTGGCGCCGGGGCAATATCGGTCCTGCTACAAGATCGATATTCATAAACGAGGCCGGCCCGGAGGCCACAAGGCGCTGTGTCAAAGGCTGGGAACCGTTACCGTGTTTCGGGACAACAACAGGGATGGAAACCTGAACCTTGTTAATCCTCAAAGCGGGATGTTCGGCATAAATCTGCACAAGGGGCCAAACAACGGTGACGATGACACGGCGAATACGATCTATTCCGCCGGGTGTCAGGTATTCGCGGATCAGCGTCATTTTGCCGAGTTTCTGCTGAAATGCGAAGCCGGGCGCGACGCGTTTGGCAACAAGTTCACCTATACGCTGCTGGATCAGGCAGATTTCGAATAAGGCGATGCCTTGCAAAGGTTCTGCAAGCGCCGGGGCAGGACAGGGGCTGGGGGCGTGCCCGGATCTTAAACCGGGCCTTGGCCCTAGGTCTCGACTTCGGCCTGAAGGTCTCGGAAATACCGGATGGTTGTGTGCAGCCCTTCTTTCAGTTGCACTTTGGGTTCCCAGCCCAGCAGGGTCCGCGCCAGTGTGATATCTGGCTGACGCTGCTTCGGGTCATCCTCTGGCAATTCCTTGAAACTGACAGGGGTCTCGGCCCCCACAAGGGCCTGCACTTCGCGGGCCAACTCGTTCATCGAGAATTCGTTAGGATTGCCCAGATTGACCGGGCCGGTCACGTCTGGGCCGGTCTCCATCAGTCGGATGAACCCTTCGATCAGATCATCGACGTAACAGAAAGACCGGGTCTGCGTACCGTCGCCAAAGATCGTGATCGGCTCGCCGGTCAGCGCCTGCATAATAAAGTTCGACACGACGCGCCCATCGGCGGGGTGCATTCTGGGCCCGTAGGTGTTGAAGATGCGGGCGACCTTGATCTCCAACCCCATCTGCCGGTGATAGTCGAAGAACAAGGTCTCGGCGCAGCGCTTGCCCTCATCATAGCAGGATCGCGGGCCAACCGGGTTGACGTTGCCCCAATAATCTTCGGTCTGCGGATGGATGGTCGGGTCGCCATAGACCTCGGAGGTCGAGGCCTGAAAGATCTTGCATTTCAGCCGCTTCGCCAGCCCCAGCATGTTGATCGCGCCATGAACGCTGGTCTTGGTCGTCTGCACCGGATCGTGCTGATAATGCACGGGTGAGGCCGGGCAGGCGAGGTTATAGATCTCGTCCACTTCCACAAACAGAGGGAAGGTCACATCATGGCGCATGAACTCGAAACGCGGGTTGTTGTGCAGGTGGTCAATATTGCGCTTGGTGCCAGTGAACAGGTTATCGACGCACAGAACCTCATGCCCCTGATCCAGAAGCCGGTCGCACAGATGCGAGCCCAGAAACCCGGCCCCACCGGTTACGAGAACACGTTTTCGACTGTCATAAAGGCGGGCCATTGCAAATCCTTAATCGTTAAATCCAAGCCAGCTTGTTATGGGGAAGCCGGGTCTTGGTTTGATTAGTAAACTGAAGGGGTTTGAATTGCAGCAGATTTTGGTTTTTTGAGGGCGCGTGTGGTGTTGGGGTGTCTTCTGTCCACCCAATGCTTGATGCAAAGCATCAAGCACGCGCCCGACCCGCCCCATGGACGGGCGCGAGGGTTGTGTTGAGGTCGGATGGATGTTTACGCCGATCTCGATGTGGGAATTTGACGGGCGCAGGTAACCTATCGGCGCTGGCTAGTACTTAGTGAACTTAAGCCCAGAGATTTCCGTAAGAATAATGGGTTCACCATCTTTTGGCTTAGTCGCTAATGTGGCGTTCAAGTCTTCCATCCGCTCGCCTGGCGCCATTTCAGAAATCCCGGTCCACTCGTATCTTGGGCCGTGAGGATTGAGTTTTGATACTATGTCGTCGGTTCTATGACGCTCGGGTCCGCGTTGTGACAACACCAAGAGTTTTTCATTTTCCTTTGTGTTCTGCTCCCAGAGCACATTCTGGTTTTGGAACGCTCTTTCGGTGCCGCTAATTTCCGGAGATGCGATGATGAGAATAATTTCCACCATTTGGGCCCTTTGCGGTGCTCGAACACAATTCAAGTTGCCGCTTGCAATAGAATGCCGTGCCTTCAAAAGGTTGTTTTGAAACCGGACAAACGCGATTGGCGCAAATCTGTTAAGTGAAATATTCGTTGGTCTTCGCCACCTACTCGGAGAGTACCGCATTCCAATAAAGTTCTTTTTCCAGTATTCATTGGTAAACCCAAAGTGGCAGACACCTCCCTCGTGGAAGGAACATTTTGCAATTCCACCAAGGCTTTTGGAAATAAGGTAAACGTTTCCTCGGTGAACTGTAATTGAATAAACAGAACTGAAACGTTCAGTCTCCGTCCCGATATAGAAGCGAAATTTTTTCTTTTTCGCCATTGGCGTTTCTTAATTTCAAGTTTTTGGGAAACGACTGTCAAAGTCAGTGACAAAGATAGCCTCGAAAAACTCCAATTGGTTAGTCACAAAACCTATCAATTGGCAATTTCTTTAACGGTTGTGCCAAACTCAAACATCCAACTCCTCAACAAACCGTGCGTTCTCCTGAATGTACTGGAACCGCAGTTCGGGTTTTTTGCCCATCAGGCGCTCGACCAAGTCGCCGGTTTCGCCGGGTTCGTCCTCGTCGATGGTGACCCGGATCAATTTCCGGGATTTTGGGTCCATCGTGGTCTCTTTCAGGTCCTTGGCATCCATTTCACCCAGACCTTTGAAGCGGGACACGTCAATCTTGCCCTTGCCGCCCAGACCTTTCTCAAGCCACTCATCGCGCTCGGCCTCGTCCAGACAATAGACGCGTTTGGCGCCTTGGGTCAGACGATATAGGGGCGGGCAGGCCAGGTACAGGTGGCCCGCGTCGATCATCGGGCGCATCTGGGTGAAGAAGAATGTCATCAGCAAGGACGCGATATGCGCCCCGTCCACGTCGGCGTCGGTCATGATGATGACCTTGTCATAGCGCAGATCGTCGAGGTTGAACTTGCTGCCCAGCCCCACGCCCAGCGCCTGCGTCAGGTCGTTGATCTCGGCATTGGTGCCCAGTTTCGAACTGGCCGCGCCCAGCACGTTGAGGATCTTGCCGCGCAGGGGCAGCAGGGCCTGAGTTTTGCGATCGCGGCCCATTTTGGCCGAGCCGCCGGCCGAGTCGCCCTCGACGATGAATAGTTCGGTGCCTTCGCGTGTTGAACTGGAACAGTCCACCAGCTTGCCGGGAAGACGAAGTTTTTTAGTGGCGGACTTGCGTTGTGTTTCCTTCTCGGCCCGTCGGCGCAGGCGTTCTTCGGCCCGCAGGATCAGGAAGTCGAGGATCGCGCCGGCGGATTTCGTATCGGCGGCCAGCCAGTTGTCGAAATGGTCGCGCACCGCGTTTTCGACCAGCCGCTGCGCCTCGACCGTGGCAAGGCGGTCTTTGGTCTGACCGACGAATTCCGGCTCGCGGATGAAGCACGAGACCAGCGCGCAGCCCCCTGCAATCAGGTCTTCCCGCGTGATCTGGGCGGCTTTCTTGTTATTGATCAACTCGCCATAAGCCTTGATCCCCTTGAGGATCGCGGCCCAAAACCCGGCCACATGAGTACCCCCTTCGGGCGTGGGGACGGTGTTGCAGTAGGATTGGATGAACCCATCGCGTGAGGGCGTCCAGTTGATCGCCCATTCGACCTTGCCGGGGGTTCCGAATTTCTCCTGAAAATCTACGGTTCCGGCAAAGGGCTGCTCGGCATAGGTCGACGAACCATTCATCGTCTCTTTCAGGTAGTCCGACAGCCCGCCGGGGAAGTGGAAGGTGGCCTCGGTGGGCGTCTCGCCGTCATCGATGGCGGATTTCCAGCGAATCTCGACGCCCGAAAACAGGTAGGCCTTGGACCGGATGGATTTGAACAGGCGGGCGGGTTTGAACCGGTGGTGGCCAAAGATCTGGTCGTCAGCGTGGAAGGTGACTGTGGTGCCGCGCCGGTTGGGGGCGGCGCCGACCTTTTCCACTGGGCCCAACGGGACACCGCGCGAGAAACGTTGTTCATAAAGTTGCTTGTCGCGGGCCACCTGAACGACCATCGAATCCGACAGTGCATTCACCACCGAGGCGCCCACGCCGTGCAGACCACCCGAGGTCTGATACGCTTTGCCCGAGAATTTGCCGCCCGCGTGCAATGTGCACAGGATCACCTCGAGCGCGGATTTGTCCGGGAACTTCGGGTGCGGGTCGATCGGAATGCCGCGCCCGTTGTCGCGCACGGTCAGGGCGTAATCGGCGTGCAGTTCCACCTCGATCCGGTTGGCATGGCCTGCCACTGCCTCGTCCATCGAGTTGTCGAGGATCTCGGCCACCATATGGTGCAAAGCGCGTTCATCCGTGCCGCCGATATACATACCAGGTCGCTTGCGGACCGGTTCCAAACCTTCGAGCACCTCGATCGAGGAGGCGTCATAAGTTGTGGTCGCTTCTGGCGTCAACAGATCGTCGGGCATGGGTGCTGCTCTTGTTTTTGAGTTTCCCCCATTATGGCAGGTGATGTGGTCCGGGGGAAGAGGGGCGCGAGGTGTTGTGGACGGATTGAAGGCATGGGGCCGCGGGATGCTTGCACAATGTGGCGGCGTCACGACTGGCGGTTTTGTTTGAAACCACCACCCCTCGCCGTGGCGCGGGAAGGTCCCGCACTGCTGTTGTCGACAGTTGGTCAGGGTCTGTATTCCGGGCTGCATTTCTCGCGACAAACCCGTCCGATAAAACCAGCGACGCGACAATTCCCACTACGCGGTCGGGTTGAAGTCAGCCTTGCGGCCTCTCCGGCTCATTGACGGAATCGCTTTAAAAATATATCGTGAAGGAAGACTCCCAAAGTATCTATCTATCAGTTCCAAGCGTTCAAGAGTTACGTTTATTTCGTAATTGGAAGGCTGCTATGGCTACGTTTCAGGACGTTCAAGCAGCAGTGCATGATATTGCTGCCCGTTTGAATGTCACCCCAGAGCTTGCTCGTGCTGCGCTGATTAACCCCGTGTTGGCGCTTGAGGAGCTTGGGTTCGATTTGGACCTGTCTGGCCGACTTGAGCTGGAGGACAGAGCGCGGTTTTCCAAGAAACAGATCGTTGTACGCAAAAGTTTGCGTAAAAAGATTTTCGCCGCGTCCGGGCATGAATTTGACCCCGGGCAGGAACAGGATCTTGCTGTGGTACTTTTCGACGAGTTGAAGCTGGTCGATGATACTTCGAAACGCCCTGACCTGTCTCCCTTGTCCTTGCCGATGCGAAAAGTGCGCTATTCCACCTCCAAAGTGAAGGTGGCCAGGGTCAAGGCATCGGAAATCGCGCGCCGGTTTCCCGGGAAAGCCAAGGGCAAATCCGTCGCCGGGATCGATCCAAGTTTGACTGAGCCCGCGAAGATTCCCGATCCGCTGGAAGCACTGGGCAAGGCGCACAAAATCATCTCTCCGTTGCTTGCCTACCGGCAACTTGATGCATCGACACCGCGTTTTGCGACCGAGGCGCTGTATCGTGCCGTGCGAACCGGGAAACGTAGGCTGGTCAATATCACGCCCCGCGCCGTTTTTACCGGCACTGCTTGAAGACACCCGGGCGCGATTCCCTCGCGCCGTCACACCGAGGACGTCAGGATGGCAAATACAAGAGGATATCAAGTTGTCGTCGAAGCCTCGGAAGAGGTCCTGCGAAAGGTCATTCGGGGGGCGTGGAAGTCCGCGGAATGCGACGATGATCCCGGCGATGAAGGCCGCATTCCCGAATTCATGGATGTTCCCGCAGGTGAAACCTTTGGCGGTTTTGTTGTAGCTGACGGGTCGGTTCAGATTCCCGAAGACCAGTTGGACGCCAGCTTGCGCCCGGACATCACCGGTGCCGAAATTCAACTTGGTGTCCTGATCCAGATCGAAATCGAAAACCCCCCGGTTCCATCGGCGCAAATGCTGACGATGACGGCCGATCTTGCTGCGGCTGCGCCGATTGGTCTAATTCCCGGGCGTCAGGATGTGGGATGGCTGTTGGATGGCCTGCCTCGCAACCAGGTATCCGCCACGCTGACCAGCGGCGATCCGATTGCGTCCAATATCGAGTTGTTCGCAAGTGAATTCGTGGACAAAGCCTATGAGAACGGCGGCCCCGGCGGCCCGATCGATCCGGCCTTTCCCTCCATCCCCCATGTCATCGATGAGACCGAGCTGCAATTCGCCTTGGGAGCTTTGACGACGGATGTCCATGCGGAAATCTTCAACGACGCCTTTGATGCGGCGCACGATATTGAAACCACCGTGTCAGGCGGTGACATAACAATTTCGCTGCCGGTTTATCTGCGGATGTTCAACATTGTCGTTGGGCCGACGGTGCAGCTTTTTTTCAATCCGCAGGACCCCATGGGGATCGAAACGCGGATCAACATCACGGCACCTTTCAGTCGGGTCGGTTCGGAATTCCGAACGGATTTGAACGCGGCCACCGTTACCGTGGACGCGATCACCCCCGCCGGTCCGGAATATGGGCCAGAGGGTGACAATTACATCGACAACCGTGATCAACTGGCGGCGATCCCGTTGGTCGCGATTGACCTCGACGCCCAGATTTCCAGCGAACTGGTGTCGCGGGGGCAGGAATTGGCCAGTGGGCTGGGCGAGATTTCAATTGCGGCCCCGACAGTGGCCGAGATCGAAGAATTCATCGGCGACTTTTTTCATCAGGATCTTGAGGCCCGCGATTTCGTTTACATCTGGGGACCAGAGGCAACGGACGAAGAGTTTGAAGTCGACAGCATCACCGTCGGCGTGACAAACGAGTTTCTGGCGATCGCCTTGAACGATGATGGCGGCGGTGACGTAGGCGGGCTTGCCAATTTCATTCCTGCTGACAGGGATTTTGCAATTGCCATCAGCGCGACCCAGGTCGAAGCTTCGATAGAAACGGCGCGCATCGAAGCCGAATTGTCGGATGACGACCTTCCAAAGACCTTTACACCTGACGGGCGCGAAGTCCGGCTGACCGATTTGGACGTCAGCCTCAGGGCGGGGGCGATCAGAATATCGGGCAAGGTGACGGTCGTAGACGCGATCCTGGGCAGCATTGATGTGGATGCCGACTTTTTTAATGATGTCGGATTGCGCTGGCAGCCGAATGGTTCGTTGGGCCCAACCGGTGGACAGCAAATGGATCACTTTGAAATCGACAGCGATGTCGATCCCGAAGAATCCGTGCTGCTTTGGGTGCTGACGGCAATCGCCGCGATATTGTCTTTCGGCGCTTTCGGAATTCTGGGCGCTTTGGTCGTTGTGATCGTGGCCCTTGTCGTCCGGGGAATTGCCGAAAGCATGGGCAGTGAAATCCTGTCAGATGAAGTTACAAATACGGTCACGGGTATCACCGGCTGGCCGGAGAACCTTGCCAGGATCGGGCGGGTCGAAGCGGTATTCTCGGACCCCATCGTGATTGATACCGACGGTCTTGAAATTGCCGGAGACTTCACTGTCATAAGCAGTTGCGAAGCCACGGATGTCGTCCCGGCGGATTCGGGCGGGGCACGGTCGGGTGCGGCCGCATCGGCCGTGTCGCTTGCGGCTGCGAATGAACATCCTGACGCGGGGTACGAGTGGTTGCCGGGTGACGGAACACCGGCCGCGGTCTTGCCCTCGATTCAGCATGTCTATGCTGCAAGTGGTGTCTACACCGCAAAACATGCGCTGACGATCAACCAGCCGGGTGGCGCGCGCAGTCGCAGTTTCTCGCTTGTTACCGTCGAAAATGTGCCGCCGACAGTGGATGCCGGCCCTGATCTGACGGTGCAGGAGGGTGAAGAGGTCACTCTGGTCGCACGGTTCCGAGATGTCGAATACCCCGACACCCACGAGTCCATGTGGTATTTCGGTGATCACCACGCGCCCAAACCCGGCGTGATTTCTGAAACCAATGCTCCTCCTGCGGCGACAGGCACGTCGACCGTGACCCATGCCTGGTGCGACAATGGCGAATACACCGTCACGGTGCGTATTCGCGACGTCAACGGCGGCGAGGCCATCGACACCCTGCGTGTCACCGTTACCAATGTTCCGCCCGAGGTCGAAGCTGGCCCTGACCTTTATGCATATGTCTGCACACCGATTACGCTTGTCGCTGATTTCCGGGATCCCGGCTGGTGCGACACGCATACGGCCAAGTGGGATTTCGGCGATTGCAGCGAACCCCGCACCGCCCTGATCGAGGAAACGAACGAACCACCGGCAGCCGAAGGCACGGCGACCGCCTCGCATATCTATGAAAACTGTGGTGACTTCCGGGCCGTCTGTACCGTCATGGATGACGATGGCGCCTTTGGTCAGGACGACCTGACCGTCCGGGTCGTGCATTTGCTGAACCCCGGTTTCGAAGATGGTTTCCGTTCGCTTCCAGCGGGCAATGTCGGTCGGTTCTGGACACCCTATGCATGGCTGACCGACTTGGCAGCCTTTCACGCCGGAAAGGGAAATCCCGTTCCGCAATTGGCACCGATCCCTGCCGATGCCTTTGACTGCGAAGGTTGCATCGTCCGGACCGGGGACAGGTCCCAACGGGTCATCGCACAGCGCGGCCTTCGTGTCGGGCTGTGGCAATCGCTGGGCTCAAACCCGGGATGGGATTATGAGTTCTCGTGTTGGTTCGCGAAGGAGGCTGGCGACGCAGGCGGCTATGCTTTGGGGTTGGATCCGCGCGGTGGTGATGATCCGCGGGCGCCCTGGGTGGAATGGTGGACCGGCGATCTGGACGGTGCCTGGCGGCAATTGCGGGGCCGCGTGACGGCGGAAGCCGAAGCCGTGACGGTATTTCTGGAGTTCAGTGGAGATGATCCGCGCAACGATGCGCTTGGCTATGTTGATGATTGCGCTTTCATCGCGATTCAGCCGCATTGTCCGGAGCAGCCGAAGCCCGATCCGGAAATTCCCCCGCGTGAACGTTGCATTGATTTTCGCGGCCAGAAACTGCCTTCCCGCCATCCGGTATTGAACGTCGGCGGTGTGCGGTTCCTGCCGACGAAGGGCAGCGTTCTTCAGATCATTGGCGGGTTCCAGCCGCAAGGCACACCCAAATTGTTGCTTTCCATCGCCGGTGTCTTTGCCCATCTGCCGGTCGTTGCTGATTGGGCCCGCCTCAAGTTGAGCTTTGCTGGCGGAAAGCCCATAACGATCATCGCGCTTGATGCGGCGGGCAATGTCCTGACGACCCAGACAGGAACGCAGCAGCAGGGGGTACAGGTCATCGAGATTCAGGCGAGCGGTATGATGACCCTCGCCATGCGCGCGCAGGAAGCGGCGTTGATCGAACTGTGTTTCCGGCCGGAACACCCGCGCAGTACGCCCTCGGCTGAGCCTGAACCGGGGCCCGGCATTGTCGTGAATCCGCGCTTCGATCGTGCCGTCGCACCGGCCATGTTCAGTGCAAGGACGACCACGGAGGACAGAACCTTGACCGAAACCAACAGCCCCCATCCGTTCGGCCTGTCCAAGGCGGCTTGGGGCAAGCTGGACACGCAGCTGCGATCGGAATTGGCGAAGGCCGCAACAGACGGCGATGATGGGCACTCGGTGCAGGTCATATTGCGCTTGGCGCCAGACACCGAAGGCAATGCGCCCTCTTTCCGGCGCGCCGAAACGAAGGCACGCGAAGATTATTTCCGCCGACGCACACGGCCCCTGGTCGGTACCCTGGAAAACCTGGGCGGTGTCGGGATTACCGAACTGTGGCTGATAGACAGTGTTGCCGTTGAACTTTCGCCCGGGGCCATCGCGACAATGGCCAACGATCCTTCCGTGGTGATGATCACCCATTCCACCAAACGTCAGGCCATTCCTGAAAATCCCACAAGACCATGATCTAAAGGAGCACGAAATGTCCGAGTTAAGCCGGGAACACGTTGATCGCTTCGAAAGAGCGGAACGTCGTGAAATCGAGAAGCTTCGTGCCGAGTTTGGCAGCGAGTCCATCTCGAAGATGGACAGCATTATCTTGCGCGACCTCTTGGCCAACCGAAAAGAGGCGCGCCTGAACGCTCTGCTTGGCCAAACCGAAACCGCCCAGCTTCCCCGGCATCGCGTGCTGGTCTCGCTGCGCAGCGGCAGGGCATCGCCGGATCGCCCGCCCCGTGCGTTCGACCGGCGCCCGCGCCGCCGTTCGATCATGCAACACCGACGCCATGGTGAAGACGTGGTGGGCAAAATCGCCAAAAGCTTTGAAGAGCGGGGGATTGAAGTCGAGCGGTCGTTTTGGCTGACTCACAGTCTGGTTGTCCTTGCCGATGATCAGCGCATTACGGATATCGCAGGGCGCGCCGATGTCCTGAAGATGGCTCATTGCAAAAACCAGATCCTGGTCGACCTGGATAACAGCCGTCCGCTGATCAATGCCGATGTCGTGGAAGCCAGCGGGATCAACGGTGCCGAAGTGGATGTTGCCGTTCTGGATACGGGCGTGGACCAGACACATCCCGAACTTGCCGGGAATTTCGGCACCCAACAGGATTTTACCGGCGAGGGGTTGGGCGACTTGAACGGGCACGGTACGCATTGTGCGGGTGTTGTCGCCAGCAATGGCGCGACGTTCCGTGGTGTCGCCACGGGGGCGGTTATCCACGACTACAAGCTGCTGGATCAGTTTGGCAGCGGGAACGCTCCCAACTGCGTTGCGGCAATCCAACAGGCCGTAGCAGACGGGATGGATGTTCTTTCCAATTCCTGGGGCTTTTCCCACAGAAACGGCAATTGGGTCGATCCGGACGGAACATGCGTTTTATGTGTCGCCGCTGATGCGGCTTCGACCGCCGGGGTGACCTTTGTGGTGGCCGCGGGCAACGAGGGCAATGACAGTTGCGGCACTTATGACACGCGCATTCGCTGTCCGGGTATTGCGCAGAGCGTGATTACCGTCGGCGCAAGCGATGACAGCGACAACATGGCCGGTTTCTCCAGTCCCGGACCAACGCCGGATGGACGCGACAAACCGGATGTCACCGCCCCCGGCGTGGATATCGTGGCATCGCGATCGGCGACCGGCAATGACATGAATGGCGGCGCGACGGTGATAGATCCGCTTCATCTCGAGGCCAGCGGCACCTCGATGGCCTGCCCCCATGTCGCAGGGGTCGCGGCGCTGATGTTGCAGCGAAACCCGACACTGCTGCCGGCTGACATCAAGGCAGTTCTCATGGCCACCGCCGTCGATATCGGCGCACCGACCACGCAGCAGGGCGCCGGGCGTGTGGATGCTCGGGCGGCGGTCGGCTCGGTCTGATTTGGATATTTTTGAACGGAGGATACGAACGTGGCAGACTATGAACAGCGGATGCAGCCGGAAGAGGGTGCAAAGGCAGTCGAAAAACTGGCCGAAGATGCTTTGGCGGGTTTCAAGGCGGACGCCAAGAAGGAATATGCTGAACTGGTCAAGCAGTACGAGGGCGCCAGTGCAACGGTTGGTGTTTTTGGTATGGGGTCGGTCGAAGTTTCGGTGATGAGCGGTGAAGTTCTCATCAACCCGAGCCAAAAGCGCAAAGGGAAAGGCCGGGGCGTCGGCGCGATTTCACCGGAAGCACTTGTGGCCATATCCGAAGGCAGGATGACCGTAATGGACGCTTTCCACCGTGGTGAGATTGTCGTTCGCGCCGAGTCCGCAGCATTGCACGAGGGCTACGACAGTTTCATCAGGAACTCCGAAGCGGCGCTCAGGTCGAAGCGTTTGCAGAAGACGCTGGCGCAGTTCCGCAAGATTGCGGATGTCTGACTGGTTGCAAGACGAACAGGTCCGGGCCACGATACCCCAGGTTGAAGCATCCATGTTGGATGCCGTCGCCTCGGACCAGCCGGGATTCGAAGAGATAGCCCACTGGCTTATCGGGGCTGGCGGGAAACGGTTGCGGCCAATTCTTCTGCTGCTTACCGCGCGAAGCCTCACCGACACAGAAGGCCGCAACCGCGCAATTCAGGCGGCGGCGGCTGTCGAAATGATCCATGTGGCGTCGCTCTATCATGACGACGTCATGGACCGGGCCGAACTTCGGCGTGGAGCGGAAAGCGTGAACCGTCGCTGGTCTTCGCCCATCGCCAGCTTCGCCGGAACATTCATTCTGGCCCGTGCAATAAACCTGTTGGAGTCCATCAGCCCAAAGGCCTCTGAGCTGGCTGGCAAACACTGCGCTGCGCTGTGTCTGGGGCAGTTGCGCGAAGCCGAAAACGCCTACAACGCCGATTGGACCATTGAAGAGCATCTTGAAATGCTCGAGGGCAAGACGGCCGAGCTGTTTGTTCTCGCCGCATCGTTGGGGGCGATGTTGGCGGACGTAAGTGATCAGGATCGAGACGCACTGATCACCTATTCAAAGTGCCTGGGCCTTGCGTTTCAACTGCGCGACGATGTTCTGGACTACATTGCAAGCAGCGCGGAACTTGGAAAGGGGTCCGCCTCTGATCTGCGCGAAGGGGCCTATACGATGCCGGTGCTCCTGTGCCTGGGTCAGAACGGTCAGGCCGCCGATGAATTGCGAGCCAGGTTGAGGCTGGCTGAAATGCAGGATGCGGATATTTCGCGCGCTGTGGAAATCATTCGCAATTCGGGCGCGGTGGAAGCTACGGAACAGTTGGCGCGGGACAAATCCGAAGCGGCCGTACAGGTCATCTCGGGGCTGGATGATCATGTGCTGCGCGCCTCGCTGGCAAACCTCGCCCGGCTTTCGGTCGAAAGGAGGGCCTGACATGGACGGTTACGGCCCTTTTGCCGAGGATCTGCCGCTTGCGACACCTGCGGAAGCCGCGGCCGAGACATGGGACGCCATCATTGTCGGTGCGGGGCCCGGCGGCAGCGCTGCCGCCATCGAGCTGACGCGCAGAGGTCGAAAGGTCATTCTGATCGACCGTGAGGATTTCCCTCGGGACAAAAGCTGTGGAGACGGAATCACCCGGTCCGGTATCTCTCAGCTGAAACGCCTCGGCATTCTGCCTGCGCTTACAGATCAGCAGGAGGTCGAAGGTGTGCGTGTCCATATGCGCAACAGGGGCCACCGGGATTTTCGATACGAGGGCGAAGACGACTATGGGCTGGTTGTACCCCGTTTGATACTGGATGACTGTCTTTTGCGTCAGGCCCGCGCGGAAGGAGCGGCTTTCTTGCCGAAATGCCGCGCCGACGATCTGGTAACGGATGAAAGCCGGACTGTCACAGGTGTCACCGCTCGGATGCAGGATGGCGCGACAGTGGTTCTGACCGGGTACATGGTCATCGCCGCAGACGGGGCCGCGTCTCGATTGGCGAAAGCGGCGGGATTGCGGGAAACACCGGAACAAGGCTATGGCACCGCGCTTCGCGGTTATGTCGATGGCTGCGGAGACACTCCGCCACTGCTGGAAATAATGCTGCCGTTGACTGATGTTACAGACCGGTACTTGTTGCCGTCCTATGGCTGGGCATTCCCAACGGGGAAGGGAACTGCAAATGTCGGTGTCGGGCTGTTCTGCAGGGCGTTTGACACCAATGTCAGGACATTGTTCGATCAATTTCTGGACGTGCTCCGCAAGGATTATCCGGAATATTCGGGCATTCAGTTGTCCGGCACAACCTTGGGTGCACCGCTGAGATTCGATTTCGCACCGGAACGCGCCGCCCATTCGGGTCTGTTGCTGGTTGGGGACGCCGCCGGTCTTATCAGCCCGTTTACAGGCGAAGGAATCAGCTTTGCGCTGGAATCCGGTGCGCTTGCGGCGCAAACCACTGATCGATGTCTCCGCACCGGGGCAGGCCCTTGGGTGGCGGCAGACGACTACGCGCTTTTGTTGGGGGATCGCTTTGCCGGGTACTTCACGCTCGGGAACCGCGCAAGCCGCCGATACGAGTTCATCTGGCGCGTGTTGGACGATACGTTCGAAAGCGAAAAGCCCGTTCACAACATGCTGCGCCGCGCCGTTTTGGTGCCTGAAGGCACTGGCGGTGATGTGGAAAGCGCCATGTTGGATGACGTCTCGCCCCTTGTGCGAGTGCCCGAGATGCCGCTTGGGGACGACCTGCGCGATGTGGGTGCGCGCCTCAATCACATCGTACGCACCGATTGGCCGTTTCTGACGCGCATGTCCTTCGCGGGCAAGCGGGCTGGCATGGTTGCGTTTCGACCTTCGCTGTTGCTTTTGCTGACGTCCTATTTGGGTGATGTTGAGGCAAAACGGCGTCGTGCCGCGGCCACGGCGCTGGAGCTTGCGTATCTGGGGTTTCTTGCCCAAAGCGGCATTCGAGGGATCGAGGGGGCGGCCGCAACAGCCGACGCCACGGCGAACTGGGGCGACAAGCTTGGGATACTCACAGGTGATTATCTTCTGGCGAAGGCGCATGAAGTAGGTGCTCGGGACTGCCCAGACCTGGTGCCATCAATCCTGAGTGCCATGGCCTCGGCCTGTGAAGGCCGAGTGTCCGAGCTTCGGACTGCATGGCAACCGGATATGGCTGTCGAAAAGCGCATCGCGCAGATGCGGCAATGCATGGCTGCATTCTTCCGACTACCTTGCGAACTCGGCGCGATGCTTGCCGAACAAAACGATCTGTCAGGTGCCCTTCGCGACTATGGCGAGAATCTTGGCCTGGCTTACCTGCTGACCGAGGATGAACTTGCCCTGGACCGCCCCCCGGGCAGCACCCCATTTGCGTCAGACCTCTCGAGCGGCCTGTTCAGCGTGCCTGTTCTCGAGGCAGCCCAGCGGCAAACGGGGGGCGCAGCGGCCCGTACTTTCCTCAGTCACCGCGACCCAGCGCGGTTTTTGGCAGAGCTTTCTCCGGCCACGCGCCATATCAAGAGGCAGCAATTGCCCGAAGAATACCGCGATCAGGCAATAGCGGCGCTAAGCCCCGTGCCACGGGGCGGCGTGGCAAAATCGCTTTCGGCGCTTGCAGGTTACGCGGTAAGTCGACAGGTCCCAAAACGCCGCGTGCTGTAAAAGTGCGATCCAGGTTCCGAGGTGTCCCGCTGTCGGTCAAAAGCGCAGTGATCCACGTTGCCTTTCCCCATGCGCCGGGTGCTTCATTCAGGGGCAGGGGGTATGTGTGGACAGCCCATGTTTCGGACGGAGGGTTCAGGTTCCAACCGGCTGCCATGAGCATGCCGCCTAGGACGACTTCCACCCGTGGTTCAATTTGGTTCGATAATGTCGACACAGCGCCTCGTGGATGACCGCCTCTTCCGCGGCGGTTCCCCAGTGGAGGACCCGGTTGATGGACATATGAGCGAGGCTTCCCAGAACGTCGGCCAAGCTGTTTCCCAACCGGCCATCCTGTTCTTCTCGCTGAAGGCGTCCAATATCCGGATAAAGCCTGGCCGCACGAGCGTTCCAGCGCGATGGCCGCGAATGAATGCCTTTGCCTACACCGAGTTCACTCAGAACAACGCATGCACTTTTCCATTCCTTTCCAGTAGCACGACGCGCAATCCGGCGCGACGCCGGGCCGCCCCCGTAGTTTTGTGAACAGCGCTCGGAGATCGCCAGCCGAACACCTGTGGGCAGTTCCAAATCTTCGAACAGGGCATCGATACTGGCGGCTGACGCCATCCACCGTCTGGACCGGCTGATCTTCGGATCGTTGAGTACGTCAAGCGCAGTGATCGAGTCGGCGCCGAATATCCTCTCGCATGCGCCGAGCCCCAGTTCTCCGCCGTAGCGCGCCGTTTCAGGCAGGTATTCGTCAACAAGAAACCTGTCCACCAATCCACCGGCCGTTTTCTGCAAGTGAACAAGCACCCGGTTCCTCAGAACTCTGTCATGATCGTTTGAAAATTTGATGCGGAGGCGCAGTTCAAGTTCCGGGTCTGCATATCTTACGAAGAACCAGTTCTCGATCAGGTTGCGTTTCTGCCAAAGCGTCAACCTCTTCGATTGCAGTTTCAGGAACTGTTCCAGCTTTATGGCATCCCCGAAAAGCCGCAGATACAACCATGATCCGGCCTCATCAGTGCCGTGCCCCAGCGGTTGCCATGCGGTCGGGTTGGCATCGTATTCGACAAAGGACGTATCAACGGGCTTTGCTGGGGCATAAACCAGTTCAGAGGCCAATCGACCATGCGGCGAGTCGATCCACCAATCCTTGGGCGCCGGAAGGTACTCGCAGATCGAAAGCGGCCCTTTTTTCAACGTCTTGGTCAGGTTGGCAGTGGAAAAGGGGTTGTCAAGATCCCATGGCGTGGCCATGTCGCTGGCCTCATCCGTAGGGGCCACATATCGCGGCAATTCCAGTTTTTGTCGGTTTGCTTCCAGCCAGAATTCCGCTTTGCCTGACCTGACCACCTCTGTCGGGATACAAAGCCGCCACCGTTGCGGTGCAAGGACCACATTTCCAGCACAGACCCTGGGCAGCCGGTTCCGATTGCTTTGCGATTGCCACGACCAGATCACCGACGGTTGCCGCATGTGCATGGCGATGTCGATGAGCAGAAGATAGACAGCCGGCGCCCCGGGAGGGCTTTGGTGCGCAGCATGCAGCTGTGGAATGACCTCGACGCCTTGGCTGCCCCAGAACAGCCGGAACCGACTGCCATCGTGACGAATCCACAGATCGTGCAGCGGAATCCTCCTTTCCGGCGGCAACCCGCTGTCGCCGAGGATCTCGATAACATACCGGGAAAGGCTGGCGCGCCTCAGGATGTTTGATGACCGGGGGTCCGTGGCGCACAGGATGTCTGCTTCGACAATTGTCGAATCCTCTTCACGCGTGGGGCTGTGTTGCATCAACGCGTCTGCGATCAACTGATTTCGCCTTGAGAAACGGCCGAAAATCGCCTTGGGCCCGCCCGGAAAAATTCCTTCGGGATAGGCCGTCCAGACGGGGTTGTGCCCGGAGCTGCGTCCTACTTTGCTCAGAAGAACGCCATCTTGGATGGCGAAAGGGGCCTGATCCGTGTTGCGGGCATGCAGGATCTCGATATCCTGCGCGCAAAGCACCCACTTGCGCGCGTCCCAATCGGGTTCCAGCGGAAATTCCTGAAGGTTTTGCCTGGGGGCATCACTTGACGACTCCGTACCTGTAACGAAATCCATTCGCAGCGGCATGCCGAGATATGCAAGCCCGCTTTCGGCATCCACGGCCTGACCTAGCAATACGGCGCGGTCACCGTAACGGTCAAGGAAACGCCGTTCAAATTCCAGAAAACGGTTTGGCTTTGGGACGCGAAAGCCGATCTTTTCCAAAATGTTCCATGCGTCGGTCAGTGCCTGCACCGCGCGCAGTGGAGTTTCCAACGTGCCGACGCAATGCGCATCGACATGCAGAAAATCACCTCTCCAACCCGGGGCGAAAGAGTCAGCTGTTCGCCCCAGTTGCTTTAACGCGATCATCGAAGGGATTTCACGCGCGGCATCAAGAGCACGCCCGAGCGCCGCCAAGCCTCTCTTTTGACGGGCGGTCATATCTCTTTCCAGCCGCTTCAGGGTTCTGGCGGTTGCGTCATGCCCCAGAAGTATTGGGTCTTTCTGTGGAATCAGAGCCTCGGACCGACATAGATCCGAGATTGTCACGGCAGATTTGAAAGGGCGGTCTTTGAGGGCCGTTTCCAGATCGGAAATCGAGACGGAATCCACATCAAAGATGAACTCTGCCAGATCGGAATCCGCCGCTGCAATGATGTGTTCGTGGTTCCAGGGCCCGTCGAGATCACCGTTGGTTATCCAGTGCAGAACGTCCTGTTCCCACCAAGCCGATGGATTGCACCGCACCCTCGTGCTTTGCGTTTCGGCGAGTCCGGCGGCAATATGAGACAAAAACCCACAGTCCAGATCCATATCCAGATGGTGGTCTGCCACGGTGACGATGTCCTTGCCTGCAACAGGTATTGCCGTGCCCACTGCCGCGAATGCGCCGAACGGCGTCGGGCGAAAACACATTCTGTAAACAAACCGATACAATGTGCCGAGGACTGCGGGGGAGAGGCCTTCGCCTTTCTCGATTTCCCGCATGACCTTCGAGAAAAAACCGGGTCGTGCTATGAACAACGACAAGGCAAAGGACGGATCGCGAATTAAATCTGAAGCACGCTTTTCCAGATCCTTTTTTCGGGTGCTTTTTGTGACTCCGCCAAGATCGTGCTGCGGTGAACGCGTACAAACACGAATTCCGAGGAACGGACGAGAGTTGTGCGGTTCCGGATGGGACGGGCAGTGGACATTCTGTTCAATATCCAGCCCCATGAACTTCAGATATCCGAGGTAACCCGTGTCCCTTAGGGCAAGCAGTGCCAACAAAACGCCGCTCGACCCGGTCAGAAGGTCCGTCGATTGAAACGTCTTCCAGCCTGCGCCGATCGCGGGAAGCCCGTCCGGGCTCAATTCCCGTTCAACGAGAGACAAAAGCCGTTCGGTGTGCTTTTTGATCAGAGGATCGACGTTTGCTTTGGGAAAAAGCGATCGAATGGCAAGGGCCATCACCACAATTCCGGCATCGCCATGGCACAGCCCGCCGTCATTGATACCCGTCTCACGAAAAGGTCTGTCGACGCAGGATACCAGAACCCGCGATGCGACATCGCGTATTTCGTCCTCCATCCCCACCAGCCTCGCCGCCGCGAGCGCGGTGTATATGATGCCAAGGTCGCCATAACACCATGCAAGACGTGACGGTACCTCCCAGGCATGACTGAGCGCTGACATGCAGGGAAAGCAGGATGACAGGCCGCTGTCTGAAAACGCGCCCCGGTGCGAAAGCAGAAACAGGACCGCGTCTTTGAGGTCTTCGATGTGTCGTGGCGTGAACGCGTGCCGCCGACCCAGGCGGGTCAGAGCCAGAACGGCGCCGGGAGAACCATGCGCCAGCCCCATGTTGACGAGGTACCGCGTTGTTTTCAGGGGGCCGGTCTCGTCTTCCGGTGAGGAAAAAGGTTCTGTCCACGCAAGCCCCCGTTCTGTTCGTGCCGAGTGCCTCCAAAGCTCCTCTGCCAAACGCAGGCACAGCGACTTTCCCCCAAGACGGGCCGTCCGGGATTTCGGTTCGCACAGAAATACGGATATACCCGCAAGACCGGACACGTGATCGAAGTGCCCCATCCAGGGGGCTTCGAGAAGGCGTTGCGCAACCGAACGCAGGGCACGGTCAAGCGCCAGTTGCGCTTCGGGATCGTGTGGATTGGCGTCCAGAGCATGACAGGCCAGCAACCCAAGGCCGGCGCGGCCATCGAACAGAGAAACAGGGGCTCCGCGCAGGTCTCGGTCGCAAGCCCAAATGGTCGCAAGGCGACGTGACGCGGCGGATCGCACGCGATCATCATTCAGAAAATTGTCTGCCGCCAACAATGCCAGCGCCTCTCCGGCGACGGCGCTTCCCAGTCCGATTGCATCATTTCTGATCGGGGCCGCAACAATCGACCCTGCAATGGACTGTATTGCCGCATCAATCCGCGTTGTCGAAATAGACATGGGCAAAACAATCTTCCCCGCCAAACGGGATTTGTCATTCAGCAGGCGTTTGGATGGCACCCTTTGCTGCTGGCACGGATGCTGCACCAGTTCTTGCAGCAATTTTTGGCCCAGCTGAACGTGCGGCGCGTCGGAGCGCCAACGCTGCCGGCGTCAACGAAGCCGAAGGCAGGACCGGTGGACGTGGGGTTGAAATCAGAAGAATGATTACCCAGCTCGCCCAGGGATTCGATGGATGTCAAAAGCGCGTCCACGCGATGTTCGACGGTTTCCAGCCTGTCTTCCGGGCCTGGTTCCATGACGCGCATCAATTGGTCGAGGCGCTGCTCGATCGCGGTCAGCCTGTCATCGACAGACCGGCATTCCGGATCTGTCTTTTCGCTTTCGGTGTATTCGTGTTCTTTGCGATTGTCGTTTTCGTCAGCACTCATTTCTCTCTCCGGAATCTGAGGTGGTCGAATAGTCGACTTGGGACCGCCTGTGGAAAAACTTGTCGTTCAAATATCAACTCCGATGGAATCGGAGCGTCTTTGTAATGAGAGACTTCTATAATAGACGAAAATGACCGTTTTGTCATGAAGCCGTCAGAACAGCGCGCGGATACCTTGATGGCATTGCCCGCGATGCATGAGCCGGTTTCAGGCAGGCGAACCGGCGCGGTCCGCCTTGCCGACGGTTCCGTGCGTCAGCCGTTGTCCGCTTCTTTCAGCCCCTCGATCTGCAAATCGAACCCGGCCTGAATATGGGCGGTAAAGGTTTCCAGTGCTTCTGTCACGTCTCCGGTTTCAATCGCGTCGACAAGCGCCTGATGATCACCCAGAGACTGTGAAATGTCGACATTTTCGATGGCGGAAAACAGGTGAAAGGCCATGGCCTTGCCCCAGATCATGTCGAACATGTCCAGCAGGAACTTGTTTCCCGCTTCAACCATGAAGGCGCGGTGAATGCGCCGATTGGCAATGAAATAGTCGCGCGTCGTAGGGTTGGTCAGGTTTTCCTCACGACGGATCAGCTCGCGCAAACCGTCCAGAACCGCGGGGTCTGCGTGGGTCGCAAGAATCCGGGCGGCCTGACCTTCGATTGCGGCGCGGGCCTGATACAGTTGCCGGACTTCGGCTTGATCCATGCGTGCCAGCCGGAAACCACCGCTTGCGGCGACTTCCAGAACCCCTTCGGTTTCCAGCCGCATCAGAGCCTCGCGAACCGGGGTGCGGCTGATGTTCAGTTCCGCTGCCAGCTTTTCCTGAACCAATCGGTCTTCAGCAGAGATTTCGCGGCTCATTATGGCTTCGACCAACTGATCATAAACCTCGTCCGCCAGCCGTCTGCGCTGTGTTTTTATCTGTTTCAGAGCCACTCGGAGCCTCTCTTTCCGTGTTTTGTGAATTCTGTATTCAAAAAAGCATCTGGTGCCAAGGCGAATGGGCTTGCTATTGCTCGTGTACTGTATACAGTATACAGACGCAGTTGAACAGGGAGCTCTTCATGTGTGGAATCGCTGGAAGGATTCTTACCGCACCCGGGCAGGTCGGGGCGGACCTGGTAGACCTGATGGATGCGCAGGAACACCGTGGCGCAGACAGCACCGGGTTTGCAGTTTATGGGCCGCCACGAGACACCGGATATGTTTTACGAGGGATGGGATTTGACAAATCCCGGCAGGATGCTGACCTGAATGCGTTTGAGGCGGTGTTGAAGGATCACAGCTCTGGCTTTCTGTCCGATCCGAAGATCGTAACCGATGAGAACCGGCACTATTGCTTTCGCGCGGAAATCTCGGACCCGACTGATTTGCAGGCCTGGGTGCGGGATGCTGATGAGCTGACGGACCGGTTCGAAGTTCAGTCCTGCGGCCGCAGTCTTGAGATCATCAAGGACATCGGCGGCGCCGAAGCGGTTGCCGAAAAGCATGGCGTGCGCAACATGATCGGCACCCATGGTCTTGGCCACGCGCGGCTTGCGACGGAAAGCTCGGTTCTGCCCAACGCTTCACACCCGTTCTGGGCGCGGCCGTTTTCGGATGTGGCGATCGTGCATAACGGCCAGATCACCGATTATTTCACATGGCGCGACAAGTTGAGCCGAAAGGGCTATCGCTTTCTGACCGAGAATGACAGCGAGTTGATTGCGGTCTGGGTCAGTGACCAGATGAAAGCGGGCCTGACGATGGAACAGGCGCTGAAAAAGTCGATTACCTCTATCGACGGGGTATTCACCTACATGATCGCAACGCCGGACGGGATCGGATTTGCCAAGGATCGGTTCGCGATGAAGCCGCTGGTTGTGGTCAATCGCGATGGGGATCTGGCCGCCGCGACCGAAGAACAGGCTGTTCGTCGCGTGATGACCGAGGAATGCGACGTGATCAACTATGATGGCCCATCGCTGACCGGCATCTGGGGTGTCGGCAACCGGAGCCTGGCAGCATGAGCGAGGTAGCAAGACAGATGGATGAAATCGTCATCGAAGTCGGCAAGCGGCACATTCGAGAGGTGAACCGGGATATCATGGCAGCCTGCGCATCAGGACGGCCGATCCGGGTTGTCGATACGCTGTCGCGACACAATCTGGGCGTGGGCCTGCCGGATAATGTGGACATCACTTTCGAAGGTTCGGTGGGATACTATTGCGGTGGACTGAACACTGGCGCCAACATCTCCATCGAACGCAATTGCGGGTGGGCCGTGGGCGAAGGGATGGCCAAGGGTCACATCACTGTCGGCGGCTATGCGGGCATGTCCTGCGGGGCGGCGATGATTGGCGGCACCATTCATGTCAAAGGTGATGCCGGGCCGCGTGTGGGTGTTGCCATGAAGGGCGGCAACATCGTGGTCGAGGGCAAGATCGGATACCAATCCGGTTTCATGGCGCATGCGGGCCGCATCATTGCGCTGGGCGGTGCGGGCGAATCCTGTGCGGACGCGTTGTGGCAAGGCGAGGTTTGGGTCGCAGGCGAAGTCGAAAGTCTGGGTGTGGACGTCTCGGTGATCGAACCCACTGCCGAAGAGGTGGCCGAGGTCGATGCAATCCTTGACCCTCTGGGGCTTGTCGACAGCTCTCGTAACTGGCGCAAAATGGTCTCTGGCCAGCGCCTTTGGTATTTTGAAAGCAGGGACGCAAGCGCATGGCTCATGATCTGAGTAAACCCTATGACTACCCGTTCGAAGTCGCGTCAGAGGAAGAAATACGGTTCCGCGACGCAGGCGCGGTCGATGGACGACCGGCTGGTGTGCCTTCGTCTTATGATGAAGGGGGATCAACCCGCTGGACGCCCGAAGCGATATCGGAAGTTCACGCATTGGCGCAGCTTGGGCGGTATCAGGTGCGTGGCTACAACACGTTCAACAAGCAGTTGCCGACATTCGACGATCTGACATTTGTCCCGGCGACGATGACCCGCCTGCCGTTGGAAGGATACCGCGAGAGCTGCGATACGACGACGGTTCTGGGCGGCGGGCGCGGATTGGTGGAACGGCCACTGGAACTGAAAATCCCGATCTATATCGCATCGATGTCTTTCGGCGCGCTCTCGGCTTCGGCCAAGGCGTCGCTTGGTTATGGTGCCTCGAAGGTGGGCACCATGACCTGCACCGGCGAAGGCGGCATGCTGGAAGAGGAGCGCGAAGCCTCCCAACGCCTGCTCTACCAGATGTCGCCCGCCCGCTATGGGGTCGATCTGGATCACCTGCGCCGCGCCGATGCGCTTGAACTGGTGGTCGGGCAGGGGGCCAAACCGGGCACCGGCGGTCTGTTGCTGGGTATGAAGGTCAGCCCGCGGGTCAGCGAAATGCGAACTTTGCCCGAAGGGGTCGATCAGCGATCCACCATCCGGCATCCCGATTTCCTTGGGGCCGACGATCTGGCCGTCAAAATCGAGGAATTGCGGATCGCCACGAATTATCAGGTGCCGATCTTCATCAAGATGGGGGCCACGCGACCACGGTTCGACGTGGCCGTGGCTGCAAAGGCGGGCGCGGATGTGGTCGTGGTGGACGGGGCCGAGGGCGGCACCGGTGCGTCACCCGAGTTGCTGCTGAATCACACGGGCATACCGACCATGAGTGCCATACGCGCGGCACGCGAAGCGCTGGATGAGTGCGGGATGAGCGGCAAGGTCTCGCTTGTCGCCGCGGGGGGTATTCGATCAGGTGTGGACGCGGCCAAATGTCTGGCGCTTGGGGCGGATGCGGTCATGATCGGGAATGCCGCGATGGTCGCGCTAGGATGCAATACTCCCAGATATCTGGACGATTACCAGGCGCTGGGAACATCGCCGGGGGCGTGTCATCACTGCCATACGGGCCGTTGCCCGGTTGGGATCGCAACGCAGGATCCTGACCTTGAGGCGCGTATGAACCCGCATGCAGGTGCAGAGCGCGTCGCGCGGTATCTGACCGCGATGACAATGGAGATCACGGCGCTTGCCAAGGCCTGCGGCAAATCTTCGGTGCACAATCTGGAAACCGAAGATCTGCGCGCGCTCAGCTTTCAGGCCTCGGCCTTTACCGGCGTCAAGATGGCGGGCATCGACCGGGCCTTCGACTGGTGAGGATAGCACTTCTTGAGTTGACCCTTCATCCATTGCCGCTGCTTGAGGGGCTGCCGCGTACGGCCCAGCAGATCCGCGCATGGCTTGAACCACATCTGCCCGAAGCCCGATTTTCCACGGTGGATGTGGTCGACGGCGAGGCATTGCCTCAGCTCGGGGATTTTGATGGGGTTGTTGTCGGAGGGTCCGAATTCGGCGTCTACGATGACACGGAGTGGATGCGGCCCCTTCGCGATTTCCTGGAGTTGTGCCGGGACCATGCCAAGCCGGTCTTCGGCATCTGCTTTGGTCATCAGATCATGGCGGATGTCTATGGCGGCAAAGCCGAGAAGGCCGAGATCGGCAATGTCGTCGGCGCGCGAGGCTTTGACTATGGCGGGAGCAGCGTTGATGCCTTTGTCTGGCATCAGGATCAGGTCACGCATGTTCCGCCTTCGGCGCGCATGACAGGGTCGGCGGATCACTGCCCGGTAGGGGCCTTGGATTATAATTTCCCGGCCCGTTCCGTGCAATTCCATCCCGAATACCGGGCAAGCCATCTGCGTGAATTGTTCGTGCGCGGGCGCGACGTGTTTCTTGCACCGCAAGAGGCGGATGAGGGGCTGGCCTCGATTAAAGCCGCACATGTGTCGAAGGATCTGGCGGCCGCGCAGGCGGTTGACTTGTTTCGCAAGGCCTGCGGTCGGCCGTAAGACCTGAAAACCCGCTTGATCCTGATCAATTCCGGCTTTGAAATGCGGTGTATACTGTATCCATAACGTGGTGGAGGAGGCCGCGAGATGTCGGGATACACAGATTTCTTTCAGAAAATAGCACGGATTGTCAGTACACCTCGGGATGAAAACCTGAGTGACAGAGAGCTTTCGGACCTCGGCTTGTCCCGCGCGGATCTGGCCATGTTGCGATCGGGCGCACCGCAGGCACGAGAGCGTATACTCGCCATGGCCGGACAATTCGGACTGACCGAGGCAGACCTGAACGCGCACCCGGAGCTGGGGTTGGAACTGGCGGAAAAATGCGGGCACTGCCTTCAGGCCGAAACCTGCCGTGACGCAATTCGGGCGGGCGCGCGTCTTCCCCAGGGCAAATGCCCGAATGCTGGAATTTATCGCGCCCTCTTGGATGGTTAGCGTCCGCTGGGGCTTTCCTTCGGGCTCAGCTTTCTGCGGCCGCTGATCTTGAACCGGTCCGCGGTTCCAAAATCCTTCAGCCCAACGCCTGCTGCAAATTCTGCAAACACCGGGGCGTGCTTGAACAAATGGCCAGAGCATCCGCCGGCGAACAGCACGTTTTCATGCTCGGGGTGCCAGTCGACAATGAAATGTGTATCCGGGGTCAGAATGATCTGGTTGAACTTGGAATCCACGACACGTTGCCCCTCCAGACCCGGAAGCCGGTGGCGGATATAGCTGCGTGTGCGGCCCAGCGTTTCCTGGCGGATCAGCCGTTCATCATTGTCCAGATCGATCTTGTCCGGGATGACGACCGCCGCCTTCACGCCGGAGCCTTCGGACGACGGCAGACCAAATGACCCTTGCCCGTGATCGATCCAACAGGGCATCCGGCTCATGTCGAAATCTTCCGACCCGTCGGGTGTCGAAGTGTAGAGGACATTGACGCCAACCACAGTCGAGATCGGCTTGATCGTTCTGGGAAACATGTCGGCCATCCATGGGCCGGTCGCCATGATGATCAGATCAGCCTCGAGCGGTTTGCCGTCAAGCATCGGACGTTCCGATCCATCCGTGGTGACGCGACCACGTTGTACTTTGCCTCCTGCCTTTCGGAACAGATCCAAACCGGTCAGAACGCATCGATGCGCCATCAGCATTCCGGCTTCGGGTTCGAACAGCGCATATTCGATGTCGGTGACCTTGAACTGAGGGAACCGCGATTCGATATCCGACCGACCGAATTTGTAATAGGGCACCCCGACCCGGTCGAAAGTTTGTGCGGTTGCGTCTTCCCAGTCGCAATGTCCCGCCGTCGCCAGAATCAAGGCGCCGCATTCATACATCAGGTTCTGGCCGCTTTCGGCTTGCAGCTCCAGCCAGCGCAGGCGGCTTTCACGCGCCCAGCGTGTATAGAACTCGTCCCGTCCGGATATGGCGCGAATCACCCGGTTGTAATCTGTTGAAGATGCACGGGAATGTCCCGGCTCCCACCTGTCGATCAATGTCACGGCCTCGCCGCGCCGTTGCAGTGTAAGCGCTGTCATGACGCCGACTATGCCGCCTCCGACAACGATGACCGAGCTTTTGGACATGGCGCAGATTTTCCTTGTTTCCTGACTGGCTTTGTGAATACTGTATACAGAATACAGCAATTATAAAGCTAAAAACAGGGAGCACGCGCAAATGAGTTCGGGGTTTGATCTGCCCGAGGGCACACATACCGTCATTCTTGGTGTCGGGGATCTCAACGCCATCATGCGTGGCAAGCGCATTCCGGCCAGCCATTGGGATCATGTCTGCAAAAGCGGCAATGCTCTGTCGATTGCGCTGCTGGCGATCGATATGACCTGCGACGTCTGGGATACGCCTTACGTCAATTTCGACAACGGCTATCCCGACATGCATGTCTTTCCGATGACAAAGCCTGTCGCTGTCCCCTGGGAACCGGGCGTGGCCGTCTGTTTTGGCCGTGCTGAGGGCATGGATCACAAACCGGTGCCGATCGATCCGCGTCAGGCTTTGGTGCGGCAGGTGGACCGGGCCCGCGACATGGGGTTCGAGGTGAATGTCGGCACGGAACTGGAATTCTATCTGCTGGACCCGGAAACCGGCCAGCCGCGCGACACGGGCATCCAGGTCTATGGCCTGGGCCGCGCCGCCCGGATGGAACACATCGTTGGCCCGATCCGTCAGCAGATCAACGAATGTGGCATTCCCATCGAACAGTCGAACCCGGAATATGCGGCCGGCCAGATCGAGGTCAACATTCGTTATGGTGAAGCCCTGGCAGCTGCGGATCGTGTCGTTCTGTTCAAATCCCTGATCCGGCAATTGGGGATCGCGCACGACTATCTGGCGACATTCATGCCCAAGCCGTTTTTTGATCAATCGGGCAACGGGTTTCATACGCATTACTCGTTGTGGAAAGACGGCAAAAACGCCTTTGCCGACAACGGCAAGATCAACGACACCGGAAAATCCTTCATCGCAGGCCTTCAAAAGCGCATGTGCGAAACGGCGATTTGCGGCAGTGGTACGGTCAACGGATATCGCCGTCGCCAGCCCTATACCTTCTGCCCGATCAACACGAGCTGGGGCTATGACAACCGGACGGTTGGGATCCGGGTCATCGAAGGCTCGGACAGTGCCGTGCGGGTGGAAAAGCGCGATGCCGGTGCAGACGCCAACCCGTATCTGTTGCTTGCGGCCGAGATTGCCGCCGGGCTTGACGGGATCGAACAGGGGCTGTCCCCTTCGGAACCGACGACAGGCAACGGGTATGAAGAAGGGATCGGAGACCCAATTCCCACCGATTTGCCAACCGCCATCGATCTGGCGCGCGGATCGGAATGGCTGCGCGATGTCATGGGCGAAATGCAGTGGGAACTGGTCCTGCAACAGGCCGAGCGAGAGCTGGAATTCTTCAATCAACAGGTCACACAGGTCGAGCTGGACCGCTACCTGAGGGCGTTCTGATGCACTTGGGCAAGGTCGCTGGAACTGTCACGGCAACTGCCAAGGATGCCAGGCTGGTCGGAGCAAAGCTGCTGGTGACGGATCTGGTCGACAGCAAGGGCAGCCTGATCGATCCCGCGCGGGTTGCGGTCGATACCTGCGGCGCTGGGGTCGGGGATACGGTGCTGGTTGTCAGCGGGTCTGCCGCCCGCATGGCGGCCGGGCTGTCCACGGCCCCCGTGGACATGGCCATCATCGCGGTGATCGACCGCGTCTCGACGACCTGAATCACACTACGCGAAACATCTATTTTTGGAGGAACAGGAAATGGCGAAACCAGTGGCGGGGCAGATGGCCCTGGGCATGATCGAAACACGCGGCCTGGTCGGCGCGATTGAAGCCGCAGATGCGATGGTCAAGGCAGCCAGCGTTGCCATCGTGGGTCAGACCAAAGCTGGCGGCGGGCTGGTGACGACCCTTGTGCGCGGCGAGGTCGGCGCGGTCAAAGCCGCCACCGATGCAGGCGCGACAGCGGCCAACAAGGTGGGCGAGGTGGTCTCGGTTCACGTGATCGCACGGCCGCATGACGAGCTTGAGGCAATCATCGACGGGCTGGGTGCCGGGTCGTCGGCCTGATCAACCCCTTTGAGGAGGTACCATGTCAGCCGGTTTCGAGGATTTCACGCGCGCGGTGACACGTGGCGCGACACGGGATGCACCCGTTGCCCAAAGGTTTGAGCGCATTGCTGTATTGGGTGGCGGCCCGGATGCCCGTCTTCTGGCAGCGCTGTGTCTGGCCGAAGGGGCTGAGGTTACGCTGTTTTCGGCCTATGGGGCGGAACTGTCATTGCTTGCCCAATCCTCGGGCATCGGCATTCGCGGCGAAGGGCCTGTGGGCACGTATCAGGTGGATCGCGACGGGCCTTCGATCCGAACCACGGCAGAGTTGGATGCAGCAGTGCGGGACGCAAAGGCGATCTTTCTGACCGGGCCGATCCACAAACAGCGCACCTATGCGATGGTGCTGGCCGATCATCTGCACGATGGGCAGGTGCTTGTTCTGGCGCCCGGTCGCTCTTTGGGCGCGGTCGAAGCGGTCTGGATGCTGCGAATAGGCGGCTGCACCGCCGACGTTACTCTGGTCGAGGCGCAGGGCCTGCCATACTGGTATCAGGCCGAAGGGGCGGGCCTGACCCTGACGCAGGCGGCACCGATGGCTGCTGCGACCTTGCCACGAGGCCGCGCGGACGTTCTTGAAGCGCTGCAACCCTTTCTTTCGAACATCCAGCCGCTGGATTCGGTTCTGGCCTCAGGCTTTGCCGATCTTTCCGCAGCGGTCGAGATTCCGGCGTTGATTCTTGGTGGCGCGGGGCTGGGGTCCGGTGGACCAGAGGTGCCGATGGGCGGGGTGCCGCTGGAAGGCAACCGGACATTCTCTGCGCTCATAGGGCCGGAACAGCATGAGGTGATCCACGGGTTGGCTGGCGAAAGGCGGCAGGTCGCAAAGGCCTTTGGCGTTCGAAACCTGCCCGAGACCGATGACTGGATCGCGACCTATGCCGGCGCCGAGCGGGGGGCGGGCGCGCGTCCGGTCCCGGATCGGCAGGCCGCGCGCCAATTGATGCGCGACGGCGTCTTGGGATCACTGGTGCCCCTTGTTTCCGCCGCAAAGCTTGCAGGTTTGACTGCGCCTCTGACGGAAAGCCTGATCTGCATGACAGATCGCATCCTGGGTGCTGACGTGGCCGCATCCGGGCGCAGGCTGGAAACCATCGGAATTTCCGCAGGCGATGTCGATCAGGCCCGCCGTATCTTTGACACCATTGCCACCGGAGCCTCGTGATGGACGCTGATCTGAAATCCATCGCCGCCGCACGGCGCGCTGCTGAAACGGCTTTCGAAGCCTATCGCGCCTTTCTCGGCACCGACCCGGCACAGGTGGATGCCATCGTCGAAGCCATGGCTCGGGCGATCGAACCTGAAGCCGAACGGTTGGGGCAATTGGCGGTCGAGGAAACCGGGTACGGCAACGTAGCAGACAAGCGGGTCAAGAATCTGTTCAACGCCTTGTCGGTCGCCGATTACCTGCGGGACGTCACGACGCTGGGCCTGTTGTGGCGGGACGATGCGACAAAGATCGCGGCCTTCGGAGAGCCGATGGGTGTGGTCGCGGCGCTTATCCCGGTGACAAATCCGACATCCACGATCATCTACAAGGTTCTGTCTGCGGTGAAGGCGGGAAATGCCGTTGTCTGTGCCCCGCATCCGCGCGGCGTGGAATGCGGGAAGGAGACCGTCCGCATCATGGCGCGCGTTGCCGAACAGATGGGCGCGCCCAAAGGGTTGATACAATGCCTGGACGCCGTGACCATTCAGGGCACCGCCGAATTGATGAAGCATCGCCGCACGTCGGTTGTCATGGCGACAGGTGGCCCTGCCATGGTCAAGGCCGCCTATTCCAGCGGCAAACCGACGCTTGCAGTCGGGGCGGGGAACGTGCCGTGTTACGTGCACAAGTCCAAGGCGCGCGATCTGTCCGAAGTTGCCGAGATGATCGTGACGTCAAAAAGCTTCGACTATGGCACGGCCTGTGTCAGTGAGCAGGCCGTGGTCGCCGATCCTGAAATTGCACGCGATCTGCGCCATGAACTGAAACTCAAAGGCGCATATTTCTGCACCCCGGCCGAGGCTGATCGGCTGGCTCGGGTCATCTTCAAGGGTGTTCGGGCAATGGATCCCGAACGCGTCGGCCAAAGCCCTCAGGCGCTGGCCGATGCTGCGGGGTTCTCGATTCCGCCGCGCACGCGCTGTGTGGTGTCGGAAGAAACCGAAGTGGGGTGGCAACGCCCGCTTTCGGCTGAAAAGCTGAACCCGGTGCTGGCCTTTTACGAGGCGAAGTCCACCGATCACGGCATCGAACTGGCGCAATCCATTGCCAAATTCGAAGGTTGGGGACATTCCTCGGTCATCCATTCCGATGATCCCGAGGTGGTCGCTCGGTTTTCCACCGTGCCCACGGGGCGGGTCCTGGTGAATACGCCGGGGATCATGGGCGGCATGGGGTATTCCACCGACCTTGAACCATCCTTCATGCTGGGTACCGGTACGTGGTCGGGGTCGATCACCTCGGACAATGTCACCGCCCTGCATCTCATCAACATCAAGCGGGTCGCGTATGAAAGCAGACCCTGGCGCGACATTTACGAGGAGTATGGCGCATGAGCGAGATCACGATCCGGGCGCTGATGCAGATCGACAACCTGCAACCGAAATTCGCCGCCTACAACGGCGCGACGGTGCAAGGGTCAGTGCCTTTGTCCGGTGACACCGTGCTGATCGGAGAGTTCGCGCCGGGCAATGGCGTGTTCTCGCTGATCGACCGGGCGCTCAAGGCGTCTTCGGTCGAAGCGACGACGCAGATGGTCGAGCGCGAATTCGGCTTCTTCATCCTCCGCTCACCTTCAAACGCCGAAGTGTCCGCTGCGCGGGACGCGATGCTGGCCGAACTTGGGGCTTCCATGACAGACCGGTTGAAGCCTGCCATCAGTTCCACGCAAATCATCACAAGTGTCGAACCCTATCAGGCGCAGCTTTTGAACAAATGGCGCAAAGGCGCGTTGATAGTGCCGGGGCAGACGTTGGGGATCGTGGAATGTGCGCCGGCCGCCTATATCTCGATTGCCGCGAATGAGGCCGAAAAGGCCGCCGAGATTGACATCGTCGAGGTGCGCGCGGTGGGGCGGTTCGGTCGCTTGTTCATCTCGGGGTCTGAAAATTCGGTCAAAACCGCTGTCGAGGCCGCGACGCGTGCAATCGAGGCGGTGGACGGGCAGGACGGCTGATGGCAACACCACGCGTCATAGGCTCGGATGCGGTCGAGGATGCGCGCCGCCGTGGCAGGATCGTGTTCGAGGTTTTGCCGGGTGACATCGTGACGGCCCTTGCGCGTGAAACCGCAGAGCGCGTTGGTATCGCCTTGGTGGATGGCCCGCTGGAGAGACCGAAACCGCCGCGTACGGATGGTGCTGTTTCCATGCGCCGGGTGCTGTACCGTCGTTCACCCAAATGGGTTGCCCCTTCGCGTGCGCCGCGCAAAGCCCGCAGGCTGGGCAAACTTGCCTTGATCGGGGCAGGGGGTGTTGGCGGCAATGTCGCGCATCTGGCGGCGATGGCGGACATGGCGGATGAAATCGCGCTGATCGACATCACTCCGGGATTGGCGGCTTCGACTGCGCTGGATCTCAATCATACGTCCGGGATCACCGGTGCGCGGGCCCGATGTGTCGGTGGCGAAGCGATGGATCTGGTGGCCGGGGCGGATGTGGTCGTCGTCACGGCCGGACGAGCCCGCCGTCCGGGTATGACACGTGCCGATCTGATCGATGTGAATGCCCGCGTTATCCGACAGTCGGCCGAAGCGATCCGGTCGGCCGCGCCAAATGCCATCGTGATCGTGGTGACCAACCCGCTGGACGAAATGACGGTCGAGATGCTGCGTGCAACAGGTTTCCCCCGCGAACAGGTTTTGGGTATGGCAGGAACTTTGGACAGCAGCCGGTTTCGCAACGCGCTGGCGATCGCCGCGGGTGTCACGCCTGCGGACGTCGAAGCCTTCACGCTTGGCAGCCATGGGGACGAAATGGCCCCGATCCCCAGCCGCGCCAGGATCAAAGGCCGTCCGCTGGATGTATTTCTGACCCGCGAACAGATCGAAGCCTGTGTTCAGGATGCGATCACCGGGGGCGGTCAGGTGGTCGCGCTTCGGAAGTCAGGCTCTGCAACGATAGCTCCGGCTCATGCCTCGATCGAATTGATTGATCATATCCGCGGCGCGCGTACAGGCCCGGTTCCGGTCTCGGTCATGCTGCACGGGGAATACGGCATCGACGGTGTCGTGCTGGGCGTGCCAGCCCATCTTGGCGCAGGCGGATTGGTTGAGGTCGAGGAGCTGCGGCTGACCGCCGAAGAAAACGCGGCATTGCAAAACGCGGCCGAAGCGATCCGGGTGAGGCTGGGCCTGTGACCCTGCGTTTTTGGAAATCCGGCGGACGGTTTGAAGAGGTGGCCTCGTACTCTCGGGCCAAGCGCATCGGCCCCTTTGTCTGGGTTGCGGGAACAACTGCCATCGAGCCGACGGGCCGCATCCACGCGCCCGGGGACGTTGGTGCGCAGACCTTTTACATCCTGTCACGCATCGAGGACGCACTGAAAGAAGTTGGCGCCGAACTGCGACATGTGGGGCGGGTGCGCGCCTATCTGACCGATCTGTCCCAAGCGGGCGCGTTTGCGCAGGCGCATGGCGAAGTTTTCAAGGGGATCGATCCGGTTCTGACGGCTGTTCAGGCTGGGCTGACGCAGCCGGGGCTGATGGTGGAAATCGACGTGGATGCCGTGATCCACGATGAAAACGGCGAAATCAGCGGATTCTGAACATGAGTCTTCAAGAAAGGAATTGATCGAACCATCTTCTTGTGTACTGTATACAGAATACAAGAAGGCATAATGAGACACAGGGAGCTAATGTGATGATCAAGACAGCGCTGCTCAGCGGAACATGCATCGCGCTCATGGCCTCGGCGGCCGGAGCGGAAATCAAGGTAGGATTCATTGGGTCGCTTTCCTCGGACACCGGATTGTCGACGCTGCGCGGGGCCGAGATTGCGATTGAAGAGCTCAACGCAAATGGCGGCGTGATGGGCGAACAGATCACCCTGGTCTCGGCGGATACCGGACAGGACCCGACCGAGGGCATCCGGGCCTATGAATATCTTGCGGAAACGGAAGAGGTTGATTTCATCATCTCGGGCTCGATTGACGATGTGTCACTGGGATGGCTGCCCCGCATGCAGGAGTACCGGATTCCGACGCTTGACACCTGGACATCCTATATCGGCATCATCGACATGGTGGTCGAAGACCCTGAAAGCATGGCGCCCTATTTCATGAACATCGCCTCGGATGAGGCTCTGGCCACGTTGTACATCAACTTTGGCGCGGATGTTCTGAAGGAAAAAATGGGGTGGGATTCCGTCGTCATTCTGGCGGAAGATACGGCCTTTGGCGAGGCGATCACCGGCCTTGTCACTGAAGCGCTTGCACCGGTTGCGGGTATCGAGGTCAAGGACATCATCACTTATGACGTCGCCACCGTCGATTTCGCTCCGATCTTTAGCCGCGCACAGGATACCGGGGCGGACTTCATCTATCAGGTCTCGTCGGTCAATTCGCAGGTTGTGTCATCGCAATACGTGAAACTCCAGGTGCCGATGGCGATGACGGGCGTGAACGTCGCTGCGCTGGGTATGGAGTATTGGGAAGATACGGGCGGTGCCGGTGGCGGTATCTCGACCCTGTCTCCGATCCCTTCGGTCGGGTTTCGGCTCGATCCGGCCAGCCAGGAGTTTGTCGATACCTATCAGGCGAAGTATGACAGCCGCCCGCTGCTGCCGCATTTCAACGGGTTCAATGCCTATCATGGGCTGAAACAGGCGATGGCCGCAGCCGAAGAGGCCGGCGGTTTTGAAAATGTCGAAGGCTGGGCCGATGCGATGAAGAAACAGGATCTGGTTCTGGAACTGGATGGCCAGTTGTGGCTGCGTTACGCCTTCTGGGGCGATGACGAAGTAGAGCCCGTGACTGGCCGGACTTACCCGCACAATATCCGTTTTGATCTGTCCGAGCCGTTCGACGATGCCGCGCCGTCAATGGTCGTGGTCCAATGGTATGAAGACGGCACCGCCGCCGTTGTCTATCCCGAGAAATACGCGACGGGTGAATTCACCTTGCCAAGCTGGGTCAAACAGTAACCTGTCCGTTCGCTTAGCTTGAAATGGGTGCGCGGGTGCGCGCACCCGCAGCCAGGGATCCTTACATGTTGCAAATACTGATCCAGGGGCTTTTGCTCAGCGGTCTCTATGCGCTTATCGCAATGGGTTTCACGCTGATCTTCAGCATCGGTCGGGTCCTGAACCTGGCCTACGGTGCCTATCTGATGGTCGGCGGGTACATGTATTTCTGGGTGTCCCAGACGCTGGGAATGCCAAAGCTGATGGGCGTTGCGGTGGCCGTGGTTCTGGGCGTTCTTATGGGGGTTCTGAAATACCGCCTGATCGTCAAGACCCTGAAAGGGGATCACGTAGCCGTCGAGATATCGACTCTGATCCTGGCGGTCGTGATTCAGGCCGGGATCGTTCTTGTCTTTGGCGACAGCAGCAAGATCCTGCTGCCGATCGTGCCGGGCGTGATCAACGTGGCCGGAGCGTCCGTCACCTATAATATCCTGATCGCAACGATGATCAGTTGGGCCGTTTTGCTGGGCCTGTATGCTTTTGTCCGCCTGACACATACAGGGCGGGCGATGCAGGCGGTGTCGATGGACGCCAAGGGGGCCGCGATTTCAGGGATCGACCCGGATCGGATCAACCTGATCACATGGGGTATCTCAGGGGCACTGGGTGCGCTGGGCGGCGTGTTTTTCGCCAGCTATACGCAGCTTTCGCCGTCAATGTGGGTTGCGCCTTTGATCATCTCGGTGGCCGTCGTCATTGTGGGCGGCATCGGGTCGATCATCGGCACGCTGGTCGTTGCTCATATCGTCGGCTTTCTCGAAGTCATCGTTGTCGCCACCCTGGCGCCGGAACTGCGCGGTGTCTTCACCATGCTGCTGATCATCGGCGTGCTGGTGACGCGACCGCAGGGCCTTTTCGGCCGCGAGGAGTTGTAACATGGGTTTGCGCTGGTTTCACTTTGTCCTTTGGGGCGGCTTGATTGCGGGGATGCTGCTGCTGCCCCAGGTCGTCTCGAACGGGACGCTGCGCACGATGATCTTTGCCAACTATCTGGCCATCTTCGCTATCAGCTGGGATGTGCTGTCGGGCAGGACCGGGTATGTGAGTTTCGGGCATCCCTTCCTGATCGGTATCGGGGCCTATACGACTGCCATCCTGACCAAACGGTTTGACGTGCCGGTCGAAATCTCAATCCCTGTGGCCGTGTTGGTTACAATGATCGCAGGCCTGATTGTGTTGTTACCCGCTCTGCGCATTCGCGGCAGCTACTTCGCGCTGGTCACGCTGGCTTTCATGGAACTGCTCTATCAGCTGGTTCAAGTGATCCGCCCGGATCTGACCGGCGGTACACGCGGGATGTCGGGAATTCAAACTCTGACACGCGGCGCGACAAACGGGTACTACCTGTCCACGGCCTTGATGCTCGGCGTGGCGGTCAGCATGTGGCTGCTGATGAAAACCCGGCTGGGCACTGCACTGGCCGCCATCGGGATGAATGAAGAAAGCGTGCGCGGTTCGGGGCTCAGCACCACGAGGTTGAAGGCCTTTGCGTTTCTGACCAGCGCGTTCATCGCCGGTCTGGGCGGAGCGTTCTATGTCCATTACCTGGGCTCACTTGCGCCCCGCGCGCTGTTTGACATCAACTTTCTTTTCACCATCATCGTGGCGGCATTGCTGGGCGGAACATCGACCATCATCGGCCCCATGATCGGTGCGTTCTTCATGACGTTCCTTCTGGAATACCTGCGCCCCGTGCTTCCCGGGGCTGAACGGTATTTCGTCTACGGTGCCATCGCACTGCTTCTCTACATGTATCAGCCAAAGGGATTGGTTGAACTTGTACAACGCGGCTTTCAAAGACTGCGGAAAGGGGGGGTGGCATGACCGTTGCGCTGAAAGTTTCCGGTCTCGTCAAACGGTTCGGCGGGCTGGTGGCCACGAATGATCTGTCCTTTTCCCTGCAAGAAGGAGAGTCGCTGGGCCTGATCGGTCCGAATGGCGCGGGAAAGACGACGGTATTCAGCCAGATCATGGGCGAATTGCGGCAGAACAGCGGTACGATCGAGCTGTTCGGCAATGAGATTTCGGCACTGTCGACGCCTCAGCGTATCCGGGCCGGGGTCAGTAGAACCTATCAGATACCTCGGCCGTTCGGCGACATGAGTGTTGCAGAAAACATCAGGGTGGGCCTGATGCCGGACGACATCTGGCGCATGATCGTTTCGCCGCCGGATACGGACAGGGAAAAAGAGCTTGCGCTGAGTGTCGGGTTCACGGAAACGGATCTGAGCCGCTCCCCCGCCGAACTGGCAATGGGTGATCTGCGCAAGCTCGAAATGGCCCGAACCATGGCCACGGCACCGCGAGTCATGTTGCTGGACGAGGTGTTTGCAGGTTTGACAGTTGGTGAAATCGCGCAGATTTCCGATCTCATACAATCCATGCGCAAGGACGGGATGACCTTTTTGATCGTCAGCCATGATTTGCCGGCGCTGGAACCGCTGATCGACCGCGCCATCGCCATCGAGCGGGGCACCATGATTGCCGAAGGCGCGTTCAGCGACGTGATGAACGACGCGGCCGTTCAGGCCTCGTATCTGGGGAGCGTCTGATGTCCTATCTGGAAATCGAGAACCTGTCCGCGTTTTACGGCAAGGCCCAGGCGTTGACCGATATTTCGATCACGGTGCAGCCCGGCGAGATCGTCGCCGTGGTCGGCCCGAACGGTGCAGGTAAATCCACCTTGTTGGACAGCATCATGGGCCTTGTGAAAATCGAAGGCGACATCCGCTTGCGCGGGCACAGCCTTGCCGGTCGAAGCCCTTCGGAAATCGTGCGTCACGGGGTGGGCTATGCGCCCGAGCGGTTCAACCTGTTTCCCTATATGTCCGTGCGCGACAACCTGATGGTGGGGGCCTTCACCGCACGAGACGATATCGAAAACAACCTTGAGATGGTGCACAGTCTTTTCCCGCGTCTGCAAGAACGGGAAGGGCAGGAGACGTCGACCCAATCCGGCGGGGAAAGGCAGATGGTGTCCTTTGGCAGGGCTTTGATGACCAGCCCGGAACTGCTGCTTGTCGATGAGCCGACGATCGGTCTTGCCCCGAAGATCTGTCACGAGATTGCCGAAGTCGTCCGTCAGCTGAACAAGGAATACGGGCTGACCGTAGTCATCACGGAACAGAATGCCAATTTTGCCCTGTCGCTTGCCAGCCGCATCTATGTGCTGGAGTCCGGGCGGATGCAGACGTCGGGCACGGCTGACGAACTGAGAAATGACAAACGCTTGCTCGAGGCCTATTTCGGCGGCCATTGAGTGGCGTGGTTGGCAAGCCGGGCGGGTGCTGTCCGGCCATTCGGTGGCGGGTGATTTCAGTTTCAGCCAAGTGCGGCCAGAACCTCGGTGCTCACGTCGATGCCATGGGCTTCGGCGGCTGCCCGTTTTGCAAGGCGACCGTCCCCCGGAACCCGGGCGGACCCGTTGCCGGAAATCTCGGCGCAGATGCGGGCGACATATTCGTTGAAGGCCGCGTTGCCGAACCGGGTGGGGTCGATGGCAATCAGGGTCGCACCACCTTTGATGTTCAGGGCGCCGAAGGATTCGCGTTCTTCGTTGTCCACGGACAGGGTTCCACCGGCCAGTGCTGCGCCCAACACCTCAACCATGAAGGCGATCGCGGCCCCCTTATGCTCTCCGAACGGCAACAGGCTGCGGGTTTCAAGGATGGCATTCGGGTCTGTTGAGGGCTCGCCTTGGGGATCAAGGCCGGCAGGGCGGGGCAGGTCGTGCCCCTCGGCAGCGGCCATGCGGATATCCATGAGGGCCACCATGGACGAGGCCTGATCCCAGACCACGGGCGCGTCGCCGTCACGCGGGCAGGCAAAAGACATGGGGTTGGTGCCAAAAACCGGGCGAACGCCACCTTGCGGAACCACCATGGACAACGAGTTGATCACGGCAAAGGCGACCAATCCGGCTTCGGCCAAAGGTTCGGTGTCAAACCGTAACGCACCCAGATGGTGGCAGTTCGCACAGGTGAACGCGGCAATCCCGTTTTCCCGGGCCATCGCGATCAGGTCCTCGCGGGCTGCTGCCGCTGCAACCTGATAATACCCGTTGTCGGCATCACAGCGCAAAACGCCCGGGGCAACCTTTTCGGTCTTGGGCTTCGCGTGCCCGTTGGCATAGCCGGACGTGAAGCTTTGGACATAGACCGGCAACATGCGCAACCCGTGACTGCGCGGGCCGTCCCGTTCAGACCGGGTGACGATATCGGCAAGTACATCACTACTGCGCGAGTCCGCTCCGGCAGAAACAAGAACCGATTTGGCCAAGTCCCGAACTTCGGCAAGTGAAAGCGTTTTTGTCGGTTGTTCGGTCATCCGTTCGAGTCCAGTCTTTCTGTTTTCGCACTCAAGCGCGCGGGCGTGTGTTTGCGGGATCAACAGCACATGTGTCGATGACCACGGCGTCGCGCATCTCATTGTGGACCAGCACCTGCATTTTCGTTCCGGGCGCCGTCATGTTCTGTGGCACTAGTGCCATCGCAATGTCGTGGTTGCAATAATAAGAGAACCCGCCCGAGGTGACACGGCCGATCAGCTTGCCCCGAGCATAGACACCCTCGTCAAACATCACCGATGTTTCGCCAAAGGGCAGTTTCAGCGTGACCAACCGCCGGTACGCGCCTTCCTTTTTCTGTTTCAAAAGAGCAGCCTTGCCTATGAAGTCGCGACCATCTGTTACCACGAACCGATCAAGGCCGGCCTCGTATGGCGTCATGTCCTTGCAAATCTCGCGATTGATGGCGCGATAGGATTTTTCAAGACGCATGGATTCCAGTGCCTCAAGCCCGAAAGGTTTCACACCGGCCTTCAGCAGCAGGTCGACAAGATGGCGGTTGTAACCGACCGGGTGATGCAGTTCCCACCCCAGCTCGCCGGTATAGGACACGCGAAGCAGATGAACGCCCTTGGCGTACCCCACTTCACCCATTTGCGCAGAAAGCCACGGGAAGGTTTCGTTCGACAGATCATTGTCGGTCAACGGTTGCAGGATCTCTCGTGCCTTGGGGCCAGCCAGAGCAATCACGCCCAATTGTTCTGAAACATCTTCAAGAAGGACAGAGCTATCATTGGGCAGCAAACGTCGCAGTTGATCCCAGTTGTAGGCGCGCCAGTTCGGGGTGGAAACCAGGTAAAAATCATTCTCGGCATAGCGGACGACCGTATATTCCGCATCCATGCCGCCCTTTGGGTTCAACAAAAGCGACAGGGTCATTCGCCCCACTTTGGGCAGCTTGTTCGCCATGAGGCCATCCAGCCATTCGGCGGCCTCGGGTCCGCGCAGGGTGAACTTGGTCATCGGTGACATCTCGATGAATCCGGCCACGTCACGGGTGGTGCGCACCTCTTCCTGAACGCGTTCCATGTGGTTGGTGCGACGGAAGGAATGTTCCGGAACAGCGTCCTCGCGCGATTTGGCGAACCAGCGCGGAAACTCATATCCGTTGAAGCTGGTCCAGACGGCGCCATGCGCGCTCAGCAGGTCGTAGGACCCCATCGTTTTCATCGGGCGCGCGTTGCGAAAATCTTCTCCGGGAATGTGCGCGTTCATGTGGGTCCCCCACGTTTCGCGCACCTTGTCCATGGTCCACCGCTTGGACGCGTAATCCGAAAAACGGCGTGGGTCGAGTTCAGACATGTCCATGCCCGGATCCCCATCGACAATCCAGCGGGCCAGGCGTTCACCAACAGTGCCCCCCCACAATATGCCGCCGGGCATGCCTTCGGCCAGCCACAGGTTTTCATGCCCCGGCGCAGGCCCCGCAAGCGGCAACTCGTCCGGCGTCATCTGGAACGGACCTCGGGTGTTGGCCTTGATACCCACCTCTGCAAGTGTTGGAACCCGCTCGATGGCACGCTCCCACTGCGCTTGGACCGCGTCGAAGTCTTCGGGCAAGAGGTCGGCGCCAAAGTCAGGCGGCACGCGATCTTCGGCAAATAGCTTGAGGTCTTTGGTGAACTCATAAGGACCGAACTGAATGCCGCCCACATCTTCGCGCAGATAGGCACCGTAATCTTCATCCCTCAGGATCGGGAACTCGGGCAACCCTTGCGCGCGGCGTTCTTTCAGCAGCGGAACGGTTTCGGTTGTCCAATATTGGTGAACGATTGGAATGCAAGGCAGATCCAGACCAACACGGCGCGCGTTTTCGCGGGCATAGTTTCCGGTCGCGAAGACAAGATGTTCGCAAGTGATCTCACCCTGATTGGTTGTCACCTTCCAAAGACCGTTTTCCAGTTTTTCATAAGCCAGCGCTTCGGTGTTCTGAAACACTTTGGCGCCTTTCTCGCGCGCCAGCCTGGCCATCGCCATGGTGATGTCGGCCGGGTTCACATAGCCGTCCTCGGTATGCAGGATGCCGCCGCGAATATGTTCCGATTGGTTGAGCAGAGGGTGCAGTTCGGCGATTTCCTCTGGCGTCAGTAGCTTGCAGGGCACACCGGCGGCTTCGGCAATCGAGACGTAGGACAGGAACTCGTCCCAGCGTTCCTGCGTATTGGCAACGCGCAACTGGCCCACCTGGCGCAGCCCGACCGAGGCGCCGATCTTCTTTTCGACTTCGGAATAGATGCGGATGGTCTCCATCGTCATCTTCGAAACATTGTGGGACCGCACGAAGGTGACCAGCAGACCCGCCGCATGCCAGGTAGAACCGGAGGTCAGCGTCGTTCTCTCCAGCATGACTGCATCTGTGCATCCATGCTGCGTCAGACCATAAAGAACCGAAGCCCCAACGCATCCGCCTCCAACGACGACAACCTTGGCATGTGACTGCATTCGACGCATTCCTTCCTGAGGCTGATTTCGTTTCCAGAGGGTCAGTCAAAACGAAATCAGCGGGCTGAAAACTGATTGAACTGTTTACGTGAAATCAGCGCCAGGCAATTCGAAAAATTTTCCGGTCCAGCTGAGTTCAGTTAAACCATGATCGGGTTTGTCGATGATCTCGCGCATTCTGTGAGGCGGCCCGCAAAAATACCGGCCATCTCTTGTTTGGAATTGTTGTGTTAGCGCAAACTGTGCTGGTAAGGTCTGACATCGGCTTGGGGTGCGCTTTGTTGCGCCCGCGATCCGTGCGGCATACGAAGGGGGAAAATCGCGTGTATCTCGGTCTGGATTTGGGGACGTCAGGTCTTCGGGGAATTGTGGTCAGCGAAGAGGGCAAAGTCGTCGCCGAAGCCGAAGCAGGTGTCGAGACATCGATTTTGCATCCCGGCTGGTCGGAACAAGATCCGTCCGATTGGGTAGAGGCCTGCCAAAACGTCGTTGCCCAATTACGCGCGTTGAACGGTGTTGCATTTTCTGCGGTGCGCGGCGTCGGTCTGAGCGGCCACATGCACGGTGCCACGTTGCTGGATCGGGATGGCAATGTGCTGCGGCCCTGTATCCTTTGGAACGACACGAGATCAGCGCAGGAAGCTGCGGAGCTGGATGGTCTGCCGTCGATGCGCGCGATCACCGGGAACATCGTTTTTCCGGGCTTCACCGCACCCAAGCTGGAATGGGTGCGCGGGCATGAGCCTGACATGTTTGCGAAGACATCCAAGGTGTTGCTTCCGAAAGATTATCTGCGTTTCTGGCTCACCGGTTCCTATGTCAGCGACATGTCCGACAGCGCCGGTACGGCATGGCTGGACGTTGGAAAACGTGAATGGTCAGACACTGCGCTGGATCAAAGCCATATGCGCCGGGATCAAATGCCAGAGCTGGTTGAAGGCAGTTCGGCAGGCGGAGAGCTGCGGTCAGAGATCCTTCGGCAATGGGGCCTGACTGGGCCCGTCGTGGTTGCCGGCGGGGCCGGTGACAACGCGGCAGCGGCCTGCGGCATCGGAAGCATCGGTGAGGGCAGCGGATTTCTTTCATTGGGCACGTCGGGTGTGTTGCTTGTCGCAAAGGAAAGCTATGCGCCCGCGCCGGAAACAGCCGTTCATTGTTTTTGCCATGCGGTGCCGGATCGCTGGATTCAAATGGGTGTGATCCTGTCGGCCACCAACAGTCTCAACTGGCTGTCCCGTCACCTCGGTCAACCCGTCGGTGCGCTGGCGTCGACCCTGCCGGATTCGGTGAAGGGGCCTTCAAAGATTACATTCCTTCCGTACCTGTCCGGTGAACGGACGCCTCACAACGACAGCGACATACGCGGGGCATTCCTGGGGCTGGATATCGCATCGGAACCCGCTGATCTGACGCAATCCGTGACAGAGGGGGTTTCCTTTGCCATGCGCGATTGTTTGGAGGCGCTCAGAAGCACGGGCACCAATCCCGAAAGTCTGCTGGTAGTCGGTGGCGGGGCGCGGTCGCGGTTTTGGCTGGAAACGCTGGCCACGGTTCTGAACACGCCGCTTGCTGTGCCCGATGGAAGTGGGTTCGGCGCAGCCATGGGCGCAGCGCGTCTTGCTGCATGTGCGGTGGACGGCACCGACCCCAGGGATGTCATGCTGGCCCCGGAAGTCGCTGAGCATGTTGAACCACGTGTCGAACTGTCCGGCGCATATGAGGCGGAATATCAGCGGTATCGCGAATACTATGCTGCTTTGTCCCCTTTGGCCGCGCGCTGATGGCTGAGCCCAAACACATGCCTGTCGAGCAGGTCCTTCTGGAAGACGGCAACATGTCCGTTTCCCTGTTGAACTATGGCGCAATCACGCAAGGCTGGTGGCTTGACGAAACATCTTTGGTATTGGGCTACGAAAACCCGCAGGATTACCTGTCGGACCCGTTCTACCTTGGCGCGATGGTCGGGCGAGTGGCCAACCGCATCGGCGGGGCACAGTTTGCATTGCAGGGGCGCGTTCATCACCTGACAGCAAACGAAGGGCCGACAACGCTGCATGGTGGCCCGAGCGGGCTGTCGCGCAAATACTGGGATATCGTGAAAACCTCTCCAAATCAGGCGGTTCTGTCCTTGACTTCACCTCACGGTGAAGGCGGTTTTCCCGGTGAAGTCAAATTCGAGGTGGATGTCGAACTGACCTGTCCGCGTCTGATCTACACAATCAGGGCGCGCCCGGATCGCCCAACGCCGATCAGCATCGCGCAGCACAATTATTACACTCTGGGCTGTCCTAAGGATATCCTGGACTGCCGGCTCAGGCTAAGATCGAACCGGGTGCTGGCGTTGGGCGCGCGTTCCGTTCCTGCCGGAGATATATCCGCTGCCGGCGAAAGTGTGCCAGATTTCGCGTTGTCACGTACCGTCGGGCCAGAGGGGCGCGAGCTGGACCATTATTTTGTGTTTGATGACGGTGGAACCCATGATCATCCGGTCGCAGAGGTCACGGCACCTTCGGGATTGAAGATGAACCTGTATTCAGATCAACCCGGTGCACAGGTCTATGCCGGAGCACATCTGTCAGGCCGATTTAGCCCGTGTGCGGGGCTGTGCATTGAACCGTCAGGATATCCGAACGCCGTGAATGTCCCCGCGTTCCCGACCGTCATCCATACGCCGGACAACCCGTATCAACAAACTCTGACACTTGAGATTTCCGAGGAACGATCATGAGACTTCAGATTGCAGCACATGCCGTAGGCATCTGGATGTCGCTTTCAATTGCTCAGGCGCAAGACCTTGGTCCGAAACCTGAATTCATCGAACCTGACTTTTCAAACGCAGAGTTGGGGCAACTGCTGTTCTACGATCCGATCCTGTCGGGCAACAAGAACATCAGCTGCGCAACCTGTCATCATCCGAAGCTGGGAACGTCCGACGGGCTTTCACTGGGAATCGGCGAAGGTGGGGCTGGGCTGGGTGGTCAGCGCAAGGTCACACAAGACAACAGACCCGAACAGCGCATTCCTAGGAACTCGCCCGCGATGTGGAACCTCGGGGCGCCGGAATTCACGACGTTTTTCCATGACGGCCGCCTCGAGGCGGATCCGTCACAGCCCAATGGCATCAGAACCCCGTTGGGGACGCATATGAGGCCGGGGTTCAAATCGGCTTTGGCGGCGCAGGCGATGTTTCCGGTGCTGTCACCTGACGAAATGGCGGGGCACTATTCCGAAAACGAGGTGAGCAAGGCCGTACGTCTCGGCCTGCTGACCCAAGAGGGTGGCGCCTGGGATCTGATCGCCGCGCGTGTGGCGGCGATACCAGAGTATCAAAGGCGATTTGATGACATCGCGCCCGGAGAAGACATCTCCTTTACCGCAATCGCCAATGTCATTGCCGATTTCATCGCGTTTGAATGGCGGGCTGACAACAGCCTGTTTGATCGTGCGATGCGAGGCGAAGACACGCTGCCCGAACAAGCGCAGCTGGGGATGGCGCTGTTCTACGGAAAGGCTGGATGCAGCGCCTGCCATTCCGGCTGGTTCCAGACCGATCACGGGTTCCATTCCATCGCCATGCCTCAGATAGGCCCCGGAAAATCAGCCCGTTTCGAAAATCATGTGCGGGATGACGGGCGACTGCGCGTCACGGGCGACAAGGATGATGCGTTCGCATTCCGCACGCCTTCGCTGCGCAACGTGACCCTGACGGCGCCATATGGCCACAGCGGTGCCTACGCACGGCTTGAGAATATCGTGCGCCATCATCTGGACCCGGTTTCCGCGTTGCGGAACTACGCCATCGAAAAGGCTGACCTGCCAGAGTTTTTCGGGGCAGAGGATCAAAAGGCTTTGCTTGATCCCCGGCATGTCGAAGCCATAGCTGCGTCAAACGATCTGGCGCCCATCGTCCTGAGTGATGACGAGGTCGATGCCATCCTGAGTTTTCTGGGTACGCTGGAAGATCCGGCTGTGCGGCTGGGTGTTCCCCAAACCGTTCCCAGCGGATTGCCCGTCGATCAATGATCAACGGCTGAGGCGGAACACCTGATTGGCATCTACCTTCTGCCAATCTCCATGTTCACCGTCAGGCCAGATCACCCGTACTTCTGCGGTTTCGAGGTCTCCCAGACCAAAGTGGTGGAACCCGGCACTTCCGCTGGCGTGCCCCCCGCCAATGGTCACTTCACGGGTTTGAATGCCCTCGGGCGTCCTGACCTCGATAAAACTGCCGACTGCCTGTCTGTTGGGGTGGCTCTGGCCGAGATCAATCATGAGCCAGTTGCCGGTCGTCGGCTCATTCTGAAAAACCTCGAGGTCCGAGCCGCGATTGACCACCACCAAATCCAGCCATCCATCCCCGTTGAAATCCGCCAGAGCCCCGCCGCGGGACTTTGCCATGGACGCGACACCAGCCTCTGATGCTGTTTCGACAAACTGACCGGTGAAAGTCTGCATCAACAGATTGTTGGGGTCGTTCTGCGCCGCGTCGGGCATCTGCTCAACATTGCCTTTGGCGACGAAAATGTCGTCCAGCCCGTCATTGTTGACGTCCCCGAACTGTGCATGCCAGCCGGTCGAGGGGCGGCCGTCTCCTCCTGCATGTGGCCTGTGTGCCGTTGTTCCACGGTCGTAGGTTGCATCCCGCCATGTCGGCCCATCTGGTGCAGGATCAAAAACCTGGAATTTCTGGTCCCCCATGGACGTCAGATAAACATCGGAAAACCCGTCACCGGTCAGATCCCGCGAGGCGATCCCCATGCCCCAGATCGAATAGGGTAGCCATCCATCGGCCTCGCTGTACAGGCGCGGGGTGTCTTCCATGGCCCACAATTGCTCTTGCCCGCCACGCACATAATAGTGGCGGTCATTGCTGACACGCAGATCCGCGCGACCCGTGCGCGCCCAGTCGGAAAACAGGATCGACAGGGAACAGTGACCGGGTTCCAAACGGACAGGATCGCCATACTTTTCGCCTTGGGGTCGGTACAAAAGCGTCGGCCCGCAAGCCTCAAAAGGTCCATTCGGATTGCTTCGGTCGACATAGGTTCCAAAGGCCAGCGTTGGCAGGGTTTGCCCACGTTCCCAAGTGGCGGAAAAGCCGGTTGTCCAATGGTCCTGAGATTGAAAACTCAGTGCCGTGAACGGCTCGAACGCGCAGTTCGGTCTGCCACGAAGCAACAGGTCTTTGCCTACGCGCAAAACCGCAAGGTCCAGGAACCCATCGCCGTCAATATCCACCGGGTATGCGCCGGTCACACGGGTCAAGGATAGATGGCCGGGCGTATCCTGAAGAAAACGGACCTCTGTGTCGGATGTGTTGATGAGCAATTGCGCTGGGCTTGATCCGCCTGCCACGAACATTTCAGGGCGGTCGTCATCATTGCAGTCGAAGACCGCGACACCCCCGCCGACGAAATGTTCCCAGCCGCCATCGTAAACATGGCCGGGGGTTTCCACCTTTTGAAAGCGGGGTGGAACGGTGTCCGCAGCGGCAGCGGAACCTGCCGCAAGCAAGATTGCCATCTTAATTCGCATGAGCCGCCAGTTCCCTGACCTTCAGGATAGAGACTTGTTCAATTCCATAAGCCGCTGCCCCTTTTGCCCACATTGAATCGCCCCAGTGGTTGACCTTGATTTCCGGCAACGGCGCGTCGACGCTGACGACGCCGTTTTGGACACGTGCCATCACCTCGTCTGAATGCAGATAATCAAATCGGCCTCTGGCGCCGGACAGGATAATGCACTCGGGGTCGAACAGATTGATCAGGTTCGAAACTCCCATCCCGAACACTTGGCCCGCGCGGGCCAGAACGGAAATGGATCGAGCGTCGCCGGCTTTTGCTGCTGCAAGTATATCGACAAGAGTGCGGGGATCCGTTGCTTCACTGGCGATCGTGGCTTCGCGGATCAAGGCGTATTCCCCCACATAGGCCTCCAGGCATCCGCGCTGGCCGCACTGACACAAGGCACCGTCCAACTGAACTTTGAGGTGCCCGAATTCTGCGCCGCATCCGCGTTCACCGCGATAAAGCTTGCCATCAAGGACGATGCCCAGGCCGATGCCATGTTCGATCGTAACAACCAAAAAGTTCTTCAGCCCCTTTCCCAACCCAAAAAGCTGTTCCGCCTTTGCGACCAGATTGGCGTCGTTTTCGATGAAGGCGGGGCAGGGGAGCACCTTGGACAACAGCGGGCTCAAATCCACATTTCGTTCCGTCAGCGAAGATGACCAATGCACAAAGTTCTGATTTGCATCGATAAGGCCAGCGATGCCGATGCAGACACCTGACAAATCGGCAAGGGATCGGTTTGCCGAGGCGCAGGCCTGATCAAGCACGCCGCGGATCTTCTTGGCAAACGCATCCGGGGCCATGCGGGCTTGGTCCAGTGGATGCGTGTACGAAGTGATTTCGGTTCCTTCGAAATCCACGAGAATGACTGAAACCTGCTGGCGGGCGACTTTCACGCCCGCGATCAGATGTGACGCGCCATTTAGTTTCAGCTGTACCCGCGGTCTGCCGCGGCGCGCTGATTTGGAAGGTGTTTCGCTTTCTATTTCCGCAATCAGACCGGCAGACAGCAGATCGGCAGTGGCGGACGTGATGGTCGCTGGGCTGGTCTCCAACGCGGTGGCGATGTCGATTCGCGAAATGGTCCCTGTGGCCCGGATTTTTTCCAGAACGCGCAGGCGAGTGACGTTCCTTTGGTCTGTGGCATTTGAAGAAGCTTTGCTTTTCAGCATCTTGCCCTCGCGAATCTGATCCTTGTTTCAACCTAGGTGGTTTTTTCAGTTACCGATAGCATAAATATTTTACCGACTGAAATAAATATGCTACTCAGAATTATCGGGGCCACGAATCATGAAACGATGGCTCAATGAAACCGGGAGGAAATCATGAAACGAATTCTCAGCGCCTCTGTCGTGGCGGTCCTGATGGGGACAGCTGCATTCGCAGAGCCCACGGTCGGCGTAAGCTGGTCGAATTTCCAGGAAGAGCGTTGGAAGACCGACGAAGCGGCGATCAAGGCTGCACTGGAAGCGGGCGGTGCGGAATACATCTCGTCTGATGCCCAATCTTCTTCTGCCAAGCAATTGTCGGATATTGAAAGTCTGATCGCCCAGGGCGTTGATGCGCTGATCATTCTGGCGCAGGATTCCCAGGCTATCGGCCCGGCAGTGCAGGCGGCGGCAGACGAAGGCATTCCGGTCATCGCGTATGACCGTCTGATCGAAGATGACCGTGCCTTCTATCTGACATTCGATAACGTTGAAGTTGGCCGGATGCAGGCCCGCGCGGTGTTCGAGGCGATGCCGAAAGGCAACTATGTGATGATCAAGGGCTCGCCCACGGATCCGAACGCGGATTTCCTGCGTGGCGGTCAGCAAGAGATCATCCAGGCCGCCGTTGACAGCGGCGATATCGTCATCGTGGGAGAAGCTTATACCGACGGTTGGCTGCCTGCGAACGCACAGCGCAACATGGAACAGATCCTTACCGCGAACGAAAACAACGTTGATGCCGTCGTGGCCTCGAATGACGGTACTGCCGGCGGTGTTGTTGCAGCCCTGACCGCGCAGGGCATGGAAGGCATTCCGGTCTCGGGTCAGGATGGCGATCACGCGGCGCTGAACCGGGTTGCCAAGGGTACGCAAACCGTTTCTGTCTGGAAAGATGCGCGTGAGCTGGGCAAAGCTGCCGGTGAAATTGCAGTTGCGTTGAGCAACGGGACAAGCCCCGAGGACATTGAAGGTGCCATCAAATGGACTTCGCCCGGCGGAACTGAGATGAACTCGGTCTTCCTTGCGCCTGTACCGATCACCAAAGACAACCTGTCCGTCGTGGTCGATGCTGGCTGGATTCCGTTGGAAGACCTGTGCCAGGGCGTCGAAAACGGCCCTGCACCCTGTAACTAAACCAAGTTCCAAACTATAATATCTCTGGCCCGCAAGGGTGGGCCAGAGATCACAGCTGAACATGAAAGATCGGATATGACCGAAACTTCGTCTCAGCCGGTACCCCAAAAAGCAAAGGCCAACCTGTTTCAGCAACTGGAACTGGATATGCGGCTATTGGGCATGATCGGCGCCTTCATCATCCTGTGCATTGGCTTCAACATCGTGACGGATGGCCGCTTTCTGACGCCCAGAAACCTGTTCAACCTGTCGATCCAGACCGTCTCGGTTGCGATCATGGCCTGCGGCATGGTGTTCATCATCGTCATGCGCCACATTGACCTGTCGGTTGGGGCGCTGCTGGCGACCACATCCGCCGTTATGGCGATGACGCAAACCGAGCTGTTGCCGAATGTTCTGGGCATGGGATTGAACCACCCGGCGACCTGGGCGATCACGTTGGTGGTTGGCCTTGTGGTCGGCACATTGATCGGCGCGTTCCACGGTTGGATGGTGGGGTACCTGACCATCCCAGCCTTTATCGTGACGCTTGGTGGTTTTCTGGTCTGGCGCAATGTTGCTTGGTACATGACCGATGGCCAGACGATCGGCCCGCTGGACAGCACCTTCCTGATGTTCGGCGGTACCAACGGAACCTTGGGAACAACGGTCAGTCTTCTGTTCGGCCTTGCGGCCACGGCCGTCGCGATCTGGGCATTGTGGAGCGGTCGCCGGTCCAAAGCAGCCCACGGGTTCCCTGTTAAGCCGGTTTGGGCTGAAACAACGCTGGCCGGGATCATTGGCACCGCCATTATGGGTTATGTCTTGATCGTCAACAGCTATGCCATCCCGACGCGCCGTCTGGAACGTATGTTCGAAGCGCGCGGCGAGACCATGCCGGAAGGGCTGGTTGTCGGCTACGGCATTCCGATCTCGGTCCTGATCCTGATCATTGTGGCGGTGACATTGACCGTCGTGGCCCGCAAAACCCGCTTTGGCCGTTACATCTTTGCCACTGGCGGCAACCCGGACGCGGCCGAGTTGTCGGGCATCAACACCCGTTTGATGACCGTCAAGATCTTTGCCCTGATGGGGTTCCTGTGCGCGCTGTCGGCAGTCGTGGCCTCGGCCCGTCTGGCCAATCACTCGAATGATATCGGGACGCTGGATGAGCTTCGCGTGATTGCCGCTGCCGTGATTGGTGGAACCGCGCTGTCCGGCGGCATCGGAACGATCTACGGCGCAATCCTTGGCGCGTTGATCATGCAGGCGCTGCAATCCGGCATGGCCATGGTTGGCGTGGATGCGCCGTTTCAGAACATCGTCGTCGGCACCGTCCTGGTTCTGGCCGTCTATATCGACATCGTCTATCGCAAACGTCTGGGGGCGAAATGATGCAAGCACAAGAAACACAGAACCGGGCTTCGGGTCGCGGATCGGGCCAGCCTCCGCTGGTGGAAATGCGCGATATCTCGATTTCCTTCGGGGGTATCAAGGCGGTAGACCATGTGTCGGTTGATCTCTACCCGGGCGAGGTCGTGGGCCTTCTGGGCCACAACGGGGCCGGCAAATCCACCCTGATCAAGGTTCTTTCGGGCGCCTATCAGATGGACCATGGCGAAATCCTGATCGACGGCAAGAAGGTCGAGATCAACAACCCCCGTGACGCGCGCGCCAACAATATCGAGACGATCTATCAGACGCTGGCGCTGGCGGACAACCTGGATGCAAGTTCGAACCTGTTTCTGGGCCGCGAAATGGTCACGCCCTTTGGTCTGGTCAACGACGCCGCGATGGAGGCGGAATGCCGCAAGATCATGGCGCAGCTGAACCCGAACTTTCAGAAGTTCAATGATCCGGTCTCGGCCCTGTCGGGCGGTCAGCGTCAATCGGTGGCCATTGCACGGGCGGTGTATTTCAACGCGCGTATCCTGATCATGGACGAGCCCACGGCCGCACTTGGCCCGCACGAAACACAGATGGTGGCGGACCTGATCCAACAGCTCAAGGCGCAGGGGATCGGGATTTTCCTGATCGACCATGATGTACACGCGGTGATGGAGCTGTGTGACCGGGCCTCGGTCATGAAGAACGGGCAATTGGTTGGAACAGTCGATATCGCAGACGTCACCGATGACGATCTGTTGTCGATGATCATTCTGGGCAAAAAGCCCGGCGAAAAGACGGAATGAGGTAAGCGAAATGACGAGCGGTTTTTTTCAGGGAATTGAAGAAGTCCAATTTGAAGGCGAGGACAGCAAGAACCCGCTCGCATTCCGTCACTACAACCCGGACGAGATCATCTTGGGCAAGCGCATGGAGGATCACCTGCGTTTTGCCGTGGCGTGGTGGCATTCCTTCGCGTGGGAGGGCGGAGATCCGTTTGGCGGCCCCACTTTCGAGCGCCCCTGGCACCCACAGGATGACATGGGCCGCGCCAAGATGAAGGCCGATATCGCGTTCGAGATGTTCCAGATTCTGGGACAGCCCTATTTCTGCTGGCATGATGCCGATATCCGTCCAGAGCAGGGGAACTTCGCCGACAATCTGCGCACGTTGAACGAGATCACCGACTATATCGGTGAAAAGATGCAGGCATCCGGCACCAAGCTGTTGTGGGGTACGGCCAACATGTTCAGCCATCGCCGCTGGATGGGCGGTGCCAGCACCAATCCCGATCCCGACGTCTTTGCCTTTGCTGCCGCCACGGTGAAATCCTGCATGGATGCCACCCACAAGCTGGGCGGCGAAAACTATGTGCTTTGGGGTGGGCGCGAAGGGTACGAGACGCTGCTCAACACCGACATGAAAACCGAGCTGGATCATATGGGCCGGTTCCTGAACATGGTGGTCGAGTACAAGCACAAGATCGGGTTCAAAGGTGCGATCCTCGTCGAACCCAAACCGCAGGAGCCATCAAAGCACCAATATGATTTCGATGCCGCGACCTGCATTGGTTTCCTGCGCAAATATGGGCTTGAGAATGAGGTCAAACTGAACCTCGAACAGGGTCACGCGATCCTGGCGGGGCACAGTTTTGAACATGAGATTGCCGTAGCCGCGGCCGAGGGGATGCTGGGCTCCATCGACATGAACCGGAACGACTATCAATCGGGTTGGGATACGGATCAGTTCCCCAACAACACCCCCGAGGTTGCGCTGGCCTATTACCACATCCTGAAGTCGGGTGGGTTTACCACCGGCGGCACCAATTTCGATGCCAAGCTGCGCAGGCAGTCGATTGATGCCGAAGATCTGATCGCCGCGCATGTGGGCGGGATGGACATTTGTGCCCGGGGCCTGAAAGCAGCGGCAGCGATGATCGAAGATGGCGGATTGGAACAGGCGCTGGCTGATCGGTACGCGGGCTGGAATACGCCCGAGGCGCAGGCAATGCTGACCTCTGGTCTTGATGAGATTGCAGCGCGGGTGCTGGCCGAGGGTCTCAATCCAGATCCGCGCTCGGGGCGTCAGGAAATCCTCGAGAACTACGTGAACCGTTTTGTCTGATCCCTGTGGGTTCAGCCGATCCGTAAAATAACTTGTGTACAATGCCCCGGAAACGCGTGAGTTTGCTTCAGCGTTGGCCGGGGCTTTCCCTTGCTGGGCGCAACGGCATCAAAGGCCCGTCGGGGTCGAACAGGTGGGGCGAACAGGGTTTTGGCGGATCAATCGGCGGGCAAAGCGGTGTTTCTGAGCGGCAGTCTGATGCTGCATGTGACACGCATGTCATTGACCACCAGCATTGGCCTGATGGCCATTTTTGCCGTCGACTTTGTCGATATGATCTTCATCTCGATGTTGGGCAACGATGCGCTTGCGGCGGCGGTGGGCTATGCCGGTACGCTGCTGTTTTTCACCAACGCGATTAATATCGGATTGTCGATTTCCGCCGGGGCGCTGGTTGCTCGCGAACTCGGGGCCGGGCGGGCTGAACAGGCAAGACACTACGCGTCCAGCGTGGCCGTTATTGGGCTGATTGCCGGGCTGACGACCTCGGGACTGGTCTTGTTTAACCTCAGCTACCTGCTGTCCTTGCTTGGTGCGGAAGGAGAGGTTCTGAGGCTGGCGACGCGTTATGTGTCGATCATCCTTCCGACCATGTTCGTGATGTCCATTGCGATGACGGCGATGGCCGTGCTGCGCGCTCATGGCGATGCGCGGAGGTCAATGATGGCCACGATCTACGGCGGAGTGGTGAATGCAGTTCTGGACCCGATACTGATCTTTGCGGTCGGGCTGGGGCTGGATGGGGCCGCTATCGCCTCGGTCCTGGCGCGGCTGTGCATGCTGGGGGCGGCGTTGTGGCCAGCGCATCGGGTGCATCGGGGATTTGCGCGCCCTTCACTGAAGCAGGTTGCAAAGGATTTGCGCCCCGTGCGGGCGATTGCAATTCCAGCGGTTCTGACAAATGTCGCCACGCCGATCGGCAATGCAATCGTTGTGCGGGAAATCGCGCAATATGGAACGGACGCGGTTGCGGGCATGGCGGTGATCGGGCGCCTTTTGCCAGTGGCGTTTTCGGTCATCTTCGCTCTGTCCGGCGCGATAGGGCCAATCATCGGGCAGAATTTCGGGGCCGAAAAGTTCGATCGCGTGCGCGCTGCCTTTCTGGCAGGGATCAAGTTCACGGCCATTTATGTCGTTTGCATGTCGGCCATTTTGTTTTTGCTGCGCGCACCGATTGCGGATCTGTTTGCTGCCGAGGGCGAAACCCGCAGTCTGATCTATCTGTTCTGCGGCCCGTTGGCTTTGGCTTCGTTCTTCAATGGCGTGATCTTCGTGACAAATGCCAGCTTCAACAATCTGGGGCATCCGGTCTATTCCACATGGATAAACTGGGGTCGTCACACTATCGGCACTTGGGTTTTCGCGACGATTGGTTCACAGATCGCCGGCGCATCCGGCGTTCTGCTTGGGCAGGCGTTTGGAGGCGTCATCTTTGCAGTCATAGGCTGGGTTATGGTCGCGCGGGTCGTGGCGCGGTTGGAGCGCTCGCAAGCGCTCGAGCCTTTTTCAGATCAAGGTCGGCTTCATTCGCTGTTCGGGCGTCGCGGCTGGTGATCTGGTCGGATCAGTTCCCCTGATTGCGCGCTTCCAGCCGTTCCAGATTGACCACGGTTGACAGCATCAGGCGGTCATGGCTCCAATCTTGCGTTTGCTGGATCGACGCAGACCCCAATGCAAGAAGGGTGGCAAAAGTCAATGCCATCCCCAGGAACAGAGCGGGCAGGGTAGGCACCGCCGGCTGTGCATCGGTCAATGCAAGCACGCGCTGACGCAGCACGCGCTTGGCCTTGCTGCCCGTCACAAACGCAACATTCAGAACACGAGGATTGTTTGCCGAGATCGTACGCGCGCAATAATCCAGCAGGCAAGCCGTGTATTCGCGCGCGTCGATCCGTTTGCGGGCCACCACGGACTGGTCACATGCCAGTTCACGCAAGCGGCCGAACTGATATTTGAGCATCAAATAGGCTGGGTTCCAGAACAACAGCGGGCGCAGCATTTCAAAGCCCAGTTCCCATTCCACGTCACCCGCGCGAACATGCTGAAGCTCGTGCGCCAACGCAAAGCGCAGTTCGTGCGGGGTATCCAGTAGGTGGCTTGGCAGAACGACATGGCGACGGCGCAATCCGCGCACGGCGAACGGAACGGTGATGCGATCCGAAAGACGGATGTCAACCTTGGCCGACTGCCGCCAAAGAAAGCTGGATTTGACTGTCTGACGGATCATCGCCGCGTCCCGCAGAGCACGGGCCGCAAACACGGCGGCGACCAAAACAAGCAGCGTCACAAGGGCAGTGATCACCGGCTGTTGCCCCGACAACGCAAGTTCCACCCACCGTTCACGGGTGTTCAGCAAGGCCTCGAACTGGGTGGCGGGCATGGCGATATCGCCGCGCAGATAGGCAGCAACGGCGATGTCGCCAAGCGCCATGGCGCTGCCCGGCCATGCATAAGAGGCGAGTGATGACACGCCGAACGCAAGAAACGGGCTGATCAGAACGCACACGCACAGCGCCTTGAGCGCACGCAACTGCGCGACATAGCTGTGGCGCAGGGCTGTTCGGGTCAGGGCTGCGCGGGCCGCCAGCCAGATGACGGCTGACAAGGCCAGCACGATGTTGAGTTCGATAAATGTGTCGAGAACCGGTCTAACCGCTGTCATTTTGCAGTCTCCTTTCTACCAGTGCTCGAATTTCCTCCAGGTCGGCTTCGCTCAGCCCCGCATCATCGACAAGCCGGGCCACCAGTGTGGCGGGTGTGTCGTCAAATAGAGTGCGGGACAGGTTTTGCAGAGAACGGGCCTGATATCTGTCCTTTTCCAGAAGCGGCTTATAGATCAGGGTCTTTCCTGTCTTGCGGCTTTCCACAAAACCTTTCTCGTCTAGGATACGCAGGATCGTGGCACCGGATGTATAGGCCAGATTGCGTTCCGAAGGCAGGCGGTCCAGGACATCTCGCACCGAGCCTTGCCCGAGGGCCCAGAGCTCGTTCATGAACTCCAGTTCAACCTCGGTCAGCAGATTTGTTGTCTTTTTCTTTCGCATCGATCTCGGTGTGGTCATGTTTAGTATGCCTGCCAGACAAGCATCCTTTCGCGATTTCTCAAAGTCTAAACTTTCCAGAACACAAAAACGCCCCAGCCGATAGACAGGAAAAGAGGTGTCCATACCGGCTGCCCGACAATGCCCAGCCATGCGAGGAAGATATAGGCGGACCCCAGAAGGGTGATGAAAAGCCGATCGCCCAATGTGGTTGTCAGCCCCAGTACACCGCGCCGTTCTATGCCATCGCGATACTTGAAGCCCTCAAGAACGCCAATCAGTGCGATGGCCGAAAAGATGCCGACAAATACGGCAAGTGTCGCCGGGGTCCAGGCCATCCAGAAATCGGGCCACAGTGGCGCAGTCCAGGAAAAGCCTTTTTCCTCTTGCTGGCCGACACTGCCCCATCCGGCCTGCTGGGCAAAGGTCGTAGAAGGAAGGAAAAGAAGGATGAGAAGAAGTTTACGCATATCAAACCTCACACACGTCCCATCGCGAAACCACGCGCGATGTAGTTGCGGACAAACCAGATGACGATGGCGCCGGGGATGATGGTCAGGGTGCCGGCGGCGGCCAGCAGGCCCAATTCATAGCCCGCGCTGGATGCGGTGCGGGTCATCACGGCGGCGATGGGTTTGGCCTCGACCGCGGTCAGGGTCTTGGCCAGCAGCATTTCCACCCACGAGAACATGAAACAGAAGAAGGCCGCCACGCCCACGCCCGCTTTGATATTGGGCAGGAAGATCGTCACGAAGAAACGCGGGAAGGAATAGCCGTCGACATAGGCGGTTTCATCCAGCTCTTTTGGAATGCCGCGCATGAAGCCTTCCAAAATCCAAACTGCCAGCGGCACGTTGAACAATGTATGCGCCAGTGCCACAGCCAGATGCGTGTCGAACAGGCCGATCGAAGAATAGAGCTGGAAGAACGGCAAGGCGAAGACCGCGGCAGGGGCCATCCGGTTGGTCAGCAGCCAGAAGAACAGCTGCTTGTCGCCCAGAAACCGATAGCGAGAGAACGCATAGGCAGCGGGCAAGGCGACGCTGACCGACAGCACCGTGTTCAACGTCACATAGGTGATCGAGTTGATATAGCCCCAATACCACGTCGGATCCGTGAAGATGGTGATGTAATTCTCCAGCGTAAAGGTCTGGGGGAACAGGGAAAAGCCCGACAGGATCTCGTTCGTTGTCTTGAAGGACATCGCCACCAGCCAATAGATCGGCAGCATCAGGAACGCGATATAGAGGATCGGGATGAGAGACCGCTTCTTCATTGCGCGTCATCCTTTGTCATCAGAGTGTAGAAGAGCCACGAAACTAGCAGCGTGATGGCGAAATAGATCAGGCTCATCGCAGCCGCAGGGCCAAGGTCGAACTGCCCCAGCGCGATTTTCACAAGGTCGATCGACAGCAGGGTGGTCGAGTTGCCGGGCCCACCGCCGGTCAGCACGAAGGGCTCGGTATAGATGTTGAAACTGTCCATGAACCGCAGCAGGACCGCGATCGTCAGAACTGTCTTCATCTTGGGTAGCTGGATGTAGCGGAACACCGACCAAGGGCTTGCGCCGTCGATCTTGGCCGCCTGATAGTAGGCGTCCGGAATCGACACGAGGCCTGCATAGCACAGCAACACGACCAGGGACGTCCAGTGCCAGACATCCATAACGATGACGGTGATCCAGGCCGAAAGCGGCTGTTGCGTCATGTCATAGTTGATGCCCAGAACGTCATTCAGGAAATATCCCAACAGACCGATTTTGGGCAGGGTGAAGATGTTCCACATGGACCCAACGACGTTCCACGGGATCAGCATCGGCAGGGCCATCAGCACCAGGCAGACAGGCACCCAGAAACCTTTGCGCGGCATCGACAGGGCCACGATGATGCCAAGAGGCACTTCGATGATCAGGATCAGGAAAGTAAACAGGAACTGTCGTCCAAGTGCGGCCTGAAACCGGTCCGACCGCAGGATCTGTTCGAACCAACCCAGGCCTTCCCAGAAAAACTGGTTGTTGCCAAAGGTTTCCTGCACCGAATAGTTGACCACTGTCATCATCGGCACCAGCGCGTTGAACGCGACCAGTGCCAGCACGGGCAGGACAAAGAACCACGCTTTTTGATTTTCTGTTCTCATTGGGCCCGCTCCTCGGTTGCGATCCACCCGTCGCGGTAGACGCGGGATTGTTCGGGTTTGAATTGCAGGAAAACCTGTGATCCGGGTTCGGGCACGCTGTGTTCGGTCACGGCCTTGAGGGCGGTATTGCCGACCATCGCGCTGACCACAAAGTGGCGACCGATGTCGGAAACCTTGGTCACATGCGCCGGGATGCCGGTCTCGCCGAAGCCAACATATTCCGGGCGAATACCCAGATCGGTACGGCCGCCATCACCGTGAATGGGACCTTCCAGCATGACTTCGTGCCCTTCGAACAGGGCGCGGTCGCCGCGCGCCTTGCAGGGCAGCACGTTCATACCGGGCGAGCCGATGAAATGGCCCACGAACGTGTGCTGCGGGCGCTCGAACAGCTCCACCGGAGTGCCGATCTGCACCACTTCGCCCTCTTGCATCACCACGACCTCGTCCGCAAAGGTCAGGGCCTCGGTTTGGTCGTGGGTGACATAGATCATCGTCGCCTTGACGCGCTGGTGCAGTTCTTTCAGCTTGGACCGCAGCTTCCATTTCAGATGCGGGTCAATCACGGTCAGAGGTTCATCGAACATCACCGCGTTTACGTCGTCGCGGACCAGGCCGCGACCCATCGAGATTTTCTGCTTGTTGTCCGGGCTGAGGCCGCTGGCACGGGTGTTCAGCATGTCGGTGACATCCAGCATCTCGGCGATCGCATCGACGCGGCGCTTGATCGTCGCCGGATCGACGCCGCGGTTCTTCAGCGGAAAGGCCAAGTTCTCGCCCACGGTCATCGTGTCGTAGATCACCGGAAACTGAAACACCTGTGCGATGTTGCGCTGATCGGGGGGCAGGGCGGTCACGTCACGGTCGTCGAACAGGATCTGCCCTTCGGACGGGGTCAGCAGGCCCGAGATGATGTTCAGCAGCGTGGACTTGCCGCAGCCTGACGGCCCCAGCAAGGCATAGGCGCCGCCATCACGCCAGGTCACGTCGATTTCCTTCAGCGCATAATCCTCGGGGCCTTTTGGCGACGGCATGTAGCTGTGGCGGAGGTTTGAAAGTTTGATCTGTGCCATGTCAGGCCACCCTTTTGCCGTCTTGGCCGAAATACCGGCAATGGGCCGGGTTCATGAAGAATGTGTGGTCCTCGCCCACCTGATAGGGATGGACTCCGGCGGCCAGCGACACCCAGGCGTCCTCGCCATGCTGGAAATGCGCGCTGGAATCCGAACCCGAAAGCTCTGTCACGATCACGCGGCCGGTCAGTTCCACGTCCGCGTCAGACGTACGGAACGGCGTCACACGATGCGGCCGCACCGCGACCATGTAATCTCCGTCGGCCATGTCGGTAACGGCCCAGCCACCTCCACCGGCCAGTTGCGCCTGCGCAGCGGAAACGGTGATGCGTGCGACATTGATCGGCGGATCCGAAAAGACCCGCGCGGCGGCGATGTTTTCTGGGTTGCGATAAATGTCAGCGGTTGGCCCGAACTGGGTCACGCGGCCATCTTCCATCAGGGCGGTGTAGCCGCCCAGCAGCAGCGCCTCTTCGGGCTCGGACGTGGCATAGACCACCACGGCCCCGCGACCTGCGAACAGATCGGGTAGCTGCTCGCGCAGTTCTTCACGCAGTTTGTAGTCGAGGTTGGCCAGCGGTTCGTCAAGGAACACGGCGCGGCTTTCTTTAGCAATAGCACGCGCCAGCGCGGTACGTTGTTGTTGCCCACCCGACAGCTCGTGCGGGCGGCGGTGCAGCATCGGGCGCAGTTGCAGCAGCTCGGCGGCCTCTTCCACGCGGCCTTCGATCTCGGATTGCGCCATGCCTGCCACACGCAGGGGCGAGGCGATGTTGTCGAATACGGTCATATGTGGGTAGTTCACGAAGAACTGGTGCACGAGGCTGATTTTTCGCTTCTGCGTATTCAGCCGTGTGACGTCCTGCCCATCCATCAGGACCTTGCCCGAGGCGATCGGGTCCAGACCGGCCATCATCTTGATCAGAGAGGTCTTGCCCGAGCCCGTCGCGCCCAGCAGCACGTTGAAGTGGCCTGTTTGAAGGGTCAGGTTTGTGGGCTTGATATGGATGACGTTGCCGACCCTTTTGGTCGCGTCTTGAAGTTCGATCATGTCCGTGGGTTCCGGTCCTTCAGTGCAATGCACTGGTCTTGAGGTGGGGGTGCCTGACGCGGCACCCCCGGGTTTCAACGGCTTACTTTGACTGCCAGCGCTGAACCAGTTCGTCATAGTTGACGGTCTGGCCCTGCGGCTTTTCGTTCTCAAGCTTGGCCTTGGGTGAGCCCGGCTTTTCCAGCCAGAAAGATGGGTCTTGCGGCTCGTTCAGGCGCGGACCACAGCCGCCGTAGACACCGGCGCTTTCATCCGCGGCCTGCATCCGGGCCATAGTGATGTCCATCTCTTCTGCCAGACGATCCATCGCCTCTTGCGGGGTGAAGGCGCCCGAGTTCACGTCACCGATCTGCTGCCACCAGATCTGGGCCAGCTTCGGATAATCCGGCACGTTGATGCCAGTCGGCGACCATGCCACGCGGTCAGGTGAGCGGTAGAACTCGACCAGACCACCCAGCTTGGGTGCGCGTTCGGTGAACGACTCGTGGTTGACCGAGCTGTCGCGGATGAAGGTCAGACCCACATGGGACTTCTTCACGTCGACAGTTTTGGAGGTCACGAACTGGGCATAAAGCCAGGCTGCCTGGGCACGATCCGAGGGGGTCGATTTGAGGAACGTCCAGGACCCCACGTCTTGGTAGCCAACCTTCTGGCCTTCTTCCCAATAGGGGCCGTGCGGGCTGGGCGCCATCCGCCACAGCGGCGTGCCTTCGTCATCCACGGTGTTGTTGCCTTCGGACTTCGGCTTGACCATGTCGGCGGTGAAGGCCGTGTACCAGAAGATCTGCTGGGCCACGTTGCCCTGGCTAAGTGCCGGCAGTGACTGGTAGAAGTCATAAGACGCGGCACCCGGAGGCGCATAGGCCCGCAGCCATTCATCCCATTTCCGGATCGCATAGACCGCAGCCGGACCGTTTGCAGCACCACCGCGCGACACCGAAGCGCCAACAGGGTTACAGGTGCCCGCTTCCATGCGGATGCCCCATTCGTCGACAGGCACACCGTTCGGTTCGCCCTTGTCGCCGGCACCGGCCATCGACAGCCAGGCATCGGTCATGCGCCATCCGAGGTCGGGCGCGCGCTTGCCGTAATCCATGTGGCCGTAGATCGTGGTACCATCGACTTCTTTCACATCATTGGTGAAGAACTCGGCGATATCTTCATACGCGGACCAGTTGACCGGAACGCCCAGATCATAGCCGTACTTTTCTTTGAACGCGGCTTTGTTCGCCTCATCATCGAACCAGTCCTTGCGGAACCAGTAAAGGTTCGCAAACTGCTGATCGGGCAGCTGATACAGCTTGCCGTCCGGTCCGGTGGTGAACTGAATGCCCATGAAGTCATCCAGATCCAGCGTCGGCGAAGTCGTCGCGGCCCAGTCACCGCCCATCATGTCCGTCAGCGGATAGGCCAGCTGCAAACGCGAATGGGTGCCGATCAGGTCACTGTCGTTGACATAGCCGTCATACAGGTTACGACCCGTTTGCATTTGGGTTTGAACGGCCTGAACCACTTCACCTTCACCCAGAATCTGGTGGTTGACCTTGATACCGGTGATTTCTTCGAACGCCTTGGTCAGCACCTCGGATTCGTAGGAATGTGTCGGGATACCTTCGGACAGGACGTTGATTTCCATACCTGCGTAAGGCTGTGCAGCTTCGATGAACCACTGCATCTCGGCCATCTGTTCGTCTTTCGACAAGGTCGATGGCTGGAATTCGTCGTCGATCCAACGTTGTGCTGCGGCTTCGTCGGCCCAAGCAGGACCGTGCCCCGCAATGACGGCAGCCGCCGCCACTGCGGAAAGTAGATGTCTCCGCATCTGTCTCCTCCCAAAAATTATGGTTCTCCGGCGGAAACCGGATGACGGACAGCATCAGCGATTTCTTGCGTATGTGTCAAACTAAAAATTTAGTAATTGACGTTCAGGCATCCCAAAAGAGGTGGCGCTGAACTCGTTTGCCAATTTGTGAATTCGTTGTAAGCTAGGATTGTCATTGCAAAAATTACCGCTGAGACGTGCGGCGCGAATTACGAAAAACGACTTGGAACAGTGAGGATAGGCAATGTCCCGAAGTCTGTTGAAGTACACGCGTGTTCTGGAAATCGTCGGGGACACAATCAAGGTTCGGGTTCCGATCCAGAACAAAGGGGAGCCGGCTGTCCGGTTCAACGACCTCGCTGTGATCGAGACGGTGGATGGTCGAAAAACACTGGCCCAGACGATCTTCATCGACCGGGATGTCGTCACGTTGCAGGTGTTTTCCGGCACCAAGGGCATATCGACCGAAGCAACGGCAACCTTTCTCGGTCACCCGATGCAGACACCCTATTCGGCCAACATTCTGGGCCGCGTGTTTGATGGTGCCGGTGTGGCCATTGATGGAGGCCCCGACCTGTCTGCGGAACCGCATATCGATATTGGCGGACCGACCGTCAATCCGGCGGAACGCGCGGTTCCAAACAGAATGATCCGCACGGATGTGCCGATGATCGACGTGTTCAACACATTGGTCGAGAGCCAGAAAATTCCGATCTTCTCGGTTTCAGGCGAGCCATTCAACGCGTTCCTCAGCCGAATCGGTATTCAGGCCGACGCGGATATCGTGATCTTTGGCGGGCTGGGGCTGATTTTTGACGACTACCACACGTTTCGCACCTCGTTCGAAGATGCGGGTGTGTTTTCGCGCACCGTCATGTTCGTCAATCAAGCGATGGATCCTTTGGTCGAACGTCTGCTGGTGCCGGACATGGCATTGGCAGTGGCCGAGAAGTTCGCTGTGGAAGAGGGCAAACGCGTGCTGGTCCTGCTGACGGACATGACCGCCTATGCTGACGCGATGAAAGAGGTCGGCATCAGCCAGGAGAGGGTGCCATCTCAGCGCGGCTATATGGGGGACCTGTATTCGCAGCTTGCGCGCCGATACGAAAAAGCCTGTGACTATGCCAAAGGCGGGTCGGTCACGGTTCTGACCGTCACGACCATGCCCGGAAACGACGTGACCCACCCGGTGCCTGACAACACCGGCTATATCACTGAAGGGCAGTTCTATCTGCATTCTGGCGTGATCGATCCGTTCGGCAGCCTGTCGCGCCTCAAGCAGAACGTGATCGGCAAGACCACCCGCGAAGATCATGGGCAGATCATGAACACGATGATCCGTTTCTATTCTGAAAGCCGCGATGCCGCGCAAAAACAAGCGATGGCCTTCGACCTGTCAGACTATGATCACCAATTGCTGAAATTCGGCGGCCTGTTCCGGTCTCGGTTCATGGACATCAATGTTTCGATCCCGCTGGAAGAGGCGCTTGATCTGGGTTGGAAGACGCTGGCAGAGTGTTTTGCGCCGGAACAGTTGCTGATGAAGCAGGCATTGATCGATAAGTATTTCCCGAAGGATGCCAATGGCGCGGTTGCAGCTGAATAAATCGTCGCTTGCGCGCGAGCAGACGCAGCTGAAAAGCTATGAGCGGTTCCTGCCGTCGCTGGACCTGAAGCGACAACAGTTGATGGCTGAACGGGTCCGGGCCCGGGAAGAGGTCGACCGCCTCGAGCAAATGGTGCAGGCGTTGGTGCAGCAGGTTGGCGAAAAGCTGCCGATGCTGGCCCAGCAGGGTGTCGCTCTGGATGGGCTGGTCAAGCTCAAGGACTACAAGGTCAAAGAGGTCAATTTGGTAGGGGTCAAACTGCCTGACCTTGATCGGATCGAAGTGGCAGTGCGCCCGTATTCCGTTTTGGCCAAGCCCCATTGGGTCGATGCCGCTGCGCTTTTGCTGCACGACGTCATCGAAGCGCGGGTGCGGGTGAAGATTGCCGAAGAACGCGTTCGCATCTTCGACAAGGCGGTGGCCACCATCACCCAGCGGGTCAACTTGTTCGAAAAGGTTCTGATCCCGCGCGCCAAGGCCAACATCAAGAAAATCCGCATCTACCTGAGCGACGAACAGATGCAGGCCGTCGTGCGGTCGAAGATCTCGAAACGCAAACACGCGCAGGAGGCTTTGACATGAGCGTTGCGCGTCTGAAAAAGATGTCTCTGATCGGGCCTGCTGCCCGAAAGGCGGAAACGCTTGAGGCGCTTCAGGCCCTTGGCTGCATGCATGTTTTGCCGCTTGTTCCCACACCGAAAGAGCCGGAAAAGATCAGTGAGCGCGGTGCAAGAGAGGCGTATAAGGCATTGCGTTTCCTTGCAGAAGTGCCTGATCCGCGCCGCCAGGTCCAGCGTGCGTCTGATTTCGACATGGATCGTTTCGTGCGCGAGGTGACCGACCTCATGCAGCGCGTTCGGGATACAATGGACCGGCGTGACTTTCTGGCGCATCGCATCGCCCAGGTGCGACCTTGGGGGGATTTGGATTTTCCGCCGACCGATGCGCTGGCTGGCAACAGGCTGTGGTTCTATCAGCTGCCGCTGAAGCACCGGGATGCCCTGTCCGAGGTCAAGCTTCCCTGGGCAATATTGGAGGAAGACCACCGGTACCTTTACGCCGTTCTGATTTCACCTGACGAACCCGATGATGGTGTTCTTCCTGTTCCGCGAACCCATGTCGGTTCGCTACCGGTACACGAGCTTGAGGCCCAGTTGGAAGAGGCCGAAATCGCCCTCGAGGCGTTGGAAGCCGAACGCGTGGCGCTGACGCGCTATCTGACATTGATGCGCCGGAACCTGTCCGTCGCCGAAAGTGCCGCCGAGCTTGCCCATGCAACGCAGAAAGTGCGCGACGAAGAGGCAGTGTTTGCTTTGCAGGGGTGGGTTCCCGTGGATCAGGTGGATGCTGTTCTTGCCACGGCAAACGCCAAGGGTTCAGCCGTCCTGATTGAAGATCCGGGTTCGGGCGACGCGCCTCCGACCTTGCTAAAGCAGCCTGAAAACCGCAGGGCCGCTGTCGATCTGGCGCTGTTCTATCAGGTGCCCGGATATCAGAACTGGGACCCCAGCGTCATCGTCTCGGCGTCCTTTGCGATCTTCTTTGCCATGATCGTGGCGGATGCCGGTTACGGTGCTGTCATCCTGCTGGCGGTGCTGGCCTTTTGGAGACGGATGGACCGCACCGCTGGTCAAAGGTCCTGGCGTCTGTTCGGCCTGATCATCTCGGCTGTTACGATATTTTACGGGGTCATGGTGGGCAGCTATTTTGGGGTATCACCGGCTGCGGGCTCGATTTGGGCAAGGCTCAAGGTGCTGGATTTGAACGATTTCGGCGCGATGATGATGGTTTCGATCGTCGTTGGCGTTATACACCTTGTCCTGGCCAACGCACTTGCGGCCCGCGCAGCGTGGGGGCAACGCAAGGCGGTTGCCAATCTGGGCTGGGTTGCGGCCCTGATCGGCGGGTTTGTCCTTTGGCTCGGCTACATGAACGGCAATTCGCCGGTGCCGGGCGCAGCTATCCTGACCGCCGGCATCGTGGCGATTGTCCTGTTTTCTAGCGAGCGGGTCATCCAGCGGCCGATGGACTGGATCCGGCGTTTGCTCGAAGGGTTTCAAAGCCTTGCCGGGGCGATGGGCGCGTTTGGGGATGTTCTCAGCTATATGCGTCTTTTCGCGTTGGGCCTTGCTTCGGCCTCGCTGGCGATCACGTTCAATGAGCTGGCGGTGTCGGTCATGCAGGCTCTTAGGGGGCCGGGCATTCTGTTTGGGCTGCTGATACTGATCATAGGTCATGTTTTGAACTTCGCGCTCGCGATGATGAGCGGCGTCGTGCACGGTTTGCGTCTCAATTACATCGAATTCTTTAAATGGGGTCTGCCGGATGAAGGCATCATCTTTCGTCCATTTGCCCGCAAGGAGGTTCAGGAATGAATGAGCTTGTTCTTACACTGGGTTGGCTGGGTATTTATGCGCCAATGGCGTTGGGGGCTGCGGCCAGCGCCATAGGGTGTTCGATCGCCGGTATGGCCAGTATCGGGGCCATGACGGAAACCGAGGGCGGCTATGGCCGTTTCGTGGGTGTATCCGCGTTTCCCTCAACGATGGTCATCTACGGGATCGTCATCATGTTTACCCTGAACCGCGACGTGACACCTGAAAACGCGGGCGGTCTGTTCGGGATCGGCATCCTGTCGGGTATCGCACTGATGTATTGCGGCATCTGGCAGGGTCGGGCCTGTGCGGCTGCGATCAATGCGACCAAGGAAAAGCCCGAGATTTTTGGCCTTGCTCTGGCCCCTGCCGCAATCATCGAAGGGTTTGGTGTTTTTGCCTTCGTGTTTGCGTTGGTCATCAGTGCGGGGATCAGCTGATGGCACAAGACAGAACGATTGCGCATGGGGTTGACGCGCTGATCGACAAATTGCGCAACGATGGGGTTGCCGCTGGTCAGGCCGAAGCCGAAAAATTGCGCGCGGAAGCAAAAGCCGAAGCCGCGCGCATCGTGGCAGAGGCAAAGCGCGAAGCCAATGAGTTGAAAAAGAAAGCCCGCACGGAGACAGACAATTACAGGGCTGCCGGCGAAGAAGCATTGAACACCGCGATGCGGGATGCCGTGCTGACCATGAAGGCAGGTCTGACGGATCGCTTCAAGGCAGATGTCGAACGCCTTGTAACCAAAGAGATGTCCGATCCCGAGCTTCTCAGGCAGATGATCCTCGAGGTGGTAGGCCGAGCCGGGGCAGGTGCAAATTTGAATGGCAAGGTTTCCGTTATCCTGCCTGCCCGGGTCGCCACGCAAGAAGACATCAAGCAAAACGCCGATGACATTCAATCCGGCAAGCTGACAAAATATGTTCTTGGGCTGACTGCGAAGATGCTGCGCGAGAGTATCGAGTTGCACGCAGCCGATGACGTGCAGGAAGGCATCCGCGTTCGCGCAGAAGATCAGGGTGTTGTTCTGGACCTTACGGATAAGGCAGTGGCATCGCTGTTGATGGAGCATTTGCAGCCCCGGTTCCGTGCCGTTCTGGAAGGGGTCATCCGCTGAGATGTCAAAGCAGGACGCCTATATCGCGTTGATGTGCAGCCTTCCGGGTTCGGAACGGTTGTTCGTTGCCAGGCAGCCGCCCCTGTCACGTATCAGGCTGGACCGTCGATTGACGGCTTTGACACCTGAGGACAGCAAAGTTCTGAAGATCCTCGAGCACACGTTGAGCTGGAGCGCCTACGACATGGATGTCTCCGACGCTCAGGCGATCCAGCGCTGCAAACAAGCGATGGAGGACATCCCTCAGCCCACCTTGCGCAAGCTTTTCATGGAACGCATGGAACTGCGCTCGGCTGTTGCGGCGCTGCGCCTGAGAAAACGCGGAGAACCGGCGCCTTCAGGCCCATTCGGAGTCGGACGATGGAGCCGCCACATCCCAGCCAATTGGGGTGATCCCAGTTTTCGGTTGGAACGACTCATGCCCTGGATCAAAGAGGCAACCCAATTGCTGGAAAGCGAAAATCCGCTGGGTCTGGAACGTCTGCTTTTGTCGATAAGCCACAAGCAGCTCAAGCGGCACGCGGCTCGTCACATGTTCGATTTCGAGGCGGTCGCCATCTACGTTCTGATCTGGAACATCTTCGACCGCTGGGCGCAAAGCAGCGCTGCGGAAGCAGCCAAGAGATTTGAGAAACTGGCACAACAGGCCATGGCCGACTTCGCTGATGTCGATTTTGAGGGAGCAAGTGCATGACAGCCCCAATCTCAGCCAAACATTCATCGACCGCTCGCGTCGTCCTGGTTCAGGAAGGGCTTGTGCGGATACAGGCCAATCCGGACGCGACCGGTCGCCCCGGTCAACTGGTCAAAAACGAAGTGGTTTACATATTGCCTTCGCGTTCCGGCCCCGGTGGGCGTCAGGAAAGGCTCAAGGGCGAAGTGCTGCGCGTACGTGGGGATATGGCGGACGTTCAGGTCTATGAAAGCACTGATGGGGTGGCGGTCGACGACCCGGTGGAGCAATCAGGTCAGCTCTTGTCAGTAGAGCTGGGTCCGGGGCTGCTGGGGCAGGTGTTTGACGGGTTGCAGTCGCCTTTGCCCAAGGTGGCGGCAGCATTTGGTACCTTCCTGCCGCGCGGCGCAGATGTCGCGCCCTTGGATGAAAACGCGAAATGGTCCTTTACGCCGTCCGTGAAGGTGGGCGACACGGTCACTGCCGGGGACAGCATCGGAACGGTGCCCGAAGGCCATTTCAGCCACAAGATCATGCTGCCGTTCAACTGGACCGGTGCGTACAAGGTGGTCTGGGTGCAAAAAGGCGCGGCCACGATCCATGACATCGTGGCCCGCCTGGAAGACGAAGACGGTGGCGAGCATACGCTGACTCTTTCGCAGAAATGGCCGGTTCGGAGACCATTGCCGGAAAACATCCTGAAGCGCGCACTGTCCGAGCGGTTGTATCCCACGGAACCGGTTCTGACGTCGCAACGGCTGATCGACACGTTCTTTCCGATTGCACGCGGCGGCACCGCCTGTATTCCCGGGCCGTTCGGGGCGGGCAAGACCGTGCTGCAAAACCTGATCGCACGGAATGCGAAGGTTGATATCGTGATCGTCGTGGCCTGCGGCGAACGTGCAGGTGAGGTGGTCGAGACCATCGAGGAATTTCCGAAGATGACCGATCCAACCACCGGTGGCAGCCTGATGGATCGGACGATCATCATCTGCAACACGTCCTCCATGCCGGTTGCCGCGCGCGAGGCGTCGATCTTCACCGGGATCACGTTGGGGGAATACTACCGCCAAATGGGCAATGATGTCTTGTTGATCGCCGACAGCACCAGCCGGTGGGCGCAAGCCATGCGCGAGACCTCTGGCAAGCTCGAAGAGATCCCGGGCGAAGAGGGGTTCCCGGCCTATCTGGAAAGCTCGATCAAGGGTTTGTACGAACGCGCCGGGGCGCTGAAAACGAATGACGGCGATCTTGGCAGCCTGACGCTGATCGGAACGGTTTCGCCTGCTGGCGGCAATTTTGACGAGCCGGTAACCCAGTCAACCTTGTCGACGGTCAAGTGTTTCCTCGGGTTGTCATCCGAACGCGCCTACAAGCGGTTTTATCCAGCGGTCGATCCGATGCTCAGCTGGTCTCGGTACACTGACCAATTGTCCGACTGGTATGACAGGAACGCCGAGCCGGGGTGGACAGCCAAAGTGCGCACCCTGTTGGCCCTGATCGAAAAAGGCGAACAGGTCGATCAGATGATGCAGGTCACCGGGGAAGAGGGCGTCACAATTGACGACTTTGTAACCCAACAGAAAGCCTTGTTCGTCGATATGGTCTACTTGCAGCAGGACGCATTTGACACAGTCGATGCGACGGTGCCGCTTGAACGGCAGATAAAGACGTTCAAGCTTGTGTACGATGTGACGCAATCCAAGGCGGTCTTCTCGGACAAAGCCGAAGTGAGGCAGGTGTTCACGCAGCTGACCGGGCTGATGAAAAACTTTCACTACGCGGCAGAAAACACACCCGAATACAAGTCCACCTGGCAAAAGATCGAAAACCTGTGCCGAGAAAAGTTCGGAGTCTGAGACAGGTCACGCCGAATTATTCCGGTGATCCCCGTAGGCTGGAAAAACCGCGCGTTGCAGAGATTGCACTGGCTTGTCGTATGCAGCGATCCATGCCCTTGTGATGCAAAACCGAGTATTCGGAGTTGACAGTGAAGAAAAAAGCCCCAAACACCCATCGTGAACCGGAATTGCTGGACGCATTGCGGCGTCTAGGCGGGGCAGCGCGAAACTCTGATCTGGTGAATGTGCTGGGTGTGTCCGAAGAAACGGTGCGACGTACGATCAAGTCCTTGTCCAAGGCGGGCACGATCGAGCGCGTTCATGGCGGCGCCTACCATGCCGGGGCGCAAGGGGATCCCGGTTTCTTTCGCCGCATTTCGCAACATGCCGACGAAAAGCGTCTGATCGCTTTGCGTACGGCCAATATGGTGTGGGATCAGATGACGGTTTCCTGGATGTCGGCTCGAACACGGCTTTTGTCGCCGAGGAATTGCGCCGGGCCAACCGTCTGACGGTTGTCAGCAATTCTATCGGCGTTGTGCAGACATTGGCAGGGATCAACGGAAACCGTGTGCATCTGCTGGGCGGAGAACTGCAAAGCGATGAGCGGGGCACCTTTGGCCATGTCGCCCAGAGGCAGTTGCAACGATATGCGTTTGACGTCGCGATCCTCAGCACGGATGAGATCTCGGACAGCACGGGGTTTCTGTATCACAGCCCGGCAGAGGCAGATCTTGCCACGGTCGTGGCCGGTCGGGCGGATCTTCTTGTCATGGCCTCCGGGCATTTCAAATTCGGCGACAAGGCCCCCTATGTCGGGCCGGATCCGCGTCTGGTGCACACGCTTGTGACAGACACGGCACCGAAAAGGGCGATGATCAAGTCTTTTGACCGCTGGGGCATCGACGTACGGTTTGCGACAGCAGGGAAACCTCATGCGGCGTGACACAAATCACGCGCCAGCAAAGACCAATCGTCAGATCAGAAAACAAAGGCTGAGGATGCGATGAAATGGTAGCCCGTAGGGGAATCGAACCCCTCTTTCCAGGTTGAAAACCTGGCGTCCTAACCGATAGACGAACGGGCCACTTGGTAGTGACGCAAGCACAAGTGGTAGCCCGTAGGGGAATCGAACCCCTCTTTCCAGGTTGAAAACCTGGCGTCCTAACCGATAGACGAACGGGCCACGCTGGCTTGTGGAGGGCCTTTTACGGTTTCACTGTGACCCCCGCAAGCCGAAAAACGCAGGGATGAGAAAGTTTTTTACGCCGTTCGAGCGAGACGTCAATTTGCCTCTGCCGCGTCCTCGAGCCTGAGCTGTACGGATTGCCGCCCGCCCCAGGTGTTCACCTCAAGCCGGCCTGCAAAATGAAAGCGCGCGCCACCATGATTTGACAACCTCTCGCCCATCTGACCGTCAAAGGCACCAAAGGCAATCGCATCCACTCCTCCACCCATGCCATCGGACAACGACAACTTCAGGTGCGTTTCCCCGACACGTTTGGCAAAGCGCACCTGAAGATCCGGAAGCGCGTATCGCGGGGCAGGGGCTCCGGCACCAAACGGTCCGGCCTGTTCGATCTGTTCGACAAGATCCACTGTTGCGGCACCCGGCATAAGGGCGCCTTCCAGCTTCATATCCGCAGGACCGCCCTGACCTGCGCTTTGTTTTGCCAGCAGCTCGCTGAGGCGTTCCATCGCAGGTTCCAGTTTGTCGCGCATGACGGTAAGCCCAGCGGCCATCTTGTGACCGCCACCCTTGACCAGCAACCCTTCGGCCGCGAGCCGCTGGATCGACGCCCCCAGATCCACGCCCGAGACCGAACGCCCCGAGCCTTTGCCCTCATCACCGTCAAAGCCGATCACGATGGCCGGACGGTTGGCGGTTTCCTTCAAACGAGACGCCACGATGCCCACCACACCCGGATGCCAGCCTTCACCGGCGGCCCAGACCAGCGGCGCGTCGAGTCCGCGACCCTCGGCCTGCTCCATCGCGGCGGCGCGCACGGCGTTTTCAATGTCCCGGCGTTCTGTGTTCAGCGCGTCCAGACGTTCGGACAGGGCTTGTGCCTCGTGCAGGGAATCCGTGCTCAGCAGGCGGGCACCCAGATCGGCCTGCCCGATGCGACCGCCTGCGTTCACGCGGGGGCCAAGCAGAAAACCCAGGTGATAGCTGTTGGGCGCCGTATCCATGCGCGAGACATCGGACAGCGCGACAAGTCCGGGGCGCTGCCTTTGGGCCATCACTTTCAGGCCTTGTCGAACCAGGGCGCGATTGGCGCCGATCAATGGCGCAACGTCAGCCACGGTTGCCAGGGCCACTAGGTCCAGCATCGATATCAGGTCAGGCCCCTTTGCGCCTGCCGCGCGCAACTGGCGCCCTGCTTCGACCAGCATCAGAAACACGACACCCGCCGCGCAGAAATAGCCCAGATCACCGCTTTCATCCTGGCGGTTGGGATTCACGACAGCAACGCAATCCGGCAGGGTTTCGCCGCCGAGGTGGTGATCCAGAACAATCACGTCGGCCCCCGTGGCCGCGGCAATCGGTTCATGGCTGAGCGTGCCGCAGTCGACGCAAATGATCAGGTCGTGGCTGGTTGCCAGTTCCCGCATTGCCGGAACATTCGGACCATATCCCTCATCAATCCGATCCGGCACATAAAGCGTCGCCTGCAACCCCATCTGCCGAAGCCAAACCAGCAGCAGAGCGGCAGAACAGCCGCCGTCAACATCGTAATCCGCGAACACCGCGATTTTCTGGCGATGGCGTACGGCGTCCAGAAAACGCGCCGCCGCCGTTTCCATGTCCTTCATGTCGCGGGGATCTGGCAGCAGCTCCTTGAGCTTGGGGTCCAGAAAGCCGCGCGCCTCCATGACCGGCACGCCACGACGGGCCAGAACCTGACATACCGCACGCGGCAGGTCGGTCTGTTGAGTCATCATCTCGGCAGCCCGCTCCAGCTCGGCTTCCGGGCCAACCCAGCGCCGCCCGGTCAGTGATTGTTCTACGCCAAGAAAACCCATTGCCTGCCCCTTGTGAACCAAGGCCGGATCCTTTCGGACCCGGCCTTTTCATCTTTTCCCAAATACTCCCGCCGGAGGCAACGGCGCAAGCCGTTAGGCGTTATCGTGCGGCCACGTTGGGGTGCGATACGACATGCGGCGTACGGACCCGGTCTTTGAACGCATCAGCAGCGTCGTGGTTTCCACCCAACCCGGCTCGCGCTTGATGCGCGGCAACAGAGAACCACCAGTTACACCCGTTGCGGCAAAGATCACATCCGCGGTCACCATCTCATCGCGCGAATAGACCCGGTCCAGATCGGTGATGCCCGCCTTGGCAGCACGGCCCCGCTCGTCATCGTTGCGGAACATCAGGCGACCAAAGATCTGCCCGCCCATGCATTTCAGCGCGGCAGCGGCAAGCACGCCTTCGGGGGCGCCACCCTGGCCCATATACATGTCGATGCCGGTCACTTCGCTTTCTGCGCAATGCATGACACCTGCCACGTCACCATCGGTGATCAGGCGGATCGATGCTCCGGTTTTGCGCACTTCGGCGATCATCGCCTCGTGACGGGGGCGTTCCAGAATGCAGACGGTGATGTCCGCAGGCTTGCAGTTCTTGGCCTTTGCCAAGGCTTCCACCCGTTCACGTGGAGACATGTCCAGATTGACGACACCCTCGGGCAGGCCCGGACCAACGGCAAGCTTGTCCATGTAGACGTCGGGCGCATGCAGCATCGAGCCGCGCGGGCCCATGGCAATCACGGTCAGCGCGTTGGGCATGTCCTTTGCGGTCAGCGTTGTGCCTTCCAGCGGATCCAGCGCGATGTCCACGCCGGGGCCGTTTCCGGTGCCGACCTCTTCGCCAATATAAAGCATCGGAGCTTCGTCGCGTTCACCTTCACCGATCACCACGACGCCAGCAATGTCCAGCATGTTCAGCTGTTCGCGCATCGCATTCACAGCGGCCTGGTCGGCGGCTTTCTCGTCACCGCGCCCCACCAGCGAAGCCGAGGCCAGCGCAGCCTGTTCCGCCACCCTTGCCAGCCCCAGAGACAGCAGGCGGTCGTTGAAATCGGTTTTGGCAGCACTCATTGTCATGTATCCTCTGGTCATTTAAGCCGTTTCTATCGGCATAGCTTGCGTTTCATACAGGCCGCAAGTTCAAACCTCTTCAATCCGCAACGCGACGGGGGCACCGGCAACCACATCCGTTTCCCGGAACCGGTCCAGCGCAACGTCCAGCGCGGCGCGGGTGGTTTTGTGGGTAACGATCAGCACAGGCGCCGTGCTTTCTGCATGGGCATACTGGCGCATCCTGTCTATCGAAACGCCGGCATCGCCCAGAATGGCTGCAACCTTGGCCAGTGCGCCCGGTTTATCCAGTAGACCCAGCCGCAGATAATAAGGCGCAGGCAGGCCCGTGACGGCCGGGGCCGCGGCCTCAAGCGAATTGGCCGGTCGGCCAAAGGTCGGGATTTGCAGCCCACGTGCCAGATCGCACACGTCGCCCATCACGGCGCTGGCCGTCGGGCCTTCACCCGCACCGGGGCCACGCAGAACAACCTGTTCAACCGCGTCGCCTTCGATCACCACCATGTTGGTGCCGCCTTCCAATTGCCCCAAGGGCGAGTCGCTGGGCACAAGGCAAGGCTGCATGCGTTGTTCCAGCCCGCGCGCGGTGCGCTGTGCCACGCCCAGCAGTTTGATGCGAAAGCCCATATCCTCGGCCTGGTCGATATCGTCGAGGCTGATTTGCTGAATGCCTTCGATCTCAATCCCGTCGAAATTTGGCTTGGTGCCAAAAGCGATCGAGGCCAGCAAAGCCAGTTTGTGCGCGGCGTCGATGCCACCGACATCCAGATTGGGGTCAGCCTCAAGATACCCAAGTTCGGCGCATTCGTCGAAAAGGGCGTTATAGCCCTGACGCTGCGATTGCATCCGGGTCAGAATGTAGTTGCAGGTGCCGTTCATCACGCCCATCACGCGCGTGATCTCGTTTCCGGCCAGCCCCTCGGTCAGGGACTTGATTACGGGGATACCGCCCGCGACTGCGGCCTCAAACCGGATGACGCGGCCAGCAGCTTCGGCCTGTTCGGCCAGTTCCTGCCCGTGAATGGCCAGCAATGCCTTGTTGGCGGTCACGACGTCTTTGCCGCTGGCCAGCGCGGCTTCGACCGAGGCCTTGGCCGGACCGTTTTCGCCGCCCATCAGTTCGACATAGACATCGATATCGTCACGTTTCGCCAGCGCAACCGGGTCGGTTTCCCAGGCATAATCCGACAGGTTCACACCGCGGTCCTTGTTCGTATCCCGCGCCGATACGGCCACGATTTCAATCGACCGGCCCGTGCGCGCCTTCAGCAAATCTGCATGGCGGCGAACAATCTTGACGACACCCACGCCGACAGTTCCCAAGCCCGCAATTCCCAGCCGCAGTGCCTGTGTCATGTCGTGGGTTCCTTTCCGCTCGAAACTTGTCTGAATTCGGACGCCTGCCCGATCAGCGCTGCCTTATCGGGTTCAGGCCAAGGGTGCAATCCGTCACCGGGGGATTGTCGAGGTCAAATGTCACGCTTTAGTTGGTTTGCGCGTTTTGCAGCGCCTGGGCCTTTTTCGCAAGCGCCTCGCTGCGCTGCGTCAGGTCTTCCTCCACCTCTGCGGCCTGGCTTACGGGATCAATCGAAGGCCCCAACGTTTCCTGCACCGGAACAAGGCGCGGGTAGGGGGCCGATTTGACCGAGGCCGGTTCACTGCCTTCAAGTTCGGGAAAGTCTGAACACCCGGCAAACACAAGAATAAGAGGCAGAACAGGCAGCAGTTTCATGTGGCACGCTTTTCGGTTTCGTTCGTCCTTTCGTGATGCACCTTTTACCGGCGCCGATCAAGCGGGGTTCTATATGAACATTTGTTCAGATACTGTGGGTGCATGGCACGTACTCAAGGCTCCCACTCTGACATCACAGGCCCGCGCATCCGAAAGGCGGCCCTGAACCTGTTTGCCCGCCACGGCTATGCCGCGGTTTCGATGCGGCAGATCGCGAAAGAGGTCGGCGTTCAGGCGGGGGCGCTATACAATTACACACCGGACAAGCAGAGTTTGCTGTATCGGTTGATGCGAGAGCATATGCAGGATCTGCTTTCGGCGCTCAACGCGCTGGAGCGCTGCGATGACTGCCGGCAAGCGTTGCGCCGATTTGTCGGTTTTCACATTCGTTTCCACCTGCAACGCCCTGACGAGGTGTTCATCGCCTATATGGAACTTCGCAACCTCTCGCCCGAAAACTTCGCCGAAATCGAAGACCTTCGGCGCCAATACGAAAACGCGTTGGAGGACATCCTTCACTCTGGCCAGCAGGCTGGACAGTTTGCGATACCGGACACCAAGATCGCGACGCTGGCGGTGATTGCCATGTTGAACGGAGTGATGACCTGGTACAGGTCCGGAGGGCGGCTGTCACTGGACGAGGTCGAACGGATTTATTGGAACATGGTGCATAAGGCGGTGACGGCCTGACAGGGCCAGACCGTCACTGTGTCAGTGCGCAGGGCGAATGAAGGTCCCGTTTCGCAGTTCGCGAAACGCTTGTTCCAATTCGGCCCGCGTGTTCATCACAATGGGCCCGTGCCATGCGACGGGCTCATTGATCGGAGCCCCCGAGATCAACAGAAACCGAACGCCTTCGGGGCCAGCCTGAACGGTGATTTCGTCCCCCGTCCCGAAACGGACAAGCGTGCGGTCACCCGACATATCCCGGATATTCACCTCTTGCCCGGCGACCTCTTTTTCCAACAGCACACCGGACGGGCGTGACGCATCTGCAAAAGCTGCCTGACCTTGAAAGACATAGGCGAAGGCTCGGCGATAAGTGTCGATGCGAAAGGTCTTCTTCACACCCGCCGGAACCGAGATGTCCAGATATTGTGGATCTGCCGCAATGCCGTCCACGGGGCCGGTTTTGCCCCAGAACTCTCCGACAATCACACGAACGGTGGTGCCGTCGTCATCAGTGACTTCGGGGATATCCTTGCTTTGAACATCCTGATAGCGCGGGGCAGTCATCTTCTGATCCGAAGGCAGGTTACCCCACAGCTGAAACCCATGCATCTGCCCCGAGGTGTTTCCCTGCGGCATTTCCTGATGCAGGATGCCGGACCCCGCCGTCATCCACTGCACGTCGCCCGCGACCAAAGTGCCGGTGTTGCCCAGCGAATCCGAATGCTCGACCGATCCGGCCAGAACATAGGTGATCGTCTCGATTCCGCGATGCGGATGCCAGGGAAAACCAGCCTTATAGTCCTGCGGGCGTTCGTTCCTGAAGTCGTCGAACAGCAGGAAAGGATCAAGTTCGGACGGGTCCTGAAACCCGAATGCGCGGTGAAGTTTCACGCCAGCCCCTTCCATCGTCGGGGTGGCCCTGCGTGTTTCCAGTGTGGGTCTAAGGGACATATTCGCCTCCGGTTCGTTTGATCAGCATGTAACCCCTGCGTGATTGCGGTCAATCAGCGTTAATTAACCGGAGCTGTGCAAATTTGCTAAGCAACCAAAGCCCTGTTGTTTCCCCTGGAAAGTCGCTAAGTCGAAGCGGAACGGACAGGAGACATCCATGCAGGACGAAGTGCTGGCAACGATTCAGGCATCATCCCCCAGACGGTGGATCGGGGTAGGGATGCTGTCGACGGTTGGGGTGCTGGTCACATACGTCGCTTTGGCATCTCCGCCCGAACCGGCGTGGCAAGTATTTCTTTTTGCTGTAGGGGGCGCGTCGCTTTGGCTGGCCTATCGTGTATGGCACGCGACCCGGGACTATATTGAACTGACACAGTCGGAATTGCGTACCGGGTCAGGTCAAATGATCGCAAAGGTGGCTGATATTGAATCGGTGGATCGCGGCGTATTCGCGTTCAAGCCGTCAAACGGCTTTCTGGTTCGCACCAAGCACAAAGATACGTACCAATGGGCCCCCGGATTGTGGTGGCGGATTGGTCGCCGGGTCGGCGTGGGCGGCATGACGTCTGCCGCCGAGGCCAAGTTCATGTCAGAAGTCTTAAGCACTATTATCCACGCAGACGACCGGAGGGCGCACTAGGTTGCAAGCGACCTTGGTGGAAAAGCGGGGACGGGTGAAGATGAAGTTTTGAAAGTTAATGCCGGTCGCCAGATCCCAGCCAGGTTTGAACTGAGGAATATACTCGTTGGATGTTTCCACCAGAATGACCGTGTCCTGATCCGGCATCGGCGGCAGACGGTTTTCGATTTCCTGGATGTTGTTGTCGTTCCATTCCGTGTCATAGCCGCGCACGGTCGACCAATCCACGTAGTGGCGGTTGTCGTTCTCGTCAAAACGGATCAGAGAGACACGCATGCGCACTTCAGACCGGTTGTTGACCATTTCGCCCATAAGTTCGTGAAGCGAGTCGATGTAAACATCAGTCACAGCGGCCGATTCACGTGAGATCAGATCGCTGACCGTATAGGCAGCTTTCAGGTTCGACGCGCTTTGACGAAATCCCTCGAATGCGGTGAACGTAAACGTAATCGTCCACAACAACAGCGGGAAGATCATGATGGCCTCGACGGTCAGAATACCACTTTCGTCCTGCTTGAAGGCCTTGATGCGGTTTTTCACGTTTCTGAATACAAACATAGCTTTACCGTGGCTCCTGCACGAATGCGGTCGTTGCGGTCACTGCATAGTGGCCGCTTTCGTCGACCACTGTGTTTGCGATGATCGAGCTTTCCAGAACAGGATCGATACGCAGGCAGGCCCGCAAAATCATCAACTCGTTTGAGGCCCCGCTTTTGAAGTCGAGCACTGGTTTGGGGTCTTCCGAACTGTCGGTGCAGGGTATTTCGTCCGAAAGAACGATGCCATTGAATGCATTCTGGCGAAGCATTTGCAGCCGCAGGTTGGTTTTACAATTCTTGATACCGGAAATGTCGCAAATCCGGTCCTTGATTACATCGTGGCTCCAGTTGGTGCCTGTGCCCAGACGGATATCCCGAACGACCAGATCAACTCCCCGTTCCAGCGCGGCGTGCTTGGTGGTGATTATCGACATCTCTCCACCAATACCAATGAATGCCAGGAAAAACGGAATGATCATGACAAATTCGATCGTCGCGTTCCCGGACTCGGATCGCTTGAAAGTACGGAGTTTTGACAGTGATTTGCGGATCATTGCGTCAGCCTCAATTTGCGGATGGACGAAGCAATCGCAGTAAACGCCTTGTCCAGATCCAATCCAGCTACATTGTGAACATGGCTGTCAGAGCTTGCGCAGGACTTGATGGTATTCAAGCCGCTGGTGGGGGCCTCGAAAGCGATGCCATAGATGATGACACCCTTGTCTTTGGCCGCGCCGCAGATGCTGGTCGTGCGCGCGTTCTTTGTGGAAGATCCCACTGATTTTCTGAGGCCGTAGTACCAGTTATTCTCGTGGTTGCTTTGCCAATAGAAGTTGTTCTTGGCGTTCCACCACAGCGAAGCTCGGGCAAAAAGCTCGGGATAGGTCAGGCGAGTGGCGGTGCCAATCTCTTCGTTAGAGGAGTTTTCATTGGGTGGATTCCCAAAAGGATGGCCTGCCGTGACATAGCTGCCGTTTTCTTCTGTATGTTGCATCCAGACCCAACGATCCGGGTTGGTCGAATAGCGGATACTATATTCACCCTTTTTCCCGTCGGGTCTTTGATAGTCAGGGTTGAACCAAACTTCAGTCAGGCCACTACGCGCGGACGAGTCCAACATGTACTGCGAAGTGTTTTGCCCGTCGGTCATTACGATTACGACCTTAAGCACGTCCGAGTCATAAGATTCCGGGCGCAGAGCGAATTTTGCAGGAACCTTGTTTTCGGTGGCCAAGGCATTGATCACAGGCTGGAATGACGGATCCAGCATGCCGACACCCCATTTCATGCCTACGTCGATAGATGTGTTGCCACTTGCGGTCAGGGCATCGATGCGGTTGTGCAGATATTGGACATTGTCGGTGACAGCTGTAATTTCACTGCCGCTGCGAACAGGGCATACGAAATAGGCCGGGGGCTGTTCTCCATCGGTTGAAACGCCGTTGACGTTTGCCGAATTGTATCGCCAAGGATCGAAATGCCCAGTGCGCTGATAGAAGGTATTCGGGCTAAGCGTCGCAGATCCGAATTGTCCGGAAGTAAAGTTCACGCAATGGGAATAGTTGTGCTCTGAGGTCACGTTGGTGAATTTACCCAGTATGTCCTGCCCGGCATTGACCTGAGTGGCATAGGGGACAATCGACATCGAAATCTTCGTTTCACCAGATTCCTCAAGCATTTTGGTGACAAAGCCCTTCGCCGCGGTTCTCAAGACTTCGATCTTCGACTTTCCGGCGGTCGCAGAAGACCTTGTCATGGACCCGGACATGTCCAGAACCAGGGAGATTTCGACAGAACCGATGGACTCTATGGCAGTGCTTGCCGCTTTCATATTCAGTTCGGTGACTTTTCCGAACCTCATAAAACGCGTCGGAACAACTGCATTGGCGGTCGCGGCCACCTTTCTGGAGCCAAATCCTTCGGTGACGGTCACGGTTTTCTCAAGATGGCCCAGCCCGGCCTTTTCCATATAGGCGTCGACAACATCCTTGGGTGGCAGCTTCTGGTCAAGATCTGCTGCAGCAAGCACCGCGCGGTCCAGCGTTGATTGCAGGCTGGCGCGGTCGCGCTCGTACGTCATCAGATCCATCGCCATGCCGGTGATGGCCAGCATCAGGATTAAAATGAGCAGGGTGAATATCGTAAAAGTGCCGTCTTCTTTTCGGGCAAACAGCCGCAACCGGGAAATCTTGTGTTTCGGCTTCGAGCCGTCGTTCTGAAGCGAGAAAATTATCATTTGATGACTCCGCCTCGCACATAGAAGTCGTGCGCCAAAGAAAGGAAATTCCGGTTAAATTTAATTTTCAAACGTGGCGTGAATTGGGCGAAAAAGGCTTGGTTTTGGCCTTTTTGCGCACTCAAGGGGTATAATTTTCACGTTTTCCCCTGGTCTGTCGATGAAATGAAGACAATCAGTTAAGCGGTTGACTGGATTGGGCGACTCACCATCAGGCCATCAAGTCTCTGTTAAGAAGGTGATGAAAAAAAGTGCATTGTTTGATTGCAGCCAGACTTGAGTGGTGCGACAAAACGTCATGACGTTTCGTCATCCAGCGGTACGGAGGATTTTATGACCGGCATCCAAGAACCAAGCTTTCGCGAGAGTGTTGACCTGATGTTCAACAGGGCGGCCGCCCTGATGGAACTGCCGCCGGGGCTGGAGCAGAAAATCCGGGTTTGCAACGCGACCTATACAGTTCGGTTCGGTGTGCGTCTGCGTGGTGAGATCCATACGTTCACCGGATACAGGTCCGTCCATTCCGAACATATGGAGCCGGTCAAAGGCGGCATTCGCTATGCCACTGCTGTGAACCAGGATGAGGTCGAAGCGCTGGCTGCGTTGATGACGTACAAATGCGCTCTTGTCGAAACGCCTTTTGGCGGATCGAAAGGCGGGCTTTGCATTGATCCGCGGAAATACGAAGAACACGAGCTGGAGCAAATCACACGACGCTTTGCCTATGAACTTGCAAAGCGGGATCTTATAAACCCGTCGCAAAACGTTCCCGCGCCCGACATGGGAACGGGCGAACGCGAAATGGCCTGGATGGCTGACCAATACGCCCGGATGAACACCACCGACATCAATGCACGGGCCTGTGTGACCGGCAAGCCATTGAACGCAGGTGGTATCGCTGGGCGGGTTGAAGCCACCGGACGTGGCATTCAGTACGCTCTGCGCGAATTTTTCCGTCACCCCGAAGACGTCAGGGCGGCAGGCCTGTCGGGCAAGCTGGACGGCAAGCGTGTTGTGGTGCAGGGGCTCGGCAATGTGGGCTATCACGCTGCGAAGTTTCTGAGCGAGGAGGACGGTTCACGCGTTGTAGGTATCATCGAATGGGACGGAGCGCTCTATAACCCGGATGGTATCGACGTCGAAGCCGTCCGCCAGTGGATCGTCAAGCATGGCGGCGTCAAGGATTATCCGGACGCGACTCATTCAGCGGAAGGCACAAGCGTTCTGGAGGCTGAGTGTGATATTCTGATTCCGGCGGCCTTGGAGGGTGTCATCAACCTTTCCAACGCCGAGCGGATCAAGGCACCTTTGATCATCGAAGCAGCGAACGGCCCGGTCACCGCTGGCGCGGATGAGATTCTTCGCAAGAAAGGTACCGTTATCATCCCGGATATGTATGCCAACGCGGGTGGTGTGACGGTGTCTTATTTTGAATGGGTCAAGAACCTTAGCCACATTCGTTTCGGCCGGATGCAGCGTCGGCAGGAAGAGGCGCGACATGAATTGATCGTCAGCGAACTGGAGCGGCTGGACCGTTATCTGGGTGACGCGTGGTCGATGTCTCCGGACTTCAAGGCAAAATACCTCAAGGGTGCCGATGAGCTTGAACTGGTGCGCTCGGGCCTCGATGACACGATGCGTATCGCTTATCAGTCGATGCGTGAAGTGTGGCACAGCCGCGACGATGTCGAAGACCTGCGTACTGCGGCCTATATCGTGGCGATCGACCGCGTGGCCAAAAGCTATCGCGCCAAGGGGCTCTGAAGCAGGCGGGCGGGGTGATCATTTCGCCCCGCCGGTACACGCCGCGGCTTGAATGTCGATGGCGGCCCGTTAGTTTGACGGATAGTAGACACTCAGAGAAACGAATCCCGGAGACCTCCATGTTGCGTATAGCCATTGTCGCGGCTCTGCTGGCCACCCCTTTGGCCGCTCAGGAAACTAAGGAACAAAGCTGCAAGTATCAGGCGGATGTGGTGGCAGCGATCCAGAAGGCGCGGCTGGACCGCGTGAAAGAACGCGATGTGGCGCAAGCCGTGGCTGATAGTGGCCCGACATGGCCCGAGAACTACAACGCCGCGATTCCGCTGATCACACCGTGGGTCTATGAACAAAAGATGCGCGACGTGCGCAAAAAGGATCTGGGCGCCGCTTGGCTTGAGCTGTGTTTGCAGCAATAATCCACAGCCCGGACATTTCCCTGTGGACAAACGCGCGCCATCCCCTTGGCGCGCGTTCCTGTTTCTGTCAGGTTTGACCCATGTCACTGCCCCCCGGATTTCTGGATGAACTGCGCACCCGCCTGAGCCTGTCTCAGGTCGTCGGGCGCAAGGTGATTTGGGATCAGCGCAAATCCAATCAAGGCAAAGGTGACATGTGGGCGCCTTGCCCGTTTCATCACGAAAAGACGGCCTCATTCCATGTCGATGATCAGAAGGGGTTTTATTACTGCTTCGGCTGTCACGCCAAGGGCGACGCGATCAGCTTTGTAAAAGAAACGGAAAATGTTTCGTTCATCGAAGCGGTGGAGATCCTCGCCCGCGAGGCTGGCATGCCGATGCCTGCGCGGGATCCGAAAGCACAGGAAAAGCAGGATCGCCGCAGTCAGCTTGCCGATGTGATGGAACAGGCGGTGCAGTTTTTCCGCTTGCAGCTGAAAACAGGGGCGGGGGCAGAGGCACGGGATTACCTGTCGCGCCGGGGTTTGGATCAAAGCGCGCTGGATCGGTGGGAGATCGGGTTTGCGCCGGACAGTTGGCAGGCGCTTTGGGATCACCTGCGCGGCAAGAGCATCCAAGAGGAGCTGATCCTTGGCGCCGGGCTGGCCAAGCCTTCAAACAAAGGCAAAAAACCCTATGACACCTTCCGCAACCGGATCATGTTCCCGATCCGTGATCCGCGTGGGCGCTGCATTGCATTCGGTGGCCGCGCGATGGATCCGAATGACAACGCGAAATACCTGAACTCGCCCGAGACCGAGTTGTTCGACAAGGGGCGCAGCCTTTACAATCAAGGTCCGGCGCGGCAGGCGGCGGGCAAAGGGCAGCCGCTGATCGTGGCCGAAGGGTATATGGACGTGATCGCGCTGGCCGAGGCGGGGTTTGGCGCGTCGGTTGCACCTTTGGGAACGGCCATTACTGAACATCAGTTGCAGCTGCTCTGGCGGATCGCGGATGAACCGATCATTGCACTGGACGGGGATGCCGCGGGTCTGCGGGCTGCCATGCGGGCGGTTGATCTGGCACTGCCGCTGCTGGAGGCCGGAAAATCCCTGCGTTTTGCCTTGATGCCCGAAGGCAAGGACCCGGACGATCTGTTGCGCACAGAAGGCCCGGGCGCCGTTCAGGCCGTTCTGGAAGGGGCCATACCGATGGTCAAACTGCTGTGGCAGCGCGAGACCGAAGGAAAGGTATTCGACAGCCCGGAACGCAAGGCAGCACTGGACAAGGCACTGCGGGACAAGATCAAGCTGATCCGAGATCCCTCGATCCGCTCGCATTACGGTCAGGAAATCAAAGACCTGCGCTGGCAACTGTTCCGCCCCCGACGACAACCTCAAAACCGTCCCTGGCAACCGCGGGGAAAATGGCAGCCGCAGCCAACCGCGACGCCGGGCGCGCGCAGTTCGTTTCTGGCCTCTTCGGAAAACGCGGATATCCAGCTGCGTGAAGCCGCTATTCTGGCGATTTCAATTCTGAATCCCAAGGTTGTTGTCCAATTTGAGCAACAGTTGGAAGAAATGGAATGTCACAATCCGGACTACGCGGCGTTGCGCGATGCTGTTCTGCGTCACGCGATCGATGATCCGGACAACCTGAAAGACCATATTATCGCATCAATGGGGCCTGACGCCCTTGAAAACCTGCTGACCCTTCGCCATGTGGCAGTCATCCCCTGTGTGTCCAAGCCAGGCGACGTTGAAAAGGCCGAGATGACACTGGCCGAGGAACTCGCAAAGATCAAAGCGCTCCGGGGGTTGGATGCCGAGATTGCCGAAGCGGCAGAGGAACTGTCCGATCTGCCCGATGAGGCGCTGACATACCGGCTGGCGCAAGCCGCCGAAGAGCGCAACCGCACGAGTCGAAGCCAGAACGAGGATAGGGCCGTTTTCGACATTGCTGACAATGGGGCGCGAATCAATCGTGACGAGAAAGACGCGTTTGCGGCGATCATGTCTGGCATCAAATTCGAGCGGAAACGCCGATAAGTGGTGTTTTCGTAAGGCACTGGAAAAGAAAAACGGGTAAACGGGTGGCCGAATCACTTATACGCGCTAATGATTCGGCTGAGACGAATCACCCATCCCTGCAGGAGCATTGAATGGCCGCCAAGGATACGAACGAAGACCGCAAATCCGACGAGCAGGAACAGGAAATCTCGCTGGACATGAGCCAGGCGAACGTCAAGAAGATGATCGCCGAGGCTCGCGAGAAAGGTTACATTACCTACGACCAGCTCAATCAGGTGTTGCCGCCTGATCAGGTCAGTTCGGAACAGATCGAAGACGTAATGTCGATGCTGTCCGAGATGGGCATCAACATCATCGAAGATGAAGAGGCCGAAGAAGAAGAGAACAAAGGCTCGACCGAACTGGTTGCCGCGGAAAGCAACCGTGAGGTTGCACTGGCCGGTTCCGGCACTGAAAAGCTGGATCGCACCGACGACCCTGTGCGCATGTATCTGCGTGAGATGGGGTCGGTCGAACTGCTGAGCCGCGAGGGTGAGATCGCAATCGCCAAGCGGATCGAAGCCGGTCGCAACACGATGATTGCGGGCCTGTGTGAAAGCCCGCTGACCTTTCAGGCGATCACCATCTGGCATGACGAATTGTTGTCCGAAGACATTCTTCTGCGGGATGTCATTGATCTGGAAACCACGTTCGGCAACCAGTTGGACGAAGACGGTGACGTTGAAGAGCCGGTCGTCGATACCTCGGCCGTGCAGGCGAACAAGCCAGCCAAGGATACCGGCCCTGAGCTGGATGCGGATGGCAACCCGCTGAACAACGATGACGATGACGACGAAGACGATCAGGCCAACATGTCGCTGGCCGCGATGGAAGCGGCGCTGAAGGATCAGGTCCTGACCACGTTGGAGCGTATCTCGACCGACTTCTCGATGCTGTCTGAAATGCAGGACAGCCGGATTTCGGCCACGCTGAACGAAGACGGTACGTTCAGTGAAAAGGACGAAGAAACCTATCAGAAACTGCGGGCTGAGATCGTCGAGCTGGTGAATGGCCTTCACCTGCACAACAACCGGATCGAGGCGCTGATCGACCAGCTTTATGGCATCAACCGCCGCGTCATGTCTCTGGACAGCGCGATGGTCAAGCTGGCCGATCAGGCACGCATCAACCGCCGTGAGTTCATCGAAGCGTATCGGGGACGTGAGCTGGATCCGAACTGGCTGGCCGAGATGGCCGAAAAGCCGGGCCGGGGATGGCAGATGTTCATCGAACGCTCGACCGCGAAGGTCGAGGAACTGCGCAACGACATGGCTCAGGTCGGCCAGTATGTCGGTCTGGATATCTCGGAATTCCGCCGCATCGTGCAGCAGGTTCAGAAGGGCGAGAAAGAGGCGCGGCAGGCCAAGAAGGAAATGGTCGAAGCCAACCTGCGCCTGGTGATCTCGATCGCCAAAAAGTACACCAACCGTGGCCTGCAATTCCTTGATCTTATTCAGGAAGGCAACATCGGCCTGATGAAGGCAGTGGACAAGTTCGAATACCGTCGTGGCTACAAGTTCTCGACCTATGCGACCTGGTGGATCCGTCAGGCGATCACCCGCTCGATCGCGGATCAGGCCCGCACGATCCGTATTCCGGTTCACATGATCGAAACGATCAACAAGCTGGTGCGCACGGGCCGTCAGATGCTGCATGAAATCGGCCGCGAGCCGACGCCGGAAGAACTGGCCGAAAAGTTGCAGATGCCGCTCGAGAAAGTGCGCAAGGTGATGAAGATCGCCAAAGAGCCGATTTCTCTGGAGACGCCGATTGGCGACGAGGAAGACAGCCAACTGGGCGATTTCATCGAGGACAAGAATGCCGTGCTGCCCCTGGACAGCGCCATTCAGGAAAACCTCAAGGAAACCACCACAAGGGTTCTGGCCTCGCTCACCCCGCGCGAAGAACGGGTTCTGCGGATGCGATTTGGCATCGGCATGAACACCGATCACACTTTGGAAGAAGTCGGCCAGCAGTTCAGCGTGACCCGCGAACGGATCCGTCAGATCGAGGCCAAGGCGCTGCGGAAGCTGAAGCATCCCAGCCGTTCACGAAAACTCCGGTCTTTCCTGGATCAATAAGAACAAAGATCTATCAGAACAAAGGCGCCCCGTCAGAGGCGCCTTTGTTCGTTCACATTGGCTGGTTCTCGCATCACGTTGGCGCGAATGCACAAGGCCGGGGCGGTGTGCCTTTCTATATCGGTCTTGTCCACTCATGGGACAGGCCGGGGCGAGGCTTTTCAGGCTGATGACCCCCGGCCAGCTGGCCGAATGGGATGTTCCACTCGGGTCTTGAAGGCGCTGGGCGGCTGACCTGTCCACCGTTTGAAGGCCGTAGAAAAAGCTGCCTGATCGGCATACCCCAGCGCATATGAGATTTCAGACAGAGTCATGCCATTTGTGATGAAAGTCTGGGCCAGATCACATCTTAGATCGTCCACAATATCGCGATAGCTTGTGCCTTCTTCCTTGAGACGTCGACTGAAGGTTCTGAGGCTTATCCCCAGATCAGCCGCCGCATCTTCGGCTTGCAGGATTGCGCCGGGCAGGGATCGGGTGATCAGACCTTCGACACGGGCGCGGGTCTGGTGCTTGGGAGGTGTTTTTTCGGCCAGCAGACGTTCACCGTATTCCAGCAAATGCTCCCGCAGCTTGGGATCATAGGTCGGCACTTTCAATTCCAGCGCAGATAGCGGCAGAATGATCTCAATCTTTTCAGCGCTGAAAACCACCGGGCAGCCTGCCAGCTTTTCGTAGGTTTTGGCGTGGCTTCCAACTTTGTGCTGAAAGCGCATCTCGATCGGGTACAACTTCACCTGCGTGAGGTTTCTCATCCTGGCCAGCGCAGCGAACAACAGGAATTCCGTGCGCCGATGATAGCGGGCAAAGCTGGCGTCTTTCCAATCGGCCTCAAGGGCCGCGAAGTTACCGGCAACACGGAAGCTGAGCCCGATGGCCGGATCGATGATGCCGTGAAAACGGGACAGGTTTTCCATCACCTGCCTCAAATCGCGGGAGTATTTACTGATATACCCCGTCACGGTCGAGGCCGACGTGACCTCGAGCCCAGTGCGTGCCGCAAATGTGATGTCACCAACGGCGTCACAGGCGTGCCGGATGAAAAGGGCCTCTTTATGTGCGCTGTAGACTGCGGCAGGGGGCGCGATATCCTGCTGACGCAGCCCGGCCTGTTTCAATACCCGCTGGGATACTTTGCTGTTGCCGGCGTGGCGATCCAGTGCTTGGATCAAAAAATGTAGTCGGTCGATATCTACATCCATCGTGGTACAACACCTTACGTTCTCAAATACACTAACAGTTTATCAGGGAAATCCCTTTGTTGACTTTGGCTTTGGCAGAAAGGATTTTGCACTTGAGTACTACTTGTTGGCAAGTTCTCGAAAGGTTTTGACCGGAACGCGCATGAAGTGTAGAGCGGGGCTGTCCAAATCAGCTTTGTTGCCGGGTCGGGACCTTTTTGGGGATGAGGTCAGAGCCTCGGAGAAATCACCAATCTCTGCTCAGGGCTCCCCGGCACGCTCTTTTTCCCGCAAGCGACGCGTTGTATTGCGACGCCGGGCTTGGGCCTGCTGATCCGCTGTCAAGGCTGGCTCACACCGGATCACGCTATGTACCAGACGGGCTGAATTGATCGTGAGGCACCCTGTGCACGCGGTGAAGTTCGACTAACCTATTTGGAGGTCACTATTTGGAACAAGCAATCAGGGAAGAAATTACCATGAAACAGTCATACACTTTCGCCGCGTTGGCAGCCTTGGCCTTCAGTGTTCCATTGACAGCAGATGCTGCACGGAACGGATTTCGAACGGAACCCATAAACGCCACTGATTTTGAGGTCATCCCCCGCGGCGACATGCGTACCGAAGGCTATTGGTGCGCGGCCGCAGATTATGCGCGCCGAACCTTGGGATTGGGTTGGACGGACCGGATTTACGTGCTGCGGGGGTACGGGCCCAGTGTCACAACCGGTCGCAGAACAGCGGTTCAGTTTTCGATCAAGCAACCTCAAACGGTTGATGTGCAACCCAGCAGCTTTGTCTCGTTCGGGTTTCAGCCTGGCAACAGTGAATCTGTACAAGGTGCGAATGCACGTTGTAATTATCGACCGTTCTTCAACGACTGACAAACGCGCAGGATAGACACGATGCAGACCGAGTTCGTTTTGCACACCCGTGGACCGGGGCTGTACGAATTCACGTCCGACGTTCTGCAATGGCTTGAACGGGTGGCGAAAGATGGGGTCTTGACCCTGTTCGTTCGCCACACTTCCTGCTCATTGCTGATTCAGGAAAACGCGGACCCCGAAGTTCAAACAGATCTTCAGGCGTTCTTCGAACGGCTGGTTCCATCGTCAGACAACCTTGCCATGTCGTATCTGCGGCACACCTATGAAGGCCCGGACGATATGCCTGCGCATATCAAGGCCGCGCTCCTGCCGGTTTCGCTGACGATCCCGGTGTCGCAGGGGCGGCCCGTACTTGGAACATGGCAAGGGATTTACCTGTTTGAACACCGCACCGCGCCGCATCAAAGGAAGGTTGCGGCGTATCTGGCCTGACCCACTATTTAGCGGTTTGAATTTCCGACTACCCAAACCCTAGCGGCTGCCCTATAGTTGTGGATAAGTAAGCCGCAGCGCTTACAAAAAGTGGCCGAACATGGGACGAGGAGACGGCGGATGCGCTGCCCGTTTTGCGGAAATATCGACACTCAGGTGAAAGATTCACGCCCGGCAGAGGACCATGTGGCAATCCGCCGGCGTCGGTTCTGCCCGGCATGTGGCGGGCGTTTCACGACCTACGAACGTGTGCAACTGCGTGATCTGGTTGTCATAAAAACCAATGGTAAACGCGAAGATTTCGATCGCGACAAGCTGGAGCGTTCGATCCGCATCTCGATGCAGAAACGCCCCGTTGATCCCGAACGGATCGATCAGATGATTTCGGGCATCGTGCGCCGTCTGGAAAGCATGGGCGACACGGATATCCCGTCCAACAAGATCGGTGAGATCGTTATGGAAGCTCTGGCGCGGATCGACACTGTCGCCTATGTTCGCTTTGCGAGTGTGTACAAGAATTTCCAGGCGGCCGATGATTTCGAGGAGTTCGTCCACGAACTGCGCCCGCCGCAGCCTTCGACTGACGAGTGAACGAAACAGATAAGCGATTCATGGCGCTTGCCCTGTCTTTGGGGCGGCGCGGTCAGGGGACGTGCTGGCCGAACCCCGCTGTGGGGTGTGTCATCGTTCGTGATGACCGGATCATCGGGCGGGGCTGGACGCAACCGGGTGGCCGCCCTCATGCCGAGACCGAAGCATTGGCTCAGGCCGGGCAGGGTGCGCGAGGTGCAACCGCCTATGTAACGCTGGAACCCTGTGCCCATCACGGCAAAACGCCGCCCTGCGCCGAGGCCTTGATTGCGGTAGGTGTGTCCCGTGTTGTGGCCGCTGTCGAAGACAGCGATCCGCGCGTGGCCGGGCAGGGTTTTGCCATGTTGCGCGAGGCGGGGATTGACGTCGTAACTGGCGTTCTTGCGCAACAGGCAGAACGGGATCTGGCGGGCTTTTTCCTCAAGACTGAACAAGGCCGGCCTTTTGTGACGCTGAAGATGGCCAGCAGTTTCGACGGGCGCATCGCAACCTCGACAGGGCACAGTCAATGGATCACCGGACCGCAGGCACGTCGTGTGGTCCATGCCATGCGCGCACGTCACGATGCGGTTATGGTCGGGGCAGGGACGGCGCGCGCCGACGACCCCTCGCTGACCGTTCGGGATCTTGGGGTTGAGCATCAACCCGTCCGCGTCGTGGTGTCCCGCCATATGGATATTTCTCTGATGGGGCAGCTGGCGCGCACAGCCTCAAAGATACCTGTCTGGCTGTGCCATGCGCATCACCCGGATGCCGAACGCGCACAGGCGTGGGAGGGATTGGGGGCAAAGCTGATCCCCTGTGCGTTGAAAGATCATCATATCGATGCGGTGGATCTGCTTCAGCAACTGGGTCAGGCCGGTTTGACCAGTGTCTTCTGCGAAGGCGGTGCCGCGCTTGCGGCCTCGCTGCTGGCCGAAGATTTGGTGGATGAGCTGATCGGGTTCACTGCCGGCTTAACCATCGGGGCCGAGGGCCTGGCCGCAGTTGGGACACTAGGTCTGGAAACGCTGGAGGCCGCCCCCAGGTTCGAATTGATCGAGACGCAGGCGGTCGGCGGGGATGTATTGCACCGTTGGCGCAGAGCGTCGGAATAATGTCAACGCCAAAGATGAGCGTGCGTTGCGAACGCGCCCTGAAGCTTTGACAGAAACCGGTTGAACGGACCGGACGGTGCCGAATACCCCAGCGCCAAGCGTTCAACGGCCACTTCGACAGGGCAGGGTTGTCTGGTGATCGGATCGAAATAGCGTGGATAGTCAATCAAGGTGGCGTGCACCAAGCCCATCAGCGACGGCCGTGCACCTCGCCTGACGGGGACGGTATCCAGATCGGTGGTCAGGCCCCATCCCGCATAGAAGGGCGCGCCCAGAGTCGTGACCTTCACCCCGCGCAACAATGCCTCGAACCCCAATAGCGATGTCATTGTCCACACCTCGTCCACCTGCGTCAGCAGCGAGGCGGGGTCAGTCCGGGTCACGACAAGGTCCGCAAGTGACTCTGCGTCTATCTGGCCATCCCGCAACCCGGCTTCGACATCAGGATGCGGTTTGTAGATCAGGATTGCATCGGGGTTGGCCTCGCGCGCCGTTTGCAGCAGGTCCAGATTGCTGCGCACCGTGTTGGTGCCCAGCAGGATCGAGGCGTCATCTTTAACCTGTCCGGGCACCAGAATTCGGTGCCCATGGGGCAGAACCGGCGCGGATTGGCCCGTGTTGTATTTGCTCAAACCATCGGCCAGCAATCTCTCGACAAGCCGTTCAGCGCGCAATTCCTGATCCGGACGCAATGTTGCGCGCTCGCTGATCAGGTTTTCCAACTGGCTGGGCTTTGTGGGGTCATAGTAGATACCGATTTCGTCGGTTACCAGGGATAGGGGCGGAACAAGCGCCGCCCCAAGTCCGCGGGAACGCAAAAAGCCGTCTTCCACACGAACGGCCCCTTCGCTGTCGCGCGCCCGACTGGCCCAGACCATGTGGGGGCGATCTGAGGCATCAGGCTGTGTGGCCGTAAAGCGCAACGTGCTATGCCGCCCGAAAATCTGTTGCATGTGCCTGCGTTTCCACAGACGCATACCGGCAGCCGTCCAACCGAGCCTATCCTGCCGCCATGCGCGGGTCTGCGCCTCCAAAATGTCCAGAACCGTTTCCAGTTCGCAGAGCTGATCGCGAAAGGGGTCGTACCAGGTCGGGTAAAGCAGCATCGCGGCCGCGAACAGTTGCGCGCGCGTCAGGTTGCGCTGTCGGCGTTGGACCGGGAATTCATCCTGCGTCAGGCCCCAGCCGGCATAGAACGGTTGGCCGAAAACGCGCGGTTTGTGACCGGCCAGGATTGCTTCAAAGCTCAGCTGCGAGGACACGGTATAAACCGCAACGGCGCCCTCGAGCAGGGGCCAGGGGCTGATGGGCTTGTCAAACCACGTGACCCGGCCTGACAGGTCCTGATCGGTGAAATGCCCCTGACGATGACCTGCCATCGTTTCGGGATGTGTCTTGATCAGAATGCGCGCGCCTGGGTTTTCCTCCTGCGCGACCACGAGCATTTCAAGAAAACGGGCACGATCGGCGCCGCTTGCCGTGACGGCGGCATCGCCAACCGTCTGATCGATGACCAGTACATAACCGGGGTCAGGTGCGGCAAGATCGGGGTCAAACGCGGAATACTTGCTGAGGTGCAATTCCCTGACCCGCTCCATCGCCGCACGTGCGCGGTTCAGCAGCGCGGTGTCGTCCAAGGGATCACTGTTCAGCAGCTTCTCAAGGTCCGAAGGTTCTGCCGCATCGAAATGCGGGCCTGAACGGTCCAGCAAAAGACCCAAGGGCGGTTCACCGGCGCGCCCCGGGTGCAGAGACCTGAGAAAGGCATCCTCGACCCGCAGAACGGGTGCACGGTGTTTTTCGGCGATGCGCAGACCCCGATACGCGGTCGGGCTGTTGCCCCAAATGCCCACGCAATCGCCATCCTTGGGAAGACCCAGACGAATGTCATATCCGGCAAGCGTCAGAATCCGTCTCAGGCGTTTTTGCGTAAGAAACCCGCCGTTGTAGACGAACAGCCGGGTGCGCTTGGCCCCGGCTGCGCTGTCAGGATCGGGTACCATGCATCAGTTGCCGGTCAGCGTGGCGACGTTTGCGATGGGGGTCAGGCCACCAGCGATCAGCGAGATCGATTTGCTCCACTGTGCATAGGGTGCTTCGGTCACATAAATCGTATCATCGTCGCGGATCACGAAATCCCGCGCGATGAACAGGCCGTTGGGGGCCGTCAGGTTCAGCAGGTAGATCATGCGTTGATCCCCCTTCAGGTCGGCGCGTCCGGTGATGCTGCGCGCGATGTCCTGGCGCTCTTTTCGCAGAATGAAAATGCCGGTTGGATCAGAGGACAGCGTTAGCAGACCACCGACCTGAGCCAAAGCTTCCAAGGCGGTAAGGTCCTGACTGTCAAAGGCCACGCGAGACTGACCCCCGGTCGCGCCGAGAGCTATGTATGATCTGCTGTCTTCTTCCACCAAAATGCGGTCGCCGCCACGCAAAGCGACGTCCAGTTTCGGGTTGCGGAACAGATCTTCGTACCAGACAGTGCCCTTTTGATCCCCTCGGATCAGTGTCACCAGTGCGATATCCGACGCTACTGAGACCCCGCCCGCCTTGGACAGCATGCCAAGCAGGGAACGGGTTGGGCGTTCGATCGGATAGATGCCGGGGGTTGCGACTGTACCCGTCAGCGAGACGGTGGAACCGTCACCCGCAACACGTCGCACTTCGATCTGTGGGTCGGGTGTCTGTTCCCGCAGCTTGTTCGTAATCAAAACGCGAAGCTGTTCGGGCGTGTTGCCTGCGGCCCGAATCCGACCCGCATAGGGGACGAAAATGAAACCATCGCTGTCGACCTGAACTTCGTCCAGAATGGTCGCCGCACCGGTTTCGCCGGACAGCAACCCATCGTCCACGTTTTCCCATATGGTCAAGCCCAGCACGTCACCGGGGCGGACAGTGTCGGCGGTCAAGGCCTGGGCGCTGCTGAACGAGGACGAAAAGCCAAACTGAGGCACGGCGGATGCAAGGCGTGTCACGCGGTCATCGACTTCGACGACAAACGCGTTGCCGCCATTCTGGACTGCGCCCGCCAGAATTTCGGTCTTGTTCGGCCCGGATTTCGGAAGTTGGCAGGCCGCCATCAAGCCGATTGCGGCCACAAGGGAAACCCCCCGCATCCATCGCTTAGGAGAGAATTGCACTGCCGGATATCCTCAGTCTTTTGTTGTTGCGGGAAGATTAGCCGGTAAGCAGCACAACTTCCAGTCACAGAGCGCCCGAATTACTCGACGATTTTCAACTGTGGCGTCGGTGCCTCGTTCTTGTTCAGAAGGGCCTGATAAGGGTCACTGCTGCTGAGCATCATGTCCACGGCGCGGCGCAGCAACTGCCGCCTGCCGCGCCGGGAATAAAACCCGCCCGGAACCTGGCTGGTTTCCAGCAGGAATTGCCGGTAACAGCGATAGGCGTCGACATCCGGCGCGTCTGGTTCAGCAAAAAATGCGGCGATCGACTGCTGTGATACGAAGTCGGTCTTGTCATAAACCGAACGTCCGAAAATACGCAGCGGAATACCCCGCCACAAGACCTGCTGCCCCGCAGTGGAATTCACGGTGACGGCCGAGTTCGCCTCATCCAGCAAACCTGCCAGTTTTCCGCCGGGGACATAGTGAACACGGTTCTGCACCCCGTGTTTCCTGGCAATCTCCATGGCGCGAAGGTGCAATGGTTCACGGTGGTTTTCCAAAGGGTGCTCTTTTACAACCAGCCTGTGATGCGCCGGTGCGCCTTGCGCGAATCCTGCGATGACCAGTTCCAGAAAATCGGACATGCAGGAGAATTCGGAATGGGCCTGAACCGAACTGTCATGCCCCAGTTGCAGCAACACGAGGTGATAGGGGAAGCCCCCCCATCTGACGCGCGCCGTGGCAATGCTGCGTTGCAGGCGATGAACAGGCATCAGCATCAGGCGTTTGAAATACAACCGGAATTCCTGTGAAACCGACAGATCACGATGAGGCCGGAAATTACGGTATCCCTTGTTCAGGAACATGACGAACCAATGATAGAGGGCGCCGTAGAATATGTGTTGCCGCATATCCCCCCAATGCGATGGTGGCGGGGGCGTTTTGCCGTCCGCCCGGGCCAGAGCCTGCCGCATCTGGTCGACATTCAGTGACATCAGGCGCGAGTGCCCGTTTGACCCGTCCCGCTCGTACGTAACCCACCAAGGCCGCAGGTAGCCTTCTTCGAAAACGTGAATTGTCAGCCCTTGAGACTTCGCAATCTCAACTGCGCGGGCGTGGACCGGTCTCGTGTCGCCATAAAGTACGATATCCGTGACGCCCTTGTCGGCAATCAGTCTGTTCAATGTCTCGGGCCAATCGTCGGGCTTGTTCCGGAACGCGATGAATCTTGCCTTGTCGAACCAGAACGCCTGATCCCCCGCATTGAACCCAACCCGCCAGACCTGTGCCCCCGTGGCGCGCAACATCTGCCCGAGTGTTGAGAAAAACGGCCCGTGAGGTCCCTGAAGAAACAGGAAGACCCGTTTGTCTGAGCCTGAAGGCATTTGCGGCATCTGGACTGCTCTTTTAGTATTTGTTGCCGAAACTATGCCCGTTTGGGCCTTGTACGGCAAGGCGGGGCTTGCCCGCGCGGCCCATTGGGCTTACCTCGACGGTGAATAGCAGGCACAGGTTAGGAACTGAGGGTTAACGGAATGTTCACAGGGATCGTCACCGACATCGGCACCGTCACCGAGCTGGAACAGCAGGGGGATCTGCGCGCCCGGATCAAGACGGCCTATGACACGGCCGGTATCGATATCGGAGCCTCGATTGCCAGTGATGGTGTGTGCCTGACGGTGATCGCGCTGGGCGACGATTGGTATGATGTTCAGATCAGCGCCGAGACGGTTTCGAAGACCAATCTTGACACCTGGGCCGTCGGAAAACGCGTCAATCTGGAGCGAGCGCTGAAAGTCGGTGATGAACTGGGCGGTCACATCGTTTCGGGTCATGTGGATGACGTGGCCGACGTGGTCGCGGTCGAAGATGAAGGCGACAGCACACGTGTCACCTTGCGCGCACCGAAGGAACTGGCCCGGTTCATAGCGCCCAAAGGGTCGGTTGCGCTGAACGGGACATCGCTGACGGTCAATGACGTGAATGATTGCGAGTTTGGCATCAATTTCATCCCTCACACCAAGGAAGTCACGACCTGGGGCGATGTGGGTGTGGGCGATCGCGTCAATCTTGAGATCGATACGTTGGCCCGGTACGTCGCGCGTCTGGCCGAGATGTCCTGATACGTCGCGTCGGAAAGTACCTGCGCCGTTTGTGGACTGGTCTTTGCGCCCTCAGTGGTCTATTCCGCCGAGCAAACCTGCCATGTGAAAGGCTGCACCATGAGCTTTGAAACCCCCGGACCGGTCGAGGCCCAGTTGCGTGACGCGATCAGCCCGATCGAAGAAATCATCGAAGAGGCGCGCGCCGGCCGGATGTACATTCTGGTCGATCACGAAGATCGCGAGAACGAAGGCGATCTGGTGATCCCGGCCGAGTTTGCGGATGCCGAGGCGATCAACTTCATGGCCACCCACGGGCGCGGCCTGATCTGTTTGCCGATGACGGCGGAACGGATAGATGCGCTGGGCTTGCCGATGATGGCCGTGAACAACTCATCCCGCCACGAGACGGCCTTTACGGTTTCGATTGAGGCGCGCGAAGGTGTCAGCACCGGGATTTCAGCCGCCGACCGGGCGCTGACCGTGGCGACCGCGATCAACGAACAGAACACGATGGCGCATATCGCCACCCCGGGCCATGTCTTCCCGTTGCGGGCAAAGCGGGGCGGGGTGCTGGTGCGCGCAGGCCATACCGAGGCCGCCGTGGATATCTCGCGTCTTGCCGGGCTGAACCCGTCAGGCGTGATCTGCGAGATCATGAATGAAGACGGAACCATGGCGCGCCTGCCGGATCTGGTCGAGTTCGCCAAAAAGCACAACATGAAAATCGGCACGATCAGCGACCTGATCAGCTATCGGGCGCGCAATGACAATCTGGTTGTCGAGACTTCTCGTCAAACAGTCACCTCGGAATACGGCGGTGAGTGGGAAATGCGGATTTTCACCGATCAGACCCACGGCATTGAACATGTTGTCATGATCAAAGGTGACATCACCACGCCCGAGCCCGTTCTGACGCGCACGCACGCCCTGCACGAAGCGCCGGATATCCTGGGGCTTGGTCCGAAATCATCGCGCGAGTTGCCGCGCGCGATGGAAAAGATCGCCGAAGAGGGCCGCGGCGTGGTCTGCCTGTTCCGCCAGCCGCGCAACTCGTTGTATGCGGTCGAAGATGAAGGCCCGCGCACCATCAAGCAAACCGGTCTGGGGGCGCAGATCCTGTCGAAGATGGGCATTCAGGAACTCGTACTGCTGACCGACTCGCCGGAAACCGTGTATCTGGGCCTCGATGCCTTTGGGCTGTCGATTGTGGGGACCCGCTCAATTCTCAAGGATGACTGATCGTGGCTGAACAAGACAAACACGGCGTGCTGCCGACACCGACATTCGACAAGCCGGTGAAACTGCTGATCGTTGTGGCGCCGTTCTATCGCGCCATCGCCGACAATCTGGTTGCAGGCGCAGAGGCCGAGATCGAAGCGGCAGGTGGCACATGCGAAGTCGTTGAGGTGCCCGGTGCGCTGGAAATCCCCACGGCCATTGCAATGGCTGATCGCCAGTGCAACTTCGATGGCTATGTCGCGCTGGGCTGCGTCATTCGCGGTGAGACCACGCATTACGAAACTGTCTGTAACGACTCCAGCCGTGCGATCCAGTTGATGGGCCTTCAGGGGCTGTGTATCGGCAACGGTATCCTAACCGTCGAAAATGACGACCAGGCCGAAGTCCGCGCAAATCCCGAAAAGATGAATAAAGGTGGCGGAGCCGCTGCTGCGGCCTTGCATCTGATCGCACTCAGCCGTAAGTGGGGCTCTTCCAAAAAGGGCGTCGGATTCAAGCCGCCGTCCGAGTCCATCCTTGTGGCGGGCGACAGCAACGGACCCACGACAGCATGACCCAGACAGACGCGCCGAAGCCGGCCAATCAGAAACGACTTATGAAGTCTGCCGCGCGGCTCTATGCCGTGCAGGCCCTGTTCCAGATGGAACAGTCGGGCCAGACGACCGAGCAGGTGGTCGACGAGTTTCTGGACCACCGGTTCGGCGCGGTCTACGAGGGCGACGAGATGCTCGAGGGCGACAGCACGCTGTTCCGCAAGCTGGTGGATGACGCCGTGAACTATCAGGCGCCGATCGACCAGATGACCGACCGCGCGCTGGTGGCGAAATGGCCGATCGCGCGCATCGACCCGACCCTGCGCGCGCTGTTTCGCGCGGCGGGTGCGGAACTGACCCAAAGCGACACACCGCCCAAGGTGGTGATCACCGAGTTTGTCGATGTGGCGCGTGCCTTTTTTTCAGAAGGTAAAGAACCAAAATTCGTCAATGCCGTGCTGGATCACATGGCGCGCGAGGCCCAGCCCGAGGCGTTCTGACACGTTTACCTGAACCAGACATGCGCTAGCATTGTTGTCGAAGCGCAAGGAGGTTCGCCATGCCCAAACTGATCCGCCTGTATATCACGCAAGTCGCCTGGGGTTTTGTCATTTCGGCAGTGTTTGTCGGGGTGCTCTTGGCGCTGAACGTCGCGAACCTTCGGCATCTGATCACCGGGTCGGAAATCGGCCTGATCGCGTTGGTGATGATCTGGTTCATGAACGGCATCGTCTTTGCCGGCGTTCAGTTCGCGTACAAGATCATGAGCATGGCGGAAAAGCCGCAGGGGCCGCGTCGGGGAACACCGGTCGCACACAGTTTTGAGCCGGCAACCGTGAAACAGGAAGCCCACGCAGGGCGCTGATATTTCAGGGAAAGTGCGGCGGGACCACCAGTCAACCGTGCGGTTTGATTCCCGAGGACCTGTATGTACAGGTGGGCGCCGGGTAATCAGGCCAGGACCTGAACAGAGCCAGCCCCCTCGGAATTGCTTAAGGCCACCAGAATGCTACCTGTCACAAGAAGGGCAGAACCCGCCACGCGCTTAAGTAGGGTGTCTGACGGGTTCGCGCAAGAGGTCAGGCGTCAACAGTTTCGTGCAATGCCACACGCAACTTGCCGAAATGTTCATCCCATCCTTTGTCCAGGGCCAGGATCAGATCAAATGCTGCGACGCCTTGCGGCAATCCTTCGTGCACAAGCTCAAGACGTGTGCCGCCCGAGACCGGCTCCAATGTCCATTTGACCACGCTGACAGCGTCTCCCATCGGTTTGACGGTGAAGGTGTGTTCAAGATATTTTGGGGGGCGGGCGACACGGACCTCTCCCCAGATCAGCAAGTCGCCGCTTGTCGTGCCGAACATCTCAAGCTTCTGACCTTCTGCCAGTGTTCTTTCAGGTTTGTGGAACCATTCCGCCAAATGCTCAGGTTCCGTCAGATATGCCCAAACGGTTTCCGGTTCCGCCCTGAGGAAAATCGATTTCTTCAATACGGCATCAGTCATTTTGTTTCCTTTCAATGGCTTCCTTGAGAGAGTTGAGGCGATCGTCCCAGAACTGGTCAAAATAGCTGAGCCAGTCGAGCACCGGGGCCATACCCTGTGGTTCAAGTCGATTGATGCGTTCCCGGCCGCGCGCTTCGACTGTGATCAACCCACCGTCGGACAGAATCGTCAGGTGTTTTTTGACCGCAGCGCGGGTCATGTCGAACCGGTCCGTCAACTGCCCGATCGTCATGTCCTGTGACGAGAGCAGTCGCACGATGTTCCGGCGTGTGGGATCGGCCAGCGCGCGAAACGCGTTTTGAGTTTGGTTCTCCATAAGCAACCCCAGAAATAGTACCTTTTGGCGTCATATTAAAGTAATACCAAAAGGTACTATGTCAAGACGCAAAGGCACTTTACTTTTGTTCGCTAATTGTTCACATTTTCAGCTATGACTTTGGATCTGCAACCTGGACAGAGACTGGCACGTGGCGTCGCGCGGCATCTTGCGGCCCATGGCTTTGTTTCTGTGGAGGAATTCGTACCTGCGCGCGGGTTGCGCGTTGACGTGATGGGGCTGGGGCCAAAGGGTGAGTTGTGGGTGATTGAGTGCAAATCCAGCCGTGCCGATTATCAGTCGGATTCGAAATGGCAGGGCTATTTGGAATGGTGTGACCGCTTTTTTTGGGCCGTCGATACAGAATTCCCGACCGATCTGTTGCCTGATGAAACAGGCCTGATCATCGCCGATGCCTATGATGCGGAAATCGTGCGCATGGCGCCCGAGGACAAAATCGCACCGGCGCGGCGCAAGAAGATGATCCAGAAATTTGCAACGGATGCCGCGCGCCGTTTGCACGCGCTTCGGGATCCCAGGCTGTAAGGTCAACCTTTGACGGCAAGGGCGGCTTGTACCGCAGCACGAATTTCGTCGGCGATTTCTTCTGCTTCTTCCGGGTCAAAATCCATCGGTATTTCGATGCCGTCAGCTTCGATGAACAGGCGGACCATACCCTGATCGGTCGGACCGATTTGCAGGTTTGCCTGAATGTCGCGTTCGGTATTGATGCCCATCTGTGCCTCCGAGACTGAGCGTTCCTGCTAGCGCGCACGGGGTTGAGAATCAAGTCACCTTTGCGGTCAGATAAGATATGGAAGACGCCGTTCTCAGACCCTTTCACCTCGATGACGCCGCGTGGCTGGTTGAACAGCACGGTCTGCTTTATGCGCGCGACGAAGGGTTTGATGACAGCTTTGCGCCCCTGGTGGCCAGCATCCTTGACGACTTCATGGCCAACAGTGACCCCGAGCTTGAAAGAGGCTGGATCGCCGAGCAGGACGGGCAGCGTCTGGGCAGTATTTTCTGCGTTGCTGTTGACCGGAATACCGCCAAGTTGCGGCTGTTTCTGCTTGTCCCGAAAGCACGAGGGCTGGGGCTGGGAAAGCGCCTGTTGCAAGCATGCACTGCCTTCGCACGCGGGGCAGGATACAAAGAAATGGTTCTGTGGACGCACGAAAGCCATACCGCCGCCTGCGCACTTTACAAGGCGTCCGGCTGGGAATTGACAGATAGCAAAGCGGTGCATTCCTTCGGTGTCGATCTTGTCGAACAAAGCTGGAAATTTCGGCTTTAATGCTCTTGCATTCCGCGGGCGTGTTCGGTACATCGCCCCTCACGAGTGCCGCCTTAGCTCAGTTGGTTAGAGCGCTGGATTGTGGATCCAGAGGTCCCCTGTTCAAGCCAGGGAGGCGGTACCACTTCTCCCCTTTTGAATGTGCTGTAAAGCGTGCGGGCGCGCGGTGATTGGCGTTGATTTGATTTGGTGTCCAGACGTGACTGGCGCGCTGAAACTCAGCGCGCCAGGTTCAGTTTGAACCGCATCTTGGCCCGTTTTGCGACCGGCAGGTGCCGGTTCAGGCGTTTATTGATCAGGCCAAAGCCCCCGACAATCACCAGCGTCAGCAGGATGAAATAGAACGCCAGTATCGGGTATGGGATGAACGGGTTGAACGTCTTGTCCGCAAAGTAACTGGCGTAATACAGGGCGTCTCCGCGTTGCTGCCATGCCGGGAAGGCTGAAAAGAAGACCAGCGTTGTTGCGTGGAAAAGAAAGATCGCTTCGTTTGTGTAGGCAGGCCAGGCAAGCCGCAACATGGTGGGCCAGACGATCCGGCGAAAACGGGCCCAGCCTGACATGCCATAGGCATCTGCGGCTTCGATATCGCCCTTGGGAATGGACCTTAGCGCTCCGTAAAAGATCTCGCCTGAATAGGCGGCAGTGTTGAGGAACAGCACGATCAGCGCCCCCAGCCAGGCCGAGGTGAAGGCGTCGAACATCGGGTTGGATTTCTTCAGCGACAGGAACAGGAAATAGGCGAAGAAAAACTGGATAAACAAGGGCGAGCCGCGAAACAGGAAAATGAACCATTCCGAAGGCTTGCGAAGCCATTTGTTTGCTGACGCCTTGCCGACGGCCAGGGCCGTGGCCAGAAAGAATCCGGTCGCCAGCGCCATGATCCCGAAATAGACATTCCAGATCATCCCCGACCCGATCAGCGTGAACTGTTCGCACAGGGTGAAGTCACTTTTGGGCAGTAGCCGCTCGCCGATACCCAGGGACCGCAGGCCGTAATCTTGAATCGTCTGCAAGCAGCTCATGCCGTGGTCTCCTTGCGCAGAAGCTCGCCGCCGGACGTGGCCTGCCCGTGGGACAGTTTCCGCATCAGCTTTTCAAGCCCAAGTTCAGATACGCGCGTCATGCCGAGGTAGAAGACAAGCAGGAACAGGAAGTACCACATGCGCCAGTCGCCATGCGGATACTGAGTGAACTTGGACGTCTTGGTGCCGCCAAGTTCGCGGGCCCAATAAACGATGTCTTCGATCCCCAGCAGGAACAGCAGCGGAGTGGCCTTGATGAGAACCATCCAAAGATTCGACAGGCCGGGCAGGGCATAGACCCACATCTGCGGCACAAGGATGCGCCAGAAGGTCTGGCGACGGGACATGCCATATGCTTCGGCGGTTTCAAGCTGCGCGTGGGGCACGGCGCGCATTCCACCAAACAAAACGTTTGCCGCAAACGCCCCGAAAACAATTGAGAAGGTAACGACGGCCAGGAAAAAGCCGTAGGTTTCATGCACCCATTCCGGTGCGGTCCCCAATGGCAGCTTGGCCGCCTGACAGACGATAAAGTCATTTCCCTGCCGGATCGGGTCGGTCCATTCGGGGCACAATATCTTGTGCCGCGTCCATTCGAATGCCTGATCCAAGGCTATCACGAAAAACAGGAAGAAAGCGATGTCCGGAACACCACGCACGATGGCAATATACCCTTTGCCCAGCCAGCTCAGCGGCGGGAAATGTGATCGGGCGGCCATTGCGCCAACAAAACCAAACGCCAATGCGACCGGCGCGGTCACCGCCAGCAATCCCAACACCTTGAGGAACGACAGGTAGAAGGACCAGTGCACGCCGTTGGTCAGGTAGCAGGAGAACCAGCGGAACGTTCCAAGCGTGTCAGGGTCAGCGCAATAGGAAAACATGAAGCGTCTTTCGAGCGTCGTACCCGGTTATTCCACCGGGCAGGGTTCGGCGCGATGGACGCGCCGAACCGCGTGATACGGATTAGTTTGTAACGACCGAACCGTCAGCGTTGTAGGTCGGAACGCCTTCGCCGAACCACTTGATGATCAGTTCGTTCAACGAACCGTCCGCTTTCATTGAGGTGATCGCCTCGTCGAACTTTCCGCGCAGTTCGCCATCCGATTCACGGATGCCCAGCCCGATGCCACCGCCCAGCGGAACGTCATCACCCACGAAGACCAGCTCTCCGGCGGATTCCTCAACGATCGGCACCAGGAAGTCCTTGTCGGCAAACACGGCATCGGCTTCACCGTTGCGGACGGCTGCGATGGTTTCTTCCGGAGTTGCAAACTCGACCAGAGTCGCGCCCGACTCGGCTACGTGGCCTGCCTGAATGGTGGCGGTCTGTGCGGCAACGACGCCGGTGGTGACATCAACATCCGCAGACGCACCGACATAGGCCGAGGCCGCAGGCGGGAAGTAGTTCTGGGTGAAGTCGATGACTTCGTCACGTTCGTCGGTGATCGACATGCCCGCGATGATGGTGTCGTAGTTGCCCGAGACCAGGTTCGGAATGATCGAATCCCAGTCGTTCTTGACCCATTCACATTCCAGGTTTGCACGCTTGCACAGTTCGTCGCCGACTTCACGCTCAAAGCCGTCGATTTCGCCCGCATCATTGATGAAGTTGTACGGAGGGTAGGCGCCCTCGGTTCCCATGCGGACCGTGTCGGCCATGGCGATACCGGCGGTCAGCGCCAGTGCGGCAGTGGACAGAATCAGATTTTTCATTGGTTGCTCCCCAGTTTGGTTCTGTTTTTGAAGTTAAGCCGCCTGAGTGGCGGAGAGAAAACCCCGAAGCCGTTCGGATTCAGGAGATGTGAAGATATCTTCGGGCGTGCCTTCTTCCTCGATCAGGCCCTGGTGCAGGAACACCACGTGGCTTGAAATGTCGGCGGCCATTTTCATGTCATGCGTCACGATGATCATGGTACGCCCTTCGGCGGCCAAGTCCTTGATCACCTTGATCACTTCCTGTTCCAGTTCAGGGTCCAAAGCCGAAGTCGGTTCATCAAACAGCAGGGCTTCGGGTTCCATGCACAGGCCGCGGGCGATGGCGGCGCGCTGTTGCTGCCCGCCGGACAATTGCGCCGGATAGGCGTCGCATTTGTCGCCGATGCCAACCTTATCCAGATACTTGCGCGCGCTCTCTTCCACCTCGGCCCTGTCGCGCCCCAGAACGGTCACGGGGGCTTCCATCACATTTTGCAGGATGGTCATATGCGCCCAAAGATTGAACTGTTGAAACACCATCGACAGGTTGGTGCGTATGCGCAGAACCTGTTTGGAGTCGGCGGGGCGGCGCCCGTGGCTTTCCCCGGACCATTTCACAGGCTCACCCTTGAAAAGGATTTCTCCTTGCTGGCTGTCTTCCAGAAGATTGCAGCATCGCAGAAGCGTCGACTTGCCGGACCCGGACGACCCAATCAGTGATACCACGTCACCGCGATGTGCCGTGATATCGACCCCCTTCAACACTTCAAGATTTCCGAAGCTTTTGTGAAGGTCTTTGATTTCGATAACGGGTGCAGTTTCTGTCACGGGCAGTCCAGTGGTTGGTGGTGTTGGTCCGGTACTAGGACCGAAAAAAAAGGTCAATGCAATGTGCAAATGACAGAATCAAGCGGAGAAACACCCAAATTGGCCAAAATCAGTCGACAAATTGGGCAGTCGTTGATCCGCCGTCTTTGGGGGGCGCCGGAGTGGGGACAGCCAAGTAGTGCGCCGCGGGAATATCGATCAACCCGCGTATATGCAGCAATCGTTGATCGTCGTCGCAAAGCTGGTCAATCGCGGCCCGAACAGCGCCTGCAACGACCTGCGGATTCTGACCCATCGATGTGATGTAGGGCAGGGTCGGAGTCGGAGTCGTTCTTGCCAGTTCGCGCAGTTTGGTCCCCAAATTGCTATGTTGTTGCAGCATCAGCCACGTCAGCATGTCCAGTGCGGCAAAGTCCGCTTTGCCATCTGCGACGGCTTGGGCAGACAGCGCATGCCCGCCGGTTTCCAACAGTCCGGCGGGGTGCAGGTTTGCTTGGGTCATATGTGTGATCGGGGCTGCCCAGCCGGATTGGGACAGGCTCTCATTATACGCGAACACGCCTGTGCTCAGCCCCGCCAGATCCCGATCGTCGTCAAGGCGTGCCACAAAGACCGAGCAATAATACCCGGGTGGACATCCGGGCAGGCCGTAGTCCGGGGTGCCAACCAGTTGCACGTGACTATGCAATCGGGTTCGAAACGGCATGCCACAGGTTTGTGCCAGAATCAGTTTTGGGTCCCGCCAGACCGTCCACACGTCTTTGTCGCGGGTAAGGTGTTCCGGGCCTGATCCAAGTTGGGCGCGAATCAGGTTCCAGAACCTGTCATTGGCGGCTTGCAGGGCAGGCATGTCATACATGCCCAGCATGGCAATCACGATTTTGCAGCCTTTTGCCGTGCCAAAGCGGAATCCACGTCACTTACGCCTAGAAGACTGACCACCAGACGCAGCAGCGAATCTTCCTCGCTTGTGCGGTGCCCATCGGCCAACGCCACGGACCACAGTGCCTGAACGACCGCAAGCCGATCTTCGTAGGCAACCGCCTCTTTGATGGCTCGGGTAAAGCGGACGGTGTCCGGGGCCTCGGCCTCAAGATCTTCTGCGCGGGCACGCAGGGCGGCGCATTCGAACGGGGACAGGCCATAGCGTTGCGCCGAAATTCGGTCGATACGGGCCATTTCGGTATCGGAATAGTCATTGTCTGACCGTGCCAGACGCACCAGCAGGGCCGTCAGGGCCAGGCGGGCGTCATCGTCGACAAGAGGATCGGGCTGAGGCTGCGTGAGCCTGGAAAGAAATTCACTGAACATGCGTTAGATATAGCGAGCGACTAACTCACATCCAAGCGGCTTTGAACGCGTTCACGCGCAGCCTTGCTGTCGTTAAAGCTCAACCCCATGGCAACGCGGGCTTCCTCGACGATTTTCACCTCGCCTTCGTCGGTGTTTCCATCTGCCAGAACAACTTCCCACAGCGCATCCAGAGCGGCCAGGCGTTCCTTCAGATCCGTGGTTTCGCGGATCAGCTTGCCGAAGGTATCGGTATCCGGCGCTGCCGCGTGAAGCTTTTCGCATGTGGCGCGCACCTTGGCTGCTTCGATCGCGTTGTGCTGGTAAAGACGGGCCAGGATTTTGTCGATCAGGCGGATCTCTTCCAGCTTGTAGTCCCGATCAGCCTGCGCCACGCGCACCATGAGCGCCCCCAGAGCAAGTTCGGCATCCGGGTCCGGAAGATGTTCATGCTGGGGCGGTCTGAGCGCCTGAAGGAACTTTTTCAACATGGCAAAAGATTATTCCATATTTTGTGGTGCGCCAAGCGTAGTCTACCCGTCATAGCCTTGAATGATCACAAGATCGCCCATCGATACCGGGGCGCGCAGTGCTTTGGCTTTCTGGTATGCTTCGCTTTCGTAACAGGCAAGCGCATCCTCATAGCTGGGAAATTCGATCACAACGGTCCGGGCGCGCGCTGCGCCTTCCTTAACTTCACGCTTTCCTCCGCGCGTCAGAAAGCGCGCACCATAAGCTGCAAAGGGCTCCGCATTTGCAGCAATGTAGGTCTTGTACGTGTCCATGTCGTCCACATCGACATGTGCAACCCAATAGCCTTTCATCAGGCTTGCCTCCTGTCCGATTTCAAAAGCAGGGTGATGAGAAGTGGCGGCAATTGCAATCCCACAACTTCAGGGTGAACAGTTGCGGTAGTGAATAGCGGCTTGCGCCTGATCTGTTAACCACTTGATCATCTGGCGATAAGGAACCGGACCATAGCTGACGCGCGCAACCCCCAGTTCAGCCAGACGCGGTGTGCCAGGAGTGCCGGGCAGGGCGATGATGTTGACCGGCAGATTCGTACGCTCGCACAGACGGCTGATCATCGCCTCGTCTTTCAGCCCCGGAGCAAAAAAACCGCTGGCGCCCGCAGCCTCATAGGCCGAAGCACGGGCAATGGCGTCGTTCAGCATGGCCTCATCATGTGTTTCTGCCGGGGCTTTCAGGAAAATGTCGGTTCTTGCGTTGACATAGGCAGGTATGCCCGCGTCTTCGCAGGCCGCGCGCATGGCTTCGACGCGTTTGGCCTGAACAGTTGTATCGTACAGCCCGTCACCGCCGATGATCTGATCTTCGAAGTTGAAACCAACCACGCCGCAATACAGCGCACGCTTGACGTTTTGTGCAATGCCCAGTGGATCTTCGGCATATGCCCCTTCGAAATCCAGTGTCACCGGAAGATCAACCGCTGCAACGATGCGGCGCGCATTGTCCAATGCGGTCTCAAGCGGGATGTTCTGACCGTCGCCAAAACCCTGTGCCATGGCAACAGGTGCACTGCCAGTTGCAATGGCTTGCGCGCCTGCATCCCGCACCGCGCCGGCACTGCCAGCATCCCAGATGTTGAACAGAATGACGGGGTCGCCCTTTTTGTGAAGGCTGGCAAAGGTCTTCGCGCGTTGGGATTGATCGCTCATCGGGGCTCTCCTGTCGTGGTGTGATCAACAGTTAACCCCATGAGGGCAGACCGAGTAGAGGTTTTTTGCTCGGCAGCGTCACATTGAAGTGACGGAAACCGCACGGCCCGGTCCATTGCAAGATGGTCCGGGCCATGCTGGTGCATGGGTAAGCGGCGGTGCGTGCCTCAGGCTTCTTCTGCGGCGCCGGATACGAATTTTGCGCTGAAGTTGGCCTCACCCAAACGCTTCAACAGGTTCAGCTGAGTGTCCAGCCAGTCCTTGTGGCCTTCTTCTTCCAGCAAGATGCGTTCGAACAGGGTCCTTGACCCGACATCGCCGACCTCGGCGGCCTGCAACGCGGCCTTGGTATAGAAGTCGACCGCCTCGGTTTCATCTTTCAGGTCCGCGGCAAACATGTCTTCCAGAGACCCCGCGGCGACTGGGCTTTTCTGAAACGCAAGCTCGGGCACGCCGCCAAGGAACAGGATACGCTCGATGAACGCGTCGGAGTGACCCAATTCTTCCTGCATTTCAGCGCGCATTTTTTCGGCAAGGATGTCCAGCCCCCAGTCCTCCAGCACATGGGCATGCAGCTGGTACTGGTGCGCCGCCGTCAGCTCCATATGAAGCGCTTGCTGGAGGTTGGTAATCGTTGTTGCGTTGCTCATCGGAAATCTCCTGAAACTCTGAACGGCATTGAACCTGCGAAGCAGAAATTCTGCTTGCACATACAGTTAAGAGATCAGCCCGCACAAAACAACGCGGGGTGACAGTCCGACACAGCCCAGGGTCAGACCAGGCGCGAGGTGTCTTTCGCAGCGCGCACGAAATCGCGGAACAGGGGATGCGGATCGAACGGTTTGGACTTCAGTTCCGGGTGGTACTGCACGCCGATGAACCATGGGTGATCCGACCATTCCACGATCTCGGGCAGGCGTCCGTCCGGCGACATGCCCGAGAAGTTGAGCCCGGCCTTTTCAAGCTGCTCACGGTACTTGATGTCCACTTCATAACGGTGACGGTGGCGCTCTTCGATCTGCGTGCCGCCATAAACTTCAGCGACTTTCGATCCCTCTGCCAGCACCGCATTGTAAGCACCCAGACGCATGGTGCCGCCCTTGTCGTCGCCGACCTTGCGTTCGACCTTGTGATTGCCCTGCACCCATTCCTTCAGATGGTACACGACAGGTTCAAAACGTTTCTTCCCGGCTTCGTGGTCGAATTCTTCCGAACCAGCTTCCTTGATGCCAGCCGCATTTCGGGCGGCCTCGATCACGGCCATCTGCATCCCAAGGCAGATGCCCAAATAGGGGACTTTGTGCTCGCGCGCATATTGCGCGGCCTTGATTTTGCCCTCTGTGCCACGTTCGCCAAAGCCTCCGGGGACGAGGATCGCGTGGAAACCTTCAAGATAGGGTGCGACGTCTTCGTTGTCGAACACCTCGGCGTCAACCCATTCGACCTTGACCTTGACCCGGTTGGCCATGCCGCCATGGGTCAGCGCCTCGGCAATCGATTTATAGGCGTCTTCAAGCTGCGTATACTTGCCTACGATGGCGACCTTCACTTCACCCTCGGCGTTGTGGATGCGGTCGCTGACGTCTTCCCATTTTGCCAGATCAGGTTTGGGCGCAGGGCTGATCTGGAACGCGTCCAGAACGGCCTGATCCAGACCTTCGCGGTGATAGGCCAGCGGCGCGTCATAGATGGTGCTCAGGTCCTGCGCTGCGATCACACTGTCGGGGCGCACGTTGCAGAACAGGGCCAGTTTCTCGCGCTCTTTGGTCGGGATCGGCCCTTCCGAGCGGCAAACCAGAATATCGGGCGCCAGACCGATCGAGCGCAGTTCCTTCACCGAGTGCTGAGTCGGTTTGGTTTTCAGCTCGCCCGAGGCCTTGATGTAAGGCAGCAGCGTCAGGTGCATGAAAATGCACTGCCCGCGCGGCTTGTCCTGGCTGAACTGGCGGATCGCCTCGAAAAACGGTAGACCCTCGATATCGCCCACGGTGCCACCAATTTCGCACAGCATGAAATCAACCTCATCCTCGCCGATGGCGATGAAATCCTTGATCTCGTTGGTGACGTGCGGGATCACCTGAATGGTCTTGCCCAGATAATCCCCGCGGCGTTCCTTTTCGAGCACGTTGGAATAGATCCGCCCCGAACTGACCGAGTCGGTCTTGCGCGCGGCCACGCCGGTGAACCGTTCGTAATGGCCCAGGTCCAGATCGGTTTCGGCCCCATCATCGGTGACGAACACTTCGCCGTGCTCAAACGGCGACATCGTCCCCGGATCCACGTTCAGATAGGGGTCCAGCTTGCGCAGCCGTACCGAGTATCCCCGGGCCTGCAACAAGGCGCCCAACGCCGCCGAAGCCAGTCCTTTGCCCAAGGACGAAACCACACCACCAGTGATGAATATAAAACGCGCCATAGTTTTTCGGCTGCTCCCGTGAGACGTCATTATCAGCTGCCCGACGGTTTCGAAAAACCGCTGCATCACGGGACTTCACGTATAAAGGATTCGCGCCAAAAGCGCAAGAGAACCGCAAGATGCTGTTGCAGTCCTCTTCCATGTTTCTAGGTTTTGTAGGTCAGTCGGCCTGCGGGATCAGTGGCGCGTTGTCGCCCTGTGCAGGCGGCAGAAGGTCATCCGCCGACGGAATTGCCGGAGTACTTTCTTCGCTTGAAGCCGGAGCCGGCACGCCCAAACGGTCGATCACCGAGCTGCCCGAAGATTTCTGCGCCGCCAGAATGGTCAGCGTGATCGAGGTCACTATGAAGCAAGCGGCAAGGATCCAGGTCAGTTTGCCCAAAGCCGTCGCCGCTGCACGGCCTGTCATGGCTCCGCCACCACCGCCACCCATGCCAAGGCCACCGCCTTCGGACCGCTGCATCAGAACAACGGCAATCAAGCCTAGGGCCAAGAGAAGGTGGATGATGAGAACGACGTTTTCCATGGTGTTCCTGTACAGCGTGGCGTGTATCGCGTGGTATCTATGCAAGTTTGCCAGCGGGGGCAAGTCACGAGTTCGCATCACCGCACGTGATACGTCATATCACGTCAAAGGGACTGGACAGAACGCCGATGCGTGACGCAGGCTGCGGCCCATGCCTCATGACGACCACGACCACCCGCACGCCCTTTTGCCGACCGAACCCGCGCTGCGCGTCAAAGCGCTGGAAACGATTCTGACCCGCAAGGGCCTGATCGACCCGGCGGCTCTGGACGAAATCATAGACACCTATCAGAACAAGATTGGCCCGCAGAACGGTGCGCGGGTGGTTGTCAAAGCCTGGAGCGACCCAGCTTTTAAGGCCGCTCTGCTGGAAGACGCCACCTCGATGGTCGCGGATCTTGGTTATTATGGTCGCCAGGGTGAACACATGGTTGTTGTCGAGAACACGCCAACCCGGCACAACATAGTCGTCTGCACCTTGTGCAGCTGCTATCCTTGGCCGTTGCTGGGTATCCCGCCGGGCTGGTACAAATCTGATGCCTACCGTGCCCGAGCGGTACGTGAACCCCGCAAGGTACTGGCCGAATTCGGCCTCACCCTGCCTGAAGACACTTCGGTGCGGGTGTGGGATTCGACGGCCGAGGTTCGCTATCTCGTTCTGCCGATGCGTCCCGATGGAACTGATGGGATGGATGAGGAGGCGCTTGCCGCACTTGTGACACGTGACAGCATGATCGGCACGGGCCTGCCGAAGGCCCCTTCATGACCCGCGTTCACGATATGGGCGGCCGCTTTGGAGATGGTCCGATAAATCCCGAGGCCGAGGACGCGCCGGTTTTCGCCGAAGACTGGCACGCGCGGGCGCTTGCGGTGACACTTGCATCCGGCTTTCTGGGGCAGTGGAATATCGACGTATCCCGCCACGCAAGGGAACGGTTGTTGCCGAAGGACTACGCCCGGTTTTCATACTACGAGAAATGGATTTCGGGCCTGGCTGACCTGTTGGTTGAACGCGGCGTTCTTTCTCTGGATGACCTGCGCAGCGGCGTAGAGGATGGGCCGCATCCGTTAGCGGAACGGATGCTCAAGGCGGACGCCGTGTCAGCCGCCCTGGCCAAAGGTGGACCAGCGGACAGACCTTCGAACGTGGCGGTGCAGTTTTCTGTCGGTCAACAGGTGGTCACGACCCGTCCGGCGGGAAATCGCATTGTGGATGGCGGGCACACACGGCTGCCGAATTATGCGTCTGGTGCCAGGGGTCGAATACTGCGCCTGCACGGAACCCATGTCCTGCCCGATTCCAATGCTCATGGGCTGGGCGAAGCGCCCGAACCGGTCTATGCCGTGGTCTTCCCCGCTTCGGAACTTTGGACCAGCCCGGAGCATCCGGATGACGAAGTGGTTCTGGATCTCTGGCAAAGCTATCTGGAACCGGCATGAGCGGCTGCAATGAACATTCAGCCCCAGAACCGGTGTTTGCCGAACCCTGGCACGCTCAGGTTTTTGCCGTCACCGTTGCCCTGAACGAGGCGGGGCGGTTCGATTGGTCCGATTGGGCGGCACGGTTCTCGGGCACGTTGAAACGCCACGGGCTCGCGCGAGAGCTGGACGGCGGCGACGACTATTTCCGTGCATGGCTGGAAACGCTCGAGGGGTTGCTGGCCGAGCAGGGCGTCGCGCCGCCACAGGAGGTAAAAGGCCTACATGAGTCCTGGGAAGAGGCTTATCTGACGACACCTCATGGGCAACCGGTGCATCTGCGTTGATGTCGGGCAGGGGGCTCTGCCCCCGCCGCTCGTTCCGTGCGGCTCCCCCGGGATATTTTCAGCCAGATGAAGCAGGGGATCCGCTTTTCATCTGGCCATAAATATCCCCGCCGGAGGCATCGCGCGTTCGCGCGATTTTCATCTGCGGCGAAATATCGGTTTCCCTGCCGTTTGCGCCCAGCTATATGAGCCGGGTTTGATAACTCAGCGCAAAAGGACCGGATATGGCCAACGTGGTTGTTGTCGGCGCCCAGTGGGGTGACGAAGGAAAAGGCAAGATCGTCGACTGGCTCAGCGAACGGGCGGACGTGATCGCGCGTTTTCAGGGCGGGCACAATGCCGGACATACGCTGGTGATTGATGGCGAAGTTTACAAGCTGCACGCTCTGCCGTCCGGTGTCGTGCGCGGCGGTAAGCTGAGCGTCATCGGCAACGGCGTGGTGTTGGACCCCTGGCATCTGGTCAAGGAAATCGCGACCATCCAGGCACAAGGTGTGGAAATCACCCCCGATACGCTGATGATTGCCGAGAACACCCCATTGATCCTGCCGATCCACGGCGAGTTGGATCGTGCGCGCGAACAGGCGGCCAGCAAGGGAACCAAGATCGGCACCACAGGTCGTGGGATTGGGCCGGCCTATGAAGACAAGGTCGGGCGCCGTTCCGTTCGCGTCGCGGATCTGGCGGATGAGGCCACGCTCGAGGCTCGGGTAGACCGTGCTTTGCAGCACCACGATCCGCTGCGCAAGGGTCTGGGAATCGAGCCGGTCGACCGCGACGCTCTGATCGCGCAATTGAAAGAGATCGCGCAAGAGATTCTGCCGTTTGCCGCGCCTGTGTGGAAAGTGCTGAACGAAAAACGCAAAGCGGGTAAACGCATCCTGTTCGAAGGGGCGCAGGGCGCTCTGCTGGACATCGATTTCGGCACCTATCCATTCGTGACCTCGTCCAACGTGATCGCAGGTCAGGCCGCGACCGGGGTGGGGATTGGACCGGGATCGATCGACTTTGTGCTGGGGATTGTCAAAGCCTACACCACCCGTGTCGGCGAGGGCCCATTCCCGACAGAACTTGAGGATGCGGATGGTCAGCGCCTTGGGGAACGCGGGCATGAGTTCGGAACAACGACAGGTCGCAAGCGCCGCTGTGGCTGGTTTGATGCGTGCCTGGTCCGTCAGACCTGCGCGACCAGTGGCGTGAACGGGATCTCTCTGACAAAACTGGACGTTCTGGATGGGTTCGAAACCCTGAAGATCTGCACAGGCTATGAACTGGACGGCGAGCGCCTCGATTATCTGCCGACTGCCGCAGAACAGCAGGCGCGCTGCACCCCGATCTACGAAGAAATGCCGGGCTGGAGCGAATCCACCGAAGGCGCGCGCAGCTGGGCCGAATTGCCTGCCAACGCAATCAAGTATGTGCGCCGCGTGGAAGAGCTGATCGAATGCCCTGTGGCCCTTTTGTCCACCAGCCCGGAGCGGGACGACACCATTCTGGTGACCGACCCGTTTGCAGATTGATGAACAAAGAGCAGAAAACAGGTCTGAGCTATAAGGCGCGCCGGCGTTGGTCGTTGGTAATTCTTGTGATCGGCCTGCCACTTTACATTGTGGCGGTGGTGACGGTTCTGAACTGGCTGGAGCGCCCCCCGATATGGGTGGAACTTCTGGTCTATATCGTTCTGGGCATTCTTTGGGCCCTGCCGTTCAAGTTCGTTTTTCGCGGCGTTGGCAAAGAGGACCCGGATCAATCCTGAGCCGGGCCATTGCTCGGACCAAGGGGACTGGTCGGGCCCGGCACAATGGGCAACGCTGAGTCTTGTTTAACAACGTGCGTTTGTCTCTGGGCGCGCCATAGCAAAAGGGCCGGGGTTCACCCGGCCCTTTTGCTATGGCGCGGCAGTCAGCCTACTGCGCGCTCATCATCAGGACGGAAGCCGATCAGGTCAGAGGCCGCAAAACGGCCGCCACCGGCTTTTTCGATTTTTCCATCGCGCAGCAGCTGTCCGAAGGAGCGCAGGCTTTCTTCGCGATTGAACTCATCCTGCTTCAAAGAACGGACTTTGTTCATCAGTTGCGGGCGCGAGAATTGTTGCTGTCCTTCGATGAAAGACAGGTAGGCTGCGGCCGCTTCAAGCAGGTCCTGGAGCGACTGTGCACCCTGATCCTGTGCGAATTGCGCAAAACCGCCTTCTTCCGACCCGGTTTCTTCCACTTGAGCGGTCACGCGACGCGGCATCACGGGGCCATTGGATTCGCTTTGATCGTCCACGCGCTGCTCAGCAACCAGCTTCAACGGAGCCGGAGCGTCTGCTTCCGGGCGTATGCTGGTCACGTTAACTTCGGGGCGGCGCGGGCTGACCGCTGACGCAAGATCAACGCGATACTCATCAACAGGCGAGGTTTTCGGGGCCGGTTGGTCATCACGGTCGGCCTCGGTCGCGGCAACGGCGGTGCGAAGGTGCGAATAGGTTTCTCGCGCGTCGCTGCTGGAGGGATCCTCCATATGTTCACCGGTTTTGGCCATCAGTCGCGAGATATCCTGATCAGGATCGGCGTCATCCGTCAGTTTTTGGCTTGAACGACCTGCCATGTCTTTTTCGATTTCGGAAATCTCGGACAGCAGCTGAATTTCGTCCTCTTCCGACAATACTCCTTGCGCCTGATCGTCTTGCGGCTCGTCATCTGCTTCATCTTCGGATTCGATCGCCACGTCTTCGACGTTGAGGATGTTTGGAACATCTTCTTCGTCGATTTCCTCGTCGGTATCCTCTTCAAGATCCGAAAACAGGGGCTCAGCAGGAAGCTGCGCGTCGTCCGTTGCGACCTCGATTTCTTCATCCCGCAGGTGGTCGGGGGTCAGCTGCACCTGCTGTTCGGAATTGTTCTCGATATTCGGCGCGGCGGATTCGAAGGCCTGGTGTTCAGATACTGCCGGCGCGTCGTCTTGTACCTCTTCGGCGTCAAGCGCTTGCAGATCCTCGATTTCTGCGGCCTCGGGCTGAGCAGGTTCAGCAAAGTCATCCGCATTGAGAGCACCTGCTTCGAACGCAGCGGCCACGGCGTCCACCGGGGGGGCGGTGTTGGCCAGCAGCGAAGATTCCTCGTCTTCGGAATAGGCAGTGGGGGGGACGTCCGAGTGGGAAACAACGGCCCGGATGCGTTGCAGTTTTGCGGCAATGCTGTCGGCCGGCGGAGATGTGGTGGCGTCGACGGCCTCCGCGTTCGTGAACGCGGTCTGCCCCGGGCTTGCTTGCGCATATCCGGGAGGGGGGGTGGTCATAGCATCTGCATTTTGCGCATGCGGGCCCGTTGCGTCAGAAGCGACCGGTGCCGGGGCTTCAGTATTTGGAGCGGCACGCAGCAGAAGCCCGGATTCGTTTTGGCTGGCTTCGACGCGTTGCGATGCGTCGCGGCGTGCGATACGGGTCAGCATTTCGGCGTCTGGTTGTGGAGGCTCTGAGCCGAAGTAACGATCATCTGCAGCAAGATCGCGGAAATATTCGGCAATGGCTTTCATCGTTTCAAAGGAATCGTCGAATCCTTCCAAAGTGCAGGAGAAGGTTCCATATGAAACGGTTAATACCTTGTTATTCTGTACCATCAGACGCACGTCCTTTACAAACTACGAGAGCCCACTTACCCGGAATCGGGAGCACACGAGGGCTCTGAACTTTATGCATGAACCTATCATTTTGTGGTCTTAATGTGTCCAAATCCGGGAAAAATGGCCAATCTTTGGAAAAATGAACCAATTGTACGCTCTGCCGATCCAATCGGGCTGTTTGGGGGTGGTTTTATTGGTTCCGAGGACCTGAATTTGGTGCTGAACCGCGTCACTTCTGTCGTTGCAGCTGATGGTGGAGCGGCAGTTCTGACAGAATCAGGCCGGATTCCGGATGCGGTCATCGGGGACTTCGATTCGCTGGACAAAGCAACGAAAGCCAATATCCCGTCTGACCGGCTTTTTGCCATTCGTGAACAGGACAGCACCGATTTCGACAAGGCCTTGCGTAATGTGCAGGCTCCACTGGTTTTGGGGGCCGGTTTTCTGGGCGGACGGCTTGATCATCAGCTTGCCGTTCTGAACGTGCTGGTCAAACGTCAGGAACAGGCCTGCATTCTGCTGGGTGCGCATGAGGTGGTGTTTCACGCGCCTCGCCAAATCCGGCTGCCGGTCTTGCCGGGGGATGTGGTGTCGCTGTTTCCAATGTGCCCTGTGACCGGGCGCAGCACCGGGCTGGAATGGCCCATCGACGGCCTGCGGTTGCAACCGGACGACCAGGTGGGCACCTCCAATCGCGCACTGTCGGATGTTGAATTGCAGATGGATGGGCCCGGCCTGTTGGTGATGGTTCCCCGCGCCGCACTCGATCCGCTTATGCAGGTGTTTCTGTCGGGGCAGAGCGAGCGGTGGCCCGTTCGCGAAGAATAACGTACAAACCGGCGGCGACCGTGATCATGATCCCAACCGCCGCCAGCCCGTCCGGCAGGTCGCTGAAGATGGCCCAGCCAATCAGGGTCGCCACAGGGATTTCCAGATATTGCATCGGGGCCAGCGTGGCCGAAGGTGCATAGCGCAGCGACCATGTCATCAGCAGATGTGCGACAGTTCCCAAAACTCCTATCGCGATCAGCAGCCAAAACATGTCGGGGGCGGGCAAGGCGGCTGACAGGTTCCAGATACCAAGCGATGTTCCGATCACAAGGACAGGAACCAGCCCCACAGTTGCCATGACACCAGACACCGCCTGCAAGGAAATCGGATCAGTTTCCTTGGCGATTTGCCGCGTGACCAGCATGAACAGGGCAAAGACCACGGCAACGATCAACGGCAGCAGGGCAGGTAAGCCCACCTCGGCAAAGCTGGGCTGTATGACCAGGAGTGTGCCGATGAAACCGACGATGCAGGCCACCAGGCGCCGCGCGCCGACCTCTTCGCCCAGAACGTATCTGCCCAGCAGCAACATGATGAACGGCATGACAAATGCAATGGCGATGGCATCAGCCAGGGGCAGGAACTGCAACGCACTGAACATCGCGGTTATGCCGATGATGTGCAACAGCGTGCGGATGACTGTCAGGCGCAGGATACGCCCGTGCATCCGCCAGGGCCGGCCTGTTATCATCACCAACGGGATAAGAATCAGCGCTTGCACCGCGAACCGGGCTGCAACCAGCAAACCCAACGGTGTCGTTTCGCCCAACAGCTTTGCCATCGCATCCCCCAAGGGTGCAAGCACGCAAAAACCGAGCATCAAAAAGATGCCAAAGACGGGACGATCCTGAGTCATGCGCGCGACGCTATCTGCTTCGCGGCGCAGTGGAAAGGTCGAATGTCAGGCCTCGGGCAGGGGTTGAACCTTTGTGTAATCCGGCCCGGTGCAGGTGGGCAGGTTGTCATCCAGATGCAGCCAGCTCAGCCTTTCTTCATGAGCCACGTGCAATGTGGGCTGCATTGCTTCGGGGTTCTCCAAAGTGGCGACGTATAGATGCAGCACATCCGACATTTTGGCCGAGCGGAACGAGATTGGCGTGCCGCAATCCGGGCAAAAGCTGCGCTCGACTCCGGGCGAAGAGTTGAAGCGTTTCGGCTCTTCCCCGATCCAGCGCCACTGACCGTCACGAACCGCGAAATAGGTTGTCATCGGCGCGGCGCATTGGCGTCGGCAGCTGTCGCAATGACAGGTGACGCACGACAGGGCAGGAGGGTCGATTTCGTACTTGATGCTGCCGCACAGGCAATGTCCACGCATTTCGACCCCCATTTGTTGCGATCTCAGCAGTTTGGCACGTTCACGGCCAATCCACCAAGCGAGGTTTCCTTGTATTTTTCGTGCATGTCATGGCCGGTCTGACGCATCGTCTCGATCACCGCATCCAGCGGCACGAAATGCTCTCCATCCCCGCGAAGGGACAAAGACGCGGCGGACACAGCCTTGATGGCCCCCAGCCCGTTGCGTTCGATACAGGGCACCTGAACCAGCCCGGCGACAGGATCGCAGGTCATGCCCAGATGATGCTCCAACGCGATCTCGGCGGCGTTTTCAACCTGTTCGGGCGTACCGCCCATCACGGCGCAGAGCCCCGCCGCGGCCATGGCTGATGCGCTGCCGACCTCGGCCTGGCACCCCGCTTCGGCCCCCGAGATGGACGCATTGTATTTGACCAGCCCGCCAATCGCGGCCGCGGTCAGAAGGAAATCTTCGATATGGCTCTCCGAGGCACCAGGAACGTGGTCCAGGTAATAGCGCAGCACCGCAGGAAGAACGCCCGCCGCCCCATTGGTCGGTGCCGTTACGACTTGCCCACCGGCGGCGTTTTCTTCGTTGACCGCCATGGCGTAGACACTCATCCAGTCGTTGATCGTGTGCGGCGCGGTCAGGTTCATGCCGCGTTCGGCCATCAGCGCGTCATAGATACCCTTTGCCCTGCGTCGCACTTTCAGCCCGCCGGGCAGAATGCCGTCGGTCGTCAAACCGCGTTCGATACAGGCATTCATGACGTCCCACAGACGGGCGCATCCTTTGGCGAAACTGTCGGCGCAGCCGCGCGCAATCTCATTGGCGCGCTTCATCTCGGCGATGGTTTTGCCGCTGGATTTGGCCATCTCCAGCATTTCAGCCGCGGACTTGAACGGGAACGGCACCGGTGCGCCCTCATCCGTTGCCTTGCCTTCGGCCAGTTCTTCTTCGGTCAGAACAAAACCGCCACCGATGGAATAGAACACCTGGCGCAGGATCACGTCCCCCTGCGCGTCCGTGGCCATCAGGATCATCCCGTTGGCGTGTCCCGGCAGGTTGGTGTCATAGTCGAAAATCAGGTCTGTTTTGGGATCGAACTGAAGCGTCGGCAGGCCGTCGGGGGTAACCGTGTGCGTCTTGGCAATATCCGCCAATGCGGCCTCGGCCTTGTTATTGTCGTAGGTGTCCGGAACGAAGCCGGCCAGGCCCAGTATGGTCGCCCGGTCGGTCGCATGGCCGACGCCGGTAAAGGCGAGCGAGCCATGCAACGAGCCCTTCAGACCCGCAAATTCAAAGGGTGAAGCACGCATCATATCCAGAAAGCGCGCCGCCGCCACCATGGGGCCCATGGTGTGCGAGGATGACGGGCCGATGCCCACTTTGAACATATCGAAGACAGAGAGGAACATGTCAGGTAGCTGAGCCTTCTAAGGGGTTGGCGTAAATAGGAGAGGTGTAGGGTGCGGGGCCCAGACCCTCGGCCGCGATGGCCGTGTGGATGGCGGGGCGTGTCTCGAGCTGTGCCAGGATGGTTTGCAGGGCCGGGGTGTCAGCCAGCGCATACCAACTGCGATCTGCCTCGGCCGGATACAAGGCCATCCAACGCATCATACAGGCGACATAATAGGTCAAAACCGACGGGCATTCCGCGCAGAACCAGGCTGGTGCGCGTTTTGCCAGCGCGTCCAGCAGTTGCAGGTGCTGCTTCAAACGGGGTCGGATGCCTGCACGCAGGGTATCAGCCTGTGGCGGGGTGATGTATTTCTCGGCATAGAACAGAATGCGCAGATCTGCGTGCAGCGTGTTGGACGCAAAGAACAGCCATTTCAAAAACTCGGCGCGTTCGGGGGCGTCTGCCGCCGGGGCCAGTTGCCCGTGGCGCTCGGACAGCCACAGCAGGATTGCTGCCGTTTCAAAGATCGGCCCTTGCGGAGTTTCAAGCACCGGGATCAGACCGTTGGGGTTCAATGCCCTGTACGCCGCGCTGTCCTGTTCGTTGCAACGCCGATCGACCAGCACAGTTTCATAAGTTGCCCCCATTTCTTCCAGCACCAGCCGGATCACCAGCGAGGCGTTGTCAGGGGCGTAGTGCAGGCGGTATCGGGTCAACATGCGGGCAATCTATATGACAAAGATGAGGGTGTAAGACATGATTGCGACGTTTCCGATAGGAAACGCGCAGTCTTCAGGCATCTTTACGCTTGCCGAACCGCAAATTGTGGTCGCAGTCGCGCGGCGCATTCCCTATAACTCCGGCAGGCCAAACTGGGAAAGCTGCCATGACCGGAGAACTGTCGCCCATCGACACCGCAAAATACGTGGCCGCATGTCGTGCCGCCGAGATGGTCGAGGACGGCATGCGCGTGGGTCTTGGAACGGGATCCACTGCGGCCTGGCTGGTCCGTCGTTTGGGCGAACGGGTGCAGGACGAAGGTCTGCGGATCAAGGGCGTTCCCACCTCCACCCGCACCGCGCAGCTGGCACGCGAAGTCGGGATCGAAGTCATTTCTCTGGATCAGGCCGGGTGGCTGGACATGACCATCGACGGCGCGGATGAATTCGACGCCGACCTGAACCTGATCAAGGGCGGTGGCGGTGCGCATTTGCAGGAAAAGATCGTTGCCACGGCCAGCGATCAGATGATCGTCATCGCAGATGCCGGGAAAGAGGTGGAAACGCTGGGTGCTTTCCCCTTGCCGGTCGAGGTTGTTCCATTTGGCTGGCAAACCACGCGAACACTGATCGAAGAAGCGCTGGACGCGATGGATGTACTTGGAACCTCGTCGGCGCTGCGTATGAATGGCGCGGCCCCGTTCGTGACGGATGAAGGCAATCACATTCTGGACCTGCACCTGCAACGCATCGGCAATCCCCGTCAGATGGCCCTGATCCTCAACCAGGTTCCCGGCGTGGTGGAAAACGGCCTGTTTATCGATATCTGTGACAAGGTCATCATCGGCCACGGCGACGGGCGGGTCGAACTGCGGGATATCAACGCGGGTACCCTGGAACTGGATCAGCTGCTGAGCGGATCCCGGGAAAACCTGTTTTCCGACCAAACGGACTGAGTTTTATGCAAGCCAATCGGACAAGCGTCGGCAAAAGATCGAAAATTCCACGCCCGGGGGTTGGCACCGGGGTTTTTGCGCCCAGATATCCAGAGGATTTTTGCAAGTTGAACGAAGGAACCCGGCATGAGCTTTGACTATGATCTTTTTGTGATCGGCGGAGGCTCGGGCGGGGTCCGGGCGGCACGCGTGGCGGCGGGTGAAGCCGGTGCAAAGGTCGCGCTGGCTGAAGAAGACCGCTATGGCGGCACCTGCGTGATCCGGGGCTGCGTGCCAAAGAAACTGATGGTCTTTGCCAGTGAATACTCGGGCATGATCGAAGATGCGCAAGCTTATGGTTGGGATGTTCAGCCCGGCGCGTTTGACTGGGACATGTTTCACGGCAAACTGGTTGCAGAACTGGACCGGTTGGAAGGGATTTATCGCAGCATCCTGAAAAACAACGGCGTTGAAAGCTTTGATCAGCGGGCGCGCCTGGTGGATGCGCACACGGTCGAGCTGGCCAATGGCACCCGCAAAACCGCCAAACACATCTTGATTGCAACAGGCGGTCGACCGGTGGTGCCGGATTTCCCGGGATCGGATCTTGCGATCACGTCGAATGAGATTTTCCATCTGGACAAGCTGCCCGAAAGCATTCTGATCGTCGGCGGTGGCTATATCGCTAGCGAATTTGCCGGGATCATGAACGGTCTGGGTGTCAAGACCACGCAATTCTATCGCGGTGCGCAGATCCTGCGTGGCTTTGATGAAGAAGCGCGTGGGCTGATCTGCGAAGAGATGCGCCAGAACAGCATCGATGTCCGTCTGGGCACCAATGTGTTGGAAATGACCAAAGATGGCGACCAGATCCGCGTCAAGGCGACGGACGGCACCGAGGATCGTTTCGATGTTGTCATGTACGCCACCGGCCGGGCACCGAATGCCGATAACCTCGGGCTGGAAGACCTGGGCGTTGAACGTGGGCGCAAGGGCGAGATCGTCGTGGATGAATACAGCCAGACCGCGGTTCCGTCGATCTATGCCATTGGCGATGTGACCGACCGGGTCAACCTGACACCCGTGGCCATTCGCGAGGGTATGGCTTTTGTGGAAACCGTCTTCAAAGGCAACCCGACCCCTGTGGATCACGCGCTGATCCCAACCGCCATTTTCACGCAACCGGAATTCGGCACAGTTGGCCTGAGCGAGGAAGAAGCCTCTGCCCAGGAACCGATCGATGTGTATGCCACTTCGTTCAAACCGATGCAGAAGGCGTTTGCCGGTGGCACGCAACGGGTTCTGATGAAACTGATCGTCAGCCAGGGCACCCGCAAGGTTCTGGGCTGCCATATTGTTGCCCCCGGAGCAGGAGAGATGATCCAGCTGGCCGGAATTGCCGTGAAGATGGGCGCGACAAAGGAAGATTTCGATCGCACGGTTGCAGTACATCCCGTTATGGCGGAAGAACTGGTGACAATGCGGCAACCTGTACGCTCCGCTTGATTTGCAAGCGCGCGCACACAAGTTACAAGTGTGCCCGTGATCACACGGGCCTAAACGAAGGAAATGATACATATGGCGGGCAACAGCGGTGGCCCCTGGGGGGGCGGAGGCTCTTCAGGAGGTGGAGGAAATCGGGGTAACAACGGGGACGGGCGACGCCCACCCGAAGGCGAAGGCCCGCAGATTCCCGAGATCGACGAGCTGATGAAAAAAGGCCAGGAGCAGCTGCGCGTCCTGATGGGCGGTCGCGGCGGCGGTGGCCGTGATGGCAGCGGTGGTCAGGGCGGTGGAGGCCCGGCCTTTACCAAAGGTACAGTTGCGATTGGTCTGGTGGCAGCTGCCGTTTTGTGGGGGCTGGCCAGCTTTTATACCGTAAAACCGGAAGAACAGTCAGTTGAGCTGTTTCTGGGTGAGTTTTCGGCCGTGGGCAATCCGGGTCTGAACTTCGCGCCATGGCCGTTTGTAACTGCCGAGGTGATTCCGGTCACCCGCGAACAGACAGAAGATATGGGCGGCGCCCGGGGCAGCGACGATGGCCTGATGCTGACCGGCGACGAAAACGTGGTCGATATCGACTATCAGGTCGTCTGGAATATCAACGACCCGGCCAAGTTCCTGTTCAATCTGCGTGATCCGCGTCAGACGATCCGCGCCGTGTCGGAATCGGCGATGCGCGAGATTATCGCGCAGAGCGAGCTGGCACCAATCCTGAACCGGGATCGCGGCATCATTGCTGAGCGCCTTCAGGAACTGATCCAGACGACGATGGACAGCTACGATTCGGGTGTGAACATCATCCGAGTGAACTTCGACAAGGCCGACCCGCCGCAGGACGTGATCGCCGCCTTCCGCGATGTTCAGGCCGCCGCGCAGGAGCGTGACCGGCTGCAAAACGTCGCCGACGCCTATGCCAATCGGGTTTTGGCCGAGGCGCGCGGTGAAGCTGCCCAGGTACTCGAAGAAGCCGAAGCCTACCGCGCACAACAGATCAACAGCGCCATGGGTGAGGCGAGCCGTTTCAGTGCGGTTCTGGAAGAATATTCCAAAGCGCCTGATGTGACCCGCAAACGTCTGTACCTGGAGCGGATGGAGCAGGTTCTGGGTGACGTGGACAAGATCATTTTGGATGAAAACTCGACAGGTTCGGGGCAGGGCGTCGTGCCTTACCTGCCGCTGAACGAACTGCGCCGCAATTCCGGACAGGAGAGCAACTGATGCGTAAAGCGACCTTTATTCTGCCGATCGTTTTCATCGCGATTGTTGGTGTACTGTCCTCGATCTTCATCGTGGATGAACGTGAGCGCGCGTTGGTTCTGCAGTTTGGCCGCGTTGTTGCGGTCAAGGAAGAGCCGGGTCTGGCGTTCAAGATCCCGCTGATTCAGGAAGTTGTCCGCTATGACGACCGGATCCTGTCCATCGACGTTCAGCCGTTGGAGGTTACGCCTCTGGATGATCGCCGACTGGTGGTTGATGCCTTCGCCCGCTATCGGATTTCTGATCTGGAACAGTTCCGTCAGGCCGTTGGTGTGGGTGGTATTCCGGTCGCCGAAGACCGTCTGGATCGTATCCTGCGCGCTGAAACCCGCGAAGTACTGGGTTCGGTGTCCTCGCGTGACATCCTCAGTTCAGACCGTGCCGCGCTGATGCTGCGCATCCGCAACAGCGCAATTGCCGAGGCACGTGCGCTGGGCGTCAACGTGATCGACGTGCGCCTGAAAGCGACCGACCTGCCGCAGGCGAACCTTGAGGCAACATTCGACCGGATGAAGGCTGAACGTGAACGTGAGGCGACCGACGAGCGCGCCCGCGGTAACGAAGCTGCACAACGTGTTCGCGCTCAGGCAGACCGTACCGTGGTCGAACTGGTTTCGGATGCCCGTCGTGAGGCGGAAATCATCCGCGGTGAAGCTGACGCCGAACGCAACGCGATCTTTGCCGAAGCGTATGGTGCAGACCCGGAGTTCTTCGAGTTCTACCGTTCGCTGACCGCGTATGAAAATGCGCTGCAAGGTGGTAATAGCTCATTGATCCTGAGCCCGGATTCCGAGTTTTTCAACTACCTCGCTTCGCCAACCGGACGGCGGGCACCGGCGGCTGCGGCGTCTGAATAATGGGTATGATCCTTCTGGCTTTCGGGCTGGTACTGATTGTCGAGGGGCTGGCCTATGCGCTGGCCCCTTCGCTTATAGAGCGGATGCTTGAAGCCTTGCGGGACATGCCAGAGCAAGCCCGGCGCCTGGTCGGATTGCTATGCGTGATCAGCGGTTTGGTCCTGCTTTGGGGCGCGCAACAATTGGGATTTTGACGCTGTGGTTTCACTTGCTGGTGATTTCGCTGCGATCCCGAGTTGCTCGTGGGGGCAAACTGACTACATTGGTTTGTAAGAAAGGCCGAGAACAAGCGGTCTTGGCGTGAATGTCGACAAGGAGAGCTCAAGTGCAGGCGAAAGCGCGCAGTGTATCCGTCCGGTGGGACGAAGTGAGTGTTTGGATGCGGCTGATGTGGCTGGCTTTTGCAGGTTCACTGCTGTTGCTGGCGCAATCGGTTGCGGCGCAGGCCAAAAGTGAAAGTTTGGCACCGCTGGCTGAGGAAATCAGCCCGGCAGTAGTGAACATTACCACCAGCACTTTGATCGAAGGCCAAACTGGACCGCAAGGTATTGTTCCTGAAGGCTCTCCGTTCGAGGATTTCTTTCGCGAGTTTCAGGATCGCAACGGTGACAACGGTGACAACGCGCCGCGCAGAAGCAACGCGCTGGGATCTGGTTTCGTGATCTCGGAAGATGGCTTTATCGTCACAAACAACCATGTGATCGCCGAAGCCGATGAGATACTTGTGGAATTCTTCCCCGGCGATGGGCAACCCAAGAAAGAGCTGGTGGCCAAGGTTATCGGAACGGATGAGAAAACCGATATCGCGCTGCTCAAGGTCGAGGCTTCGGGCCCACTGAAATACGTGAAATTCGGCGACAGCGACGTAGCGCGTGTGGGTGACTGGGTTATCGCCATGGGCAACCCGCTTGGGCAAGGCTTTTCGGTATCGGCAGGGATCGTTTCTGCACGCAACCGAGCGCTGAGCGGAACCTATGACGATTACATTCAAACGGACGCGGCGATCAACCGGGGCAACTCGGGCGGGCCGCTGTTCAACATGGACGGCGAAGTGATCGGAGTGAACACCGCAATCCTTTCGCCCAACGGCGGTTCAATCGGCATTGGTTTCTCGATGGCGTCGAATGTTGTCGTGAAGGTCGTGGATCAACTGCGCAAATATGGCGAGACCCGCCGCGGGTGGTTGGGCGTCCGCATTCAGGACGTAACTGAGGACATGGCCGAGGCCATGGGCCTGGAAAAGCCGGGTGGGGCGCTGATCAGCGATGTACCGGACGGCCCCGCCAAGGAAGCTGGGTTGAAGGCGGGTGACGTGATCCTCAGCTTTGATGGAGTCGAGGTGGAAGACACCCGAGGTCTGGTGCGTCAGGTCGGTGAAGCAGAAGTTGGCAAGTCGGTCAGAGTGGTCGTGCACCGCGACGGCGGAACCCAGACCGTACTTGTGACACTGGGGCGTCGGGAAGATGCGGAACGCGCTGACACTGGCGAGGAGGAACCGCAGGATGCTCCGATTGAAGAGAACGCGGATATTCTGGGCCTGACGATTTCCCCCCTGACCGATACGCTGCGTGCAGATTTGGGTCTGGATGGTGATGCAGACGGCCTTGTGATTACAGATGTCGATGAAGCATCTGAGGCGTATGCCAAGGGAATGCGGGCAGGTGATCTTATCACCGAAGCAGGCCAGCAAAAGGTGGAAACCATCGGAGATCTTGAAGCCCGTATGGAAGAATCGCGCGAAGCTGGTCGCAAATCTCTGCTGCTGTTGGTGCGCAGGGGCGGCGATCCGCGTTTTGTTGCGCTGAGCCTCGAGAACTGATTGAACAGGCCGGGAAACCCTCCCGGCCTTTTTTTATTGCGGGCCAGACCCGGTATCACCGCCACGCAAAAAAATGAGCCATACGCAGTGATTGCGTATGGCTCAGATACAGGGAGAGGTCAGTGGACAGATATCGGGGATGATTCTCTGACCTCCTACGGTAACAATCTCACGTTAGGTCAAAGCGTAATCGATGGTCTGTGAACCAGATCACACCGGATCAAATAAGATCTGAATCAGCCAATTCTCGAAGGGCTTCAAAATCCTGGATCAGCAAACCGCCACGAGAGGCTTCGACCATGTTGTCGCGTTTCCAGATCGAGATGGTTTTGGATACTGCCTCGCGTGTGGCACCGACAAATTCGGCCAGTTCGCTCTGCGACAGGGTGATGCGCGCGGCCGGGTCGTCCTGTAAACTGGACAGGTGCAGCAGCTTGCGAGCCAGCCGAATAGGCATGGGCAGAAAGACCTGCTCGTTCAATTGCAATCCCATCCATCGCATCCGCAATCCGGCCAGACGGATCATATCCACGGCCAGATCAGGCTGTTGCCTGATCTGGTTCATAACGTCGTTGCGGCGCACACGCAGTACACGCGACTTTTCGGCCGCCGCAATGGTGGCCGTACGCGGACCATTGTCGAACAACGCGATTTCACCGAAGACTTCGCCGGGGCGCATCAAGGTAAGTGTCAGTTTGCGGCCGCTCATTGCCAGAAAGGAAACCTCTAACGTGCCTTCCAAAATGGCATAGAGAGAGTCGCCCTCGTCACCTTGTTCAAAAAGTATTTCACCTTGGGACAGAGATATTTCGGTCGCCTGCGCCGAAAGCATTTCTCTGAGCCCGTCGGAAGCTTCGGCAAGGAAGCCGCTGGTGGGAAAGGCCGTCATGTATGCACCGATCTTGGGCAGGGTATGAGAGTGGGTGGTGGCACAACTTCCCATAGCTGGGCGCTCAAGCCAAGAATTTTGTTTGTTTTGGCAGGTCTGGCGGGTGTAAAGGCCGCTATTTCTGCTCGGGATCGTCCATATAGCGTTGCAGAATGCTGAACTGAAGCATCAGGAAGGCCATCAGCGCGATGGGAAAGCCGAAAGTCTCGATCTTGACCCACAGATCCGTCGACATGGTGCGCCAGACGAATTCGTTTGCGGCGGCCAGAACGGCGAAACAAGCACACAGACGGCGCGTGAGTATCATCCAGCCTTCGTGTTTCATCGGCAGCATTTCGTCCAGAACATAGGCCAGGTAGGATTTCTTTTGCATCAGACCGATGCCGAGGATCAGGGCAAACAGACCATAGACAAGTGTGGTTTTCATCTTGAAGAACCGCTCGTCGTTGAACCAGGCTGTGAGACCGCCGAAGAAAATCACCATGATGGCCGTGAAGATCTGCATCCGGCTGAGTTTGCCAGTCAAATACCATAGGATACCCATTGCCCCCAGCATCAGGGGGACAAAGATAATCGTGGCGATAATGAAGCCGGAATACTCGATGCCGCCGATCAGAAAGCTGTCGTCGCGCAGGCGCAGGTAGATGAAGAAGAAGGCCAGCGGGGGGCCAAGTTCCAGAACCTGTTTCAGAAACGGGTTGATGTCTTTTTTGCCTGTCATCTGTACTTCCTGCTGCTTATCCGCCCATTTCAACTATTACGGCGCCAAGTGCAATCAATGCCATCAGGGAAATGCGTCTTGGGCCAACCGTTTCCTTTAGCACAAGCCAGCCGATCAGCGCAGCGAAGACTGTTGAGGTTTCGCGCAGAACGGCTGCTTCACCGACTTTGTCCAGCCGGGTGGCCAGCATGATCGCCCCGAAGGACAAAGGGGCGATGATACCGCCAGCGAGGCCGCGCAGCATCAGCGGACCAGGCGCAGGTCTGTGCGCCATCGCGCGCCACCTGAGAAATGCGTAGATCGGCATGGCCGCGCCGTCGATCATGAAGAACCAGGCCAGAAAGGTGAACGGATCGGCGGTGGCGCGAATGCCATAGGCGTCATAGGTGGTGTACAGGGCCACAAACAGGCCAGTGATGATTGCCAGTGTCAGCGCGATGCCCAGCGTATCCCTGTTGGTTTCCAGGAACCTGAAGTTGTAGGCAGCCAACCCGAATATCCCCGCCAGCAAGGTGGCCACACCCAGCCATTGAACTGCCGAGAATGTTTCGCCGAACAGAAGATAGGCACCGATGACCGTGAACAGCGGGCCCGTCCCGCGCACCACCGGATAGACGACGGTGTAAGAGCCTTTGGTATATGCCATGGCTTGCAGTGTCTTGTAGGCGATGTGGATCAGCCAGACGAGCGCGAAGATCGGCCACATATGAGGTTCGGGCCAGGGCACCACGAAAAAGGCGAAGGGGGCGGCCATGAGGCAATAGCAGGCGTCGATCGCGCCGCGGGACAGCCATGGGTCATGCCTGCCTTTTTGCAATGCACCGAAGACCGCGTGCAGGAACGCCGCCATCAAAGCCAGCACCAATGCCAGCTGGTGTCCGGCTTCGGTGCCTTCGAGAGAGATCAGCCAGTCGCTCAAATACGCGGACCTTTTGCGGAGCGGAGAGGGTAGGGGGCTGTCTGCCCCCCACACCCCCCAAGGATATTTGGGGCCAGATGAAGCCTGGGATCAGCCTTTGTCGAGACCGGTGAGGGCGGCGGCGAATTCTTCGGGGTCGAAAGGGGCAAGGTCGTCGATCTGTTCGCCGACGCCGATCGCGTGGATGGGCAACCCGAATTTATCTGCCAGGGCAACAAGAACACCGCCCTTGGCCGTGCCGTCCAGCTTGGTCATGACCAGACCGGAAACGTCCGCCAGATTGCGGAACGTTTCCACCTGGCTCAGCGCGTTCTGTCCGGTGGTGGCGTCGAGTACGAGCAAGGTGTTGTGCGGAGCAGTGTCATCGACCTTGCGGATGACGCGGACGATTTTGGCCAGTTCCTCCATCAGGTCGGTGCGGTTTTGCAGGCGGCCCGCCGTATCTATCATCAGCAGATCGGCGCCCTCTGCCTGTGCACGGGTCAGCGCGTCAAAGGCGAGGCTGGCGGGGTCCGAGCCTTCGGGGGCGGTCAGAACCGGAACTCCGGCGCGATCACCCCAGACCTGCAACTGTTCCACGGCCGCGGCGCGGAAGGTATCGCCGGCGGCGATGACGACCTTTTTGCCGGCCTCTTTGAACTGGCTGGCCAGTTTTCCAATTGTTGTGGTCTTGCCCGAGCCGTTGACGCCGACGACCAGCACCACTTGTGGCCGTTTGGGATAGATCGGCAGAGGCTTGGCCACAGGCTCCATCACGCGGGCGATTTCTTGTGCCAGAAGTTGCTTGATCTCTGTGGTCGACAGTTTGCGGCCAAAGCGGCCCTCAGCCATGTTCGATGTGACACGCAAGGCCGTGTCGACGCCCATGTCCGAGGCGATCAGCAGCTCTTCGAGCTGCTCCAGCATGTCATCGTCCAGGGTTCGGCGCATTTCCGTGACGGCGCCTCGATTGAACAGGCGGTTCAGGATACCCTTGGATTCCGGTATTTCCGGCGGCGGAGCGACAGGCGTTGGGTCAGCCGGGATCGGTGCCGGCGGTTCAGCCGGTTGCGGGGCCGGGGCAGGCTCTGGCACTTCTGGAATCGGTTGCGGATCGGGCTGCGGCTGGGGGATCACAGGGTCCGGAGCCGCCGTTTCCTCGCCGCCATCCTCGACGATGGCTTCCAGCCCTTCTTCAAGACGAGATGAAGATTTGAACAGCTTGTCCTTTAGCTTTGAGAAAAACGCCATACTTGGTCTCCACAGGTGTTCCCTTCACCTAATGCGGATTTGCGGCAGTTGCAAAGGGTCACGCAAACGCAAGGACAAAGCCAAGCTGAGCACCCCAGTAAAGGGGCCATACAAGATAGGGCGTCACCTTGAGGGCCGGATGGTGCGGCGGCAGCAGGAACTTCTCGGTTGCGAGGATCAGATCTGACGCGATGAAGGCCATGGCGGCGGGAAAGGCCCACCGAAGAGGACCGGCATCTGGCAGTGCCAGCACCGTGACCCCCATGCCAAGAATGATGGGGATATAGGCCAGAACGGGCCCCTTCAGGTCTCCGGCGCGCGGCGCGAGCAATGTGGCCATGATGATGCCCAGAATGATCAATGACCATACAATCGCAGGCGCGCTGAGGATCAGCCCGGCAGAACTGATCGGCAGTGTCAGGAACAGAGCGATATAGGCCAGATGCCCGGCGGCAAATGCGGCGATGCCCGTCATGAAGGTGGCATCTGTTTCGCGCGACAGCAGCGCGTCGCCTGTCGCACAAAGAGCGAGCGCAAGAACCAACAGCCAAGGCCCACCGTTCATGATGGCCGTGACCGCCAATAGGGCGACCGATGCGGTTTTCAGTACAGTGCGCAAAGAACCGGCGGGCCGGGAGGTCAGCGGCAGGTAACCAAGGGCGCAGCCACAAGCGATCCAGAACAGTAGGGTTGTCATGTCATCTCCTCGCCGGTTCAGAATAATCTGATCTGGGGCGTGGCGTGAAATCAACCGCTTACGTTGAGTTAAGCACCTTGTGATGACCCCGATCCAACAGGCGAATGGCATGACCGAAGCGCTTCTGACAAAATGGAAACATGTTCAGGTTCCTGATGATTCTCGTGACTTTTGCCGCACATTCCGTGGCGGCACAAACGCCTTTGTCTGGCTCGGAGTTCGACAAGTATACGCAGGGCAAAACTCTGTTTTACGGGTTCGAAGGTCAGATTTACGGGGTGGAGCGGTATCTTCCGAACCGTCGTGTGATCTGGTCTTTTCTCGACGGGAATTGCAAGGAAGGTATCTGGTATCAGCAGGGTGAGCAGATCTGCTTTGTCTACGAAGACAGGCTGGATCCGCAATGCTGGGTTTTCACTCAATCCGGTGGCGGTTTGATTGCGCAGTTCGAAGGTAATCCGCAAGCGACCGAGCTGTATGAGGCAGAGGATCTTGGGGAAGAAATGGTTTGTTACGGGCCGGACGTTGGCGTTTGATCAGTTGGCGCGCGGCGCATCATAATCGATCATGACATGGGTTTGGTAAGCTGCCCTGCCCGTCAACCCTTCATAATAGCGGCGCAAACTGGGCAGTGATGCGCGCGAAATATCGATGTCATAGTAGCGATCGAGTATGTGTCCCAACTGGATATCGGCCAAAGTCAGGCAGGAACCGCACAGGAAAGTGTTTTCAGAAAGTTGCGCATCGGCGATTGTCACGGCCCCAGATGGTCAACATGGCTTAGAACAGTGATCCCTGATCCGGAGTGTCCGGCCTGGGTTTCTTTGAGGGTGATTTCGCGCCCGGGCCGGTGCTGAGGACACCATCGGCGAACTCGATCTCGAGCGCCGTTTGTTTGGCGGCCTGAGCCTTGGTGGTGATCACATTCCCTTCGGCCCGGACGACCGCGTATCCGCGGTCCAAAGTGGCTTTGTAGCTCAGCGTCTCGCGCAGGCGATCCGTCGCTTCGAGTTGCTGTTTGAGGCGGTCCAGTCGCGTGGTTTGGGCCGTGTGCATTCGATCGCCGAAACGATCGAGGTTTTGCCGCTGCTGGTCGATTTCCCTTTGGATCGGTCGCAAGGACAGGCGCGATGACAGGTTGCGCAGCGATTCCTGTCGCGTCGATATCAAGCTTCGCAGGGTCGAGGGGCGCAGATGAGCAGACAATTCCACCACTTGCAGGCGACGGTTCTGCACCCCGCGGATCAAGGCGGGCGTGAGGCGATCTGCAATCAAATCAAGGCGTTGCCTTGGAGAGTTCAACAGGCTATCCGGGCGCGGCAGGGCGCGGGACAGATCGCGCAGCCTTTGCGTTCGGCGTTGGACTGCATCCGTTGCCGCGCGGGACAGGCGCGCAGCTTGCTCTTCGGTCCAGGCAAGCAGTTCCATGCGGACGGGAACGGCCAGTTCGGCGGCCGCGGTGGGTGTTGGCGCGCGCTGGTCCGAAACGAAATCAATCAGGGTGGTGTCGGTTTCATGCCCAACGGCCGAGATCAACGGTATGTCCGACGCAGCTGCGGCGCGGGCGACGATCTCTTCATTGAAGCCCCAGAGGTCTTCGATCGATCCGCCGCCACGGGCCACGATGATCAGGTCGGGCCGGGGCAACGCGCCGCCGGGTGTCAGTTGGTTGAAGCCTTCGATGGCGCGGGCGACCTCGGGGGCGCAGTTGGCCCCTTGAACCGCCACAGGCCAGATCAGCACCTTGCGCGGGAACCTGTCCCTGAGCCGATGCAGAATGTCGCGGATCACGGCACCGGAAGGGGATGTCACAACGCCAATGATCTGCGGCAGGTAAGGCAAGGGTTTCTTGCGTTCCGGCGCGAACAGACCTTCGGATTCCAGTTGTTTCTTGCGCTTCTCCAGCAGCGCCATGAGCGCGCCCTGACCCGCGACAGAAACCTCATCGACGTTCAGGTTGTATTTGGATTGCGCCCCGAAAGCGGTAAGGCGGCCGGTGACGACGACCTCCAACCCTTCTTCGGGCACAACGGACAGGCCGGAAATCTGACCTTTCCACGTAGTGCAGGCCAAAACGTTCCGGTCGTCCTTGATGTCGTAATACAGATGCCCGGATCGGGCTTTGAACACGCGCCCAACCTCACCGCGCACGCGGATTCGGCCGAATGAGCCTTCGAGCGTCCGTTTCACCTCACCCGAAATTTCGGACACTGTGTATTCAGGGGTGTTTTGGCCCGGAATCGGGTCATCAAGCAGGTCGGACATTTCAGCGCCTTGTTTCAAATGCGCGCCCAGCTTAGAACGCCGCGCAGGCAAGGCCAAGCAGATCGGAGAGCTTTCATGAATATCCTCATTCTCGGCAGCGGAGGGCGCGAACACAGCCTGGCATGGGCAGTGCTGCAAAACCCCAAATGTGATCGCCTGATCGTTGCTCCGGGGAATGCGGGGATCGCGCAGATCGCGGATTGTGCCGCTCTGGATATTGAAAACGGCGGGGCTGTTGTCGGCTTTGCCGAAGAAAATGCGATTGATTTCGTGATCGTCGGGCCCGAGGCGCCTTTGGCGGCCGGAGTGGTTGATCGGTTGCGCGAAGCCGGAGTATTGGTTTTTGGACCCTCGGCCGAGGCGGCAAAGCTGGAAGCGTCGAAAAGTTTCACCAAGGAAATCTGCGACGCGGCCAACGCCCCCACCGCAGCTTATGCCCGGTTTACCGAGGCCGAGGCTGCCAAAGCCTATACCCGCGAACAGGGCGCACCGATTGTGGTCAAGGCCGATGGTCTGGCCGCAGGCAAGGGCGTTATCGTTGCGATGGACGAAAAGACCGCACTGGACGCCATTGACGACATGTTCGGCGGTGCGTTTGGCGGTGCCGGTGCGGAAGTCGTCATTGAAGAATTCATGGATGGGGAAGAAGCCTCGCTGTTCGTTCTTTGTGATGGTGAGGACATTCTTTCAGTCGGGACGGCCCAGGATCACAAACGGGTTGGCGAGGGCGATACCGGGCCGAACACGGGCGGGATGGGCGCGTATTCTCCGGCGCCGGTGTTGAGCGAAGAGGTGGAGGCGCGCGCGATGGAAGAGATCGTGCGCCCTACCATCGCCGAGATGAAGCGTCGGGGAACGCCGTTTCAGGGCGTTCTTTATGCAGGTTTGATGATCAAGGACGGGCAGCCAAGACTGGTCGAATACAACGTCCGCTTCGGTGATCCTGAATGTCAGGTGTTGATGATGCGATTGGGCGCGCAGGCGATGGACCTGATGCACGCGGCCGCCGAAGGCAGGTTGGGTGAGATGCGGGTGAATTGGGCGGATGACCATGCCATCACGGTTGTAATGGCGGCCAATGGCTATCCGGGTGCTTACAAGAAAGGCACTGCGATCAAAGGGCTTGAAGGCCTGCCCGAAGACAGCCGGAACATGGTGTTCCACGCTGGTACAAAGAGTGTCGATGGACAGGTGGTTGCATCGGGCGGGCGCGTGGTGAACGTGACCGCCCGTGGGAACACGCTGCAAGAGGCGCGCGACCGGGCCTATGAAATGGTTGAAGCTGTGGATTGGCCTGACGGGTTTTACCGGCGCGATATCGGGTGGCGTGCTCTGGATGGTTGACGGGGCAGGGGCTTTGCCCCCTCGGCCTTGCGGCTTCCCGGCGCTGCGCGCGTTCGCGGTCGAAATCGTCCACTGGACGATTTCCTTTCAACCGCTCACGCCCCGGGATATTTTTGGCCAGATGAAGAGGCGGATCAGCAGTTCAGGGCTTGGGCAAGGCTTTTGCGGCCGTTGAACGGGCCCCGGTCGGATGTGATCCAGCCGTTGTCGTAGAAGACGCTGACGATCCGCGTCCAGTCGGCGCTGGCCACGATCAATTCCGGGCGGTCGCCGCAGGTGCGCAGGCCACCGGAAATGAAATCTTCACCGATCCTGTGGTTGGTCAATCCGGGCAGAGCCGCGATTTCGGTCAGGGCGTTGTCTTTGTAGCGCCAGATGCGCAGCGTTTTGGCAAGGTGCGGACGGTCGATATAGGCGATCTCGACATGTCCGTCGCCGTCCAGGTCGGCTGCCCCGATCGGGGCGAGCCAGCGGAAGCGGGTACCGATATGAGGCGTGGCCGCGATCTTGTCTCCGGCGGCGTCGTAGATCGCAAGTTGAGCCCCTGATTTGTCGTGGGATTCAACGACAATTGCTTCGCGCGCGCCGTCCAGGTTGACGTCTGCCAAACGCGGAGCGAGGTCTTCGAACACGCGATCCTGCGGCAGTCGAACAGTTACGACCGTAGTGTCGGTCGTGAATTCCACCGCGCCATATTCGATCGTGTCACCCAGGACGCCATGGGCGTAGCGGGTGGTTGGTTCTGTGAAGCGGGCGTCGTTGATGGTTTCCGCCGCGTCAGCCGGTTGCAGCGTGAGCCAAAGTCCGAAAGATAGCAAAGCGCCGCGTGCCCGAGATTGCCAAAAGCGGCGGGGCAGGCGCGGCGCATTGTTCTGCATCAGATCTGCTTTTCAGGCATCTGAACGACCAGACCGTCCAGCGCATCGGTGACCTTGATCTGGCAGGTCAGGCGCGAGCGGGCCGGGTCGGGCTCATAGGCAAAGTCCAGCATGTCTTCTTCCATGTCATCCTTGGCCGGGATTTTCTCGACCCAGTCGGGGTGGACGTAGACATGGCAGGTCGAGCAGGCGCAGGCGCCGCCACAATCGGCCTCAATGCCGGGAATGTTGTTGTCACGGGCCCCTTCCATGACGGTCAGTCCGTTGGCGACCTCGACTGTGTGTTCGGTACCGCCGTGCTCGACATAGGTGATCTTTGCCATTGCGTGCGTCTTCCTTTTGCGATGTTCGATTTCTTCCTTAGTGAAGGCATTTAGGTCTTTCCAGCCTCATTTGCGACTCAGCGCGCCGTGTCTGGACTTTCTTGTCGTTTGTTCTATTTTTGTTCTTATGCTTGTTACACCCATTCGCCCTGTGGTTTCAAACCGGGATTGGCCGCGCCCGCCGTCCTGTCTGCCTTCCAGCCAACTGGATTCCCCGCCCGAGGGCGCGCGCGTGGCTGTGGCCGGGCTTGTGATCCTGCGGCAGAGGCCGGGGACGGCCAAGGGCGTGATCTTTCTGACGCTTGAAGATGAGACCGGGATCGTGAATGTGGTGGTCTGGCGCAAAATCTACGAACGGTTCCGCCGTGCGGTGATTTCGGGGCGATTGCTGAAGGTGACGGGCCGGATGCAGCGGACGCATTCAGTGACCCATGTGATTGCGGAAGAAATCGAGGATATTTCGGGGATGCTGGATATGCTGGTCCAGGGCGCAGGGGCGGCCTGCCGTGACGGACAATAGCGAGCGGCTGTCTTGCCGCCTTGCGCACAGCAAGACCTGTGCGCCGATCAATGTCGGTAAGTTCTCGCATATCACGCTGGGTCAAAGGCGCTTTCCCGCCAATTCGGCATTGGTCGGTCGACTCTTTGATGTCGTGTTAGTACTGCGGGCATCTCTATGCGTCGGCCTGTGTCTGAACGCAGGCGCGACGGCGCGCTACTCAACATCTTCTCAGAGTCAGTTCAGATGCCCGAAGTAACACGAAATGGATCGTTCGAAAAAACCGTCCAGCTGGATGAGAGCCAGATTGCCGGTCGCCTTGGCGAACTGTTGGAGCATACGCGTTCAAAAGGATACGTGCATACCGCCAGAATGATCGAGGAAGCATTGAGTGCCCACTCTTTCGAGCGCAGACACCTTGGGAATACCCAAAAATACCTCTCGGAATTGCAGCGTCTGAAGCGAAAAGAGATGACACGCTTGGTGCGGGAAACGGATGGGAAGAAGCAAGCGGCTTTTGTCCTGACGCCCCGGATGCGCGTTGACCACAGAAATCCTGCCGCGCTGCGCAGTGGAGCTTGGAGGAACACCCCGATGCCTTTCCCGGCGGAACCCGAATTCAAGTTTCGCTAGCCGAACCTGCCGTGGCCAAGGCGGACAGGGCTGATGATCCGCATCAATCCAAACGGGTTTTCAACGCAGTCATCGTTTGAACAAGACCTCCTGCGCCTGCTTGTCACGATTGTCTCCTCGTAGCTCTGCGTGCAGAGCGCGCCCGGCCTGAACACCGGGGCGGGCGCCGACGGTCTTCAGCCAGCGCGCAAAGTGGGGTTTGTCCTCCAGCACTTGCTGCTGCCCTTCCCATAGGCTGGCCCAGCCCCAGATCGACATGTCTGCAATCGAATAAAAGTCTCCGGCAACGTATTCGTTCTCGGCCAGCCGTCTGTCGAGCACCCCGTACAGACGACAGACCTCGGTCCGGTAACGGTCTTTGGCATAGGGCAGGTCCTGTGGCGGGTTCAGTTGCGGGGCGTATTTCAGGAAGTGATGCGCCTGACCGGCCATCGGGCCAACACCGCCCATCTGCCACATCAGCCATTCTTCTACGGCAATCCGATCACGCTCGGTCTTGCCATAGAACTGCCCGGTCTTGCGGGCCAGATACATCAGAATTGCCCCGCTTTCAAAAACCGAGATCGGTGCACCATCCGGCCCGTCAGGGTCCACGATTGCGGGCATACGGTTGTTCGGGGCGATCTTCAGGAACTGCGGGTCGAACTGATCACCTTTTCCGATATTGACCAGATGCGTGGTGTAGGGCAGCCCCATCTCCTCCAGGGCGATGGACACTTTCCAGCCGTTTGGTGTGGGCCAGAAATACAGATCAATCGGGTCAGCCATGTGTTCTCCTGATGTTGGGGGGATCATGCGGGTTTCTGCCGGTTCGGCAAGGGCCGCTTACGAAAGCGTGACCGAATGCAAGCCGGGCTTGACCGCAAACCGCCCGAGGCGTATTGCCATCCCAAAGCTACGTGGCGATTTGTTACCGGATTGCGGGCCACGCTAAACAACACCGCTAAAAGGTCAGGATGAAAGACCCCTTTCGCTTGGCCGCGTCTGGGGTTTTTTGTTTGCCTCCGCCGGAGGCTGAAAGGGAATGAGATGAGCGAGAACTGGAACAAACGCACCCAAGCCGTCCATGGCGGTATCCGCCGCAGTCAGTACAACGAGGTGAGCGAGGCGATTTTCCTGACGCAGGGCTTTGTGTACGAAACTGCCGAACAGGCCGAAGCCCGGTTTCTGGAATGCGGCCCTGATGAGTTCATCTATGCCCGCTATGGCAATCCGACCGTATCTATGTTCGAACAGCGCATCGCGGCCCTTGAAGGTGGCGAGGATGCGTTTGCGACGGCTTCGGGCATGGCGGCGGTGAACGGTGCGCTGACCTCGATGCTGAAGGCCGGGGACCATGTTGTTTCAGCAAAGGCACTGTTCGGGTCGTGCCTGTACATTCTGGAAAACATCCTGACCCGTTTTGGCGTCGAGGTGACCTTTGTGGACGGTACCGATCTGGAGCAATGGCAGGCAGCGATCCGCCCGGACACCAAGGCGGTCTTCTTCGAATCGATGTCGAACCCGACTCTTGAAGTGATCGACATCGCATCCGTGTCCAAATTGGCCCATGCCGTTGGGGCGATTGTGGTGGTGGACAACGTGTTTTCGACGCCCGTCTTTTCGCGCGCGATGGAACAGGGCGCGGATGTGGTCGTTTATTCGGCGACCAAGCATATTGACGGACAGGGCCGTGCGCTGGGCGGTGTCATCATCGGCACCAGGGATTTCATCCGCGGAACCGTCGAGCCGTATCTGAAGCATACCGGCGGCGCGCTCAGCCCGTTCAATGCCTGGGTCATGCTCAAAGGTCTGGAAACCATGGCGCTGCGCGTCAATGCGCAGGCCGACAGCGCACAACGGATCGCCGAGGCGCTGGAAGGGCATCCCGCGTTGGCGCGCACCCTTTACCCTGGTTTGAAGACCCACGCGCAAAATGCTCTGGTTCAATCGCAACTTGGTGGAAAAGGCGGGACCGTGTTGTCCCTGGATATCAAGGGCGGCAAGGACGCGGCTTTTGCTTTCCTCAATGCGCTGACCATTCCTGTGATCTCGAACAATCTGGGCGATGCCAAGTCGATCGCAACGCACCCGGCGACCACAACGCACCAGCGTCTCAGCGATGCGCAGAAGGACGAGTTGGGCATTACGCCGGGCCTGATCCGTTTTTCCGTAGGCCTGGAAGACGCCAGAGACCTGCTGGCAGACATCCAGCAGGCATTGGAGGCTTCGCAGAAGCAAACAGCAGCACAGTGACAAGCCTCTTACCACTAGGGGTCGTCGCGTTGTCTGTGAACGGGGCGTCTTTTCGGGTGGTGTTCGCGGTTGAAGCCTGGCCTTTGTGTCTGCGAAAGGCGTATTTCGTTGCAGAATGACGGTTTTGCGCCGGTTTTTTCAATCCGGACTGCTATTGCCTGCGTATTGGGTTAAACTGGTAAATCACCTGCAGTCGTATATATTTCTACGACCAATCGAGGAACCGCAGCCGATGAACATTCACCCGCGCGACATTGATGAGACCCCGGATCAGGAAAAAGCCGCCGAGGCCCTTAAAGTTCTGCGGCAATGGGCGGAATCTGCGACGGCATCCGAGATCAGCCAGCTGGATCCGGCTATTGCGCGGCTGGTGCCCGGCCTGACCCGGGTGAACTATCCTTCGCTTTCGCGCGAGTACCCGGAGGGTTTCTCGGTTGACGCGGATTACCGAGCGTCATTGCCCGACTTGCAAAACGGCCCGTCCAGCTTGATACGCGGTGCCAAGCAGCAGATCCAGCATGTTGGCATCTCGAACTTTCGCCTGCCGATCCGTTTCCATCGGAAAGATGGGGAAGACCTGACGCTTGAGACGTCTGTTACGGGCACCGTCAGCCTTGAGGCCGAGAAAAAGGGCATCAACATGTCCCGGATCATGCGGTCTTTTTACAAACATGCCGAGCGTACATTCAGCTTCGAAGTCATGCAGGCGGCGCTTGACGACTACATGAACGATCTGGACAGCTTTGATGCACGTATCCAAATGCGGTTTTCTTACCCCGACAAGGTCAAGAGCCTGAGATCAGGTCTGGAAGGATATCAATATTACGACATCGCTCTGGAACTGGTGGAGTCGGGCGGTGTGCGCCAGAAGATCATGCACCTGGACTATGTCTATTCCTCGACCTGCCCGTGCTCTCTGGAGTTGAGCGAACATGCCCGTGTCATGCGGGGACAATTGGCAACACCGCATTCGCAACGATCTGTCGCGCGAATTTCCGTGGTGGTGGATTGCGATGCCGATTGTCTTTGGTTTGAAGACCTGATCGGGTTGTGCCGACGCGCGGTGCCGACCGAAACTCAGGTCATGGTCAAACGTGAAGACGAACAGGCTTTTGCCGAGTTGAACGCAGCCAATCCGATTTTTGTCGAAGATGCGGCGCGCTTGTTCTGCGCTGAATTGCTGGCAGATCATCATGTTGGTGATTTCCGGATAATAGCCAGCCATCAGGAAAGCCTGCATAGCCACGACGCTGTGTCGATTCTGACCGAAGGCCCAACCTTTGCGGCATCCAGCTTGGATCCAAGACTGTTCAACACTTTGTTTCACGTTGGGTGAATACCGCCGTGTAAGCGATTAGGATTTAATCAGAGATTACGACGGTAGGCGTTCTTTTGCCGCAATGCAGCAAAAATGCTGCATTTGCGCAGTCGTTTGTTGTATATCTATCGTGAATGCAGCAGCTGGATGCTTGCCATTTGATTGGCTGGCCGCCCCGAAAAGGATGCGGAGACGTGAGACGCCTTGGACTGCAAGACCGCGACCACCGTTCGAGAAATCGAAGAGGGCAAGGCGTTTTATCCATCACATTTGGGCTGCATCGTTATTACAGGAGAAGCATGTAATGAATCCGATTACCCAACCGCTGGAGTTTCAAGCTGCGGCAATTCGCATGGCTGGTTACGCAATGGTCAACCAGATGAAGATCATGCAGATCGTGGCCCGTTCAGCGTTCGAATTGCCGATGGCTCCTGTGCAAGCGTTGCACGTGGCTGCGGCGTCCCCGGAAAAGCCGGTGGAAAAGACGACGGTCAAGGCAAAAGCCACTGCGCAGCGTGTGCAAAAAGCTGCCGTCAAAAAGACCGCAGCAGTGAAAAAAACCGTAACGAAGGTCACCGCCGGCAAACCTGAGCCCAAACCTGCGGAGTTTTCCGCGAAGCCGCGCGCCGCCGTCACGCCAAAGGCTGAACCTGCGGCGATAGCAAAGCACGCACCAAAACCAGCACCCAAACCGGCGCCGCAGCCAAAAACAGAATCGAAACCGGCCGCAGCTGTTGCAAAAAACGCCAAACCGGCTGCGCGGAACGCGACTGCAACCACGTCTTCCTCAGGCGCGTCGGCCCCGGCAAAAAAACCTCGTAGCAGACCGGCGGCTTCTGCGACCAAGGCACCTGCTGCGCGCGCCAAAGCCGCTAAGCCTATCGAAAAAACCGTTTCGACCCCAGCAAAAACCGCGCCCCTTGCGCCCAAAGCAGAACCTCAGAAGTCGGCGCCCGATGCTGCGCAGTCAAAACCTGCGGCATCGGCAGAACAATCAAAACCGCAGGCGCGCAAAACGCGACCGCCGTCAAAACCGCCCGCAATGCCGGGGGCAGATACCAAAACAGACACGTAAACCGGGATCATCTGCTTGACACGGTCGGGCTGGCGCGCCAACGCTGCGCGTTATGATGGATCTTCGCCCGGTCGGATATGTGATTGGCTTGCTGGTCGCCATTCTTGGGGCGACCATGCTGTTTCCTATGCTCGCGGACATTATCGAAGGTCGCGGCGAATGGAATGTGTTCCTGGAAAGCGCGATAATCACAATGCTGACCGGATCCGTCCTGGCGATGAGTTGCTCGAACGGTGTGGGCGAGGGGCTGACCATCCGGCAGACCTTTTTGCTGACAACCGGCGTGTGGGTCGCGCTGCCGGTGTTTGGTGCAATCCCGTTTCTGTTCGGTGAAACCGAGCTGCGCTTTGTCGATGCCTATTTTGAGGCGATGTCAGGCCTTACGACGACCGGTTCGACCGTAATTTCAGGGTTGGACACGCTGCCAAAGGGCCTTTTGTTGTGGCGCGGTACCCTGCAATGGCTGGGAGGCATCGGTATCATCGTCGTCGCGATGGTATTCCTGCCCGAATTGCGGGTTGGTGGCATGCAAATCTTCCGCTCGGAAGGGTTTGAGACCATGGGGAAAATCCTGCCTCGCGCGCAGGAGATTGCGGGGCAGATTTCCCTGATCTACGTCTTCCTGACACTTGTATGCGTGCTGGTCTATGCCGCGTTTGGGATGAGTTTTTTTGACGCGTTGGTGCATGCTTTCACGACGGTGTCCACGGGCGGTTTTTCGAACTATGATGCCTCGTTTGGAACATTTTCAGGCCCGGCCGAATATGCTGCATCCGTCTTCATGATTTTGGCGGCTCTTCCCTTTGTGCGCTATGTCCAGTTGGCCAATGGTCATACGGCGTCGTTATGGAAAGACAGTCAAATCCGGGCATTTCTGGCGATCATTCTGGTTCTGGTTGTCATCATGTCAGTCTTTCTGACCTCGGTCTTTCCGCATCATTGGGAACAGGCGTTCCGCGAGTCACTGTTCAACATCACCTCGATCATTTCGGGGACAGGATACGCCAGTGTCGATTACATGGGGTGGGGCAGCTTTCCGATCATGCTGTTTTTCCTGATCGGATTGATCGGTGGATGCGCGGGGTCGACTGCGTGCTCGATCAAGGTTTTTCGCTATCAGTTGCTGTTCGCCTCAATCAAAAGCCAGATCAAACGGATCAGGTCCCCGCATGGCGTGTTCATGCCGCTCTATGATGGAAGGCCGGTCGGACGGGACGTTCTGACCTCGGTGATGAGTTTTTTCATGTTCTTCGTTTTGTCGATGGGGGTGTTGTCCTGGGCGTTGGCGCTGACAGGTCTGGATTTCGTCACGTCCGTCTCCGGGGCCGCGACAGCGTTGGCGAACGTTGGACCGGGTCTCGGCGATCAGATCGGACCGGCGGGTAATTTTGCAGGTCTCAACGATACGGCCAAGTGGTTGCTGACCATCGGGATGCTGGTCGGGCGGCTCGAGCTTTTGGCCGTTTACGCGATCTTCACCGTTCAATTCTGGAGAGGCTGATGAAAAGACCCCTTGGCGCGCAAATCTCGCATATGCTCAAGGATCGTGGCGTGGATGTGATTTTCGGTATACCGGGCGTCCACAACCAGGAAATGTATCGTGGTATCGAAGAGGCCGGCATCACGCATGTTCTGGCCCGGCACGAGCAGGGGGCCGGATTCATGGCTGATGGTTACGCGCGCGCAACCGGCCGCCCCGGCGTCGCCTATGTGATCACCGGCCCCGGTTTGTGCAACATCATGACCCCGATCGGACAGGCCTACAGCGACTCGGTTCCGATGCTGATTCTGTCCTCTTGTCTGGATGAAACGCAGGCTGTCCGGGGTCAGTTGCACCAGATGAAAGATCAACGTGCTGCCGCCGGCACGGTTGCGGATTGGTCTGTACAGGCCAACTCTGCCGAAGCTGCCTATGGGCTGATAGAACGGGCGTTTGAAGAATTCGAGCTTTCGCGTCCGCGCCCCAAGCACATTCAGGTGCCCATCGCGCAGTTGCAGGCCGAGGCCGACCCCGCGCCGTTCCCCAACCAGCCCGCGCTGCGCGCCAAAGCCTTGCCGCCTGACGTGTCATCGGTCGTGTCCATGTTGAACCTTGCCCGCAGGCCGCTGTTCATCCTAGGTGGCGGATGCAGGTCGAATGATTGGCGTCAGATTTTGACACAGCTGGGGGCGGCCTGCTTTACCACGTATGCCGGGCGCGGGCTGCCGGGCGCAAATTATCCGCTGGACTTCGGGTCCATGTTGCCACGTCCCGGCAGCGCCGAGGTAATCGCGTCGGCGGATCTGGTCGTTGCGGTGGGGGCCGAGCTGAGCGAGGTCGATTTGTGGCGGCAGGATTTGGGGCATAAGGCGACCTTGATACGCGTCGACCTCGACCCCGAAGTTCTTTCGGATCGCCATCGCGCCGCCATCAAGCTGCAAGTCGACAGCCAGAGCTTTGCCCGCGCCTTGTGGCACGCAACTCAGGACATGAAACCAGCAACAGGCTGGTCGCCCGAGGAAGTCGCCGAGATGCGCGCCCGCTGGCGTGCCGAGGTGGATGCAGAGCGGCCCGGAATCGAGCCGATCGCGGACGCGTTGCGCGCGGCCATGCCGGCCGACACCATGATCTATTCGGACATGACGCAGTTTGCCTATGTCGCCAAAGAGGTATGGGACATGGCCTATCCTCATCACTGGCATCATCCGACGGGGTTTGGCACTCTTGGCTATGGGTTGCCCGCCGGTATTGGCGGGGCGGTTGCCCGGCGCGGCAAACCCACGGCGGTTATCGCCGGGGATTACGGGTTCCATTACACAATGCAGGAACTGGGCGTGGCGGTTGAGTTGGGATTGTCGCTGCCCATCATTCTATGGGACAATGGCAAACTGAAGGAAATCGAGGACAGTATGGTGCGCAGCCAGATCGCGCCCAACGCGGTCATGGCGCATAATCCCGATTTCTGCAAACTTGCCGAAGCCTTTGGTGCGCGCTCCTCGGCGCCTTCGAATGTAGCAGAGATGCAAAGTGCAGTAGGGGCCGCATTCGATGCGCCTGTGCCGACCTTGATCCACGTGACACCTGATATTCTGTAACGAAAAAGCGCCGCACTTTCATGCGGCGCTTTTTTGCTGAGGTGCTGTCGGATCAATCCCAGCAGTGAACCAGAACCGTCATGCCGGTTGCGCGCCGGTTCAACTCATTGGGCGATATCTGTATGGTTTCTTCGCTCGATTGACCGGACACTCCGGCCTCTGCAAGAATTTCGGTCAACCGATCAACGGTGGCCGCAAGGCTGACCGAAGCGGGCAGGGTGCGCCCTTCGGACGGTGTGGGCAACAACATTCCGACGACGTTGCCGCTGTCGTTGAAGACCGGGCCGCCTGCATCACCGGGTTGGGCGTTCAGCGCCAGACGCTTGACGCCGGTCTCACCGCTCAGCCCACGTATGTCCGCGACCTGCCCGTAGGTCAGGGTGGGGCCACCCAATGCGCCCTGATAGGAAAAGCCGGACACGGCCACTTCCGACTTGATGCGCGGCTTGGTGGCACTGAACGCGGCGACGCTCATGGGGGCGAGCGTTTTTGCAGGGCGCAGGACCGCCACGCCAAGTTCAGGGTCAGTCAGGGCCAGTTGAACCTCTTGATCACCATCCAGAGTGATCCGCGTGCAGCTCTCCGCGGCCTCGGAAACCGTCAGTACTGTCCCGTTCTCATCCGCGAAGAAACCAGAGCGCGTCAGCCGAGGCTTGCGGACCTGAAGGCCCGACACCAGATCGATGCGCTGTTCTGCGGAAGCACCGGCGGCGGCATCCAGAACCGCATTCGTTGTGCTGAAGCTGGAGGTCATCGCTGACAGAACCCGCAGGCGACGTGCCTCGTCTCCTTCGGGCCAGACAAGGGTGAAGCCCTTGATTTTTCCATCCGCCAATTGCGCTTGCGTAAAGGACACTATGCCGTTGCCGCGTCCTTCAAGGGTAAACCGGTCGCGGCCCAGTTCACGAGGGCCATTCAGTGGAACGATCTCAAGCGATTGCATCACTTCGTAGAGCGCGCGGAGCGTGTTCTTGTCCCCCTCTTGGCTGATCAGGAGCGCCTTGGCGTTCAGGTCAGAGCTGCTTTTGAAATGTACGAACGGGGCCTCATAGCGATCAAGGCTGACAGCGCCCAGAGGCATGTCGAGCACGATCCCGGCCTTGTCGTCGGAATACCGCTCCATTCCGACAGAGATCAGCGGCGCGTTGTAGTCATCCATCAGGGCCTTGCGCTGCAACGTGGTCAGAACGCCCGTGGCGTCAAACCCGTTATAGCGCTGCCAATCGCTCATCGATCGGCGGGTGCCTTGCCCGAACGCACCATCAATGGTCGAGTTGTAAAACCCCGCCGCGCGCAGAGCCGTTTGCAGATCCTTGCGTTCCTGCGCGGTCAACAGACGTTCGGACTGAAGCGCCTGCGCACGGGTTTCATCCGAATCCTGTGGTGCGGCGGCTGCCGGAGCCTCTTCCGGTTGTACCGCTTGTTCAATTGGTGCCGCGACGGTGCCACGGTTCAGCACGTTTGCCCCGATGGGCCAGAACTGTTGCCCCATCGCGCTGGAAAACGCGATGTAACTGTCGCGCGGTATCTGGCCTTCGGCCCGATAGACGCGCAGCACCTGTTCGGCGTCGGTCCGCGCATAGGGGCCGATGACGATCGCGTACCAGCCGCTGTTCAGGCGAAACCCGTTCACATCCGGCAAAGCACCGGCATAGGCCTGTGCCCGTTCCTGCGCTTCGCGCAGTGATGGCTGGGCCTCGACCTGGACCCAGACGCCGGGATCTTGTTGTGCGGTTGCGGCGCGCAGGCCGACCAGAAGAAACAATAGGATTGCTGAAAATACGCGTGTCATAGTCTGCCCGTCTTATGCAGTGTTCGTGCTTTGGCGCAGAATACGCGAATTCATTTGCGAAAAGCCATGCCGCGAATGCGGGGAATTTACGGTGTGGCCCTGCAGATACAGGCTTGGCCCCAAGCCCCGTTGACGCCCCTTTGCCCCTTGCATAGGAAGGGCAAAACCGACCGGAACCGGGCGCAAAGGCGCCCAGAGGGAATGCCATGACCGAACCGACCAGCGCACCGCGTTCATTTCAGGAGATCATCCTGCGGCTTCAGACCTATTGGGCGTCTAAAGGCTGTGCCATTCTACAGCCCTATGACATGGAAGTCGGGGCCGGAACGTTCCATCCCGCGACCACCCTGCGCGCGCTTGGCTCGAAAGCCTGGGCTGCGGCTTACGTTCAACCGTCACGCCGCCCGACGGATGGGCGTTATGGCGAGAACCCGAACCGGTTGCAGCACTACTATCAGTACCAGGTGCTGATCAAACCCAGCCCACCGGATTTGCAGGAGCTGTATCTGGGAAGCCTCAAGGCGATCGGCATCGACATGGACCTGCACGACATCCGTTTTGTCGAAGATGACTGGGAAAGCCCGACGCTCGGCGCGTGGGGTCTGGGTTGGGAAGTCTGGTGTGACGGAATGGAAGTCAGCCAGTTCACCTATTTCCAACAGGTTGGCGGCCATGACTGCGCGCCGGTATCAGGCGAGCTGACCTATGGGCTGGAGCGTCTGGCCATGTATGTGCTGGGCATTGATCACGTGATGGACATGCCGTTCAATGACCCCCAGTCGCCGAGTCCTTTGACTTACGGCGATATCTTCAAGCAGACCGAAGAGGAGTACGCCCGCTGGAACTTTGACGTGGCAAACACCGAGGTTCTGCTGCGCCACTTCGAAGAGGCCGAGGCCGAGTGCGCCGCCATTCTGAGCCAAGAGCATGTGGACCCGAAGACGGGCAAACGCATCATCATGGCGCACCCGGCCTATGATCAATGCATCAAGGCCAGTCACATCTTCAACCTGCTGGACGCGCGCGGCGTGATCTCGGTGACCGAACGGCAGGCCTATATCGGGCGCGTCCGGGCGTTGGCCAAACAATGTGCGGATGCGTTCGTGCAGACCGAGGCCGCCGGGTTTCAAGCCTGATGAGGCAATCAGGCCAGCCCGGGCAAAAGCGCCTTGAGCCCGTCTGCGATCATGCTGACGGCAATGGCGGCAAGGATCATACCCATGAAGCGGCTCATGATCACGCGCGCGTTGCTGGACAGGCGTTCAGCCAGCCAGGCGGCGTTCCAGAACGTGATCAGAAGCAGACCGACCACGACAAGAAATACTCCCATAAAAACAAAAGCCTCGACCGTGGTTTTAACCTGATGTGCGTACAGGATCAGGGTGGTTATTGTGCCGGGGCCCACAAGAATGGGAAAGGCCAGCGGGTAAAAGGCCACCGTATCGGTTTCGGGGTAAGCTTCCTTCTCTCCTTTTGTTCCATGATGAGAGGTGCTTTCGTTTCCGTTCAGCATGTTGAGGCCGATCATCATGACGACCAGGCCGCCGGCGACGCGCAGGTGATTGACGCTGATGCCAAAAAGGCCAAGCGCCTGACTTCCGACCAGCGCAAAGGCACCGCCAAGGATCAGGCAATAGATCACCGTCTTCACCGCAATCTTGCGCTGGTCGGCGGCAGGCAGGTCCTGAGTGACGCTCAGAAACACAGGCAGGTTGGAAACCGGGTTCATGATGGCAAACAATGCGCCGAAAAAACCGACAGCAAGCGTGGATTCCATGGTGTTGACCTCATTGATGCCTGTACCCGGACGAAACCTGTCCTATTTTACAAGAACTTGAAAGAGGCAGCCTGAAACATGACGGGAAAACTGCTGGCAATTGTTCTGTTGTTGTCGGCCTTGGTGGCCGGGGCCGGAATGTATTATTTGCAGATTTACGGTTTCTACTATGAGGTCGAACCGCAGCCCGGCCAGGACGTGGTCCTGATGACGGACCAAGGTGATGCGCCTGTCCCAATCACCTATTCAGACTTTCAGGCGATCGATGCGGACAGTTCTCCGATCCGCTACCGTGGCTGTTTTGAAACGGATCTGAAGCCGGATCAGATGGCCGGGTTTATTGCTGTTGAAAACCCAGAACCCTTGACCGCGCCGGGTTGGTTTGACTGTTACGACGCCGTTTCGCTGGGCGATGCGCTGAAATCGGGGCAGGCGCAGGCGTTTTTGAGTGAGAAGAACATCCATTTCGGCGTCGACCGGATCGTGGCGATTACCAGGGATGGCAAGGGATATGTCTGGCACGCGTTGAACAACTGCGGTGAAAAAGCCTATGACGGTACGGTGGTGGGTGAGGAGTGCCCGAAACGCCCTGAAAACTGAGGAAAACCATGGCTGACGCCGTTTTGATCCCGGACTTCATTACTGCAACTCTGGGGTTTGCGGTGTATTTGTTGGGTGCCCGGATCAACGGCAAAGTCGCAGTTCTGAGGCAGTTCAATATTCCTGAACCGGTCACGGGCGGCCTTTTGGCTTCGCTCGTGGTTTTGCTTCTGTATCTCTTTGCCAATGTAGAACTGTCATTCGAGTTGCAGACCCGGGACGCTCTGCTGGTTCTGTTCTTTGCCGGGATCGGACTAAACGCGCGGCTTTCTGACTTGATTGCCGGTGGTAAGCCTTTGTTGATCCTTCTGATTTTGACGCTTGTCACGATTGTTGCGCAGAACGTTATCGGCGCGGCAGGGGCTTACTTGTTTGGCTATCCTGCGCAAGCTGGCGTTCTGTTCGGTTCGGCCGCGTTGATTGGAGGACACGGAACCGCAATCGCATGGGCACCCGAAGTTGCCAGCGCAACGGGTCTGGACGGTGCAACCGAACTTGGCGTTGCTGTGGCAACGCTTGGTCTGGTGCTTGCAGCACTGGTAGGTGGTCCTATTGCACGTCTTCTGGTGGAAACACGAGACCTTTCGCCGAACCGACCTGACGAAGAACACACGGTCGGACTGCCGGAAAAAACGACCGTGGCCACCGAAATTGACCATATGTCCATTATGCGCGTGCTGCTGCATCTGAACCTTGCCATCATTCTGGGATATGCGCTGGGCGAGGCGATTTCGGCCGCGGGGCTGAAGCTGCCGCTGTTTGTGCCCTGTCTGATCATGGGCATCGTGATTTCGAATGTCCGGGCGGCCATCGCTCCGTCCGCGCCGCCGGTTGCGCGTACACCGTCGCTGGCATTGCTGTCTGAATTTGCTCTTGGTGCCTTTCTGGCAATGTCACTGATGAGCTTGCAGTTGTGGACCATCGCGGAACTGGGTGTGGCAATTGCCGTGATCATGACGGCGCAAACGGTGTTTACGGTCGTCTTTGTGATTTGGGTACTGTTTCCCCTGATGGGCTCGAATTATCGCGGAGCGGTGCTGGCAGCGGGCTTCGGAGGCTTTGCCCTGGGCGCCACACCCACGGCGATTGCAAATATGACGGCAGTAACCAAGCGATATGGGCCGTCGCCTATTGCCTTTATCGTGCTGCCCCTTGTATCCGCCTTCTTTGTGGATATCGCCAATGCCATCGTCATTCAGACGATTGTGAACTTCTAAGGACCGACTATGCCCGACCTGCTGATCGAACTGTTTTCCGAAGAAATTCCTGCGCGGATGCAAACCCGTGCCGGTGAGGATCTGAAAAAGCGGATTACCGATGGTCTGGTCGAGGCCGGTTTGACCTATTCAAACGCGGCCGCACTGACCACACCGCGCCGCCTGACACTGGCGGTGGAAGGTCTGCTGGCGCAAAGCCCGACAATCCGGGAAGAGCGCAAAGGGCCCAAGGTCGGCGCGCCGGACAAGGCGATCGAAGGTTTCCTGCGCGGCGCGGGCCTGACCCGCGACCAACTGGAAGAGCGTGAGACACCCAAGGGCGCTGTCTATTTCGCCACCATCGAGAAACCGGGCCGCCCGGCCGCCGAGATCATTGCCGAAGTGCTGGAAGCCACCATTCGCAATTTCCCATGGCCCAAATCCATGCGTTGGGGCAGTGGCAGTCTGCGGTGGGTGCGTCCGTTGCATTCCATTCTGTGCATCTTGTCGGATGAATCAGGGGCGCAGGTTGTTCCGATGCAGGTCGATGGCATCCGCTCCGGTGACACCACGGCCGGTCATCGTTTCATGGCCCCCAACCGGTTCTCGGTTACGTCTTTCGAGGACTATGCCGCCAAGCTAAAACGCGCATTCGTTTTGCTGTCACAGGATGAACGTGCCGAACACATCTGGAATGATGCGCAGAACATGGCTTTTGCCGCCGGTCTGGAAATCGTCGAAGACAAGGGACTGTTGGCCGAGGTTGCCGGGCTGGTGGAATGGCCTGTGGTGTTGATGGGGATAATCGATGATGAGTTTCTGGAACTGCCGCCCGAAGTGTTGCAGACCTCGATGAAAGAGCATCAGAAGTTCTTTTCGGTAAAGAACCCTAAGACAGGTCGGATCGAACGGTTCATCACCGTCGCCAACCGCGAAACCGCCGACAACGGCGCAACCATTCTGGCGGGGAACCAAAAGGTGCTGTCGGCACGTCTGGCCGATGCCAAGTTCTTCTGGGAGAACGACCTGCGCATTGCCAAAGCGGACATCACCCAATGGACCCGCGCGCTGGAGAACGTGACATTCCACAACAAGCTGGGCACCCAGGCCCAGCGGATCGAGCGCATCGCCGCGCTGGCCCGCGAACTGGCCCCGGTGACGGGCGCCGACCCGGATCAGGCCGAGAAAGCCGCGCGCCTGGCCAAGGCCGATCTGAGTTCCGAGATGGTCTATGAATTCCCCGAACTTCAGGGGCTTATGGGGCGGTATTACATCGAAGCCGCAGGCGAAGACGCCGCCGTGGCCGCCGTGGCGCAGGAGCATTACTCGCCGCTTGGTCCGTCGGACGACGTGCCTACCGCGCCGCTCTCGGTGACCGTTGCACTGGCCGACAAGCTGGACACGCTGACCGGGTTCTGGGCGATTGGCGAGAAGCCGACGGGTTCGAAAGACCCGTTTGCGCTGCGTCGTGCTGCGCTGGGGGTTATTCGGTTGGTTTTGGAGAATGATTTGAAGTTCAGTTTGTTGAACAACTTACCATTTTCTTACTTGGCGTTGCTGTGTTCGCTCGGTGACCAAGAACCTGCATTCTTCAGAAAGCTAATCAAGTATGCCGACCCTCAAGAGGGGGAAACGCTCCAAACTCCTTGGCAAGATCCGCCGTTCAGTCAAATTTTTGTAGAAAGCAAGCTCACCGATGAGGAAGTCGGGTTGATTGAAGTGAAGCTTTGCGGCCTCGAGTATGAAATTTTTGACGAAGATGAAGCCAAAAATAAAGCTGCCAAAGACGCTTTGGACAATTTGTTGGCATGCGCAGAGTCGGCGGATCATTTGATCGCGGCATGGGGCTTCTCCGATGACGATGATTCCAGACCACTTAAAAGCCTCGCCTCAATGGAAGGCTATTGGCCGGTATGGAAGAATGCATCTGAACGGATAGCGTCTAACCTCCTCTCCTTCTTCCACGACCGCCTCAAGGTCTTCCTCCGCGACGAGGGCATCCGCCACGACATCATCGACGCCTGCATCGCGATGGAGGGGAATGACGACCTCAACCTGCTGGTCAAACGCGCCCGCGCCCTGAATGCAGTGATCGCGACTGAAGATGGCGAGAACCTCGTGCAGGGGTTCAAGCGGGCCAACAACATCCTGACCCAGGCCGAGGAAAAGGACGGCGTGGAATACTCTTACGGTGCAGATGTGAAATTCGCCGAGACCGACAGCGAGAAGGCGCTTTTCGCGGCTTTGGATGGGGCGCAGACGCAAATCGACGTGGCCCTGAAATCCGAAGACTTCCCAACTGCAATGGCGGCGATGGCCGGGCTGCGCGGGCCGGTGGATGCGTTCTTTGAGGACGTACAGGTCAACACCGACAATGACGTGATCCGTCGTAACCGGTTGAACCTGCTCAGTCAGATCAGGCAGGTTTGTTCCAGCGTGGCCGATCTGTCGCGGATCGAAGGTTAAAACCTCGGGCACGCAGTGATGCGTGCCCACAACGCCCTTGCACGAAGGGCGCAAGCGCTTATGCTGCACGCAAATCAAAAGGTGCTGCAGTGCAGAATAATCCGCATACCACGCTCATTACATCCGATGCTCCGGTCACGGCCCATACCCATGGCGGGCGGGCCAAGTGTCTGCAACGGCTGGTCCGACTGGACCTGCCGGTGCCCCGGACCGTCGCCTTGTCGTTTGATGCGGTCCATCAGATTGCGGAAGGCGACGTTCCGAACCTTGACGCGATCCTTGAGCAATTCGATCCCACGACCTTGCTGTGCGTCCGACCAAGTTCTGAAGATCCCGATTGGGGTGGGCCCGGTGCGGTTCTGAACATTGGCATGAATGATGCACGCTATGTGGACCTGTCCGATACCATGGGGGCAGAGGCCGCCGCTGCGCTGTATCTCAGGTTCGTTCAAAGCTATGCGATCCACGTGGCGCGGCTGGACGCGGATGTGTTTGATGACATCGACATGGATGGCAGCGAAGGCCTGCGCCATTCCCTGCGCGCCTACGAAGATGAAACGGACGAGGCCTTCCCGCAGGATCGGGGTGAGCAGTTGATCGGGGTTTTACGCTCGATGGCCCGCGCATGGGACGGGACATCCGCCCGGCTGCTGCGGCAGGCCAAGGGGGCCCCGGCAGATGCCGGTCTTGGGCTTGTCATTCAAGAGATGATCCCGGGCGTCGGGCAGGGTGAGTGCGGATCAGGCGTGCTTCAATTGGTCGACTCGACCACCGGAATGCCGCAGATCACGGGGCGCTACCTGAGCCAGAGCCAGGGCCGGGATGCGCTGGGCGAAGATGTGGCCGCGCTGTTTCTTGAAAAAGACCCGCGAGGACCGTCGCTTGAAGAAGTCGCGCCCAAAGCCTTTGCCGAGTTGAAAGAACAAGCCGCGCTGATGCGCGAAAAACTGCGCGAAGAAATGCAGGTCGAGTTCGTCATTCAAAACGGCAAAGTGCACATTCTGGATGGCGTCCGGGTTCAGAGAACGTCGCGCGCAGCGATGCGGATCGCCGTTCGTCTGGCTGAAGACGGGATCATACCGCCGCAAGAGGCGGTGATGCGTGTGGACCCCCATGCGTTGAATGAACTTTTGCACCGGCAGGTCCATCCGGAAGCGCGGCGTGATGTTCTGACAACGGCCATCGGTGCCAGCCCGGGCGCCTCAACCGGAAAGATCGTGTTTACGTCGGCAGAAGCGCAGGCCAGTGCCGCGCGTGGAGAAGCATGCGTTCTGGTCCGCCGCGAAACCTCGCCCGAGGATGTGCGCGGGATGCATGCCGCCGTGGCGGTTCTGACGGAAAAGGGCGGCATGACCAGCCACGCCGCCGTGATTGGTCGTGGACTTGGCCTGCCGTGTATCGTTGGTGCCTCAGACATGCGGTTCCAGACCAAAAAGAAGATGCTGACCGCGCCCGATGGCCGTGTTTTCAAAACCGGTGATATTCTGACAATCGATGGCAGTTCCGGTCAGGTGCTGGCAGGGCAGCCAGCCATGCTTGAGGCCGCGTTGGATGATTGTTTTCAGACATTGATGGCCTGGGCCGATGCCGAGCGTGATATTGACATCCGCGCCAATGCCGACACGCCGGCCGATGCGCAGACGGCGCGCAATTTTCAGGCTCAGGGGATCGGCCTGTGCCGGACGGAACATATGTTCTTTGAACCCGGTCGCCTGATCGTGATGCGCGAGATGATTTTTGCGCAAACGTCTTCGGGCAGGGCGGCCGTGCTGGAACGTTTGCTTCCGATGCAACGCGAAGACTTTGTTCAACTGTTCAGAATCATGGAAGGGCAGCCTGTCTGCATTCGCCTGTTCGACCCGCCTTTGCACGAGTTCCTGCCCACCACGCGCAGCGGTCAACGGGAATTGGCCGAGGCTCTGGATTTGCCGGTTTCCGATGTCGAACGCCGGGTCAATGCGATGACTGAATACAACCCGATGCTGGGTTTGCGCGGCGTTCGTCTGGGCGTAACGGTGCCGGAAATTTATGACATGCAAGCGCGCGCGATCTTCGAAGCCACGCTTGATGCCAGAAAGAACGGCGCCCCGGTCGTGCCCGAAGTGATGATCCCGCTGGTCTCTGCCAAACGAGAGGTCGAACTGGTCAAGTCCCGCATCGATTCGGTGGCGGCCGCGGTCGCGTCAGAACGAGGGCAGGAGTTTGAATATCGGCTGGGTGTGATGGTTGAAACCCCGCGTGCCTGTCTGCGCGCGGAAGAGATCGCCCCGCAGACCGCGTTCATGAGTTTCGGTACCAATGACCTGACGCAGATGACCTATGGTCTGTCCCGCGACGATGCCGGCCGGTTCATGTCCGCCTATGTTCGCCAGGGTGTCTTCGGCGAAGATCCGTTTCACGTTCTTGATCCGGATGGGGTCGGGGAATTGCTGAAGCTGGGAGCCGAGCGGGGACGAGCCGCGAAACCGGATGTAACCCTTTCGGTTTGCGGAGAGCACGGCGGAAACCCCGAATCAATCGCCATTTGCAGGGATTTGGGGTTCGACTATGTTTCGTGTTCGCCGTTCCGGGTTCCTGTCGCTCGGCTGGCTGCCGCTCAACTGGCGATTTCCTCCAGACTTGGGGGTTGACAGGGGCTGAAAACCCAAGGATTAGTGGGTTATCAGAACACTCGCAGGCGAAATTTATCTTCGCTGCGGGCAAGATTCCACTTGCATTTTCCGAAAGACTGGACCTTTGCGCTCGATTGCGTTAGATGCCTCGTCGCGCCCGCCGGGGGAGGGTATGGCGCGTGAAGTGCCTGTGCGAGGTTATCTGATGCTACGTTACATAATGGCTGTTGCCACAATGGCGGCAACCGTGCTGCCGAGTGCGTCCTTCGCCGAGAGGGAAGCAATTGATACTGCAAAGAAAGAACTTGTCGCCCGCAGCGAATTGCCGGCGCAAAGCTTTCGCGACTATTTCAAACTGTTCCAACCGCGCAAGTCGGCCAAACCTGTTGAAGTAACATACTCCAAGGACTGGCTTGACCAACAGCCCAAGGCGACCGGTGACGAAAACTGGAAGTGCCTTTCCGAGGCGCTGTACTTCGAAGCGCGTGGCGAAAGCGTGCGTGGTCAGTTTGCGGTGGCCGAGGTCATTCTGAACCGGGTCAAAAGCAGCCGCTTTCCAAGCTCACTGTGTGGTGTGATCCGCCAGGGCACCGGCAAGAAATACCAGTGCCAGTTCACCTATACATGTGACGGTCGCAAAGAGGTCATCCACGAGAAGAAAGCGTATGAGCGCGTGTCCAAGGTCGCTCGGGCCGCCATTGATGGTATCGGCCAAGAGCTGACCGAAGGGGCGACCCACTACCACACGACGGCGGTTCGGCCATCTTGGTCGCGGGTCTATAAACAGACCGCGCGGATCGGTGTGCACATTTTCTACCGCCACAACTATCGGACAGCGAGCAACTGATTGACGCACCCGCGCTGGAAGCTTGGTGGCGCGCGGCAGGTTGCAGTCTATATTGCGGGCCAGGAGGCCCGTAATGCTTTTCACCCGACGACACATTCTGAAAACAGCCGCCGCAGTCACCATTGTGCCGGTCGCGGCCGGGGCCGCCGGTTATCCGCCCCTCAAGGCGCGTCTGAGCCGACAGCGCGTTGCGCCCGATGGGTTTCCTGACACGACGGTCTGGAGTTACGGTGACACAGTCCCCGGTACGATCATAAAGGTCGATCAGGGCGCAAGCGTTCAGCGCAAGCTGGTGAATGACCTTCCCCAACCCACATCGGTGCATTGGCACGGAATACGCATCGATAACGCCATGGATGGTGTGCCCGGCCTGACGCAGGATGTTGTCGAACCGGGCGGCACTTTTGACTATGACTTCGTTGCCCCGGATGCAGGCACCTATTGGTACCACGCGCACAACCAGTCGATGGAACAAGTTGCCCGCGGGCTTTACGGGCCGCTGATCGTTGCAGAGGCCACGGCACCGGATGTCGATCAGGATCTGGTGCTGATGTTGGATGATTGGCGGTTGAACCCTGAGACCGCGCAGATAACGGATGATTTCGACAATGGCCATGATCTGAGCCATGCAGGTCGGATTGGGAACATCCTGACCGTCAACGGATCATTCGATCCCGCGTTTGCGGTACGCAGAAACGAGCGACTGCGACTTCGATTGGTCAACGCGTCCAATGCCCGGATATTTGATCTGGATCTTGATGGTCTTTCGGGGTGGATCGTCGCCTTGGATGGAATGCCCGTGGAAACACCGCTGCGGCTGTCGGGCTCTTTCCCGCTAGCACCTGCGCAGCGTGCGGATCTGATTGTGGATGTCGTCACCGAGGGCGAAACGGCAAGCCTGGTCAGCGTCGAAAGAGATGGTTCCTTTGGGCTGGCACGGTTCGAGGTCGGTGGAAACGCTGCCGAGGCGCACAGGCAGGGCGTGTCAGCATTGCCGCCTAACCCTTTGCCTGAGATCGGGAATCTTCAACATGCCAGAACGCACCGGATGGTTCTGCAAGGTGGTGCAATGCGCTGGCTGGAAAGCGCCCGGCTGGGTGAAACGGAACTGTCAGGCCGCGAGCTGGCGCAGTTGGGCAAATTCTGGGCACTGAACGGTTACGCCGAGCGCCCCGAAGATCCGTTTCTGGATGCGGCCGTCGGTAGTTTGCACAGGATCGAGTTCGTGAATGAAACCGCATTTCCGCACGCAATGCATCTGCACGGGCATCACTTCCGGCTGATCATGGACGATGGCTCTCTGGGCCCCTGGCGTGATACCGTTCTGGTCGGGCGGGGACAGGCGCGCCAAATCGCATTGGTCGCGGACAATCCCGGCAACTGGTTGCTGCATTGTCATATGCTTGGGCATGCTGCTTCGGGGATGATGAGCTGGTTTCGGGTCTCGTGACGCCGCATTCGGCGGTTGGAATGGCGCTTGTTTGAATGCTATAGGCCCTCGCGACGCCTATAGTAGGCAAACTATGCAACGAGCCCGAAAAGGCCTGACCCATGAGTTCTGAAATCCGTCTGGCATTCGCACACCCGTCCGAACGGTCCGAGGCGACGTCTCCTCGGGGGCCGTTGGATCGTATCTCGTTGCGCGACCATATCGTCGAAGTCGAAATTGGCGCCTTCCAGGCCGAGCGGGGAACAACCCAGCGGATCTGCTTCAACATCGTGGTCGAAGTCCGGCCTCTGACGGACCCGATTGATGATGATGTGGATCGCATCCTTTCATATGACCGCGTAACGGAATCCATCGCCTATGAGCTGGCAGCCGAGCGCCTGAACCTGCTTGAGACATTGGCCGAACGCGTTGCGGAACGCATCCTGCTTGAACCTCAGGCTGTAAGAGTCTTTGTTCGCATCGAAAAACTGGATCGGGGCCCGGGTGCGTTGGGGGTTGAGATCGTGCGCGGAAAAGACTCGGTCCATCATGAGGTGGCCGAAGAAGAACGCCCGCATCCCCGCCTTGTCTTCCTGTCGAATGACGCCATCGCCTCGGAAAACCTGAAGGGTTGGATCGATCAGTTGGAGAACCGCCAGCGCCCGCTGATCCTGTGTGTCGGGGCGTCCGACCTGGCCGCTCCGCAAACGGGTCATGCGATGACGCAACGCCGAATTGACTTGTTGGCAATTGAACAGAATGCCTGGGTTCTGGCGGCACGGGACCATCGCTGTGTGGTGGTCTCAACGCGGACCGAATTGGATTGGGCGATGAAGAATGGCCAGATCTGTGTCTGGGCCCCATCCAAGATCGTTCTGGATGCCGTTGACGGCCCGTCTGCCGCCCCGTCGGATGCCGTGGCACTGGCTGCATGGTTCGCGGCGACCTTTGAAGCGAGCGAAATGATGGTGATCGGCGGCGCATTGCCGACGGAACCCAAAACGCCCTTGCGCGCTGTTGCGGTGGATCAGGCCCAGCTGTGAGAACCTATTTCAGACCACTGGTACAGCATGGAGCGACCCGTCCCACAGGCGCTGTGCCGCTGGCGGGCCAACCCCTTTGGTTCACCCATGTCGAAGCGCTGCGGCGCGGGTTCGAACCCGAAATCGTCGCGGCCTCGGACGTTCCGCCAGATTACCTGAGCCGTTTGAGCCAACTGCGGGCTGACGTGACGGGCCTTGATATGCAGCTGCCTCATATCATGGGGATTCTGAATGCCACGCCGGACAGTTTCTCGGATGGCGGTGTTCACAGCTCGGTAGATGCTGCTCGCGTGGCTGCGGTGAATATGGTGGCGCATGGTGCCACGATTCTGGATATCGGCGGAGAGTCCACCCGTCCGGGTGCGGATTTTGTCCCGGCCGGGGAAGAGATCGCGCGAACCCGCCCGTTGATCGAAGCGATCCGGTCGGAAACAGGCGCTTTGATTTCCATCGATACACGAAAGGTCGATGTCGCCAAGGCAGCCTGCGCGGCCGGGGCGGGGTTGGTCAACGACGTCTCGGGCTTCACCTTCGATCCGGCATTGGCACCGTTCTGTGCCGCGCAGGGTGTGCCTGTCTGTGTCATGCACATGCAGGGTGACCCGGCGACGATGCAGATCAATCCGCAATACGACAATGTATTGCTGGATGTTTACGATTTTCTCGAAGGTCAGATCGCGTTGCTGGAACGTCTTGGCCTAAGCCGCGATCAGATCGTTGTGGATCCCGGGATCGGGTTTGGGAAGACCGAGGATCACAACCTGACCCTTCTGCGCAATCTCAGCCTGTTCCACGGCTTGGGCTGCCCGATCCTGTTGGGCGTGTCGCGCAAGGGCTTTATTGGTACCATCGGAAAAGAGCCTTGCAAAACTGCCCGCGCGCCGGGATCAATCGCGGTGGCTCTGGCGGGATTGTCTCAGGGCGTGCAGATCATCCGCGTTCATGACGTGGCCGAGACCTCTCAGGCCTTGCGCCTATGGGCTGCTGTCCGGTAATCCGGTCGCACGGCAAATCACGGAGTGACACCTATGCGCAAGCTGTTCGGAACCGACGGGGTGCGGGGCACCGCCAACACGCATCCGATGACGGCAGAGATGGCGTTGCGTATCGGGGCCGCTGTCGGGCGGTATTTCCGACGGGACGCGACAGGGGTGCACCGGGTTGTCATCGGCAAGGATACGCGTTTGTCCGGCTATATGCTGGAAAACGCGCTGACGGCCGGTTTGACGTCCACTGGAATGAACGTGCTGCTGCTGGGGCCCGTTCCGACGCCCGCCGTTGGCCTCATGACGCGGTCCATGCGGGCTGATCTGGGCGTCATGATCTCGGCCAGCCACAACCCTGCCGAAGACAACGGAATCAAGTTCTTTGGGCCGGACGGCTATAAACTGTCCGATCAGGCCGAGGTCGAGATCGAAAGGCTGATCGACGAAGGCGTCGGACCCGCCCAGGCGCAGAATATCGGCCGGGCGCGCCGGGTTGATGACGCACGGTTTCGCTATGGCGAACGTGTGAAGTCGTCGTTGCCGCGGAACGTCAGTCTGGATGGTTTGAAGGTGGTGATCGATTGTGCGAACGGCGCAGCCCACCGCACCGCGCCAGAGGTTCTGTGGGAGCTGGGCGCAGAAGTGATCCCCGTGGGAATCGCGCCCAACGGCAAGAACATCAATCTCAACTGCGGATCGACCAAGCCACAACTGGCCGCAGAAACCGTTGTCGCGCATGGCGCCGACGTGGGCATATGTCTGGACGGCGACGCGGACAGGGTGGTTGTGGTCGACGAAACCGGCCAGGTGGCTGACGGCGATCAGCTTATGGCTTTGCTGGCGACGGCATGGAAGAAATCGGGCCAGTTGAAGGGTGGCGCCCTGGTTGCGACCGTCATGTCCAACCTGGGCCTGGAACGCCATCTGACAGCGCAGGGTTTGCGTCTGGAGCGAACGGCCGTCGGTGATCGCTACGTGGTCGAACGGATGCGTGAAGGTGGGTTCAACCTTGGTGGGGAACAGTCCGGCCATATCGTGATGAGCGATTACGCCACCACCGGTGATGGGTTGATGGCCGGGCTGCATTTTCTGGCGGAAATGGTTCTGTCGGGGCGCAAGGCATCTGATCTGTCCAAGCAGTTCGAAACCGTTCCGCAGTTGCTGAAGAATGTGCGCTATTCCAGCGATCAAACACCGTTGGAGGTTCAAAGTGTTCAGGCGGCCATCGCCGATGCCGAGGCGCGGTTGAACGGGCAGGGCCGGTTGTTGATCCGCAAATCCGGGACCGAGCCTCTGATCCGCGTGATGGCTGAATGCGAAGACGATGGGTTGCTGACCCAAGTTGTCGACAGCATCGTGGCAGAGGTCGAAGCCGCCACAAGCTAATTCCCGAACAAAACCTTTCGCAGGCTGAACCATTGACTGATGGCCATGCCGGTCAGGATCAGGGCCAGAGCGATGAAAAAGCGCAGGGGCAGGGCCTCGGACAGGATCCATGCGCCGAACACCATCGACCAGATCGGCACCTGGTAATTCACCAATGTCAGGAAAACCGACCCGGCGCTGCGGGTGATCGAAACACGCAAAAGGGTGGCAAACGCGGTTGGCAGCAAACCCAGAACGATCAGGGCGATTGTCGGGCGTGGGCCTTGCCAGGTCGGCAGCCCCTCGGTGAGCAGCATTATGGGCAGAAGAAGCGCGGCGCCGACAACCAGTGTCAGGGCAGCCAGCACCAAAGGGTCAACCGGCGGGCAGCGTCGCGTCAGCACGGATGAACTTGCGTAACACAGCGCCGCCGTGATGCAGGCCAGTTGCGCGACGGGTTCTGCCCCCTGGCCCAATTGTGCAAGGCCGGGTCCGATCAAAACCAGGGCCCCGGAAAAGCCAAGGCACACCCCCAGAAATCGGCGCAGGTTCAGTGGCTCATCCGAGAAGAAATGCGCCAGCGGCAGCACCATCAGCGGGATGGCAGCCATAGACAGCCCTGCAAAAGCAGATGGCACAAATTGCTGCCCCCAACTCAGCAACATGAATGGCACGGCAGTGGACAGCACGCCAATAAGGACAATCGAAACACTCAGCGCCGGCGTCAGAACCGGCAGCTTGCGACCGGTCGCCCTCATCATCAGCAACAGGGTAACTGCGCCCAGCGTGGTTCGTGAGGTGGCAACGGTGATTGGGCCATACCCTTCAAGCGCCATGGCAACGACCATGAAAGTCGCGCCCCAGATCAGGCCCAGCGTGAAGACGCCGCTCCAGTCCTGTTTTGTCGGCTGTTGAACCATTGATTGTCCTGTCGGAACGCGCGGGTGCGCCAAAAAATTAAACCTGACCGGCTGTTTATGTGCCTTGCCGGACCTTTGTTCAAACGAAAAGGGCGGCCACATGGGCCGCCCTGTGACAGGCTTCCGCCCTACTTAGTTCTTTTCTTTGTCGACCATCTTTCCGGCCGATATCCACGGCATCATGCCGCGCAGATTGGCACCGGTTTCTTCGATCATATGCTCGTCATTGGCACGGCGCGACGCTTTGATGGTCGGCTGGCCAACAGCGTTTTCCAGCATGAAATCACGAACGAATTTACCCTGCTGGATGTCGTTCAGTACTTCTTTCATACGCGCTTTGGTTTCGTCGTATTTCAGGATGCGCGGACCGGTGACGTACTGGCCGTACTCGGCGGTGTTCGAGATCGAGTAATCCATGTTGGCAATGCCGCCTTCATAGATCAGGTCAACGATCAGCTTCACTTCGTGCAGGCACTCGAAATAGGCCATTTCAGGGGCGTAACCGGCTTCGACCAGAGTTTCAAAGCCGCAGCGGATCAGTTCGACCAGACCACCGCACAGAACGGCCTGTTCGCCGAACAGGTCGGTTTCACATTCTTCACGGAAGTTGGTTTCAATGATGCCCGAGCGCCCGCCACCGATGGCCGAGCAGTAGGACAGGCCGATTTCCAGCGCCTTGCCGGTTGCATCGTTGTGGACAGCGACCAGGCAGGGTACGCCGCCGCCTTTGGTGTATTCGCCGCGCACAGTGTGGCCGGGGCCCTTGGGGGCCATCATGATGACATCGACGCCTTCTTTCGGCTCGATCAGGCCGAAATGGACGTTCAGGCCGTGGGCAAAGGCGATGGCCGCGCCCGGCTTGATGTTGTCGTGGACGTATTTTTTGTAGGTCTCGGCCTGAAGCTCGTCGGGCATGGTGAACATGATCACGTCACACCAGGCGGCCGCCTCGGCGATGCCCATGACTTCCAGGCCCTCTGCTTCGGCTTTCTTGGCCGAAGGCGAACCTTCGCGCAGGGCGATGACCAGGTTCTTTGCGCCTGAATCGCGCAGGTTCAGCGCGTGCGCGTGACCTTGCGACCCATAGCCCAGGATAGCCACTTTCTTGTCTTTGATCAGGTTGATATCGCAATCGCGATCGTAATAGACGCGCATTTCGCCGGTCCTTTCTGGTTTGATTGCGGCGGTTGTATCTGCCCGTTCGCGCAATGGCGATAGGGTTGGGCTTGAGTATTTGCGAAAAAGATGAAGAATAATTCGCGCTAATCGGAGAATGTGAAAAAATCATGCTTGATGATATTGATCGGCGCATTCTGCGCCACTTTCAAGCAGACCCGAGCCTGACAACAGCGGAACTGGCCGATCTTTGCCGGATCAGCGCGGGCGTCTGCTGGCGGCGAATCGAAAAGATGCAGGCCGCAGGGATCATCGAAGGTCAGGAGGCCGTGATAGACTGGGCCGCGATGGGATATGCCGTCGAGGTTTCGCTTCGGATCACGCTCGACAAGACGCAGGCCCGAGCTTTCGACGATTTCACGCAGGCGGCGCGTGAAGTGGCAGAGGTGATCGAAATCCAGACCTTTCTGGGTCGTGTCGATGTTCGTCTTTCCGTCATTGCAAGAGATATGAAGCACTATCAGCAGCTTTATCGCGACCGGATTCTGACCCTGCCGCATATTGCTGATATCGAAGCCCTTATGCACATCGCGCGGGTCAAGCGGGACGAGGTGCTGCCGGTATGATCGAGCTGGATGAGATTGATCGCCGTCTTCTTCGCGCGCTGCAACAGGATGCCACGCAAAGTGCCGGAGCATTGGGGCGCAGGTTCGGGTTATCCCAACCCGCCACCTGGCGTCGCATTCGCCGGCTGGAAGACGCAGGAATAATCAAGGGCCGTCGGCTGCGTCTGAATGCCGAGGCGCTGGGATTCGGTGTGACAGTCTTTCTGGGCATCAAGCTGGGGCGCAAGGGCCAAGTCAGCCTTGAAGATTTTGAGCGCGCTGTCAGTGCCGTTCCCGAGGTGCAGACCGTCGAGCACGTGCTGGGGCTGTATGATTATCGACTGCGTGTCGTGGCCCGGGACCTGGCCGATTTCGAACGTGTTTTGCGGCGCCGGATCATGACTCTGCCAGGTGCAGGCGACGTCGAGGCCAACGTTCTGCTGAGCGAAGAACGTCTGCCCGGTCCCATCGGCTGAACAGAGTCAGTACTTGGTGCGGATGCAATAGCCCGGATGATGCGTCATACGCGCAAAGGTAAGCGGCCTGTCTTCTTTCCAGGTGGTGCGCTCCATTTGAATCATGGATGTTCCCGCCGTGGTGCCCATGAATTCTGCCAGTCGCGCATCTGCGGAAATGGCACAGAAAGCGACCTCAGCATCGGTGAAAGGTGCGGCCGTCAACAGCCATTCATGTGGCCCCTGTTCGAACAGGTCCGCGTCCTCCACATCAGGTACGGCCTCGATGTTGATCCATCGTTCTTCCATCTGAAAGGGCCGATTGTCCGCATAGTGCATACAGATTACATGTAGAACACGCGCATCCGGTGCCACGTTGATCTGCGAGGAAAGCCATCCTGGGCTGGTGACGACATTCCTTTCAACAAGCGCATAACGATAGTTTGCATTCTGGCTTTCGACCACTTGCCGCGCCAGTGACAATTCGAGTTTGGCGTGTTTGCTGGGCTCTTTCTTGACACGTGTGCCGCTCTTGCGTTTGCGCTCGACAAAGCCCTGGTCGGCCAGTTCTCTCAAGGCTCTGTTCACAGTGGCCCGGGCGCAATTGAACTCCTCTGCCAGCTGGGTCTCCGTCGGCAAAAGCGATCCTTGTGGCCAGACACGGCTTTCAATGCGTCGTTTTACTTCGTCTCGAACGAACTGGAAGCTGATCCGCTTTTGTATCGTCACGGGTGAATCTATCCCTTCAAGTATAAAGTGTGCGCATCTGTTCAGAAGCAAGTAGAAGTGTAAAGGGGAAGTGACACTGGTTGGCGTCATTTTCGTGCTTTCACGAATTTAAGCGAAAAAAATTAAGTGTTTGTTAAGCTTTACGTTGGGTCAAATTTTGCCGCGAAAGGGCTTTACCCGAACTGACAAAGCGGACAAGACTTCGAAAACGCTTTGGAAAGGATGCGCGATGCCAGGCTTGCTGGAAACCGTTGACCCGAACGGGCTCGAAGAATTCTCGGTCGTATTTACCGACCGCTCGCTGAACCATATGTCGCAGAAGTTTCAGCAGGTGATGCGCGACATTTCGGATATGTTGAAGGGCGTGTACAACGCAGATGGCGTCGCCGTTATTCCCGGCGGTGGAACCTATGCCATGGAAGCGGTCGCCCGACAGTTCGCGCGCGGCGCAGATGTGCTGGTGGTTCGCAATGGATGGTTCTCGTACCGGTGGAGCCAGATCATTGAAAGCGGGTCTCTGACAAACTCGACCACGGTCATGAAGGCGCGCGAGACTGGCAATTCCAGCCCATCGCCTTTTGCGCCTGCTCCGATCGAAGAGGTCGTCGCCGCGATTCGCGAACAAAAGCCCGGTGTTGTTTTTGCTCCGCATGTCGAAACGTCTGCGGGGGTCATTCTGCCGGATGACTATGTGACCGCGCTGGCAAGCGCGGCGCATGAGGTGGGTGCGTTGATGGTGTTGGATTGTATAGCGTCGGGTTGCGCCTGGGTGGACATGAAAGCCACCGGTGTCGATGTTCTGATCTCGGCGCCGCAGAAAGGGTGGAGCGCCTCGCCATGTGCCGGTCTGGTTATGTTGTCTGAACGCGGAGAGGCACGTCTGGAGCAGACCAGTTCCGACAGTTTCGCCCTTGATCTGAAGAAATGGCGGCAGATCATGCAAGCCTATGAAAACGGCGGCCACGCCTACCACGCCACGATGCCGACCGATGCGTTGCTGGCCTTCCGCGACACCATGGCAGAGACTCGTGAATACGGGTTCGAAAAGTTGCGTGCGGCGCAGTGGGCGCTGGGTGACGGTGTGCGATCGATGCTGAAGGACAAGGGTGTCGTTTCGGTTGCGGCCGACGGTTTCGGCGCGCCCGGAGTTGTGGTCAGCTACACCTCGGATCCCGAAATCCAGAACGGCAAGAAATTTGCGGCACTTGGCATGCAGATTGCCGCGGGTGTTCCGTTGCAATGTGATGAGCCCGAAGGGTTCAGCACGTTCCGGTTGGGTCTGTTCGGGCTCGACAAGCTGTACGACGTGGACGGCACCATCGCGCGTTTGAAACGGGTGCTGGATCAGGTTCTGTAAGCGGACCGGGCCTTAGCGAACGCCAAGGCCCATCTGCATCAAAGTCTTGCGCACTGGTGGCAGGGAATAGAGCGCGCTCAGCCCCATCGCCCGTGCATCTCGCAGCGGCCGCGTCTCAATCATCGAGGCGCGGTTCAGCAGATCAATGCCTTTGACGCGCATCTCGATCTCGGTGTGACGGGCCTTGTGATAGGCACCCAGCATCTGCTCGTCTCCCAGACCTTCGGGCCGGGCCTGTGCCAAATCCAGCAGGCAACGCAGGTCGCCCAGAGACATGTTCAATCCTTGTGCCCCGATGGGAGGCACCACATGCGCCGCCTCGGCCATCAGCGCGATGCGTTCACCCGCCAGCCGTTCAGCCGATTGGCTGATGATGGGCCAGATCGTTCTGCGGGATGCCAATTTCAGCGGGCCGAACAACCCGCAGGACCGAGAGGTCATGGCGGCCTCGAAAGCCTCGGGTTCCAGGTTAAGGAGTTCAACGGCCTTCGGTCCGCGTTCCATCCAGACGATGGCGGACGAGGGCTGCCCGTTCCAGTCCGGCAGAGGCACCAGCGTGAACGGCCCCCCGGATCTGTGAATCTCGGTCGAGACATTCTCGTGTGGAATGGGGTGCGTCACCGCAAATGCCAGCGCCTTCTGCCCATATCGTGTTGTGTGCACCTTGATGCCGGCTGCTTCGCGCATCGGCGAGTTGCGACCATCGGCAGCAAGCACAAGCTTGCACCGGACGCGGCTGCCATCACTCAGGCTCACGCGGGCTTCGGCGGTTCGGGTGAACAGGCTGGTGGTCGCGGTGCCGGGGCGGAAATCGACATTCGGCAACTCGGCCAGTCGCGCCACCATTTCACGGCGCAACAGCCAGTTGGGCAGGTTCCAGCCGAAAGGTTGTTCGGAGATGTCGGCCGCGTTGAAGTCGCGAACGACGCGTGGCTCGGGCAAATCACCCCCGGCATCAACGATCCGCATGACTTGCAACGGGGCCGCCTGTGCATCCAGCCTTGCCCACAGACCGCATTGTTCCAGCAGGCCGCGCGCAGGCTGCAAAAAAGCCGTGGTGCGCAGATCTGACCCGTCCACGTCCCGCTCGGTGATTGGAGGGCTCGGATCAACGCAGATCACTTCAAAACCTGCCGTTCCAAATACCGCCGCGGCGGTCAGACCGGCGATCCCGCCACCGGAAATCAGGATGTCACAGCTGTCGGACATGGCGCCTCTCATCATTCTGGGCAGAACCTAGTTCGGATCTGCCCCGAGTGCCAAGTGACATCCTGTCCCGTATTTCAGCCCCGTGAAATCAGGATGAGGATCAGAAACATCAGCGGCACCATCATAAGGGCAGGGATGTAGAGGCCGGGAAGGCCGAACAACATGATGGAACAGCCCCACATGCTGAAAATCGCAGCGGCGGTGTAATACAAGTCTTCTGCCTTGGCGTTGACCGCCTCGCGCGCCAGCCATCCAAAGACGGGAATTGCAAAGAAAAGGCGCTGCCAGATCGGCAGGCGCAGCGGCATGTCAATCGCGCTCATCGGGGTCTCCATCTGTTCGTCGCTGCAGCGCATATAAGGACGCAGATGCGTGTGCAGAACGTGCAGATCGTCGCACTGTGACAGCCTATCGCAGGCGCGCCAGGAACGCGGTCAGATCGTCCGTGTGATGGTGGATGTGATCGGCTTCATGCGGGTCGGGAGAAACATGAACCGTGCGCATTCCCATCTCGTGTGGGGCCGCGAGATTGCGTGGTTCATCTTCGAACATGGCCGCCATTTCGGTCTGAAGGCCGTCTTTTTCAAAGATCGTTTCGAATGCAGCTTTTTCGGGTTTTGGCCGGTACCCTGCATGTTCAACACCGTAAATCGCGTCGAACAGGCCTGTCAGGCCGCGCGCCTCGAGGACCCGTTCCGCATAGGGCGCGCTGCCGTTGGTGTAGACGATCCGCCGGCCGGGAAGGGCGCGGATGTGATCGGCCAGTTCCGCATCCGGGTCCATGTGGCTCATGTCAACCTGATGTACCGCGTGCAGGTAAGGGTCGGGGTCCAGATCATGTTCGGCCATCAACCCGGCCAGCGTCGTCCCGTATTGCCGCCAGTAATGCGCGCGCAGCCGGTCGGCTTCGGCCCGGTCAACACCGATGGCTTGCACCACATAATCCGTCATCAGAACTTCTATCTGATCGAACAGCCGCATATGCGGTGGGTACAGGGTGTTGTCCAGATCGAACACCCATTGTGTGACATGACTAAACGAAGGTTTGACCATAGCTTGGGTTTAGGGCGCAGTCGGGCGGTTTTCAATGCTGTACTTGATCGCCGCCCCCTGTCACGGCTAGACATGTCCGAACGAGGAGACCAACGATCCCATGAGCCAGACCCGATCCCCGACCAAGGACGCCTACAGCCTTATCCTGGAAGCCATCGACGTGGGCGTCTACAAGCCCGGTGATCGGTTGGTCGAAAGCGAACTGGCAGAGCGTTTCGGAGTGTCACGCACCCCGATCCGCGAAGCGTTGCAACGGTTGGAAACCCAGTCTCTGCTGGAACGGGACGGGCGGTCGTTGATCGTCGCATCCCTGGATCACAACCAGATGGCCGAGCTTTACATCGTACGCCGGGAACTTGAAGGGCTGGCTGCGCGTCTGGCCGCAAAACACGCCACCGAAGAAGAAATCAAGGTTCTTCAGGACATGGTGGTCGAAGATGACAAGCTGATCGATGACCCAACGGCCTTGTCGCGCGCCAACCGACGGTTTCACGAACAGATTCATCTGGCGTCACACAATCGCTATCTGGTTCAGCAGCTTGATCTGGTTCACCGGACCATGGCTTTGATGGCGACCACTTCGCTGGCTGTTCAGGGTCGTGGCGAGATTGCGCAAAGTGAGCATAAGGGAATCGTCGATGCCATCGCAGCCCGAGACGAAGAGGCTGCGGGGCAGGCGTTGAAGGAACATATTTCGGTCGCCTTCATGACACGTCTGAAACAGGATGCCAGTCGTCGCGACAAATGAACGTCAGGTCAGCGGAACGTCTTCGCTGGCCTGCCCGTGTTGGGTTTTGTCCCAAAAAAACGGATTTGTCGCCAGTTCCCACAGGGCTTTGTAGCCGGCGACCACCCCCAGAGGGAAATACAAACACATCGTCGGAACCCACGGCAGCAAAAACCGACGTTCGCGCGCGGATACAGCGATGATTCCGACGCATATATTCAGGGCCTCGGTCGCCAGAAACAGCCAGATCAGCGCCGTCGTGATCTGCTGCGGCAGGATCTGCTCCATCGGATTGGGCATGCCCAGGGCGTATAGCCAGAAAATCCATAGAACGGGGGCCAGCAGGAACTGACCCAGAGTGCCCAGAAAGAACGCCTGTAGGCCGATAAACTTGGCCGCACCCAAATCAGCATACAGTTTCCACGGGTCCCGCATGTGCACAAGATAGGTGACCATGAACCCCTTGAGCCAGCGTGAGCGTTGCTTCACCCATGGCCAGGCACGGAAATTCGCCTCTTCGAAGGTGGCGGTGTCCACCATCTCGGTCCGGTAACCCGCTCGGCAAAGCCGCACGCCCAAATCGGCATCTTCGGTGACATTGTGGGCGTCCCAACCGCCCAGTTCCAACAGCTTTTCGCGGCGGAAAAAGAACGTCGTTCCCCCAAGCGGGACGACCAGCCCCATACGTGCGATGCCCGGCAGGATCACGCGAAACCAGCTGTTGTATTCGATGGTGAAACAGCGCGACCGCCAGTTCGTGCGGGGGTTGTAGTAATCCAAAACACCTTGCAGGCAAACCACCTCGGGCGAAGCTTGGGTGAAATGCGCAACCACACGTTCAATCTGATCCGGCTGTGGTGCGTCTTCGGCATCCCAAACGCCAACGATGTCACCGCGGCAAAAGTCCAGCGCGTAATTCATGGCGCGCGGTTTGGTGGTCAACCCGTTCAGTTCGGGGACTTCAACTACACGCATCCAACTGGGCAGAGCCACTCGCGCAAGGGCGTCGCGCGTCACGTCATCCGTCGCCTCAAGCACGAGAATGACGTCCAGCAGCGCTTTGGGATAGGTCAGCCTTTGAAGCCGTTGCACCAGAGCACTCGCGATTTCTCGCTCCTTGTACAACGGCACCATGATGGACACGCAGGGGTGACGCAGCGCGATCGCCGCCTCTGTTGGCTCGGTCGGCTTTTTCATGCGGTCGCTGAGGCAGGCCAGGGCGCCCATTATCCGAAAGGCTGCAAAAAGAACCAAACTGCCTACGGCCGCGCCCAACAAAACCATCAATCCAATCGAGGGGAACAGGGCAGAAAGACACAGCACACCCAGCGTTGCCGCAGATGATACGAGCCGGGACCCGGCGGTCCAGTTGCGACAGCTTTGTTCCGCGTTCACACGGGTTTCGGCCGCTTTTGCGAGTGTCCGCGAGAAGTGCTGTGCAATGACCCGGTCGATCTGATGAGAATCCGCAAGAACCGGCAGGATGGAATAGTCGCAATCCTGCATCTCGGCTGCCACGGTTGCAAAACGGTCGGGCCGGGCAGTGGCGACCAAAAGCAACGGGCCGATGCGCATCCAGGGAATGACATTGTGCTCAAGCCAGAAATCTACCGGCTTCAGGTCACACAATCCGGGCATCGGTGGAATTTGTTCGAGGTCCGCGATCTGCCACCCGAACTGCGTCGACAGGGCCTTCAGAACGTCCTGCCTGGTGGCATACCCCTCGCCAACCAGAATCTCGCCAAGCGGCGCTTTCTGCCTGGTCTGCAGGCTCAGCGCATGGTCCAGTTGCGAGCGCGTGATGACCTCGGTTTCCAGCAGGCATGTGCCCAGCGGTTTGCGAAATCCGGGCGCCGGGATCGGGGACGCGTTTGTAAAATCCTGAAGGTTAAGTTCAACCATTAAAAAACCCTGGCACAGTTACCTGCGCTCAGGGTTGATCAAACAAGGTTAATGTGCCGTTAACTCTGGTAACTTAAGGGTTTATGCCTGCCCTTTTTTCTTTTCCATCGCTTCGGCGAAACGTTCGAACAGGTAAAAACTGTCCTGGGGTCCGGGCGACGCTTCGGGGTGGTATTGTACCGAGTATACAGGTCTGTCAGTCATGCGAATCCCGCAGTTCGAGCCGTCAAACAGCGATCTGTGGGTCTCGACCACGCCTTCCGGCAAAGATTGTGCGTCCACGGCAAAACCGTGATTCATCGAAGTGATTTCGACCTTGCCGGTTTCCAGATCCTTGACCGGATGGTTCGCGCCGTGGTGGCCGTGGTTCATCTTGACTGTCTGACCGCCCAACGCCAGCGCAAGCATCTGGTGGCCAAGGCAGATACCAAAGACGGGCAGATCGGTTGTGTCCAGAATTTCCTTGATCATCGGCACAGCATAGGCACCCGTTGCGGCCGGGTCGCCGGGACCGTTCGACAGGAAAACGCCATCCGGCTGATGGGCCAGCACTTCGGCAGCGGTTGCCGTTGCTGGCAGCACGGTTACATCACATCCAGCCGAGGCGAGACAGCGCAGAATATTGCGCTTTGCTCCATAGTCGACAGCCACGACTTTGTGGGCGGGGGCCTCTTGCCGCTTGTATCCTTCCGGCCACGCCCAGCGCATTTCATCCCAGCGGTAGCTTTGGGCACAGGTGACATCCTTGGCCAAGTCCATCCCCTCCAGCCCGGCAAAGCCGCGGGCCGCAGCAACCAGTGCTTCGATGTCGAAATTGCCCTCGGGATCATGAGCCAGCGCCACATGCGGCGCGCCCTGCTGGCGAATGGCCCGGGTCAGACGGCGGGTATCGACGCCGCCGATGGCGATGCGTCCACGGCGGGCAAGCCAGCCCTTGAGTTCTTCGGCCGAGCGCCAGTTGGACGGCTCGGTCGGGTCCCATTTGACGACCATGCCAGCGGCGACTGGATCAGCGGTTTCGTCATCTTCGGGGTTCACTCCGACATTGCCGATATGGGGGAAGGTAAAGGTGACGATCTGCCCGGCATAGGATGGATCGGTCATGATTTCCTGATATCCGGTCATCGCTGTGTTGAAGCAGAGTTCAGCCACGGTCTGTCCGGTTGCACCGAAACCGATGCCGTAAAACAGCGTTCCGTCGGCCAAAGCCAGACATGCGGTGGGCTTGGACGGGGCGTTCTGGGCCATGGCGCGACTCTCCTGCAAGGTAAACCGGCGCATACCTAAGGGGGTTAAGCGCTTGGGTCAAGTCTGTTCAATTTTTGGGCTATCGTTATTTTTCAATGGGTTAAGCTTGTTCGCCCCCGGTTGTAACACGCTTTTTGTTTAGATATGTTCGGGGTTCCGTTGTCATGGGGATGGACAAGCCAAATGGACATGCGATCACGGGTGAATGCCGCCCTGAAGCAAGCAATGAAAGACAAAGCAGCCGAGCGTCTGTCGACGCTGCGGTTGATCAACGCGGCCATCAAGGACCGCGACATCGCCGCGCGCGCCTCGGACAATGAAGAGGTCAAGGGCTGTGGTGATGCAGAGGTGCTTGAAATTCTTGGCAAAATGACCAAGCAACGCAAGGAAAGTGCGCGCGCCTATGAAGAGGGCGGTCGCCTGGACCTGGCCGAGCGCGAGATGCAGGAAGTCGCCGTCATCGAAGAGTTTCTGCCCAAGCAGCTGGATGATGATGAGGTGTCAAAGGCGATTCAGGCTGCAATCACTTCGACCGGTGCCGGTTCCATTCGCGACATGGGCAAGGTCATGGGCGAGTTGAAGACCCGTTATACCGGACAGATGGATTTCGGCAAGGTCGGGCCTATGGTCAAGGACCACCTCTGCGCCGCGTCAAACGGCGACTGCTGAGACATCAGGCTGAAACACCTACTGCGCGACAGGGTCGCGCAGTTTCCTGGCCAAATCGTCATAGAGCGTGATGCGCTCATCTTCCGACAAAAACGCCCCGATTTCTACTTCACGCCCGTCTCCGACGAGCGTGACATAGTGTGGAACCGGGCCGCCTCTTTCGTACATTTCAGGTCGTGCCCAATAGCGATTGCACGACCATTCCTGTTGGTCTTTGCCCGGAGTGTGATGCACCAGGCGGGCTTGTGAACCGGACAAGGTGAAAACCTCAAACGCACTGCGCGCGCGATAGTTCGCCTGAATCGCCAGCCAAAGCCCAAGCACCGTCAACAGCAGAAACGGTAACAGGCCCCACAACACGACCGACCCAAGCACGGCCAACAATGGGATCAAACCGAACAGAAATACGGACAGGATGGCAATCATCGCCCCACGTCGCGGCAGTGAGTTATGCGGCCAGAGGCGCAGTTCCTGTTCGGTCTCGGATGTCTGATTCCATTTGTACGGCATACCGGAAACATATCGCAGTGCCGCCTCATGTCGACGGATTTTGATCAGACCACGTGGCCCACACGCGCCCAGGACAAGGCGTCATCCAAACGGTCGTCGCCCCAGAACACCTCTTGCCTCACCACGAAGCTGGGGGCGCCGAAAACACCCAGTTTCACGGCGATGTCTGTTTCAGCTTCCAGCGCGGTGACGATATCCGGGCTGCGCGCGCGAGCCAGCGTCAGGCGAGGATCCTGCTGGCACCGCAGCAATGCTTCGGACAGGGCGCTTTCGCTGCCTGCCTCGACGCCATCCTCGAACCAGATGCGGTATAGGTTCTGGGTAAATGACTTGCCCCATCCATCCCTCATACCAAACAAAGCGACCTGATTGGCCAGGGCAAGATCGGAAATCGGATAGGGTGCGGGCAGGCTGGCGTGGATGTGATACTTGGCACAGCGACGTTCGATATCACGCCACATATATGCGGATTTTTCGGGTTTTCCGGCGAACGGGATATTCTGCTGGGCTGACATGACCGTGCGCACATTAAAGGGCCGCCAGTTCACGGTGGCGTCATGTTCTGCGCACCAGTCGTCCAGACGCATCAGGGTAAGGAAGCTGTAAGTGCTGCCGATTGAATACCAAAAGTCGATTTCCGGCATTGCCGATCCTCCGACTGTTCTGCGGGGGTATCATAGCGGATTTTGGTACACTTGGCGAACCGGCAGAGGTGGAAACGAAAAACCCCGCCACGTGGGCGGGGTTTCCTTGGATCAGATCGGGATCAGTGCGCGTGGCCTTTGTCCCAGTCTTCCTGCTTGGGCAGCTGCTCGAACGTGTGTTCGGGCGGCGGCGTCGGCAGGGTCCATTCCAGCGTATCCGCGTATTCATTCCACGGGTTCGGACGTGTCTCTTTCGCACCACGGAACAGGGCGTAGAACACGATCCCGAAGAACAGCAGGAACGAGGCGAACGAGATAAACGCGCCGACCGACGAAACGAAGTTCCACTGGGCGAATGCCTCGGGGTAGTCGATGTAACGGCGCGGCATGCCCTGACGGCCCAGGAAGTGCTGCGGGAAGAAGGTCAGGTTGGCGCCGATGAAGAACAGCCAGAAATGAACCTTGCCCCAGAACTCAGAGTACTGACGACCCGTCATCTTGCTGAAGTAGAAGTACACCCCGGCAAAGATCGCGAAGACAGCACCCAGCGACATCACATAGTGGAAATGTGCCACAACATAGTAGGTGTCATGATAGGCACGGTCGACACCGGCCTGCGACAGAACCACACCGGTCACACCGCCGACGGTGAACAGGAACAGGAAGCCGAAGGCGAACAGCATCGGTGTCTTGAACTCGATCGAGCCGCCCCACATGGTGGCAATCCACGAGAATACCTTGACCCCCGTCGGAACCGCGATGACCATCGTTGCCAGCATGAAATAGGCCTGCTGACGCAGCGACATGCCGACGGTGTACATGTGGTGCGCCCACACGACAAAGCCCAGCACGCCGATTGCGATGATCGCCCAGACCATCGGCAGATAGCCGAAGATCGGCTTGCGCGAGAAGGTGGCGATCACGTGGCTGATGATTCCGAAGCCGGGCAGGATCACGATGTACACTTCGGGGTGGCCGAAGAACCACAGGATGTGCTGATACAGGATCGGGTCACCGCCACCGGCCGGATCAAAGAAGGTGAAGCCAAAGTTGCGGTCCATCAGCAGCATGGTGATCGCGCCTGCCAGAACCGGCAGCGACAGCAGAATCAGCCATGAGGTGACGAAGATCGACCAGCTGAACAGCGGTACCTTGAACAGGGTCATGCCTGGGGCACGCATGTTCAGGAAGGTGGTGATCATGTTGATCGCGCCGAGGATCGAGGAGGCGCCCGATACGTGCACGGCGAAGATCGCCAGGTCCATGGACATGCCGCCTTCGGTCGTCGACAGCGGCGGATACAGAACCCAGCCCACACCCGAGCCGAGCTGATCGTTACCACCCGGGCTGAGCAGCGAGGCAACACCCAGCGAGGTGCCGGCGACATAGAGCCAGAAGGACAGGTTGTTCATCCGCGGGAACGCCATGTCCGGCGCACCGATCTGCAACGGCATGAAATAGTTGCCAAATCCGCCGAACAGGGCAGGGATGACAACGAAGAACATCATCAGAACACCGTGATAGGTGATCATCACGTTCCACAAGTGTCCGTTGGGGGTACACGGGTCGGCCATGAAGCCTTCCAGGCACATGTACTGAACGCCCGGGTGCATCAGCTCGAGCCGCATGTAAACGGTCATCGCCACCGAGATCAGACCGGCAAGGGCCGAAACGACCAGGTACAGAATCCCGATGTCCTTGTGGTTGGTCGACATGAACCAGCGCTGGAAAAAGCTGCGCTGATCTTCATGGTCGTGACCGTGAATGGCTGCGTCTGCCATTATAGGTGCCTCCTGTTGCAACTGCACCGCGCAGTCGGACCTCTCCAACGCGCGGGATTCCTGCTGGTTTTAGAATGTGAAGAGGGCACCTTCAATGGCCGAGTTTGATCTGGATCAAGATTAATTGTCGCGGGCACGCGGGCGCCGCACGATTTTCCGGCCTTGAATGTGGGGTATCTGGGCATGGCGGATGAGAATTCAAGCCCGGACTGTCGATGCGGCATGGGCGTTGGCAGAGTTCCGCCTTGACCGTTGCCCACGCGCGTCTCAGAACTGTGCCAACACCCGCAATCCAGAGGTTTGAGATGGCTGATTACGACCCCGACAATATCTTTGCCAAAATCCTGCGCGAAGAAATCCCGTGCATGCGCGTGTACGAGGATGATGAAACGCTGGCTTTCATGGATATCATGCCGCGCGCGGACGGGCATCTTTTGGTGATCCCCAAAACACCATGCCGCAACGTACTGGATGCCACGCCCGAGCAACTGACGGCGGTTGTGAAAACGGTGCAGAAGATGGCCCGGGCGGTCAAGTCCGCATTCGACGCGGACGGGGTGACGATTCAGCAATTCAACGAGGCGGCAGGCGGGCAGGAAGTCTTCCACCTGCATTTCCACGTCCTGCCGCGCCACGAAGGGGTTTCCATGCGCCCGCCGGGCAAGATGGGGGATTTCGAGATTATCGGTGAACACGCGAAAAAGATCAGCGCCGCTCTCGCCTGATCATTCGGCGCCATGGGGCCCCATGCATTCGCCATGATCCTGAAACGCGTGCAGCACGGCACAGACATGATCGTGCTGCCCGTCGCAGGCCGCTGAAATTCGGGTCAGTTCCGCTTCGAGGTTTTGCAGGCGGGCAATTCGGTCCCGGAGATCGGCCAGTTGTTTTTGGGCAATTTCGTGGGCCCGGTTAAGGTCGCTGCCAGACGCGCCTTCAAGGGACAGCAGGCCCACGACGTCGGCCAGCGGCAATCCCAGATCACGGCAATGGCGAATGAAGATCAGCCGTTTCAACGCGGCTGCGTCATACCGGCGTTGATTGCCCGCGGTTCGCTCTGGTTTGGGTAACAGGCCTTTGTCTTCATAGAACCGGATTGTCGGAATTTTCACCCCGGTTCGGCGCGATAAGTCCCCGATCGAATACATTTTTCGGTTTTGACCTCTTGAACCTCTAGTGGCTAGAGGAATTACATGCTCTGGGAAGCCGTAACAAGGGACATGAAACGATATGGCACACCAGCATTCCCACACCGGGCATGGTCACCAACACAACCACATTGATCCAGACGCTGGCGATGCGCGCGTCGCCTGGGCGATTGCGGTGAACATGTTCCTGACATTGGCTCAGGTCATCGGGGGCATCATTTCGGGTTCTCTGGCGTTGATTGCCGATGCGCTGCACAATTTTTCGGATGCTGTTGCGCTGATCATTGCGTTTTTTGCCCGCAAGATTGCACGGCGTCCGGCCGATCCACGGATGAGCTTTGGCTATGGTCGGGCCGAAGTCGTTGCGGCCTTGGTCAATTACACTACGTTGATCGTGTTGTCGGTCTACCTGTTCTACGAAGGCGTCATGCGGTTTTTTGAACCCGAGCCGATCAACGGATGGCTTGTGGTCTGGGTCGCCGCGCTGGCATTGGTGGTCGATCTCATAACCGCTGCGCTGACGTATACCATGGCCAAGGACAGCATGAATATCCGGGCCGCATTCATCCATAATGTTGCGGACGCCTTGGGATCAATCGCCGTGATCGTAGCGGGCACCGCAGTGATCCTGTTCGGCTGGACATGGGTGGACCCGGCGGTGACGATCCTGATCTCGGTCTACATCATGTGGCATGTCAAAGAAGAGATAGGCGAGACGGTCCGCGTTCTGATGCTGGGCGCTCCGCCCGACCTGGAGCCAGAGCAGGTAGCCGCGGCGATCGAAGAAACGGATGGGGTGGCCGAAGTGCATCACGTGCATTTGTGGGCCATGCAGGAGCGGCAGCCCGCGCTGACGGCGCATCTGGTCATCGATGCGAACGCGTGGTCAGATGCCGAAATGGTACGGGACAGTGTCAGGCACACTTTGCAAGTTCGTTTCGGGGTGGGGCATGCGACGCTCGAACTGGAACAGGCTGGCCGCGCCTGCGTCGGTTCGTCCCGATTTGGCCACCAGGAAGAATAGCGGTGCCTGAAAGAGAATTGCCGTTCCGATTTGGGGTCGGAACGGCAGACTCGTAACCAAACACTTCTCGGATTTCGAGGGCGAGCCCTGGATCACCGGTTAACATACCACTCACTCTTGATTGGCAGTTCCATATTACTCGTTAACGGGGCCTTTGTATCTACCTGAGTTAAAAAATGCTTAAAGACTTCCATAAATCCACCGAATTCAGGGTTAATTGCCTTACGCATGGGAAACAGAGCCAGCCGGCCACAGGGATTGTTGTTTGCAACAGTGGCGCGCAGCGATTCGCTGCGCAGTGATCGACAGATGGATTCAGGGTGCCACTGGGCCAAAAACGTCTGCGAAAGTCTTTTTCAGTGCGGCATCAAGGTCTGCCATCGTTACCGGCAAGCCCAGGTCGACCAATGAGGTCACGCCGTATTCGCTTATCCCGCAAGGGACGATGCCGGAAAAATGTTCCAGATCCGGTTCGACATTCACTGAGATTCCGTGAAAACTGACCCATTTGCGCAGGCGCAAACCAATGGCGGCGATCTTGTCTTCCGCCGGTTTGCCGGTCGCTGTCAACGGCTTGTCATCACGCCGAACCCAAACCCCCACGCGCCCTTCACGGATCTCGCCTTGCACGTTGAATTCCGCCAGCGCCGAGATCACCCAGGTCTCCAGCTGTTTCACAAACTGACGCACGTCGCGACCACGTTTGTTCAAATCCAGCATGACATAGGCCACACGCTGGCCGGGCCCGTGATAGGTGTATTCGCCGCCGCGTTTGCTTTCGTAAACCGGAAACCGATCGGGGTCGGTCAGATCTTCGATCCTGGCCGAAGTGCCGGCCGTATAAAGCGGCGGGTGTTCCAGCAGCCAGACACATTCTTCGGCTTCGCCATTTGCAATTGCGGCGACGCGCGCCTCCATAAAGGCAACGGCGTCGTCATAGCTGGTCAGACCATCGGTGATTTTCCATTCCATGCCGGTCTCATATCCGTCTGAATCGGTCAAGAAAAGGGGTCAGGCTGCCTCGGACAGGCAACGTTGCAGCACCTGGGCATAGGTTTCAGAACCCTGTGCGCCGGTCAGCAGGTATTTCCCGCCAAAAACCATGGATGGCACGCCTGAAATTCCCCGGCTGGTCCAGAACAGCTGTTTTTCACGCACCGGGGCTATATGTTCTCCGCTTTCAAGCGCTTGTCGCGCCGTGTCCGCGTCCAGTCCGATGGATCGAACAACTTCCAGCAGAACATCCATATCGGAGACATCCCGCTGCGCTTTGAAATAGGCGTCGAACAGAGCCAGTTTCAAAGGATGCTGTCGGCCGACTGATTCCGCCCAATCCAGCAACTGATGCGCTGCGAATGTGTTCACCATTCTGCTTTCATCGTCGAAGTTAAAGGCAAAGCCGAGCTCGGCCCCGATCGAGGTAAGCTTGTCCCGTGCCTGCTGACTTTGCTCGGCGGTCGAGCCGTATTTCGCCATGATATGTTCACGCAGGTTCTGGCCTTCGGGTGGCATGTCCGGGTTCAACTCGAACGGATGCCAGCAAAGCCGGGCAAGGACACCCTGTTGCTGCAACGCCATGTCAAGCTGTCGAAACCCGACAATGCACCAGGGGCACACAACATCCGAGACGATATCGATCTGAACGATCGGGAGGTTTTCGGGCGGGGGCATCGGCGGCTCCTGTCAGGTCAATGGCGTGTTGTCCAGTGGCAGAGATAAGCCCGTGGTGAAGGAATTTAAACCACTGCGTTTTTGCCTCTTCACATCGCGCGCACCAACGTCTATACGCCGCTTTACCAAGTCATTGGCAGTGCGGTCGTGGCGGAATTGGTAGACGCGCAGCGTTGAGGTCGCTGTGGGGTAACTCCCGTGGAAGTTCGAGTCTTCTCGACCGCACCATAATTTTCTGAAAAATATTTTAATTTCAGAAACTTAATGAGAAATCACATAATTAAGACCACCTTTTGGGCCACCTCATGCGTGCTGCTTTGGTGGAGGTTCAAATCCATCGTTATGACTGCCATCGATTAAATTGGGCAAAGATGCAGCTCTGCCGTGGGGCTCTGTCGGTGCTTTGGGATTGAAGTTTCTTTCGGACTCAAGTGATGTACCTCGGTTGAGGGTCTTTCGCAAGACTTTCACCTTGGTGCAAGCTACCGCTATCTTAGAGTTCCGTTTCCACCAAGTATGGCAGGGCGTTCGCTGCGGGAGCTCCAGCTTTCTCTATTCGATGAACAAAGAGGCGCTACAATTTGCAGCGCCTCTTACGTAAGCTTCAAGAAAGTTCGACAATATTACTCGTCTGAACCAGGATGAAAGATCATCTCAGTACTCCAAGAAGTGTTTCGTCGTTCTAACGGAACCTAGTTACGATTGGGTTAATTGTCTAGTGATAATCACCGGAAGTGGCGGAGCCAAAAGGTTAATTTAGTCTAGGTGGTTTTCTTCGACCTGCATGAAGGGGGGGATGACCTTGCTTCCTTCGTTCGCAAGCGTCCTCATATCTTGTAGCTGCTGGGTGAGCTCCTCACTTGGTGTATTTAAGTAAGTCCAGCAGCTAAAAACCGTTTCTCCGGGTTTAAGCAGTTGTTCTGCAATTGAAATTTGCTCTATGGCTTCGTCATGTGCGCCCAGCGCAATTTGTGCCAAGCCTAGACACTGTCTTGCATTAACAGATAGGTTTGAGTTGCGAGCTTCTGCTCGCTCGATAATGTTTTGCAAGAGTTCAATGGGCGGTTCTCCGTCAATAGCCCACGTCGCCATAGCGCGATTAAACAGGTTCTCAACCACGTATTCGGATGGGTCAGAGGTAGAGAACTTATCAATATACTCAATTGCTTGGTGGAATTGACCAGAGGCGATTAAGCACAAAATAGCGTAATTGCGGGCTTGTGTCCTCTGATCAGTCGGCATTCCGCTGAAGTTGGACAGCTCCAAAAGCCGTTGGGCGCAAAGTGGTGTCGCTTCGCGCCACAACATTAGATTCGAAACGACAGACAGCAATATGGCGAATTGCTCGTCCGGACGATCTAGGGCGACCGCTACAGCGGCCAACCATTCGTCAGAAAACTCTTTCAAAACTTGAATTGCAGGAATGAGTTCGAAGACAGTTGCCGTCTTTGACCGCAATACCGCTACCAAGTCAGCTAAAGAATCCCTAGTGCTATCGGAGGATGATAGGGATTTTACTCCTCGGATCAGGCGCGCCCTATCAATCTCGTGGCCACAATCAATGGCAATGCTGAGCGCTTCGATCTCTTCGGACTGATCGCCAAGAGCGTCGAAAGCTTGAGCTGCCAAAAATGCTACTTCCCCGTCATTCGGGTGAAGGAACAAGATATTGCGTGTTTGTTCGTGCAGTCGTTCGCGTTTCTCTACATTTCCTTGTTGCCTTGCAGTATCTAGTTCGGAAGGGACTAAGCTAAGAGTGTATAGAGCTCCTTCTCGATCTGCTAAATTCCTGCCAACGATCTTAAGCCGCAGTTCATCCAACTCCCGCGAAAGTTTGGAATTTGGTCGAGCAATCGAAAAAGGGCTCTTTGAGAGAATATCAAGGCTCTGATAGTGGTGAATTGTGGTTGAGAATTCTTGGCTTTTGTTCAGTTTTTCCGAAGCATCATGAAGTAGTTCCGCCAGTATTCCTTTCTCGTCGTCCAAGTCTGGAACGTTCGTGGGAGTAATGTGCAGGTCAATTTTTGAGTGCCTATCTTGATTTTCATCGCGAATGCTTTTCACAATTGGAGTTAGGCCTGTGATATTGGAATCATTTGGTAAAAACATAATACTCACGGCATCAGGTAGATGCCGCGTGCAAATTCCTCCAACATCAGTGTGTCCGGTCCTGCTATCAATGAGGACGTAGTCGAATCCATGTCCTTTGTATTGTGCCCACTGCTGCTTCATGTCTTCAAAGAAGAGATAGCCGTCTTGCTTTTCGTACAAGACGCTCCAGTCAATGGAATTTAGATCTTCTGTATAGCTGCCGTCAGAATGACGTCCTGCTGGCATCACCCAAATCGGGTTATTTTTGACATCACATTCAACGATAAACTCTTCACAGTTCGGAGCGATACCGGTGTTGCGATACGACGAAACGTAGTCCACCAACCCTTGCGAGTTCCGGGCATTCTGAAAGATATCAAAACTAGGTAGGCTGGGGGCTTCTAGATCAAAGTCAACCGCGAGCACTTTTCTACCAGATTCAGCGAGCATCGCGGCAATGTTGACCAGAGCCAATGTTCTGCCGACACCCCCTTTGTAGGAGTAGAATGTTACGACGTACATTATGCGGCCTCGAGTTGTCTACTGTGGCTTGGTCTTAAGGAAAAGCTGCGTGCTCTCTGGCGTGTTGCTTCAGAAATCTCTGTACGGAAGACCGAGGTCCAAGACTGAGCATTTTTGACAACCAAGTCTTCGATCAGGGCCCGAAGTTGGTTGTCAAAGGCTTGCCCCTGAATCACTATGCCAGTTTCCCAGCGTTTGATTGACGCCACGCCGATTCCAGTGTGCCTCGCAAATTGAGCTTGCGACATACCCAGTTGTTCGCGCAGTCCTAATATCTCCTTGGGTGTGAGCCTTCCCAGAAAATTACAGACTGCTTCGTGCTTTATTGTTTCGGCACCTTCTGCAAAGTATCCGTCATCACAAGAAGCGCATTCGACAACTGGTACGCGTACATTCAAGGTTGTCAGTCTATCCCCGGCTCTATAGTCAAATTCATGATCTACCATGGAAATCGTAGCGCCCGCTGCGCCGCAAATCTCACAAACCTGAGTGGGAATTGCAGGTCCATTAAGTGCATTATCCATATTAGTAGTTCCTTTTCTCACTTACGTGAAAGCTACGCCCTATCACCTTGCTCTCTGCGATCTCCAGCTTGATGTAGATGCTTTCATTGTGGTTTCCCGGAACAAGCATCACATACCCCGTTTTCCCAGGTGGCTTGTCCAACGTCATAACTTCGATATCGACGCCGTCATCTAGACATTGAGCAATGAACTCCCAAGCTCCCGCGTTGGTAAACGCGTCAATTGTGCCCGGTGCGCAAATGGTTTCCGGTGACCATCGGTTTGGCCTCTTTCTCGTCCAAGTTTCCGTCCGTGTCCGGGTCGAGCGGCATAGTTTGGCGAGCTGCTTGCGTATTTCGTCAGGCGCTGCCATTCCAAAATGCTCGTTCGCTGAGATGTTCTTTGGCATCATATGATACCGACCTTCTTGGATGTCAACTGCATTCTTTGCTCTGAGTTCTAACTATTCAGAAAACATCTCTAACAAGAAAAGGGAGCGTAATCACTTTATTTGAGGGCGAATTGGTATTCTTTTTCGTTTGGGAAAACATTGGGTTATCGGTCGTTGCTCATTTGCCTGTTTTGTAGTCAGTCCTATGCCTGAAATCAGGTCGTCATATGATTCCGTCACATCTTCTTCTGATAACTCACGCCCTTCTCCGGATAGAGAAAGCAATTCAACCAGCCTTATCTGGAGCTCGCGGACCAGCATCATATCGCTTTGCTCACCCTCGCGCACTTCTCCGTAGGCATTGGCGTCTAGTGGGTTTTGGTCGGGACGCCCATACAGTCCGATGCGTTCTCCCATTCTGTCGAACTGAGCTTCGGCTTGGGTCACCGTGTTGAGGTATGCCCGTTTTTCCTTTCGGTCTGTGGCGGAATGGTAGCCGGCCCACGCTTCCGCACGCACTTGCCTGAGTGAGGACACACTCTCCATAACGAAGTCACGCGGCTGCATGGATACGGCCTCTTTGCAAAGGTCTTCCAGCAGTCTCTGCTTCCACCTGTAGGCAGTGTCCACAGAAATGCAGAACGCGTCCGCGATGGCTTTGCCGGAATAGTTCTGCATCAACATCGGATGAAGCAATTGCCTGACGATTTCCCATTGTGCTCAGAGCGCATGCGCCCTTTGATCTTTGAGATTGCCTGTCATGATCCACTCGAGATGCCGCGCCTGTGCTGCCAAATGACTTCGACAGCGGTGAATGCCAGCGATAGATGGTTGGCGCGCGATGGCAATCCGAATGACGGTTTCAAGGCGGAGACACGCTGGGGGATCGCTGCGTGCGGGGCCGTGGCCGTCTGCGGGATCTGGAGTTGGCAGACGTTGAACCGGCGGGCTCGTCCACTTGCAATGCATTTCCGGGGCCCGTAACAAAGCCGCAGGCAGGGATGCGCGCTATACATCTGCAAAGATGCGTTTTTTCCCGCTATCCTGAATTTGCGGGCCACGGGTACAGGTAGACGCGATGAGACTTGTCATATCCACGATGAAAGACGAAGGGCCGTTCATCCTGGAATGGATTGCATACTATCTTTCGATCGGCTTCACCCACTTTATCGTCAATTCGAACGATTGTTCCGATGGCACCGACGCGATCCTCCAGCGATGCCAGGAACTGGGGTTTCTGGCGCATATCGACAATCCCGGCCCGTGGGAATTTGGACCTCAGGCTTCAGCTTATGCAAACGCCATGGAACACCCCTGGTGCAAAGAAGCCGAATGGATATTGGTCTGCGACGTGGATGAATTTCTTGATATTCGCGTCGGCGACGGAACACTGGACGATTTGTTTCGTGCATTGCCGCATGCGGACGGATTTGCCGCAATCTGGCAGCTGTTCGGGCACAACGGAATCGTCGAGTTCGAAGACAGGTTCATTGTCGAGCAATTCACCCGTGCGGGCGAGCTTGGCGCCGTCAGCCCCCATAACTTGCGGGCGTTCAAATCGCTGTTTCGCAACAACGGATCGTATCGCACAATCAGCACGCATCGACCGCGCGGCCCGATACCCAGCAAGGCGGATCGATTTGCCTGGGTCGACGGGGACGGTGATCCGTTGCCGCCGGCCATGCGAAGACGCGGGTGGGCGTATTCATCAACGGGCGCCGGGTTTGGGCGCAGGCTTTTTCGGATGAACCACTATGCGGTGAGGTCCGTGGAAAGCTATCTGATGAAGCGGTTGCGTGGGGATGTGAACACCTCGAGTTTTCATCCGAAGATGGAGGCAACAGGTCAGGCTTACTGGAAGCTGCATTGCTATAACGACATCGAAGAAACCTCGATCCTGTCCAAAGTTGCGCGACTTCGGAAGGTTTATGAGAAACTGCGATCCGATCCTGTTCTGGGGCAATTGCATCATCAGGCAGTTGCATTTCACAAGGAACGCATCGCAAGCCTCAGAAAAACCGAGGTGGCGCAGGATTTTGTTGCAAAGTTCAGCCGCTTTCGCAGCGGGCGCTATGTCAAGGCGCTGGACCTCGGCGTGATGGAAGATGGCGATCTGTCTTTCAATGCTGAAATGTACAAGGACCCGGACATCACATTTGCCCAGGTCGCGAAATGGACGCGGCTCGGCAAGATGTCCAAGCCCGAGAACTCCAAGCCATACAATTTTCCTTGGTTCGTTCGGCTCGATGCCCTCGAAACCTCGTTTGATTACGAAGAGGCCGCTGCGCAGCATGCGCAAATTACGGATGCCAAACAGGTTTCGGTGCCGTTCGATCCCAAGGATCCTGTCTACCTGCCTTCTGCCCCTCCGGAAGTTGAAAGAACAAAAGACCAGCGGCAGAGTTTTCTTCGATCAATCAGTGGCAAGAAGAATTGGGTGCTGATCGGACATGTTGAGACTGAAATCATCGAAGAAATACTTGATCTGGACGCTGTCGAGAAATTGACGGTCATAGGACCGTGGGGGCTGTCTTGGGACGGTTTTACATGTCCGGATGCAACTCAGGATCCCGAGCTACAGGCGTTGGATCGCACGTTTTATGCATTGCTGGAATATTTCCGCGACCCCATTCTTGCCGGGCGATTGCATATCTACCGGGCGCTGCCCCCCTTGATGCTGAAGCTGTTTGAAGACGAAAGCGTCGGCGTCGTCATCATCCGCGGGGTGCGGGCAGAGCAGGTGATGACCCAGCTGTTGCGCCGTATCGACCGGGTTCTTGCCCCCGGGGGCAGTATCGCGTTCACATCCTATCGCCGTCACGGAGGCGGGTCATATACGGGTATGAATGCGGCGATAAACAGTTTCCTCGGGCGTAATGCTGCACGATACCGGATAACCAGCTTGCAGCCACCGTGGCTTGGCATCGACAAGTTGCCACCGCTTGGCAAAAAGGACACATAGCTTCTGGTTCTTGAGGCTGTGGCGTGGTAGCCATGGCGCAATGAACAAAACGGGTTTTGAGTGAATGGGATACCCGTCTGCAAGTGAGGTCGAGATGTCGAACGAACCCAAGGTTATCGGTGTTGCGCCCGGCGGCCAGAAGAAACCGAAGGCTGACAAGGCGACCAAACGCAAAAACAGCAAAGAAGCAATCCGCCGAACATTCCTTTCGCGTTTGCCAAAGGGGGGCTTGGCTGTTGAAATCGGTGTCTGGCAGGGTGAGTTCTCTCCGACAATCTTGAAACTGATCGAGCCCAGTCAGCTTTTTCTGATTGACCCGTGGAAGCATATTGGTGAGGAGTCGCACACAACCGCGTTTGTGGGTCGGACCGAAGACGAAAAGATGGAGGCCATCTTCCAGAAGGTCGTAAAGACTTTCGAGGCCGAGATCGAAGAGGGCAAGGTCGGTATTATCCGCGATTTTTCGGTGCCTGCGTTGGAGCTTTTTGATGATGAAAGCATCTCGTTCTCCTATGTCGACGGAGATCATTCATATGAAGGCGTGACCGCTGATCTGGCCGCTTTGTTTCCCAAGATCAAACCTGGGGGGATCATGGCGTTCGACGACTACCACCGCCGCGGCTGGTGGGGCGACGGCGTGATCCGTGCGGTCAACGAATTTCTGGGCCAGCACCCCCGAGAGTTGCGCATCCGCGCGATTGCCGGCGCGCAGATCGCCATTGAAAAGATTGTCCCGCAAGATGACAGCAAAGGTCAGAACGGCTAGGCGGCGGGGATAAGTGGCAGCGATGGAAAAGCCTGAAAAAGTCCTCATCACTGCGATGAAGAACGAGGGTCCCTATATTCTGGAATGGGTGGCCCATCACAAGGTGTTGGGGTTTGATCGGATCATTGTCTACACCAATGATTGTACAGACGGTACCAACCAGATTCTGAGACGGTTGCAGGACTTGGGCCATGTGGAGTTTCACAGGAACCGGGTTGGAACCGGAGGGATTCATCGGTCTGCGCTGAGGCAGGCACGGCGTTTGCCGGTGGTGAAAGACGCAAAGTGGATATACGTCGGGGACGCGGATGAGTTCCTGAATATTCACGTTGGAAATCACAGGGTTGATGATCTGATCGAGGCAACGCCCGGCGTTGACGTCATCTCCATCCCCTGGAAGATTTTCTCGAACAGTGGTCGGCATGTTATGCGCGATACGCTGGTGACGCGGCAATTCTTCGATTGTGAACTGGATTTCGAACAAGGCGGGGCAGGGCGCCGGTTTGTCAAATCCCTATTCAGGCAGGGCGATTTCTATCTTCGTTTCGGGTTGCACAACCCGCACCCCCGTGCCGACCTTCAGGCCGGCGTGTTCCGGTCCGTGCCCGGAGGGCACGCCACGGAACCTGCGCCCTTCGGCAACCATGTCTCGCCTCCGTTTGGTTTTGAAGTCGCACAGATCAACCACTATGCCGTCAGATCCACGCAGGCCTATCTGGCCAAGCGCAGCCGAGGTCGGGCAAATCATTCCTCGCAGACACTTGGAACCGAATATTGGGACCGCTGGAACCGTGGCGGTGCCAAGGATGAAACAATCCTGCGGTACAAGGATGAAGTGGATGCGGTGCTGGAAGAGTTTCGCGCTGACGACAGGCTTCGACGGCTGCATAGAAGAGCGTTCCGCTGGCACAAGGCCCTGATCAACGATCTGCTGAAGCTGCCCGAGTATGATGAGCTGTACCAGAAACTTCTTGAAAAACCGGCTGTGGATTTTGTCGCAAAGGACCGTGGCGTAAAGGAACGCCTGTCGGCCAGCGCGCCGTCTTCGACTGACGAAAACCGGACAGAGTCCTGACAAAACAGCCCCTGGAGAAATAGACGAATGGTTGCGGATCACTCTCTTCCGACGATTGGGATGCTGTGGATGGAAGGCAGCCTGAGCTTTCTGGAGCAGATGTGCATGCTGTCATTCGTCGAATGCGGTCACAGGGTCGTTTTGTTCCACTATGGGCAAGTCGACAACGTTCCGGATGGTATCGAACTGGTGTCGGCAAACGAAATCCACGAACCTACGCAGTTCATCGTGAACAACCAGTTCAAGACGCCGGTGCCCCAATCCGATATCTTCAGATTGCACCTGATGAAGAAAACGGATTTTCTGTGGTGCGACACGGATGTTTTGGCGCTTGCCCCGATACCAAGGGCCGATCATGTTTTTGGGTATTTCAACCGCGATACCATCTGCAATGCTGTTATGCGGCTGCCCTTCGACAGCCCCACGTTGAACGCGTATTCCGAATACTGCCAGGATCCCTATCCGATCCGCCCCTGGGTTGAAGGTGAAGAACGGGAAGAACTGGAACGCCAGAAACGCGCGGGTGAATTGCCGCATGCGTCAGATCAGGAGCACAGCGTCTACGGCCCCGGCGTCATGACATGGTTTCTGCGCCATTTCGACGAGTTGAAGCATGCCAGCCCCATACCGGTCTTTTATCCTTTGCCGTTCAGACGGGCAGGGCAGGCCAATGACATTCACGTCCGAGAGTTCAGGGACGCGTATATCAAAGAGGAAACGCTTGCCGTGCATCTGTGGGGGCGCCGGATGCGGTGGTGGATTGCAAACGGGATCAAACGGCATTCGTTTCTGGATCGACGTTTGCGGAACCTGGGGGTGAGACCGGGCGACGCGCCTTTGCCGCGCCACGGCCGAGCGGGCCTCAAACCGGTGGAGTTTCCGGCAAACCTGCCCACCTTGCGCGCTACGACCGAAGAAATCCACGACGTCACCGGCGGCGTTGTTTCCGTTGCTCTGCTCTCTGACAGGGAAGACTATCTCAAGGCGGCACAGGCTGATCTCGACGCAATTGCAGCTGACAATCTGTACGGTGCCAACACCCCGCCACGCGTCGGTTTTTCGCGCGGTTGGGAACACTATGGCAGTGACCCTGCTCGGCTGAATGCGCTTGGTATGTCTTTGTACAACTATGCGGATAGCCATCGGTCATTACCCGATCTGCGCGCGCCAAAGACATTCGCCGAAAAGCTGGTGGTCATGAAGCTGTTTGGCGAAGTCCCTGATGCGTTGATTTCTGACCGGTCCAAATACGTGGGCAGCGCCTCGGAACTGCTCGCCTGCCCACAGCGCATGTGGGAGGCGCACATTCCGGCATTGCCCGAAACACTCGACCTCGGGCCCGGCCAGTATTGGTTGAAAGGAACGATGAGCCATGGTCACAAGCTGGCCCTGTCGTTCCCGCTGGATCGTACGCAGCGCGACGATGCCAACCAGAAACTGGCCGCGTGGCACAAGACAAAAACGCCCGAAGGGTTCTGGACAGGCGAATGGTGGCGCGCCACGCAAAAGCCCCTCTATCACATCGAAGAAGACTTGTCCGCCGGGGATCGACAGGCCGGCACCTGGAAATTCTGGGTAATCGCCGGACGCGTGCAGCTGGTGCAGGTTGACCGTGACCGGGGGCGAGGGCGCATCCAGATGCTCCATGATCGCGACTACGATTACCTTGCAGATGAGCTGTATTCACCAACCAGCAGCACTGTTGAACCCCGGCCCGAACGTTTTGAAGACATGATCCGGATCGCTGAAACCCTGGGGCAAGACCTTGAATGCGCAAGCGTAGAGCTTTTCCCGGTTGGTGACAGGATTTGCTTGGGTGACATCATGTTGGCGCCGGTGTCGGGCAAGCACAAGATGCGGTCGGATGCGCTGGATCAGCGTCTGGGTGCTGCGTGGATCGGAACTCGGCTGTTTCCCGGCTGAGGCTGGACAATCCCCGGATCTTTCATGCCGCCGGAACAGTTGGCAGGGCCTATTCGACCGCGATTTCCTGGCGCAGTTTTCCAGTTGTTTTGTCAAAGATCAGAATGCGATTGTCATCGGTTGCGACGGCATACCAGTTTGCCCCGATGGTCAGGGCCTGCGCCCGGGCGCCGTCGGGCAGCGCGATCTGATCCGGCAAGGTGGGTGTGCGGTCCGATAGGCGGATGACAATCAGGGCGAATGTCACTAGAACCCCGCCAATCATCACCGCGGTCAACAGCATGACCATCCGCCGCAGCAATCGCAGTTGCGGAGTTTCCTGCGGTTCTTGAGGTTCGGAAGGGACAGTCATGGGCACCCGCCAGATTGAGTTTCAGATCGCGGCCGATCCGCCGCCTCGCCTTGATAAGGCGCTTTCCCGCGATGTGCCAGACGGGGAAAACCTGTCGCGCACCCGACTTGCGCGTCTGATCGAAGGGGGCGCGGTACAGATCGACGGTGCCGAGATACGCGACCCCAAGGCCAAGGTGGTCGAAGGGGCGCGGGTCACGATTGCCGTGGCCGAGGCCGAAGACAGCCATATCGGCCCCGAGGACATCCCGCTCGAGATCGTCTTCGAGGATGCGGACGTAATCATTGTCAACAAACCCGCAGGCATGGTCGTACACCCTGCGCCGGGATCACCCAGCGGTACTCTGGTGAATGCTTTGCTCCACCATTGCGGAGACGATCTGTCGGGCGTCGGCGGGGTGAAACGCCCCGGTATCGTGCATCGCATCGATAAGGAAACCAGTGGTCTTCTGGTGGTCGCAAAGTCAGACGCGGCGCATCACGGTCTGGCCGAGCAATTCGCGGCGCATAGCGTCGAACGGTATTACCGTGCGGTGTGTTACGGGGTGCCGGATGCCAACGATCCTCGGTTGCGCGGTGTCAAAGGGATCAGCTTTGAACCCGGCAACATCATGCGCGTCACAACGCAACTTGCGCGACACAAGACCGACCGTCAAAAACAGGCGGTTCTGTTTCATGGCGGGCGGCATGCCGTGACACGCGCACGCGTTGTCGAGACATTTGGTGTGCCGGCGGGTCTTGCCCTGATCGAGTGCTGGCTTGAAACCGGCCGAACGCATCAGATCCGCGTTCATATGGCCCACGCAGGGCACGGGCTGGTGGGCGACCCGGTTTATGGCGGCAAGCGCAAGCTGTCCGCCAAAGCGTTCTCCGCCGACGCCGCTTTTGTAGGCGCTTTTCCCCGTCAGGCGCTTCATGCTGCTGTTTTGGGATTCGAGCACCCTGTCACCGGTGAATCCCTGCGGTTTGAGGCTGACTTGCCGCAAGATATGCAATGCCTTGTCGAACGTCTGCGCGCACCGCTGTCATAATAAGCAAACTCCTGTGAAAAAGGGCTTTTTACCTTTTCTTAACGTAAGATTAATTCCAGACTGTTAGCAGCACCTCTTGAATGGGAAGGGTTCCTTACCCATATCCTATGTTAAACATCTAAACATTTGTCGGAGGGACACAATAATGGCAAACTACGCAAATCTTCCCGCACCGACGCCCGAGGGCGGCCTGAATCGCTATATGCAGGAAATCCGCAAGTTTCCTCTGCTGGAGCCGGAAGAAGAATACATGCTGGCCAAACGCTGGGTCGAAGAGCAGGACACCGAAGCCGCGCACAAGATGGTGACGTCTCACCTGCGTCTGGCGGCCAAGATCGCCATGGGCTATCGCGGCTATGGTCTGCCGCAGGCCGAAGTGATTTCCGAGGCCAATGTGGGCCTGATGCAGGCGGTCAAACGGTTTGACCCTGAAAAAGGCTTCCGTCTGGCGACCTATGCAATGTGGTGGATACGTGCCTCGATCCAGGAATACATCCTGCGATCCTGGTCTCTGGTGAAACTGGGCACAACCTCGGCGCAGAAAAAGCTGTTCTTTAATCTGCGCAAGGCCAAGGCCCGCATCGGCGCACTGGAAGAGGGCGACCTGCGCCCTGAAAACGTCAAGAAGATCGCCACTGATCTGGGCGTGACCGAAGAAGAAGTGATCAGCATGAACCGCCGGATGTCCGGTGGCGATGCGTCCCTGAACGCCACGGTCGGGTCCGAAGGCGAAGGCACCATGCAATGGCAGGACTGGCTTGAGGATGAGGATGCCGATCAGGCCGGTGACTACGAAGCACGCGATGAACTGGAAGCGCGTCGGGAATTGCTGGCGGCGGCTTTGGATGTGCTGAATGATCGGGAAAAGGATATCCTGACCCAGCGCCGTCTGATGGATCAGCCGGTCACGCTCGAGGAGTTGAGCACACAGTACAACGTAAGCCGTGAGCGCATTCGCCAGATCGAAGTGCGCGCGTTCGAGAAGCTGCAAAAGAAAATGCGGGATCTGGCGCGGGAAAAAGGCATGTTGGGCGTAAGCTAACAGTTGCGCCCTTCTTGCCTCGCAGGAAGATTCATCGCGTTCAAGCAATGACGGAAAACGCCCTCTGATGATCAGGGGGCGTTTTTTGCGAGTGTTGGCGGAAACTGAACCAAAGCCCTAAATCAATGGCTGAAGGTCGAAAGCTGTGTTAGGAAAAGACGTGTTTTGTCTTTGATTTCGCAGCAGAACGAGCGCTGGTGACCCCTCGGGAAGCGCGTAATTTGAAACAAGCCGAGTACGGAGGGTGCAATGCAAAGACCGGTTCAATTTGGTGTATTGGGTGCAGCGAAATTTGCGCGCGAATACATGGCCCCGGCGATACATGCCGCCAATGGCGCGCGCTTGGCCGCGCTGGCAACCTCGGATACCGCAAAGGCAGAACCGTTTCAGTCCTTTTGCCCGGATTTGCAAGTATTTGACAGCTATGATGCGTTGTTGGCAGACGCCGGAATCGACGCTGTCTACATCCCGTTGCCCAACCATATGCATGCGGAATGGAGCCTTAAGGCTTTGAGCGCTGGCAAGCATGTTCTGTGCGAAAAGCCCATGACCATGAAGGCGGATGAATTCGATGCATTGATCCAAAAGCGGGACCAAAGCGGCCTACTGGCCGCCGAGGCATACATGATCGTCCATCACCCTCAATGGCAGCTTGCAAGGAAACTGATCGCAGATGGTGCCATCGGAAATTTGGTACATGTGACCGGTGCATTCAGTTTCGACAATCGCTCTGACACTCGGAACATTCGAAACCGTGCGGAAACGGGCGGCGGAGGATTGCGTGACATCGGGGTCTACGTGATCGGTGGAGCACGCTTTGCAACCGGGCAAGAGCCTGTGTCGGTGCAATCCGCGATCCGTTGGCAGGATGATATCGACATCTTCACTGAAATTCGCGCGCAGTTCCCTGGATTTACCTATTCCAGCTATGTGTCCATACGGATGCATCCCCATCAAGAGATGGTATTTCACGGCGAAAGCGGTTTGATCCGTCTGACGACCCCGTTCAATGCGCGTGTGTTTGGCGAGGCTCGGGTTGAGCTGCACCGGCCGGGGCTTGAAGTTCAGGTCATTCGCTTCCCCGGAGCAGACCATTACAAGTTGCAGGTCGAGGCCTTTTGCCGATCAATCAGGGACGGGGCGGAGTATCCCTGCCCTTTGGAATTCTCACGCGGGACGCAAGAGGTGATTGATCGTGTATTCGAGGGCGCGGTTTCACTGTAACTTGCGTTGCGGCCAACGGCTCAGCTATCCTGAGTGTCACAATTTCAGGAGATGACCGATGGCCGGAGGTTGGGCACGCGACGGCGCCGTGAGCGAACAGATCGAAGCGTCGATCTCAGATGAACTGGCGCGGATGCAGGCGCAAAAGCGGCCCCAGGGCGAAAGCCTGACCCATTGTGCCGAATGCGAGGAACCCATACCGGAAAAGCGTCGCGTCGCGTTGCCGGGAGTAAAGCTCTGCCTGGATTGCCAGCAAGAGCGGGACGGCGCGTTCAAGGCGCGCGGCGGTGTCAATCGGCGGGGGTCGAAAGACAGTCAGTTGAAGTGATCTTGGTATGGCCGCGATGAGCCCATACCTAGCATTTCAGTCTCTACGGAGGTCCATCATCATTTCATGCCACCGCACCCCACCGTGATCAGATGCGGATGGCTGAGTGTACCGATAGCCAAACTTCTCATAGAGGGGGACGTGGTGTTCTTTGCACATAAGATGGATGGTTTCTTTTTTCGCGTCAGTCATGCGCTTGACGAATTCAGACATTAGCGCGGTGGACAAGCCAAGGCCCTGATGTGCCGGATCTACTACCACTGACATAATCACGACATTTGGAGCAACCGGGTCATGCCCGATGAGTTCTTTGAAGTCTTCGTCAGACATTTCAACATCATACGCGCATCCGCTGTTTACGAAGCCAACGATTTGGTTGTCGACTTCCAGGATTAAAAAGCCTTGTGGATACTCAACGATGCGCTTGAAAATTTTTTCATGTGTCGCTGCCTCATCGCCGTCGTAGGCTAGCGTCTCAATTTCAAAGCAGCGGGTTGCATCCGTTAGTGAAGCGTTGCGAAAATTTTTGTTGCTCATGCCCATAGTCGATCTGTGAATAATTCAACGATAAGGCTAGTCGATTGTTCGGTTGAAAACCAGTTCATGAGGAACGGCAGCATTGTCCGCGTAGCGGGCATTCAAGGTCCCCTTGGGCGCGACATTGCCGGGCATGGCAAGTTTTTTCCACAAGGCAGATGTCGCCACCCTCTGTTACGGGCGTCTCAGCCCTCCATCGCCTCCAGCTCGTCAATGAAGCCCGAGATCATCGACAGGCCCTTGTCCCAGAATTTCGGGTCACTGGCATCCAGCCCGAACGGGGCCAGCAGTTCCTTGTGGTGCTTTGATCCACCTGCGCGCAGCATTTCGAAATACTTGTCCTCGAAACCTTCGGCACCGCTTTCATAGACCGAGTATAGCGCGTTCACCAACCCGTCGCCGAAGGCATAGGCGTAAACGTAGAAGGGCGAATGAACAAAGTGCGGGATATAAGCCCAGAAGGTCTCGTACCCGTCCATGAATTCGAATGCCGGGCCAAGGCTTTCGGCTTGAACGCTCATCCACAGGGCATTGATGTCGTCTGGGGTCAGCTCCCCCTCGCGGCGGGCGGCGTGCAGTTTGCATTCAAAGTCGTAGAAGGCGATCTGGCGGACCACCGTGTTGATCATGTCCTCGACCTTGCCGGCCAGCAGAACCTTGCGCTGTTCGGGCGTTTCGGCCTGGTCCAGCATCTTGCGGAAGGTCAGCATCTCGCCGAAGACGCTGGCGGTTTCGGCCAGCGTCAGGGGCGTCGAGGACAGCATCTCGCCCTGATCGGCAGCCAGCACCTGATGCACGCCGTGGCCCAGCTCGTGCGCAAGCGTCATCACGTCGCGCGGTTTGCCCAGATAGTTGAGCATCACGTAAGGATGCACCTCGGTCACGGTGGGATGCGCGAAGGCGCCCGGGGCCTTGCCGGGTTTAACCGCCGCGTCGATCCAACCTTTCGAGAAGAACGGCGCCGCGATGTCGGCCATGCGGGGATCGAAGGCGGCGTAGGCTTCCATCACGGTTTTCTCGGCGTCCTCCCACGACACGGTGCGGGTGTCTTCCATCGGCAGCGGCGCGTTGCGGTCCCAGACCTGCATCACATCCAGCCCCAGCCACTTGCGCTTGAGCTCATAGTACCGATGGCTGAGTTTGGAATAGGCGGCTACGACCGCCTCGCGCAGGGCTTCGACCACTTCGGGCTCGACATCGTTCGACAAGTGACGCCCTGTTTGCGCGGTCGGCATCTTGCGCCAGCGATCGACGATTTCTTTCTCTTTGGCCTGCGTGTTGTGGACACGGGCAAATGTTTTGATGTTCTCCTGAAACACGCGGGCCAGTTCGCGCGCCGCGGCCTCGCGCTTGGACCGGTCCTGTTCGGTCAACAGGTTCAGGGTGCCTTCGATGTTCAGCTCTTCGCCGTCCACCGTAAAGGTCAGTCCGGCGATGGTTTCGTCGAAAAGACGCTCCCACGCGTCGCCGACAATGCCCAGATCGTGCAGGAATTTTTCCAGCTCGTCAGACAGCTGATAGGGCTTCATCGCGCGGATGCGCCGGAACACGGGCTCGTATCGGGCAAGATCTGGGTTGGCAGCAAAATGCGCCCCAAGCACATCATCTTCGATCCGGTTGATCTCGAGCGTGAAAAACACCAGAGGCGTTGTGAACACGGTGATCTTTTCCTGCATGTCCGACAGGAACTTGGCCCGCTCTGCGTCGGTGGTCAGTTGGTAATAGCGCAGGCCGGCAAAGGACATGATACGGCCCGCGACGGCGTTGATCTTTTCATTGCGCTGAACGCAGGCCAAAAGGGCCGCGGCGTCCAGCTCTGCCAGCTTGCCTTCATAGTCTGCCGCAAAGGCGGCACATTCGCCTTCCAGCCAGTCCAGGTCGCGCGCCAGTTCGGGCGCCTCTTCAGAGGCGTAGAGATCCGTCAGATCCCATTCGGGAAGATTGCCCAGATTGTCGGCACCGCCCATTGCGTTTGCGTCACGGACGGGAAAGGGAAGGTCGCGCATGGATCACCTTTTGTAGACTGCTTTTGCAAACATCTAGGGTTGGCGCGCGCGGATCACAAGCGGCCAATCCCAAGGTGAAAAGGTTTACGTGGAAACCAGCTTGGACGCCCCGTTTGATTGGTTGGCCCGGAAATGCCTGGCAAGCTGGTCCAGAACCGGGCCCCGAACGTCCGGTGCTTCCATCAGCACTTCATGTTCACCGTTCGGGATTTCGATCAATGTACCATTCGGCCAATTGGCCATGCGCGCCCGTATGGCCTTGCGATCGACGATTTGTTCGTGGCTGCCCAGAAAAGTCAGACAGGGTGTTTTTGGGGCGGGCTGTTCCATCAACCATTCGCATTCGTCCAGCGACTCGCGCAGCCAGCGGTTGGAAGGGGCACCAAGAGCCAGTTCGGGATGCGCATTCAGCTGATTTTGCATCATCCGGTACATGTCCGGGTCGCGGGTCAGCATATTCCCGTCGAAAGGTTGCGACAGGACATAGCTTTCAAGCGTCGTGGTCGGGGGGGTGCGTTCGCCAAGGCCAAGCGCGGTGCCCCAATACGCTGTAACGCGGCTCAGAGGTTTCATGACCGGAGTGAAGAAAATTCCCCACATCGGGCCGGTGAACGCGCACGCGGCAAAACACCCTTTTTCGATGACGGCACGCAACCCGATGGCACCGCCCATCGAATGCCCGACGACGTACCACGGCTTGGGCAATTCCAGAGCGTTTGCAAGGTCCAGGGTTGACTGAACATCATATTGGTAATCGGTGAAATGATCGACATGGCCGATGCGTGGGTTGTCCAGCAACCGATCCGCAAGACCCTGACCGCGCCAGTCCACGGCCAGCATCGCAAAGCCGCGCTTCGCGAATTCACCGGCGGTACTGCCATATTTTTCGATATATTCGGTGCGTCCGGGGAACATCATGACGGTGCCATGTGCGCCATCATCCGGAAGCCAGTGACCCACGCGAATGCGTTTTTGGTCAGACGTCGTCAACCAATGGGCCTTTCCACCGGCAGGTCCGCCGGCCACGTCTTCAAAAAAGGGGGCCGGCGACAACTCCATCAGGCCAGCACCGAGGCAAGCTTCATGGCAACACCCATGTCGCCGTCAATGCTCAGCTTTCCGGACATGAACGCGCCGGTCGGATTCAGCTCACCGCTGAGGATCTGTTCGAATGTCTCTGCATCAGCGCTCATGGTGACACTGGCCTCTTCATCGCTGACCCGCGCACCGTTTTCGTCCAGAACGATCGAACCCAGATCGGTGATGGCGAACTTGGCCGTGTCATCAAACGCGCCGCCATCCAGTTTTTCGTTCAGTGCGGCAGCCGCCTTTTCAAGAGTCTCGCTCATGCTTTTCCTCATATTGTTAGTGCGCCGTGAATGGACATCCCCGGTCGCAACGCTACACTGACTATTGTTATGAGCATTGCAATTCACAATCTCAAAGGTACCGTTGCGGCACTTTTTGTCCTAGTCACGTTTTCCACCAATTGTTTCGCGCAGCAGGCGGATTCACGGGACGAGGATGCGTTGCTGCAAAAACTGGCGCAGTCGACCCCGGAACAGGCAATTGCACTGGATCGGCAGTTGCAGGCGCTGTGGTCGCAATCGGGGTCTGCGTCGGCTGATCTGCTGCTGGAGCGGGGACGCGAGGCCTTGGATGAGGGCGACGTCGACGCTGCTCTGGATCACCTGACCGCGCTGACGGATCACGCGCCTGATTTTGCCGAAGGCTGGCATCTGCGCGCATCTGCCTTTTTCGGGGTCGAGCGATTTGGTATGGCAGCCGCCGATCTGGAACATGTGCTGACGCTGAATCCAAATCACTATGAGGCTATTTACGGTCTGGGTCTGATCTTTGAAGTTATCGGGGAACCTCGGAAAGCCTACGAGGCTTATTCTCGGGCGTTGTCTATACATCCTCATCACGAAGAAGTAACCAATGCCGTGAATCGGCTGAAGCCTCAGGTTGAAGGCAAGGCGCTGTAAGGCTCGGGGCAGGGGGCGAATGTGAGCGGGTCATCCCGAATCGTGGCCGTACTTGGCCCGACCAACACTGGTAAAACCCATTACGCTATCGAACGCATGCTGGGCCATCGGACCGGCGTGATCGGTCTGCCGCTGCGCCTGCTGGCGCGCGAGGTCTATGACAAGATCGTTGCGATCCGTGGGCCGTCGGTGGTGGCGCTGGTCACGGGTGAAGAACGGATCGTACCGCCCCGCGCCCAGTATTGGGTGTGCACGGTTGAGGCGATGCCGGAAGGCATGGGCGCTGATTTTGTTGCCATCGATGAGATCCAGCTCTGTGCCGATCCGGAACGGGGTCACGTCTTCACCGACCGTCTGCTCAGGTCTCGCGGCACGAACGAGACATTGTTCCTGGGCTCGGACACAATGCGTGGCCCGATTTCGGCGCTGGTCCCCCAGGCGCAGTTCGTGCGGCGAGAGCGGATGTCACAGCTGGTTTACTCGGGCTCCAGAAAGATCAGCCGGATGCCTGCGCGCAGCGCCATCGTGGGGTTCTCGGTTGAAAACGTCTATGCCATCGCCGAATTGCTGCGCCGCCAGAAAGGTGGTGCCGCGGTGGTCATGGGGGCGCTCAGCCCGCGGACCCGGAATGCACAGGTGGACCTGTATCAAAACGGCGAGGTTGATTACCTGGTTGCCACGGACGCTATCGGGATGGGGTTGAACCTGGATGTGAACCACGTTGCGTTTTCATCCCTGTCCAAATTCGATGGGCGCAGGATGCGTCCGCTTGCGCCGAACGAGCTGGCGCAGATCGCAGGCCGGGCAGGTCGCGGGATGTCGGATGGCACCTTCGGCGTAACCGGAGAGGCCCCGCCGCTGGACGAGGGCGTGGCACAGGCGATAATGGACAGCCGGTTTACGCCGATGAAAAAGCTGAACTGGCGGAACGCCGCCCTTCGGTTCGGCTCGATTGAAGCGTTGATCGACTCGCTTGAGGTCAGCCCGGATGATGAACACCTGATCAAGGCCCGCCCTGCTGATGACCTGAACGCGTTGAAATCGCTGTCGCAAGTGACCGAGGTTGTCGCCCGTGCAAGCGACGGCCCGTCCATCCGGTTGTTGTGGGATGTGTGCAGAATCCCTGATTTTCGCGGTATCAGCCACGCGGAACACGCCAGCTTGCTGGAGGTGATCTATGGCCATCTGCATGAACGGGGAACCATTCCCGACGAGTTCATGGCACGGCAGATCAGACGGATCGATCAGACCCACGGCGATATCGACGCTTTATCTAAAAGATTGGCATATATTCGCACGTGGACATATGTTGCGCAGCGGAAAGGGTGGGTTCGTGACGAATCACATTGGCGTGACGAAACCCGCACTGTAGAAGACAGACTGTCCGACGCTCTGCATGAGCGTCTCACGCAAAGATTTGTGGATCGGCGCACATCGGTTTTGTTGCGCCGGCTCAAACAGAAGGAGGCCCTTTTGGCCGAAGTAAATGACAAGGGTGAAGTGACCGTCGAAGGCGAATTCGTCGGTCGTCTGGAAGGGTTCCGGTTCATCCCGGACAAAAGCGCGCAGGGAACCGAGGCGAAAGCTCTGAAATCGGCGTCTCTGCAAGCACTCGCGCCGCAATTCCATCTGCGCGCCGATCGCTTCTACAACGCGCCCGATACTGAAATTGATTTCACTGATCAGGGTGGCCTGATGTGGGGTGAATACGCCGTTGGCAAGCTGGTTGCCGGGGCGGAACCTCTCAAACCCATGGTCGAAGTGTTCGTTGACGAAGCGGCGGGGCCGGATGTCGAGCAGAAAGTGCAGCGCCGTTTGCAGCACTTCATTGACCGCAAGGTGGCCGCTCTGTTCGAGCCGCTGCTGAACCTGTCCCGTGATGAGGAACTCAGCGGCCTTGCCAAAGGCTTTGCTTTCCGCATGGTCGAAGCGCTGGGTATCCTGCCCCGCGCCCAGGTCGCACAAGAGGTCAAGGATCTTGATCAGGACGCCCGCGGCGCCTTGCGCAAGCATGGTATCCGGTTCGGCCAGTTCACCATTTTCATGCCGCTGCTGCTGAAACCGGCCCCCACACGTCTGCGTCTCGTGCTCTGGGCGCTGTCCAGCGGGTTGCAGGAATTCCCCGAAGCGCCGCCTCCGGGCCTGGTGACCGTGCCGGTCGCCAAGGATGCACCGCAGGGCTATGACACCATGTGTGGCTACCGCGATGCGGGCGAGCGTTCGATCCGTATCGACATGCTGGAACGTTTGGCGGACATGCTGCGCGCAGAAGACAGCCGCGGCGGATTCGAAGCCAAACCCGATATGCTGTCGATCACCGGTATGACGCTGGATCAGTTCGCAGACCTTATGCAGGGGCTGGGATACAAGGCGGAACGCGGCGAGCGTCCGAAAGTCAAACCTGCGCCGGTCGAACCGCCAGCGGCAGCTGAGGCGGGCAAACCGACCGCCGAAGAAGCCCCGGCAAGTGAAGTCGCGGCAGAAGAGGTCGCCGCACCCGCCGAGGCGGCAGCCGAGGCCACCGACGGCACCGAGGCGGCAGCCGAGGCTGGCGCGGACAGCCTTCCCGCAGAACCAGTGTCAGACGAACCCGAGGTTGAAGTGTTCTACACCTTCACCTGGGCCCGTCAGCGACAGCCCAATCGAGGCCCGCGCCGCGAGCAGGGGCAGGGCAAGGGCAAACCGCGCGGCAAACCGCAGGATGGCCGTGGCAAACCGCATGGCAAGAAGGGCGGCAAGCCTCAGGGCGCCAAGACCTTCTCGTCGCGGCCGCCGAAAAAGGAAAAGGCGATTGATCCCGACAACCCGTTTGCAGCCGCGCTGATGGGTTTGAAGGACGGCAACTGATCCGAAATGGCCGAGGCCAAGCTGCGGATTGACAAATGGTTGTGGCAGGCGCGGTTCTTCAAGACCCGCAGCCTGGCCGCCAAACAGGTCAGCGGCGGCCATGTCAGGTTGAACGGAAACCGGGTGCAAAAACCGGCGCAGGCCGTGGCACCGGGCGACGTTCTGACCTTTGCTCAGGGCCGTATCGTCCGCGTCGTTCGCATCGAAAAAATCGGGGATCGCCGTGGTCCGGCCCCCGAAGCGCAAACGCTGTATTTCGATATGACCGAAAAACAGGACGTTCCGCCCAAAAATCCGGGGTTTGAGGGAAAAGGTCGCCCGACAAAGAAAGATCGTCGTTCACTTGATCTTTCTCGCACCGAAGATCGCTGATCATATCTTGAAGAGTAGGCCAGACTGAATTAGCTAAACGCTCAAACCGCAAACGGGAATCCGATCATGACCTATGTTGTCACCGAAAACTGTATCGCCTGCAAATATACTGACTGTGTCGAAGTATGTCCGGTGGACTGTTTCTATGAAGGTGAGAACACGTTGGTCATCCATCCCGACGAATGCATCGACTGCGGTGTTTGCGAACCGGAATGCCCGGCCGACGCGATCCGCCCCGATACTGAACCGGGCATGGATCAATGGGTCGAATTCAATCGCAAGTACTCGGAAATGTGGCCCGTGATCGTCACCAAGAAAGATCCGCTTCCCGATGCGGAAGAACGCGACGGTGAAGAAGGCAAGATGGAGAAGTATTTCTCGGAAGCACCGGGCGAGGGTGGTTGAACGATTCGCGCTCAAACCCCTGTTTGATGCGCAAAGAACGCGGCACAACCTGTTGAAAACAGGTTGAATATGAAAATTTACCGTGGGGTAAACTTTCGGGTGTCGTATTTTTGTGATATACTTGGTTCTTGTATGATGACCGAGATTGGGATGCGCTCCACAAGTATGCTCGCTTTGGAGCTTTGAATTTGTGACAATATCGCCGCCTGTCGGGGCTGAAAAAGTCCCCGCATGTGGTGTTTTTGTTTTCTGTGTCCCGTCCGCAAGCAAGGAAAAAACTGAATGACAAAGTCGAAAAAGCTCGAGTTCCGCCCGAACGACTATGTTGTCTACCCCGCCCACGGCGTAGGCCAGATCATCTCGATCGAAGAACAGGAAGTCGCGGGCTTCTCTCTGGAGCTGTTCGTCATCTCATTTGAGAAAGACAAGATGACTCTGCGCGTGCCGACCAACAAGGTTACCGAATCCGGTCTGCGGTCGCTCAGCTCGCCCGACGTGATCAGTCAGGCGATGAAAACGCTGAAGGGAAAGGCAAAGGTCAAACGCGCCATGTGGTCGCGCCGTGCTCAGGAATACGAACAGAAAATCAACTCGGGCGATCTGATCTCGATTGCGGAAGTGGTCCGCGATCTGCATCGCACGGACGACCAGCGCGAGCAGAGCTATTCCGAGCGTCAGCTGTACGAAGCTGCCCTGGAACGCCTGACCCGCGAGGTCGCGGCGGTTTCCGGCGCCGGCGAAGTATCCGCTGCCAAACAGGTGGACGAAGTTCTGACCTCTCGCGCTGCCTGACAGCGAGTTCGATATGACAACAGGCCGCTCCACCATCGGGGCGGCCTTTTTCGTGGCTTGGTGAATTCCGCAAGTACCGCTAATTTCACTGTATATGCAGCAAGCTACAGGGCGGACATGAAGCAGACAGTTAGATATCTGTATATCGGACATGACCCGATTTCGGTCTGGTTTCGGTACGCTCTGATCCTGTTCGATGTTGCGACAATCATTTTCTTTGTCGCAACGGCTCACGTCCCTCATGGTCCCGGCTTGGTCCTTGCAAGCCAGTTGATCGGTTTTTTGATTTTCTTGGACTTCTCTGCGCGGCTTTGGATTTCAAAGGATCGTTGGAAGTTGCTGCGCCAGATTTATACGCTGGCGGATATTGTCGTCATCGTCTCGCTGGTTCTGGATCCGTTCCTGACGGGCAACCTGGCTTTCCTGAGGATTCTGCGGGCCTTGCGCCTGATCCACTCATACCATCTGCTCAGGGACTTGCGACGCGACAGCAGCTTTTTTCGCAACCATGAAGACGCGGTGATTGCGGCAATCAATCTGATGGTATTTGTCTTTGCCACCTCTACGGCGGTTTTGGTGTTCTTCATTCCGGAAGACGCCCAGACGCCTTACATAGACGCGCTGTATTTCACCATGGCCACCCTGACCACAACCGGCTTCGGCGACATCACGCTGAGCACCCCTTGGGGCAAGCTGTTCTCGGTGTTCATCATGGTCGTGGGTGTCGCGTTGTTTGTCCGTTTGGCGCAGGCGATATTCATGCCGCAGAAGGTACGTCACAAATGCCCAAGCTGCGGGTTGTATCGGCATGATCCCGATGCCGTGCATTGCAAGCATTGCGGTGGAACACTGCGGATCGAAACAGGCGGCGTGTCCTAGATCTGCGCGCTGATGGCAAGCAGAAACGCGATCTCGGCCAGTTGTTGCGATGCCCCAAGTATGTCCCCGGTCTGGCCGCCGATCTTCTTGCGCGCTGTCAGCGCCAAGATGGCAGCAACCGAGGCGGCAGAGAAGATGGCGGTGATCGCCGCACCCCCGCACAGAAAAACGGCGATTGGAGCGGCCAGGCCCAAGGACATGCTGACCGAAATCGCGCCGGGGGTTCCCACCGAATGGCTCAGCCCCGATTTTCTGGCGTTTGGCAGGGATGCCATCAAAACCGGCATCAAGGCGCGTGAGAACATGCAGGCTGCCAGAATCGCCCAAATCGACCCGGTTGCCAAAATCGTGGCAACTGCCGAAACCCGAGCAAGCTGAGAAAAAACCAAAGCGAGAACACCATAGGTTCCGATCTGGCTGTCTTTCATGATTTCAAGTCGACGTTCAGCGGTGAACCCGCCCCAGAGGCCGTCGAACGTATCGGCCATACCGTCCTCGTGCATCGCGCCCGTCGTCATGATCAACGTTGCAACCAATAGGGCCGCGGCAACAAAAGGGGGCAGATGAAAGACCATTGCCAACCATCCGACCAGACAGGCAATCGCTCCGACGGCCAGCCCGGCGATGGGGAAGGCCCATGCCGCCTGTGCCTGCCGCTTGAATACAGGTTCGGGCAATCGGGGCAGGGGCAGGCGGGTCAACAGCACCAGAGCCAGCGGAATGTCCCACAGGGAAAAGGGATTGGTGTCGTTTTTATGCACGCCCGTGCCTTTCGGGGTCTTGTTGGTTTCGATGCTTCGGTTAAACACACAGGACCACTCTGATGCAATGAGGCTTTCATGTTGCCTGAACTGAATGATTTGAACGCGTTCCGTGCTGCGCTTGCAGCGGCTCCGGGGCCGGATGCCACCGCGGCGCAGGGCGCGGCAGAGCGAAACGGACAACTGACGAAACCCCCGGGCGCGCTGGGGCGACTTGAAGATTTGGCAATCTGGTACGCAGGATGGCGAGGAAATGCCCGGCCACAGATCGCGGCGCCACAGGTCATCGTCTTTGCCGGAAACCACGGAGTCACTGCGCAGGGGGTCTCGGCTTTTCCGTCGGAAGTGACCGTGCAAATGGTGATGAACTTCGAACATGGCGGTGCGGCGATCAACCAACTGGCCCGGGCGGCGGGTGCAACGATGGATGTTCACGCGCTGGATCTGCACAACCCGACCGCAGATTTCACCCAGGCACCGGCCATGACGGAGGCCGAATTGCTGGACGCGCTGCGCACCGGCTGGCAGGCCGTGGATTCGCAGGCTGATCTGTTGGTCGTGGGCGAGATGGGCATTGGCAACACCACCCCGGCAGCCGCCATTGCCTGCGCGCTGTTCGGCGGTGACGCGGCCGATTGGACAGGTCGTGGGACGGGCGTCGATGATTCGGGGTTGACCAACAAGACCCGCGTTGTGGCCGAAGGTGTAGCGTTGCACAAGTCAGAGGACGGCCTTGAAATCCTACGCTGCCTCGGAGGTCGTGAGATTGCGGCGATGGCAGGGGCGATTGCCGCCGCGCGGATATTGCGCATTCCTGTGATCCTTGACGGTTTTATCTGTACCGCCGCCGCTGCCTGCCTGTGGAGGCTGTCGGACACCGCGCTGGATCACGCCGTGGCCGGCCACCAAAGCGCCGAGGCCGCACACGGTGCCGTATTGGCGAAGCTGGGCAAGGAACCGCTACTGAGCCTTGGTCTTCGGCTGGGCGAAGGGTCGGGCGGGGCGCTGGCGATCAATATTCTCAAAAGCGCCGTGGCCTGCCATTCCGGTATGGCAACCTTTGCCGAGGCAGGAGTGTCTGACGGTTGATTCATTGCCTGACCCGGGCACAGGCTTGGGTCAGGCGGATTTCTTGGCGTGTTTTTCGGCCAGTTCCAGCAGCGCGGTTTCCAGATCCTTTTCCAGCTGCTGTGCACGCTCGATGTATTTCTTGTTTTCGGCAGTTGGCAGACCCGGGACCCATAGTTCGGCGAGATCGCGAACAGACATCCGGTCATGGTGATAAAAGGTCTGTTCCGCCTGTGCGGCCTCGTACTCACTCAGCCCGATATTCTCCAGAACATAGCGGCCTGCGCGCAATGAGCTGTCGAAAAGCTCCCGCACGATGTCGTTGGCACCAGCCTGATAGAGCTCGTACACATGAGTCCGGTCGCGGGCGCGTGCGATGATGTGCAGGTCAGGGCGCTGCCGTCTGGCATACCCGACAAGTCGCGTGACTTGTTTGTGGTCATCCATGGCAGCGACAAGGACCGACGCTTTTTCCAATCCCGCAGCGCGCAGTAATTCAGGGCGTGTAGGATCGCCCAGAAACCCTTTGACGCCGAAACGGCGCATCAGCTGAATGGTTTCGATGTTGTGGTCCAGCACAACCGTCTTGAACCCGCTGGCCCGCACCAGCCGGTTTACAATTTGCCCGAACCGACCAATCCCGGCGATGATGACGGGGCCTTTTTCGTCAATTTCGTCCGGCACAGGTTCTTTGGAAGTGTCGCCGATCTTTCGCGACAGAAGATCGTAGATGATAAACAGAAGCGGTGTGATCAGCATCGTCAAAGCGATGATCATCAGCAGTTTTTGGGACAGGTCGGGGGGGATGACATTCTGTTGCGTGGAAAATGCCAGCAGAACAAAACCAAACTCACCCGCTTGCGCCAGCCCCAAGGTGAACAGCCAGTGATCGCGCCCACGCAACTTGAAGGCCTTGCCTACAAGATACAGGATGATCCCTTTTGCAAGGATCAAAAGAAGCGCCAGACCGATCAGGTCAAGGGGATCATCAAAGAAATAGGCAACATCAATACCGGCACCGACCGTGATGAAGAAAAGCCCAAGCAAAAGCCCTTTGAATGGCTCAAGGTCGCTTTCCATTTCATGTCTGAACTCGGAACTGGCCAGAACCACGCCCGCCAGGAAGGCGCCCAGGGCAGGAGAAAGTCCGACGAGGGTCATCAGGAAGGAAATCCCGACCACGATCATAAGCGCCAGAGCAGTATACATCTCGCGCAGGCGGGTCGCGTGGATGAAGCGAAACAGCGGGCGGGTCAGGTAGACACCGGCCAGGATGACAAACACCACTGCCCCGATCGTAACCAGCGTGACGGCCCAACCCGGCAGACCTTCGACCAGAGAAAGGCTGTGATGGTCCGCGCCGTGAAGGTCTCCGGCCCCGCGGTCAATCGAACCATCCGATTCGATATGAGGCATGGCCGGCAAGGCCAGAAGTGGAAGCAAGGCCAAGATCGGAATGACCGCTATGTCCTGCGTCAGCAGCACCGAAAACGTAGCTCGACCGCCATTTGTTCGCATCAGGCCCTTTTCCGAAAGAGTCTGAAGAACGATTGCCGTGGATGACAGCGACAAGGTCAGCCCTACGGCCAGGGCGACCGACCAGGGGTGGTTGGCGTACATTGCCACGGCAGCGATCGCAGCCGTCGACAACGCAACCTGCAACCCGCCCAACCCCAGCAACTTGTCGCGCATATCCCAAAGGGCGCGCGGCTCCAGTTCCAGACCGATCAGGAACAGCATCATCACCACACCGAATTCGGCAACGTGCTGAAGGTTTTCCGTTTCCGCGCCGACAAGCCCAAGAACAGGACCAATGATGATCCCGGCGGCCAGGTATCCCAGCACCGACCCCAGTCCCAGCCGTGCAGACAGGGGAACGGCGATGACCGCCGCTGCCAGATAGATCGAAGCCTGATATAGGAATACGTCCATATGTGTCCTCTCGGGCCCGTTCAGGTGGGCAGGGGGGCGTCGCGTTTCAGTTGGTCCATTACGATCTGGCTATGGACCCTTGCAACGGCAGGATGCGGCAGGATGACCGAATGTAGCAAGCTGTTGAGCGCGGAAAGATCGTCACAATAGATGTGCAGCAGGTAATCTGCCTCACCGGTCATCGTCCATGCGCTGGTAATTTCGGGGCGGGTGTCGACCATGCGGGCGAAGCTTGCAGATTGTTCAGGGCCATGAGTCCCAAGATGGACCTGAACAAAGCCTTGCACTTGCAGACCCAGTTTCAACGGGTCCAGTCGGGCGGCATACCCGGTGATGTACCCTTCGGCCTCAAGCCGCTGGCGGCGGCGTCCTGCCTGACTGGGCGACAGGTTCAGCATTTCGCCCAGTTGGTGCGCGGTCAGGTGTGCGTCCTTTTGCAGGGCGGAAAGCAATCGCTTGTCGGTCGCGTCCAGCATGTGCGGAAAAATCCTGCCTTTATTAACTTTTATGCGCGTTTTGCGCGCCTATCGGCAGTTTACACGAAAACAATGCGCAGAAACAGCGTCATAAAAGTCATATTTTTGAATCAGCAAAGAAATTCCTGTTTTCGAAGGAGACGCGCCATGGGTCCTTTCCCACACAACGCCCCGAAATCTGTTATCAGCGAAGAAAACCCTGCCGGTACCGATGGGTTTGAATTCGTCGAGTTTGCCCATCCTGAACCGCAGGAGCTACGTGATCTGTTCGCGAAGATGGGGTTTGATCTGGTGGCCCGCCACAAAGAAAAACCCGCCGTCGAGCTGTGGCAGCAAGGGGATGTCACCTATATCCTGAACGCGGATCCCGACAGCTTTGCCGCGAGGTTCGTGGACGAGCACGGCCCTTGCGCGCCATCCATGGGGTGGCGCGTTGTTGATGCGCAAAAGGCCTATGACCATGCCGTATCGAAAGGTGCAGAACCTTACTACGGCGCTGACAAAACCATGAATGTGCCTGCGATCAAGGGCATCGGCGGATCATTGATCTATTTTATCGATCAATATTACGACACATCGCCATACAATCAGGAATTCGAGTGGATCAAGGAATCCAAACCACGGGGTGTGGGTTTCTTCTATCTCGATCACCTGACGCACAACGTCTACAAGGGCAACATGGACAAGTGGTTCAAGTTCTACGGCGACCTGTTCAACTTCCGTGAAATTCGTTTCTTTGACATTCAGGGCAAGTTCACCGGGTTGTACAGCCGGGCGCTGACGTCTCCTTGTGGTCGTATCCGCATTCCGATCAACGAAGACCGCGGTGAGACGGGGCAAATCGTGTCTTACCTGAAGAAATACAAAGGTGAAGGCATTCAGCATATTGCTGTCGGCAGTGACGATATTTACGCCTCGACCGATGCAATTGCGGAAAACGGTCTGAAATTCATGCCGGGCCCGAACAAGGCATATTACGAAATGTCCAAGACCCGCGTGGCCGGCCACGAGGAGCCGTTGGACCGGATGATGAAACACGGCATCCTGATCGATGGTGAAGGCGTCGTTAACGGTGGTGAGACCCGGATTCTGCTACAGATTTTCTCGAAAACCGTCATCGGACCGATCTTCTTCGAGTTCATTCAGCGCAAGGGCGACGACGGTTTCGGCGAGGGAAATTTCCAGGCGCTATTCGAATCCATCGAACGCGAACAGATCGAAAGCGGCGAGATTTCCGCAGCCTGATTGCAACGCACTGACACGCCGGGGGCAGTTCATCTGCCTTCGGCGCTTTTATGTGACGGTTGGTACGTCAGAAGATCGATTGCCGGTTTTCAGCTGCGCGGCATCGCCAGGGTCACGTTGCGGCCCTTTTTCTGATATCGAAGCTCACTGTCGCTGATCGCGATCACTTTCCCGCCATCAAGGCGGTCTCCGACTTTCAGCTTTTTGTAACGCCCGCTGGGAAGCCGCACCAATGCGCGTCTGTTGGCTGGCGTTCCGTAGACCCCGATCAAGTTCAGCCTGCGCAGGTTGATTGCGTTGTCGATCGTGGCTTGTCGTGCGACCGACGCGGTCGAAGGGATTTTGGGTGCGACGGTCTTTGGTTGGAACGATCCTGCTTCATCGGATTTCTGATCCAATGCTGCTGTGGACCCAAGATTCGAACTGTTTGAAACAGTTGATTTGGCAGGGGCCAATCCGGCAGGGCGGGATTTGGGGCGCGGTACTCTTACGACAGCCAAGGCCGTTGGTGCATCATCGACCTGTGGCTTGGTCTGAAGGCTTTCCGGGCGCGCTTTCGGCCGCTTGGATGCCAATTCCTCCAATGACCGGCCACCCAGTTGACCGCGCTCGAAATTCTCGACCAGATCAGCAGGGCGTGGCTTGGGCCGAATGCCCGCCAATCTGTCGTCGACCTCGTCGACCACCGGTTCTTCTTCGAAACGAACCGGAGTTTCAGGCGGAACCTTGGATGGGCGCCCCAGATAAACAACGATCCCTTCCGGATTCACGGTGCCTTCCGGTGTTGGCACGACCAGGCCGTTCTCATCCAGATCAAACCGAGTGCCCGCAATGTTGGGGGATACGTCGGGTTCAAAAGGAGCGTCGGTGTCAAAACTGGGGTCGGGCGGTAGGGCAACCGCATCCTCGAACAGATCGGCGTTGTCGAGTGATGCCAGATACAATTCCTGCGGTTCAACAGTTTCGGGTATTTCCGGTGCCGCTGGCGCTGTCGTGCTTATGCCCGTAACGGCCTCGACACCTTTTTGTGTCTCGGGGTCCTGAGCGACGGATTCCACCGCGGTAGGGGCTACTTTGAGGGCCTCCAGAATGGCTGCATCTGTGGCAGTCAGATCCGGCTGCGTGCCGGTCTCGGTTTCTGAGGCCTCGTTCGCTGGCTCTTCGGCGTCATCGGTCGTAAGGTCCGGAACGACTTGTTGCGGGGTTTCCAGCGCAGCCGTGTCCAGCTCTGGTTCAGGCAGGGGCTCTGCGGCCGGTTCAGAAGTCGAAACCGCAACCTGCGCCGGGCTCTGTTCCGCCTGATCCTGTTCAGGGTCGGACCCCGATGCCAGCCAAATACCAACTAGTCCACCAACGAGAAACACAGCGGCAAAGACAGCAATGGCAGACCGGTTTACCCTTGAAGATGCATCAAGGCTTTTCGCTGTTTCCCGGGGTACTCGGAAAGCCTCGGGCGCGGCGGTGCCGGCAATCGGATGGGTGGGCAGGCCGGAATCATCAGCCTGTTCAACTGCGTCCATTTCCACCGGAGATGGCTGGTTTTCCGGGTGTGACAGATCGGAAGCGTCCGAGGTTTCGCGAAACAACGCCTCGCGCGGGAACGCGCCCTCTTTGTCTTCGGCAGTGAACGCCACCACCACAAAACCATGTTCCGAGGCAAAGGTCCGTGCTTCGGCCAGAGTTTCAACCGCCACGGCGGCAACAAAGGTCGTGCCGCCTTCGGTGTGACTGTCATAACTCAGTTCCGACAGGGCGTAAGGCGTGGCCTCGGTCAGAGCACTTTCGATACGTTCCGTCCGGCCTTCCGGCAGCAACCCATCGGTCGAAAGCTTTAGAAACCGAACCTGATCTTCTGGCAGCACGAGCTTGCAGCTCAGATCATTTTCCAGCGCAAATGCCTTTTCCCGCAACGCCTGTATCTGTGCGGACAAGTCCGGAACATCCAGCGGAATCGTACCGACGACAAACCAGTCGTCATCGGAACGGTGGTGCAGTGTTATTCCGGTCGCAGAAAAAGACAGCGCAAAAGCGGGTTTCATATTCCGGAGGAACCATAATTATCAATGTCAATGCAAACGACTTTGCGTTTGCAGACCGACATTAAAGCAGGAACCCGCCGAGGGAAAGAAAAAGGCGGTATCCCCTCTTGTATCGCAAGGACCCGTCAACCCATCTAAAAGCAGAGTAATTTGGAGTGATAACCTTGAAGACATTCGCTTTTCTGGCCGCGATGATGGCGGCAACGGCTGCCGGGGCCGCTCATGCGGAAGAACGTCGCATCAACGTTGATGCAACCGGAACAGTGCAGATTGCGCCTGATATGGCGACGATAACCTTGGGCGTGACCAACGAAAACGCCGAAGCCTCGGCTGCGATGCAGGCGACGTCGGATGCCGTTTCCAAAGTCCTGGCGCGTCTGACCGAGATGGGTATCGAAGATCGTGACGTCCAGACACGGGATCTGTCATTGTCCCCCGTCTGGTCGGGTCGTCATGGACAGAATGGGGAGACACCGGAAATCACCGGCTTTACTGCGTCCAATCGCGTGTTTGTGCGTGTGCGCGACCTGACCCAACTGGGGAAGATCATGGACGCGGTCATTCAGGACGGCGCCAATGATTTCGGGGGCTTGAGCTTTGGCGTGCAGGATCCCAACCCGATCGAGGCGCAGGCGCGTGCCAAGGCCGTTGGCGAAGCCACGGCCAAAGCACAGCAGTTGGCAGAGGCAGCGGGCGTGACGCTTGGTCCGGTTCATTCGATCTCGGAACAAACGGCTGGCATTCGTCCGATGGCAGAAATGCGCGCGCTGAGCATGGCGGATGCGGGTGGTGTTCCCGTCGCGGGAGGCGAGGTCTCGGTTTCCGTCAGTGTCTCGATGGAATTCGAGATTTCAGACTAAGATCACGCTTTCGCGCGGGCCATCAGCGGTTTGCGCTGCTGGCCCGTGCCGTCAAAATTGTCGGGCGACAGCCAGGCTTCGAATGCATCGCGAATGCGCGGCCATTCGGTGTCGATGATCGCGTACCACGCCGTATCCCGATTGCGGCCCTTGTAATGGGTCGCCTGCCGGAACACCCCTTCGAAAGTAAATCCCAGCCGTTCAGCGGCATTGCGTGACGGTGCATTCAGTGCATCGCATTTCCACTCGTACCGGCGATAGCCGAGCTCATCGAAAACCCGCTTCATCATGAGGTACATGACCTCGGTCGATTGCGGCTTGCGTTGCAGCAGCGGCGAAAAGTGGATGTGGCCGACTTCGATGGCACCCGCTGCGGGTTCGATCCGAAGATAAGAGGCCATGCCCACCGGCACTTCGTCCGCATCCAATACGGTATGAAACATCGGGTCTGCATCCATGCAGTTGGTGCGGGCCCAGTCTTCAAATTCCGGTTCGCTGTCAAACGGGCCATAGGGCAGGTATGTCCAGTTACGGCCATCCCTGTCATTTGCAAACGCCCGAAAAAGTCCGGGCGCATGGCGATTCACATCCAGTGGCACGACAGAACAGTACCGGCCTTCCATCGGTGTATAAGGCGGCGTCGGGCGCGGAAAGTCACCCGACACCGGCAAACCGATGGGCTGGCCAAGGTCGTTTGTGTCGTGCCCGGCCATTGTCAGGCGCTGGCCTTGGCGAGGGCCTGATCAAGGTCCGCGATCAAGTCGTTCACGTCTTCGATGCCGATAGACACCCGCACGACACCGGGGCCCGCGCCCGCGGCTTCCTGTTGTTCCGGCGTCAGTTGTCGGTGGGTGGTCGAGGCCGAATGGATGATCAACGAGCGGGCATCGCCCAGATTGGCCACATGGCTGAAAATCTCAAGAGCGTTGACCAGTTTGATACAGGCGTCATAGCCGCCCTTCACCGCAAAGGTGAACAATGCACCTGCGCCACGTGGATACTGCGATTTGACCCGATCCTTGTACGGTGATGACGGCAATCCCGCATAGGTGACGTATTCCACCCGGTCATCCGCTTCCAGCCACGCTGCGATTTTCTGGGCGTTCTCCACGTGGCGCTCCATCCGCAGCGACAGTGTTTCGATCCCCATCAGCGTGTAATGGGCTGCCTGCGGGTTCATGGTCATGCCCAGATCACGCAGACCGATGGCAATGCCGTGGAAGGTGAAGGCCAGCGGGCCAAAGGTCTCGTGGAACTTCAGGCCGTGATAGGCAGGCTCGGGTTCGCTCAGTGACGGGAATTTGTCATTCGCGGACCAGTCGAACTTGCCAGAATCCACGATGCACCCGCCTGTGACGGTGCCGTTGCCGGTCAGGTACTTGGTGGTAGAATGCACAACCAGCGTTGCGCCGTGCTCGATCGGACGGCACAGGTAGGGCGTGGCCGAGGTGTTGTCGACAATCAGCGGGATGCCCGCTGCATCAGCAACGTCCGCCAACGCACGGATATCAGACACGTAACCGCCCGGATTGGCGATGGACTCGCAGAACACGGCGCGGGTGTTTTCGTCGATGGCATCCTTCACGGCGTCTAGATCATCGGTGTCCACGAACTTGGCGGACCAGCCAAAGCGTTTGATCGTCTGGCTGAACTGCGTGACCGTACCGCCATACAAACGGGTCGAGGCGACCACGTTGCAGCCGGGGCCCATCAGCGGAAACAGCGCCATGATCTGTGCCGCATGCCCGGACGAGCAGCACACCGCCCCGACGCCGCCTTCAAGCGTCGCCACGCGTTCCTGTAGAACAGCGACGGTTGGGTTGGTCAGGCGGGAATAGATAAAGCCCACCTCTTGCAGGTTGAACAGGGCCGCTGCGTGGTCCGCATCCTGGAACACATAGGCCGTGGTCTGATAAATCGGTGTCTGGCGTGCTCCGGTCGCCGGGTCGGGGCGGGCACCCGCATGAATTTGCAATGTGTCGAAACCGTAGGTCGGGCCGTCAGACATCGTGAAAATCTCCTGTTGGTATCTGTCTTGCGGAATCTGTAGGCCATTGCCCGCCTGCGCACAACGATCCTGTCAGCGCAGCCAGAGTCCTTTGCTTTTGATCGCGTTGCGCAGTGCCTGTTCCCGCCGCGGCAGATTGTCCTGATCAAAGAGCGCACGGATTTTTTCGCCTTTGCCCTGAAGAACCAGCTTTTTCAGCGGATCATACTGTTTGAGCACTTTTTTGACCTTGTTGGGGGCCACGACGGTTTCCAGCACATCGATCACGTGATCGCTTTCGCGGGCATAAAGCAAAGGGAACAGGCGATAGTGGCAGCTGACGGACCCATCCAGAAGCCCGTCCGGCAAAGCATCTCGCCCACCGCCGAAAGAATGAATGACCAGCGGCAGAGCTGCCTGATCCAGCCATGGGTCAAGGTTCTGGCCCGTCAGTTCGGGAATGTTTTCATCCCGGATCGTTCTTGCGTAGTCCAGGTACCGTTCACCGAACATCCTGGGGCATTTGTAAAAGAAGTAACCCGCGTTGAAGTAAAGGTAGCGCCGCCAGTAACCATCGGGTTGGTCCGGATCCACCGAGCTTTCGAAATCCAGCCCGAAGCGGGCATAAAGCGCCCGCCAGATACCGTCAAAGCCGGGGCCGTACAGCGTCGGCTTTGGCCACGTGCCCTCGACCTTCAGTGAGGCTCCAGGGCGGTCGAAATCGAACGGAACGCTTGTGATGTCGCCGGTGATCAGCGTGTCCGTATCAAAGAACACAAAGGGTTCACCTTCCGGCAGGGCCAACAAAGCCTCGATCTTGTTGCCATATGGGTAGCTTTCGCCAAAAACATGCGAGTCGAAGGGCAGGATTTCGGCATCCAACTGTTTCAGGGCTTTCAGAACGTCTTCGTCCTGGATGCCGGGGTTGTGGGTCCAGCGCGGGCCCGGGTTGGGTGTGGCGACAAACAGCCGGCCTTTGAACCCGGGCGAGCAATGGCGAAGCGAGGCCGCAAACAACAAGGCCTCATATTGCAGGCGGTTGTTTTGCCCGACAACCGCGATGTTGAATTTCCGAGAACTTGCCTGCATCTATGCCCATTCCTGAAAGCTGCCGGAACCGGCACCCTTTGATCCGGGTTACAGCAAGCGGGGTGGGGCGTCAAAAGCCGAAAGTTTGATTTCTTGTTATCTATGGTATTCCTCTCATCGCGCCGAGGAAGCGGTGAGCAAGGTCATTTTGCAGGTTTTCCGAGGTTGGCCCGGTTCCTGTCGAAAGGTGAAATCGGCGGTGAGCCATGCTCACAGAACCTTGTTTGCCAATCCCCGCACATCCCTTTCTTGGCCAAATCCTGCCTTTGGACCCAATGTTTCAACGCTTTTCATGCTTAATCCGCGGGCGAAGTGCCCAAAAACGCAGTTGTTTTTGCAAGGCTTTTCATTTTTTGACCATTTGGCAAATTTTACCAATTGATAAAAAATTTATTTGTGGCAAGCTGAGAGCATAACAAACTTATCTACAGGGAGTAGAGTGATGGCACAGGGCCAGATGGCACCCGGTATCGTAGCCGGGCGGCTTTCAAGCGATGAGCTGACCTCGAATTTCACCGATCTGCACCCGCCGCTTGCGCAGCATGAGGCCGCAGTAGCCGCAGATCGCTGTTATTTCTGCTATGACGCGCCATGCGTGACGGCCTGTCCAACGGATATCGATATCCCGTTGTTCATTCGCCAGATTCAAGCCGGTCAACCGCAATCAGCAGGGCGCACGATTCTGGAACAGAATATTCTGGGCGGAATGTGCGCTCGGGTCTGTCCAACCGAAACGCTGTGCGAAGAGGCCTGCGTTCGCGAGGCCGCCGAGGGTAAGCCGGTTGAGATCGGGCGCCTGCAACGTTTCGCTACCGATGAAATCATGGCCTCGGGTGTGCATCCGTTTGAACGTGCGCCTTCGACCGGCAAGACAGTTGCCGTTGTGGGGGCCGGGCCTGCGGGTCTGGCCTGTGCCCACCGGCTGGCGATGCTGGGCCATGACGTGGTGATCCACGAAAGCAAGCCCAAACCCGGCGGCCTGAATGAATATGGTATCGCAGCCTACAAATCGACCAACGATTTTGCACAGGCCGAGGTGGACTGGCTGCTGAAAATCGGAGGGATTGCAATCGAGACCGGTTCGGTTTTGGGCGAAAGCATCTCATTGGATGGGCTGGTCGAAAACTACGACGCGGTGTTTCTGTCCATCGGTCTTGCCGGTGTCAACGCCTTGCGTGCAGGCGGCGTCGACAAGGACGGTGTGCGGGCCGCGGTCGATTTCATATCAGACGTGCGGCAGGCCAGCGACCTTGCCGATCTGCCCGTTGGACGGAATGTGGTCGTCATCGGCGGGGGCATGACAGCTGTGGATGCCGCCGTGAAATCCAAGCTTCTGGGCGCCGAAAACGTCACGATTGCCTATCGCCGCGGCCGGGATGCCATGGGGGCCAGCCGGTACGAGCAGGACCTGGCAGCGTCGCATGGCGTTCGGATCATGACCAATGTTCAGCCGGTGGCCATCCACGGCAATGGTACCGCAACCGAGATCGAGCTGGAATATACATCCAGCCAGAACGGTCAGCTGATCGGAACCGGAGAAACGATCCGCTTGCCGGCCGATCAGGTTCTCAAGGCTATTGGGCAGACCTTGGAGGGCGCACCCGAAGGCCTGACGCTGGATGGCAACAAGATCGCCGTCAGCGGTGCTGGCCGAACCTCCTTGGCTGGTGTCTGGGCTGGTGGTGACTGCGCTGCGGGCGGTGAAGATCTGACCGTAACGGCCGTTGCCGAAGGTCGGGACGCGGCGATGGACATCCACGCAACGCTCGTTTCGTGATAGGGTGGGGTATTCACCCCATTCCTTTCGCTGCTGAGGTATTCCCATGTCCCAGATCGAACAAGCTGTTGCTCAACACTATACCACCGGTGCACTGACCGAACGCGTCCGCGCGGCGCTGAAGGCCAGCGGCATCGACCCGGATGCGGCCACGGTCGCTGATCTGAAGGCGGGGGATGAATTCCATACAGGCGGCGTTCTTGCGACCGACAACCTGTTTGCGCAACTTTCCCCGACCCATGCGACACGCGTTCTGGATGTTGGATGCGGCATCGGAGGCACATCCCGGTACATAGTGGACAAATATGACTCAACGGTGACAGGGGTCGATCTGACGCCCGAGTTCGTGGAAACCGCAACTGCGCTCAGCGATCTGGTCGGGCATTCCGAAAAGACCAGCTTTCACGTTGGCAGTGCTCTGGACATGCCTGTGCCGGATGCCGGGTTCGACCTTGCCGTCATGATGCATGTGGGCATGAATATCGAAGACAAAGCGGGGCTGTTCGCTGAAGTGTCACGCGTACTGGCCACCGGTGGCACCTTTGCCCTGTTCGACGTCATGGGCGGAGAGGTGGATGAGCCGCTGGCTTTTCCGCTTCCCTGGTCCACTTTTCCGGAAACCTCCTTTGTTCACGCGCCAGAGGTATACAAAGACGCTGCGGCCGCGGCTGGTCTTGAGCTGGTTGCCGAAACAGACCGCACCGCGTTTGCGATCCAGTTCTTCGAAGACGTGTTTGCCAAGATAGCCGAGACCGGACCAGCGCCGCTGGGAATCCACCTGATGATGGGCGAAACGGCGCCCGAAAAGTTCCAAAACTACGTCAAAAACCTCAAGGCCGGGCGTATTCGCCCGACCGAAATGATATTCAAAAAATCCGGCTGAGCCGGGAAGGGAGAAGCCATGGCCGATCTGACGACAAACTTTCTGGGCATTTCCAGCCCCAACCCGTTCTGGCTGGCCTCTGCGCCTCCGACGGACAAGGAATACAATGTGCGCCGCGCCTTCGAAGCCGGGTGGGGCGGCGTTGTCTGGAAAACGCTTGGCGCAGAAGGACCTCCGGTCGTGAACGTGAATGGCCCGCGCTATGGCGCAATCTACGGGGCCGACCGCCGTTTGCTGGGCCTGAACAATATCGAACTGATCACGGATCGCCCTCTCGAGGTGAACCTGGAGGAAATGGCGCGGGTCAAATCCGATTACCCGGATCGCGCCTTGATCGCGTCGATCATGGTTCCGTGTGAGGAAGAAGCATGGAAGGCCATTCTGCCACGCGTGGCAGAAACCGGTGCGGACGGGATCGAGCTGAACTTCGGCTGCCCTCATGGGATGAGTGAACGTGGTATGGGCTCGGCCGTGGGGCAGGTTCCGGAATATATCGAGATGGTCACGCGCTGGTGCAAACAGTATTACGACCGTCCGGTCATCGTTAAGCTTACGCCGAACATCACTGACATCCGCAAACCGGCTGCGGCAGCCAGAAACGGTGGCGCGGATGCGGTGTCGCTGATCAACACCATCAATTCGATCACCAGCGTCAATCTGGACACGTTCAGCCCTGAACCGTCCATTGACGGCAAAGGCAGCCACGGTGGGTATTGCGGCCCCGCCGTCAAGCCCATTGCATTGTCGATGGTGTCCGAGATCGCGCGGGCCGAGGCGACACGAGGCCTGCCGATTTCCGGCATCGGCGGCGTCACCACTTGGCGTGACGCGGCCGAGTTCATCTCGCTGGGTTGCGGCAACGTTCAGGTGTGCACCGCTGCGATGACCTATGGTTTCAAGATCATCGACGAACTGACGGCAGGGCTGTCGGAATGGATGGATGAGAAAGGCTATTCCAGCATTGATGAAGTGATCGGACGTGCGGTGCCCAATGTCACCGACTGGCAGTATCTGAACCTCAACTACGTCGCCAAGGCGAAGATCGATCAGGATCAGTGCATCAAGTGTGGCCGGTGTTATGCGGCCTGCGAAGACACCAGCCACCAGGCGATTTCCATGTCCGAGGACCGCGTCTTTGAGGTGATGGATGACGAATGCGTCGCCTGCAACCTATGCGTCGATGTTTGTCCGATCGAAGGCTGCATCGATATGGTGCCGATGGCAGCGGGCGAGGTTGATCCCCGGACCGGAAAAGAAGTTCAGCCAACCTATGCGAACTGGACGACGCATCCGAACAACCCGATGGCCAAGGCGGCCGAATGAGGGGATTGCGACAGATCGTCAAGGGGCCGTTTTTTCGGCCCCTTTTTTCAGGGGCTCAGAAGTTTGCGGTACAACGTGTCAACAAAAGTTTCTGCGCCCTCGAACGGATCTTCGTTGCCCAGAATTGCACGAACCTGAACATCGAAATCTGCATAGTGCTGCGTCAAGGCCCAGATCGAAAACACCAGGTGGTAGGGGTGCACCCGCGCGATTTTTCCCTGATCCATCCAGCCGGTAAGGATCGTGACCTTTTCGTCGACCAGTGTCTTGAGATCATTGGACAATGCATCGTGAATACGCGGCGCGCCCTGTACAAGCTCGTTGGCAAAAAGGCGGCTTTCCCGTGGTACCTCCTGACTCATCTGCAACTTGCGCCGAATGTATGCCAGGATTTCCTCCATCGGATCGCCGTCGGCGTCCAGATCATGCAGCGGAGCCAGCCAGGTATCCAGCAGGCCGGACAGCAATTCAGTATGGATCGCTTCTTTTGATGGGAAATAGTACAGCAGGTTCGGCTTGCTCAGACCTGCTTCTGCCGCGATCTGGTCTACGGTTGCGCCGCGAAACCCGTGGGCTGAAAACACGTTCAGGGCGGCCTCTAGAATCGCGGCGCGGTTCTTTTTCTGAATACGGGTCGGTGCGCGGTCTTTTGGCATGTTTTCAGCGTGTCTCTTTTTTCGTCGAACAGGTGCGGGACGTACTGAAAATTTCAGCTGAACCGCGCAAATTCTTGACTGATACCGAACCCGTGATAGCGTGAGTTTGACCATATGGTCAAATCAAGACATCAAAAGCGAGCCAACTCGCGAGCAAACAGGGAAGATGAACATGGCAGCTCCGGCGCAGAATCTCAGGATCAATGGCGACAGGTTGTGGGACAGCCTGATGGAGATGGCCAAGATCGGCCCGGGTGTCGCCGGTGGCAACAATCGCCAGACCTTGACGGATGAGGACGCGGAAGGCCGCGCCTTGTTCCAGAAATGGTGCGAGGAAGCAGGGTGCACCATGGGGCTTGACCAGATGGGCAACATGTTTGCCCGCCGCGAAGGCACTGACCCCGACGCGCTGCCGGTTTACGTGGGATCGCATCTGGATACGCAGCCGACAGGCGGTAAGTTTGACGGCGTGCTGGGTGTCCTGGGTGGGCTGGAACTGATCCGGACGCTGAACGACCTGGGGATCAATACGAAACATCCGATCGTCGCTACCAACTGGACAAACGAAGAAGGCACGCGTTACGCGCCGGCGATGCTGTCTTCAGGCGTATTTGCCGGGATGCACACGCAAGACTGGGCATACAACCGCGAAGATGCTGAGGGCAAAAAGTTCGGGGATGAGCTGAACCGGATCGGCTGGCGTGGTGATGAAGAGGTGGGCGCCCGCAAGATGCATGCGTTCTTTGAACTGCATATCGAACAGGGCCCGATCCTTGAAGCCGAAGGCAAGGATATTGGCGTCGTCACCCATGGTCAGGGGCTGAGCTGGACGCAGATCACGGTAACAGGCAAGGACGCGCATACCGGATCGACACCGATGCCGATGCGCAAGAATGCCGGGCTGGCCATGGCGCGGATCCTGGAGAAAGTCGACGAGATCGCATGGTCTCATGCTCCGCATGCGGTGGGCGCGGCGGGGCATATCGATGTCTACCCGAACTCTCGCAATGTGATCCCGGGCAAGGTGGTGTTTACGGTCGATTTCCGCTCGCCCGAGCTGGAGGTGATCACCGACATGGAAGACCGCCTGCGGGTGGCTGCCGAGGACATCGTTGACGAGATGGGCCTTCAGATCGAATTCGAGAAAGTCGGCGGGTTCGATCCGGTGAAATTTGACGATGCTTGCGTATCGGCCGTGCGAAACGCAGCCGAACGGCTGGGCTATTCGCACACTGATATCATCTCGGGCGCGGGGCATGATGCCTGCTGGATCAACCGGGTTGCGCCGACCGCGATGATCATGTGCCCCTGTGTTGACGGGCTGAGCCACAATGAAGCCGAAGAAATCAGCAAGGAATGGGCCGCAGCCGGGGCGGATGTTTTGCTGCATGCCGTGGTCGAGACTGCCGAAATCGTGGAATAGGGGGCGCTGCCCCCGTCGCCCCGAGGGCGACTCCCCCGGGATATTTTTGGCCAGATGAAGCAAGCGGCGCAGACCGCATCAGGGAGTTCAAAATGAGTACTGTCATCAAAAACGGAACCGTTGTCACCGCGGATTTGACTTACAAGGCGGATGTGTTGGTCGAGGGCGGCGTGATCACCGAAATCGGTATGAACCTGACGGGGGACAAGGAACTGGACGCAACCGGCTGTTTAGTGATGCCGGGCGGGATTGATCCTCATACCCATCTCGAAATGCCGTTCATGGGCACCTATTCCAGCGATGACTTTGAAAGCGGGACGCGGGCGGCCCTGGCGGGCGGCACCACCATGGTTGTCGATTTTGCACTTCCCAATCCGGGTGAAAGCCTGCTGGATGCGCTTAAACGTTGGGACAACAAGTCGACCCGGGCGAATTGTGACTATTCGTTCCATATGGCGGTGACCTGGTGGGGGGAACAGGTGTTCGACGACATAAAAACCGTGATCGAGACGCGCGGTATCAACACCTTCAAGCATTTCATGGCCTACAAGGGCGCGCTGATGGTGAATGATGATGAGCTGTTCGCCTCGTTCAAGCGTCTTGCCGAGCTTGGCGGTACCGCCCTAGTGCATGCCGAGAATGGGGATGTGGTGGCAGAACTGAGTGCCAAGCTGCTTGCTGAAGGCAATACCGGCCCCGAGGCACATGCGTATTCGCGCCCGCCGCAGGTGGAAGGTGAAGCCACCAATCGGGCGATCATGATCGCGGACATGGCGGGTGTCCCGCTGTATGTTGTACACACCTCGTGTGAAGAGGCGCATGAAGCCATCCGCCGGGCAAAAATGCAGGGTAAACGGGTGTGGGGAGAACCCCTGATCCAGCACCTGACATTGGACGAAAGTGAATATTTCAATCAGGATTGGGACCATGCGGCGCGACGGGTCATGAGTCCTCCGTTCCGCAACAAACAGCATCAGGACAGCCTGTGGAATGGCCTGCAATCGGGAACGCTGAGCGTGGTTGCAACTGATCATTGCGCCTTTACAACCGAACAGAAACGCTTTGGCGTCGGGGATTTCACCAAGATCCCGAATGGCACCGGCGGGCTGGAAGACCGGATGCCGATGCTGTGGACACATGGGGTCAACACTGGGCGTCTGACACCGAACGAATTCGTGGCTGTCACTTCAACAAACATTGCCAAGATATTGAATTGCTATCCTAAAAAGGGTGCGGTTCTGGTCGGGGCGGATGCTGATCTTGTTGTCTGGGATCCTGAGAAAAGCAAGACAATCAGCGCCGCGTCGCAGCAATCTTCGATCGACTACAATGTGTTCGAGGGCAAAGAGGTCAAAGGTCTGCCGCGCTTTACTCTGACGCGGGGTCAGGTGGCGGTGCATGATGGTGAAATCCGGACGCAGGAAGGTCATGGGGACTTTGTCGCGCGTGAGGCGAACACCACCGTCAACAAGGCGCTGAGCACCTGGAAAGAGCTGACCGCCCCAAGACCCGTCGAGCGGACAGGAATTCCGGCGACCGGTGTTTGATCAGTTGGGGCCGCTTTGCTGGCGGCCCTGACACCACTCTTTTCAAGGCAATAAAATGAACACTGAAAGCACGACCCAGCCCGTCATCGAGGCAAGGCAGCTGGACCTGACATTCCAGACCAATGATGGGCCAGTACACGCGCTTAAAGACGTGAACCTGACTATCGACAAGGGCGATTTCGTCAGTTTCATCGGGCCGTCCGGCTGTGGCAAAACCACCTTTCTGCGCTGTATTGCAGCCCTTGAGGCTCCTACGGGCGGGACGCTGACTGTCAATGGTATGACGCCTGATGAGGCGCGTCGAAACCGGGCGTACGGGTATGTCTTTCAGGCGGCGGGCCTATATCCCTGGCGCACCATAGCAAAGAACATAAAACTGCCTCTTGAGATCATGGGATACCCTGCTGCCGAACAGAATGAACGGGTGAGAAAAGTCCTGGAACTAGTTGATTTGGAAGGGTTTGGCGGCAAGTTTCCCTGGCAGTTGTCCGGTGGGATGCAGCAGAGGGCCAGTATTGCTCGGGCCCTTGCGTTCGACGCGGATATCCTGCTGATGGACGAGCCGTTTGGGGCGCTGGATGAGATCGTGCGGGACCATCTGAACGAGCAACTTCTTGAGCTTTGGGCGCGTACGGAAAAGACGATCGGATTTGTGACGCATTCCATTCCCGAGGCGGTTTATCTGAGCACAAAGATCGTGGTGATGAGCCCACGGCCCGGGCGGATCGCCGATGTGATTGACAGCCCGCTGCCCAAGGAACGGCCGCTGGACATTCGCGACACCCCGGAATTCATCGAGGTCGCGCATCGGGTGCGCGAAGGTTTGCGGGGTGGGCATTCCAATGACGGCTGAGCTGAATGCGGATAAGATCCGGCGCGCGGCGCCAGACGATGTGCCTGCCTGCGCCAGGGTTGTTCATGACTGGGCCACGCAAACGGACTGGATGCCCGACGAACTTCCTGTCGACGAGCTGGCAAAGCTGATCAGTGACGCATTCGACAGCCGCGAAATGTGGGTCGCAGGTGATCCGGTCGATTGCTACATGTCAGTGGACCCGGCACAGAATAAAATCGGCGCGCTGTATTGCAGCCGGACGGGGCAGGGTATCGGCAAGCGCCTTGTCGACAAAGCAAAAGAGGGCCGAAATTTTCTCTGGCTGACGACGCACCGGCCCAATACGGCGGCGCAACGTTTTTATCGCCGTGAAGGGTTTGAAGTGACGGCCGAGGAACCCCCTGTGCCGCCGGATACCGTGCCCGTATATCGGATGGAGTGGCGTGCATGAAGCAAGTCACCGCCGTATTCACCGTCATCGCCGCAATTGTTCTGTTCTGGTACGTGGCCTGTATTCCGATGAACATAAAGGGCGTGTTGACCGAACAGGAACGCGCGGGGGCCATCGTGCAGCCGCCATCCGCCAAGGACCGGCGGGACATGTCTGAGGTTGGTCTTGTTTTGAACAACACATTCGCCATCCCGGCCACGTGGGAACAGGACAGGCCTCGTTTGCCGGCCCCGCATCAGGTCGCCGTGGAAATGTGGGAAACGACGGTCCAGAAAAAGATCACTTCGAAACGGTCGCTGATCTATCATGGCTGGGTCACGCTCAGCGCGACGATGCTTGGGTTTGCGATTGGCACCGGCCTGGGGATCCTTCTGGCCGTGGGTATCGTGCATAGCCGCGTGATGGACCTGTCGGTCATGCCATGGGCCATTGTCAGTCAAACCATTCCGATCATCGCGCTGGCGCCGATGATCATTGTGGTGCTGTATTCCGTTGGTATCCAGGGCATCATTCCCAAGGCGATCATATCGGCCTATCTGAGTTTCTTTCCGGTTGTCGTCGGCATGGTCAAGGGCCTGCGCAGCCCCGATGCGATGCAGCTGGACTTGTTGCGGACGTATAACGCCAGCCGGTCTCAGGGCTTTTGGAAATTGCGCCTGCCGGCATCCATGCCGTATCTGTTCACTTCGCTGAAAATCGGGATCGCCGCGTCGCTGGTCGGCGCCATTGTTGGTGAGCTTCCGACAGGGGCTGTTGCCGGTCTGGGCGCGCGGTTGCTTGCCGGCAGCTATTACGGTCAGACGGTACAGATCTGGTCGGCTTTGTTCGCGGCTGCCATTCTGGCGGCGTGCCTGGTCGGGCTGCTGGGGCTGATTGAACGGGCCGTATTGAAACGGATGGGGATGGCGCAATGATACTGGTTTTGTGTGCTGTCCTGCTTTGGCTTTTGGGCTGGTGGTTGAACAGCCGGTTGGCCAGCGGGCCTTATGCTGACACCCGAATGGTGCGGTTTCTGGCCCCGCTGATCTTTGGCCTGACGGTCATCGGGATCTGGGAGCTTCTGGTGCGCGGGCTTGAGGTTCCTCTGGTCATCCTGCCAGCGCCGTCGGTGATTGCGGTACGGTTTGCGGACAGCCTTCCGATCCTGTGGGCTGATTTTGTGCAGACCATCATCAAGGGCGCGCTCAGCGGCTATGTCATCGGGTGCATCGCGGCCTTTCTGATGGCGATTGCGGTGGATCGCTGGGATTTCCTGCGCCTGGGCCTGTTGCCGGTCGGGAATTTCGTGGCCGCCCTGCCGATTGTCGGAACCGCCCCCATTCTGGTGATGTGGTTTGGGTTCGACTGGCACTCCAAGGCGGCGGTGGTGGTTGTGATGGTGTTCTTTCCGATGCTCGTCAACACCGTGGCAGGCCTGCGGGAAGCCACCTCGATGCAGCGCGATCTGATGGAGACCTATGCCGCAACCTATTGGCAGAGCTTCATGAAACTGCGTTTGCCCGCAGCGATGCCTTTCATTTTCAACGGATTGAAGATTTCCACCACTTTGGCTCTGATCGGCGCTATCGTGGCCGAGTTCTTCGGTTCACCGACACTTGGTATGGGGTTCCGGATCTCTACCAGCGTCGGGCAATTGTCTTTGGACATGGTCTGGGCCGAAATCGTTGTTGCGGCACTGGCCGGCACGGCCTTTTATGGGCTGGTGGCGGGGATCGAAAAAGTGGTGACCTTCTGGCACCCGTCACAGCGCGGATAAAACAAAGAAATCAACAGACCCCGAAATTGGGGCACAACAAGCAACTAGGAGAAGTGAAGATGAACAAGCTACTAAGCGGGGCGGTTGCCGCCTTTAGCCTGGCAGCCAGTGCGGCGCTGGCGGCGGATGAGGTGACATTGCAACTGAAATGGGTCACGCAAGCACAGTTCGCGGGTTATTATGTTGCCAAGGACAAGGGCTTTTACGAAGAAGAGGGGCTGGACGTCACCATTCTGCCCGGCGGGCCTGACATCGCTCCGACGCAAGTGATTGCAGGCGGTGGTGCCGATGTGACCGTCGAATGGATGCCTGCCGCGCTGGCTGCCCGTGAAAAAGGGCTGCCGCTGGTGAACATCGCGCAACCGTTCAAAAGCTCGGGCATGATGCTGACCTGCTGGAAAGACGCCGGGATCTCGTCGCCCGAAGACCTCAAAAACCGCACGCTGGGTGTCTGGTTCTTTGGCAACGAGTTTCCCTTCATGAGCTGGATGAGCCAGTTGGGCATCAGCACCGACGGCAAAAGCGAAAACGGAGTGGAAGTTCTGAAGCAGGGCTTCAACGTCGACCCGTTGCTTCAGCGTCAGGCGGATTGCATCAGCACCATGACCTACAATGAATACTGGCAGGTCATCGATGCCGGTGTCAGCCCGGATGAGTTGGTGACCTTCAAATACGAAGACCAGGGCGTGGCAACGCTGGAAGACGGTCTTTATGTGCTGGAAGAGAACCTGAGCGATGCGGCCTTCGCCGACAAGATGGAGCGGTTCGTTCGCGCGTCGATGAAGGGATGGAAATATGCCGAGGAGAACCCGGACGAAGCGGCGGAAATCGTTCTGGAAAACGATGCAACCGGTGCCCAGACGGAAGAGCACCAAAAGCGTATGATGGGTGAGATCGCCAAGTTGACCGCAGGGTCGAACGGCGCGCTGGACCCAGCTGATTTCGACCGCACCGTCAACACATTGCTGGCAGGCGGGTCTGATCCGGTTATTACCAAAAAGCCCGAAGGGGCCTGGACACATCAGATCACCGATGCTGCACTGAATTGATCTCAGCCTTTCCTTAGGGAATTGAAGCGCGGTCCCAAGCGGGGCCGCGTTTTTCATTCTAAATGCCGGATATGTGTCTGTACTCGACCTGAAATCAGAGTAGTATTTACCTGTAAACGAGCGCATTTCATACGAAATGTGAATTCCATGGGATAAAATGCAGGGATTTGCATCAGAATTCAGCTCTGCCATCGCGCTGATCTTTGAGGGAGACTCAGAGCTGTGGGCGATTGTGCTGTTGTCCCTGAAAGTATCCGTGTTTGCGGTTCTGATTTCTGCCCTGATCGGCATGCCCGTCGGTGCCGCCCTGGCTGTGGCTAGGTTTCCGGGGCGGCGGATGCTGATCGTTCTGATGAATGCCCTGATGGGGTTTCCGCCCGTGGTCGTGGGGCTGCTGGTCTATCTGATGCTGTCTCGCTCCGGTCCGTTGGGTGTGCTAGAGCTTTTGTATACCCCGACGGCCATGATCATTGCGCAGGTCGTGTTGGTCGCTCCCATTATCGCGGCATTGACCCGGCAGGTGGTCGAAATGCTGGCCGAGGAATATTCCGAACAGCTGCGATCACTGGGCGTGTCGCGGCTGGCATCAGTTCCCGTGCTTCTCTGGGATGCGCGGTTGGCACTGGTTACGGCCTTGCTTGCGGGGTTTGGGCGCGCCATTGCCGAGGTCGGCGCGGTGATCATCGTGGGCGGCAACATCAATCATGTGACGCGCGTGATGACGACAACGATCGCGTTGGAGACGTCAAAGGGAAATCTAGCGCTGGCTCTGGCGCTGGGGGCAATCCTGATTGGGATCGCGGTGGCCGTGAACGCGATGGTCAGCGCGGTCAGCCTGCGGGCCGAACGGGAAGGGGTACGTCATGCGTGACCTGTTCTGCGACGCGGTGAATTGCCTGAAAGTCGAGAACCTGCAAATCCGCAGTAACGGCAAGGCGTTGTTGGACGTCTCGTCATTGGTTCTGGATGGGCCGGGGCCAACCTTGATTCTTGGCCCCAACGGTGCAGGCAAAAGCCTGTTGCTGCGCTGTCTTCACGGGCTGATCACGCCGGATCGGGGGCAGGTCGTGCAAGGTGGAAAACCGCTGGGCGCGGCACAGAAAGCCCGCCAGGCGATGGTGTTTCAGAAACCGGTTCTGCTGCGTCGATCAGTTGCGGCAAACCTTGACTTCGTTCTCAAGCGTCAAGGCATGGGGCGAAGGGCCCGTAAGGCCCGTATCGCCGAATTGCTGGCCGAAGGCGGGCTGGACGGCAAGACCAGACAACCCGCGCGGTCATTGTCCGGGGGAGAAGCGCAGCGATTGGCGATTCTCCGTGCGCTGGCGCTGGACCCCGAGACCTTGTTTCTGGACGAGCCCACCAGCGCCTTGGATCCAAGCGCGACCCAGATGATCGAACGAATGATATTGCGGGCATCGGCTCGGGCCGTGCGGATCGTAATGGTGACGCATGATATCGGTCAGGCACGTCGTTTGGCCTCGGACGTGGTCATGATGCAGGGCGGGCATGTCGTGGAACATGGTGTGGCAAAACAGGTTTTGGATTCACCCGAAAGCGATGCGTCGCGCCGCTATTTGGCGGGCGGATTGGTTACTTGAAACTGAGAAAGCGGAGAGAGTGATGTTCCGAAAAGCAATTCGGGCAGCGGCGGTGGCTTTGGGCCTGTTGACCAGCGCGGTTTCGGCGGAAGAGCCGTATATTGTGGTGCAGTCGACCACGTCCACACAGAACTCGGGACTGTTGGAATACATCCTTCCGTGGTTCGAAGCCGATTCAGGTATCGATGTTCGTGTCGTGGCGGTTGGAACCGGTCAGGCCATTCGCAACGCCATCAACGGGGACGGGGATGTTCTTTTGGTTCACTCCAAACCAGCCGAGGAGAAATTTGTTGCTGACGGTTGGGGCGTAGAGCGGAAGGATCTGATGTACAATGATTTCGTTCTGGTCGGCCCCAAGTCTGACCCTGCCGGAATTCGCGACGGCGCCGATGTGTTGGCCGCGCTGTCGAAAATCGCCGAGGCCGAAGCGCCGTTTGCATCACGCGGTGACGACAGCGGAACACACAAGGCTGAACTGGGCTATTGGTCCGCGGCCGGGCTGGACCCTGCCGAAGCTTCGGGTACGTGGTATCGCGAGACCGGATCTGGTATGGGGGCGACGCTGAACGTGGCCAGTGGAATGGATGCCTATACGCTGACGGATCGGGCCACGTGGCTGTCTTTTGGGAACCGCGGAAATCTTGAGGTATTGGTCGAAGGGGATCCGCGCCTGTTCAATCAATACGGCGTGATTCTTGTAAACCCTGACAAGCACGCGCATGTGCGGGCGACGGCCGGCCAGCGTTTCATCGACTGGCTGACGGGGCCGGACGGGCAGGAGGCGATTGCGTCGTTCAGGCTGGACGGGCAGCAGGTGTTCTTTCCGAACGCCGACTAAGCCGGCCTGCGGCGGGCGCATCCTGACAAGGTAAAAGGCGGATGAGGGCTCAACCGCTGACACCGTTGTGGTGGATCGTGCCCAGGCCCGACAGGTCGTAGCCACCGAATTCTCGGGCCCTTTGCGCAAATTGATCCGAGCGCAGCAGCGTTATCAGTTTCTGCATTGGCGGATCAAAATATGACCTGCGCCAAATCGCCAGATCCAGCCTCTCGGAATGGGTGGGGACGAAACCCAGGTTGTAAAGCCCTGCCAAAGCCCCCAGCCCAAAGCCGGCCTCGGCCTTTTCGCCGTGAAGGGCGATGGCCAGTTCCTCTTCCGTGCGTGCGCAGCCGGGGGTCGCGTCCAGATCGTCTCGGCTCATGCCATGGGCTTTCAGCTGGCTGTCGAACAGGTGTTGGCTGGCCGCACTGTCCTGACGCATGATCACGCGGCGCGATTTGAGATCCTTGAACGTTTTGATATCCGATATGCCCGGGGCAAGAAGCAGCCCGCGCTTGCGCCGGGCGATTTCATACAACACCACCGGCCCTTCGCCCAAGGCGTCCCGCAGGGATTTTTCGTTGAACCCTCCGTCTTCGTGGATGTGCAACACGGCCGCCTGTGCGCTGCGTTCGCTCAGCCGTGTCAGCCCGTCAAAGGAGCCGTCGTAATAGGTGGCAAGCCCCGATCCGCTTTCACGCAGCGCCCAGTCCAACAGAGGATCATGGCTGCCTGCTACGATCGGAGGCAGAGGCGGTTCGGCCACCTGCGGACCGGATCGCGACGCGTTGAGCCAGGCAATGATTTCGGCCCGCGGGAACAGCAGTTTGCCCATGGCGCGAACACAGGGCACCTCGCCCGAGGAGGCAAGATCATAGGCTTTGCGCTCGCCGATGCGCAGCAGATCGGCCAGTTCGCGGGTGGTCAGGTATTGTGACATTCAGTCGAGGCGCACGGCAGAGCCGGACGTGGCATCGGCGGCGGTGAACCCGATCCGATCCAGCACGACAGGGGCTGCCACTGCAATGACGACCATTGCGGCGACCGCGGCAAGAAAGGCTTTCATGGTCTCCTCCAGTTCAGTTCCGGGCACCCGTTGCGCGGCGCAGAAAAGCAATCAGATCCAGACGATCCTGAGCTTGTGTAATTCGCTGCATCGGCATCTTGGACCCCGGAATGTAATGGTCAGGCCCTTCGTCGAAAAGAGCATTTATCGTTTCGTCATTCCAAATGATATCAGAGCCTTGCAGCGTATCCGAGTACAAATATCCCGGTAACGTGCCCGCTCGTCTGCCGAAAACCCCGTGCAAGGAGGGACCTGCGCGGCGCTGGCTGTTGGGGGTGAGGCTGTGACAGATCGAGCATTTCCGCGCGAACTGACGCTCACCATTGTCCATCTCGTCGGGGTTTTGCAGAAAACTCGGCTCGGCAGCAGCCATCTGTTGCCGGTCGGATGAGGCGGTGACCGGCCAACTGTACATGGCCTCGTCGATCCCGCCAGCATGGATGTTTTCACCATCGACCGAAAAGGCCAGGGCCCAGACTGGCCCCCGCAACGTTGCACGAAAGTCCTGCGCGATGCGCCAGTCCGAGGTATCGATGACCATGATATAGCCTTCGCCGTCACCAACGGCCAGAAACCGACGATCCGGGCTGAGCGCCATGGCAAGGATCGGACGACGATCCAGAGTGAAATCGCGTTCTTCACCGGTGGAAAGGTCCAGAATTCGGGTCACTCCGTCAACGGCACCGTAAGCGATCCAGTTGTCCTGTTCATTCAGGACCAGTTCGTTGATGCCGAACCCGTGTTCGATGAGCCGGATGATCTCTTGCCCGTTCGAGATGTCCCAAATGCGCAGCGACCCATCCATGCCTGCGGAATAAAGCCGTGTGCCGTCAGAAGAAAACACCACGGCGTTCACACCGCTTCCGGTTGGCCCAAGAGTTGTGGGCGCGGCTCCGTTTACGGGCCAAAGCCCAATCGTTCCGTCCCAACTGGCGGTTGCGACGTGGGTCTTGGATGCTGCCAGACCCACGATCTTGCCTTGATGTCGCCCAACCACGTCGCCACCGGGCCACTTGCGCAGGGTGAAGTCATCTCCGGCCGAGTAGATGGCCGTGCCATTGAAGGCAACGGCGTTCACGGCGGCTTCGTGACCTTCCAGCCATTCGGGGGTCCGATCAGCCCACAGTCCGACGGAATTGTCGAAACTGGCTGTTGCGATACGCCCGTCCGGGGCTGTGGCGATCCCCATGATTGGGCCGCCGTGTCCCTTGAGCGTGAAGAATTCGGCCGAGGCGGGCAGAGGGATCAGCGCCAGGGCCAGAACCAGCCCCCGCATCTATTCAGCTGGCGAGGCGGCGGTTTTGCCTGCCTCTTTTTCCTGAACCTCTTCCAGCCACAAAGAGTGGTGTTCACGGGCCCATTGTTCTTCGACCTCGCCGGTGCCCATGGCGTCAAAGGCGCCCTCCATTCCGACAGAGCCGAGATAGATATGCGCCACGATGATCGCAATGAACACATAAGCAACCATCACGTGCCAGACCTGGGCATATTGCATTTCTTCCTGCGGCGACATCTGCTCCGGCAGGTTCAGGCCCATCATTTGCGGAATACCGGTCGCATTGGCGATCTGGAAGGTTTTGGCAAACAAGGGCATCTCGAACGGGAACAACAGCGACAGGCCTGACAGGCTGATGGAGACGCCCAGCAGGATGCAGGCCCAGAATATGATCTTTTGACCGGCGTTGAACTTCTTGGCCGGCGGGTGGCTGTTCTTGGTGAACAACCCGCCACCTGCGGCCAGCCATTTCAGATCGACGCGGTTGGGGATGTTATGGGCAATCCAGTTTACCGTGACGATGATCAGGCCCAGCATGAAGGCCCAGGCCAGATTGTTGTGCAACCACTTGCAGCCCTGTGCGAGGGCCGCAAAGCCCTCTTTCCCGAAAACCGGGATCAGGAAGTCGCGCCCATAAAGCGTCAGCAGGCCCGTGACGCCAAGGATCAGGAACGACCCGGCAAACAGCCAGTGGCCGAACCGCTCGAACCCATTGAATCGCGTGACCGTGCGGCCGGTTTTCTCACCATCGATGCGAATTTTGCCTCGGATCAGGAAAAACAACAGGATGATACCCAGCATCCCGGCAATGACATAGGTGCCGTATTCGCGCAGCGGTCCGGTGCGGAAGGTCAGCCACCACATGCCGCCATCCTGAATCAGCACGCTGTCTGCCGGACCATGAGAAGACACCGTCACATCAGCCGAGCCATAGCGCAAAGCGCGATACACGTCACTGTCCGAGGCCACACCACGCGTGCCAAGCTGCCCCAGCAACCCCTCGGCATTGCCCTGACCTGTGTTCTCGGAACGATAGCTGTTGTCGACGGTTTCACCACGCTGCCGGGCGAGAATGTCTTCCAGCGTTGTCGCTCCGCCGGTCGAGGTGCGCTCATCCGCCGTGGGTTCAGAGGTCTCTTGCGCCCATGCGGCTCCGGTCAGAAAAATCGAAACGAGCAGAAACTGAATCAGACGCATAGGGATATCCTCCTGTGCATTTTCATATCAGCGGTCAAATCCACCGATTTGCTGGTGAAAAACGGCGCCGACTGGCGTGAGCGCTTCGCGAAGATCATCCTTGGCCGGACCATACACGTCCAATCCCACTGGCGTCAGTAGGGCCAGAAACCGTTCAGCGAAGTTAGCACCAAAATTTTGCATATGTATCATGGCATCTTCGGAACTGGCATAGCGTTCATAGATATGAACAGCCGAACCGGTCATGTGCCATTCATAGCTTCTGGCGCCGGTTTCTTGCAGCGTGGCCGCGACCATTTCCGCCATAAGCGCTTCGAACTCATCCTTTTTATCCAGATCGAGGTCAAGCTTCAGCAGCCAGTAAACATGATTGGTCATGCGCGCCTCTCAAATTTGTTTGCTGTGACGTTGCAGGAAACGGATCCCCGATCACATCACCTGAAAAGCCCCCCGCAAAGGGCGGGAGGCTGTTTTGTCGAAAGCCCGATTTCAACCGTCTTTCTGGTCGTAGGCCGTGCCCCAACCCCAGGCGCCCGAGCCGAAACCGCGCGCCACGACGCGCTCACGGTAAACTGCGGAAACCACGTCGCCGTCACCGGCGAGCAGGGCCTTGGTGGAACACATTTCGGCGCAGATGGGCAGCTTGCCCTCGGCGATCCGGTTGCGACCGTATTTGGCGAACTCTGCGGTTGAGTGCGTTTCTTCGGGGCCGCCGGCGCAGAAGGTACATTTGTCCATCTTGCCGCGCGATCCGAAGTTACCCGCCTGCGGATATTGCGGCGCGCCGAAGGGGCACGCATAGAAGCAATAGCCGCAGCCAATGCACAGGTCCTTGGAGTGCAGCACGACCCCTTCTTCGTTCTGATAGAAGCAGTCGACCGGGCACACCGCCATGCACGGCGCATCCGAACAATGCATACAGGCGACCGAGATCGAGCGTTCGCCCGGGTTGCCGTCATTGATCGTCACCACCCTGCGGCGGTTGATGCCCCACGGCACCTCGTGTTCGTTCTTACACGCGGTTACGCAGGCGTTACACTCGATGCAGCGTTCAGCGTCGCAGAGAAACTTTGCTCTAGCCATTAATCGTCCTCCTTACGCTGCCCAGATCTTGCAGAGAGTCGCCTTGGTCTCCTGCATCTGGGTTACTGAATCATAGCCGTAGGTCTGGGCGGTGTTGGTACTTTCACCCAGCACATAGGGGTCTGCACCTTTGGGGTATTTCTCCCTGAGGTCCTCGCCCTGGAAATGGCCGCCGAAGTGGAACGGCATGAAGGCCACGCCGGCACCGACCCTGTTGGTCAGCATCGCCATCACCTTGACCTTGCCGCCCTCGGGGCCTTCGACCCAGACCTGTGATCCGTCCCGAATGCCAAGGTTGTTGGCATCACGCGGGTTGATCTCGACGAACATGTCCTGCTGAAGCTCAGCCAACCACGGATTGGACCGGGTTTCGTCACCGCCGCCTTCATATTCGACCAGACGACCAGACGTGAGGATTATCGGGTAATCCTTTGAAAAGTCGTTCTTCTGGATCGATGCATAAAGGGTGGGCAGGCGATAGGCCTGACGGTCCTCGTAGGTGGGATAGTCCGCCACCAGATCGCGCCGATTGGTATAGAGCGGCTCGCGATGCAGTGGGATCGGATCCGGGAAGGTCCAGACAACCGCGCGGGCCTTGGCGTTCCCGAAGGGCGCACAGCCATGTGCGATCGCGACCCGCTGGATGCCGCCGGACAGGTCGGTTTTCCAGTTGGTCTTTGGTCCGGCCACGGCGTCGATAGCCGCGCGTTCCTCGGCCGTCAGATCACCGTCCCAGCCAAGATCCATCAGCATCTGCATCGTAAACTCTGGATAGCCATCCTGAATTTCCGATCCAACGCTATAGACCCCTTCGGCCAGCAGGTTGTCGCCGTCGCGTTCCACGCCGAAACGGGCACGGAAGGTCAGGCCGCCTTCAGCCACCGGTTTGGACATGTCATAGAGGTTTGGTGTCCCCGTATGGCCCATTTCCGGTGTGCCCCAACAGGGCCACGGTAGACCGTAATATTCGCCGTCGTTTGGTCCACCAATGGCTTGCAGCGTGGTTCTGTCGAACGTGTGCTGGTTGGCCATATGACTTTTCAGACGTTCCGGCGACTGACCGGTATAGCCGATGGTCCAGAGGCCCGAGTTGAACTCACGCGTGATGCTTTCAACATTCGGGGTTTCCGGGTCTTCCATCTCGATATTGCGGAAGAACCGATCCGCCCAGCCGAATTTGTTGGCGAACTTGGCCATGATGACCTCGTCCGGCAGACTTTCGAACAGCGGATCGACCACCTTGTCGCGCCATTGCAGCGACCGGTTCGAGGCCGTGACCGAGCCACGGGTTTCGAACTGCGTGCAGGCCGGCAACAGGTAAACGCCATCGGTCCGGTCATGCAAAACGGCGGAAACGGTGGGATACGGGTCGATCACGACCAGCATGTCCAGCTTTTCCATCGCCGTCTTCATTTCCGTCATCCGAGTCTGCGAGTTGGGCGCGTGGCCCCACAGAACCATGGCGCGGACATTGTTGTCCTGATCCATGTTGGCCGGGTCTTCCAGAACACCGTCGATCCAGCGAGAAACAGGAATGCCGCGCTCGTTCTGCAGCGGTTTGTCCTTGCCGTCCTTGTCCTTGATCGTGGCAAATTGACCGGCCAGCCATTCAGGTTCTTCGCCCCAGACACGGGCCCAGTGACCCCATGCGCCTGCGGACAGGCCATAATAGCCGGGCAGGGTATGGGAAAGAACACCAAGGTCCGTTGCGCCCTGAACGTTGTCATGACCGCGGAAGATGTTGGTGCCTCCGCCCGAGGTTCCCATGTTGCCCAGTGCAAGCTGAAGTACACAATACGCGCGGGTGTTGTTGTTGCCGTTGGTGTGCTGCGTTCCGCCCATGCACCAGACAACCGTTCCAGGACGGTTGTTGGCCATCGTGCGGGCAACCCGCTTCAACTGCGATCCCGGAGTGCCGGTGACACGTTCCACCTCATCCGGGTTCCACTTGGCAACTTCTTCGCGGATCTGATCCATGCCCCAGACACGGGTGCGGATGAACTCTTTGTCTTCCCAACCGTTGTCGAAGATGTGCCAGAGGATACCCCAGATCAGCGCAACGTCCGTGCCGGGCCGGAAACGGACATATTCATCCGCATGCGCCGCAGTGCGCGTAAAGCGCGGGTCGCAGACGATCAGCGGGGCGTTGTTCTGCTCTTTTGCGCGCAGAATATGCAGCAGCGACACGGGATGCGCCTCGGCCGGGTTGCCGCCGATGATGAAGATCGCCTTGCTGTTGTGCATGTCGTTGTAGCTGTTGGTCATGGCGCCGTAGCCCCATGTATTCGCAACACCCGCAACAGTGGTCGAGTGGCAGATCCGGGCCTGATGGTCCACGTTGTTCGTGCCCCAGTAGGCGGCGAACTTGCGGAACAGATAGGCCTGTTCGTTGTTGTGCTTGGCGGAACCCAGCCAGTACACGCTGTCAGGCCCGGATTCTTCGCGGATGCTCATCATGCCGTCGCCGATCTCGTTGATCGCCTCTTCCCAGCTGATGCGCTTCCACTCTCCGCCTTCCTTTTTCATCGGATATTTCAGGCGGCGCTCGCCATGGGCGTGCTCGCGAACGGCGGCACCCTTGGCGCAATGGGCGCCCAGGTTGAACGGACTGTCCCAGCCGGGCTCCTGCCCGATCCAGACGCCGTTCTGAACTTCGGCAACCACCGTGCAACCGACCGAACAATGCGTGCAGACGGACTTGATGTTCTCGACAGCCGTGTTGGCTGCGGTCTGGGCGCTGGCTGGCGTCACGGTTCCACCCGTGGCGCTGATCGCGGCAAGGCCGCCGATCGTCAGGCCCGATCCACGCAGGAATGCGCGGCGATCGACGGTTTTCTCGCCGACCTGGGACAGGATACTTGTCCGCTGGGGGCGTCTCGCAACCCCGTTGGTCTTTTTCCTAAGCATTTGTTTCCTCCCTTGCGCGCCGTGTATGCCACGGCTGGCTTGGTACTGCTGAAGCCGACGTCGGGGCCAATCGCAACCGTCAGTCGGGTGTGAAAACGTCCGATCCTAGAACCGGGTGCTTTCGATGTAGGCGCGTGTATGCGCGGTATCCTGGATGCGGGTATCGTCTGTCGGCGCTTCGGCCGCTTCGGCTTTCCCGGTCAGGCTGGCGGCGGCAACAGCAGCAGGCGCTGCGGTTCCGGCCAGTTTGAGGAAGTCGCGGCGTGTGGCGCCTTCTTCCTTGGTCTTGCTCATGGGCTCCTCCTGTCCCAATTGCGGTTTGGTGCCCACAGGGCACCGGCGATGTGCGGGCTACCCCGCTGTCATCCGGAACGCTTCGCGCTCGATCTCCATGAATACCCGACCGGCGGTGCCGACGGATGCATAGAGAACAGAGTTTTCAGCAGCTTCCAAATCCGAATAGAAATGTGCGGCCCAGGGGCCGATATGTTTGCTCCAGAACGCTTTCTGGTCTTCAAGGGATGCCGGGCTGCCAAAACGCCCAACGATCATGCCTGCCATCATCTCCATCAATGAGGCGATGTTGTCCTCGGGCTCAAACACGTTCTGGGCGCGTGTGATCCCACGCACCGCCATGTCATTGCGGAGCTGCGCCAGAGGTTTCTCGTTCAGAAAACCCGTGAGATAGAAGCTGGCATAGGGCAGCAATTCGCCCCGACCCAAACCGATGAACAATGCATTGAATTCCCGCTCCGCGGCGGCGGGCTTGGTGACCTTTGCAACCCGCGCCATGGCTTGGATGGCCTGACCAAGATCAGTGTCATCCCCGCTGAGGCCCGCCATTTGATCCAGCAGCATCTGGTCGGGTGGACCGGCCAGCAGCAAGCCCAGAAAGTTGTAGAAATCCGCGCGCAGGCGATCCTCGGCTGAAACGTCCAGAGTGTGCGCGTCACTTGCGGTCATTCGGTCATCCTTCAAATTCAAATGTCATACGACGTGGCGCCGGGGGAAGGTCGATTTCTTCCGGCTCGTCCGCGCGGGCGACGGAAACCGGTTCGGGCCCGGTATCGGGTTCGACCGGCTCGGCCTCGGGTTGAGCGCGCGTATCGGCTTCGCTTTCAGCAGCATCGTCTTTGGCCTCTTCCGCGTCGGCCGCCAGTGCTTCGATATGTGCCAGCATGCCCTTTCCAACCTGATAGGCGGTTTGCATGTTTTCGATTACGCAGGCCGCATCGGTGTAGTCCTCGCCGTAATCAACCAGCCCGTCGACATTGGCCAGAACCGGGTTCAGCCGCCACAGCCGACGCAAAGCACGACGGCGCAGGCGATCAGGCACGGCCTTGGCCATGAAGCCCGAAACATCGTCGCCGGGTTGCAGGGTCTCTGGGTCGGGAAGATTGAACTCGGCAAGGATCTCGGCGTCATCCTTTTCTTCCAGCTCCGCTTGCCGTTCTGCGATCGCCTGTTCTTCAAGGGCCAGTGCCTCGGCCTTGGCTTCGGCGTGAACGGCGGCCTTTCGGCGAGACCAGAAATCATCGGGCCGGTTCATTGCAGCGCCTTTCTCGGGGCGCGATACACGTCCGACGTCTGCCGGATACGAGCATCACCCTTACCGTCTTCAACCAGATCTGTCCGCTTCTTGTCGCGGCGGCGCTTGACGAAAACTTCGTGCTGATGATGTTTCAAAGTAAAATCGCGAACCCAGGCAATCAACCCTTCGGTCATCGGGATCTTCTCGACAATTTCTTCGCCGGTATCTGCGTAATCCTGCCCCTCGAACGGAGAGGCGGTGATCAGCACTGCATTCAGGGGTGTTTCGCCCTTCAGTTCGTCCCGCAGCACAAGGTACAGCGAAGGCTGCCCATCCGACAGGTTGACCATGTAGGCTTCGGTTTCATCTGCCCAAAGCGTCAGGGGCAAGGTGGCCGCGTGATACTCGACCGCATCGCCTTCGCGGCGCAGTTCCTGCCAGTCGGCCGGCCCCGCGCCGGGTAAAAGGGCCACAGCGCGCCAGTTCCACCGGGCCCACCGTGTGACCCCGGGTGTCTTGCGCACGATGACGCCAACCGGCATTTCAGTCTGGCTTGCGGCCTTGGCCACTGGCTCCTCCCCGAAAGGCTCTCCCCTGCCTTTCCAAGTCCACTATGGTACACAAACTGGCTGTGTGCCAAGCCTAAGCTCTACGACTTTGGTCGTAGTCCAGGGTAGCAACTGCGTGAGCAGGCCTGTGAATGCTTGTGTTTCGTGGCATTTATTGCCGAAATTCAACCCTATGCAGGAAACGCGGCAAGGGGTTGAAGTTGCTTTCCCGGGGGTACAGCCTAGTGTGCATTGAACCGGGGCGGTTGCCCGAGGAGAGGATATGGCCACGAAACTACTGGTATGTGATTGCGCCGGAACACAGGCAATCGATCCGGACAAGATCGAAAGCGCCTGCGGCGTTGCCTGTTCTAGGTTGCATACGGCGCTTTGTACCGATGAGTTGCAGTCCGCCGCCGCCTTGATGAAAGAAGGTGATACCGTCATCGCTTGTGCGCAAGAGCATGACGTTTTCAGGTCACTGGCCGAAGACCTGAATATCGACGTGCCCGGATTTGTCGATCTGCGCGATCGGGCCGGGTGGTCAGACCAAGGTGCGGATGCGACCCCCAAGATGGCGGCATTGGCGGCCGAGGCCGTTCTGGCGCAACCGGTCACACCCAGCGTGGATGTCTTCAGTGAAGGCACCTGTTTCATCATCGGACCCGGTGCGGTGGCCTTTGATCTGGCAGAGCGTCTGGCGGATTCGTTGGCAGTGACCGTCATGACGACTGATTTGTCAGAGCCCCTCTCTCGCGCCTATGACGTGGTGCGGGGGCGGCTGCGTTCGGTTTCCGGTGCGCTTGGTGGGTTTTCGTTGCGTCTGGACGCGCTTCAGCAGGTCGTGCCCGGTGGGCGCGGCGCGTTTGTTTGGACCGATCCAAAGGACGGCGCGCTTTCATCGTGTGACATTGTCATCGATCTGGCAGGAGAAACGCCCTTTGTTCAGGCCCCGGACAAGCGCGAAGGCTATCTACGGGCTGATCCCAGGGTTGCGGTTTCCGTGGAACGTCTGGCTTTTGAAGCCGCGCAATTGGTGGGGACATTCGAAAAGCCGCTTTATGTGCGCGTGGAAGAAACCCTGTGTGCCCATTCCCGGGCCGAGCAGGTGGGCTGTACCAACTGTCTGGATATCTGCCCAACCGGTGCGATTTCCCCGGCGGGCGAGCATGTGGCGATTGACCCGATGGTATGTGCAGGCTGTGGTGCTTGCGCAGCGCTGTGCCCTTCAACGGCCATAACCTATGAAGACCCACCTGTTTCGGCGCTGTTGTCGCGGATGCATATTCTGGCCCGTACCTATCGACGGGCCGGCGGCACCGCGCCTCGGTTGCTTGTACATGATGACGCCCACGGGGCCGAAATGATCCGGTTGGCGGCGCGTTTCGGACGTGGATTACCTTCGGACGTGATCCCATTGGAATTGAATGTGATATCTGGCTTTGGCCATGCCGAGATGCTGGCTGCTCTGGCGCATGGGTTCGCGCGGGTGGATGTGCTGTTGGCGCCGACGACTGAACGCGAGGCGTTGAACCGGGAGCTTGAATTGGCACATGCCATTGCAGGCCCTGAGGGTATAGGCCTGATTGGCGAAGCAGACCCCGATGCGATGTCCGATCTGCTGTACGGGCAGGCGGTGCCCCGGCCTTTGTCCGATCCGGTCTTGCCTATGGGCAATCGCCGGCAAATCGCGCGGCTGGCAGCACAGGCGCTGAACCCGCAGGCTGAATCGCCTTTGCCGCTGCCTGAAAATGCGCCTTACGGGGCAGTTGCACTGAATACCGACAGCTGCACCCTGTGCCTCAGCTGTGTGTCGCTGTGCCCATCCGGTGCGTTGATCGACAATCCGGATATGCCGCAATTGAACTTCCAACAAGACGCCTGTCTGCAATGCGGGATGTGCAAGACCATATGCCCCGAGGATGCGATCACGCTTGTTCCACAACTTGATCTCAGCGATGCGGCCCTGTCACAGCAGGTTCTGAACGAAGAAGAACCTTTTGCCTGCGTGGAATGCGGGGCATTGTTCGGCGTGAAGTCCACGGTTGAGCGGATCATGGAGAAGCTTTCGGGCACGCATCCGATGTTCGCGACGTCGGATCAGGCGCGGATGATCCAGATGTGTGACAATTGCCGGGTGAACGTGCAGTTCCAACAGCAAGACAATCCTTTCCAGTCAAAGCCCAAGCCTCGGGTCGTCACGACCGAGGATTACTATTCAGACAGAAAGGATCACTGAAGTTTCAGAGGTGCACCCAGATCCGCAGCGTCGATGCGCGATACGAACGCCAGGATCGCGTCAAGATCGTCCAATGTCATCTCAACCGGGTGAATAGGAGACGGGCGTTCGGGATCGAAAGGCGGTGTCAGACCGTCGATCTGTGTGAATGCGGGGTGGGGGTTCAGGGCGAAAAACGCTTCGAATCGCTGCGACCAGTCGGGCATTGCGCGCAGAACGGCGAAAGAGGGCGTCGACCCCAGGCCATTCATGCGGTTCCTTGGCCCGATGACATGACAGCGCCCGCAATGGGTCATCGAAAGTTCTTCGCCAAGTTGGGTGTCGCCTTCAACGATGTCACCGGACTCAACCACGGCAATATCAAAACTGGCAGAGTAGGGCCCTCCGTCTGCCGGGGCAAAGCTTTCCACCGTGCGCTTGCCGATATCCGATTTCAGCCATTCAAGAAAACGGGTCTGGCGGTCGTTGTCTTCGATACGCAGGTGATAGATCACGTCGTTGCGGGCAAAGACCGGATCACCGGGCGGCGCGGTTTCCAGCACCATGACCCCGGCGTCGTCTGCAATAACACGGATCCCGGTCTTGAGAGAGAAGCGAGGAAGGATATGTTGCAACAGGCCGGAGTCTTTAACCTCTGCCGGGGCCGCAAGGCCAATCGCCTCTTGTGACCAAGAGGGGGTGGCAGAGAGCGTCAGGCTCAGGCACAAGAGGACAAAGCGCATGGCTCAACGTAACTTCGCGGGGCGGGATGCGTCAAATGTACAGACAAAGACGGAGACACGTGCAATGAGCGGCGAGTCGATACGCACGCCCCTGTCAGCAGGGCGGATCAAGGGGAACAAGCATGAGTGTTCGTGACGCGGTTCTGGCGAACCTGAAAAAGATCACCGACCCGGTTTCCGGGCAGGACATCGTAAGCGCAGGCATCGTGCGCGCCTTGAATGTGGAAGGCGACACGGTACGCTTCGTGCTTGAGGTCGACCCGAAATATGCGGAAAAGATGGAACCCGTCCGCGCCACGGCTGAAAAGGCCGCTCAGATGGTGGAAGGCGTGGCAAATGTTTCGGCCTTGATGACCGCGCATTCCGACAAGGCACCGCCGGATCTGAAACCGAAACCAAAGCCATCGCAAACCGGGCCGCAGGCAGTGCCGGGTGTGGATCGGATCATCGCCGTTGCGTCCGGCAAGGGTGGGGTTGGCAAATCCACCGTTTCGGCCAACCTTGCCTGCGCATTGGCTGCGGAAGGCCGGCGTGTGGGTCTGCTGGATGCGGATGTTTACGGGCCGTCGCAACCCCGGATGTTGGGTGTCTCGGGCCGTCCGGCCAGCCCTGACGGCAAGACGATCCTGCCGCTGCGCAACCACGGCGTCACCATGATGTCGATGGGTTTGATGACCAATGAGGGTCAGGCGGTTGTCTGGCGTGGGCCGATGTTGATGGGTGCGCTGCAACAAATGATGAGCCAGGTGCAATGGGGCGCGCTGGATGTTCTGATCGTCGATCTGCCGCCCGGCACCGGTGACGTGCAACTGACGCTGAGCCAGAAGTTCCAGGTGGATGGTGCCATTGTCGTCTCAACGCCGCAGGACGTGGCCCTGATTGATGCCCGCAAGGGAATCGACATGTTCAACCAGCTCAAGACACCCATTGTCGGGATGATCGAAAACATGTCCACGCATATCTGTTCGAACTGTGGGCACGAAGAACATGTTTTCGGTCATGGTGGTGTCAAGTCCGAGGCAGAGGCGCTGGGCGTGCCGCTGCTGGGTGAAATCCCGTTGCATCTGGACATCCGCGTCGCCGCCGACGGGGGCGCGCCCATCGTGGTCAGCAAACCTGACAGCCCGCAGGCCGAGGCATTCCGCAAGATCGCCCGCGACATGATTGCCAAAGGCAACGCATGAGCCAGCCGGTTTTCCCACCCTTGCTGACGGGCCACCCGGTTCAGGGTGGGGAAGACCCTTTCGAGCGCGCGCAGGCCATGGCTGCGCTGGGCTGTGATGCGGGGACGGTTGTCTACAATATTCAGGCGGATTTCCTGCGCGTGGCAATTGTTTTTGCCCCCGAGGTACCATTGCAGGATGCGGTGGCGATGCTGCCGCTTTGTGCTGTGGGATTCCAGAACGCGCTGGGCGCTTTGGCCCCGCCAGAGGTCGCGGTGCATCTGGGTTGGGATGGTCTGATTTGCGTGAACGGGGCGCGGTGCGGCCGGTTCCGCGCGGCTGCGTCAACATCAATGCCCGAGGAAGAGCCGGACTGGCTGGTCGTCGGTTGGGAGCTGACGCTGTTGCAAACCAGTGATGCGCCGGGTGAAACCCCTGATATCACCGCGCTGTACGATGAAGGCTGTGCCGAGGTTTCTGCAACGCAGTTGGTGGAAAGCTGGTCACGACACATGTTGACCTGGCTCAACCGTTGGCAGGAGGATGGCAACGCGTCCTTGCACGCCGAATGGATGGGCCTGCTGCGCGGCGTGGGCGAACCGCTGATCGACGGTGGCGTTTTCCTTGGAACGGATGAACGTTTCGGGATGCTGATCCGCGACGGGGTCGACACGCATCTGCGCCCCCTGACTGACTTGTTGGAGAACCGTGAATGAAACTGGCCCGAGCGATCCATTTCGACGAAAGCGACATGAACGTGTTTCATTCCCCGGCGCGCACCGGAGAGTGGTGCGTTTCGGGCGGGTTTGAGTTTTCCAACTGGGGGCAGGGCGATCTTGAAGGCAAGGCGCGACAGGCATTTGCGAATGGCTGGCTGGGGTTGGAAACCTTTGGCCGGGTGACTTTTGTCGCCGTGACGCAGATCGAAGCCGCAGAGAAAGATCAGATTGCGCATAACCTGGCCGAACATTTTGTGCAGTTCTATGGCGCACCCTCGGTCGAGGCCGCATTGGGCGTTGCGCAAGCTGAAATCGACCACATGTCAGAGTTGTGCGAAGACCATCCGGCCAACACGCTGTTGACCGTCGCAAGGGAATTGACAGAGACAGGCGTGCACGAAGCCTTTCGCGTGATCACTCCGCAGGACGCGGAGCTGGAGGCGTTGGCGGTTCACGGGTCGCTGGACGATTAGATCAGGTCGACAAACCCGCCGAACTGCCCGCGTTTGAAGATCAGCCCTTTGCCGGTGCGATACATGACCTGATCTACCTGACCCACGATGATCAGATGATCCCCGGCGTCATGACGGGCATGAAGGCGGCAATCGAACCGGGCCAGACACTGGGCCAGATGTGGACGCCCGGCCTCATCCTCGGTCCAGTCCGCATGTGAGAAATCCGCCCCATCGCGTGCAAACCGCAACGCCTGATCCTGCTGATCCTGCGCCATGACGTGGATCGAATAGAGATCACAGGTACTGAACGTATCAAATCGGAATGATTCCTTGGCCAGACACCACAGGACCAGTGGCGGATCCAACGAGACTGAGGCAAATGAATTCACCGTAATGGCACGCGGGCCATTGTCGGATTGCGCGGTAATCACCGTGACACCGGTGCCGAAGCACCCCAGCGCTTCCCGAAAGGCGGGGCTTTGATCCGGGGTCGGTCTGAAGGTCTTTTCGGTCATCGCGCGCTTAATCCTTGGCCGCGCATCAGGTGCCATGCGTGGCCCGGATTGTCCATGAAAAGCTGACTGCCGGGTGCAATTTATGCCGTCAGTTCAGATCTTCCAGCAAACGACCATGTTTGCGGGTTTCTATAATCACCTCGCCAAAAGTCGTCAGGCCGCGTGCTTGCAGGATCGGCAGCATCTTGATCAATGCCTCGGCCGTGGCGACCGCGTCGCCCAGTGCGGTATGGCGCAACGTTTCGGGGATCGTGATTTCCAGCCGTTCACACAAGGCGTCCAGTGTGTGCGTATCGCTTGCCCCGAACAGCACCGCAGACAGCAAAACCGTGTCGAGTATCGGATGATCCCACTCGACACCCATCCGTTTGGCATGGCGGCGTAGGAACGCCATGTCGAACGGGGCATTGTGCGCCACGATCACCGCGTCGCGCGAAAACTGATGGAATACGCGTCCGGCTTCGGCGATATCGGGCGCCCCCTGAACCATACGATCGCTGATCTTGTGTACTTTGGTCGAGGCCGGGGGAATCGGAATGCCGGGATCAACCAGCATGTCCAGATGCTCACCCTGAACGATTTTACCATTCAGAACGCGCACTGCGCCGATCTGCACGATCTCATCCTTGTGAGGTAGCAAACCGGTTGTTTCCGTGTCGAAAACCACGAAACACAGATCCGACAGGGGGCGGTTCTCGAACGCATCATCCCCCGGTGTATTGAGAAGTTCGAAATCATAAACCAGCGGGCGGGCATCGTCCGGTGACATATGTGTCGCGCTGTCTTCGAAGACAAGCATATATCCGGGTGCATCCCCCAAGGGTTTCATCCTGGCGGAATAGGTCTGCCGCCCGTCCACGCTGGACAGGGTGCAATAGACGTCCTTTCCGGTTTTGCACATCTTGGCATATGCGTCCGTCAGGCCGGTGGCTTCGAGATATTCGAAAAGAGATGCGTTCAGTCGAGGATGCGCGATCTGGGCGAGAACCTCGGCGGCCTGCCCGTCGTACAGAACGATCTGATGTTTCGGACTGGCCAGCAGCATGGCCACCGGGATTTCCGTCAGCAGCGCGGTCAGGCGCTGTTTTTCGGCGGCCAGATGCGCGGTTTCGGCGGCCACGGCCTCGGCTGTGCGCATGGCGTTCGAGGCCAGTTGTTCCGCCAATCCCGCCGCTGCCGGGGCAAGATCACCCAGATACCGCGCGGCCTGCATGTCCAGGTCAGTGCTTACACCGGCATGTGCACGGGCCCGCAGCTGGGCGGAAAGCCGTTCGATCGGTTTGGCGACGTTGTCGTCGAACAGCAGCCAAACACCCGCGACCAGTGCCAGAAATCCAAATCCGATCAGGATTTCGGCGAAGACGAAATCATTCAGCAGACCGGGGTTTCCCGCACGGGAATAGGTGATCCAGAGAGCGGTGGCGCTGATGGCAACCCCGCCAAGGGCGAGGAGACAGAAGAACAGAAAAATCCTGAGCCTCAAACTCAATCCGGTCAGCATGATCACACCCCGCAAGTGGCTGCGATGACGGGGTCATTGGTTCCGGCTGCAATCCAGTCAGCGTTCACCAGACGCCCGTCCTCGGCAAATTCGGCACCATCCGCCAGGTTGGCGCGGCGGCCTTCTGCACAATTCACGGCCACCGGCAGTTTCGAAACCGGAGCCCAGCGGCCAAAGAAGTAAAGATCGACAAGCCGTTGTTCCGGAACGTTTTCGTTTGTGCGCACCGATACGGTGTCGATTGCGGCAAACCGGTCAACGAACGGCACCGCGTAGGTCCAGGGACGATAAAACGCGCGGCTTTCGACCTCTTGCACGATGGTCATCTCTTCAGGCAGTTGGTCGCGCGTGCGATCGTACCAGGAATATTCGCTGTTGATGGTCATCGCGATCATTCCAAGACCGGCCGCAACCGGCGTTGTCCATTTTGGCAAACGCCCTCCGGTCAGCTTGTTCAGCAGAAGAACGATGCCGGCACATGCGACCCCTGCGAAAATCGTGCCGATCAGTTCCAGAAACATGTGGTCTCTCCGTTGGTCAGTCGCATGTCAGCCCAGCATTCCCTTGCCGTGGCCAACTGCCGATTGCATCGTTTTTACCACCACGAAAGCATCACGCAGATGACTTCGCTCAAAGTCCGACAATTCAGACGGTGGCAGGTAGTTGTCGGGCACCGCTCCGGATTTAACCAGCCGCACCTGATGCTCCAGCCGGGTTTCAGCGATCAGATCATAGGCGTCCAGCAAGTCACGCGCACCAGAAGGGCTGAGCACGCCACTGGCCTCGGCTGCTTTCAGGCGGGCGCGGGTGTTGGCTTCGGTCAGTTCGCCTTGCAGTGCGTAGATGCGCGCCAGATCGACGACGGGCACAACTCCGTTGTGTTTCAGATCCAGCGTATTGCGATGCTCGCCCGAGCGGATCGTCGCGAAACCGCGCAGCAGGCCCAGGGGGGGCGTGTGCTTCAGCGAGTTCGAAATCATGTGTGCGACGAAGATCGAGTTTGCCCTGGCCACTGCCAGAGTGTCCGCTTGCAGATCGCCAAACAACTCAAATGCACCGCCGATGGGGCGCAGGTCGAACATGACCGAGGCCAGCATTTGCGCCTCGGGGTTTGGCTTAGCAATCCAGCCTTTGAAATAGTCGCGCCAGACACGAACAGGCTGACACCAGCGCGGATTGGTCGCCATCATGTCGCCGGGGCAGTAGAAGTACCCGCAGACGTCCAGCCCGTCAGAGACGAATTTGGCCAGTTTGGTGAAATAGGACATATCGGCGTCGGTGACGCTATCGTCCAGCATCAGGCAATTGTCCTGATCCGATACGCCGGTTTGTTCTTGCCGTCCCTGTGAGCCGCAGGCCAGCCACAAATAGGGTACAGGCGGCGGCCCCAGTTCAGATTCGGCCAATTTCAGCAGGCGGCGGGTAACCGTGTCTGCAATATCGGTGATCAGCCGCGTGACAATCTCGTGTCGGTTCCCGCCGGCAACCAACTGAACCAGCAACTGCGGAATTTCCGCCGTCACCCTCGCCATCTCTTCGGCACTGTCAGCCTTTGCGATCCGACCAACCAACTCGGCCGAGTTGACGGCCTGATAGCGGGTCAGATCGGTCTGCGTCACGATCCCGACCAGACGACCGCCTTCGGAAACAGGGATATGGCCAATGCCGCGCTCCATCATGATATGCAGAACGTCCGAGCCGATATCGCTGGGCGACAGCGTCACGGGATTTGCAGTCATGATTTCGGAAATCCGTGTGGTTGCGGGCAACCCGTTGGCAACATATTTGCCCGAAATGTCCCGCAGGGTGGCGATACCTTTCAACTTCTCTCCATCTGTCACGCATAGCGACGAGATGTGTTTGTCGCGCATGATCTGTGCCGCTTCCTGAACTGTCGTGTCCGCAGGGCAGGTGGCGGGATCGCGCGCCATCAAAACGTCAATCGAACTGGTCGCAAGGCTTTGCGGGCCACTGCGATCTCCACGGGTTCGATTGAAGAATTTGGCAACGACATCGTGGTTGTCGATCAAACTGCGCACCAAATCCGGTGGCAGAACCATCAGGACCGACGGCGTATGAGCACGGGCTTTGGTGGCGGCTTTGCCGTCTTTCAGCAGGCCTCTCTCGCCGAAGGAGTTGCGCAGCCCCAGATGAGAGACGATGGCCCCGTTCTCATCAGTAATCTCAACCTGTCCTTCGTAGATCAAGAACACCCCGGGCAACTTGTGACCCAACTCATAGACAGAAGCGTCCTCCTCAACTTCCCAGACCTCGATCTGTTTGACGATCTGATCCAGGGCGTCGGAAGGCAACACGTCATAGGGGTGAACGGATTTCAGAAACCGGGCAATTTCATCATGGGACAGGGGCATGTGTTGTCTCCGGTTTTCTGGTTAAAAAATCCCGCCCAGTGGTGTGCCGGGCGGGAACAGTGGATCGAAAGACGCGGTCGAAGGCAAGAACCAACGACCGCATCAAGCTCACTTATTCTGAGCTGCGCCCGCACCACGGGGAATGCGCACACTTTCGACCAGATCTTTGATCTCCTGCGGGGTCTCTTTGGTCATGCCTGCAACAACGTAGGCAACCGCAAAGTTGATCATAGCACCGATTGCGCCGAACGAGGTCGACTTGATCGGACCCAGCAGCGGGTCTGCATCAGTGAACGAGTTGGTGCCCGGAATGAACAGCCAGCCCTTGTGCAGGAAGATGTAGACCAAGGTCACAACCAGACCAGCCAGCATACCCGCAACCGCGCCGGTGTTGTTGATGCGGGTCGAGAAGATCCCCATCATCAGCGCCGGGAAGATCGAGGCCGCCGCCAGACCGAAGGCCAGGGCCACGGTTTGCGCCGCAAATCCGGGTGGGTTCAGGCCAAGGTAGGTTGCAACAACGATGGCTACGGCCATTGCGATACGCGCAGCCAGCAGTTCACCCTTTTCAGAGATTTGCGGGTTGATCGCACCTTTGACAAGGTCGTGGGACACCGCTGACGAGATCGCCAGCAACAAGCCCGCAGCGGTTGACAGAGCAGCCGCAAGACCACCGGCAGCGACCAGACCGATCACCCAACCCGGCAGGTTGGCGATTTCGGGGTTGGCCAGAACCAGGATGTCACGGTTGAACTTGGTCAGCTCGTTACCGACCCAGCCTTTTTCTTCCGCAATGGTGGCCATCGCTTCGGACTTGTCGTTGTAGTACTGGATCTTGCCGTCGCCGTTCTTGTCTTCCCAATCCAGAAGACCGGTTTTCTGCCAGGTTTTCATCCAGTCATAGCGCGGATCGGTGTCGATTTCCTCGACTGAGACAGCGCCACCTTCGATGCCGCCATTGGGCCACATCATGTCGGTGATGTTGAGACGTGCCATTGCGCCAACCGCAGGGGCGGTCAGGTACAGCAGAGCGATGAAGACCAGAGTCCAGCCAGCCGACCAACGTGCGTCAGAGACTTTCGGCACGGTGAAGAAGCGCATGATGACGTGCGGCAGACCCGCAGTACCGATCATCAGCGACAGGGTGAACAGCACCATGTTCAGCGTGTTCGAGTGGTGGGCCGTGTATTCATTGAAACCCAGCTCGGTCACGATGGCGTCCAGCTTGGTCAGAAGGGGCTCACCACCGGCGGTGTCACCAAACAGACCCAGGGCAGGGATCGGCGTGCCGGTCAGCTGCAACGAGATGAAGATCGCCGGGATGGTGTAGGCTGTAATCAGCACGCAGTACTGAGCGACCTGAGTGTATGTCACACCTTTCATCCCGCCAAACACCGCGTAGGCAAAGACCACACATGCACCGATCAGCAGACCGGAAGTGTTCGACACCTCTAGGAAGCGGCCAAAGGCCACGCCCACACCGGTCATCTGACCGATCACGTAGGTCACCGACGCAACGATCAGACAGATTACCGCAACGACACGTGCGGTCTGGCTGTAGAAACGGTCGCCGATGAATTCCGAGACGGTATACTTGCCGAACTTACGCAGGTACGGCGCAAGCAGCAGTGCCAGCAGCACGTAACCACCGGTCCAACCCATCAGGAAGGTCGAGTTGTCATAGCCGGTAAAGGCAATCAGGCCCGCCATCGAGATGAACGAGGCCGCAGACATCCAGTCCGCCGCTGTCGCCATACCGTTGGTGACCGGGTGAACGCCGCGACCGGCGGCGTAGAACTCCGATGTGGAACCCGCGCGGGCCCAGATCGCGATGCCGATGTATAGCGCGAATGATGCGCCAACAAACAGCAGGTTGATGGTAAACTGATCCATAGTCCCCGCTCTCCCTTATTCTTCGTCCACGCCGAATTCGGCGTCCAGCTTGTTCATGCGCCAGGCGTAGTTGAAGATCAGCACCAGAAACACCAGGATCGATCCCTGTTGTGCGAACCAAAAGCCCAGATCGGTTCCGCCTACGGCAATCCCCGACAGCAACGGACGCAGCAGAATGCCGAATCCAAACGACACCAGCGCCCAGATCGCGAGGCTGATGTAGATGAGGCGCAGGTTGGCCTGCCAATAGCCCTTATCGGACTCGGCAGTCTGCGCGGAGTTTGTTGAATGATCCGCCATCGCGGGTTCCTCCTTCGCTTCCTCGTTGGACGGCCCGATGCCCACATCCTCCAGTGCGTCGGACCGCTTCTCACTTGCGCCAGACGCCATGTGACGTCAGGCAAAACTCCTCCAGTCCGCCAAAGCGGTCTTTTGAAGTATTCTGTTTGGGATCAGAGCCTTGCGGCCCTAAATCCACCCCCTATTTCATGACTTCGTCAACGATCCCTTCAAGGTCATTGGCAATGTCTTCGATCCTGCCCATGGCGTTTGTACGCTGCAGCACGCCCTGACCGTCATAGTAGGCGATCAGTGGTGCCGTCTGCGCGTGGTACGCTGCAAGGCGCGAGGCCACCGTTTCGGCATTGTCGTCGGCGCGGCGCTTGAATTCGGTATGGCCACACTTGTCGCATTTGCCTTCTTCGGCAGGCTTCTTGAACTGGTCATGGTAGCCTTCACCACAGCCGGCGCAGGTGTAGCGGCCCGAAATACGGGTCACCATCTCCGCGTCTTCCACCTCGAGGCTGATCGCGGCGTTGATCTTCTGGTTGTTCGATGCCAGCAGGCTGTCCAGCGCTTCGGCCTGAACCGTCGTGCGCGGGAAACCGTCCAGAATGACGCCTTTGGCGCAATCCGGCTGTGCCATGCGGTCGCGCAGGATGGCGATGACGATCTCGTCGCTTACCAGATCGCCGGCTTCCATAACGGCTTTTGCCGCTTTGCCGGCTTCGGTTCCGGCCGCGACCGCTTCGCGCAGCAGGTCACCGGTGCTGAGTTGTACAAGTCCGAATTTCTCTTCCAGCATCCGGGCCTGAGTGCCCTTCCCGGCACCCGGAGGGCCGAGAAGGATGAGAACGGCGGGCGTGGTGATCGTGGCAGCGTCCATCATACCCTCACTTGTTCGCACGGTTTTCGATCAGGTCTTCGACCACCGACGGATCGGCCAGTGTCGAAGTGTCGCCCAAGGATCCGAAATCGTTCTCGGCGATCTTGCGCAGGATACGGCGCATGATCTTGCCCGAGCGCGTTTTCGGCAGGCCGGGTGCCCACTGGATCACATCCGGGGATGCAATTGGACCGATCTCGGTGCGGACCCATGTGCGCAGCTCTTTCATCAACTCGTCCGAAGGCTCGCGATCATTCATCAACGTGACATAGCAATAGATGCCTTGCCCTTTGATTTCATGAGGGTATCCAACCACCGCAGCCTCGGCCACAGCAGCATGTGCAACCAGCGCGCTTTCCACCTCGGCTGTGCCCATGCGGTGACCGGACACGTTGATCACGTCATCTACACGACCGGTGATCCAATAGTCACCATCTTCGTCGCGGCGGCAGCCGTCACCCGTGAAGTAGTAGCCTTTGTAATCCGAGAAATAGGTTTTCTCGAACCGCTCATGATCGCCCCAGACGGTGCGCATCTGGCCGGGCCAGCTGTCTTTGATACACAGAACGCCCTCAACACCGTTGCCTTCGATTTCAACACCGGATTGCGGGTCCAGAACCACCGGTTCGATGCCAAAAAATGGTTTCATGGCCGATCCGGGTTTCATCGCATGTGCACCGGGCAGCGGCGTCATCAGGTGGCCGCCGGTTTCGGTCTGCCACCACGTATCGACGATGGGGCATTTACCTTTGCCGACAACCTCGTTGTACCAGGTCCAGGCTTCGGGGTTGATCGGTTCACCCACGGTGCCCAGAATGCGAAGATCGCTGAGGTCGCATTTTTCGACAAACTCATTGCCCTGACCCATCAGAGCGCGGATCGCAGTGGGGGCGGTGTAGAATTGGTTGACCTTGTGCTTTTCGCAGACCTGCCAGAAGCGCGAGGCGTCGGGATAAGTGGGCACGCCTTCGAACATCAGCGTGGTTGCGCCGTTGGCCAGCGGGCCATAGACGATATAGCTGTGCCCGGTGACCCATCCCACGTCAGCGGTGCACCAGTACACGTCACCTTCGTGATAGTCGAATGTGATCTCTTGCGTCATCGAGGCGTAAACAAGATACCCCCCCGTGGTGTGCACAACGCCCTTGGGCTGACCGGTCGAACCGGACGTGTAAAGAATGAACAAAGGATCTTCGGCGTTCATTTCGGCTGGGGCGCAATAGTCGTCAGCCTCGAGCGCCATTTCGTTGTAGTCAAAGTCGCGACCGTCGATCCAGGTGGTCTGACCACCGGTGCGCTTGACCACAAGGCATTTCACTGTGTCCTTGCAGTGCAGCAGGGCGGCGTCTGCGTTGGATTTCAGCGGCGTTTTGCGGCCGCCACGCGGCGCTTCATCCGCAGTGATCACAACCTTGGCGTCGCACCCGTTGATGCGCGCGGCCAGAGCGTCGGGCGAGAAGCCCGCGAAAACGATGGAGTGAATCGCGCCGATCCGCGCGCAGGCCAGCATGGCATAAGCGGCTTCGGGGATCATCGGCAGATAGATGACCACGCGATCGCCCTTGCGCACGCCAAGGGATTCCAGAATGTTGGCCATCCGGCAGGTGCGGCGGTGCAATTCTGCGTAAGAGATATGCTGGGCCGGGTCATTCGGATCATCCGGCTCCCAGATGAGCGCGGTCTGGTCGCCGCGGGTTTTCAGATGACGATCCAGGCAGTTGGCCGACACATTCAACGTGCCATCGGCATACCAGTTGATCTTGACCGAGCCAAACTCGTAACTGACGTCCTTGACCTGGGTGAAGGGCTTGATCCAGTCGATGCGCTTGCCTTGCTCGCCCCAGAACGCGTCGGGGTCGCTGATTGAGGCTGCGTACATGTCAGCATACTTTGCCGCATCGACATGCGCACGAGCGACAGTTTCTGCGGATGGCGGATAAGTCTTGGCATCTGCCTGGGCAGCGGTGGTCATCTTTGAGGCTCCTCCCTCTGGACTGGATTGCTTGTGGATTTTTTGCCTGTCATTCAGGCAATGTCGATCCTGTTCCTCCCCAAGTTTGAATATTACCGCGTTCTGAAAATAAATAAATAAATTGGTGTAATCCTTGGATTTCTTTGTAAAGAAATTTCAACAATATGGCCAAATCTGTAAAAAAATCGGCAAAAGAATCACTAAAATAGAACAAAAACAGCCACTTAAAAGTAACGAGAATTGAGGGCGCTGTGTGTCAATTGTGGTTGCAACGACAGGTGACCTCAAGGCTTCTGTCGTCTTGGGTCGTTTCTGGGGCTTATTCTGCAAAATACGCAAATCCCGGTGAGGGTTGGCACAATCGAATGTTGGCGCTAGCTTGATCGGCAAGCGCCTCGGTAGGGGGCGCACCTATGGGAGACGATACTATGAAAAAGATGTTGAGCGGTGCCGCAGTCGCCGCCCTTGGCGTTGCTTTTGTGACCGAAGCCGCGGCGACAGAATGGAACGCATCCGTCTGGGGCAAGCGCCGCGCCTTTACGGAACATGTTGAAAAGCTGGCCGAACTGGTCAGCGAAAAAACCGGTGGCGAATTCACCATCAATGTCAGCTATGGCGGGTTGTCCAAACCCAGGGAAAACCTGGACGGGATCGAAATCGGCGCCTTTGAGATGGCGCAGTTCTGTGCCGGCTATCACCGCGACAAGAACCGGGCGATCACCGTTTTGGAACTGCCGTTCCTGGGTGTGAACAACCTGCAGGAAGAAGTTGCGGTAAGCCATGCGGTATACGACCATCCGGCGGTCAAGGAAGAGATGGCGCAATGGAACGCCCGCGTCATCATGACCTCGCCAATGCCGCAGTATAACCTTGTCGGCACGGGCGAGCCGCGGGATGAACTGGCTGAATTTGACGGAATGCGGGTCCGGGCGACCGGTGGCCTTGGTCAGGCCTTCGAGGCGGTCGGAGGGGTGCCGACATCGGTTCCGGCGACCGAAGCCTTCAATGCGATGGAATCGGGCGTCGTCGACACCGTGGCCTTTGCCCAGCACGCGCACCTGTCATTCGGAACGATCAACGAAGCGGACTGGTGGACCGCGAACCTGAATCCGGGAACGGTGAACTGCCCGGTTGTCGTCAACATCGATGCCTATGAGGCCCTGCCAGCCGAACATCGTGAAGCTCTGGACAGCTCGATTGACGAGGCGATCGATCACTACCTGGCGAATTACGGCGGCTTGCTCGAACAATGGGACAGCGTCTTGGAAGAAAAGGGTGTCCAGAAGGTCATGATCGACGACGCGGTAATTGAAGAGTTCCGCACAAAGGCCGCTGATCCGATCCGTGAAAAATGGATTGCGGACATGACCGCACAGGGCCTGCCGGCGCAGGACCTTTACGATCTTGTCCAGACGACGCTGAAGCAACAGCGCGGCGGCAACTGATCCACAAGGCCGGGTGCTTTCAAGGCGCCCGGCAACAAACAACAAGGAAACACCGGAATGGCAGGACAAGCCACGGTTCTGGTAGACGGCAGCCGTCTTAGCCAGTTGGATCAGCGTTTGCTCGTGCTCGAACGGTTTCTGGCACTGATCAGCGGATTGGCGGTTTTTTCACTGATGGTATTGGCCGTTGTGTCGGTCAGTGGCCGAAATGCGCTGAATGCTCCTTTGCCGGGCTATGTGGACTGGATCGAACAGGCGATGCCTCTCATCGCTTTTCTGGGCATTTCATATGTTCAGCGTGATGGGGGGCATATCCGGATGGATATCGTTATATCCCGCTTGCACGGTCGGGCTTTGTGGCTGTTCGAACTGCTCTCGGTGGTTCTGATCCTGATCCTGATGCTGGCTTTGGTTTGGGGCAGTTGGTCTCATTTCGACCGGTCCTTTGATTTTGGCGCCCCAATGTGGAGCCGGGACAGTTCGATCGACATCGGTATACCCTTGTGGCCGGCCAAGCTGCTGGCACCCGTTGCATTTTCCGTTCTCTGCCTGCGCCTTGCGCTGCAAGTCTGGGGGTATGGTCGGGCGTTCTGGCTGGGGCTGGACGCTCCGGCGGCCGTTCCGTTGATACAGGATGCAGCGGCGCAGGCGGCGGCCGAGGCTGAACAGTTCGAAGGGCAGGACTGATAGATGGACACGATTGATATTGGCCTCTGGGTCACAGGCGGCCTTCTGGTTCTTGTCGTGGCGGGTATGCGGGTTGCCTTCGCAGCCGGTTTGGCAGGGCTTGTCGGACTGTTTTGGATTTTCTGGGCCAAGTTCGGTTACGATCCGGAACGGTTTGGCAAGGCGCTTACAGTGGCGGTCAAGACCGCGGGGCAGGTGCCACATTCCAAGGTCGCGTCCCACACTCTCAGCCTGATTCCGACCTTCATCCTGATCGGGTATCTGGCATATTACGCGGGGCTTACCCGCGCTTTGTTCGAGGCCGCAAAACGCTGGGTCGCATGGGTGCCCGGCGGGTTGGCGGTTTCGACCGTTTTCGCCACGGCCGGCTTCGCTGCGGTGTCCGGAGCTTCGGTTGCGACGTCCGCCGTCTTCGCCCGTATCGCGATTCCGGAAATGCTGAAGGTGGGCTATAACAAACGCTTTGCAGCAGGTGTGGTTGCCGCGGGCGGGACGCTGGCCTCCCTGATCCCGCCTTCGGCCATTCTGGTGATCTACGCGATCATCGTCGAGCAGGATGTCGGGAAACTGCTGTTGGCGGGTTTCATTCCGGGTGCGTTTTCCGCAATCGTGTACGGCCTTCTGATCGTTGGGATTGCAGTGATCTTCAAATCCGTTGGCCCGCCGGTCACGGGGTTTTCCTGGAAACAGCGCTTTGCAGCACTTCCCGGTGCCATTCCGATTGTCGCCGTCATTCTGATTATCATTTGCTTTGTCTATAACCCGTTTGGTGAAAAAGCATGGGGCACTCCGACGGAAGGCGGTGCCATTGGCGCCTTCATCGTATTCTGTTTCGCCTTGTTCCACGGAATGCGCTGGGCCGAGTTCAAATCTGCGCTTTTGGAAACCGCCAAACTGACGGCGATGATCTTTTCGATCATCTGGGGCGTTCTGATCTATGTCCGCTTTCTTGGGTTCGCCGACCTTCCGGGTGCCTTCTCGGATTGGATTACGGGGCTCGAAATGTCGCCCATGATGATCCTGATCTGCATTCTACTGGCATATGCGGTGTTGGGCATGTTCATGGACGCGATCGGGATGCTGCTTTTGACTTTGCCCGTCGTCTATCCGGCGGTAATGGCCTTGAATGGTGGTGAGACCGTCAGTGCCGCCGACAGCGCGTTTGGAATGTCCGGCCCGATGTGTGCGATCTGGTTTGGCATTCTGGTGGTCAAGATGGCCGAGTTTTGCCTGATTACACCGCCCATCGGGCTGAACTGCTTTGTCGTTGCCGGTGTGCGCCCGGACCTGAGCGTTCAAGATGTGTTCAAAGGCGTCACGCCCTTTTTCATCGCGGACGCCCTGACCATCGCAATGCTTGTGGCATTCCCGGGTATTGTCCTCTACCTGCCATCGCTTGCGGGATAGCTCGGAAGCGAGGCTCTGCCTCGCGCTCCGGGATATTTGTGGCCAGATGAAGTTCGGATCCCCTGCTTCATCTGGCTGAAAATATCCCGGGGGAGGCGCGTGCAGCGCGGCGGGGGCAGAGCCCCCAAGATCGCGCGCTATCCAGCTCGCATCAACATTCCGAACAAATCGCGCGGATCGTCCGGGTCGGCCAACATGTCCAGAGGTTCAAAGAAGGTTGTGCCTTCAATCGCCTGTTTCACATAGCGCAGGGCCGAGAAATCCTCGATGGCAAAGCCTACACTGTCGAACAAAGTGATCTGCCGCTCATCGATGCGCCCCTTGGCGGCGCCGGTGATGACCTGCCACATCTCGGTCACAGGGTGATCCGCGTCCAGCGCCTGAATTTCGCCTTCGATCCGGGTTTGTTCAGGGTACTCGACGAAGATGTCCGAACGCAACAGGATGTCGCGATGCAACTCGGTCTTGCCGGGGCAATCGCCTCCGATGGCGTTGATGTGCACGCCGGGCCCGACCATGTTGTCGGTCAGGATCGTTGCGTATTTCTTGTCTGCCGTGCAGGTGGTGATGATCTGGGCACCTTCAATGGCGTCTTCCGGCGTCTTGCAAGGGATGACGGTCAGGCCCTTGCCCTGCAAGTTCGCAGCGCATTTCGACGTGGCATTCGGGTCGATGTCATAAAGCCGAACGGTGTCGATCCCGCACATTGCCTTGAAGGCAAGGCACTGGAATTCGGACTGTGCGCCATTGCCGATCATTGCCATTGTCTTGGCATTTTTTGGGGCCAGATAGCGCCCGACCAATGCCGAAGTCGCAGCCGTGCGCAGCGCGGTCAGCATTGTCATTTCGGTCAACAGCGTCGGATATCCTGTATAGACGTCTGCCAACAGACCGAATGCAGTTACTGTTTGCAGCCCCTCGGAGGTGTTCTTGGGATGGCCGTTTACGTATTTGAACCCGTACGCCTCACCATCCGAAGTTGGCATCAACTCAATTACGCCATGAGGAGAATGCGCCGGAATGCGAGGTGTCTTGTCGAAGCTTTCCCATCGTTTGAAATCGGCCTCGATCTGAGCGGCAATCTGCGTGATCATCTGTTCGACGCCAATGTGGTGTACCAGTCGCATCATGTTGTCGACGGAAACGAATGGTACCAGGGCCTTGTCTGAAGGTTGCATGGTGCTCTCCTATCGGCGGGCAAGGTGAACGCCTGCAATCATGCAGCGCACGGACCCACCGGCGGTTTCAATTGTTGGAACGGACAGCGGCAACGGTTTTGCACTGTCCTGGATTGTTGCGATTTGGTCTGGTGTGAGGGCGGCAAGTGCCCTGCTGGACAGGGCCAGAACCAACCCATCCCGTCCGGTCAGTTCAATGGCGTTACCTGCGAACTCGGCGATCTGGTCGTGCGTCAGGTCAATGACCGTTCGACCGGATTCTTCCAGCCGATTGCGAACGGTCATGCGGCGGGCCGGATCCGAAATCATGTCGAGGCAAATCAGGGCGTAATGCGTGCCGATACCCATCAAAACGTTGGTGTGATAAACGTCTCGGCCCTTGGCATCGCGGGCTTCGAAGGCGATTGGTTCATAGTTGAAATGTGTGCAAAACCGTTCCAACAGGACTGGATCGGCGCGATTGGACGTCACCGTGTAGGCGATACGGGTCACATGATCCAACACCATCGCGCCGGTTCCTTCCAGGGCCAGGTTGTCTTGTTCCAGCCCGGAATAGTCGATGACATCCTGCACACGGTATTCCTGTTTGAGCAGTTCGATTACATCGGTCCGGCGTTCGCGTCTGCGCGATGATACGAACATTGGGTAGATCGCCACATGGCCGCCGGGATGCGTCGAGAACCAGTTGTTTGGAAAAACGCTGTCAGGTGTGTTGAGGTCGCCGAAATCGTCAAACACATGAACAGTGACTCCGGCGTCGCGCAATTGCTGCACCGCCCGATCATGTTCATCCCTGGCCGCTTCCGACGTGGCCTGGGCGGATGCGGTGCTCAGCGTTTGAAAGGCATTGTCATCGCGTGTTTCCGGGTTCGACGCAAAAGCGTGCGGCCGGATCATGACGGCGGCAGATGGCGCTTGAAGAGACAGCATCAGAAACTCCGGGTGGGACGGTCGAAGATACGGCGACCCATCAACGAGGCGGCCAGATCGACCATCAGTTTTGCGGTTCGGCCCCGGTCATCCAGAAACGGGTTCAATTCGACCAGGTCCAGCGAGCAGACAAGTCCGCTTTCATGCAGCAGTTCCATTACCAGGTGAGCTTCGCGCTCGGTTGCACCGCCGGGCACGGTCGTGCCGACCGCGGGGGCCACTGCCGGGTCGAGGAAATCGACATCCAAAGAAACATGTAGCAGAGCGTTTTCTGCCTTCACGCGATCAAGAAAGGCCAAAAGGGGGGCTTTGATACCGTTTTCATCAATGCTGCGCATATCCGCCAGCATGGCGCGGTCTTGCTCCAGCGCCGCCCGTTCCGCCGGGTCAACAGAACGCAATCCGATCATGCCGACGCGATCCGTCGGTATGACGGCGGGCAAAGGTGGGAAATCCTCGAATCCGGGTCTGCCGGTGAAATACGCCACCGGCGTGCCGTGCAGATTGCCGCTGCCGGTACTGTCCGGAGTGTGAAAGTCGCTGTGGGCGTCAAGCCATAGCACAAAGAGAGGGCGGTCGATCCGAGCGGCATGGGCGGCCATCCCGGCCACCGTACCCATGGACAGGGCGTGATCACCCCCCATGAAAATCGGAATGCCCTGACCCGCCGCGTCTTGCGCAGCTTTGCTGAGAGCTTGCGTCCACCCCACGCATTCGGGCAGGGCGAACAGGTGCGGGTGTTGGGGAATGTCGACGTTTTCGGCCTGCACGTCGCCCCAATCGTGAACGGTGTGACCAAGATCAGACAGCGCTTGATCCAACCCTGCCACGCGATACGCATCAGGTCCCATCCGGCATCCCTGACGACGCTTCCCGGCGTCCATTGGGGCGCCGACCAGTATGATATCCTTGATTTCCATGTGTTCATTTAGGCCGTCGGACTGTCTTGCGTGAAGTCGGCAAAATGCTCAAAATGGTCTCGGAAAATCCTTTATGAGAAGATGCCATGGACGAATTGGACAATCGGCTGCTCAATGCGTTGCAACGGGATGCACGGGCAAGCCTGTCAGAGCTGTCGGAAACACTGGGCGTGACACGCACCACGGTCCGCAGCAGGTTGCAGCGGCTGAAACAGTCCGGTGAAATCGTCGGCTTTACCGTCCTGACGCGTCGCGATCTGGCGCAAAGCCCGGTGCGCGGGTTGATGATGCTCGAGATTGAGGGGCGCGGGACGGAACGCGTCATGGCCCGGATCGGAGCCATGCGTCAGGTGACGGCAGTTCATTCGACAAATGGCAGTTGGGATCTGATCGCCGAGATCAGTACGGAAACCCTGGCTGAACTGGATGAGGTTCTGTTTCAGATCCGAAGGATCGACGGCGTGACGCGTTCGGAAACGAACCTTTTGCTGTCAACACGCAAGGGGCGGCTCTAGCGCTTTGAGATAAAACCAAAATGTGCCAGAGTCCGTTGGCAGATGATGTCTGAATCGTCGACGGGCGGGTGAGCCGCGCGTGGTATCTGCGATCAGAAACTGGCGGGGACGTGCAGCATGACCAATGCGGAAAGTGACGGTGAACCTCTGGCCGTACACTGGGCCGAAAAGCTTACGGCCATGTTGGAAAAACCCTGGCTGCGGATTGCGATACCGGTTCTCGTGACCGGGATCGCGCTGACGGTTCTGCATGATTTGTCGGCGCATGTGAAATGGTCAGATGTCCAGACCGATATCGCAACGACGTCGTGGAAACTGATGTTTTTCGCCTTGTGCTGGACCGCGTTCAGTTTCCTGTCGCTGTCGCTCTATGATGTGTTTGCCGTGCAAAGTGTGGCGGGCGGCAAAGTGCCATTGCCTGTTGCCGGAATGGCAGGGGCCAGCGGCTATGCCGTGTCGAACTGTCTGGGTTTTTCCTACATTACCGGAACTGCGATCCGGTATCGGATATATGCGTCGCTGGGATTGGATCTGGGGCGGGTGGCCGGGGTTATCGCGACATCCTGGGTCGCGTTCTGGATGGGGCTTGTTCTGGTTCTGGGTGTGTTGCTGACCGTGCATCCGGATGGGATCTCGAAAGTGATACCTGTCAGCGAAACGGTGGAAACCGCCATCGGGCTGTGCCTTTTGGGGGCATTGGTCGCGATGTTCATATGGTTGTCCAGCGGCGGCAGGCGGTTGGCCGTCGCAGGTATCGGGTTTGACTTGCCGGGTGGCAAACTGGCCAGTCTTCTGACACTGGCCGCCATCGGAGATCTGGTTGGTGCGTCCATGGCGCTCTATGTCCTGATGCCGGACGATCTGGGCGTTGGCTATCCCTATTTCTTCACGATCTACATCGCCGCCATCGCCGTTGGAATTCTCAGCCACGCGCCGGGCGGGCTTGGGGTGTTCGAAGCCACGCTGATCGCGGGCCTCGGGGCGTCGGGACGTTCGGATGTGATCGCAGCCTTGTTGCTGTATCGCGTCGTTTACACCTTCTTGCCGTTCGGTATCGCCAGCGTGTCCATTGCGATCGCGTCCGCACTGACGCAAAGGCACAGGATCGGTGGCGCCGCGACATGGGTCTATCGGGTCATCCGCCCCATTGTTCCCATGGTGGCAGCCGGAGTTGCGGCCGTGGCGGGGGTGGTCCTGCTGGTGTCCGGCGCATTGCCAGCGGGCACGCAGAACCTTGGTGTTCTGAGAGAGGTCTTGCCGCTGTCGTTTGTCGAGGCATCACACCTTGCCGGCAGTGCTGTCGGCGTGCTGCTTTTGCTGGTGTCCCGCGGTTTGTTTCGAAAGCTCTACCGCGCATGGGTGGTGGCCATGCTGTTGATGGTGGCCGGGTTCTTTGCCTCGCTGGCAAAGGGGCTGGACACTCACGAAGCGCTGTCGATGCTGGGCACGATTGGCCTTCTGGCCATGTTCCGCGGGGCGTTTTACCGGGTCAGTGGCGCGTCGATCTTCAGGCTGAATATTCCTTGGTTGGTCAGTGTCGTGGCGCTGCTGGCGGTGATATTCTGGATCGGACTGTTCGCCTATTCCCATGTCGAGTATAAGAACGCCCTGTGGTGGGAATTTGCCTGGAACGGAGACGCTTCGCGCTTTTTGCGCTCCAGCCTCATCGTGGCGGTGATCGTGGGTATTGTGGCCGTGAACTCTCTGTTCGGGCGAGAGATTCCGACGCCTGTGCGCACGGAAATCCCCGAGGTCGTTGAACGGCTTGTGATGGAGTGCGAAGACACCGAATCCCAAATCTCGCTTACCGGTGACAAGCAGTTCCTCATCTCACCGGATGAGACCGCATTCATTGCCTATGCAGACACGGGCAACGCTCTGATCTCGAAGGGAGAGCCGGTTGGCGATGAAACGGCGGGGCGGCAGTTGATCTGGCAACTCAGGGAAATGGCGGACCGAGAAGGAAAGCTGTGTGCCTACTACAGTGTTTCAACCAAGTACCTGCCGACATTTCTGGACCTGGGCCTGTCGATCCTGAAGATTGGTGAGGTCGCGCGGGTTCCGCTGAGGGATTTCTCGCTGGACGGAAAGTCGCGCAAGCGGTTCAGACAAGCCAGGAACCGGGCCGAGCGGGAGGGCTATGTATTCGAGATCATCCCGAAAGAAGACCTGGCCCCGGTATTGCCGGAACTGCGCGCGATTTCAGATCATTGGCTGGCGCAAAAGGCGGGTGCCGAAAAGGGCTTTGCGTTGGGGGGCTTTGACGATCAGTATCTGTCATATTTCGATCATGCGGTTCTGCGTAACGGTAAGACAGGCAAGATCATGGCCTTCGCCAACCTGTTTCAGGGCGGCAACAAATCCGAACTGTCGCTGGATCTGATGCGCTATGAGCCTGACAGCCCGAGCTTTGTAATGGATGCGCTTTTTGCCGAGATGATGAACTGGGGATCGCAGCAGGGGTTCCACTGGTTCTCATTGGGTGCGGCGCCGTTCTCAGGCATCGAAAACCGTCAGCTTGCATCACTTTGGAACCGCATCGGCGGCTTTGTCTATGAACATGGTGAGCAGTTCTATCATTTTGAAGGTTTGCGCGCCTTCAAACAGAAATTCGATCCGGAATGGAGCCCCAACTATCTGGCTAGCCCCGGCGGGCTGGCTGCGCCCCGCATCCTTTACGAGGTCAATATTTTGATCTCGGGTGGGCTGCGCGGGTTGACCAAGTAGCGCTTAGTTCAGGCTGGCTCGGGTCGGGGTTTTTTCAAGCAGATCGCCCCAATCAGTGCGATAGGCCATTTCCGCCAGCACGGTTTCAGGCAGGAATTCCTGGTTCTGACGGATCTGCCATCCGCCGCCCAGACCCTTGTAAACGGCAACCAGATTGCTGGACACCTGCTGCCGCGCTTCGATCAGATTTGCCTGCGACCGCAAAAGCGCGGTCTGCGTGTTCAGAATGCGAGAATAGCTGGCGATTCCATCTCTGTACTGGCTTACGGCGATATCCGCGGCCTTGCGCGAAGCTTCGACGCTTTTCTGATAGAACCCAACCTGTTTTCGCGCTTGCGCATAGGCGACCATTGCGCTTTCCACCTCGGAATACGCGGTCAGAACGGTATTCTGATAATTGGCAATCAGCGCTTGGTATGCCGCATCCTGCGCGCGGACATTGTTTTTGATGCGGCCATAGTTGAGCACGTTCCAGACCACGCCGGCACTGGCCAGACCGGTGGTGCTGTTGCCGCTGAACAGATCGCGCCCGCCCGATGACTGCAAACCGATTGCGCCCGACAGCACGAACTGAGGATACAGGTCAGCCATCGCGATACCCACCTGCGCCGATTGAGTCGCAGCGGCCAATTCCGCCGCGCGGACATCCGGGCGGCGGCGCAGCAATTCTGCCGGCACCCCAACGGCCACATTTGTTCGCGCTGACGGGATACGGCCGGAATTCCCCAGCAGGTTGGTCATCCGGGACGGTGTGGCCCCCAGCAGCACGGCCAGCGCATTCTTGGTCTGTTGCAGGTCGCTTTCCAACTCGGGCACCAAGGCCTTGGTATTGTTGAGCAGCGCAGTGGATTCCTGAACGTCCAGTTCGGTCGTGACCCCGTTGTTGAACCGCAGCTGGGTCAGGTCCGCCGATTCCTGCTGCAATTTGATGTTTTCCCGGGCGACCGCCAACGATTCCTGCAACGCGCGGATATTGACATAGAGCGCGGCCACGTCGCCGGTCAGTGTCACCAATGCGTCATCATAGTTTGCGACCTGCAAAGCCAGATTCGACCGCGCCGCCTGCACGCCGCGCCGTTGTGCGCCCCAGACATCCAGCTCCCACTGGGCGTCGAACCCAACCTGAGACGTCGAGAACTCGGTATCCAGGGGGATGATCCGGTTGATATCGGCAACAGGCCCAAGATTGTCGCTGATTTGCCGCCGCTGCAAAGACGCGCCTATGGCCTGGGATTGCGGGTACAATTCGCCGAAAGCGATCCCCAGCTGTGCCCGCGCTTGCAGCACCCGTGCCCCCGCGACCTGAAGCGTCAGGTTCTGGGCATAAGCTTCGGCAATCAGCCGGTTGAGGGTCGGGTCATTGAATGTCTCCCACCATTTTACCACGGGTGCGCTGCGCGATGTCAGGCCGCTTTGGCCGACGCTGGGGCTGTTTACCTCGATCCATTGTTTGACGACCGGAGAGTTCGGGCGCACGAAATCGGGCCCCACGGGCGTGCAGGCCGTGAAGGTGGCGGCGCAAAGTGCAGTTCCCATCAACCGGCGGAGTGTCATGGCGCGCATCCTCAGATATCCAGCGGTCGAATGAAGTTGGCGAAGGAATAGAGACGGATGTTGATGCGTCTCAGGAACTCAAAGCTTTTGCCCATGCCGGTGTAGATCGCCACGGCGGCGTGGCCGCCAGCCGGGAAAGTGTGCCCTTCCGGGATATCGACGGTGATCTGCACGGCAATTCGACCGGGCAGTTTCGGCAGTTCAAAGCCGGGCAGGCGGCCTGAAGGGATCAGTTGCCCTTGGCGCGTGGCCCACCAGATCGCCTCGACCTTGCCCGTCAGGATTTCGCCCGGGTAAAGATCCAGCGCCACTTCGACCTCTTGCCCCGGTTCCACGAATTTCAGGTTCTGCTGTCGAAAGGTCGCAAGGATGTAGGGGCTGTCCTCGGTCACGAAACTGGCAATCGCGCCCAGTCGAACATCGCCGACGACCAGACCAGGGCGGGCTTGTTGCGATACGATCATGCCGTTTTCAGGCGCGTAGATCGTTGTGTTTTCAAGAAAATACTCAGCTTCGGCCAACTGCGCCCTTGCCTGAAGAATACCGGTGTTCACGCCGTCTATCTGGGACTCCACGGCCAGTTGCGCCTTTTCCAGATTTGCTTCGGCCTGTTTGACGGCAGCAAGGTCTTCGGTCACCTGCTCGTTCCAGCGGTCCAGTTCGTCTTGCCGCGCTCCACCGGCGGGCACAAGAGTTTCGTACCGGGCTTGCTGAGTCTGCGCATAGGCCAGCTGCGCATTTGCGCGTTCAACAGCTTCGGTCGACGCGATCACATCCTGTTCCAGAATCTTGGAATTCTGTTCAGCTGCGACCAATTGCGCCTGCGCATTGTCTACCGCCAGTGAAAATACGGTGTCGTCAAAGCGGTAGAGCGGATCACCCTTGGTGACCGGTGTGTTCGGTTCCACAAGAACTTCGGTCAGGATCGTCGGCTGTGTCAGTTTGGGAATGATCTGTATGGTCGAACGCACCACGTGGCTGTCGGCCGAGAAGGGCTGGAAGAACCGCAATGCGACCAGAAAAATCAGCAACAGGTGCGCGCCAACCCAAAAGGATACGATGCCCCAGGCGATGTTGAATTTCAGCAGTTCCAGCTTGAAGAAAATAAGCCAGACGAAAATGATGTAAAATAGCGTGATGCCAAGGGCGACAAACATGTTTTGTGACTTCCTCTGGCCTTAGCTTTGCTGCGGATCGTCTGTTTCCAGACGACCTTGATATTCAGGCCGGACATCACCACCCAGACGTTTGATTTCATCACGAATGGCGTCTTTTTCCTCGTCAGGGCCACGGCGAATGTCGACCGTAACGCCATCATGGAACGCCCACATGAAGGCATGGACCCAGGGCACCACGGCCAGAAATCCCATCCAGCCCATGATCTTTACGGCCTCGGCATGGGGATGGTTGCGCTTGATGGCGATCCGACCCGGAAGGCCCATGAGAAAGAGAAACAGTGCCATCACCGCCGCCAGAAGCAGGATCAATGCCACGAAAGTCAGATAGTCATAATAGCCAAGCGGCTGTCCCAGTAATCCCATGCTCGTGCCTCCTTTTTGGGGAAGGTTACGGTATCTTCAGTTGCCGGCGTCCAACTCGTCAATCAACTTGTAGCTTGTCGGCGGGTCGGCGCAGAGACCCGGCCCGCATTCCAACAAGGTCGAACCCGCGTTCAGCACCGCCAAAGCCAGCATGACGAAAAACGCGATCTTGGCCAGAGCATTTCCGCCGAACCTTGGTTCCTGACCAGAAGGGTCCGCGTATTGGCGATCAAACAACAGCATGATCGACGTGCCCAGCAACACAAGGAAAAAGGCGATCCCGGCCCAGGTATAGTAGTGCAGGCCCAAAACAGGAGAGCCGTAGTGCCCGGTGCCGGGTACGATATGCAGAAGTATTTGGCGGATCGATACAGTGCCGCCATACAAGGCCGCAATCAGCACGATGGCATAGTGTTGCGGCCGTGGACCGTAGAGCAGGTTCAAACCAAGCCCTACGCCGACGGCAACAAACCCAACACGTTGCAGCAGGCAAAGCGGGCAGGGCAGCTCATAGAGGACAAGCTGATAGAAAAACGCTAACACCAGTACAAGGCAGACGGCAAGCATACCGATCGCGTTTAGGGTGCGGGACAGTTCAGGTGTCATGGCAAGCCCCTCAGAGTTGAATTGTCAGCGGTGTGGTGGCGTGGAATTTCAGCCAGTAGATACACATGGCCAACGTGACGAAAAACAAGGCGTTGCCAGCCTTGGTCAACTTGAAATAGTTCAGCCCCATCGTGGCGATAAACAACGAAAATAAAAGCGCAATCATGGCCCGGTCCTCCCCTCCCGTGCACAAATTCTTGTATGAAGGATAGTGTCAGGCCAAGTTCGATCTGGCAAGCCGCGCAACTCGCCCGGACGTTGTTATTTGCCCGCCTCTAGTCGCAGATGATGACACCAGTCTGCCACTCGCGACAGTGCTCTGGCAGCTTGCCGGGCAAGGGCAGGTCGCTATAGACCGTGTCAAGTTCGGCAATTGATCCTATCCGCGCCGGGGCCGAGCGTTGAAACTTCGAATGATCGGCAACCAGAAAAGTGCGGCGCGCCTTCTCGATGATGGCCTGGCTGACCTGAACCTCCTGAAAGTCGAAGTCCAAAATATCGCCATCCTTGTCCAGCGCCGAACATCCTATGACGGCGATGTCGAATTTGAACTGCCGGATGGCCGATACGGTCAGGTTGCCGATCAGCCCCCCGTCTGTCCGACGCAAAACGCCGCCGGCCATGATGATTTCGCAGTCCGGGTTTTCGACAAGAATGTTTGCAACGTTCATGTTGTTGGTCACCACCAGCAGGTTCTTGTGGTTCAGCAACTGCCTTGCCACGGCCTCGGTCGAGGTTCCGATGTTCATGAAAATTGATGCGCCATCCGGGATATCAGCCGCGCAGGTCTGAGCGATGCGGGTCTTGGCGTCCGCGTTCAGCGCGCGGCGGTCCTCGTATCCGATATTTGAAACACCCGAGCGGAGAACCGCGCCCCCGTGAACCCGGTCCAGCTTGCCCGCGTCTGCAAGCTCGGTCAGGTCGCGCCGGATCGTCTGAACGGTGACGCCAAAGCGTTCAGCCAGCCCCTCGACGGTAACGCGCCCTTCGGTGCTGGCGATTTCCAGAATGTCGGATTGGCGAAAAGACAAGGACATGGGCAGTTCCGGTGTAGAGGATTGATTTTCGTTTTTGTTCTTTTTGTCGATTTTGGCAAGCCAACTTGCTTGAAAATCATATCTGTGTTGCAAAAAGAAAAAAAACGAACATAAACATTGACGAAGCGAAAGTCATTCTGGCTAATGCCCGCAACCGTGTCAGGCAGGGAATCAATGGATATGCAGTCAACGGACAACCAGATCACAGACCTTTTCATCATCGGTGGCGGGATCAATGGCTGTGGAATAGCGCGGGACGCCGCCGGGCGGGGTCTTTCGGTGACGCTGGCCGAGATGAACGATCTCGCTTCTGCCACGTCCTCTGCCTCGACCAAGTTGTTTCACGGCGGATTGCGGTATCTTGAGTATTTTGAAATTCGCCTGGTGCGTGAGGCCCTGATCGAGCGTGAAACCCTGCTGCGCGCGATGCCGCATATCAGCTGGCCCATGCGTTTTGTGCTGCCCTACCACAAGGATATGCGGTTTGATTCCGAAACGCCGACCTCGCGGTTGCTCAGCACGGTCATGCCGTGGATGCGTGGGCGGCGTCCGGCTTGGCTGATCCGGTTGGGCCTGTTCATGTATGACAATCTGGGCGGGCGCAAAATCCTGCCGGGCACGACGTCATTGAACCTGCGGTCAGCGCCCGAGGGGGCCCCGTTGCAGGACAAGTTCGAAACGGCCTATGAGTATTCCGATTGTTGGATCGAAGACTCGCGATTGGTGGTCCTGAATGCGCGTGACGCCGAGTCGCGCGGCGCGCAGATCATGGTCCGAACCGAGGTGACCTCGGCCGAGCGGGTCGGTGATCTTTGGGAAGTGTCCGTTCGGGATCGGAACAGCGGTGAGACCCGTTTGGTCCGGGCCAAAATGCTGATCAATGCGGGTGGGCCCTGGGTGGGCGACATCATTCAATCCAAGATCCGCGTGAACTCTCGCGAGGGCGTGCGGCTTGTTCGGGGCAGTCATATCGTGACGCCCAGGCTTTACGATCACGACAAATGCTATTTTTTCCAAGGCGAAGATGGCCGCATCATTTTCGCCATACCATACGAGCAGGACTTTACCTTGATTGGGACAACGGATCAGGATCATCCGGACCCGTCGACCAAACCGGTCTGTACCGAGGCCGAGCAAGATTACCTGTGCGCCTTTGCATCGAAGTATTTCAAACGTGCCGTAACCCGCGACGATGTCGTATGGACCTATTCCGGCGTGCGGCCTCTTTATGATGACGGCGCAAGCAGTGCCACTGCTGCAACGCGGGACTATACGTTGAAAGTCGATGCGCAGGGCGGGGCACCTGTTTTGAATGTGTTCGGCGGCAAGATCACGACCTATCGCAGGCTTGCAGAAAGCGCGCTTGAGAAGGTCGGTGAGTTTTTTCCGAACCTGCCCGGCCCCTGGACCGCTGGTGTCGCACTGCCGGGGGGAGATTTTCCGTTGGATGCCGTCGAATCCCTGAAAGGCGATCTTTTGGCGGCCTATCCCTTTTTGACCGAAAGCTGGGCTGCCCGCCTGATCAGAGCTTACGGGACCGAAGCAAGGGATGTTTTGGGTGATGCAAAACAGATATCCGATCTGGGAGAGGATTTTGGCGCAACCCTGACAGCGCAAGAGGTCGCGTGGCTGATGGACAAGGAATATGCCCGTTCAGCCGAAGATGTGGTTTGGCGCCGCAACAAGCTGGGCTTGCGGCTGAGTGCCGAGCAGATTGCGCGGATCGATCAATGGATGTCCGAACGGTCCGCGGATAAGGGGTAGCCTGAAAACGCCTCGAGGCTGTCAGCGTATCTGCAAAAAAGCCCCATCAGTTCAGATGGGGCTTTCTGTGTTCAGGCGGCTTTTTCTGTAGGGTCGGGGTCGCTCTTGCTGCCCTTCAACCATTCCCGCATGCCTTGCATCAGGGCATAGAGCACGGGCACCACGATCACACCAACCAGTGTTGCGGCCAGCATCCCGCCGAACACCGCGACACCAATCGCCTTCTGGCTGGCGGCACCGGCTCCGTTCGCGGCCAGCAGGGGGACAACGCCAAGCAGGAAGGACAGTGCAGTCATCATCACAGCGCGGAAACGTTGATACGCAGCCTCTGCGGCGGCCTCTTTGATGGACAGCCCCTTGGCGCGTTGCTCCATGGCGAACTCGACGATCAGAATACCGTTCTTCGAGGCCAGTCCGACAAGCATGATCATACCGATCTGCGTATAGAGGTTGATGTCACTGCCCACGATGGCCACCGCCGCCACGGCCCCAAACAAGGCCACGACAACGGAAAGCAGGATTGAGACAGGCAAGGTCCAACTTTCGTACTGACCCACCAGGAACAAGTAACCGAACAGGATGGCAAGCCCGAGGATGATGATCACCAGACTGCCCGAAGCCAGCTGTTGCTGCGCTGTCCCCGTCCATTCGAACGCATAGCCCGGGGGCAGGGCGGTTGCGGATTCTTCGGTCATCACGCTGATTGCATCGCCGCTGGACAAGCCGGGTGCAGGGACCGCCGTCACCGTGGCCGACCGGAACAGGTTGTGGCGCTTCAGCAGAACCGGACCCAGCACGTTTTCAATGTCGATCAGTGTCCCCAGCGGCACCATGTCTCCGTTTTGAGAACGGACATAGAGGTTCGCGATATCTTCGACATTGTCCCGATAGGTCCCATCGGCCTGAATCATCACGCGATAGACACGGCCGAACAGGTTGAAGTCATTGACATAGTAAGATCCCAGCTGCGCCTGCATGGTCTGAAAAATCTCGGCGACCGAGACATTCAGCGTTTTGGCTTTTTCGCGGTCCAGATCAACGAACAGCTGCGGGACGTTGGCGCGGAAGGTCGTATAGGCCTGCCCGATCTCGGGCCTCTGATTGGCCGAATACACGAACGAACCCACGGCCGAGGCCAGATCCTGCGGTGTGCCACCGCCGGTTTGCTGAACTTCCATCTCGACACCGGCGGACATACCAAGGCCCTGGATGGGCGGTGGGTTGAAAGCAAGGACCGAAGCCGCTGATTCACCGTTCGCGATCGCCAGCACTTTGGCCAGAATGGCGTCCGCGCTCAGATCGTCTTCCTGCCGTTCGCTCCAGTTTTCGAGGTTGACGAAAATCGCAGCGCCGTTGGTGATCGTGCCGTTCAGCATCGAAAAACCGTTGACCAGAACCGTACTCGCGACCCCCGGGATTTCACTTATCTGTTCGTCAAGACGTGCGGTCACCGCCTCGGTCCGTTCCAATGTTGCGGCATCAGGCAACTGTACATCAACGAACAGATACCCGTTGTCTTCAAGCGGAATGAATCCGGCTGAGGTGTTGGACATGATTGTTCCGGTTCCCATGCCAAGCCCAACCACGATGGCCAGCGCAATGGCCGGAAAAACCAACAGCTTTCGTACAATGGCGACATAGCCGTTGCGTACGGTGCCGATGAAGTTTTCGAACATCGCAAGCACCCCTTTGGGAGGGCCGGACCGGGGACGAAGAACCAAGCCGCACAGGGCAGGCGAAAGGGTCAGTGCGTTGATGGAGGAGATCACGACAGCGGTCGAAATCGTAATGGCAAATTGGGAATACAGCCGCCCCGAGATGCCGGGCATGAACGTGACCGGCACGAACACCGCCAGAAGAACCAGTGTTGTCGCGATGACCGGACCCGTGATCTGGCCCATGGCTTTTCGAGTCGCTTCAGCAGGGGGCAACCCTTCATCCGCAATGATGCGCTCCACGTTCTCGACGACGACGATGGCGTCATCCACCACGATACCGATGGCCAGCACCAAGGCGAACAGCGAGATGGTGTTCAGCGACATCCCGAATGCCAGCAGGAAGGCAAAAGTACCGATCAGGGATACCGGGATTGCCACCGCCGGAATTATCGTTGCGCGCCAACTTCCCAGGAACACGAACACGACCGAAATAACCAGAATGAAGGTCAGGATCAGGGTCGAGACCACGTCGTTCAAAGACGCCTCGACAAAGTCGGTCGTGTTGAAGGGGACATCATATTCGACATCGGTCGGAAAGGCGCGGGACAGCCGCGCCAATTCGGCCTGCACACGTTCCGAAACCGCCAATGCGTTTGCACCGGGGGCCTGATAGATGCCGATGACCGTGGCTGGAACCGCCTGAAAATAGCCCGAAGCCGCATAGTATTCCGCGCCAAGCTCTACCCGGGCGATGTCTTTGACGCGGACGATGGCGCCGGCGTCGCCAGTCCGGATGACAATGTCACCGAATTCCTCTGCGGAAGTCAGGCGGCCTTTGGATTTGATCGTGTATTGAAACGTCTGCCCTTCGGGAACGGGGGGGGCACCGATCGAACCGGCGGACACTTCGATATTCTGTTCCCGGATCGCATTGATGACATCCCCCGGCGTGATGGACAGCGCCGCCATCTTGTCCGGGTCCATCCAGATTCGCATGGCGTATTCAAGGTTGGTCAGAACATCGGCCTTGCCGACGCCCTGCACGCGGGCCAGCGCATCGCGCAGATTGATCGAGGCATAGTTCGACAGGAACACACTGTCATAGGTCCCATTTGGTGAAGTCAGAGTGACCAGCATCAGCATGTTGGTCGAAGATTTCTGTGTCACCACGCCGGACGAAGTCACTTCGGCTGGCAGCGACGACATGGCCTGCGCCACCCGGTTTTGAACGTTGACTGATGCGATGTCGGGATCAGTGCCGACCTCAAAGGTCACATCCAGCGAATAGGACCCGTTGTCCGATGATCTGGACGTCATGTAGATCATGTCGTCCACACCGTTGACCTGCGCCTCAATCGGCGCGGCAACGGTGTTTTCAACGGTCTCGGCGTTTGCGCCGGTATAGGTGGTCGAGACATTGACCACGGGCGGGGTGATATCGGGAAACTGCGCGACCGGCAGCACCAGGTATCCGATACCGCCCATGATGGTCAGCACCAGCGAAATGACGAGCGCCAGCTTGGGCCGGCTGATGAACAGGGCTGAGAACATCTGTTACTCTCCCGGTTGCTCAGAGGCGACGACTGCGTCAACAGCGACGCCGGGGCGAACCCGTTGCAGGCCCTCGACAATGACGCTTTCGCCTTCGCGCAGCCCGTCCAGCACGATAATCGCGGTTCCAACCGTGTCACCGGTGGTGATGTAACGCTGTTCAACCATCTGCTTGTCGTTGACGACCAGGACAAACTCACCCCGCTGATCGCGCTGCAAGGCGGCTTGAGGCACCAGAACCTGCAAGGTCGGTTCCAGCGCTTCGATCTGCACATTCACAAAGGCGCCGTCCAGAATCAGCCGGTCCGCGTTGTCGAACTGGGCGCGAACGGTAATTGCGCCGGTCAATGGGTCGATACGGTTGTCAACGAATACAAGTCTGCCGACTTCATCCATCTCGGTGCCGTTGGGCAGGATGACGTGCACGTTCGGGCTTTGCGGGCTTTCCGCCAGCGATGCCGAGTTTTCACCATAAGTCTGCAAGACTGAGGTGAAGAGCTTTTCGTTCAACGAGAAATTCACATATATGGGCGTCTCGCTGACGATATTGACCAGAGGAGGGTTGTTTGGCCCGACCACATCTCCGACGCTGGTCGTGATCCTGCCGATACGGCCGTCGAACGGCGCATGTATCTGCGTGTAGCTCAGGTCAAGCTCGGCCTGCTGGATCGCAGCATTGGCCGCCTTCACCTCTGCCTCGGCGACCAATTCGTTGGCGCGGGCAATGTCGCGTTCAGACTCTGGTGTCGCGTCGCGTTTGTAGAGCTCTTCTTTACGCGCCAAATCGACCTTTGCCAGTTCAAGATTTGCTTCGGCCCGGTTCAGATCGGCCTTTCGGGCCTCAAGCGTCGCCTCGTACAGGTCGGGTTCGATGGTGAACAGCAGATCGCCTTCTTTGACAGTCGCCCCATCCTCGACCTCGCGGCTATTGAGAAACCCGTTCACCCGCGCCACGATATCGACCTTGTTGATTGCCTCGGCACGTCCGATGAACGTGGCTTCGTCGGTGATTTCCTCGGTATAGGCCGCCGCTATGGAAACCTTTGGTGGTGCCCCTTCTTCCTGCGCGGTCGCCGGATGCGCCAAACCCAAGGACATCAGCATGAATGCGGCGGCCAAATGCCTGCTGATCTTGTTGGGTGAAAGGAATGCTGGGGACATGGCGAAAGCCTCGTTCGATGCGGAAACAAAAGATACCGACCCAGTCGCCAGGGCGACGCGAGTCGGAGGAACCTGATCTCAGGATGACTTTTTTGTGCCGATATCTCAAGCGTGATGAGTCCCGCCCCGGTCGGGGCGGAGGTCAAAAGTTCAAGCAACTATGCTGGCTTAGGCCCTGACGTGGCCGTGGGGCCCAAACAAGAGGGGCCCGAAACGAGCCCCCTGCGTCCAATGCGCCGGACCGATCAGTCGCGGGCTCCGGCAAACCTGTCCTGCCATTCTTCGCGCTGTTCATCCGTTACTTTGGCGAACAGAACGTCTGGCACGGTAAAGTCGTGGCCGGACGGCAAGGCGTTCAGCGCGGTGGCAACATCATCGGGCCAGCTGGTATCCAGCGTGTTCATCGCGCTCAGCATGCGGGCCGAGGTGTCGGGGATGAACGGTGCGCTGAGAACGGCGTAAAGCCGGATCAGATTCAGGCCAAGACGTACCTGCGCAGCGGCCTGCTCGGGGTCTTCTTTAAATGTGGACCACGGAGCTGCGGCCTGTAGATATTCATTTCCTGCGACCCAGATTGCCCGCAGCTCCTGCGCGGATTTGCGAACCTCCATCGCCTCCATATGGCCTTCATAGGCGCGGACGCGTTTGGTAAGCTCTTCGATCAAGGCCTGCTCGCGGGGGCCGAACTGTCCACCTTCGGGCACGGTCTCAGCAAATTTCGAGCGGCAGAATTTGGTGATCCGGCTGACAAAGTTGCCCAGAACGTCTGCAAGGTCCTTGTTCACCGATTGCTGGAAGTTCTCCCAGGTGAATTCGCTGTCGCTGCTTTCGGGCGCATGGCTCAGCAGCCACCAGCGCCAGTAATCGGCAGGCAGAATGTCCAGCGCCTGATCCATGAACACGCCACGGCCCTGGCTGGTCGAAAACTGGCCGCCGTCATAATTCAGATAGTTGAACGACTTGATGTAATCCACCAGCTTCCAGCGTTCGGGTGATCCGGTCTCTTCATTGTGCGCGTTGGTGCCCAGGATGGTGGCCGGGAAGGACAGCGTATGGAACGGCACGTTGTCCTTGCCCATGAACTGGACATAGCGCACGTCGTCCGCGCCCCTGTCGGTGCGCCACCAGCGTTCCCAATCCGCATCGGTCCTGCCGTTGGCATCCGCCCATTCCTTGGTGCAGGCGATGTATTCGATGGGGGCGTCGAACCAGACGTAAAAGACCTTGCCTTCCATCCCAGGCCAATCCTGATCGCCTTTCTTGACCGGTACACCCCAGTCCAGATCGCGGGTAATGCCACGGTCCTGCAAGCCGTCGCCGTCATGCAGCCACTTCTTGGCAATCGAAGTGGTCAGGACCGGCCAGTCCGTCTTGCTGTCGATCCACGCATCCAGTTTGTCCTTCATCGCGGATTGACGCAGATACAGGTGCTTGGTCTCGCGCACTTCCAGATCGGTCGATCCAGAAATGGCCGAGCGCGGCTCGATCAGGTCCGTCGGATCCAACTGTTTGGTGCAGTTTTCGCACTGGTCGCCGCGCGCGCGATCATAGCCGCAATTGGGGCAGGTGCCTTCGATATAGCGGTCAGGCAGAAAGCGACCATCGGCGTTGGAATACACCTGTTTCTCGCTGACTTCGCGGATCAGGCCCGCGTCATCCAGCTTGCCCGCAAAATGCTGGGTCAGGCGCTTGTTCTGCTCGCTGGACGAGCGGCCGAAGTGATCGAAGCTGAGGCCAAACCGGTTGGCGATATCGGCCTGAATCGCATACATGTCGGCGCAATACTCCGCCACCGGCTTGCCAGCCTTGGCGGCGGCCAGCTCGGCGGGTGTGCCGTGTTCATCCGTGGCGCACAGGAACATGACCTCGTTCCCCCGGCCACGCTGGTAACGCGCGTACAAATCAGCCGGTAATTGCGAGCCGATCAGATTGCCGAGGTGTTTGATCCCGTTGATGTAGGGGATCGCCGAGGTGATGAGAATCCGAGCCATGATCCGTTTCCGCGTAACTGTCTGCGCGCCCGTCTACATGATGTGATCGCCCAGCAAAAGCCCGGCTTTGGCCTGCTTGTCGATTTAGACCCCGAAGGCAACGAAAATCGTGATGCCGCAACGATCTGGATCGCGTTCCGGGGACATGTCCAAAGCTTTGGGGCAAGCAGAGGGACTCCAACGCCTTGAATCCGAGTCGCAGTTCCCCGTCCTTGTTCCATACCGAACCGACCGAAAAGGCCAGGGTGATCACAAAAGACATTCAAAGAACAGCGGGGGTGCCCAGTTTTTCACTCTTCCCGCGACCGTTTCAGAAGGCGACCAATCGTGAATGAGGTGCGCGGGGCGTAAACATAATTCGTGCGCTCTTCGGGGGTGGGGCGTGACCGCATCCGCGCCAGACCAAACACGATCAAGAAGACATGCCCGAACGCCACGAAGGCAAAAAGGGCACCCGGGCCAAATTGCTGGATCAGGGTCGAGGTTATGTAGGGTGATGCAATTGCCCCCAAGGCAAACCAGAACATCAAGGCAGCCGAGAGTTCCACCCGTTCTTCGGCCGTGGCAAAGTCGTTTGCGTGGGCGGATGAGACCGAGAAGATCGGAAAGGTTGTCAGGCCAAAGAATACGGCCGCCGACATAACCCCGATCGTTCCGGTGCCGCTGGCTGCCATGGTGACGCCGCAGCTGAGTACCGCGGCAGCCGACAGCCAGATCAGCACCCAGCGCCGGTCATATTTGTCAGCCAGCCAGCCGACGGGGTATTGAGCAAGCGCACCACCCAATACGAAAGAGGCCAGGAAGAATGCGATCTGATCGACGCCAAGTCCGACCTCTTGCCCGTAAACCGGACCCACCATTCGGAACGAGGCCGAACTGAGCGCGGCCACGATCACGCCAGCCACGGCCAAGGGTGAGCTGCGCCAAGCCAGCCCGGGTTTCAGGCGGGGCGCGTCAGGTGTTTTGGGTTGGCTTGCTTTGGTCAGCGTCAGCGGCAGCAGTGACGCACAGCACAGGATCGCCAGCAGGTTGTACGAAACGTAAGAGGCCGGGGGCAGAACGGCGATAATCAACTGGGCGCACAGGGACGCACCCATATCCGCGATCCGGTACGTTCCCATTGCACGCCCTCGGGTTTCATTGGTGACCTTCGCGTTCAGCCAGGCCTCGATCACCGTGTATGCGCCTGCGACGCAGGTGCCCGAGGCCACACGAAGGGCGGCCCAGATATATGGGTTTTCGGTCAGCGTATGTCCGATGAGGCCCATCGCGCCCAACGCGGTGCAAACTGCAAATGCGCGCGAATGACCGACATTGCCCATCAGACGTGGTGCCCACCAGCAGCCGATGAAAAACCCCAGAAAGTGCGAAGACCCCAAAAGACCGATCTGTTCGGTCGTGAAATCCAGCGTGATGCCGGAAATGGCATCGAGTGGCCCGACGCCTCCTGTGGAAAGCTGAAGCAGAATGACCGAAAGAAACAGGGCGGCAAATGAAATGATCGTGCGCATGGTGGTCTCAGATTGGCAGGGTCGCCGCACAATGCGCGCATCAATTCGACTTTAGCGAGTCGTTTTTTTGCCGTTCGGCGATCAGGTCGCGCGGATGATCTCGGCGCGGATGTCCAGGCCGACAGTGTCGTCAACCAGGTCAGGATAGCCCGAAGCTCCGAAGTCGTGCCGGTTCAGGGCGCCCTTCAGGCCAATGGTCAGGCGGCTCAGATCGTTCACTGCACTTCCTGCCTGCCGGTACAGATTGGCCTCCAACGTGATCGGGCGGGTCACGCCGCGGACCGTCAGATTACCCGTGATCCGTGCGCCATCTGATATTCGCCCTTCCGCGCCTAGCTGTATGTCCGTTGACACAAACCGGATCGTTGGGTGCTGCTTCGCGTCCAAAACGCTGGGGCTGAGCATGGGCATACGTGCAAAGGGAAGCCGCGTTCTGGCTTTGCTGACGTCCAGTGTCACCGTGACCTGGCTGTTCTGTAGCCGACCTGTGTCAATCTGAACATCGGCGGTCCGGATCGGCATCGTCCCTGACTGTGTCACCCCCGCAAGATCAAACGTGAACCCGACCCGGGTGCCTTCATCCGACAGGATGTATGGCCGCAATGCGGCTTGTGCCGCCTGGGTCAGGGGCAGGGTTGCCAGCCCGGCTAGCAGGTTGCGACGGGTCAGAAGGATCATGCCATGACGCTTTCCCGTGTGGGGCGGGATCTTCTGAGCAGCATCAGAACGATCGCAATGTTCAGACCATTCCAAAAGATGCCATTCACGAACGCCAGTTGGTAGCTTCCGGTGAGGTCGTAGATCCATCCTGACATCCAGCCACCGAGTGCCATGCCAAGAATGGTCATCATCATGACGAACCCGACCCGCGCACCAGCTTCTTGCGGCGGCATGTATTCGCGGACAATCAACGCATAGCTGGGCACGATGCCGCCCTGTGCCAGACCAAAGAGCAGGCTGATGGCATAAAGCGACACCATTCCATCGTAGGGCAGGAACAGGAACAGGGCGATACATTGCAGGAGCGAACCGATCAAAAGCGTCAGGACCCCGCCAAGCCGATCTGCCAACAAACCCGAGATGATCCGGCTGACAACACCACCCAATAACATCAGTGACAGCATCTCGGCCCCGACCGCGGGCCCATATCCCAGCCCGACGCAATAGGAGACGATATGAACCTGTGGCATCGACATGGCGACGCAACAACCGATCCCGGCCAGGCCCAGAATATATTGCAGCGCGCGCGGTGACACACCGACACTTCGTGCATTGATTTGGGCGGATGCTGCGGCGGTGCTGTGTGCCTCGACCGGAACCCTGCGGCGTAGCAGCAGCGACAGGGGAATGACGACGACAAGCGTCAGCACGGCGAGCGTCAGATAGACCTGTTGCCACCCATCCCGCGCCAGAATTCCGGACAGCATGGTGGGCCAGATGGCGCCGGACAGGTAATTCCCACTGGCGACCAACGCGACGGCAATGCCGCGCCGTTTCATGAACCAATGTGAGATATCTGCGATCAGCGGGCCAAACCCAATCGATGTGCCCAGCCCCAGCAGGAGATGCGCCGCGGATAGCAACATTATGCTCGGTGCCAGCGTTGCCAGCACATAGCTCAGCGCACTCAAGACGGCTGCTCCGATCAGGGCGCTGGTGACGCCCAGCCGGTCCACCACCTGCCCCAGCCACATGTTGCCCAGGGCAAAACCGATCATCGCCAAAGTGTACGGCATCGAGGCTTCGGCACGACCGGCCCCGAATTCGGCTTCGACTGCGGGCATGACCACGATCACGGCCCACATGCCCACATTCGCCACTGTTGCAATGGCGAGCGTGATCAGAAGGCGAAGCCAGGAATAGCGGCTGTCATGGATCGGATGGCTCATGTGGTGACGCTAGGGCGCGGCCCGCGTTTTGACCAGTCACATCTTGCGTGATCCGTGTGGCTTTATGCCGGTGTGTCTTCGGTTTCGATCCGTTCCAGATGTAACCCGGCACGGGCGGCGGTCATGGTGGCCTGCCATGTGACCGGGGGCAGGGCACGGGCGCGGCGGCGTGTCAGAGCCCAGATCCGAGCCTCATCCCGATGGGTGGCCGCCATGTGCCAGCGCGTTTCAACCCCTTGCGCGCCGCCATCTCCGGGTGTCAGCAGCAAACCAAGCGGAGCCCGCCCCATCGCACCCCCCTGTTCGGCGGCCAGATGCATCCGGCGTATCGGCGTGAGCCCCGGTGCGCCGGGCAGGTCGCCGATGATCAGCGGAATGGCCCCGCTGCGCAGCGCCTCCTCCAGGCACCACAGCAGATCTTCGGCACGGGTGGGATGAACAAAAATGAACCGGGCCGGATCGGCAAAGGCCATCATCCCATCGGGGTTCAGCTGGCCGGGTTCCCAGGCGGGGGAAATCCACAAGACCGGCCCCTGCGTCTGACTGGCCAGCCACATGGCAAAGCTGCGCCGGGCGGGGCCGCATGCCTCGTGCACGCGGCCCAGTTCCAGGGTGATCTGCGGATGGAGCTTTACCCCCGGCGCCTGACGCGCAGTTTTGTGGCCAAGAAGTTGAGTGGACATGCCGGAATGCTAGCATGTTCCACTTTTGTTCTCAAGTGGTCAGGGCCGTCAACGAGACAGGATCAACTTGCCATTTGCAAATTGCACGCTCGAGAAACGATGCAGATATTCCATCCCCAAAAGCGATTTATCCAGCTCGCCCTCATTGACCCAGGCCGATACGTTCTGGTCGGTAATGGGGCCTGCGGTCAGGGTGTCAAGCCGCACCGGCGCCGTGCGCACCTCGCCGTTGGCGGTCAGGGCGCGGCCGAAATAGTTCAGTTGATCGGGATCGATGCCTACACGTTCTGCGTCCCGGGCACTGAGAACGATCTGGCTGGCGCCGGTGTCGACAAGAAAGTTGATCGGCTCACCATTCACCAAAACCGGAAGGTAATAATGACCATCATAGGCACGAGGCACCTCGATCGCGTTGCCGGTGACGGTCATCTGCGGGGCAGGGCCAACCGAAGACCGGATGTCTTCCCACAGGCCGATGACGGCGATGACGCCAACAAAAATGAACACCCAGGCCATCACCTGCTGCAACGTCTTGTTCAGGGACTGGCGGTTTTGCGAAACGAACCAGAACGCGACGGCCAGCCCAAGCACGACCAGATAGACCAGTTGTCCGATATCGACGCTGTCCACAGGGTTCACCCCACTCAAATTGCACGTTACATATATGGGGGTTTAAGACGCAAAACCAAAGGCCTTGAGGCCATCGAGAATGAACTGCACCGACAAGGCCGCAAGCAACATCCCCAGCAGCCGGGTCAACACGTTCAGCCCGGTCTTGCCCAAAACCCGCGCGACCGCGCCAGAGGTCAGATACATCACGAAGACCATTGCCAGCACAACCAGCATCACACCGATGACAATAGCAAGGCCCTGAATGCCCGGCTGCTGGCCCGCAAGCAGAATCATCGTTGCAATCGATCCGGGGCCTGCAATCAGCGGGATGCCCAGGGGAAAGACGGACGGGTCCGGGTGTTCCTCTTCCTCGGCGCTGCTTTCGCGTCGCTTGGTGCGGCGTTCAAACAGCATATCCAGCGCGGTCAGGAACAGCAGGACACCTCCTGCAACGCGGAACGCTTCCATCGAGATGCCAACAAACCCCAGAAGGGCTTCGCCAAAGGCGGCAAACAGGGCCAGGATGAAACCCGCCGTCAGGCAGGCCCGAATGGCAATGGACCGGCGCGTGTGCCAGTCCATACCCTGTGTCAGCGCCACGAAGATCGGCGTTTGCGCGGGCGGATCAAGGACCACGAAAAGCGTTGTGAACGCGGTAATCAGAAATGCACTGTCCATTGTTATCTGCTGCTCCGTTGCAGGTCTTGCAGGATACGCAGGGCATCCTGCGAACAACCCGATGGGACATAGACGTGATCGTGGTGATACCCCGCGACCATGTTCGCGGGAATGCCGGCCCGTGCCAGCGCGCTGGAAACGGCGGCGGTCAAACCAACACCTTCCAGCGAGGAATGAACCTGCAACGTGATGCACCGCATCGCGACGGCATCTTTCGGTGCCGCAGCGATCGGGACGACAAGAGACAGCCCTTCGGCCTCGGCGCAGCTGGCCCGCGTCCCCTGTGGCCAGGGTTTGTCTTCAGGCCATACGACAAAGGCAAATTCACCGGGCTGCAAGTCGGGATGCATACCCGCGATCATGGCGTTGGTGTCCGTGATGGGCGTGCTCATGCGGTTTCCGCCCGTTCAAGCCGTTCGGCGGCCGCGACCCACAATGCCTCGGCTTTTTGCATGGCCTCGGTGACTTCTGTGAACTTGCGGTTCCAGGTTTCCAGGTCGTTGATCCTGTCGTCCTCGTACAGCGCCGGATCGGCCAGTTTGGTCGAAAGTTTGTCATGCATTTCCGTCAGCTTTTCGATCCGGTCCTCGCATTTGCGCAGATCCGCACGCAAGGCCAGTATCGTCTCGCGCGGTGGGCGTTTCGATTTGACCGCCCGGGGCTTTTCCCTGACGGGTCTTTCGCGCGCCAGCAGCAGGGACCGATAGGCTTCAAGGTCGTCGTCGAAAGGTTTGACCGTACCGTCCGAAACCAGCCAGAGTCGATCGGCGACAAGGCTCAGCAGATGCATGTCGTGACTCACCAGAACCACCGCGCCGGAATAAGCCGTCAGCGCCTCGACCAGCGCCTCGCGGCTTTCGATGTCAAGGTGGTTGGTCGGCTCGTCAAGGATCAGCATATGGGGCGCGTCGATCGTGGCGAGCAGCAGTGAAAGCCGCGCTTTCTGTCCGCCCGACAGGCGCCCGACCTCGGTTTCCGCCTGATCCGCATTCAACCCGAACCCGGCCAGTCGCGATCGCCACTTGCCCGGTGCTTCGTCAGGGCGCAGACGGCGCAGGTGGTCCAGCGGCGTTTCGTCCACGTAAAGCTCATCCACCTGATGCTGTGCGAAATACCCGATGCGCAGCTTGTTGCTTCGGGTCATCTTGCCCGCCATGAGGGGCAGCCGGTCCGACAGTAGCTTGGACAAGGTCGACTTGCCCTGTCCGTTCTTGCCCAACAGCGCGATACGGTCATCCTGATCGATACGAAGGTTCAGGCGGCGCAACACTTCGGTTTCGCCATAGCCGGTGACGCCGCCTTCGATCTGGATGATCGGTGGCGACAGTTCCTCGGGTTCCGGAAAGCTGAAGGCGCGCAGGGCGGCCTCTTGCGGGGTCGAGACCAGTTGGATGCGTTCGATCATCTTCAGGCGCGACTGGGCCTGAACGGCCTTCGAGGCCTTGTAGCGGAACCGATCCACAAAGCTTTGCAGATGTGCGATGCGGGCCTTGGCCTTGGCGTTTTCCGATTCCGCCTGTGCCAGCCGTTCCGCACGGCGTTCCGCGAACTTATCGTAGGGCACGGCGTAATAGGTCAGCTTGCGGTCTTCCAGATGCAGGATCGACCCCACGGCGCGGTTCAGAAGGCCGCGGTCGTGGCTGATGATGATCACAGTGTGCGGATATTTGGCCAGATAACTTTCCAGCCACAGCGCGCCTTCGAGGTCCAGATAGTTGGTCGGTTCGTCCAGCAGCAGCAGATCGGGCTGAGAAAACAGCACCGCCGCCAGCGCAACGCGCATCCGCCAGCCGCCCGAGAAATCCGAACAGGGGCGCTGCTGGTCTTCGTCGTCAAAGCCCAACCCCTTGAGGATCGAAGCTGCGCGGGCCTCGGCGGACCAGGCGTCGATATCGGCCAGACGTGTCTGAATTTCAGCGATGCGTATCGGGTCTTGGGCGCTTTCGGCCTCGGCCATCAACGCACTGCGTTCGGTATCAGCGGCCAGAACCGTATTGATCAGCGAGACGTCAGAGGAGGGCACCTCTTGCGCCACGCCACCGATCCGAGCGCGTTTCGGGACCGAGATATTTCCCGATTCCAAAGCCAACTCGCCCCGGATCAGGCGGAACAGCGTGGTCTTTCCGGTTCCGTTCCGACCGACAAGGCCAACCTTGTGACCATCGGGAATCGTCGCGGTTGCGCCGTCAAACAACGGGCGACCTTCAACGGCATAAGTGATGTCTTCGATCCGTAACATGGGGCGCTCTTAGCAGAGCTGTGTTGCCACTGCCAGCGGCTCGGCATGTTCAATCTTTAAGCAATGTGATAGCGCTGTGTCGTTTGCTATTCGGAACGGTTTTCACATGCGCGCGGCCCGTACACCTCCGCACTTGGTCACTCTGATTTTTGCCACGGCACTGTCGGTTTTGTCACTGAACATGTTCCTGCCGTCTTTGGCCCACATGAGTACGGATTTCGGTGTGGATTACGGCCTGATGAACCTGTCGGTTGCCGGGTATCTGGCGGTGTCAGCCGTTCTGCAACTGATCATGGGGCCGCTGTCTGATCGCTTCGGGCGCAGGCCGATCCTGTTGATGTGCATGACGATCTTCGTCGTCGCCTCAATCGGTTGCACGTTGGCCGAGTCGATCTGGGTGTTCCTGGGTTTTCGACTTGTGCAGGCTGCCGTGGTGGCCGGGTCGGTTTTGTCCAGCGCGTCGATCAGAGACCGGTATCCACCGAACGAGGCAGCCAGCAAACTGGGGTATGTGGCGATGGCGATGGCGTTGGCACCGATGCTTGGGCCTATGCTGGGCGGCGGGCTGGATATGCTCTTTGGCTGGCGTTCAGGATTTGTGCTTTACACGGTACTGGGGGCAGGGGTGCTGGTTTTGCTTTGGTTCGACATGGGCGAGACCAATACAAACCGCTCTTCAACTTTTACAGCCCAATTGCGCGAGTATCCGGATCTGTTTCGCGCCCGCCGATTCTGGGGCTATGCCTTATGCGCATCGTTTTCGATTGGTGGGTTCTACAGCTTCATCACCGGCGCGCCATTGGTGGCTGCCGCATGGTTTGATCTGAGCCCTGCCATGTTGGGACTTGGGATTGGTATCATAACAGGCGGGTTCATGGTCGGTAACTTCGTTACTGGTCGGATCGCGGCACGGACACGTCTGACCACAATGATCCTGATCGGCCGCGTTGTGGCTTCGACCGGGCCATTCTGCGGAGTGCTTCTGTTCATCGCCGGGCTGGGGTCAGTCTGGGTATTCTTCGGTTCGGCTATCTGCGTTGGGTTCGGCAATGGACTGACCAATGCAAACGCTTCGGCAGGGGTCATGTCCGTGCGACCCAAACTGGCAGGCAGCGCGGCAGGGTTGTCCGGGGCGATGGTGGTCGGGCTTGGCGCGATCCTGACCTCGATGACGGGTGCGTTTGTCAGCCCTGAAAACGGGCCGTTTCTGGTTCTGGGCATGATGTGGGCCAGCAGTTTTGCAGGTTTGCTTGCAGTGCTTTACGTTCGGCGTCTGGACCGGGTAGACCCTTTGCCGGATACATTCTGAGCGCCAAAGCGGCAGGCAAACCATCATAACACTTTTCATGAGCGAAAGACCGTGGTACGCGGCGCGCGATGGATTTCGGCGCGGACCCGCGCCACATTGTAAGGAGAGGCCGACATGGCACTGGAACGTACATTCTCGATCATCAAACCCGACGCAACGCGTCGCAACCTGACTGGCAAGATCAACGCCAAGTTCGAAGAAGCCGGGCTGCGTATCGTTGCGCAGAAGCGCATCCACATGACCAAGGAACAAGCCGGCAAGTTCTACGAAGTACATGCCGAGCGTCCGTTCTATGACGAACTGTGCGAATTCATGTCGTCGGCTCCGGTCGTTGTTCAGGTTCTGGAAGGCGAAGGTGCCATTGCGAAGAACCGTGAAGTCATGGGTGCAACCAACCCGGCGGACGCAGCACCGGGCACCATCCGCGCGGAATTTGCTGAATCGGTTGGCGAAAACTCGGTCCATGGTTCGGATGCACCGGAAACCGCGGCTGTTGAGATCGCATATTTCTTCTCGGGCATCGAACTGGTCGGCTAAGCCGGTTTTTTGCCGAAAGATCGGGCCGCTCCGCCAGGAGCGGCCTTTTTTGTTCAGACCTGCTTTAGATCTTTGGGTTCAACCCGAACCCCGATGGCATCCAGATCGGCAACCATCCGGTTTTCCGGCGCGGCGCTGTTGCCGGCCTTGATCGCGTCGAAACGCTGTCGCAGCTTCTTTTTCTCTTCACCCTTGCAATCATTCCAGGGGCGTCCCTGAAGCCCCATCACCAAAACATAGTAGCCGATGAAATGTGCTTTGGTACCAGCCCGCAAAAGCCGGGCGTAGGCTTCATCCGGTCCCAGCTGTCGCAGTTCATCAGCCGAGTGGATGCCAGCACGCGCGCAGGCCTGCTCGAAAGCCGGTCCAAGGTTGCGGATCGAAGAAACTGGATCGCTCATGAGCCTGTCTTAATTGTACCTCTGGGGTCTGTCACCCATGTTTGCGCGTTGGCGAAACATAATGTCTTGCTGTCTTCTGGTGTTTCCGCTCTCATGAAGTCATGCTGCCTCGGCGGTCCGGGTTTCAAAAGCCAACAGATACCAAACGCGGGTCGGCCCAGGGTCAGACAAACTGCTGACCAAGGTAAAAGCCGAATACGCTGAACGTGATGAAGGATCAGAACCGTCGAAGAAGGAACCAGCGTGCAGAAGATCGTTGAGACAAGTGTCATTGAACACCTGAAAACGCCCCGGATTGGTGGATCATGACCGAACCTTCAGGTGTTCAGTGCATTCTGTCCCGATCCATTGACAAAGCGCATGTTGAAAAGCTCATTCCCGGGTTTGCAATCAGGATCGGCCCACCAACGGAATCGAGATCTTTCGTGCTTTTGGATTGTCACGATCAATCGTTGCGGAATTCAGGTCGTGTTCTGGTTGAGGTCGCAGAAACACTGTGGCTTTTCCAGAATGGCCGTGCGCCGCTGTCTCAACGCTGCAAGGGGCAGGGGCGGTTTGTTCAAGACCTGCCGCAGGGTCCGGTGAAAGCGGCTTTGAAGGGTTTCCCCAAACTGCGTGCGCTGATGCAGATCGGAACCGGAGAGATTCAGACGAAACCCCTCGTCGTACTGGATGAGCTGGAGAAAACACTGGTCAGGGGAACGGTTTGGTGCCTGTCTTCGCAGACGGGTCAGGCAGCAATCGTTCAGCTTCAGCGGCTGCGGGGATATCAGAAAGAATTTCAAAAAGTGAACACCGCGTTTTCCGCCTTGTCCGGGGGCGGACCGGGTGTCGAAGCGCTTTGTGCCGGACTTTTCCCGGGCATGGCCGCCTATCGCGCCAAGCCAGAGATCAAGTTGGGAAAAGCTGAGCCATCTATTCAGGTCGCGGCAGATATCATTCAAACATATCTGCAAGTTGCCCGGCAAAACGAATATGGGGTTATAGCCGATATCGACACAGAGTTTCTGCATGATTACCGGGTGTCATTGCGAAAGGTCCGATCCGTGATCAGCCTGTTCAAAGGCGTTTTTTCAGACGCGCAGACAGCGCAATTGAAGCGTGTCTTTTCCGATCTCATGGCCGCCACCGGACGTATGCGTGATCTGGATGTCTACCTTCTGGAAAAAGACAAATACTTCAGTCTGGTACCGCCCAGTCTTCACGCGGGCCTGCAAGAGATGTTCAACCTTTTCGAGATGGAGCGCGCCAAGGAACTGTCACGCTTGTCCCGCCGGTTGCGCAGTGACGAATACGACGCCCGTATGTCCGATCTGACGGCGATGTTTAACGGAACGGATCACCTTACGCCCGGATCTAACGCGAAACGCGCAGCACATGAATACGCGTGCGCATTGATCTGGAAACGGTATCGCAAGGCCTGCAAAATCGCACGCGGTATCACCGACGAAACTCCGGACGAAACCGTGCATGACCTTCGTATTGATTGCAAGAAACTGCGTTATCTGATGGAGATTTTTGGGCCTCTGTTCGATGAAAAGAGCTTCAAGAACATCATCAAGCCATTGAAAAAGCTCCAGGACAATCTGGGCGTGTTCAACGACTGCGCTGTCCAGCAAGAGTCCTTGACGGCTTTTGTCGCGCAGCACAGCGACACGCGGGGCCATGTGGATGCGCGGATGGGCCTGGCCGTTGGGGGATTGATTGCGGTTCTGGATCAGCGCCAAAAGGCCGAGCGGAGCCGCGTGATTGCCAGCTTTCAGAAGTTTGACGGTCCAGATACCCGGCACCTGTTTCAGAACTTGTTTCACCGACAAAAGGAGTGAGGAATGAAGATCATTGCCTGTTACAGCAACAAGGGCGGTGTTGGCAAAACCGCCACTTCGGTGAACCTGGCTTATTCCTATGCGCAGGCGGGGCAACAGGTGCTGTTGTGTGATCTCGACCCCCAGGGCGCTTCAGGGTTCTACTTTCGGGTGAAGCCATCAAAAAAACTGAAGGATGCGCGGTTTTTCGAGGATGTGGCGCGGTTTATCAAGGCGATCCGGGCCAGTGATTTCGAAGGGCTGGACGTGCTGCCGGCGAACCTGACCTTTCGCGACTTCGACGTGTTCCTGTCGCGGATGCGGAACAAACGCTCGCGGCTGAAAAAAGCTTTGATGGCCGCGGGCAGCGACTATGACGTGATCATTCTGGATTGCCCGCCCAACTTTTCAACTTTGTCCGAGAATGTCTTCAAAGCTGCCGATGAAATCGTCGTGCCGGTCATGCCGACAACCCTGTCCGAGCGGAGTTTCGATCAGCTGGTAAGCTTTTTTGAACAACACAAGCTGCGCCAGAAGAAGCTGCGCGCCTTTTTTTCGATGGTGCAACACCGGAAGGTTTTGCATCAGGAAACCATGAAGGCGATGCGCAAGCTGTATCCGAAACGGTTTTTGCAGGCGGTGGTTCCTTTCGCTGCGGATATTGAAAAGATGGGTCAGTATCGTGACCCGGTCTGTACCTATGCCGGGCGCAGTGCGGCCTGTGCGTCTTACAGGTCGCTGTTTGAAGAGCTGGAAAAAGGAGTGATTTCGAACCAATGAGCAAGGAAATCGAGCGCAAGTTTCTGGTTTCAAGCCTGCCGGACCTGAGCAAAGCGAAAAAAGCCGTCGTAAGGCAGGGTTATCTGACGGCCCCCGACGATTCCACCGAGCTTCGGCTGAGGCAAAAGAACGATGCGTATTTCCTGACCTTGAAAGGGGTTGGCGGCCTGGTCCGGGTAGAACGAGAGGCAGAGATCACCGCGGATCAGTTCGAAACCTTCTGGCCGGAAACCGAAGGGCGCAGGGTTGAAAAAGAGCGCTACACCGGCCATTTGCCCGATGGTCTGCTGTTCGAGCTGGACGTCTTTTCAGGCGATCTGGCACCGTTGCGTCTGGTCGAGGTAGAGTTCACCTCGGAGGAGCAGGCCAAAGGATACGTGCCACCGGATTGGTTCGGCGCGGATGTCACCGACGACAGGCATTACAAGAACAAGACCATGGCGATACACGGTGTTCCGGATTAACGCAGTTGTGCAAGATTGATCGTGGTTTCCAGCCCGGGGTCGCAGTTCCGGGCGGCAAATTCTCCGCCGTGCATATGTGAGATTGCGGCCACCAGAGCCAGGCCCAAACCCGCATTCCGTTCCGTCCGCGCGGGGTCAAGTGTCACGAAAGGAAGCTGAAGGCGATCCAGTTCTTTCGGCGGCACGCCGGGGCCACGATCCCTGACGCTCAGTTGGGTGAAACCGTCGCGAGTACCGATCGAGATCGTGATTGCAGTATGTTCCGGCGCGTAACGCATTGCGTTTTCCAACAGATTGGAAAGAGCTTGCGACAGAAGGGGCCGGTGCCCCTGAATGGCCGGGGCGGAACCCTTGACTTCAAGCTGCACGCCTTGATCGGCGGCGACCGGGTCATAAAGCTCGACAACATCACCAACAAGTTGCTGCAAATCGATGGTTTCGAATTGCTCGCGCCCCAGGCCGGCCTCGGCCCGAGAGATTTCGGTGAGCTGCCCCAGAACCCGCAGGACGTGATCGATTTCACCCGTCGCCCGCGCAATGTCGATCTCGCGATCCAAGTCGCTTTTGTCGGGTTCAGAGAGGGCCTCGACCCTTTGCCGCAGACGAGACAAAGGTGAGCGGAGATCATGTGCAATCGAATTAGATGTGGTCCGAAGGTTGCTTATCAACTCCTCGATCCGGTCAAGCATGTTGTTCAATGTGCCTGAAACCTGATCGAATTCGTCCCCGGTTCCGCGCAGCGGCATCCGTTTTGACAGATCGCCTGAAACGATATTCTCGGCCGTACTGGCGATATCCGAAAGGCGCGAAAACACCAAACGCGTGAACAACCAGCCGGTGATGACGCTCAGAACCAAAGCAATCCCAAGCGCCAACGCAACCGAGCGAAACAAAACCCTGTCGAATTGCTGGCGCGACGCTGCATCCCGTCCAACCAGCAGGCGCTCGCCGCCCGGAAGGCGGATGGATGCAGCTGAAACCGGCACAAGCTGATCATTGTCGGCCCGGCGCAATTCCAAGTCCACCCAACCGCTTCCAGCGGCAATGTTCACCGGCCAAGACTTGAGATTGCCGACAAGTTTGACCCCCAACCTGTCTGTCAAAAGATACAGCGCGTCCCGCTCGGCGGCACTCGGCAAACGGCGCTCAATTGCAGTGATCAAACCTATCAGCCCACGCCTTTCGTATTCATCCGCAAGCCCTGTCAACTCGGCTGATACGACCGAGCGGGTTTCGGCCTCGATGCTTCGATTGGCGGTCACATAGACGATGGCGAGTACAGACGCCGTCAGAATCGTGCTCAGAAACATGCTGGTTGCAACCAGCCTTGTGCGGGAATTGTTCAGGGAAAGCCGAAGGTTATCCATCGGACATCATGTAACCCGCTCCGCGGACGGTTTCAATCAATGGCGCGTCACCGCCTTCGTCCAATTGGCGCCGCAACTTCGAAATATGCACGTCCACGACGTTGGTGTTTGGGTCAAAATGATAATCCCAAACGCCTTCAAGCAACATGGTGCGCGACACCACGCGGTTTTTGCGGCGCAGGAAAAACTCGAGAATCTGAAACTCACGCGGTGTCAGGGTGATCTCGTGCCCGTCGCGTGTGACCTTGCGGGTCAGCAAATCCATCTGAAGGTCTTTGCAAGTCAATGTCGGCGACTCTTCGGATTCCTGAGGGCGACGCAAAAGGGCTTCGATTCTGGCGTGCAATTCCTGAAACGAGAACGGCTTGACCAGATAATCGTCAGCGCCCGAGCGCAGCCCCTTGACCCTTTCGTCCACGGCGCTCATCGCCGTCAGCATCAAAACCGGAGTTTTCAAACCGGCGGCCCGCATCGACTTGATCAGCGACAGCCCATCCAGACCGGGCAGCATCCTGTCCAGAACAATGGCGTCAAACCCACCGTCCGTGGCATGGTACAACCCCTCACGACCGTCAGCCGCGGTTTCGACCACATACCCCTCTTCGCCAAAACCTTTGGCGATGAAGTCCCTGGTGTCAGCATCATCTTCGACGATCAACAGACGGCGGCTCATGGTCGGGATCCTTTCTTTTGATATTTAAACACAAATTTTAACTAAAGCATATGGTTAGAAGAAGTTCTTGCCGGGTGCTGGGCCGGCACCCGGCAAGCCCGGCGGATAGTGGACAACTCTGATCCGCCGGGTGAGGCGTGCGCCGAAAATCCCCATCAAGCGGCGCACGCATGTTCAAGGTCAGGCCAGTTCGACCGCGACAAAAATCTGGCTGCCGCCACGGTTGATCAGCACCAGGGCAGGATCGGTTTTTTCACTGTCCAGCGCAGCCTTCAAAGCATCCGGAGTGACAGTGTCCTGATTGCCGAGCTTGACGATCACATCGCCGCGTTGCAGGCCGGCCTTTGCCGCAGGGCTGTCGGGCTTCAGGTCGGTGACGACAACGCCCTCGACGGTTTCAGCAACACCATTTTCTGCCCGAACCGCTTCGGTCAGGGGGGCCACGGTCACACCCAGTGTTGTTCCCGCAACTTCCGCCTCGACCGGTTTGTCGGCCTCGGTCGATGCGGCCTGATGCTGGCCAACCGTCAAGGTCACAGTTTCCATCTTGCCGTCACGCAAAACGGTCAGAGTGCTGTCGGTGCCGACCTTGGTCGTACCCACAAGGATGGGCAGGTCACCGCTGGACTCCACGGCATCGTCGTTGAAGCTCAGGATAACGTCTCCCTGCTTCAGGGCGCCGTCTGCCGGGCTGCCGGCAACCACGTCAGACACCAGCGCACCCGAGGAAGCCTCGATTCCCAGCGCCGCCGCAAGTTGTGGGCTAACGTTCTGGATCGATACGCCCAGCCAACCGCGGCTCACCTGTCCGTCATCCCGCAGATCGGCCGTGATGTGTTCAACGATGTTCGACGTGACAGCAAATCCAAGCCCCACAGAACCACCGCTGGGTGAATAGATGGCCGAGTTCACACCGACCACTTCGCCATCCATGTTGAACAGGGGACCGCCCGAGTTGCCTTTGTTGATCGCTGCATCTGTCTGGATGAACTCGGCATAAGGGCCTTCCGAGATGTTGCGGCCTTTTGCCGAAACGATGCCTGTGGTCACGGTCGAGCTCAGGCCGAAGGGGTTGCCGATGGCTACCACATCTTCACCTACGCGGATCTCGTCGCTGTCGCCAAGCTCTACGGCTTGCAGGTCAGTTCCTGCGTCGATTTTCAGAACCGCGATATCCGTCAACGGGTCCGTTCCGACCACTTCGGCTTCGAAGGTACGGTCATCGCTGAGCCTTACGGTCACGGTCGAGGCATTGTCGACGACATGGTGATTGGTGACAATGTATCCGGCTTCGTCCAGAACAAATCCCGAACCCAGGCCCTGGGATGGGCCGCGTTGCGGCATGTTGAACCCTTCGGGGCCGCCGAAGCGTTTGAAGAATTCACCAAAAGGGTGTCCTTCGAAGTCAAAGTTTTGCCCCTGGGTTGGGGTCGGCGCTGTATCTTGTTCAGCGATGATGGTTACGACCGAGGGTGAAACGGTCTCAACCAGATCGGCCAATGCCTCGTCCGCCATGGACGGTATAGCCGTCGTTGCCAGTAGGGCCGCGCCGAGCGCGCTGACACCCACCCAGTTGGAAGTGCGGGGAAGTAGAAGCGAGGATTTGCGGATGCTCATTTGTGTCTCCTGATTATCGTCGCGCAGTTGCGGCTGCGCGTTGAGACAACAGATGCCTGCTCAGAATTGGCGTTTCCTGACTGATCAATTAATAAATCTTAATTTTGCCACAAAGCCGGTGTTGGGTTGCGGTCGACGTCGATCGGGATTCGCGGAATTTCACCGATCCGCACCAGAGCGAATCGGAGGATTGTTGCTAAAAATGGCGTCAAACTTTCAAAAATATTGAATTTGTTTTGTTTTGTTGACAATCATCCTTCCGAATGATGGAGAAAAAAGCTGCTCTTCCAATGGTTGTGGGTGGGTCTGTGTGAGGCATGGCTTGACACACTAAAAATCTTATCGAGTGCGGATATCGGTGAATAAGTTTGCGCTTAATCACGAATCGCTACCCTTTCAGAATTTGACGAGTCTCCTTTAAGTTGATCCTAGTCTCGCGCGATGTTGCGTAAAAGCCATTCGTAGAAGACCCAAATTAACCATTCCTTCCAATTTTACGTTGTTTCGAGCGATCGGATAAGTGAGGATGAAGGTGCCCAAGTGAGGGGAGCCAAAAGCGCTAGGGGGCGCTGGCGGCTAACTCGATCACCAAAAGTGATAGCGGCGTGTTAACGAGGGGGTCTTGTTTAGGTTTGGCTGTTTGGGAGTCGGAGTGTTTCTGAAAGCACACTGGCCACACTTTGGAGATTGAGCAAAGTGGTAGTCCTGTTTTGGGCACCGGCCCGGTCGATAAGACCGGGCCGTGTTTGTTCAGGGGGCATGTTTTTTGCGCCAGGCCTTCCAGTCATCCAGGGTATCCAGATCCAAAAGTGCGTTTCGGCCGGGCAGCGGATGCAGATGAACAAAGTCTTTATGCTCCCGCACGATCTCTTGTGCACCGTCGTCCCCCTGCAACTGTGACAGTTGACCAAAAAGGGATCTGTCAAACACCACCGGATGACCGGGCTTTCCATCCTCGGTTGTACCACGCCAGATCAGGTAGTCGGGATGGGTTAGTCGCGCTTTCAGGATTGTTGTCAGGTCAGCCTGAGTCAGATCGGGCAGATCGGCCAGCAAAACCATCGCGGCGGGAGCATCCGGCGGCAGTTTTTGGATTGCGGCGCGCAAACTGGCGTTCATGCCTTCTGCCGCATCCCGGACCGGAACGATCTGAACATCCATGCCATCAAGTGCGCCATATCTGGGATTTGGTTCAGGGGGCAGGGCGACAATCACAGGACCCACGGCGGAGGCTGTGCGTGCCGAGCGTGCGACCAACGGAATACCGTTGATCGGCTGCATCAATTTGTCGATGCCGCCCATGCGGCTGGATTGACCCGCCGCCAAAAGGATAATGGGTATTTCGGTCATTTCGGTACAATGCCGTGGGCCCGAGCGCGAGTCATCCCCTCATTCGGGCGCCATCTGCGTCAAACAAGGGTGTCGAGATGACCTTTGCCTTGCGCATCTGGCCCAGTATTTCGATCTTGACTTCAAGCCCTTCTGCTGCGCGTTCGGTTGGCAGAAAACCGATGGCGACGGACTTGCGGGCATAATGCGAATAACCGCCCGAGGTGCAGAAGCCCACGACAGTGCCATCCAGCCAGATCGGTTCATAGGCGTTCACGTCGGCGTCGTCTGCGTCGACCTCGAAGGCCACCAACCTGCGCGCGGGGCCTGTAGCACGTTCCGTCTCGGCGACAGTGCGCCCGATAAAATCGACGGTCTTGTCGAAGGCGACGAAGCGGTCGAGCCCGGTTTCGGCGGGGGTGTAGTCGGGTGAGAATTCGCGCATCCACGAGCCGAAGAACTTGTCGAGCCGCAGGCTCATCATCGCGCGCATGCCGAAGGGCACCATGCCGTGCGATTGGCCGGCCTGCCATAGGGTCCACCAAAGCTGGCGCTGCGCCATCGGATCGCAATAGATCTCGAACCCCAGGTCGCCGGTATAGCTGACCCGCTGCACGATGCAGTCGGTCATGCCAACGACCATGCGGCGCACGTCCATGAAGCGCATGCCGCTGATATCGGCGCGGGTGCAGGCGGCCAGAACCTCGCGGGCTTTGGGGCCTGCGATCTGGAAGCCGTTGCGGCGGTCAGAGATGTTTTCAACGGTTGCGCCGTCTTCCTGATGTTGCTGAAACCAGCGCATGTGGAAGTTCTGCGCACCATATGAGGCGGTGAGTTGGAATTCCTCCTCGCCCAGGCAGGACACGGTGAAATCGCCGATCAGCTTGCCCTTGGGCGACAGCATCGGGGTCAGCGACAGGCGGCCCGGGGCGGGGATGCGCCCGGTCAAGATCCGATCCAGCCAGTCGCGGGCGCGCGGACCTGTCACAAGGTATTTGCCGAAATTATGCACCTCGTTGATACCCACGCCCCCGCGCACGGCACGCGCCTCGCGGCCCGTTGCCGCAAACGCGTCCGAGCGGCGGAAGGACGGGGTTTCATAGCTCGGCTCGCCCGCTTGCGCGAAATAGTTGGCGACCTCGAGCCCGTATTGCTGGCCCCAGACGGCGCCCAGATCGCTGAAGATGTCATACATCGGCGTGGTGCGGTTGGGCCGCGCGGCGGGCAGTTCCTCGTTGGGATAGGCGACAGAGAAACGCTTCTGATAGTTCTCGATCACCTTGGGGCGGGTATAGCCGGGGGTGATCCAGTCGCCGAAGCGGGCGACGTCCATGGCAAAGACGTCGCGCTCGGGCTCGCCCTCGATCATCCATTGCGCCAGCGTCAGGCCGACGCCGCCGCCCTGGCTGAACCCGGCCATCACGCCGCAGGCCGACCAGTAGTTGCGCACGCACGGCACCGGCCCGACCAGCGGGTTGCCGTCGGGGGCAAAGGTGAAGGGGCCGTGGATCACCGATTTAACTCCGGCCTCGGCCAGAACCGGGAAACGGCGATAGGCGAACTCGATCGAGTCGGTGATCTTGTCGAAATCATCGGGCAGCAGCTCGTGGCCGAACTCCCACGGCGTGCCGTCCACCGCCCAAGGCTTGCAGGGTTGTTCGTAGAAGCCGATGCACAGGCCGCGCCCTTCCTGCCGCAGATAGCTCTCGCCGGCCGGGTCCATGACGTGCGGATGCTCGCCGCCTGCGTCGATGATCGCCTCGATTTCGGGGATGTTGTCGGTGACCAGGTATTGGTGTTCCATCGGGTGTAGCGGGAAGTAGATGCCCGCCATCGCGCCCACCTCGCGCGCCCAGAGGCCGCCGGCGTTGACGATATGCTCAGCGTGGATGGTGCCCTTGTCGGTCACAACGTCCCATGTGCCGTCGGGGCGCTGGTTGGTCTCGCGCACCATGCAGTGGGTCTCGATCGTGGCTCCGCCCATGCGCGCGGCCTTGGCATAGGCGTGGGTCGTGCCCGAGGGGTCGAGGTGTCCGTCCAAAGGGTCATAGAGCGCGCCGATGATGCCGTCGGTGTTGGTGATGGGGGCGATCTTCTTGATCTCGTCGGGGCCGACGATCTCGGTCTCCAGCCCCATAAAGCGATGCTTGGCGCGTTCGGCCAGCAGCATGTCGAACCGGTCCTGGTTGTCAGCCAGCGTAATGCCGCCCACATGGTGCAGCCCGCAAGACATGCCAGTGATCTCTTCCAACTCCTTGTACAGCCGGATGGTATAGCCTTGCAGTGCGGCCATGTTGGTGTCGCCGTTCAGCGTATGAAACCCGCCCGCCGCGTGCCAGGTCGATCCGCTGGTCAGTTCCGACCGCTCCAGCAACATCACGTCGGACCAACCCAGCTTGGTCAGGTGATAGAGCACCGAACAACCGACGACGCCGCCCCCGATGACGGCAACCTGACAGGTGGTTTTCACAGTGTTCCTCCCCATGATTTTGAAAAAAGTGTCGAGCCGATGGGGATATTACTCGTCTGTTAGCGACAACAAGTGTCGCATGTCACCTATTGCACCAGCTTTGGATTTGCACAGCCTTCTCGCGCAGCTAAAGTGCGTCGATACTTGTAACCGAGGGCAAACAAACAGACGGCCTGCGCCTCGTTCAGCACGACATCGCCCGGTGGTTTTTCGGCCGGAAAGGCCGCTTTTTCACTTTATTGCACGGCGGCAACAAAGTCGGGGTGATCAAACTGGCCCATCTCGCCCAGCTCCGTGCTTGGGCCGGACTTTGCGATGATCGGAGTATCCGCGCCCGGTTCAGCGCAATTGGGTCGTTCGGTTGACGACAGGCGCTTGGGCAGCGCGCGGAACATTTCAGAAAAATCGCAAGAGCTACAGGGGGCGCACTTTCAGTCCGGTGATGCGGTTGCCTTCACGCGCCGTGACCTCGAACCGGAAACCGTGGAACGAAAACACCTGACCGACGTCAGGGATCATCTGGGCCTCGTGAATCACAAGACCGGCCAGCGTGTTCGCCTCGTCATCCGGCAGAGACCAGTCCAGTGCCCTGTTGGCATCCCGGATCGTCATGGAACCTTCAACCAGATACTGGCCATCTTCGATGCGTGTTACCGGAACCTCTTCGTCTATGTCGAACTCATCGGCAATCTCGCCCACGATTTCTTCAAGAATATCTTCAAGCGTGATCAGGCCTCGCAGTGACCCATATTCATCCACAACCAATGCAAAATGGCTGTGCATGCGCAGGAATTCCCGCATCTGGTCGTCCAGCGTCGTGGTTTCGGGCACAAAGTAAGGGTCGTTTGCCACCTTTCCGATGTCAAAGCTTGCCAAACGGTCGGTCCCGCCGTCGCTGCTGCCTGCCTGCGCATACATGGCGCGAAAGAGGTCCTTGGCGTGGACAACACCCACGATGTTTTCCGGCTCGTCCCGGAACACAGGCAGACGGGTGTGGGGGCTTTGCAGACATTGTTTCAGGATTTCCTCGGGGGCGGCATTGGCGTCGATCATCTCGATATTCGAGCGGTGCAGCATGATCTCTTCCACCGTCCGGTCGCCCAGATCCAGCGCACCCAAGATGCGGTCGCGGTCTTCCTTTTCGACCACGCCTTCGGAATGACCAAGTTGCAAGGCGCCGGCAATCTCTTCGCGTACAGCCAGAATGTTGCTGTCGGGATCGATCTGCACGCCGAACAGGCGCAACACACCGCGCACCAGCAGCCGCACCGCGGCCACAATGGGTGAAAACACCGTCACGACGACGCTGATGATCGGCGCGACAGCCGCCGCGGCCTTTTCGGAATTGGTGATGGCGTAGGTCTTGGGCAGCACTTCGGCAAAGATCAGCACCAGCAAAGTCATGACTAGGGTCGCCAACGCCACGCCGCTTTCGCCGAACAAACGGGTGAACAAGGCCGTCGCCAGCGAGGCCGCCAGGATGTTGACAAGGTTGTTGCCCAGAAGAACCGAGCCGATCAGGCGTTCATTGTCATCGGTGATTTCCAGCGCCTTTTTTGCGCCCCGTGATCCCTTGTCGGCCTGCGCCCGCAGTTTTCCGCGAGAAGAGGCTGTAAGCGCCGTTTCCGAACCCGAGAAAAAGCCGGACAAAACGAGCAACAAGAGGATCGCGCCTGACGTAAACCAGAATGCGCTGTCGATCAGAGAAGATGAGGGTTCCATTGGTCCTTGGTGGGTTAGGGCGACGCATCCGTTATGGGGATGCCGCGCTGCTGGATCAAGGGCTTAGCCCCGGTCTTCGTCAGGGTCTTTGCTCAGCGGGTGGTGTTGCAACACCAGTTCCGACAGCCGTTCATCCAGAACATGAGTATAAATCTCGGTCGTTGCAACGTCGGCATGACCCAACAAGGTCTGGATCGAACGCAGATCAGCGCCGTTGGCCAGCAGATGCGTGGCAAAGGCATGGCGCAGGGTATGCGGGGTGACTTTCTCGGGCGAAACGCCACCCTGAACGGCCAGTTCCTTGACCAGCAGAAAAAACCTGTGCCGCGTCAGGTGGCCGGATTTGCCGCGCGACGGAAACAGAAAACGGGACCTTTGACCGCCTTTCTCGACGGTCTGGTCTTCGGCTTCGTCCCGCACGGTCAACCAGACAGCCAAAGCATCCCGCGCCGGTGGAGACAGGGGCACCATGCGTTCCTTGCCGCCTTTGCCCATCACCAGCAACATACGCGGATCGCCACGGGCCGAGGAAACGGGCAGGGACACAAGTTCGGTCACACGCATCCCGGTGGCGTAGAGAACTTCCATCAAACAGGTATTGCGTATGCGATCGGCCTTGCTGCGGCCGGTTTGTCGGGCGGCTGCCAGAAGACGGTCGACTTCGGGCACGTCCAGCGTTTTGGGCAGTCGCTTCTGCCGCCCCGGACCTTTGATCTGGATGGCGGGGTTCGTCTCGCTCCAGCCTTCCTCGAACGCAAAGCGGTACAGCTGTTTTATCGCCGACAATCGCCGCGCGCGGGTGGAGCGCGACAGGCCCTGTGCCTGGCAGTCGATCAGATAGGCCTCGATCTGATCACGATCTGCCTGATCGAATCCGGATCCCCTGTGCTGCAACCAGGATGCAAAGTCTTTCAGATCGCGGCCATAGGCCAGCAACGTGTTTGTCGCCGCGCCAAGTTCCGCCGCCTGGGCCTGTAGAAAGGTCGAAATCCACAGTTCGTTTGTCGCCGGAATAGCCATCTTCAACGTTCTCGCAGGATCAACAGGCTCAGCGCAGCACGCCGCGCGGTGTCTTCCAGGCCCACGCGTCGGAAGGTTGCAATTGCTGCGGTCAGATCCACCAGATTGCCCCGTGCACCATGCGCAAACAGCTGCATGGCTTCCAGTATGGCTTCACCAAGCTGACCGTTGTCCAGTAAGGCGTCAATGTCGTTGGGTACGGGTGCCGCCCATGCAAACCCCTGAGAAACAGCGTCGGCCAACGGAGAAGGAGAAACCGCCCGCCCCGGATCACCCTGCGCCAGCGCCGCAAGAAACAGGGTATCGATCGAGTTGTCCGGTGCTGATTGTGCAGCCTGTTCATAAAGGCCAGACAGCATCAGAATGCGCCAGCGAAGGTTTTCAGTCGCAGGCACCGACAGCGAAACCTTCGACAGACGCTCGGCGAACAATTCGGCGAAGGGCACTTCAAGCCCGACGCTGCGCATCTGCTGCCAGACCGGTGGCAGCGTTTTTCCGATAGCTTCAGCGTTTCGCGTATCCAACGCGCTTTCAAATCGTTGGATGGCCGCGACCCGGTCCCAAACTGCGCCGGACGCTGCCGGGGACCTTTCGGTATAAAGTCCAAGCAATTGATTGGGCGTCAAGGCGCCAATGCGTGTAAGCCGTTCGGCGGCTTCGATCTGCGCTTTCCATCCGGCCACATCCCGAAGATCCGCGTTGGCGAAAGCGCGTGGCAACGAGGCGGAAGGAAGCCGCTCTCCGATCGCTTCGAACAGTCGGAAACTCAATGGATCCGGGTTTTCAGGTTGGGGCAGATAAGCCGCGCCTTCATAGAGTTCAGGGCTTAGAAAACGATCCAGAACCGCCAGCTCTTCCGGTGGGAGGATGTCCAGGGCATGCGCGGCCTCAAGCGTCAACGCGGCCGATGCCCAATCTCCGCGCCGGGCTTTGCAGAACACTTGCGCGGCGTAGTCCTTTGACAGGTGCGGTTCGGCGATAAGGGCGGTGCAGCTGCGATCCTCATCGCCGGTCAGCAGCGTTGCGTCAAACCAGCGCTGAAACCGATCCTGTGTATCGGTCGGCCCGGCCAGTTGAACCAGCGATTGCACGGGATCAGCCGCGCCCAGTTGCATCAGACGGTCCAGCCGCGCCAGCAGCATAATCTCTTGCGCATCAGGGCCCGCCGGCGCCCGGGTTTCCGACAGAAGCAATGTAAACAACAGGCGTTGCATGGCCGGGTTGTCGCGAACGGGCGTCTTCGCGATCAGCTCCGCCAGCCGGTTCGCATCGCTGCCTTGCCACAAATCCACGGGCAACCCGGTGACGGATGATGCGACCAGGCCCAAAGGTTGCGACAACGCTTCAAGCGGCGTGACCTCAATTTCGGGCAATCCACCGTTCTGTGCCACCGGCGGTTCCAGCAATACGGTTCCGGGCAGGTTTTCCGGCGGATCCGCAAGCCACTCGATCGCGGATAACGGGGTCTGCGCATGTGCCGATCCCGCCAGAAAGACCGCCAACAGCGCCTGTTTAGTTGACATCCAATACGACCGGTTCGCGGATTTCGCTTTGAGGCGCAGAAAAATCCGCGCCAAAGAATGGGCCAACATAGGCGTAGGCGACCAGCCCAATGAATACCAGGCAAAGAACATATATCAGGAATTTGATCAGTCGGCCCATGGCCCCACGCTGCCTCAATTTTTGATTTTGGCCAAGTTATAACTGGCATTTTTCCCAAGATCACGTCATTCACGTTTAAATGAGCGAAATTAAGCATAACACACATTCCACAGACACACAGGGTGGTTTTGATCTGCACAAAACCGTGGTTCTGGTGGGGATGATGGGGGCTGGCAAGACTGCGGTGGGTCGCGCGTTGGCCGCACGTCTGGGTGTTCCGTTTCTGGACAGCGATGCAGAGATCGAATCAGCCGCCAACATGACCATTCCTGAAATCTTTGAGCGTGACGGCGAACCTTTCTTTCGCACCAAGGAATCGCAGGTCATCGGGCGCTTGCTGGATGAACAAAAAGGCATTCTTTCAACGGGTGGGGGGGCGTTTCTCCAGCCGGAAAACCGTCGCATCATCGCCGAAAAGGGCGCTGCCGTCTGGCTGCGCGCGGATCTGAATGTTCTGTGGAACCGTGTGCGCCACAAAGACACCCGTCCTCTGCTGCGCACCGACGATCCCTATGCAACGCTGAAATCCCTCTACGAGGCCCGCGTGCCGGTTTATGCTGAGGCCGATCTGACAGTGGATTCGGATGGCGAGACCTCGATCGAAAATATGGTAGGCCGCGTTGTCGACGCTCTGTTGGCGCGCCCTGATGTTTTGGAACTCAAATAAATGCACCAAACAGTACATGTGGACCTGGGTGACCGATCCTATGATGTTGAAATCGGTCCGGATCTTCTGACGCGGGCGGGGGGCTGGATATCACCACTTCTGGCCCGGCCAAAAGTCGCGGTTTTGACGGATGAAAACGTGGCCGGTTTGCATCTTGAGGCGCTGCGCGCCGGGCTGAATGCCGCGGGGATCGAGATGACCGCGCTGGCGCTGCCCGCCGGAGAGGCAACCAAAAGCTGGCCGCATTTCGAGCGCGCTGTCGAGTGGCTGCTCGCAGAAAAAGTCGAACGCCGGGATGTCGTCGTGGCCTTGGGGGGCGGCGTCATCGGAGATCTAGCAGGCTTTGCAGCGGCGGTTTTGCGGCGCGGTGTTCGCTTTGTGCAGATTCCAACGTCATTGCTGGCGCAAGTGGACAGCTCGGTCGGTGGAAAGACCGGGATCAACGCACCACAGGGCAAAAACCTGATCGGCGCGTTTCATCAACCCTCGCTGGTTCTGGCGGACACCTCTGTTCTGGGGACCATGACCCAAAGAGACTTCTTGTCGGGCTATGGCGAGGTCGTGAAATACGGATTGCTTGGCGACGCGAAGTTCTTTGATTGGCTTGAGGCGCACGGGCCAAGCGTTTCCTCGGGTGACATGGCGGCCCGTGTGCATGCGGTGACGCGCTCGGTGCAAATGAAGGCCGACATCGTCGCGCGGGATGAAACCGAACAAGGTGACAGGGCTCTTCTCAATCTGGGGCACACCTTCTGCCACGCCCTGGAGGCCGCGACGGGTTATTCCGACCGCCTTCTGCATGGCGAAGGTGTGGCAATTGGCTGCGCGCTGGCGTTTGAGTTGTCATCGCGCCTGGGTTTGTGTTCGCAAGAGGACCCAAGCCGGGTGCGCGCGCATTTGCGCGCGATGGGGATGAAGACGGATCTGGCCGATATTCCGGGCGAATTGCCAAGCGCCGAGGCGCTGGTGGATCTTATGGGACAGGACAAGAAAGTCGTGGATGGCCAGCTTCGGTTTATTCTGGCGCGTGGGATCGGAGAAGCGTTCGTGACCTCAGATGTGCCGAAAGATGCGGTTCTTTCGGTCCTGTCGGATGCGCTTGCCACGGCTTGACCTGAAGGCCTAGCGCCCCTGAATGACCATCAGTTCACCGATGTTCTCGCGCGTGATGTAACCCATCATGCGACCACCCCGAGTGACCACAGCGATGGCCGGAGCGCCGTTGTGCAAGTGCTCCAGAACTGTCTCGAGCCCGGTGGTAAGCGAAACCGAGGGGACCGCCGCGTCCATGATCGACGTGGCGCGTGCTGATCTGGGTTGGTCACTTGCCAGCGCAGCAAACAGCCGTTCACGCGTGACGAATCCCAGCAGGGCCTGGCTTGAGTCCAATACAGGGAATTCGTGTTGCGTGGTGTGGATCACGGCTTGCGCCGCCGTGCTCAGCGTATCGTCGGGGGAAAGCGCGTGAAACTCGGTGATCATCGCGTCCCGGGCCAGTACCCGGCGCGCTGCGGAGCGCAGGGCGACGTCCTGGCTTTCGGCGTTGGCGGCGATGAACACGAACACGGCGATGAGCACGAGAAACGGGTTGCCTGAGCTCAGCCCCAAAAAACCCAGACCCACCGCAACGATCTGACCTCCGACCGCAGCCACGCGTGTTGCTTTGACGCGGTCCATGCGCAGGCACAGAAGGGCGCGGAATACGCGCCCTCCGTCCATGGGGAAGGCCGGGATCATGTTGAATACGGCCAGCAGCAGGTTGATGTAGGCCAGCCTGTTCAGAAACCCGATACCCGGTGAATCGATCTGGGAAAGCGTCTCGATCGGCACTCCCGCTCCGAAGGCGACCAGTATGACCCAGATCACGATGTTCACCGCCGGACCTGCAAGTGCCACAAGCACTTCTTGCATCGGTTTTTCCGGCATCCTTTCAAGTCGGGCCAACCCGCCGATCGGCAACAGTGTTATGTCTGGGGTCTTGATTCCAAAGCGCCGCGCCATGAGGGCATGACCGAATTCATGCGCGACCACACAGGCAAACAAGGCCAGAACAAACAACAGGTTGTCTATGGCGGCCGGCAGGCCACCGGCGGAATAGGCGGCAAAGCCTACCCAGGCCAGAAGCAGGAAAAACGTGACATGGACCCTCAGTTCGGACCCGAGCAACCGGCCGAGAGAAAAGGACCATGTCATGTCGTGTCTCCGAATTTTCTAGAACGGAATCTCGTCGTCGTCGATTCCACCCGATGCCGGTGCCGGGGAACTGGACGGACCGCCGTAAGGATCTCCGTACCCGCTGCCACCGGCTTGGCCGCCGCCGTAACCACCGCCGCTGCCGCCGCCTTCGCCGCGGCTGTCGAGCAAGGTCAATTCACCGCGGTAGGGGCGCAGAACAACCTCGGTTGTATAACGGTCTTGCCCGGACTGATCCTGCCATTTTCGGGTTTCCAGCTGGCCTTCGATATAAACCTTGCTGCCTTTGCGCAGGTATTGCTCTGCAATACGGGCCAGCGGTTCCGAGAAGATTGCGACCGAGTGCCATTCCGTGCGTTCGCGGCGTTCGCCCGTGTTGCGGTCTTTCCAGTTCTCTGACGTGGCAATGCGCAGATTGCAAACCTTTCCGCCGTTCTGGAACGACCGGACCTCGGGGTCGCGGCCAAGATTACCTACCAGAATGACCTTGTTGACTGAACCCGCCATGTAATTCCTCGTTCTGTTTTCGCGTATGTGCGCCGAATCTGGCGCGACTTGTTTCGTGAGACCCTATACGGCCTGCATCATGGATGAAAACAGTAGATACAACAGTGTTGGGCAAGAGTCTTACTTTGGCCTTTACCAAGCTTTCATTTTTTGTGGGAATACCTATAATCCGACTGGTTTCTTATCGAGCAGGATAGGCATTGATGCGTTCTTGGGTTGCTGGGTTTTCTGTTGTCTGCCTTGTGCTGGCCGTTTTGCCTGTGCAGGCGCAAACTCTATCTACCAAAAGCCGCAAGGATATCTTCCTCAAGCAGTCCAAGATTCTGGATTCCCGTGCGGCGACGCAGTATCGCGACTCCGCGAGGTTGAAACCCAAGACATCCCGTGCGCATACCGGCAAGCGATATACTGGCAAGTATCGCGGCCAGTATCTGGATCTGGCGAAACAGGCTGCCCGCCTTCACAACATTCCCGAAGACTTGTTCCTTCGCCTTGTTCAGCAGGAAAGCGGATGGAACCCTCACGCGAAGTCTCACAAGGGTGCTCTGGGATTGGCGCAATTGATGCCTCAGACCGCCGAGCTTCTGGGGGTCAACCCGCATGACCCCAAGCAGAATCTCGAAGGTGGGGCCAGATACCTGTCCTGGCAGTATCGCAAGTTCAAATCCTGGCCACTGGCTTTGGCCGCCTACAATGCCGGCCCAAAAGCGGTGGAAAAGCATGGCGGCATACCGCCATACAAGGAAACCCAGAACTACGTGAAGGTCATCTGGGGCGGATAAACCCGATGCCGCGGCGCAGAACGTCCGGTTCTTGATCAGGCTCAACCAGTCCAACTAATCTGAAAGGGTATCGTCCAGTAACTGGTGAGGCCGCCTCATGCCTGTTGACCACCCTGAGATTCCGCAAGAAACGCTGGCCAACTGGCAGCAACTGGTTGATCTGGTCGCGGAATTGGCGGATGTGCCCGCAAGCCTGATCATGAAAACCGACGCACCGGATCACGCGGTGCTGATCACGTCGGATCATCCCGAAAACCCGTATCCGGTTGGTTTGAGTTTCCAGTTGAATCCCAAACTTTATTGTCAGGGCGTCCTGCAACGGGACGGAGAACTGGTGGTTGAGGATGCAGCCTGCGATCCGGATTGGGCCGACAATGACGATCTGGAACATGGGATGACATTTTACATCGGCCTGCCGCTTAAATGGCCCGATGGATCGGTGTTCGGAACGATTTGTGTTCTGGATCGAAAGCAGAACCGGCGTGCCTTGTTGTTCCGCGAAGGGTTGGCGCAGTTCGCACGCATGGTCGAGTCGGATTTGGCTTTGTTGCAAGAGGTTTACCTGCGCCGCGCGCTGGAAGAGAAGCTCAACGAAACACTGGCGCAGCTTGAAACCCGTGTCGCGGATCGTACCCGTGAGTTGCAGGAAACCAACACGGCGCTGCGCGTCCTGCTGTCCAGTCTGGATGACGAACGCAAAAACCGCGATCACGAAATTGTCGAACAGGTGCGCGGCCGAGTTCTGCCCTATCTGGAAAAGGCTCGAACGCAGCTTTCAGGGGACGAAGCAAAGTATGTCTATCTTGAGTTGGCCGAGAAGAACCTGAACGAGATCACGTCTTCATTGTCGGACAAACTGACGGATGCGTTTGCAGCAATGACCCCGACCGAGATCGAGATTGCGCAGATGGTCATGTTTGGAAAAACAACCAAGGACATCGCCAAGGCCCTGTCCCGAGAAACATCGACAATCGATTTTCACCGCAACAACATTCGCCGCAAGCTGGGCCTTGAAGGGCGCAGCCAGAACCTGCGCAGTCATTTGCTCTCGATTTCGTGAACACGGAATATGGGGTTTTGCCCCATATTCCGCCCCCATTTTTTCGGTCTGAGCCAAGATGCCTTGGCTTGTTACCTTTGGTTGGGACGTGCGGAAAACCTGCACATGTCCAACAGAGAGGTACACAAAAATGGATCGCAAAGATCTGAAACCAACCATCCTGAACGGGGACAAGGATCATCTGGCGCCGGGGCTGTCTCGCCGGTCTTTCTTTATGGCGGCGGGGGCTGTCGGTGTCGGCGCGACCGCTTCCGTACTGGGCGCAAGATCGGCTCAGGCGCAGTCTCAGGCGTGGCTACAGCCGGGCAACAACAACCACGTGATCGATCTGCAAGGCACAACGGGTCAGGCCAGCACCGGGACGGTTGGCATCGACTATTATGGTCATTGTGCGATCAAGATCACCTCGCCCAATGGCGCAACAGTGCTGTTTGATCCCTGGCGCGATGATCCGTCGGGCGCATGGGGGCTTTGGTTCCGCAACGAATTCCCGCAAATCCCGGTGGACATCACCCTGTCGACCCATGCCCATTTCGATCACGATGCGATTGAACGCCCAAGCTCGACCATGGTGCTGGATCGCATGGTGGGCAATTTCGAGTTTGCAGACATCAAGATCACCGGTTTTGCCGACAAGCACGCCTGTGTCGCGCCGGGATGGTATGATTGGACCAATGCGCTGGCCGAGTTCGGCGTGGAAGCCTGCCCGCCGAACAACGTGGGCCACATGGATATGGTCGTCTATCTGGTCGAGACCGGCGGCATTCGAGCGCTGATCTGGGGCGACAACCGCCACAACCCGCCGCAGGAGTTCTGGGACGCGATCGGACGGGTGGATGTTCTGACGCTGCCGGTTGATGGCTCGGAACATATCCTCAGCTTCGATCAGGGCAACGACATCGTATCCAAGCTCAAGCCCAAGGTGATCATCCCCACACATTACCTGAACGAGGTCACATCCTACACGCTGACCACTCTGCAATCTGCCGACGACTGGGTGAAGGGGCAGCAGAGCTACAAGATGCTTGACAGTGCCAGCCTTCAGCTTGAAGCCGGTGACATTGCCGGAATGAACCAGGAATTCATGCATTTTGGCAACAACGTCATGACCGGCTGACGAATTACCGGGGTCGCCACTCACGCCACTCCCAAGCGCCGCCTGTCTCCCCAAGAAACCACGGCGCCAAAAGAAAGGGCCGGTCCCTGACCGGCCCTTTTTCAAGGTTCAGAAACGGGTTTACTCCGCTGCGACTTTGATCACCGGCTCCATCCGGGCCAGAATATCTTCGGCCAGGTGGCATTTGATCTGGTGCCCATCAGCCAGCGTCTGCACCGGCGGCACATGGGATTCGCACCGACCGTCAGGCACCTCGGATTTCCATCGGCAACGCGTCTGGAACGGACAGCCTGGTGGCGGGTTCATGGCCGAAGGAATATCGCCTTCCAGAACGATATGCTGCTTTTCGATCGAGGTATCCGCAATCGGAACCGCGCTCAGCAGCGCCTCGGTATAGGGGTGATAGGGCGGGGCAAAGACCTGATCCGTGGTGCCCAATTCCACGACATGGCCCAGATACATCACCATAACCCGGTCACTGAGGTAACGCACGATGGACAAATCGTGGCTGATGAACAACAGAGTGGTCTTGTGCTGTCGCTGTATCTCCATCAACAGATCCGTCACGGCAGCCTGAACCGACACATCCAGCGCCGAGACGGGTTCGTCCGCCACAACGATACGCGCATCGCCGGCAAAGGCGCGCGCGATACCCACGCGCTGTTTCTGCCCGCCGGACAGCTGTCGCGGCATCCTGTCTGCAAAGGCGCGCGGCAGCTTCACCAGATCAAGCAGTTCCAGCATCCGCTTCTTTCGCTCGGCTTCAGAGTTTCCGACACCGAAGATTTCAAGCGCCCGGATGATCTGACGGCCGACGGTCATCGACGGATTCAGCGTGTCGAACGGGTTCTGGAAAACCATCTGAACTTCGCCGATCGTCTTGGCATCGCGTTCTTCGATGGGCACCTGTTCGATGTTGCGGTTGTCCAGCAGGATCTGCCCGTCTGTGGCCGTCTCCAATCCCATAAGGACCTTGGCGAAGGTGGACTTGCCGCAGCCGGATTCCCCCACGATGGCCAGTGTCTCGGATTCGTGCGCCTCGAAGCTTAGCGTTTCGTTGGCCTTCACAACCTTCTTCTCACCGCCGCCAAACAAGGCATTTGCCGCAACCTCGTAATATTTCTTGAGGTTGTCCATTTTCAGAACCGTTCGGCCAATCTCACCCTTTTCTTTCTGATCGGCCAGCGCAAGTGGGGCGTTCCAGTCGATTTCCTGGAATTTAAGGCAGCGGGTGTGGTGCCGGTCATTTCCCGGAACGGCCTCCATCAGGATTTCCTTCGCGTCACAGCGCCCCTCTTCGAAATAGTCGCAGCGCGGTCCAAAGTTGCAACCCGGAGGCCGCTCGTGGGGCAATGGGAAGTTCCCCGGAATAGCCACCAGCGGACGCGTGTTCTTGTCAGCCCCCGGCAGCGGGATCGAACGGAACAGCGCCTGTGTATAAGGGTGCTGCATCTCGTCGAACACATCCTTGATCGAGCCGCGCTCGACCGCTTCACCCGAATACATGACGCAAAGACGGTCGCAGGTTTCCAGAACCAGCCCGAGATTGTGCGAGATAAACAACATCGAAGTGCCGTATTTCTTGCCCAGATCCTTGACCAGTTCGACCACAGCGGCCTCGACCGTCACGTCCAAAGCTGTTGTCGGCTCATCCAGGATCAACAGCGCCGGTTTAGACATCAGCGCCATCGCAATCACGATCCGCTGCTGCTGACCACCCGACAGTTGGTGCGGAAATGAATTCAACATCCGCTCGGGGTCTGGCAGGCGAACATCCGTCACCACTTCCAGCGCGCGGGAATAAGCCTCTTCCTGACTTACCCCCTCGTGGATCATCGGCACTTCCATTAATTGTTTGCCGATCTTCATCGCCGGATTCAGCGATGCCATCGGTTCCTGATAGATCATCGCGATTTCATTGCCGCGAATGTCGCGCAACTCTTCGGCCGACATCTCTGCCAGATCGCGGCCCTTGAATTTTATCGTGCCTCCGACGATGCGACCGTTCTTGCCAAGATCCTGCATCACGCCCAGTGCCACGGTCGATTTGCCACAACCGGATTCACCAACCAGCCCCACGGCTTCGCCGGGCTCTACGCTGACCGAGAAATCCATCACGGCGGGGATTTCCCGCAGGCGGGTAAAGAATGAGATGGACAGCTTGTCGATCTCCAGGATCGGGCCGTCATAATCCGCCATTTTGCTCATTTTGCTTACTCCTCACCAAATGCGGGGATCCCCTTCATCTGGCCAAAAATATCCCGGGGGGTCCGGGGGGCTGGCCCCCCGGCCTCGATCACATCAGTCCTTCAGGCTTTCCTCGCGAAGACCGTCAGCCAGCAGGTTCAGACCAAGAACCAGCGACAGCAGGGCAAAGGCAGGAGGAAGGGCAGGGTGCAGGTAGATCGACAGCAGCTTGCGCCCCTCGTTGATCGTGGATCCCCAGTCCGGGCTTTCCGGCGGAAGGCCCAGTCCGAAGAAGCCCAAAGTCCCCAGAAGAATGGTGGTGTACCCGATGCGCAGACAGAAATCGACGATCAGAGGGCCACGGGCGTTGGGCAGGATTTCCCAAAGCATGATGTACCACGGCCCTTCGCCGCGTGTCTGGGCCGCAGCCACGTAATCGCGGGTTTTGATGTCCAGCGCCAAGCCGCGCACGATACGGAAGACCGTGGGCGAGTTGACGAACACCACCGAGACGAACACCACCAGAATACCGCCGGGGATATCGAACAGGTCCAGATAGGTCGGCAGACCCCAGATCCGGTAGGCCTCGGTATTGATGATGTAGCCACCGGTCGAAATCAGCGACAGATACAGCCAGATCGCAACACCCAGAACACCGATAAGCAATGGCGTGCGGAAATTCGGGCGCGTGTAATAGCGCGAATTCAGCAATACGCCGATGAACAGGATCGGGAACACGAACAACACGGCCGCCATGTAGTTCGGCACCCCGGTTGCCACGATTTCCGGCGTCACCAGCAGGTAGAACAGCAGGATCACCGGGAAGGCGAGGATCAGGTTGGCGAGGAAGGACAGGAACGTATCAAAACGGCCCCCATAGTAGCCGGCGGGAAGCCCCAGCGTAATGCCGACCATAAAGGCGAACATCGTTGCCAGCGGTGCAATTTGCACCACAACCCAGGCCCCCTTGACCATCCGGCTGAATACGTCACGCGCCAGATTGTCACCGCCCAGAAGATACCAAGCATACTCGCCGTCCTCCAGATTAGGCAGAGGCGTTCCCGGCACTTTGTTCTTCATGCCAGAGATCTGTGTCAGCGGGTCATGGGTCACGATCAGATCAAGCGCGCCGAAGATGCCGGTAAAGACCCAGAACATCACAAGGCCAAAGCCGATCATTCCGATGGGACTGTCATACAGTTTGCCGTACAACCCCAACCGTCGTTTGAAGGCGATGGACATGGCGAACATGATGATCAGCGCGACCCATACAGGCAGGAATTGCTGGGAAATGGCGCCGATGATCCCTGCGCCAGTGCCCATCAGGATGCCCAGCACCAGATAGGCCACGGCCAATCCCACGCTGGCAAGGAAACTGTAATGCAGCGCAAGCTGGATCAATCCACGGACACCGCCGCCAGAACTGACGGATCCATCCGGATTCACGACAATCTGCTGTTCAGGCAAAAAGATACTGGCGATGATCCAGACCAGGATCGACAGCAAAAGTGCAGCCAGTGCAATCATCAGCAGCGGGTTCAGGAAGGCGATAGAGCCGGTCCAGGTTAGTGGTTCCATAATCTCACCCTCCTTATGAAATGCGAATGCGCGGGTTGAGGTAAACGTAGCCGATATCCGAGATCAGCTGCGTTATCAGAACCACGAAGACCGACACGACCGAGATCGCCAGCAGAAGCTGGATGTCGTTGTTGCCAGCGGCCTGAACCAGCGCCCAGCCGAAACCCTTGTAGTTGAACAGGGTTTCAACAATCACCACGCCGTTCAGCAGCCATGGGAACTGCAGCATGATAACCGTGAACGGCGCGATCAACGCGTTGCGCAAGGCGTGTTTCATGACGATGTTCGGGAACGAGACACCCTTCAGCCGTGCGGTCCGGATGTATTGCGCCGTCATCACTTCGGTCATCGAAGCGCGGGTCATCCGGGCGATATAGCCCATACCGTACAGCGCAATGGTGAGAACCGGCAGGAAGAAGTTCTCGAATGTCGGGTTCTCCATCGCTTGCGTCGCGGTTCCCTTGAACCATTTCAGCCCCACGGTGGACGAGGTGAAGATCGCGATGAAGATAACGCCAGATACATATTCCGGCGTTGCTGTCGTGATGATTGAGAAGGTCGACAATGATCGATCCAGGGCTGATCCCTCTCGCATCCCGGCCAGTACACCAACGATCAGTGCAGATGGCACCATCAGGACCAAAACCCAGAACATCAGGTAACCTGTGTTGCCCAAACGCTTGCCAACGATGGTTCCGACTTCTTCCTTGAAAACGGTTGAGTATCCCCAATCGCCCTGAAGAACACCACAATATCTTGCCGTATCCTCTGCCGTCGAACCGGGTCTTGTGCAGGTTCCCACGAACTGGCCATCTTCCAGTGTATTCTGGAACCCGGGCATCACGCCCAACCATTGGCCGTATTTAACGAGTGTCGGCTGCAAGTAGCCGCGGTTTTCCAACCAGGCTTCGACCTGCTCATCCGACATACGCTGGTTGCCCTGCGTTTTCGCCAGCTTTTCAAGGTTCGGGTATAGGTTGGTCAGGAAAAAGACGACGAATGTCAGACATAATGCCGTAAGCAGCATCACTCCGAACCGTCGTAGGATAAATAGTCCCATGGTGGCCCCTGTTGTTCAGGTATTCCGCAGATCATTGGACCATTTTCTGGCCTCGGACGTCCGACCCCGCGTCGGCAAGTCTGCGGCTGGAAAGGGGCGCCCGTGTCAGGCGCCCCTCGTGTGTGGATTGCAGTGCTTAGGCAGCCCAGCCCCACTTGTAGTGATGGTGTTCGAAGGTCACATGCATGTCGGTTCCAACAAGACCCTCTTTCATGTGGCGATAGAGCGAGCGCCAATAGGGCTGAATAGTAACCCCATCTTCCTGAAGCAGTGCTTCGCCACGCGCCATGACTTCGCGACGCTTGTCCGCGTCGGCAATGGCCAGCGCCTCTTCCAGAATGGCGTCAAACTCGGGGCTCGCATAGCCGAACTCGTTCCAGGCTTCGCCCGTACGATAAGCAAGCGCCCAAATCTGAACACCCAACGGACGCGGGTTCCAGTTGGTCGAGCTGAACGGGTACTTGGCCCAGTCGTTCCAGAAGGTATTGCCCGGCAGAACGGTCCGCTTGACTTTGATCCCGGCATCGCGCAGCTGCGCGGCAACGGCATCTGTGGTGTTGCGACGCCAGTCATCGTCGATCGAGATGATCTCGTGCTCGAAATCTCCGAAACCGGCTTCGTCCATCAACGCCTTGGCTGCTGCGGGATCAACCTTTTGCGGCGGAAGCTCGGCATATTCCGGATGCAGCGGCGCCACGTGATGGTTTTCCGCCGGCGCTCCGCGACCGCCATAGCCCAGTTCCAAACAAACTGAATTGTCTACGGCCATCTGAAGGGCCTGCCGGACACGTTTGTCCGCATAAGGCTTTTGCCCGTCGATCTCGGCCAGCTGGTTGGGACGAATAACGATGGTCGCGGCGGTTACCACTTCTGACTTCACATAGCCAAGCCCGTCCATCACGTCGATGAATTCACCCACCGATTCATACAGCATGTCGACTTCGTCGGATTCCAGCGCTGCCAACCAGGCAGAAGGGTCGGTTCCGTAGTCGATGTACTCGATACGGTCCAGGGCAGGGCGGCCATACACTTCTTCACCCCACCAGGTGTGATCCGGGTTGCGAACCAGAACGGCTTTAACGCCAACCTCAAGTTCGTCCATCAGATATGGGCCGGTTCCCACATTGTTCAGCAGGTCAGTCTCGCTGAACGAGCTGTGAACAATCGCGCCGGGATAGTCGGCCATGCCCGGAATAAGGGTGATATCCGGCTTTGACAGGTTCAGTTTGACCGTGGTTGCGTCGACGACTTCGATGACACCCTCACCGGCCTGACCGGTATCCGCGTCAATCAGGGTTGCAAAGCGGCCCGCCATCGAGTTGGTTTCCGAGCTCTTGTCACACCAGCGCGCGATGTTGCGGGCAACGTCGTCAGCCGTGAAATCGTCGCCATTGTTCCACTTGACGCCCGGACGGACATTCAGAGTGTAAACGGTCGCGTCGTCGTTGACTTCCCAGCTTTCCAGCAGCATGCCGCGGAATGAGCCGTCCGAGTTGTACTCGACCAGATATTCCAGCGTGCCGCGCGTCACGTTTGCGATCTGCGACCAGTCATAAGTTCTGGGATCTTTGAGGGCGCGGACTTCCTGCTGCACACGCAGCGTGCCGCCTTCCTGCTTTGCTGTTTCGGCCGAAGCAGGTGTCGGCAATCCGATCATGCCATAGGCCGCTGCGGCAGTAACCCCAAGACTGGTTGCGCGTGTAATGAATTCCCTTCGGCTTAGCTTGCCGTCGCGGTATTCCTGAGCGTGCATCGCTGCCGCCCAGTGCACCTTGTCTTCGGTGGATACGGTATTCGTCATGGATGTCTCCCTGTGACACTGATTTTGTTGATTGATTATGGCTCTACGCGACCCGGTTTCTTACGGTCGCCAGAGTGAAGGATTTTGTTTTTTGGACTCTGTTCATCCCCATGTCGTTATTCGGCACCAGATTTCAGATAAGGTCAATGTTCGAAATCGTCATAAGTAGTACAAAAACGACATTCGCGATCAGTTGAAGTCGTGGAGAAGCATTTCTTCTGGTAGCCCAAAGCGATGCCGGTTTCCCCATTGTTTTCTTAGTTTGTTAAGGGAAATCGCAGCAAATCATTAAGTTCTCTTAAGCTTTGAGACTTGGCGGCGCCTTGCTTTTGCAAAGTCAAAAGAGCCGGGTACTAACAAGAGGGATCGACGTGATTCCAGGCCTTCATTCGGGCGCGAAACCAGGTGCGCTGACGCTTGGCGAACTGCCGCGTCGCTATGGTTGCGCGCTCTCGCGCCTGATCCAAAGTCATCGCGCCGTCCAGATATGCCCTGAGTTCCGGCACGCCTATGGCCTTGCAGGCCGGAAGGGTGGGATCGAACCGGTCCTGCATGGCACGCACTTCCTCGATCGCGCCCTGTTCCAGCATCTGGTCAAAGCGGCGTTCTATCCTGTTCAGCAGCCATGCTTTATCAACGTCAAAAACGATTGGTAGGGTCTCGTTCAGCCGAAGTGCCGGTGGGGGCGTTTCGGCTTGCCAGGACAACAGGCTGCGACCTGTGGCGCGCTGCACCTCCCATGCGCGTTGCACGCGGGCACGGTTGTGTATGTCCAGCTTTGCAAGCGTGTCTGCATCGACCCCCTCCAGAAGGTCTGCCATGGGCATCTGATCGGCCTCGGCCCGAACTTCGGGTGGCGTCGCAGGGATTTGAGCCATGCCTTCGGTCAGGGCTGAGAAATACAATCCCGTCCCACCGACAATGATCGGGCGTTGATGCCCCGTTAGCAGGGGCAGGACCTCGCGCAGCCAATGGCCGGTGGAATAATCCTGATCATAGGCGACGTGCCCGTACAACAGATGCGGCGCGCGGGTTTCTTCCTGGGCGGACGGACGGGCCGAGATGACGCGCCAGCAGTCATAAACCTGGCTTGCATCCGCATTGACGATAACCCCGCCATGGCGTTCGGCGATCTCCAGCGCCAGTGCTGATTTGCCGGATGCCGTAGGCCCCGCAATCAGAACCGGCTTGTCGTCCGGAACAGGCGGCAGTTGCCGAAAAAGCAGGTCTGTTGATCGCCGGGTCATGCGCGGTTGCCTCTATCCTCACCAACCGCATTGAACCTGCGGAGCTTTTGCTTCATTTTGCGCCGGAAATTAACCCCGTGCCAGCCCGGAGCGCAACATGAGCCTTTCCCCTTCTTCTGAAACAGCCGAGACCCCGAAAACAAAGTACAATCGGGTGATGTTGAAAATCTCGGGCGAGGCGTTGATGGGGGATCAGGGATTCGGCTTGCACCCGCCAACCGTTCAACGCATCGCGCAAGAAGTGAAATCGGTTCACGATCTGGGCGTTGAGATTTGCATGGTCATCGGTGGCGGAAACATTTTTCGCGGCCTGAGCGGTTCAGCCCAAGGCATGGAGCGGACAACGGCGGATTATATGGGTATGTTGGCCACGGTGATGAACGCGCTGGGGATGCAATCCGCACTGGAAGAGATCGGAGTGTTCACCCGCGTGATCTCGGCCATTCGCATGGACGAGGTGTGCGAACCCTATATCCGCCGCCGGGCTGTTCGGCACCTCGAGAAAAAGCGGGTCTGTATTTTCGCCGCCGGTACTGGCAACCCGTATTTCACGACAGACACCGCAGCCACCCTGCGCGCCAACGAAATGGCGTGCGAGGCGATCTTCATGGGCAAGAACGGAGTGGATGGCGTGTATGACAAAGACCCAGCGGAACACGCTGACGCCGTACGCTATGATACCGTGACCTATGATGACGTACTGGCCAAACGGTTGCGGGTCATGGATGCTTCGGCCATTGCCTTGGCACGCGACAACAATCTGCCCCTGATCGTCTTTGGGCTTGATGAGCCCGGCGGCTTCCGCGGAATTCTCGCGGGCGAAGGGACCTATACCAAGGTTCAGGGTTGAGGCCAGAGGAATCGCCTGACAATTCCGCAAGCTTTCAAAGCCCCGGCGTCGAGCCGGGGCTTTTGCGTTTTGCTTTCGCTTGACGGTTGTGGGCGGCCCTGTCTAAGTATCGGTGTCCTTTCAAGGCGAAGGGCTGCCCCGTGTTTCGTCGGCCAAAGGCCCAAGCACAGGCTGGGCTGGAAGACCTGCCATGATTTCTGAGATGTCCGGAAACATGTGCGGGCATCTCATTGATCTGACTGCACAACTAAGGAGCAATGAGGCATGAGCTCTCTGGATATCGATTTCGTTCGGGCGCAGTTCCCGGCCTTTTCAGAACCCAGCCTGCAAGGGCAGGCGTTCTTCGAAAATGCAGGTGGGTCTTACACCTGCAAACCAGTGATCGACCGGCTGACGCGGTTCTACACGCAGCGCAAGGTTCAGCCTTACGCCCCATACGAGGCCAGCCGCCTTGCGGGCGCCGAAATGGACGAGGCGCGTGCGCGTATGGCTGCCATTCTGGGCGTCGACACGGATGAACTGAGTTTTGGTCCTTCAACCACCCAGAACACCTATGTCCTGGCGCAGGCGTTCCGGCAATGGATGAAGCCCGGCGAGGCAATCGTCGTGACCAATCAGGATCACGAAGCCAACTCTGGCCCGTGGCGTCGTCTGGTCGAGGCCGGGATAGAGGTGAGGGAATGGCAAATCGACCCCGAAACCGGGTCGCTGAACCCTCAGGATCTGGAAAACATGCTGGACGAAAAAGTGCGTCTGGTCTGTTTCCCGCATTGCTCAAATGTCGTTGGCGAGATCAATCCGGTCACCGAGATTACTGCTATTGCGCATGCGGCGGGTGCGTTTGTCTGCGTTGATGGCGTATCCTACGCCCCGCACGGATTTCCGAATGTTGGCGATCTGGGGCCGGATATCTATTTGTTTTCTGCGTACAAGACCTACGGCCCGCACCAGGGGTGCATGGTCATCCGCCGCACGTTGGGTGAGCTGTTGCCCAACCAGGCCCATTATTTCAACGGCGACGTCCTGTACAAGCGGTTCACCCCGGCTGGCCCCGATCACGCGCAGATTGCGGCCAGTGCAGGTATGGCGGATTATGTCGAGCTGCTTTGCGCCCACCATGGCGGGCCTGAGACGGGCGCGGCGGAGCAGGGCGTATTTGTCCACGATCTGATGCGATCACACGAAGAGTCGTTGCTGCAACCGGTTCTGGATGCGGTAAAGGATCGAAACGCTGTGCGCCTGATCGGTCCTTCCGACGCCAGTCGGCGCGCGCCCACCGTCGCGCTTTCGTTGAACCGTCCGGCTGAACCGGTTGCGGCGGAACTGGCGCAATACGGTGTCATGGCGGGTGGCGGAGACTTCTATGCGGTGCGCCCCTTGCAGGCGATGGGCGTCGACCCGGCGCAGGGTGTTTTGAGGGTCAGCTTCACTCACTACACCACGAAGCAGGAAATTGATCAGCTTTTAGAGGCTCTTGAGCGCGTTTTGTGATCCACTACTCTTGAGGGTGCGTAGAAATCAAAAAACCTCAAGGGCGTATTGTGAAGCAACAGCAGGCTCCGATCATTTTGTGGTTTCGACGGGACTTGCGTCTGTCGGACCACCCCGCGTTGACTGCAGCGGCCGAAAGTGGCCGTCCGGTCATACCTTTGTTTATTCATGACAACCTCGTCGAACAGATGGGGGCCGCGCCGAAGTGGCGCTTGGGCTTGGGGTTGGAGGCATTCACAGCGTCACTGGCCAAAACGGGCAGCCGATTGATTTTCCGACGCGGCGACGCGCTTGAACAGGTGCAGCAGGTCATGGCCGAGACCGGCGCAACCTCCGTCTTCTGGTCTCGCGCTTACGATCCGGCCTCAATCGAACGCGACAAGACGATCAAGTCTGTGCTTACAAAAGTAGGAGTGACGGCAAAGTCATTTGCGGGGCATCTTCTTTTTGAGCCCTGGACTGTCGCTACAAAAACAGGAAATCCGTTTCGGGTCTACACGCCCATGTGGCGTGCGGTTCAGGGGCGGGATGTACAATTTCCCGATGCGCGGGTTGCCGATTTGCAGGCCCCGATGTCGTGGCCCGCTTCTGACAAATTGAGCGATTGGCAGATGGGGGATGCCATGAACAGGGGCGCGGCCGTCGTTCGCCCTCATGTAAAACCCGGCGAACAGGCCGCTCTGGATCATCTCGAGGCGTTTCTTGGGCGACTTTCCCACTATTCCAGCAACCGGGACAGGTTGGATCAGGACGGGACGTCCAACCTGTCGGAATACCTGTCTTTGGGTGAAATCGGGCCGCGTACAGTCTGGCATATGGTCCAAAGGGCCGCGTTGACCGGTACACCCGGTGCCGATGCCTATCTACGTCAACTCGTCTGGCGCGAGTTTGCCTATCACCTGATGTATCACACGCCCCAACTGGTGGCTTCCAATTGGAAGCCGGAATGGGACAGTTTTCCTTGGAATACCGATCCGGACCATCCCGAAGTCACCGCGTGGCGGCAGGCCAGAACTGGAATACCTGTTGTCGATGCTGGGCTGCGGCAAATGTATGTGACGGGTCGAATGCATAACCGGGCTCGGATGATTGTTGCAAGCTATCTGACCAAGCATCTTATGGCTCATTGGAAAATAGGGATGACATGGTTCGAGGATTGCCTGATCGACTGGGATCCGGCCTGCAATGCCATGGGCTGGCAGTGGGTTGCTGGATCTGGGCCCGATGCATCCCCGTTTTTTCGGATTTTCAATCCCCAGACGCAAGCCGAGAAATTCGATCCTGACGGGAACTTTACGCGTTGTTGGATTGCCGAAGGGTATTCCGAACCCAGCAAGACCGCCCTGTCGTATTTTGATGCCGTTCCGCGTTCATGGGGGCTGCGTCCGGATGAGGATTACCCCAAACCCATAGTCGAATTGCCCGAAGGGCGGACCCGCGCCTTGCGCGCATATGAAAGCCGAAAATCCCACTAAGGAACTGAAAACTTGCCAGAAACAATTTCGCCGCCTAGCTTTGTACGCGTACCGCAGAGGGGAGAGCGGATGATCCTGACGACGACCGAAGGGCAAAAAGACCTGCCCAGATATTTCGCCCAAGTCTTTAAAATGTTGAACCGGATGGAAACCGGGCGTCTTGATATCAGACTACCCGACGGTCGCACGTTTCGCGCAGAAGGCGCAAAGCCCGGGCCGGTGGCACAGGTCGATATTCACGACGACGATGTCTTTGCGCGCCTGATCCGCGAAGGAGAACTGGGTTTCTCCGATGCGTATCTGGACGGACATTGGAGTACACCCGATCTGCGGTCTTTCATGGATCTTGTGCATCTTGGAACCGAGACCGTTTATGACGGGTTTACGGGCCAGTTTCTGGTTCAGGCTTACGAACGGCTACGGTTCTGGCTGCACAGAAACAACAGGGCCCAAGCCAAAAAGAACATCTCGTATCACTACGATCTGGGTAACGAATTTTACAGTTCTTGGCTGGATGACACGATGACCTATTCCAGCGCGATTTTTGAGTCTGGGCAGGAAAGCCTAGAGAAGGCCCAGATCGCCAAATACGCAAGTCTTGTGGATGAGATGGGTGCCAAACCGGGTGACCATGTACTGGAGATCGGATGTGGCTGGGGCGGCTTCGCGGAATATGCCGCAAAGGAACGAGGTTTGCGTGTCACCGGCCTGACCATCAGTGAGGAGCAATTCAAGTACGCCAAGGAACGTATTGAAAAAGCAGGTTTATCAGATCTGGTTGAATTCAAGCTGCAAGACTATCGGGATGAACGCGGGGTCTATGACGGCATCGCATCCATCGAAATGTTCGAGGCCGTGGGTCAGAAATACTGGCCGGTCTATTTCGAAACCGTTCGTGAGCGGTTGAAGCCCGGTGCTCAGGCAACCTTGCAAATCATCACGGTGGGTGATCATCGCTGGGATTTTTACAAGAACGGCGTTGATTTCATTCAGAAATATATCTTTCCCGGCGGGATGCTACCGTCGCCGACCATCCTGCGTCAGCAGATCGATCAGGCCGGGTTGAAAGTCGTGCATTCGAAAGAATTCGGGAAAAGCTATGATCTGACTCTGCGCCGTTGGTATGAAACGTTCAACGACAAATGGGATCAGATCTCGGATATGGGGTTTGATGAGCGTTTCCGCCGCATGTGGAATTATTATTTGACTGCGTGCGGTGCGGCCTTTGACACGGGCAATTGCGATGTGACACAGATCACAATAGCAAAACCAAGTTAACTCACGGACCGTCACATGCCCACTGCCTCGCGTCTCGTCGCCGCTGTTTGTCTCGTCGTGCTGGCCTTTCTTGTTTCAAGCATGGTTATCGAAAACGGCGAAGAGGGTAAGGACTATGGTTACTTCACCTATGTGAATATGGCTCTTGGTGCGATCTGTGGTTGGAAAATCATGGGCAAGCGCGCTGGGCGTGGTTGGACAGCGGGAATTAATAACGGCCTGACCGGCGTTGCTTCGCTGGTTTTCTGGGCGCTGTTTGTGCAGGGGTGCTACCGCATGTTCGACCTTGCGATGCGCAATCGATATGGCGGCCCGTTCGAAGCTGTGATGGCCATTTTTTCGATTGGTATCGATTATGGCAAGCAGCTGATCTATCCCGAAATTCTGGTTGCACTCGCAATTGGCGCCGTTGTCGCCGGTCTGGCCACGGAACAGGCCAGCCGCAAATGGCGCTGAACCGTTTCGTCACAAGAGAGATTAAATTTGTCTGATTTGTTCTTCTATGGAACGTTGCGGTATCTGCCGCTGTTGCAGCGTGTCCTGGGTCGTCCGCTGAGTGAAATAACGTTTCACGCTGCCAAGCTGTGCGATCACGCGGTTCACGCGGTCCAGGGGCAGGATTTCCCGATGATCCTGCCCGCCAAGGGTGCCGCTGCCGAAGGCCTGCTGGTGCAGGGCCTGTCCTCCGATGATCTGGCCAGACTGGCTTATTACGAAGGATCCTTCGACTATGAGCTGAAATCGTTGAATGTCATTCTGGAGGACGGGGGCGAAGCACAGGCAGAGGTCTTTTTCCCGACCCCGGGCGCGTGGCAACCCGGTGAGTTGTGGTCGTTGCAGGGCTGGGCAGACAAATTGGGCGAGGTTACGGCGCTCGCTGCCGAAGAAGAAATGGCCTATTTCGGCAAAGTCGATCCCAAAACCATGGCGCGCAGCGTCCGCGCCATTCAAACCCGCGCCTGGGCAAAGATCATGGCCAAGCAACGACGAACCGGCGATCCGCGGAACATAGCCGAAGACGTGATCGTCCACCGGCACGAACGCGTTTACGTCGACTATTTTGGGATGGAGGAAATAGATCTTCAACACCGGCAGCATGACGGCAGCATGGGTCCCGTGCTGCACCGGGGCGGTTTGATGCAGGGCAGCGCGGTGTCCGTTCTGCCATATGACCCGATCCGCGACACCGTGCTTCTGGTCGAGCAGTTCAGACCGCCGGTGTTTTTGATCGACGATCCAGAGCCCTGGCTTTGGGAAGCGGTTGCCGGGATGATCGACCCCGGCGAAACGCCGGAACAGACGGCACATCGCGAAGCCATGGAAGAAGCCGGAGTTCGATTTGACAGGCTGGAATATGCGGGCGGGGCGTATTCCTCCAGCGGGTCGTCGACGGGTTTCATGTATCTCTATGTCGGGCTTGGCAACTTGACCCAGACAACCATCACCGGTGGCCTGGACACAGAAGGCGAAGATATTCGCAGTCGGATTCTGCCGTTCGACGAATTCATCGATATGACAGACCGTCATCTTTTCAAGGATTTGCAGCTGGTGTCTCTGGCTTACTGGCTGGCCCGCCATCGGGATCGTTTGCGCGCGTGACTATCGCGCTTGTGGTCCCGGCAGTGCGCCTGTAAATCTTCGAAGATACCAAATGACAAGAGGCGACCATGCGCATTGCACGAGATCTTGCTGACGCAGTAGGAAAAACACCGTTGATCCGGCTGCGCCGCATCAGCGAAGAGACCGGATGCGAGATTCTTGGCAAAGCCGAGTTCATGAACCCGGGACAGTCGGTAAAGGATCGTGCTGCTCTTTTTATCATCAAAGATGCCATCGCACGCGGGGATCTGAAACCGGGCGGCACCATCGTGGAAGGTACCGCTGGCAACACCGGTATTGGTCTGGCTTTGGTCGGTGCGTCGATGGGGTTCAAAACGGTTATCGTTATCCCCGAGACCCAATCGGAAGAAAAGAAGGATATGCTGCGTCTGGCGGGCGCACAGTTGGTTCAGGTACCCGCGGCCCCGTATCGCAACCCCAACAATTTCGTGCACTATTCCCGCCGTCTGGCCGAGGAATTGGCGCAGACAGAACCCAATGGTGCAATCTGGGCCAACCAGTTCGACAATGTGGCGAATCGTCAGGCACATGTGGAAACCACGGGCCCCGAGATCTGGGAGCAGACAGACGGCAAGGTTGACGGGTTCGTCAGCGCGGTCGGGTCGGGTGGGACATTGGCAGGCGTTGCCGAAGTTTTGCAGCCCAAGGGCGTCAAGATCGGTCTTGCCGATCCGATGGGGGCCGGCCTGTATTCGTACTACACGACAGGCGAGATCGCGATGGAAGGTGGGTCAATCGCCGAGGGTATCGGGCAGGTGCGTATCACCAAAAACCTGGAGGGGTTCACGCCGGATTTTTCTTATCAGATCACCGATAACGAAGCGCTGCCCTACATCTTTGATCTTCTGCGTGACGAAGGCCTGGTCATGGGCGGCTCGACCGCGATCAACATGGCAGGGGCGGTGCGCATGGCCCAGGAAATGGGGCCCGGCCATACCATTGTGACCATCCTGTGCGATTATGGCACACGCTATCAATCGAAGCTTTTCAACCCCGAGTTCCTGCGTGAAAAAGAGCTTCCGGTTCCGGATTGGATGACCGAGGCACCGCGCAGCATTCCCGGCGTTTTCGAGGACGTGTGATGCTTGGACAGGTCCGCCTGTTTCTGACCCTGCTATTCCTGTGCTTTGTCGGGTTTTCGAATAGCGCTGTTGCACAGTTGACGGATCGTCAAAGTGAGTATTACCAAGGCTGGGTCAAAACCGCGAGCCGGGCCGAAGCCGTCATCGAGGCGAACCGGGCATCTGACGCTGCGCTGGAGAATTTACGTTCTGAAATAAATGGTTACAGAGATGACTTCAATCGAGCTCGTGGTGCAAATACCGACCGAATAACGACGCTGGAAAGCCAGATAAAAGCGTTGGGGCCCAAACCCGAAGGGGACACGACTGAACCTGAAGACATAGCAAATCTTCGGGTGCATCTTGAGGAACAGCTCAACAGCCTGCGTGTTCCGCGCATCATTTCCGAAGAAGCGTATAGCCGTGCGAACGGGCTGATCAGCGAAATTGATCAGATTCTTCGTGCACGCCAGAAAAAAGAGTTCTTTGAACAGGGCCCGTCGCCGATCAACCCGGCGTATTGGGGTCCGGCATGGGTGGATGTCAAAGAGGCCGTTCAAGGCCTGGTAAACGAAACGATCACAAATTTGCGTTCAGATGTCGTGCGCGAGCAAATTCGCGCTCGTGGGCTCGCAATCTTCATACTTCTGGTCATTTCAGCCGTGCTGCTGATCTTTGGCAAACGGTGGTCTGAACTCGGAGGCGACTACCTGAGGTTACTCGGCGGGGCCGGGACGGGGGTTTGGTCGTTCGTAATCTCACTATTGCGAATTCTGTTGCCATGGATCGGTGTGGTGGCCGTGGTCACGGCGATCAGTCTCACCGGCGTTCCGGGTCTGCGGGGCAGCCTTTTGCTTCAGAATGTTCCGTATTGGGCAGCGATCGTGTTTTTCTATGACTGGATTGGTCGCCAGGTATACGTGATCGGCGCGTCGCAAGGGTTCAAACGTCTGTCCGCTGCGCGCATCACTGAACTGCGCGTGTATATCGATCTGCTCGCCCTGATGCTGGTTTTGCACGAATTGGCGTTTTTGTTCGAACGGATCGAAAACATTTCCGACGCCACTCGCGCCGTAGTCAGTTTCCCGGTCATTGTCGCGACGGCTTTGTTGTTGTTGCGAGTACGTCAGATTCGAACAACCGACGGGCCTCCGGATCAAGCTGCCTCGACCCGTTCCGCGGGTTTCAGCCAACTGGTCGAGTTCTTGCGCCGGGCTTTGTTCCTTTTGGGGATCATGTCTCCCTTGCTGGCTATTTTCGGATACACCAATGCGGCCGAAGCAATCGTGTTTCCTGCCGTCAAGACATTGGTGCTGATCGGGGCCTTGGTCATCCTGCAACGGTTCATCAGTCAGATTTACGGTTGGGTCACCGGGCAGGGCGAAGCCGCAGGGGATTCGCTTTTTTCCGTGCTGGTCGGGTTTGCATTGGCCATCTTGGCGCTTCCCATTCTGGCGATCTATTGGGGTGCGCGGGAAACAGACCTGCTGGAAGCATGGTCGCGCCTGCTGCTTGGTTTTGATATCGGTGGCGTCACAATTTCGCCCAGCAACTTTCTGACCTTTGTTGCCGTGTTTGCAATCGGTTATACGCTGACGCGTCTGTTGCAAAGCGGGCTGCGCAATTCGCTTCTGCCGAAAACCAACATAGATCCGGGTGGCCAAAACGCGATTGTCGCGGGTTCGGGATACGTTGGCATATTCCTTGCTGCGTTGGTGGCAATCATGGTGGCCGGTTTTGATCTGTCATCGCTGGCGATCGTCGCTGGCGCGCTGTCTGTTGGCATCGGCTTTGGTTTGCAGACAATCGTGTCGAACTTCGTTTCTGGCATCATCCTTTTGGTCGAGCGTCCGATTTCCAAGGGGGATTGGATCGATGTTAACGGCATGATGGGATATGTTAAGGACATTTCCGTTCGTTCGACCCGGGTCGAGACGTTCGACAGGACGGATGTCATCGTTCCAAACTCTGACCTGATCAGCGGTGTCGTAACGAACTATACCCGCGGCAATACGATCGGGCGGGTGATCGTTCCGGTGGGTGTTGCATACGGAACTGATACGCGTCTGGTAGAAACCATTCTGGGCGAAATCGCCAACAACCATCCGATGGTTTTGGCCAACCCGGCACCAAGCGTCGTGTTCCAGGGGTTCGGAGCAGATTCCTTAGACTTTGAAATACGGGCGATCCTGCGGGATGTGAATTGGGTTTTGTCGGTGAAATCTGACATGAACCATGAAATCAACCGTAGATTCTCGGAAGCAGGGATCGAGATTCCGTTCGCACAACGTGATGTCTGGCTGCGAAATCCCGAAACCCTGCGGGCATCTGACCCGAGCAAGCAGGAGCCTTCCGCACCTGTGGAGGATAAGCCACGCAAAGTTGCAGAGGTTCCGGCGGATTTGACCGAGGCGGATATGGACCCGGATGCCGGTGATGAGATCTGAGGGGCCAGATCGCAGCACGTGTTGACCTGTGATCACCCGTCGGTGGGTGCATTGATTAAATTGCGCTATTCCCCTGAATTCGTCGAATTGGGGCCTTGCAAATCCGACGGCATTCGTCCAAATATCGCCGGCACGGAGAGGTGGCCGAGTGGTCGAAGGCGCACGCCTGGAAAGTGTGTAGGCGGGAAACCGTCTCCAGGGTTCGAATCCCTGTCTCTCCGCCACCATCACCATTGCGAAACTTGAACTGCACCTGTCCGCGAACGCGATGCACGATTACAAGCTGTCCTGCTGCGCTTCGACCCAGCCGGTGCCTGACCTGCCGCCGAGTTTTTCGACGAGAAAATCCATGAAGATTCGTGTCTTGGGCGTCAGCACGTTCGAGCGCGGATAGATCAGCCACAGCCCTGCATGATCATTCAGCCGCCAGTCAGGCAATACCTGCCTGAGCCGCCCGGAGCGCAGTTCATGGGCCACGCTCCAGAGTGAGTTGATCGAAAGCCCCGCTCCGGCAAGCGTTGCCTCGCGTTGCGCGGTGCCGTCATCGACGATGGTTCGGCTGATCATCGCGCGCGGGTTCAGGATCGCCTTCTGACCAGCAGGATCAACCAGTTCGCGCCGGTCGAGATTGGCCCACGCGATGAAGCGATGCCCCGTCAAATCCTCGGGTGTCGAAGGCACTCCGTGCTGCTTGAGATATTCCGGCGCAGCGCAGAGCAGGCGGATGTCATCTGAAAGTTTGCGCCCCTTGAGGCTGCTATCGGCCAGAGGCGCGTTGCGCAGGGCTAGGTCGAAACTGCCCTCGATGGCGTCGAAGGGCTTGTCCGACAGTCGCAGGTCCAGCGTCAGGTCGGGATAGCGTTGATGAAACTCGGGCAACAGCGGCATGATGTGCAACTGGGCAAAACTGCTGGGGGCTGCGAAACGCAAGGTGCCTGTGGGGCCGGTATCCGTGCCTCCGAGGGCAGCGCGCGCTGCATCCGTCTGGGCGAGAATTTCACGCGCATAAGGCAGAAACTCCGACCCTTCCAATGACAACGACACCTTGCGCGTGGTGCGGTGCAAAAGCTCGACGCCAAGTTCGTTCTCAAGCTTGGCCAGCCTGGCACTCGAGACCGCCGGTGCAAGGCCAAGCTCGCGCCCGGCGGCGCTGATATTGAGCCGTTCGGCCGCCATGACGAACAGGCACAGGCTGTCGGTATCCATATAGATTATATCCAAAATACGAAAACTGAACTTATTTTTCACCACCTTTTTCTTGTTCTTGCAAGTGATAAGTCAGGTGCACACCGACACACACCCCAACGGAGACATAAAATGAACGCGATCACCGAGGTGAAGACCGATATCAACGCGCAGATCATTGAGGCCTTCAATTCTCGCCATGCCACCAAGATCTTCGACCCTGAACGCAAGGTGAGCGACGCTGACTTCGAGACGATCCTCGAGGCTGCACGCCTTTCGCCCACTTCGTTCGGGCACGAGCCCTTCCGCATCCTGATGATCCAGTCGCCCGACAAGCGCGAGCTGTTCCGCGAGTTTTCATGGGGTGCCAACGGGATGATGAACGGGTCGACCGGCCAGCTTGGCACCGCCAGCCATTTCGGCATCATCCTTGCGGCGACGGGCGAACTGATGCGCGCCGGATCGGATTATCTGCAAGACCACTACCGGCAAGTGAAGCAGCTGCCCGAGGAAGTGATCGAGATCTTCAACGGCGCATACGGCAAGTTCCAGGCCGAGGATCACAAGATCACCTCTGACCGCGAGATCACCGACTGGTCGGGCAAGCAGGCCTATATCGTGCTGGCCAACATGATGACCGCCGGTGCGCTGATGGGGATCGACAGCTGCCCGATCGAGGGCTTCGACATGGAGCGAACGACGCAGACGCTGGCCGAACATTTCGGCGTCGATACCGCGAAATGGAAACCGGCGGTGATGTTCGCCTTTGGTCATCGCGCGAAAGATCCTGAATTCCCCAAGACCCGCCGCACGATGCAAGACACCGTCGCTTGGTTCTGACCCCGAAGGAGATACACGATGACCTATTATTCCGTTCTGGACGTCACCCCCACCGCCGAGGACTGGATCCCCGGCTACCTGCCCACCGCCAACGAACGCGTGGCGGCACATGGCGGCAAGTATCTTGCGCGTACCGCGAACCACGCGCAGATGGAAGGCGAGGATCAGCCCGCCGGGCTGAGGATCATCATCGAGTGGCCTTCGGAAGAGGCGGCCCGCGCCTTCATGGCGGACTCGGCCTATGCACCGCACCTGGCCGCCCGCACCAAGGGCTCGGTCAGCCGTCACTACCTGATCGCGGGGCAGGACGACCTCGCCTGAATGCAGCACTGGCCCGGTATGCCGGGCCGGCACCCCCAAGGAGGCTTTCGTGACCCGGACCGGAACCGTCAATTATCATGTTCACAAGCCCGCGCCGCAGGCATTCGTGCTGGACGCGGACAGCATCGCTGGCAATCTGGTCTCGCCCGAACTGGCCGCGACCGAGGTGGCGCTGACCGATCTGCGTGCCGGGCGGGCAGGGGCCAGCTTTGTCTCTGACGGGTTCGAATTTGGTGTGGCACCGACGCGGGTGACCAGTTTCGAATCCCCCGGCTGGCAGAAGGTCTACGACCGCGAACTGGCCGAGCTGCTGTGCGACCGGATCGGCGCGCGCGAGGTGCTGTTCTTCGACCACACATTGCGCATTGACGACCCGGCAGCCAACCGCCGCCCCGCGCGCAACGTGCACAGCGACCTGAGCCCGCAAGGTGCGCACCAGCGGCTGGTGGACATCCTCGGGCCCGAGCGGGCGCGCGATTGGGCGGCGGGGCATTACGCCTTCGTTAACCTGTGGCGGCCGGTGGAAAACCCGATCAACACCGCCCCGCTGGGTTTCGTGCGCCCTGCAACCGTGGACGACGCGGACTGGATCGACATCGACCTGATCTATCCCGACCGGCGCGGTCGTATCCTCGGCCTGGCGGCCAATCCGAGTCATGATTGGGTGTATCTGTCGCGCATGACGCCGGACGAGATCGTCTGGTTCAACATCTACGACAATCGCGGCCGTCCAGCGGTGGGCCACAGCGCGATTGATCTTGCCGAAGATCCCGATCGGCAAACCATCCGCAAAAGCCTGGAAAGCCGGGCGCTGGTGCGGTTCTGAGAAAGGCAGAAAATGCTGGACAAATCCAACACGCCAAACTTCGCGCCGCTGAACCGCGCGTTCAACGCGGTGTTCCGCCCTGGTAGGCTGAGCATTGGGCTTGTGGTCCCGCTCGAGGCAAACCGCAACGATCCGGTACCTACTATGACGCGCCATCTGGAGCGTGCCGTGCTGGCCGACGAACTGGGCTTTGCCGCGCTTTGGCTGCGAGACGTGCCCTTCAACGTGCCCTCGTTTGGCGATGCGGGGCAGGTTTTCGATCCTTTCGTCTATCTCGGCGCGCTGGGTGTTGCGACGCGCGACATCGCGCTTGGCGTGGCTTCGATCGTGCTGCCATTACGGCACCCGGCCCATGTGGCCAAGGCGGCAGCCTCGGCCGACCAGCTGTCGGGCGGGCGGCTGCTTCTGGGTGTGGCCTCGGGGGATCGTCCCGAGGAATACCCGGCGCTGAACAAGGATTTCTCTGATCGCGGGGCGCGCTTCCGTGACAGCCTGGTCTATATCCGCGCCATGGCGCAGGATTACCCGCGACTGGATAACCCGCAGGGCGACCTCTCTGGCGGTATCGACATGTTGCCTAAGCCTGCCGCCGGGCGCCTGCCGCTGCTTATCACCGGTGGCAGCCAGCAGACGCCAGAGTGGGTGGCGCGCCACGGTGACGGCTGGATGACCTATCCGCGTGGTACGGCGGCGCAGTCCCGCGTTGTGGCCGACTATCGAGCGCGCGTGGCACAGGCCGGCTTGCCCGACAAACCGGTGATGCAGTCGCTCTATGTTGATCTGGTGGACCAAGCCGACGCTCCGCCGCGCCCGATCCATCTTGGGTTCAGTGCCGGCACCGATTACCTGCGCCGCTACCTGCACGAGATCCGCGATTTGGGCATCAACCACGTGGCACTGAACCTGCGCTTTAACGTGGCCGGGATCGAACCCACCCTGCACCGGCTGGCCGACGAGGTTCTGCCCGAGTTTCACGACTGATTTCATCCCCAAGGAGGCCGCAATGCCCAAGACTATCCTGATCACCGGCGCGACCGACGGCATCGGCCTGTTGACCGCCAAGACACTGGCGGCCGAAGGCCACCGCGTGCTGCTGCACGGACGCAGCTCTGACAAACTGCAGGCCGCCGCGCAGACGGTTGGCGGCAACCCCGAGACCTTCCGCGCCGATCTTTCCGATCTGGACGAAGCCGCCACGCTTGCAGACGCCGTGCGCGCCCGGCACGACCGGCTGGACGTTCTGATCAACAATGCCGGTGTCTACAAGACTCCGCACCCACGCCGGGCCGACGGGATGGATGTTCGGTTCGTGGTAAACGCGCTGACGCCCCATGTGCTGACCCGACGGCTGTTGCCGATCATCCCAGCCGAAGGGCGCGTGGTGAACCTTTCATCGGCCGCGCAGGCGCCGGTGGATGTAGAAGCGATGCACGGTAAGCGGCAATTGAGCGACATGGAGGCCTATGCGCAAAGCAAGCTGGCTATCACGATCTGGTCACGGGAAATGGCGCGCGCGCACCCAAAAGGCCCAGTCTTCGTCGCGGTCAACCCTGGCTCGCTTCTGGCCTCAAAGATGGTCCGAGAGGGTTTTGGAATGGCCGGCAATGACTTGGCGATCGGCGCTGATATCCTGCGACGGGCCGCGCTGTCGGACGAATTTGCCAATGCCTCGGGGCTGTATTTCGACAATGACAGCGGGCATTTTGCTGATCCACACTCGGCGGCGGCCGACCGCGATCACGCGGCGCGGGTCAAGGATGCTATCGCGGCGTTGACCGACGGCGGAGTTTAGCCCCGCGATATGCCCGTTGCTCTTGCGCCGGCTTTGAGGTGGTCGGTCCCGCTTGGGCCAGGCACAGTGCTTCGACCTCAGTAGCCATGCCTCCTGCAAGCCAAAGCGGCAGGTGGGCGTCTGGGACCTGCGATGCGCGCAGTTGGGACTACCGGAACAGGTTTTCGACACCAGACCCACCGCCTTCGTCACTACATCTGATGGGCACCAGATATTATTATCTCTTTGCAGATATTCCCTCGTGCGCCCGCAAAACTCTGAGGACGAGATTGGTGAAAAGATGCTGGCTCAAAACTCGGACTTTATTGCGTGCACGAGATTTGAAGACGCAGCTATTTGGCTGGGACAGTTACAAGAGGGTTTGCAGATGACCCTAAACGCTAAAGTCTGACAGCTTTGACAAAACACTGCAGCAAGATCTTGTTACCGCATGACGAATGGGTTCGACATTGGCTGTTCCGACGTATTCAGCCATACGGTTTTGGTCCTTGTGTAGTCGTGAATGGTCTCGATCCCGGCTTCCCTGCCATAGCCGGATTGATTGTAGCCACCAAACGGAGCAATCGGGGACACCGCGCGGTAAGTGTTGATCCAACAAATTCCCGATTTCAGATGGGATGAAACCCGATGGGCGCGGGCAACATTTTCAGTGAAAACGCCAGACCCAAGCCCGAACAGCGAGTCGTTGGCCAATGCGATCGCTTCTTCTTCCGTGTCGAATGGCAGCAAAGACATTACAGGGCCGAACATTTCGACCTTCAGCGTCTCGGTCTCTGGGCTCGAACACTCCACCAGCGTAGGGGCCATGAAGTTGCCCGGCCGGTCCAGAGGTTTTCCCCCGAAGCGGATGCGTGCGCCTTGTTCTGTGGCTTTCGCCAAAGTCGCCTGAATTCTTTCCACCTGAGCTGCGGTGCAGAGCGGGCCAATATGGGTGGCCGTTTCCAATGGGTCGCCGATTGCGACGCCCTTCATCTTCTCTTCGATCTTGTCAACAAGCGCTTCCAGTACCGGGCGATGTATCAACCCGCGCGAGCCGGCCACGCAGCTTTGACCCGAGGCGCCGAAATTTCCCGCAATCAAACCATTGGCGGCGCCATCCAGATTGGCATCCTCAAAGACGATGATCGGGGATTTCCCGCCCAGTTCCAAAGTGGTCACCGCAAAGTTCTCAGCCGAATTGCGCACGACATGGCGCGCTGTTTCCGGGCCGCCGGTGAATGCGATCCGGTCCACGTCCGGGTGCCGGGTAAGCGGGATGGCGCAGTTTTCGGCATCCCCCGTAATGACAGAGACGACACCGGGCGGAAAGCCAGCTTCATCGATCAGCCGCGCGAACTCCAGCATCGGAGCGGGCGCAATTTCAGAGGCCTTCAGCACGACCGAACAGCCTGCTGCTATCGCGGGGCCAAGCTTGGTTGCGGTCAGGAACATCTGTGCGTTCCAGGGGACGATTGCGACCACCACGCCAATCGGTTCTCGTTTGGTGAAGACGTGCATGTCCGGTTTGTCGATCGGAAGAACCGCCCCTTCGATCTTGTCCGCAAGCCCTGCATAATATCGATAATAGTCACCGACATAGGCTGTTTGGCTTGCGGTTTCGGCAAGCAGCTTTCCGCTGTCTGTGGTCTCAAGCTGGCCCAGGTGTCCGGCGTTTTCCTCGATCAGTTCGGCAAGTTTGAACAACAGTTTGCCGCGTGCAGTTTGCGTCATGTCGCGCCACGCGGGATCATCAAGTGACCGACGCGCGGCGGACACGGCGCGGTCAACGTCTTCGGGTGCGGCGCAGGCGAAACTGGACCAGTCTTGGCCCGTCGCCGGGTTTTGCGAATGCATCACTTGCCCGCGTGCCCCTTCGGTCCACGCGCCGTCGATATAAAGCTGGAAATGTGGTTTCTGATGCATCATCGATCCTTACTGAAACTTTGGCATGACGTCGTCGATGAAACGGGCCAGCGATGCGCGTTTGCGTTCGAAACTCATACCGCTGTCTATCCAAAACGAATACTCATCATAGCCCAGATCTTCGTATCGTTTCAGACGTTCCGTGACCCCATCCGGGGTTCCGACAGTCAGATCGCGCGCCAGGTTTTCCGGAGCCATCATCGTGTTGGCCGCCATCTCTTCATCCGTCAACGTCTGGATCAAGCCCTGCCGGACTGGCCGCTTGTTTTGAAACCAGGCCCCGAAGTAGTTGTAGAAGAGGGACAATTCCCGCGCGGCCTGACCCAGATCATCATCGTCGCTGCCAACGTAAGTGTGATGCAGCAGCATGATCTTGGGGCGCGGCCCCTCATGGTTTGCGCATGCATCTTCAAAGCGGCCCATTAGCGTTTCAATCTCATGCATGCCCTGCCAGAGCGGTGTGACCTGAATGTTAAAGCCGTTCTGCACACCGAATTCATGACTGTTCGGATCCCGCGCTGCGATCCAAATCGGTGGCCCGCCGGGTTGCACCGGTTTGGGGGCCGAGGTGGTAGCAGGGAATTTAAAATACTCTCCATCATGGTCACAGTCACCCGCCCACAGCCGGGGCAAAAGCGGCGCGATTTCCCGCATGCGCTGGCCAGCGTCCCAGGCATCCATTCCCGGCATCATCCGTTCATATTCATACGAATAGGCGCCGCGGGCGATGCCCAGCTCGATACGGCCGCCTGTCATCAGGTCCGCCGCAGCCGTTTCGCCTGCCAGTTTGATCGGATGCCAGAACGGTGCAACAACTGTACCCGTGCCAAGCCGCACGTTCTTGGTGTGATGTGCGATATCTACCAAAGACATCAAGGGGTTGGGCGCGATCGTAAAGTCCATCCCGTGGTGCTCGCCGGTCCAGACGGCACGCATTCCCGCCTCATCGGCCATTTTACACAGCGCGATGAATTCTTCATACAGTTTCTCATGGGGTTGATCGGGGCTCAGCCGTTCCATGTGTGCAAAAAGGGAAAACTCCATCCATCAGGTCCTTTCAGAAAAGCTGTGCACGTCGCCTTGCTGCGCACTGCCCAGATACAGTGAGAAGTCGCGGGTTCGGCTTTCCAGCGCGAAACGAGAAATCATGGTGGTGATTGGCGTCGTCGAGTAGGCAAGGGTTGCCAGGTCTTCAATCGCGACGGCCTCAAGCTTGCCGTGTTTGGGAAGTTCCGGCGCATTGCCCAATATGTAGACATGATGCGCTGTGGCATCGTCGTAGACCGAGTAGACGACGCCAAGACGTGCGTCGATGCCACGATCATGCAGATCCTGCCGAAGGCTGTCGCGCAACTGTCGACGGTCGGACAATGTGACCTGCGGCGGCCTGAAACCGGCATCCGTTTTCTCAAGCAGCACGCGGCCTTCGTGTTCGATGATTGCGCCACAGACGATCCTGCGCCCCGTCGGTTCAAGCGCGCCCCGTTCCAGCCCAAGGCTGAAGTACCGCCCGTTCGCGTAGCCCAGCGCCGGGCGGTCGTTGTGGGAATAGGTTTCGACCTGTCCGATCAGAACGCAATGGTCTCCTGCCTCGATCACCCGATGGGTCCGGCAGGAAAATGTCGCGACCGCGCCGTTGATCAAAGGGATCTCTCGCGCGTCGAGGTCATGGTCGGTTTTGGCGAACCGGTCACCTTTGAAGCCGGCGAAAGTGTTGGACACATCCTCTTGCCCCTCGGCCAGAACACTCACCGTGAAATGGGTGCAGGTCGAGAATTCGCCGTATGAAGACAAGTTCTTGCCGGGGCAAACGATCAACAGCGGCGGGTCGAGCGAAACCGAAGTGAAGGAATTCGCTGTGAAGCCCAGGGCCATGCCAGAGGCGTTGCGCGTGGTAACTACGGTCACGCCGGTCATGAATTTGCCAAATGCCCGCCGAAGGTCGCGGGGGTCGAGTTCGGTCATGATTGCACCTCGCTTTGAAAGCTGGAGATGGCGGCGTTGATCTGACTTGCATGTGTCATCGGCATCATATGGGCCGCCCCATCGATGATCAGGGCGCGTCCGTTCGGGGTGATTTCGGCCATTCTACGCGACATGTGTGGGGTGGAGTTCGGCTCCTGACTGCCGGTTATGAACAGCGCGGGGCAGCCAAGTTTCTCCAGCGCGTCGCGCCGCGGATTTTGGCTTTGGGCAAAAACCGTATAGGCCAGCTTGTAAGCCGCCGGATCCATGGCCGTCAGCCATTCGCAGCAGGCATCACGTTCAGGCGAACCGATGTCACCAAACCACCGGCGCAGCGTGCTGGTTGGATCAACCGGTGTTTCACCATCCAGTCCCGCAGCACGTTCCTGAACGGCCTGCGCTGCCTTTGCGCTGCGTTCAAAAACGGCATTCATTGCCACGACGCCGCAAATCCGATCTGGCGCCTTGGCGGCAAGGTCCAACGCCATCATCGCGCCCATCGAGTGGCCGACAACAAGGACCGGACCGTTCAGACTGCCCAGCACATTCCTTGAGGCTTCACTGTATTCCGACAGTTCCGTGCCGATAAGGCTGAGCGGGCTTTTGCCGTGGCCGGGCATGTCCGGCGCTGTCAGGCGCGCTTCAGAGGCCAACCCGTCCAGCTGCGCGCCCCAGGCTTCGGCCCGCAGGCCAACCCCGTGAAGCAACAGGATGTCCGGACCTGCGCCTGCCTGGATCGCGGCCAGCCCGCCGATTTCAGACCGCGGCCGGGTTGTCCACGTCATGGCCCAAATCCTTGAGATCCTGATACCGGTCGCCGATACGGTGATGCGGTCTGCCCGAGGTTGCGGCCCCCAATACGACGACAATTTCATCGCCGCGTGGTGCGTCCGGGATCGAGAATTGTACGGTCAGGTAGTGAGAACGCCGCCCGGCATCGTTTTTGTCCATCAATGGTACCATGATCGGCGCATTCGCGGGGCCGCGCGTGTTTGTGAAAGCCAGATAGGATTTCGCGCTGACCGCCTGCCGGTAGTGGTTGCCGAACCGAAGAGTGTGAATAATGCCCGAGGCGTGTTCGACCTCGCCATTCAGCCCGACGACGGCTGCCTTGCCATAGGCTTCGATTGCGTCACCACTGCCGGCCAACGCGATCATGCGGTCCGTCATCATCTTTCCCAGTACGGGGCCATATGCATGGATTTCCGGTTTGAGGTCTTCGACATATCGACCCGCCCAGGGATTGGTAATCACTGCGGCCACGGCAAACATGCGCCATGGGATTTCCGCAGGGCGAAATCCCTCGACAAGAACTTCCTCGTCGTAGGTAACAATCTTGCGTATTTCCGGCTTCATCACACCTCTCCTGTCGCGCTGGGAGAAGGTAGAAACGGGTGTGGTTTTTGACAAATGATTGAATTATGTGCTTTCGCATTAGAAAGATTAATGGCTAACTTGATCAATGGGAAAATCACTTCCACCGCTGACCTGGTTCCGATCCTTCGAGGCAGCAGCCCGGACCCTGAGTTTTACTGCGGCTGCCGAGGAAATCGGCCTGACCCAATCGGCCGTCAGTCAGCAGGTGAAATCCCTTGAGATGCGTCTGGGGACAGCACTTTTTGTAAGGCATCCGCGCAGTTTGGCCCTGACGGATGCCGGGCGAAAACTGTTGCCCGAAATCGGCAGCGCGCTTGAGGCACTTGCCGCCGCCGCCGGAAGGGCCGACGCAAGCGCACCAGGAGATGTCCTGACGGTGGCCACATCTGTCAGCGTCGCGCAATGGGTCATCGCCCCAAACCTCGCGGACTTCACCGCACGCAATCCAGAGATCAGCGTGCGGCTGCTCAGTGCAATCTGGCCTGACGATTTTCACGCGTCGCAGGCTGATGTTCAGGTCAGGTTCGGGTCAGAAAAACAAGTGGGCAGGGGGGCCGAGCGCCTGAGACCTGACAGGCTTGTCGCTGTCAAGGCGCCGACGCTTGCCGGGGATCCGTTTGACCTTCCCCTGATAGAAGCAGTCGGCACGTCCAGTGGATGGAAGACGTGGCTCGACAAGCAGGGCGTGCAGCGGCAGCCTGCTGTTTTCGTCGATACGTTCGGCATGGCGCTTCATTTGGCCGTTCATGGCAGCGGGGTTGCCCTGATCAGCGAGTTTCTGGCGAAACATGCGATGGCAACCGGTCTTGTCGAAAGCGCACATGACAGCACTGTCGAATGCAACGAAGGGTATTATCTTTCCGCCGACGCCAGCAATCCGGCGGCCGCATTGTTTCGTGACTGGTTGATTGAACAGATACGGGTTTGATCCGGCGCGGGCCTGCAATCGTTCGTGCACCTGTCAGGGCTTGACGAATATTTTGCGTGGTCGTTTGCACAGACACTCGGCCGGACCGTTTTCCTTGATCAGGATGGTCTCGGTGATCGCAAGCCCCCAATCATCCATCCATAGCCCGGGCATAAAGTGAAATGTCATGCCAGCTTCGAGGATCGTATTGTCTTCGCCCCGCAACGAGATAGTGCGCTCGCCCCAGTCCGGAGGATAGCTGAGGCCGACAGGATAGCCGCAGCGGGCACCGCGTTCGATCCCTGCACGTTCGAGAGGCGCCGCCAGCGCTTTGGCGATATCCTTCGCGCGATTGCCGGGGCGCGCAGCCTCCAGACCCGCTTCCAACCCCTCGACCAAGGCCGCCTCGGCCCTTTTGAGATAATCAGGCGGTTGACCCAGAAATACCGACCGGCAGAACGGAGCATGATATCGGCGATAGCAGCCAGAGAGCTCGAAGAAGGTGCATTCGCCCGATTTGAACACATCTCCATTCCAGGTCAGGTGCGGCGCGGCGGCATCTGACCCTGACGGCAAAAGTGGGACGATGGCTGCGTAATCCCCCCAGTCATCACCGACGCCCGTGATTGCGTCATGGTAGATCTGTGCGACCAGCTCGTTCTTGCGCAGGCCGGGTTCAACGCGCTCAAGCACGCCGTCAGTCACAAACTCTGAAATCCGGGCCGCCTTGCGCATCAGGGCGATTTCTTCGTCGGATTTCACGACCCGTTGCCAGTTGACCAAGGCCGTTGCATCGATCAGGCTCGCCCCGGGCAGTTCCGTCGTCAGAGTAATATGGGCTTTGGCCGAGTAGTAATAATTGTCCAGTTCCACCCCAATTCGGCTTTGGTCGTGTCCGCAGTCCGCAATAAGTTTGGCCAGATCCTGCATTGGATGCCGTGTGGTCGACTGCACGAAGTGATCCGCGTATCCGAAAACCCGATCGTCCCCCATCCACACCGTGCGCAGCGCACCGTTTGCATCCTGCCGGCGCCCCCACCAGATCGGGTCCGCGTCAAGAAAGATCAAGGCACCCTGGTGAACGTAAAATGACCAACCCTCATAACCGGTGAGCCATCCGATGTTCGAAGGGTCTTCGACAAAAAGGCAGTCAATTCCCTTTGCGGCCATCGCCTTTCGGGTCTTGGCAAGACGGCGATCATATTCCGCCCGGCTGAAGGCTGGATCAGGGTGGGTCATTGGCGCCTCCGGTCAACAAAAGACTTTGGTTGACAGAACCCTACCGATCCGCTCACGTCAACGAACGAAAATTCGGGGGGCTGCATGAAAGCCGATATCAATCCGCACCGAACGGGCCATAGCACCGGGCCATTCAAGCGGTGTCGTTTCAACGGTTCAGCCTGCATGCGGCGCCCCACCTCTGAGGTCGCCGGATGAGAGGGTTCGAGCCAGCAGAATTCGCATTGCGTACCGAACGCGCACAGGTGATGATGAATGCCGCTGGCCTGTCGGCACTGCTGCTGACCACGGAAACCGACGTGCGTTACTTTACCGGATACCTAACCAGATTCTGGGAAAGCCCGACCCGCCCTTGGTTCCTGATCCTGCCTGCGGTTGGCAAACCGGTTGCGGTCATCCCCTCGATCGGCGCCTCGTTGATGGGGCAAACCTGGATCGGCGACATCCGAACGTGGAGCTCACCCGACCTTCAGGATGACGGCGTCTCGCTTTTGACGGATGCCCTGACGGAATTGACACCCCTCACAGGCCGTATTGGAATGCCCGATGGTCACGAGACGCACGCGCGTATGCCCATGTCGGATATTGAACGCCTGCGAAACAGGCTCGGTTCGCGCCACATCACCGGAGATCACGGTGTTTTGCGCCAACTTCGCATAGTCAAATCCGAGGCGGAAATCGCCAAGATCGAAACCGCATGCGCCATAGCCGGTCGGGCCTTCGCCCGAGTTCCCGAGATTGCTCGGGCAGGCGTGCCTTTGGATGAAGTATTTCGCGGTTTCCAGATACTCTGTCTGGAAGAGGGTGCCGACTGGGTGCCGTATCTCGCAGGTGGGGCAGAGCAGGGCGGTTACTCTGACGTAATATCGCCGGCGTCTTCGTCCCCCTTGGAGGATGGCGATGTACTGATGCTTGATACCGGCTTGGTCTGGGATGGCTATTTCAGTGACTTCGACCGCAACTGGTCGGTCGGCCCAGCAAATCCGGACGTGAAATCTGCTTACGCTAGGCTGATTGAGGCGTCTGACGCTGCTTTCGAAATCGCCCGCCCCGGCGCCACCGCAGCAGAGCTGTTTCATGCCATGAACACCGTGCTGACCAAGGCATCCGAAAGCACAGATGCCGGTCGGTTGGGGCACGGGTTGGGAATGTCGCTGACCGAATGGCCGTCGCTCATCCCGACGGACCAGACAGTTCTTGAGCCAGGCATGGTGCTGACCTTGGAGCCGGGCATTGCCGTTGGTGGCAAGATCTTGGTTCACGAAGAAAACATCGTCGTAACAGACGATGTTCCGCGCTTTATCAGCCCGCGTATCGGGCCGGAGATGATCCAGCTATGACCTACGTGCCGTACACGCTTGACAAGGACGACCCGCAAGCCCCGCCGCTTGGATTGATTGTTCTTCAGGTCGACGAGACGATTGAGCCGGAATTCAGCACGATTTTCTCGGACCGGAAAAACCCGTTGTATGTAACACGGATACCCAGCGGCATTGAAGTGACACCGGAAACCCTGGCCGAGATGGAAGAGGCCCTGCCGGCGGCGGCGGGATTGCTGCCCAGCGCGCGTCCTTTCCGGGTGGTGGGTTATGGCTGCACGTCCGCAAGTTCCGTCATTGGATCAGAACGTGTGGAGGAACTTGTCAAACAGTCGTGCAATACAAAAGAGGTTACGAACCCTTTGCGCGCGGCCACGGCCTGCGCCGCGGATCTTGGCGTGTCCAGGTTTGCGCTGCTGTCGCCTTATGTCGAAGAGGTCAACGCACCGCTGCGTGCCGCGTTTTCGGAAAACGGAATAACCATGGATGTTTTCGGGACATTCGGGCAGGCCGAAGAGGCAAAGGTTGCTCGGATTTCGGTGCAGTCCGTGATCGAAGCTGCGACAGAATTGGGATCTGATCCGTCGGTAGAAGCGGTATTCATTAGCTGCACCAACCTTCGGACCATTGAAGCAATCCCTGAGATTCGCAAACGGATTGGTAAGCCTGTTCTTTCAAGCAATCAAAGTCTTGCATGGCATATGGGTCGCCTCAATCTTGCTGATTGAAACAGCAAATATGATATGAATATTCGCAAAAGCGTCATCTAATGTTGCCAAGTGCCTACTGCATGGTCTTAACTGCTGACTACAGATCAATGAAATCCGCAACTCTCGGATAATCATTTGACGCAACAGGGGGTCTTGTGACCGACACAAATACTGATGCCGCGTTTGTTGAATTCCAACGCGTACAAAAATCTTATGATGGCGAGAATCTCGTTGTCAAAGATCTCAACCTTGCAATGCCCAAAGGCGAATTCCTGACCATGCTCGGGCCGTCCGGGTCTGGAAAGACAACCTGCCTTATGATGCTTGCCGGATTCGAAACCGCTACACATGGCGAAATCCTTCTTGACGGGAAGCCCATCAACAATATCCCTCCACACAAGCGTGGGATTGGCATGGTCTTCCAGAACTACGCCCTGTTTCCGCATATGACGGTGGCCGAAAACCTTTCATTCCCCTTGGAAGTCCGCAAATTGGGCAAGTCTGAACGGGATGAAAAGGTTCAGCGGGCCCTGGACATGGTTCAGATGGGTGCGTTTGGTGGGCGACGCCCGGCTCAGTTGTCTGGCGGTCAGCAACAACGAATAGCCTTGGCGCGCGCCTTGGTTTTCGAACCCGAACTGGTGTTGATGGATGAACCCCTGGGCGCACTGGACAAACAGCTGCGCGAGCATATGCAGTTTGAAATCACGCGTCTTGCGCATGAGCTTGGAATTACCACGGTCTATGTGACGCATGACCAGACCGAAGCGTTGACTATGTCGGATCGTGTCGCTGTGTTCGACGACGGCCGTATTCAGCAGCTTGCACCGCCTGATCAGCTTTATGAAGAACCAGAAAACAGCTTTGTTGCCCAATTCATCGGGGAAAACAACACCTTGGAAGGTGTCATCAAATCGATTGATGGCGACACATGCCTTGTCCAACTCGATGATGGCTCTGAAATTGACGCGGTTCCGATCAATGTTCGCAATCCGGGCGAAAGGACAAAGGTGTCAATCCGGCCTGAGCGGGTGGAATTCAACAAGGATCGCTTGCACGCCGATGCTCATACGCTGAAAGCGACTGTCAAAGAGTTCATCTACATGGGTGACGTATTCCGTTTCCGCATGTCCGTTGCAGGAAATGATGAATTCATCGTTAAAACACGGAACGCGCCAGACGCAATCCGTCTGACGCCCGGTCAGGAGATCGAGATCGGCTGGCTGGCTCAGGATTGTCGTGCGCTCGACGCATAGGCCAAGTCGCGCGGAACAAGCGCGACCTCACTGAGGGACCGGCTGGTGAAAACCCGTGCATCAGTCGACCACACACATAAACGGGAAGAACTGGGAGTAATTCATGAAGACAACCAAAACATTGTTGACAGCAGCGGCACTTGGGGCAGTTGCTGGGGGTGCATTCGCAGAGGAAATGACGATCGTTTCCTGGGGCGGCGCTTATTCCAAATCGCAGCTTAAGGCGTATCACGAGCCCTATTCGGAAAAGACAGGTGTCACCATCCTGAATGATGACAGCTCGGCCGAAGCAGTTGCGAAACTGCGCGCGATGAACGAAGCCGGCAACATCACCTGGGATGTGGTTGATGTTGTGGCCGCAGACGCAATTCGTCTGTGTGATGAAGGTCTTGCGCTGGAAATCGACTTTGACACCCAGCTTGCGCCGGCGCCGGATGGCACACCTGCCTCCGAAGATTTCGGCGACCTTTTGGTCAGCGACTGTTTTATCCCGCAGATCGTGTATTCAACCACCTTTGGTTACCGCACCGATCTGGTCGGAGACACTCCGCCCAGCGATGTCTGCGCCGTATTTGACCTGGAAGCCTATCCGGGCAAGCGTTCGCTTGAAAAGCGTGCGATCAACAACATGGAATGGGCCCTGTTGTGCGATGGCGTCGCAAAGGACGATGTCTATGACGTTCTGGCCACTCCGGAAGGACAGGATCAGGCGCTTGCCAAGCTCGACACGATCAAAGACAGCGTAGTCTGGTGGTCCGCTGGTGCGGATACACCGCAACTTCTGGCTGATGGCGAGATCGTCATGGGTTCGACCTATAACGGTCGTCTGTTCAGCGTGATCGAAGAGCAGAAGCAGCCCGTTGCCATGTTGTGGGACGCGCAAATCTTTGACCTGGACGGTTGGATCATCCCTGCTGGTCTGAGCGAAGAGCGTCAGCAGCGCGCGCTGGACTATATCATGTTCGCGACCGATACCCAGCGTCTGGCGGATCAGGCCAAGTACATCTCGTACGGTCCGGCTCGTGCATCGTCGGCTCCGCTGGTGGGTAAGCATGCCGAATTGGGTATCGATATGGCGCCCCATATGCCAACCGATCCGGAAAACGCCAAGAACACGTTCCTGTACAACTACGAGTTCTGGGCGGATTACCGCGACGACATCGAAGCCAAGTTCCAAGCTTGGTTGGCGCAATAAGCGCGCGTTTTCATGAAAAAGTCGAGGGCGGCGCGCCGCCCTCAGACTCAAGCAGAGCCAAGGGGCACAGATGACTGACGCAAGCCAAAATGCAGGGCCGATGCTGGCAGCGGACGGAACGCCGCTCAAGCAATCGCTGGCACGTTCACTGCGGCGGCAGAAATTGCGGGCGTTGATGCTCGTCGCTCCGCTTCTGCTGTTCGTCATGTTTTCCTTCATCGTGCCGATTGCGTCGATGCTGTTTCGTTCGGTGGAAAACAGCATGGTGTCGGAAACCCTTCCACTTACTGTGGAAACTCTGAAGGGGTGGGATGCTCAAAGCGGCGAGCTTCCGGATGAAGCGGTTTACGATGCTTTCGTTCGCGATATGGTCGTTGCGGTCGAAAACAAAGAACACACTCGCCTTGGTTCGCGTCTGAACTATGAAGAAACAGGTATGTCTTCGCTGTTCCGCAAATCCGGGCGTCAGATCAAAAAACTGGATCCTGAAACGGATGGGCCTTTCAAGGAAAAGTTGATCGAGATTCATGACGGATGGGGAGATCCGCAAACCTGGCGCGTGATCAAGACCCACTCACCGGCGATTACCAATGGCTACTTCCTGAATGCCGTCGATATGCGCAGAACCCCGGAAGGCGCGCAGGCCCAACCCGAAGACAAGCGGATCCTGATCAAGCTTTTCGGACGTACTCTGTTCATGTCGCTCGTGATAACGGGCGCTTGTATCCTGCTTGCTTACCCTGTCAGTTATCTGTTGGCGACACTTCCGATGCGGGTGTCGAACCTGTTGATGATACTGGTCCTTTTGCCCTTCTGGACGTCTCTTCTGGTGCGAACGTCCGCGTGGAAGGTCATGTTGCAACAACAGGGGGTAATTAATGATACCCTCGTTTGGCTGGGTCTGGTCGCTGATGATGCCCGGCTGATCATAATCAACAACCAGATCGGCACCATCATCGCGATGACGCATATCCTTTTGCCGTTCATGATCCTGCCAATGTATTCGGTGATGCAGACCATTCCGCCGTCTTATACGCGTGCGGCCAAATCCATGGGCGCGACGAACTGGACGACATTCTGGCGTATCTACTTCCCGCAATCCGTGCCCGGAATCGGTGCCGGTTCGATCCTCGTGTTCATTCTGGCGATTGGGTACTACATCACGCCCGAGATCGTGGGCGGCACCAAGGGTGTCTTCATCTCGAACCGGATTGCCTATCACATCTCGTCCTCACTGAACTGGGGGCTGGCTGCGGCCTTGGGTACGATCCTTCTGGCGGTCGTGCTGTTGCTCTACTGGGTCTACGACAAGATCGTGGGCATCGATAACGTGAAGTTGGGATAATCAAGATGGCAGCACTGACACCGATATCCCGCAAACCCATGTCCATGGTTTTGCCCAGTGTGGCACTTGCCGGGGCCTTTGCCGGAATTTTCGTCGGGGCCGGAAATGGTTCGGTCCTTCTGGGCATACTGGGCGGAGCCGTCCTGATCGCGGGGCTGGCCTGGGTCTACATAAATATCGTGAAGAACGAAAACCTCGCACGCTTGATCAATATCATCGGATTCGGTGTCGTGGGTTTTTTAGTGGCCGGGTTGATGGGCGGTGTATTGGGGCTGCTCGGCGGCTGGTTTTTCGCCTGGTTTATCTATTGGTTGTACGAGGGGCGGTATAGGCGCAAGCTGCTGCCGTATCTCACGGCACAACAGGTTTTCTATCACTACCTGTTTCGCGTGATCTGTGGTGCGATCTTCGTCTTTCTGATCACGCCGATTCTGGTGGTGTTGCCGTTGTCTTTCAACGCGCAGGACTTCTTTACCTTCACGCCCGAGATGCTGCGGCTTGATCCGGAAGGCTATTCGCTGAAGCATTACCGAGATTTCTTCACCAACAACGAATGGCAACGCAGCTTCAAGAATTCGCTGATCATCGCGCCGATTGCGACGGTTATCTCGGTAACGTTAGGAACGCTGGCCGCGATCGGGCTCAGCCAGTCTCACGTTCCAGGACGCCGTGCGATCATGGGAATTCTGATTTCGCCGATGATTGTTCCGCTGATCATCTCGGCGACGGGTATGTTCTTTTTCTACAGTGATATCGGGCGTTTCCTCGAAGGTACACTTGGCATGAACAAGAACTTCGTAGGCTATCTGAAAGTTATCCTGGCCCACGCCGTGCTGGGTATTCCCTTTGTGATCATTACCGTGACGGCGACCCTGGTGGGCTTTGATCGATCTTTGACACGGGCGGCGGCCAATATGGGCGCAGGTCCCGTGCGGACCTTCTTCAAGATACAGATGCCGTTGATTTTGCCGGGCGTAATCTCGGGCGGCCTGTTTGCCTTCATCACATCATTCGACGAAGTGGTCGTGGTCTTGTTTGTGGGTTCCTCCTCGCAAAAGACGTTGCCGTGGCAGATGTTCACCGGCCTGCGGGAACAGATCAGTCCAACCATTCTGGCGGTTGCGACAATCCTCGTGGTTCTGTCCATTGCCTTGCTGACGACGGTCGAACTGTTGCGGCGCAGGTCAGAACGTCTGCGGGGTCTTTCGCCCGCTTGACGCAGCAAACCGTCTGATCTAACGATTCACCTGTTCATCTCTGCTGCGATGGCGTCGCGGCGACTACGGAGGTGATCGGCTCTCGGACCCCGAGACCGCCTGTCCTGAACGCCGGGACATGTGGCCGGGAAAATGCATGTCCGGCATAGATGAGAGACCAAAGATGACTGACATTTCTAACCGCCCTCAGTTCTTCACCTGCCATAATGGCGACAAGGCCCCGTTGCCGTTCAGCAAATCCGAATATGACCGCCGTCTTGGCAAGCTGCGCGCGATCATGGCCCAGCGGGATATACCGGTAGTGCTGCTGACATCGATGCAGAACATCGCCTATTATTCAGGCTTTCTGTACTGTGCGTTCGGGCGCCCCTATGGCTGCGTTGTGACCCAGGACAAATGCACCACCGTTTCTGCCAATATTGATGCCGGGCAACCCTGGCGCCGGTCGGTTGAAGACAATGTGATCTATACGGACTGGAAACGCGACAACTACTGGCGGGCAGTTGCAAGTCTGATCGGGAATGCAAAGCGGATCGGCATCGAAGGCGACCACATGACGCTTGCAGCGCGCGACACGGCGCTGAACACGCTGGACAAGCCAGAGTTGGTTGACATCGCGGCCGACACCATGGCCGCGCGGATGATCAAATCCGCTGAAGAGATCGAATTGATCAAGGGTGGAGCGCGCACGGCCGATGTGGGTGGTGCTGCGATCCATGCCGCAATCCGCGAAGGCGCAACCGAAATCGAAATCGCGATGGCTGGTCGAGACGTGATGGAAGTGGAAATCGCGCGGGCCTATCCGGATGCCGAATACCGCGACACATGGGTTTGGTTTCAGTCGGGTTTGAACACCGACGGCGCGCATAACCCGGTCACCAAACGCGCGTTGCAAAAAGGCGATATCCTGTCGCTGAACACCTTTCCGATGATCTCGGGCTATTACACCGCCCTGGAGCGGACCCTGTTTCTGGGCGAGCCGGATGCCGACAGCCTGCGCCTGTGGAAGGCCAATGTGGCCGCGCATGAACTTGGATTGAGCCTGATCAAACCCGGTGCCACATGTTCCGGTATCACCGCCGAGATCAACCGGTTCTTTGCCGACGAAGGCCTGCTTCAGTATCGTTCCTTCGGCTATGGGCACTCGTTTGGTGTTCTGAGCCACTACTATGGTCGCGAAGCCGGTCTGGAACTCCGCGAAGACATCGACACAGTGCTGGAACCCGGCATGGTGGTCTCGATCGAGCCGATGCTGTGGATCCCCGAAGGCCAGCCCGGTGCAGGCGGTTACAGGGAACACGATATTTTGGTGGTGGGCGAAGACGGAACCGAAAACATCACAGGCTTCCCCTACGGGCCGGGACACAACATTATCGACGCCTGAGGTTTGGGGTGGAGCTTCCGCTCCACCCGCTTTTCACGCGCGTCGGGCACGTTCGTGAAAAATGAAACCCAGAAAATTCAACAGCAGCTGCGCCGCCAGAATCTGAGTGCTTTCAGTGGGGTCGTAAGCGGGGGCCACCTCGACCAGATCGATGCCCACCACGTCACCCCTTTTCGCCAGCCCCTGAAGGATTTCCAGAATGTCGTAATACAAAAAACCTCCATGGCTCGGAGTTCCGGTTCCGGGCGCGATCGAGGGGCAGAACGCATCGATATCGATCGTTACATAGTACCGTTTGCCTTCGGGAATGCGGTCAAGAACAGCCTCTGTTCCCAATCTGCGAACCTGCCGCACGGACAGGATGTCCGATCCGCGCGCACGCGCGTCGTCATACCCTTCCTTGGCGGTGGACGATACGTTTCGAATGCCCAGCTGGGTCATCCCTGAAACATAGTCTTTCTCGATCGCGCGGCGCATGGGATTTCCGTGCCCGTTGGTGACGCCGTGACGTTCATCTACAAAGTCCAAATGCGCATCGATTTGAACAACATGGATCGGGCCGTTTTCGGCGCAGTCGCTTTCAAATGCGGAAATGCAGGGGATGTTGACCGAATGATCACCGCCAATCACCAGCGGAAGTGCCCCGGCCTCGAGAATTTTTTGCACGCCAAAGGCTATGTTCTTGTGGCTGGTCTGGGTCTTGGTGTGGACAATATCCGCATCGCCCAGGTCGACGATCCGAACCGAGCTGTCCAGATAGGTCGCGTCATCCTCATGATCATAGGCGCCGGCATGGCCAAAACTGAAAAGTGTCGATGCCTCTCGCACGGCCCGAGGACCAAAACGCGCGCCGGGGCGCCACTGAGTTCCAAAGTCGAACGGCGCGCCGAGCACGCAAACGTCGGCCTCGATTCCGTCCCAGTTCTCGACATATGGAGATTTTGCGAAGGTCGATATTCCGACAAAAGGAAGATTCAGTCGCCCGGACGCATATCCATGTTCCTGCACTTTTGGTCCTTTCGATGGTTAAGCCATTTTTTGCATGTGAACATGACGACACGCCGTATTAAAACCAAATTCTCTTTGAACGGCTACTTCTGGGGGGACCAGAGGAAAATTTCCTCCAGAAGGGCGGGCTGCTTGCGTTCAAAGCTGATCCGGCCCAGCCCATCAGAGCGCTTTAAGATCAGTCAATAGATAATCCTGCTTGGTGTAACTTTCCTTCGTTTCCCATTCTCAAAGAACGTATGAAGGGTCCTCTTCGGCCTCAGCGATGCTCTGGCAGGTTTTCCTGTGCGGAAAGACGGTTTTGGATCCTTCCGGGCCAGAAAATCATAAGCGTTAACAAAAATATCGATTTGATATAAAGTTGTGGGGTTATTGATTGGTAACGCGCGGGTATTCGTGTGGCACAGACACTTTATGAAAAATATGGCGGTTTTAAAACGATCAGCCGGGTCGTGATGACCTTCTATGAAATGGCTTTGGATTCGGATGAGATCGGCCATCATTTCGAAGACATTGATATGCCGCGCCTGATCGACCATCAAACCAAGTTCGTCTCGTCTTTGATTGGCGGACCCGCATCCTTCAGTGATGACAGGATCGAAGCAGTTCATCGGCATCTAAACATTTCGCACAACGAGTTCGACGTCATGGCCGAGCTGTTTGGCGACGCGCTGAGTCAGCATGGCATGTCCGATGGAGACATCAAAACTGCGCTGACCGCAATCGAAGGCAAACGTTCGATCATAGTCACCCGGAACGCGGCATGAGCATTCTGGCGATAAACGAGCAATTGCTGCGTGCGATCGGAGTCGGCGTCGCCGTGGTGCGCGCATCCGACCTGCAATTCGTTTTTCACAACGGGCCTTTCACGGAATGGTTCGGCACTCCTGAAAAGGGGAGTACCCTAAGCGAAGTTCTGTCGGATCTCGACCCCAAAGAACTGGAGGATGTAAAGCAGTCCGGCCTTCGGTACTCGGTCGAATTGCAGATAAAGCCGAAACGCAGGACCTTGATCTTTGCTGTCACGGTCTCATTGGCCAATGGCTTGTCCGAGCAGGTGCTGATTGTGGAATGTCAGAACATCACCCGCATTCGAGAATTGGAAAGCATGATCGACAGCTATTCCACCATGGTCGAGCGCAACACCCGAGAACTTGAGCGCGAAAAGGAAAGAGTGGAACGGCTGTTGCTGAACCTGATGCCCCGAGCCGTGTATGAAGAGTTCAAGACGTTCGGCGTTGTCACACCGCAGCTGTATCAGCAGGTTTCAGTGGTGATGCTGGATTTTGTCGGGTTCACGGATTTTGCGGCCAAGACCGACCCGACGGTCACCTTGAGTGAACTGAACGACATCTTCACGGCCTTTGACCGGATCGTGGAACAATTCGGGTGTGAGCGGATCAAAACGATCGGAGATGCTTACCTGGCCGTGTCAGGTATGCCAGATCCAACACCGGATCATGCGACCGCCGTGGCGCATTGTGCGGTAAGGTTCCTGCGCTATCTCGAACGCCGCAACGAAAGCCATCCGCATAAGTGGCAGGCCCGGATCGGATTGGGGATGGGTGCGGCGGTCGGATCGGTCGTGGGCATTCAGAAATATGTCTATGACGTGTTTGGCCCTGCCGTAAACATCGCATCCCGGTTGCAGGTCTTTGCCAACCCCATGAACATCGTGGCCCCGGAAGAGATGAAATATGCCCTGATTGACGAGTTTCAGGTCTCGGAGCTTGGGTGCGTTGATATCAAGGGCATGGGTGAGATGGATCTGATCAATGTGACATCGGGCTTGAGTATGCCTCAGGGCAGCCGTTCGTTCTGACCGCGTCACTCGTCCTGGGGGATCAGGCCCAAACCGCGCAGGTAGATGCCGATACCGCTTTCCAGCAAATCTTCGGGAGGAAAAGGCGAAGTTGCGCCGGTATTTCGGGCATACAGCTCGACGACTCCGTGGCTCATCGCCCAGATATGGGCGCTGAACATCGACGCGGGCGGGCGCTTGTCAGGCGGAATATGTTGGGACAAGTCCGCTGCCGCTTTTTCAAGAACGGCCTTCGCCCGGTTGGCTGCCAAGGACAGTTCGGGTGTCCGGTTCAGGGAAATCCCGCTTTCGAACATGGCGATGTAATGCCCGGGATTTTTGCGCGCAAAGGCCAGATATGCACGCCCCGTTGCTTCAAAAGCGGCAAGGGCTGAAGGCTGTCCCTCGTCATAGGCGTATTGCATCAGGTCTGCGAACATCTCAAACCCCTGCCGTGCGGCTTCGGCAATCAGGTCCTCGCGCCCTTGAAAATGACGATAGACGGCGGCAGGCGTGACACCGGCGGTTTTGGCCGCCTCGGACAGCGTGAAACCGGTCGGGCCCTTGTCTTCGATCAGGGACAAGGCAGCCTCGATCAGGGCTTGCTTCAGGTTTCCGTGGTGATAACCGCGTTTCGTCATCCCGGCCTCAGTTGCATTGATTGCGTGTTGGAAGACAAGGACATAGACCACCGACGCATTGTCGTCCAATACATGATCGTGAAGCCATCGACGGGGCAGGGCAGAGAGACAATTTATGCCTCCCACATATCCGGGCCACCGCAGATACGGGTATCAATCTCGCCGATACTGTTCTTGTCGTTCTCATCATAGTCCAAGGCATGCAGAACCGTTCGGATGGCCGCAAGCCGCGCGCGTTTCTTGTCGTCAGAACGCACAATCGTCCACGGGCAGGCATCAGAATGCGACCGGGTCAGGGTTTCCGAGATCGACTGCGTGTATTCATCCCATTTGTTCAGCCCTGCGACGTCGATCGCGCTGAGCTTCCAATGCTTCAAAGGGTCGTTTTCGCGCGCCAGAAAACGGTTCAGTTGTTCTGCGCGCCCGACATTGAGCCAGAACTTGAACAAATGGATGCCGTCATTCACCAGGCCCGTTTCAAGCGGCAGGACCTGACGGAAGAACCTCTCACGCTGTTCCTGAGTGCAGAAGCCAAAGACATTCTCGACGACACCTCGATTGTACCAGCTGCGATCAAAGAACACGATCTCTCCAGCGGCGGGCAGATGCGGGATGTAGCGCTGAAAATACCATTGGCTGCGTTCGGCGTCTGATGGTTTGGCCAGCGCAACGTTGCGCGCGCCGCGCGGGTTCAGGTTTTCGCGAAACCGTTTGATGGTGCCACCTTTGCCGGCGGCATCGCGACCTTCGAATATGATGGCAACCCGCTGGTCGGTTTCCTTGACCCAGGATTGCATTTTGACCAATTCAATCTGAAGCAGGTCCATCTGCTCATCATAATCTTTGGTCTTCATTTTTTCGGAATACGGGTAGGTCGGGTTCAGAATATCGCCCTTTTTCGCGTTTTGAATCTCTTCCCGTACAGATTTGGGCGCGTCTTTCTGAAAATACTTCTCGATAGAGCCTTTTCCTGACCGGGCCATATGTCACCTCGCGATAAAATCCATATCTGACTATGGATTAGAGCGAGGGTTAACGCAAACCCGCGCGCTGCGCCGCGCGATCTATCGCGGCGGCAACCTCGGGCGCTGCGACCACCTGTGGCATATGGCCGACACCCGGTAGCTCGATCAACTCGGCCCTGGGGATCTGTTCGATCAGGCGTTCAGAATGCCATTCAAGACCAACGGTGTCGTCGGCCGTTCCGTGGATGATTTCCGTCGGAACGGAGATCTCGCCATATCTGGGTTGCAGACGGGTAATTTCGTCCAGCAGGTTGGCGCGCTGCTTGGCGTTTGCATGCATCGAGCCACGCCGGATCGTCAGCCCGGGCCCGAAATGTTCCGCATAGCCTTCGGGCGCCGTTTGCGGTGCAAAAACTTTGTCCAACGCCTGTGTGACGTACCATTCGGGCACGAAAGAGCTGATCAAGGGCAAGGCCAGCACATTGCCCGCCGTGGTTGACGCAAGCCGGTTGAACCCATCCAAAGGCGTTTCCCATGGAATGGCGGCCGGGGCGATCAGAACCAGAGCCGAGATATTCTCGGGCCGGATCACGGCCCAGGCCAGCGAGACCGATCCGCCATAGCTCTGCCCGGCCACGATGGGTTTTTCCGCACCAAGCTGAGCCGCCGCCCGTTGCAGGATATCCGCCTGTTCAATGATGGTTTCGCCATCCGGATTGAAGCTTTCGGAATAGCCCAGGCCCGGTCGGTCAAAAACGATCACGCGGTATGACTTGGCCAGAATGGGGGCCAGCGCGAAGGTCATGTCGCGCGTGTTCCCGCTGGAACCGTGGATCAGAACGACATCAGGGCCGTCCCCCATGACCACGGCGTGCACGGCGATGCCGCCCACATCCAGAATCCGACCCTCGGGGGGGAAAGCCGCCTCGGCCAGCGCTTCGTTCCGGGCGCTGCGCCAGGTTGTCAGTATGACAAGGCCCAGAACGGCCAAGCCAAGGGATATCAGGACTTTAGTGGCCAATTTTCGTTATGTCGAATGGCGTGGTCTGATAGATTTCGTTGATCCAGTTGCCGTACAGCAGATGTGCATGACTGCGCCACCGGTTCTGCGGTGTTTTGGTTGGATCATCATCTGGGTAATAGTTTATCGGCACGTTGATAGGCGTGCCGTTGCTGACGTCCCGATCATATTCCTGTTTCAGCGTGTCACTGTCGTATTCGAAGTGATTAAAGATATACAGCGCGCGATGGCCGGGATCTTCGACCAGACAGGGGCCGACATCGTCGCTGCCCAACAGGGTCCTCAGCCCCGGTGCGCGATCGATTTCATCCTGTTTCATTTCCGTCCATCGGCTGACCGGAACGACGCAGTCATCCGAGAAACCGCGCAGAAACGGAGACGCCGGGTCCAGGTTGCGATGCCGGAAACACCCAAAGGCTTTTGCGTCCAGCATGTGCTTTTTGACAGCGTGAAAATGGTTGATCATCGCCATCCCGCCCCAGCACACACCAAAGGTGGAATGTACGTTGGTTTGCGTCCAGTCGAAAATCTCGCTGATCTCGTCCCAGTAGGTGACATCCCGAAATTCCAGATGTTCGATCGGGGCACCGGTGATGATCAGGCCGTCGAATTTCTGATCCTTGATCTCCTGAAACGGGCGATAGAACTCGGACATATGCTCGGCGGCGGTGTTCTTGGTCCGGTGTTCGGTCATGCGGATCAAAGACAGATCGATCTGCAACGGGGTTGCCCCGATCAGGCGCGCGAACTGGTTTTCGGTCTGGATTTTCTTGGGCATCAGGTTCAGCAATCCGATGCGCAGTGGGCGGATGTCCTGACGCATTGCCTGATCTTCGTCCATGACCATGACGCCCTCTTTGGTCAGGACGTCAAAAGCAGGCAGTTCCGATGGGATTTTGATGGGCATGTGTCAGGCTTCTAAGAGATCAGTGAAAACTGATAGTTAGGCGTTATTGCGCGTGGTCTCAAGTGTGTGCTCGATCAACTCATCGAAATCAGCGGCATCGCGGATTTTTCCGATGTCGTTGGCGGCAATCGTCACGCCCCAGTTGTTCGCCATGGCCTCGTAACGCGGCTGGCGGTGCGCCAAGGCCTGTGCATAGGTCCAACGGACGAAATCATCGGGATCAACATCCGCTTCTGAACAGCCTTGCAGGTCCAGATAATCTGTCCAGGCCTTGGTCAGGAATTCCGCCTGATAGGACATCGGCTTTGGGGCTTTGTCAAAACGGCGTACTAGCTCTGCCGTGTGTTCCTCATCCCCCTTCAGCCAAATCATCAGGGTGTGTTGCGAAAGCTCGGACAGTACCCGATCGTTCGGATCTTCGGGGTCTACCCATTCGCAGATCGACCCACCGGTGTCGCAGATGAAATGGGGGTACTTGTACAAACGCTCGGCCCGGTCGATGAAATACTCGGTATCCAGCAGCGCGTGTATTTCGGCCAGCCGAAACTGTTCCTGCCTGCGGCGGTATTCCGGCATCTCCAATCCGCCAAGGGCAGGGTTGCCCGGTTTGCCCAGATAGGCTGCGACCGGAGTCAGATTCGCGAACGAGATATTAGAGCCGATGTAAATGGAATCCGACAGGAGCAGGTCACGCAAGAACGGGACTTTCATCGCCTCGGCCTTCGCATTGTCGGTGATGTACTCGCCCATGTACCGGGTGCCGATGCGATAGTCGATCGAGTAGTGAAACCAGTTCCCCGAGTCCCGAAGTATGGTCGAGACATATGTCTTGCCCAGACCGGACATGCCAAAGAACAGCACCTTCTTGCGGCTTGCCGTGCGCCAGTCTTCGGCTGAATTGTATATCATCTTGTGCTGTCCCTTTTTTGCCTTTGCTAAATCGGGCAGCGCACGGCGTCAATCACGGCGGCCAGCTCGGTTCAATACCAGAAGACCCATGGCAAGGATGACAAAGCCAAAATAGGCATTCGACGGCAGCGCTTCGTTACGCAGAATTGCGCCAAGCACGATGGCAACAGGAGGGATTACAAGCGTGACTAGCATCAGGTTGCCGCTGCCCGCCATTGCCAGGACTCGATAGTACAAAAGATATGCCCCCGCTGTTGCCACAATGGCGTAATAGCCAATCGCAGCCCAGGTGATCGCGGGCAGAGCAAGCGTTGGCACCCCGTCCGTCATGAGCGCCAGCGGCAGGATCAGCAGGGTCGAGCCGGTCAGCATGCCAGCGGCCGCGACGACGGGGTGAAGGTCAGACAGATGATACCGCGCCCAAGCCGCCGCAAAAGCATACGACAGCGTTCCGGCCAACACGGCAAGCTGCGCTGTGTTTTGCAGGCTGAAAGACGTGAAGGTCTGTATTCCAATGGTGATCGAGACACCGAGAAAACCCAAAACGACTCCGATAACCCGGGCTTGTGTCAAACGCTCATCTTTGAAAAACAGCGCCGCAACCAGAACGCCAAAAATGGCTGTGGTCGCGTTCAGAATGGCCGTAAGCCCAGAGTCGATGTAAAGCTGACCCCATGCCATCAAGCTGAACGGGATGACATTGTTCAGCAATCCCATGATCAAAAATGCACCCCAGATGCGCACAGAGCGGGGTAGCGAAAGCCCCTTGCCCCATGCCACCAGCCACAGCACGAGCATCGCCCAGAACGTGCGGTGCAGAACCGATGTCATAACGGGAATGGAGTCCAGAGCGATCCGGATGGCTACAAAGGATGCGCCCCAGATCACGGCTAGGAGAAGAAGTTCGACCCAGGCGCGCCGAGAAAGGTGTTTTTGCGTGTTCATGGCCGCACAATTTCATTCATTCGACAGATATACGACCCGAAACCTGCGCATAAAAAAAGACCCCGCTGAAACAGCGGAGCCTAAGATGAAAACACCTTGGATTTAGTTCAGAGCGTAAGTGATCTGAAACCCAACACTCCAGGCGCTGTTGCCGCTGAAGGTGGCTGTTTGCCCAAAGGCGCCATCTGCCGTTGCATCACCGATGTCAGTGTAGCGTACGCCACCGGAAATTTTGGCATTCTCCAACGAATATGTTCCGCCCAGACCAATGCTCCAGAACCCGTCAGTCGGGCCGAGGTTGGATACAGGAGTACCCTGAGAAGACTCATAGCCTAGTGTTACAGCACCGCTGAACTCTTCCGAGAATTGATACCCCAAGCCCAACGAATAGGTGAAGGTCGCATCGTCGTAGTCAACAAGGTTGCTGGTCGGCGGGTAGTTTGGCGGGTTGTACACCAGCTGTGGCCAGTCGACCCAACGAACAGAACCAAACAACAGCGTTTTAGGCGCGACGCCCGTCTGAAAGTCTAGGTTGATCGACTGGGGCGTCTCAATTTCGCTGTTTGTGTTGAAGGTGGCCACGGTCCCGGGTGGAATCGGAGGGAACGGTGGTGGGTTCAGAGATTCTGTTTGCGATAGATCGTGGCTGATCTTGGAGTTGTATGTCAGTGACACACGTGCTGCGATTTCCGGTTTCTCCCATGCAACCCCGATAACGTAGCCGAATGCAGTGTCGGCATTGGTGTCAACCTGGTACCCTGCTGCAAGCGGGACAGTGACAGAAGCCTTCACACGCTGTGCTCGAATACCGCCGATTGCGCTGAACCCGCCATCGAATTTGTAACGCAGCAATGCCGTAATGGCGTCCGTGTCTGCTGTAGCCCTCAAAACATCGGTACGACCACCCGGAATAGGGTTGATCGAAAGAGGGTAGGTGTTTGCGTATTCAATGTCGGCCCCAAAGGGCTGGTCATACATGATCGCGAAATCGAGCTTTTCGGTCAGTGACGTTTTATAACCCAGATGCGGTGTGAAAAAGTCGTTCGCAACTTCTCCGGAATCGACCGGCTGCCCGATGTTTGGTCCAGCCAAAGCAGGCATGGTGCCCGTTACGCTGGGGTTGGTGTATCCCAACCGGAACTGGACTGCTGACCCTTCTTCGAAGATCAGGTTGATGCCCTGACCACTTCGATCCAGGCCGCCTGCGTATCCTGCCGTCGCTCCAACACACAAAGCGCAGGTCGCGAGTAGTGTTTTTTTCATTCTGTCCTCCCTAACAATCTCAGGCGGGTTTCAATGGCGTTTGGCTGAGTGTTACGAACGCCTATCCCGTGTATGATGAGCGATACTCTCTTTTTGGTTACTTTAAGGTCAACTGGTGACGGTGCGTTACGTATTGCGACTACTGTTTTCAACTGTTGCTAAACTGTTACGGCTTTCAGACCAGATATTCAGGAATATTCCTGAAAAGATGATCGCCGCACCGATCAGAACCCAATGGTCAATGGGTTCGTGGTACAGGATCATTCCGACCACAGCGATGGTGGGAAGCCTCGCAAAATCAAATGGGATCACAACTGTCGCCGGGGCGATCGCCAGCGCGTTGGTAATGCAGAAATGTGCCAGCAGCCCCGCCAGACCGACCAGAACCAAAAACGGAGCGGTTTGCGCCGTGGGCAAGGCAATCTGCCCATCAAAACCGGCTGCGATGGCCCCAAGCACCGCCTGCATGGAAGTAAGCCAGAAAACGATGCACCCGATGCTGGCAAAACGAGTGAGGTTTTTTGTTGTAATCGTTGTAAATGCGAAGAAAATCGCAGACGCGGCTGCGGTAGCAAGGCCAGGGCTTAAAGGCGCACTGCTTGGGCGCGTGACAATCAGAACACCAGCAAAACCGATAAGTGCTGCCGTTATTTTGAGGGGCGTCAGACGTTCGTTCAGCAGCAGCGGCGACAGCAGGATCACCCAAAGCGGCTGTGTGAATTCCAGCGCGAATACCTGCGCCAGAGGCGCAACAGCGACCGCATAGAACCAAAGATTCTGCCCTGTGAAATGCAGGGTGTTTCGCAGGGCGTGCAACCCCAGGCGTTGCGTGGAAACCTGAATCCAACCTCCTGTGGCCGTGAGTACGAGGGCGACAACAAGAAACCCGACGAGGCTTCGATACATCATGATCTCGAAGGTGTCGTGCACGAGGCTCAATTCGCGACCGGCAACCGCCATCGAGGAGAAGGACGCGATGGCTCCGGTCATCCACAAGGCGGCCTTGAATGTGTTTTTTTGTGTCTGATTCACGTACCGCACCCCGGCCTGGCCGCGCGGTCACGGCCTCGATATCGGGGCTTTCGCTACGCGATCAATAAGATTGAATTCGTTGAATCATTGAAACGCTTATGAAGCGTCAGGTTCAAGGCTGTGCCCGGCTTTTTCAGGCACGACTAGGGCAGATTTCCCGGGATCGGGTCGTTTTGGCGTCGACCGAGGTTGCGTTTTACCGGATCATTCCCACTCGATGGTTCCGGGGGGTTTCGAGGTGACGTCATATGTGCACCGGTTGATGCCTTTGACCTCGTTGATGATCCGGGTCGCCGTTTCGCCAAGGAACTCATGGCTAAACGGATAGTAATCCGCCGTCATCCCATCGACCGAGGTGACGGCCCGCAACGCACAGGCATAGTCATAGGTGCGCCCGTCACCCATCACGCCGACGGTGCGGACGGGAAGGATGGCGACGAAAGCCTGCCAGATGTCATCATAAAGCCCGTGTTTGCGGATCTGATCGATGTAGATCGCGTCGGCCTCGCGCAGAATCTCCAGCTTTTCGCGGGTGATCTCGCCGGGGCAGCGAATGGCCAGACCCGGACCGGGGAAGGGGTGGCGCCCGATGAAGCTCTGCGGCAGACCAAGCTCGCGACCCAAGGCACGGACTTCGTCTTTGAACAATTCGCGCAGCGGTTCGACCAGTTTCAAGCCCATCTTTTCCGGCAGGCCACCCACGTTATGGTGGGACTTGATCGTTACAGAAGGCCCGCCCGAGAACGACACCGATTCGATCACATCGGGATAGAGAGTGCCCTGAGCCAGGAATTCGGCGCCGTCGATGGTATCGGCGTGTTTCTGGAACACATCGATGAACAGTTTTCCGATGATTTTGCGTTTGGTCTCGGGGTCGCTCTGACCTTCCAGTTCGCCAAGGAACAACTCGGATTCGTCGGCGTGGATCAACTGAATGTTGTAGTTGTCCCGGAACATGCCAACGACTTCTTCGGCTTCATTCTTGCGCAGCAGCCCATGGTCGACAAAGACGCAAGTCAGCTGATCCCCGATTGCTTCGTGAATAAGGATCGCGGCAACCGAGCTGTCAACGCCACCGGACAATCCGCAAATGACCTTTTTGTCTCCGACTTGTTCGCGGATCTTGCGGATCATCTCTTCGCGATAGGCGCCCATGGTCCAGTCGCCTTTGAACCCGGCCAGCTTAACGAAGTTTTCATACAATTTCGCGCCCTTTGGCGTATGGTGCACCTCGGGGTGAAACTGCACGGCGTAGAAGTGCCGCGATGGATCGGCCGTGATCGCATAAGGTGCGTTGGGTGAGGTTCCGAATACCTCGAACCCCGGTGCGATTTCACTGACATGGTCGCCATGGCTCATCCAGACTTGTTCATCGCCGTCCGCGAACCAGCCTTCCAGGATATCCAATTTGTCTTTGGGTGTAACAAATGCCCGACCAAACTCGGCTGTGCCATGGCCGCTTTCGACCTTGCCGCCAAGCTGATGCATCATCACCTGCTGACCATAGCAGATGCCCAGAATCGGAACGCCGTAATCAAAAATCTCTTGCGGGGCGCGGGGCGAGCCCTCGCGCGTTACGCTGTCCGGACCGCCCGAGAAAATCACGGCGCGCGGCGCCATTTCCCGCACGAAATCCATCGTGACATTCTGGTAAGGGTGAATTTCACAATAGACATTCAGCTCGCGCAGGCGGCGGGCGATAAGCTGCGTAACCTGGCTGCCGAAGTCGATGATCAGAAGGCGGTCGTGGGATGTCTGGGTCATAACCGGCTCATAAGTTGCAAGCCTTGCATGTGCAAGCGGTATGGCGTCATTTGGTACAAAAGCTGAGTCAAACCGGTGGAAAGATCAGGTGCCATGTCAAAGATCGAGTTCAGAACGGCTGATGTGGCGGATGCGGATAAGGTAACGCGGTGCCTGGAAAGTGCTTATGCAGATGCAATGAGCCGGATCGAAGATCTGCCGGACGTGACTGTCGGAATCGCGGATGACATCAAGACACACCGCGTCGTGCTTGCGATATCCGGCGGTATCGTCGGGGTCATCGTTTTTGACCAGGTTGACGACGCAATCATGGTGTTCAACCTTGCGGTTGCGCCCGAAGCCCAAGGGCAGGGGGTTGCGCGGCAATTGATGCAGTTCGCCGAAGAAGAAGCACAGGCGCGGAATCTGTCCAAGTTGAAGTTGCGAACTCATAAAATGATGAAAGACACGATTGCGATGTATCGGCACATGGGCTGGAAAGTGTCGGATCAGGCGGGCAGCGGCCTTACCATGGAGAAAGCGTTGGCGGCTGATCCTGACTGACCGGTAGCTTCTTGGTGGGGCGGCGATGTCGCTTTTCCCCCCAGAGCGCCGCAATCCCTATGCTTGAGTTCCGGCAAACCTGTATCAAAACGCTCAATCTAACCAATCAGACGGGATTTTCTCATGGCAGAGGCAAACACCCGGCGCAGGGCGAGAGGTGGCGGTGGCGCTGCCCGCCGTGCCGAGCGTACCGCAGTTCGTATCGAGACTGCGAAATACATCGAACGCAACATTCCGAATTTCGAGATCCTCAACGAAGAGGCGCTTGAGATTATCGAAAACAACGCTGAAACCGTGTTGGAAGAAATCGGCGTCAACTTTGTCGACAATCCAGCAGCTTTGGAACGGTGGCGTGACGCGGGCGCAGATATTGACGGTGAGCGTGTGCGCATTCCGCGTGGTCTGGCGCGTGAACTGATCAAGACAGCTCCCAGCCAGTTTACCCAGCACGCCCGCAACCCCGAAAAATCGGTTGTGATCGGTGGCCGCAACATGGTTCTGGCCCCGGTATACGGTCCTCCGTTCGTGCGTGATACACAGGGTGGTCGACGCTATGCAACCATGGACGATTTCAACAAGTTCGTGAAACTTGCCTACATGTCCAAGTGGTTGCACCACTCGGGCGGTACGGTGTGCGAGCCGACCGACATTCCGGTGAACAAGCGCCATCTGGACATGTTGAAGGCGCATATGACCCTGTCGGACAAACCTTTCATGGGCTCGGTGACCGATCCCAGCCGGGCACAGGATTCGGTTGAAATGTGCGAAATCCTGTTCGGCAAGGAGTTCGTGCAGGAAAACACCGTGATGACCTCGCTGACCAACATCAACTCGCCGATGACATTCGACGATGTGATGATGGGGTCGTTGGAGGTTTATGCGCGCAACAATCAGGCCTGCATCATCTCGCCCTTCATCGTGGGCGGAGCGATGGCGCCGGTCTCGGTGGCCGGTACTTTGACCCAGGTTCTGGCCGAGGTCATGGCCGGTGTTGCCTACAGCCAGATCATCCGCCCGGGTGCCCCCGCGATTTTCGGCGCGTTCGTGACGTCGATCGATATGAACTCGGGCGCACCCACCTTCGGCACACCAGAAGCCGCGCATATCACGTATGGTGCAGGCCAGCTGGCGCGTCGTCTGAACCTGCCATACCGCTCGGCAGGGTCGTTCTGCGGCTCGAAACTGCCGGACGCGCAGGCGGCCTACGAAACTGCGAATTCGCTGAACATGGGTCTGCTTTCGGGCGTGAATTTCATGCTGCATTCCTGCGGCTGGCTGGAAGGCGGTCTGGTCGCCGATTTCGAGAAGTTCGTCATGGATGCGGATCAGTTGGGCGTGCTGCATTCACTGGCCAAGGGCGTGGCCTATGATGAAAACGCGCAGGCCATGGACGCAATCCGCGAAGTAGGGCCGGGTGGTCACTATCTCGGCTGTGCCCATACGCAGGCCAACTTCAAGGAATCCTTCTGGAAATCCGAAGTGCTGGACTACAAGCCATATGAAACCTGGCAGGAAGAGGGTGCGCGTGACACGCGGGCTTTGGCCACGGCGCGAGTAGAACATTTGCTGGCCAATTATCAGCAACCACAGATGGACCCGGATACCGCGGCGGCGCTGGAAGCCTATATCGCCGAGAAAAAGGCCTCCATGCCGGATGCTTTCGCCTGATTATTGAAGAACCGGGGCGCGGCTGGCCTGATACAGCTGCGCCTCACCCAACAGCGCAATAAGCAGATCCAGATGCCGCACCAATGAGTAGGCGGCATCATCTTCTTTTCGCAGTTCATTTACATCTTTCTCCATCTCGAGCAAACGCAGCAGCGCCTGACCTGAACCGGGCAGCGAGCCGTATCCCAGAATGCGTTGCAGATGCCTGTCCCGATTGTAATCCCGCGCCCCGAATCTGGCAGCACGCGCCAACATGCGTGGGCGGCGGAGGGTTGCGATCATTGTCATCAGGTCCTGCATGTTACGTGTCCCTTTTTCGGAAATTGATGGATCCTGTTTTTGCACAACTTAAGCGGGTGTTGCCTTGGTCAGAGTCTCCCCGAACGATGGTTTCACGACTGTTTATCTTTTTGAATCAAATCTGGTTCTTGCCTTGTGTGGTTAACGAACGAGTAACGAATGGACCTCTAGTTAGATTTGGTTAACCCACATTCCGAGGGCGAAAAGTGGCAGTTTGTTTTGTCGACGAGGGCAAATAATTATGGAAAACAACATGGCTTTCACCATTCCGGCATGGGTTCCAGAAGGGGCGCAAAGATACCTTGCTCATACCGAGACCGGTCGCTCGATCCGCGATATCGCGCGATCAGCCGGGTGCCATGCGTCAACTATCCTCAGGCAAATTCGACGCATCGAAATGCGCCGCGACGATCCACTGGTGGATGCGGCCTTGCAATCGCTCGCAGAGACACATTTTTCAGCTTCGGAGTGCGCAGACGGCCCGGCAAGCGGGTCAGAAAACGCGGCTGAAGAAGAATTTGAAAATGAGGCACTGCGTGTGTTGCGCCGCCTGAGCGAGACGGGTTCGGTCCTTGCCGTGGCCGAGGAAATGGACAAGGCGGTTGTCGTACGCGACACCGGCAATGCCGGGGCTACAAGAACCGCTGTCGTAGAATGCAGGATCGCGCAGGCCCTGGCTTTGAAAGACTGGATCACCTGCGACAATCCCGGACGCATTTCGCGATATCGGATATCCGCAGCGGGACGAACGGCGCTAAGCCATTTGATCGCCAAGGCAGAAAACAAGGCACGTGCCGGGACTGACTTTGGTTTTGCCGAAGCTCAGAGTAGCTTTCAGGGCAAGCCTTCGGGCGGGTCCGCCGAGCGGGTCAAACGCATTCGGTACAGTGCTGCGGAAAGCCCGCTGATTGCATTGTCGCGCAGACGGGATCGTGACGGAAAACCGTTTCTGGATGACTCCCTCGTCAGCGCCGGCGAGCGCTTGCGCGAAGATTTTGAGCTGGCACAGATCGGCCCTCAGGTTTCGCAGAACTGGGATCGTTTTCTGACGACAGGTGGTCGAAGCAGCTTTGACAGTGAAAGCCATGGGGGAAAGGGGGCTTCTGATGCGAAGGACCGCGTTGCACGTGCCTTGTCCGACCTGGGGCCAGGTCTGAGTGATGTTGCGTTGCGATGCTGTTGCTATCTGGAAGGGTTGGAGCTGGCGGAAAAGCGAATGGGTTGGTCAGCGCGGTCCGGCAAAATCGTCCTGCGGATCGCCCTGCAACGGCTGAAACGGCATTATCAGGAACAGGCGGAACGAGATCGGATGATCGGCTGAACAGAAAAAAGGCCCGGTGTATACGGGCCTTTTCTTTGGATTTGCGGCTTAGGCCATTTCAGGTTCTGCTGACGCCTTCAGGTGTTTCATCAGGTTTTCCGGCGAGGACATGCCATAGGGATCTTCTGGGCAGTTATCCATCAGGCCGGGCTCTTCGAACCACGCCTCGACAACGCCATCATTGACGATGGCCGCATAGCGCCACGAGCGCATTCCGAATCCCACGTTGTCCTTGTCGACCAACATGCCCATTTTCCGGGTGAACTCCCCCGATCCGTCGGGGATGACTTTCACGTTCTTCAGCTCCTGATCCTGGGCCCATTTGTTCATCACGAAACTGTCGTTGACGGACATGCAGTAAATTTCGTCGATTCCCATGGCTTTGAAATCGGCATAGCCGTTCTCAAACCCAGGCAGCTGATAAGTCGAACAGGTCGGGGTGAACGCACCCGGCAATGAGAACAGGATCACGCGCTTACCGGCGAAATAGTCAGCTGTCGTCTTGTCTTCCCAACGGAATGGGTTTGGTCCTTCGATGGAATCGTCACGGACACGGGTGTGAAAGGTCACGTCGGGCAGTTTTGCGCCGGTTTTCATAGTCAAACTCCTGTGATTCACATATGATTTTGGTGTGAATTAAAACAGTTCTAAACCGCATTCAATCGCGTAAACGCTGCGATTGCGAATAAGGCCAACGTCTTGCTAGATATTGAAATTAAATTGCAAATACGAATACGCGCATGATGTATTTCTGCGCTTGCGAGGGTACAACGCATAGCGGCTATGCGCCGCTGGTCTAACACCGCGCTTCTGACTATGTTATGAGCAACAAGAGTTGACCCAAAGTCAGGAAAACGACCGTGCGAGATCTGAAGATCCCCGAAGAGCGCCACCCGGAAAAAGCCCATCGTCCGGACAATGCACAGCCCAAAAAGCCGAACTGGATCAGGGTCAAGGCACCCGGTGGCAAGGGCTATGCGGATACGCGGCGGATCATGCGCGACAACAATCTGGTGACGGTCTGCGAAGAAGCGGGGTGCCCCAACGTAGGAGAATGCTGGAGCCAAGGTCATGCCACCATGATGATCATGGGCGAGATTTGTACGCGCGGCTGCACCTTCTGCAACATTGCAACCGGTCGCCCCGACGATCTTGACGCATTTGAACCCGGTCGCGTGGCCCATGCGGTCGAAAAACTTGGCCTGAACCACGTGGTGATCACCTCGGTGGACCGTGACGACCTGCAAGACGGAGGGGCCGAGCACTTTGCGCAGACAATCCGCGCGGTACGTCATCGTTCTCCGAAAACCACGATCGAGATTCTGACGCCGGACTTCCTGAAATGCGACAACACTGTCCTTGAAACTGTGGTCGAAGCGAAGCCGGATGTGTTCAACCACAATCTGGAAACGGTACCGGGTCTCTACCCCGAAGTGCGCCCGGGTGCGCGGTACTTTCATTCCCTGCGCCTGCTACAGCGGGTGAAAGAACTTGATCCGTCGATCTTCACCAAATCGGGCATCATGGTCGGGTTGGGCGAAAACGAACAGCAAGTGCGTCAGGTCATGGATGACATGCGCGCGGCGGATATCGATTTCCTGACCATCGGCCAGTATCTGCAACCGACTCCGAAACATCACGGAGTGGATCGGTTCGTAACCCCGGAAGAATTCGCATCTTACGAAAAAGCGGCCTATGGCAAGGGGTTCCTGATGGTATCCGCAACGCCTCTGACCCGGTCTTCGTACCACGCGGGCGACGATTTCGCCCGGCTTCGCGCGGCCCGGCAAGCAAAGCTACAGCAAGCGTGACACCCGAGCGGATCGCGCAGCTCATCCGCCTGCGCCACGAGTTTCACCAACAGCCGGAGCTTTCGGGGCAAGAGGAGCATACCGCAACGCGGGTTGCGGATCTTTTGCGCCAAGCGGGTGCGGACAGGGTTCTGTGCGGCATCGGCGGGCACGGTGTTGCGGCCGTTTACGAAAGCGGTGTTCCCGGCCCCACAGTTGGAATTCGATGCGAACTGGATGGGCTGCCAATTCAGGAACTCTCGGATCTGGAATATACATCTCGGATTGCAGGCAAGGGGCATCTGTGCGGCCATGATGGCCACATGGTGATGGTTCTCGGGGTGGCGGAGGCGTTGAAGGAACAGCGCCCAAAATCTGGCCGCGTGGTTCTGATCTTCCAACCCGCCGAGGAAACCGGACATGGTGCGATTGCATATCGGGCCGATCCTCAGTTCGCTGAGGTTGCCCCTGACATCGTGCTGTCTCTGCATAATTTGCCGGGGCTGGAGCTGGGCGCGGTGGAACTGTGTGAAGGTCCCGCGAACTGTGCCTCGCGCGGGATGCAAATCGTTCTGACGGGCAAAACCTCACACGCAGCCGCCCCTCAGGACGGCGTGTCACCGGCAGGTGCATTGTCGACGTTGATGCCGGCATTGGCCAGATTGGGGGCGGGTGGCGACTTGGATGACACCTACGCTTTGACCACGGTCACCCACGCCACGCTGGGCGAGCGTACAGTCGGTGTCGCACCGGGGCGGGCCGAATTGTGGGTGACCCTGCGTACGGTTTCGGACGCGCGGATGGAAAGCCTGATGGCCGAGGCCGAAACTCTGGTCAAAAACACGGCGAAGGCCGAGGGGCTGGCGTTCGAAATCAGCTATGACGAGGTGTTCGAAGCCTGCGTCAATGACCGAGAAACCGTTTCGGTTTTGGCCAAAGCCTGTGCCGATCGGGGCGTCGCGTGCAGGTTGGTCGATCAGCCACAGCGTTTTTCCGAAGACTTCGGCCAATTCGGCAAAGGCGCGCAGGCGGCCATGTTCTGGTTGGGGGCGGGGCAGGACCATCCGCAACTGCACAACCCGGATTATGATTTCCCGGATGCGCTTATTCCGATTGGAACCGGGATTTTCCTGAGCGCGATTGACGTCGTGCTTGGCAAAACCTGCTAGTCTCGATCCTCTTATTTGACCAGATCGCCAACGATTCCAACGGCTTCTATAACTGTCTTCGTATCATCAGATATCGAGAGTATTTCATCATCCACCCGGATATAGCGCTGGCCGGGTCCCAAAGGCTTGAGCTTCCAGTTGTCGAGATCGTCGATATAGTCAAAACTCAGATCACCCGGCAGCTTCTGCCCACGCGTGTATCTTTTGATTTGACCGGGCGGTACGGCTTTGCCGTTTGACTTGATGGATTTCTCTACCTTGTTTTTATTGGCACCTTGCCCTTTGCCCTTGTTGTCTTTTGCAGCACCCGAACTTGCAAGTGCCACGATCGCCATAACGACAGCAGCTGTCGCAACTACACGCTTCATCCATAGTCCTCCCGAGCTGACAGAAAGAGTAAGGGCGCGCGAATAAGTTTGTCGATTGTTATTCGGGTTTTTTGAATTTGGGGCGCTGGGTAGCCACTCAAATTGCCCTGGGTAAAGTGCGGCTAGTCCTTGGTGAACCGGACTTTGCCGATAAACGGCAGGTTGCGGTTGCGCTGAGCGTAATCGATCCCGTAACCCACGACGAATTCATCCGGAATTTCAAAGCCTATCCAGTCTGACCGGAAATCAACTTCGCGACGGCTGGGTTTGTCGAGCAGGGCAATCGACTTGAGCCGTTTCGGCTTGCGGCTGCGCAGCAGGTTGGTGACGTGGTTCAGTGTGTGCCCGGTGTCAACGATATCTTCGACCACCAGCACGTCGCGGCCTTCGATCGCGCCGCGCAAGTCCTTGAGAATGCGCACTTCCCGGCTGCTCTCCATCGAATCGCCATACGAGGATGCCTCAAGGAAATCCACTTCGATCGGCAGGTCCAGTTCCCGCACCAGATCGGCGATGAAAACGAAACTGCCGCGCAGCAATCCCACGACGACAAGCTTGTCGGTATCGCCGAACTCATCCGTAATTTCGCGGCATAACTCTTCGATCCGCGCCGCGATGGCCTTGGCCGAGATCATCTCATCTATCACATATGCGCGGTTAGTCATCGCAGCCCCCTTGATCTTTGGCGCGCAACATACGACATGACGCGCCATTGTCACCTGCAAATACCGGACATCATGCCAATCCATTCGGAAACCCGCCACCTGCCATACACAGCCCAGCAGATGTATGATCTTGTTGCGGATGTGGGCAGCTACCCAAAGTTTCTGCCCTGGTGCGCCGCGGCCCGGATCCGCAAGACCTATGCGGTTGGTGAGGCCGAGGTGATGGAGGCGGATCTGGTCATCTCGTTCAAGGTGTTCCGCGAACGGTTCGGCAGCCGGGTGACCCTGTTTGCAGATCAGAAGAAGATCGATACCGAGTATCTGGACGGGCCTTTCAAATACATGAAATCCGACTGGCAGTTCGAGGACGCGCCCGACGGGGGGTGCAACATCTCGTTCCATGTGGATTTCGAATTCAAGAACGCCATCCTTCAGGGGATCATCGGCGTTGTGTTCAACGAAGCCATGCAGCGGATCGTCCGCGCATTCGAGGCGCGTGCGAAAGAACTCTACGGCTAGGTCTTTACGCGGCAAGGGCGCACGCTAGACTGCGCTCATGACGGATTTCACAGCAGCATTGGCCACCTTCGCGGCGGGCCCGGTTTCAACGACGGCTCAGGCGCGGATTGTCACGTCGCTGTCCGTTCTGGATTGGATGGCGGTTGGTCGTGCAGGGGCGTCCGAGCCGGTATCCTGCATAGTACGCGATATGGTTCTGGCCGAGGGCGGGAACGCTCAGGCCCATCTGTTCGGAGGGGGCGCGGCCCCATTGCGCGGCGCAGCTTTGGTGAATGGAACGATATCCCACGCGCTGGATTACGATGACACGCATTTCGCGCATATCGGGCATCCGTCAGTCGCCATCCTGCCTGCGACCCTTGCCGTGGCCGAGTGGGATGACGGCATTCTGGTCGATCTGCTCGAAGCCGCGCTGGTCGGTATGGAAACGTCAATCCGTGTCGGCCTGTGGCTGGGCAGGGGGCATTATCAGGCCGGGTTCCACCAGACAGCGACATCCGGTGCATTCGGGGCCGCTGTCGCCGTGGGGCGGTTGCTTGGATTCGACAAGGTTCAGATGCGGTCCGTATTGGGTTTGACGGCAACGCGCGCGGCCGGGCTGAAGGCCCAGTTCGGAACAATGGGCAAGCCTTACAATGCCGGGCTTGCCGCTTCGGCAGGGGTCGAGGCGGCTGTGCTTGTTCAGCGTGGATTTCAACCCAACGCCGACGCGCTGGAAGGCACGTATGGATTTGGCGCGACACATCAGGGTGCAGCGGATCAAGGCGCGCTGGATGGTTTGGGCGATGAATGGTTGTTCGAAACGGTAAGCCACAAGTTCCACGCCTGTTGTCACGGCCTGCACGCGGCGTTGGAGGCGGCGCGCGCGCTGGACATCGCGGAACCCGAAGTGGCCGAGATCAAAATCAAAACCCATCCGCGTTGGATGAGTGTTTGCAATCAGTTGTCGCCCACAACCGGGCTGGGGGCCAAGTTCTCTTACCGGACGGTCATCGCGATGCAGGCGCTGGGGCATGATACGGCTTTGCCGGACAGCTATACCGACAAGGTCTGCGCGGACCCGCGGATTAAGTCTCTGCAAGATCGCATCACGGTCGAAGCAGATGAAAACCTGTCGGAAACGCAGGCGCATCTGGCCTTGCTGCGTCGCGACGGTATCCGCCGCGAGGCGACGCATGACCTGCTGACCCCAATGTCGCTGTCTGACCGCGAGGATCGTGTGCGCGCCAAAGCGTCGAAGCTGATCGGAACGGATGAGGCGGACGCGATCTGGTCGATGCTGCGCACCGGCGGTCGCGCCCGTGATCTGGCCGAACGTATGGCGGGTTAAGCCACGCTCCAGTGCAGTGGAAAGCCCGGGTCGAACACCGTGACAGGTCCATCGCCCGTGTCGATCTTTGACGGGTATGCAACCGGCTCGCCTTTGGTCAGGGTCATCGTCTCTTCGTTCACAGGCAGGCGGTAAAAGCCCGGCCCGTTGAGCGAGACGAACGCCTCGAGCTTGTCCAGCGCTCCTTCGCTGTCGAACATCTCGGCAACCAGAGACATGGTATTCGTCGCGGTGAAACACCCCGCACAGCCGCAGGCCATTTCCTTGTTTGCATCCGTGTGCGGAGCGCTGTCCGTGCCCAGGAAGAACCTCGTGTCGCCCGACGTTGCGGCAGCCAGCAGGGCCAGGCGATGTTCCTCGCGCTTGGCGACCGGAAGGCAATAGTAATGCGGTTTGATCCCGCCCACCAGAATATGGTTGCGGTTGATGATCAGGTGGTGCGCGGTGATCGTCGCGCCCAGATCCGTTTCGTTGGCTTTGACATAGTCCACGCCATTGGACGTGGTTATATGTTCCATCACCACGCGCAGGCCCGGCGTCGATTTTCGGATCGGGTCCAGAACGCGGTCGATGAACACGGCCTCGCGGTCAAAGATGTCGATCTCGGCGTCGGTCACTTCGCCATGGACACACATGGGCAGGCCGATCTCGGCCATTTTCTCCAGAACCGGGCGCACTTTGTCAAAGTCACGCACGCCCGAGGCCGAATTGGTCGTGGCCCCTGCGGGGTACAGCTTGACCGCTTTTATCAGCCCGCTGGCATGGGCGGCGGCGACGTCCTGCGCATCTGTATCCTCGGTCAGGTACAGGGTCATCAGTGGCTCGAACACCATGCCTTCGGGCAGGGCGGCCAGGATTCTGTCGCGGTAAGCGGCGGCCTGATCCCCGCGCACGACCGGCGGCACGAGGTTCGGCATAATGATCGCACGGGCGAAATGACGTGCAGTTTCGGGCAGAACGGCCTGCAACATGGCGCCATCGCGCAGATGCAGATGCCAATCGTCGGGGCGGCGGATCGTGAGGGTATCAGTCATGGCCTTCCGCTAGCATAGCTGCCCCGAAAGACCAACCAGCCCGGAACGAGTTGCCGAAAAAACTTGTCAACCAACCGGAACGTCGTAGCTCTGACAGGGGCTGGGGCCTTGACGCAAAGGCGCTTGCGTGACCTGTTTGTCCGCGAAGTAGAGAGGATTTCCATGACGCAGCCAAATTCCATCGATGCCGTGCAGCAGATGCTGGGACGTCAGGGCTATGTCTGCGGGCGGGCCCTTGCCACGGTTGTATTCCTGTCGCTCAAGCTTGGACGCCCGTTGTTTCTGGAAGGCGAAGCCGGAGTTGGAAAGACGGAAATCGCCAAGGCGCTGGCATCCGGTCTGAACCGCCGTTTGATCCGGTTGCAGTGCTACGAAGGTCTGGACGCGTCCTCGGCCGTTTACGAATGGAACTTTCCGGCGCAGATGGTTGCGATCCGAACGGCCGAAGCTTCGGGCGGGGCCGACCGGGGCGCGTTGCAGGCGGAACTGTTTTCGGATGAATACCTGATCGAACGCCCTTTGCTGCAAGCAATGCGCCCCGACGAAAATGGTGCGCCGGTTCTTCTGATCGACGAACTGGACCGGACCGATGAACCGTTCGAAGCCTTTCTGCTGGAAGCTCTCAGTGATTTTCAGGTCACGATCCCTGAACTGGGCACCGTTGCAGCACCCCAACCACCCATTGTGATTGTCACGTCGAACCGGACCCGCGAAGTGCACGATGCGCTCAAGCGTCGCTGCCTGTATCACTGGGTCGATTATCCCGATTTCGAACGCGAGATCGAAATTCTGCACGCGCGCGCGCCCGAGGCCGCCGATGCGCTCAGCCGCGAAGTCGTGGCTTTCGTTCAGCGTCTGCGCACCGAGGACCTGTTCAAGAAACCCGGCGTGGCCGAAACCATTGACTGGGCCAAATGTCTGCTGGCGCTGGACGTGATGAACCTTAGCCCCGAGGTGATCGGTGACACGCTGGGGGCGATTCTGAAATATCAGGACGACATCCAGAAGCTGCAAGGGTCTGAGGCCAAGCGCATTCTGGATGAGGCCAAAGCGACGCTTGAACCGGCCTGACGCGCTATGGCCGAGCAAATCCCGCTGGAGATTCCCGACAACCCGAAGCTGGCGCAGAACATCACCCATTTTGCCCGCGCGCTGCGGAAGGCGGGGCTGCCTATTGGTCCGGGGCGGGTGATCGATGCAATTCGTGCGGTACAAGCCGCGGGTTTTACCCAGAAACGGGATTTCTACTGGACGCTGCACGCCTGTTTCGTGAACCGCCCCGAACATCGCACGGTGTTTGCGCAGGTCTTCCGAATGTACTGGCGCGACCCGCGATACATGGAACACATGATGGCCATGATGCTTCCTGCCATTCGGGGCGTGCAAGAGGAGCGCAAGGCGGATGCCGGGGAAAAGCGCGCAGCCGAGGCCCTGCTGGATGGTGTCGAACGTGACGCGCCCCAGCCGGCTGCGCAAGACGAAGGCGAAACCGAAATCGAGATTGACGCCACGCAAACGGCATCGTCCGAAGAGCGTCTTCGCAACCTGGACTTCGAACAGATGAACACCGCAGAAATCGCGCAAGCCAAGCGCGTATTGGCGCGGATGACCCTGCCGGTCAAACCCATTGAATCGCGCCGCGGACAGGCCAGCCATCTGGGGCACCGTATCGATCGTGCCCGCACCTTGCGCGCAGCCATGCGGCAAGGGGGCGAATTGCGTGATATCGCCCGGCTGCAACCCAAACTGCGATGGCCAAATCTAGTTGCGCTTTGCGATATCTCGGGCTCGATGAGCCAATACAGCCGAGTCATTCTGCATTTCCTGCACACGGTCTCGAACGCCAAGGGGGCGGGTTGGGCCAAGGTTCATGCCTTCACGTTCGGCACGCGCCTGACCAACATAACCCGCCACTTGCATCATCGAGATGCCGACGCAGCGCTCGCCGCTGCGGGGGCCGAGGCACAGGACTGGGAAGGGGGCACACGCATCGGCGACTGTCTGCATCAGTTCAACAGAGATTGGTCAAGACGTGTCATGGGGCAAGGTGCGGTTGTTCTTTTGATCACCGACGGTTTGGAACGGGGTGACCCGGAGAGCCTCGAGAAAGAGATCGAGCGGCTGCACCTGTCCTCCAAACGCCTGATCTGGCTGAACCCTCTGCTGCGCTGGGACGGGTTTGCCCCCAAGGCGCAGGGTGTGGCGGCCATGCTGCCCCATGTCGACAGTTTCAGGGCAGGGCACTCGATTGCCTCGCTCGAGGATCTGGCCGCCGTGATTTCACAACCTGACGACCAGGGGCAGAAAGCACGGCTGATGGCCGCGCTTTCCGATTAGACCGTTACGACAACTGTTCTTCGTTGCACTTCCGGGCCATTTCCATGGCCTTGTAGGTGCCGGTCAGATCGACGGTAAATGCATAGGATGTCTCGGGGAACACGATCATGACCTTTTTCTTGGCCAGATCATCCGCGAATTGAGGGTTGTCTGACAGAACATAGCCGCCGGAATAGCCCTTGGTGATGTTGCCTTTCATACCTGTGGCTTCACCCAGATAGATGTTGTCCCCGATCAGGATGGCCACTTCTTGTGTTTCGCCACGTTTGATGTCGGTATCAGCTTTGGTGAATACCCCCACATACCCCACGCCGCGATCTTCGGTCAGGCCCATCTGAACGACGTTTTCCGCGTCGTCCACGGCCTCGATCAGGCAGGATTTCTTTTCGTTGTCGATGAAGACTTTCCAGCCCTCGACCTCTCCATAACGTTCGAATGTGTCAGCCCACGCTGCGGTCGAAGTCAAAAGGCCAACCACTGCGCCCAGTGCAAGATAATGTTTCAACTGCTTGTCTCCGAAAAAATGTGTTTGGTATGCAGCTTGGGCAACTGGCCCGCTGCCCGCACAAGCTAAAACCCGGGCCCATAACAATCAATACTATGATTTATTGAATATTGTTTAGGCTTTAGCATCGGCTTGCAGGGCTCAACATAGACGTTTTGACAGGGGCGTTGCGCTTTTCATCCCGCCAATCCTGCCTATGTTGGAGGCAGACGATGTCTGGAGGTCCTGATGGAACGATTCGACAACAGCCCGGAAACGGCATTGAAGTGGCACCGCAATGGCAGCGGCGCCGCGCTTGCCACGGTTGTCGAAACCTGGGGCAGCGCGCCACGCCGGGTGGGTTCTCAGCTGGTGATCGGCGGCGATGGCCGGATCGAAGGTTCTGTGTCTGGCGGCTGTGTCGAAGGCGCGGTGATCGTCGAAGCGCTTGAGGCCATTGATGAAGGCGAAGCCCGCTTGCTGGAATTCGGGGTGAGCGACGAAGATGCCTTTGCGGTCGGGCTGGCCTGTGGCGGGACCATTCGCGTTCTTGTCGAACCCGTTGGAAAGGTGCTGCCTGAACCGATGCTTGCGGAACTGGTTGCAGCCCGCGCAGCGCGTGAACCCATCGCTTACGAAGTCAATATCGATACCGGGCACAGAGCCTTGCGTCGTAACGCCTATGCGGAACGGCTGCGCGTGGATCGGTCTGGTTTTGAAGAAGATGGTCAGACCTTTGTGGCCGTTCACAACCCGCCGCTGCGATTGATCGTTGTTGGTGCGGTGCATATCGCGCAGGCATTGGTGCCGATGGCGCGAATTGCCGGGTATGATCCGGCCATAATAGACCCGCGCGACGCGTTTGCATCCAGCGCCCGTTTTCCGGGGGAAACGATCCTTACGGATTGGCCGGATGAGGCCGTTGCAAAACTCGGGTTGGATGCGCGCACCGCAATTGTCCTGCTGACACATGATCCAAAGCTGGATGATCCGGCGTTGCAAGCTGCACTGGATGCGGGCGTGTTTTACATTGGTGCATTGGGATCGACACGTACCCACGCCAAACGCGTCGAGCGTATGAAAGCAGCCGGTTTCAGCCAACAGCAAATCTCGAGGATTCATGGGCCAATCGGGTTGGATATCGGGGCTGCCGGCCCATCCGAGATTGCCGTTGCAATTCTGGCGCAGATGACGGCCGTTCTGCGAGGCAAGGCATGAGGTTTGGTCCGGTACCCGTCTCCGAAGCAAAAGGCGCCATTCTGGCCCATTCGGTGACAGCTGACGGTCAAAAGCTGCGCAAGGGGCTGTCACTGCAAGCAGAGCATATGGCGCAGTTGACGCAGGCGGACATCCGCGAAGTGATCGTTGCGCGCCTTGAACCCGGCGATTGTCACGAAGACGAGGCCGCACGTCGTTTGGCCGCGGCTCTTGCACCAGATGCGGCGTCGGCCAATCTGCGCGTGACAGACGCGTTCACCGGCCGGGTCAACCTGTTGGCGGACGGGCCGGGCGTGGCGGTTCTGGATGTGGATGCGCTGGAAATGTTCAATCAGGTCAACCCGATGATCACGGTTGCGACGGTTCCGCAATACCAGCAGATGGGCCCGAATGGCATGGTCGCCACCATCAAGGTCATCTCATATGCCGTGCCAGAGGCTGATGTTCGGCGGGCCGCCAATTTGGCGCAAGGGGCCGTGCGCCTGGCAAGACCCGTTCACAAGACGGCAGGTTTGATCGTCACGGATATCCCCGGCGGCCCGCCCAACGACAAGGGGATCGCCGCCATTCGCGGACGGACCGAAGCACTGGGTCTGGATTTGTGTGATGTGCAGATCGTGCCGCATCGCGTGGATGCGCTGGCCAAGGCGGTTACCAGAACGACCGGTGATCTGCTCATGATCCTGACCGGATCCGCGACCTCGGACCCGGACGATGTTGCCCCGTCTGCTGTTCGGTTTGCCGGTGGGCGGGTGGATCGGTTCGGGATGCCGGTTGATCCGGGAAACCTGCTGTTTCTGGGTGCGATGCAGGATCGACCGGTGATCGGGTTGCCCGGGTGCGCACGATCTCCGGCGTTGAACGGGGCGGATTGGGTTCTGTCACGGGTTGCCTGCGGGATCGAAACGACCGGATCGGATATTGCCGGAATGGGGGTCGGAGGATTGTTGAAGGAAATCCCGACCAGACCGCAGCCGCGCGCCAAACGAAAAGAATGATCCGCCGCTGATCCTGAACGGGGCTGAATTCTGAGGTTGACCCCAGAGGCTTTGACCGAACCGGCTTATGGTTTTCTAAGCTTTGGCAATACGCCGGGTCGCCAATACGCTCCGGTGTCTTCCCGTGCTTTCTGATAGGCATCCACTCTTTCTCTGGCGGTCTCTCCGCCGGCGTCAAACAAATGGCCCAGCAGGCATTCAAGAACGGCCATTGCCCCCGAAAAACTGGAAAACGGGTGCAAGGTTCGCGTGCTGACAGGCAGGACGACATCCGGTTCAACCCCCGGGGCGATGACCTCGCTATCCGACAACAGGACGATGCGCATCGACCGGCCCCGAGCATACCGCATCGCCTGAATCGTGTCGGCGGAATAGGGGTGAACCGTGATGGCAAACAGACAATCCTCGGCGGTGGCTTCGACCAGATCATCGATGGCCGAACCCATGTGGCGGGGCACCAGCTGAAGCCCGGGATGGGCCATACGGGCGGCGTAGTGAAAGTAATAGGCCAGCGCGTGGCTGGATCGTGTGGCCGTCACATAACAGCGACGCGCCGATCTGATGTGCGCGACGGCCTGTTGCGTCAACCGGGGGGCCATGAGGCGCAGCGATCTGGCCACGACATTTATTTCGTTCTGCGCAAATCGTGCCTGCGCCGCACCAAACTGTCCTTGTTCCTTCAGGTGTTCCAGCCAATCCTGCCCAAACCTGTCCTCACCATCGGTTGTCAGAGCGTTTCGAAATGGGCGCCGAAAAGCGTCAAAGCTGTCATACCCCATGCGTTGCGCCAGCCGGATCAGAACGTTCGAGCTGATGCCGATGCGATCGGTGGTGGTTCGGATCGAATTCAACGCGAACTCGGCGGGATGATCGATGATGTACTTTACGGCGACCTGCATTTGCGCAGGCATTTCATCGATCTCGCGGCGCATTTGCGTAACGATGGCGGTAAGAGTGCGGGTCATGCGGCAAACAAAACATATGTTTTCCGTTTGGTAAATTGAAAACGAAACTTGAGCTTATTAGCTGAGGGCAGACGAACACGAGGGCGCAATGACCGAGAGCACAGTGAAAACCATCGGAAAACCATATGTTCTGGTTGCTCCGAACGGCGCCCGGCGGGGCCGCGCGGATCACCCGGCCTTGCCGGTCACGACGGACCAGATCGTCGCAACGGCGCGGGGCTGCCACGAGGCCGGGGCGAATGGCATACACCTGCATGTACGGGATGCTGACGGACATCACACGCTGGATGCCGGATTGTATCGCGAAACAATCGCGGAACTGAAAAGGGTGGTGCCGGGCATGGATGTTCAGATCACCACCGAGGCAGCAGGCGTGTTCGATGTCTCGTCGCAGTTTGACTGCCTGCAACGGGTCCGGCCTGAATGGGCCTCGATTTCAGTCCGGGAAATCGCGCGGGCCCTTGATCTTGCGCCTCGGGTCTATGCGCTATGTGCGGCTCAGGGCACGCGGGTTCAGCATATTCTCTACGACTTGGAAGATGTGAAGCTGCTGGAAGACTGGCAGTCAAAAGGTATCGTCCAGCCGGACCAGACAGACCGGTTGCTTGTGTTGGGGCGCTACAGTCAGAATCAGCAATCCGTGCCAGCGGATCTGGATGCGTTTCCGTCCAGCCCGGCCAATTGGATGGTGTGCGCCTTTGGGACGCAGGAACATGATTGTCTTATCGAAACCGCGCGGCGCGGCGGTAACTTGCGTGTTGGATTCGAAAACAGCCTGACGGCACCGGATGGCACGCTCTGGACGGACAACGCGGCCTCGGTCGCGGCTTTGGTTGAAACACTTGGAAGGACCGGAACATGAGTCATGTTTTCCCACGCCACACCAAATCTGAACTTCCCGTCGCGGCGGGTGGCGACGGCGCTTACCTGATCGATGCCGACGGCAAGCGATATCTGGATTGCGGCGATGCGGCCGTGTCTTGTTTGGGGCATTCCAACCCGGCAGTGATCCGGGCCGTGCAACAGCAGGTGGAACAGATCGCATTTGCCCATACCGGGTTCATGACCTCGGAACCGGCCGAGGCATTGGCCGATCTGCTGATCCACCACGCGCCGGGGGATCTGGACCGGGTGTATTTCGTATCGGGCGGGTCCGAGGCGACCGAAGCGGCCATCAAATTGGCGCGCCAGTATTTTCTGGAAATCGGGCAGCCCGAGCGCCGCCACGTGATCGCGCGCAAGCAAAGCTATCATGGCAACACTCTGGGGGCCTTGTCTGCCGGGGGAAACGCCTGGAGACGGGCTCAATTCGCGCCGATGCTGATCGAAATGACCCATATCTCGGCCTGTTATGAATATGCCGAAAAGCCCGAGGGTGAGAGCAGCTTTGACTACGGTCAGCGCGTCGCCAACGAGCTGGAGGCGGAAATTCTGCGCCTTGGTCCCGAAACGGTTATGGCTTTCATGGCCGAGCCGGTTGTCGGTGCTACGCTTGGCGCAGTGCCGGCGGTTGAGGGGTATTTCAAACGCATCCGGCAAATCTGCGACCAATATGGCGTGCTGCTGATTCTGGATGAGGTGATGTGCGGCATGGGGCGCACCGGTCATCTGTTCGCCTGTGATCACGACGGTGTTGCACCGGATATTCTTTGCATCGCCAAAGGGTTGGGCGCAGGATATCAACCGATCGGGGCGATGCTGTGCACCGATGAAATCTATGGCGCAATTCGCGATGGATCAGGGTTTTTCCAACATGGGCATACCTATGTCGGCCATCCTGTCGCTACGGCCGCGGCTCTTGCGGTGGTCCGTGAACTGACAGAGGGTAATTTACCGGCGCGCGCCGGACGCATGGGCAGCAAACTGCATTCCGCACTGGAAGCCGCGTTTGGACAGCACCCGAACGTGGGCGATTTGCGTGGCCGTGGCCTGTTCCGGGGTGTGGAATTGGTGGCGGATCGCGAGACGAAGACGCCCTTTGATCCGTCGTTGGGTATTGCCGGAAAGATAAAGAAGGCGGCGCTGGCCGAAGGGTTGATCTGTTATCCCATGGCGGGCACTCGGGATGGCCGGAACGGAGACCATATACTTCTTGCGCCGCCATTCATCATAGATGACGAGCAGATAGGCGAACTTGTCACCAAACTGGAACGCTCTTTTTCAGCCGTTCTCTGACAATACCGTGAGCACCCTGTTTGCCTGCGACACGTTTGCTATGTGTCGTGGGCAATGGAATTGGAAAAGGCGACGTCCATGGTGCTGGATATCTGGCGCAGTTTCCGAACGCTCCCTGTGTGGGTGCAGGTCTGGGTAGCCGTTGTTTTGGTACCGGTAAACCTGCTTCCGTTGGCATTTCTGGATCAGCCACAGGGGCACCTGATTGCATTGCTTGCAATTTCAGGCATGGCGCTGAACGTGCCTATCATGTTGGGTGCACGCGGGATGAGCGGTGCGATGGCCTTGCCGCACATTCTGTGCTGGGTACCGTTGGTCATCATCGTGACGCTTCTGCTGTTTTCCGAAGACTCCCTGAGCCCAGCCTTTGCCGGCTTTCTCCGGGTGCTTCTGATCGTCGATATCACCTCGCTGGTGTTCGATTTCCGGGATGCGGCCCGTTGGTTGCGCAGCAGGCAAGCGCCCTGAGCAAAAAAGCCCCTTCAAGAGAGAAGGGGCTTGGACCGTTTCGATCTTTGGACCGGATTATTTTTGCGGCAGCGGGCCGATCATCATGATCATCTGACGGCCTTCCATCTTGGGCATGTTTTCGATCTTGCCCAAGTCCTTGACGTCCTCGGCAACGCGCTCCAGCAATTCGCGGCCCAGGTTCTGGTGTGCCATTTCGCGACCGCGAAAACGCAGGGTAACTTTGACCTTGTCGCCGTTTTCCAGAAACTTGAAGACGTTGCGCATCTTGACGTCATAGTCATGCGTGTCAGTGTTGGGTCGGAACTTGACCTCTTTCACCTCGATGATCTTTTGCTTCTTGCGGGCTTCGGCTTCGCGTTTCTGCGTTTCGTATTTGAATTTGCCGAAGTCCATGATCTTGCAGACCGGTGGGTTCGCATTGGGCGAAATTTCGACCAGATCAAGACCGGCATCGGCGGCCATCTGCATGGCTTTGGCGGGATGAACCACCCCGACATTTTCACCTTCGGCGCCAATCAGGCGAATTTCGGGGGCACGGATCTTATCATTGACGCGCGGGCCGGTGTCTCGTTGTGGCGGCGCGTTGTGAGGTCTGCGAGCTATGGGTTCATTCCTTTGATAATTGCAGAATTTCGAGCCCGGAATTTAAACCGGGCCGGGCCACACTTCAAGCGGCATAAACACCGGCAGTTGCGAAAAAACAGTGTTTTGTCCGCTGATTTTTGCGTTCGGGGCTGCAAAGCTCCGAACGCATGGTGCCTTTAGCCGACAAAGGCCTTTTCGATCACGAACTCTTTGGGTTCGGAATTCGCGCCCTCGCGCAGACCAAAACCTTCAAGGATTTCCTTGATGTCCAGGTTGAAAGCCAGCGAACCGCAGACCATGGCGCGATCGGTTTCGGGCTTGATTCCGCCTTCGATGCCCAGATCGCTGAACACGGTGCCATCCTTCAGCAGGTCGGTGATCCGACCCATCTTGGGGCTCTCTTCGCGCGTGGTTGTCGGGTAATAGTGGATCTTGTCAGCAAAGCCTTCGCCAATAAGTTCGGCCAGCATTTCATCCTGACGGATGCTGTCGATCAATTGGCGGCCATATTCCAGTTCGGCCACTTCGCGGCAGGTATGGGTGATGATCACCTCGTCATAATCTTCATATGTTTGCGGTTCACGCAACAACGAAGCAAACGGGGCAAAGCCAGTGCCGGTGGCAAAGAACCAGATGCGTTTGCCCGGCAGCAGGGCGTCATGCACCAACGTGCCAACCGGCTTGGGGCGCAGGATGATCTGGTCGCCGGGCTTGATATGCTGAAGCTTCGACGTCAGCGGGCCGTTCTGAACCTTGATCGAATAGAACTCCAGCTCATCGTCCCACGATGGCGAAGCGATTGAATAGGCGCGCAGCAATGGCTTGCCATTGTCGCCCAGCAGACCAATCATCACGAACTCGCCCGAGCGGAAACGCAGCGTGGCGGGGCGCGTCACCTTGAAAGAGAACAGGCTGTCGGTCCAATGCTTGACCTCGGTTACAGTTTGCGCGTCCGGCAGGACCGGGGCCTTCACGGCAGTTGCTTCGCTCACGGGCTTCATCTCTGTCATCGTTTACCTGCCGGTCTGCTAAACCGACATCTCCGTTTAATCTTTGATCCAAGTCAGGAAAAGGGGACAGATTGCCCCCTTTGCGTTTCAAGCTGGCGATGGGCGGCTTTTAACCGCGCAAACGCGCCTGATAGTTGTTCTCTTTCCAGTTGGCCCGGGAAAGCCACTGATCTTCGGGCTGGCGATCTGCCAGGTCTCCGTCAATCTCAACTTCGTCAAAGCCGCAGCGACGTGCCATGGCATACTGGTCTGCCAGAACATGACCCTTGGCGCGCAAGCGTCCCGTATAGCCCTTAAGGCGCAGGGTGCGGGCGATGGTAAAGCCGCGACCGTCGGCAAAGGATGGAAAATCCACCCGGACCAGCTTGGCACTGCCCAAGCGGTCAAAAAGCTCATCCGGGTCCGTGTCCGAGCTGACGTCCAGCGCAACCACGTCATTTGCGGCATCATCCAGAGTGACAAAGCCGTCGGTCCAGTCATCGGGCGAAAAGCCCTCATCCGTTACGATTACGTTCATGTTTTCTCTCCGATGCGCACCATCTTGCCATCGACAAAATGAATGCCGCATTCTTCCTTGTTCTGATCGCGCCAGCGGCCGGCGCGGGGGTCTTCGCCTTCCTTCACCGGCGAAGTGCAGGGCGCACAGCCGATCGAAGGGTATCCTTTGGCCACCAGCGGATGCCGGGGCAGGTTGTTTTCTTCCATATAGGCGCGCACATCGTCCGGGGCCCAATGTGCCAGCGGATTGACCTTGATCCGGCCCGTGCCGTCCTCGACCTCGAAAAACTCGAGCGCGGCGCGCGTGCCGGACTGGAACCGTTTCCGACCGGTAATCCAACCGCAATACCCGGTCAGGGCTTGCTGCAAGGGAAAGGTCTTGCGCAGGTTGCAGCATGCATCCGTATCCCGCAGTCGCAGCGCGCCATAGGGGTCTTCGCGTTGCAGTTCTTCTTCATCCGCCCGGATGATCCGGATGTTCCTGAGCCCCAGACGCTCGCTGACTTCCTGCTGGTATTCCAGCGTTTCGGTGAACAGCAATTGGGTATCCACGAACAACACCGGCGTCATCTTGTCGATCACCGCAGCCATGTGCAGCAGCACCACCGATTCCGCACCAAAGCTTGAGACCAGAGCAAGCGCATCGATCTCTTCAAGGGCGCCATGCATCACGTCATGGGCGCTGTGGTGACGGAACCGGGCATTCAATGCGTTGACCTTCTCGGTCAGGTCGCTGCGGTCTTTGCCCAGTTCCGTTTGGATCAGATCAAGCGGCATTCGCCCGAGCCTCGGGGTAGAGAGCGGCCTTGAATGGCTCCATGCCGACGCGGCGATAGGTCATAAGAAAGGTTTCTTCAGCACTCTCGCGCAGATCCAGGTAGGTGTCGACGATGCGTTCCACGGCCGGCACGATCTCGTCATAGGCAAAACCCGGACCGGTGCGGTCGCCGATCGTTGCCGTCTCAGTGGCGTCGCCACCCAGTGTGATCTGGTAGTTTTCGACGCCTGCACGATCCAGGCCCAGGATGCCGATATGGCCCACATGGTGGTGGCCGCAGGCGTTGATGCAGCCCGAGATCTTGATCTTCAGGTGCCCGATGTCATGCTCCAGCTTCAACTCTTCAAAGCGGGTCGCGATTTCCTGAGCAACCGGGATCGAGCGGGCCGTCGCCAGCGCGCAGTAATCCATGCCGGGGCAGGCGATGATATCGCTGATCAGGCCGATATTGGCGGTGGCCAGTTCGTGCTGTTTCAGCTTGGCGTGAATCGCGGGCAGGTCCGATTTGTGGACATGCGGCAGGATCACGTTCTGCTCGTGGCTGATACGCAGCTCATCATAGGCGAATTCTTCGGCCAGATCGGCCATCACGCGCATCTGCTCGGCGGTCGCATCACCCGGCGTCTGGCCGTGTTTCTTGATCGAGATCGTAACGATCGCGTGGTCCGCGTTCTTGTGCGGCGCGATGTTGGTATCGACCCACGATCGGAAAACCGGATCGTTGGAATAGGCACTTTCAAACGACGCAACCGAACCTTCGCGGAAGGCCGGAGGCGCAAAATGGCCCTTGATCTCATCCAGCAGCGCCATGTCGGCGCCCTTGAACTGTGGGCGAACCTGCAAGAAACGTTCATTCACCTTGGCGCGGATGGCCTCGATGCCGTGTTCATGCACGGTGATCTTGATGCGCGCCTTGTATTTGTTGTCGCGGCGACCGATCTGGTTCCAGACCGACACGGTGGCTTCCAGATAGGCCAGCAGATCATCGAAAGCGACGAATTCGGACAGTTCCTTACCGATCATCGGGGTGCGGCCAAGACCACCACCCACGATAACGCGGGCACCCAGAACGCCGTCACGTTCGACCAGTTGCAGGCCGATGTCATGCGCTTTGATCACGGCGCGGTCGTTTTCCGAACCGGTGATCGCGATCTTGAACTTGCGCGGCATGAACTGGAATTCCGGGTGGTCGGTCGACCACTGGCGCAGCAGTTCGGCATAGGGGCGCGGGTCGGCGACCTCATCCGCGGCGGCACCGGCGAAATGGTCGGCGGTCACGTTGCGGATGGTGTTGCCCGAGGTCTGGATGGCGTGCATGCCGACCTCGGCCAGCGCGTCCAGCATGTCTGGCACATCTTTCAGTTTCGGCCAGTTGTACTGGATGTTCTGACGGGTGGTGAAATGACCATAACCTTTGTCCCACTTTTCAGCCAGCAGGGCCAGTTGACGCATTTGCGCGCTGTTCAGCGTGCCGTAGGGAATGGCGACTCGCAGCATGTATGCGTGCAATTGCAGATACAGGCCGTTCATCAGGCGCAGAGGCTTGAATTCATCTTCGGTCAGCGAACCGTCGATGCGGCGCTCGACCTGAGCGCGGAACTGCGCGTTACGCTCTGCCAGAAAATCTTTGTCAAACTCGGAGTAGCGATACATGTCTAGCTGTCCTTGGTTGCAGCCCCGAACCTGGGGCCTTGAAGGGGAGAGAGAAGGGCCAGAGGTCAGGCCCGGGGCTGCGGGGAAGTTTCCTGTTTGCCGTGGGCATAGTTGGACGGACCAGTGCGGCGGAAGTCTTCCCGGAAATGGGTGGGCTCGGGGCCGTTTTCGCCAGCGACGGCATCGGCCAGATAAGCGCCCACGATTTTGTTTGCCTGACGCGCGGCATCCAGCAGGCGAACCTGCGCATGCGCCTCGTCGGTGATCAGTTCTGCTTCGCTCAGGTCACGAGACCAGCGGTCATCTTCCGTCAGATAAATCACGTCACCTTCGAGCAAGTCATTTGCAGTGACGACTTTGGGGGTAAAAGCGCGGGCCATCAGGCAAGCTCCTTGTTGAATTCGGTTACAGCCTGCGCCGCTTCGCGCGGGGCAAGGCCATAGAAGGTCAGGGCCGGTCCATCCATTTCGGCGGCGGCCAGATCGGTGGGCAACTGGTCCAAGGTGGTGGCCAAAATCCGTTGGTCGGGACGCGAGGCATTCTCGACCAGGGTAATGGGGGTGGTGCGATCGGCGCCGTGCATGATCAGACGGCCCTGAATGAACCGAGCGGATTTCTTGCCCATGTAGATTGCCGCCACGGAACCGGCCTGAGCCAGAGCGTTCCAATCGTGATCCGCGAATCCTTGCATGTCGTGCCCGGTCAAAAAACGCACCGATGAGTTGCGTCCACGGCGGGTCAGGCTTTGACCGATGCCAGCCACTGCGGCAGAGGCCGCCGTGATGCCGGGAATGATCTGCCAGGATATGCCGGCCGCATCGACGGCTTCGATTTCTTCGTCCAGACGACCAAAAACCGTGGGATCCCCCGACTTCAGGCGCACCACACGGTTGCCATTCAGGGCGTGTTCAACCAGAAGCGCGTCGATATCGCTTTGCTTCCACGAGGGGCCGAACCCGGCCTTGCCGACATCGACCAAAGCGGCGCTCTGGGCGGCAATGTCCAGCACAGGCTTGCTGATCAGGCGATCATGCAGCACCACATCCGCGCGCTCGAATGCGGCCAACGCCTTGAGCGTCAGCAATTCGGGGTCACCGGGCCCGGCGCCGACAAAGTCGACATGACCTTTGCGCTTGGTTGTGTGAAAATCCTGCATCGGATCGTCTCGGACATTGTTTGACTTGACCCTCAATATAGGAAATATTCCCACCAAAGCGCCATATCGCCGCTGAAATAAGGACAAATGTTCCGATTTTCGGGAAAACCGGAACAGGGGTGTCGAAACAGAAGGAAAATTGGAATGTCGGTGCGGATAGATGACACGGATCGAAAAATTCTGGCCGAGCTGCAACGGGACGCGGGCCAATCATTGGACGAAATTGCGGCTCGGGTCGGCAGTTCAAAGACGCCTGTCTGGAATCGCATTCGCAAGCTCAAGGGGGCGGGAATCATCGGCCAGCAAACGGTGCTGCTGGATGCCGAGGCACTTGGGTTCGAAGCCACCTTTTTTGTTTTGATCCGCACCTCGGAACATGAGGCGGACTGGCAACGTAAATTCCTGAAAGCATTGAAGGATCACCCCGAAGTGCAAGAGGCGCACCGGTTGGCGGGTGATATCGACTATATCCTGAAAGTCCGGGTCAAGAACGCACGTGCCTATGATCAGTTCTATCAGTCGCTCATCTCGGAGGTGCGTGTGCACAATGTCACGGCGTTGTTGTCCATGGAAGAGATCAAGTCCACGACGATGCTGCCGCTGAATGCGTTGGCAGAGGGGGCTTAGAACCCACGGCCATACCCTTCTGCCTGTGTCTTTCATGGGGCTTTGAGCCAGATGAACTGATGGGTGTTTTCATCCGGCCGGAAGCAAAATCGCCGGAAGCGTCGTGTAGAAATGCGAAAGGTGATGGCTAACGTCTGACCAGCAGCTGATTCAGCCCGTGAAAGTGATAGCTGTCCGAGTTAAGCGGCGGCGCAGCCAGTTTCAGGTTTGGACAGCTTTCGAACAGGATCGGCAAAGCAATCCGCATTTCAAGACGCGCCAGAGGTGCGCCGACGCAGAAATGAATTCCTCCCCCAAAGCTTGTGTTGACTTCAATCGGACGGCTCGGCTGAAACGTGTTCGGTTCCGCCCAGACAGCGGGGTCGCGGTTGGCCGCGCCAAGCAACAGTGCCACTTGATCGCCACGTTTGAATGAATGGCCGAACAGGTCCACGTCCTGATACGCGTAACGTGTGAACATGTGCAGAGGCGGGTCAAAGCGCAGGATCTCTTCGATGGTTGCGTCGAGTCCATCCGGTGCCAGGGCGTCGGGGGCGGTACGGGTCTGCAACAGGGTTTTCACCCCGTTCCCCAGTGAATGCACGGTGGCCTCATGGCCTGCGTTGAGCAGCAGGATGCAGGTGGCAACCAGCTCGTCCAGTGACAGTTTCTGGCCTTCTTCCTCGGCGCTTATCAACCGGGTTATCAGGTCGTCCCGTGGATCATTGCGCCGCAGCTCTATGTATTCCTTCAGGAATTCGGTGAACTCCCGAGATGATTTGGCGGCCGTGTCTTCGGTGTCCTGCGTGCGATTGGCCTGATACATGGCAACCATATCGTGAGACCACCGTAGCAGATCGGGCGCCATGGCTTCGGGGACGCCCAGAAGCCGGCAGATCGTGACCACCGGAACCTGAGTGCAATAGGCTTCCAACAGGTCGAACGTGTTCCGAGGGAATTCCTTGATCAGGCCGTGGCACAGATCTTCGATGGAAGGTTGCAGCGCAGAAATCGCCCGTGGCGTGAAGGCGCGCATCACCAATGACCGAAGGCGTGTGTGCCTTGGCGGTTCTGCCTCAAGCAGTGAATGGGCCTCGATGGCCAGCCAGGGCGCCAGATGGGCGGGACCTTGCTCTGCCAGTTCGGGCGGTACCTCGCGGCCAAATCTGCGGTCCCGAAATAGGGTGCGAACTGCGCGGTTTGAAACCGCGGCGACCACACCATAGTCCTGCCAATAGAACAGATCGCCTGAGCCTCGCGCCTTGTCGTAGAACGGGTAGGGGTTTTGGACGAAACCCGGGTCTGTCGGTGATTGCGAAAAAGACTTCATGCGCCGCACACTTGCCATGCGGCGCATTGAATGCAAGACCCTGTCTATGCACAGGGTTTGGTTCATTTCCGGTTTTTTGCTCGCCGTTGGGCTATTGTCGGGGTTTGTCTGGTCTTATGGCTATCGACAGGCCCTGTCTCAGCTGAGCGAGAAGGCAGAGGCAGATCTTGAGCTGGCGGCTGACCGGCTGAGCACGCAGATGCAAGTGTATCAGGAACTTGCCGTGCTGATGGCAACTCACCCCGTTTTGCATGAACTGGATACGCAGGCCGGTATTCGCCAAGCCCAGGCAACGCTGCTGGACGTCGCTGACAAAACGGCCGCCGTAAACATGATGTACCTGGATACGAACGGGCAGGTGCTGGTATCGGCGCAGCCTGTGTCCCAGCGCAACATGGCCCATCATCCGGCTTTCCGCCGTGCGATGCAGGGCGCCTTGGGCAGTGCGCATGAGGTTGTACCTTCGGGCGAAGACCGGATCTATTCCTATGCCGCCCCCACTTTTGGCCCGTCTGGCCAGATCGAAGGCGCGTTGATGGTCGTTGCTGATGTTCAGGACGTTGAACAAACGTGGCGTGGCAGTACCGAGGCGGTTTTCTTTGTCGATTCAGATGGTGTCGTTTTCATTTCCAACAGATCCGACCTGCTGTTCTGGCGCCGGGCGGACGGTGAGGCGGGATTGACGCCGCCAGATGGTGCGGCCGTCGATTTTTCTTCGAAACAGGTCGGCAGGCACGAGTTGTGGCATTTGAACTGGGGGCGTTACCTGCCGCGCGATGCGCTGCATCTGACCCTTGATTTGCCGGTGATCGACATGACGGCCGAGGTTCTGGTGGATGTGGCGCCAGCCCTTCAGCTTGCCAGGCTTCAGGCGGCGGCCGTCGCGGCGATCTGTCTGGCCTTTGGGGCCATGCTCTTTCTTGCCATGGAGCGGCGGCGGGCATTGGCAGAAGCAAATGCCGTTCTGGAAAGCCGTGTGGCCAAACGTACCCATGACCTGACAGTGGCAAATGCCAGTTTGCGCAAGGAAGTGGCGGAACGGGAAGAAGCCGAGGCGGCGCTGCGGCGGGCCCAGGCAGACCTGGTGCAGGCGGGAAAGCTCAGCGCTTTGGGGCAAATGTCGGCGGGCATCAGCCACGAACTGAACCAGCCGCTTATGGCCATACGACAATTCGCGGATAACGGTTCAGCGTTCATGACGCGGGGAAAACCTGAAATGGCTGCCGAGAATCTGGGCCGGATCTCGGAAATGGCGGCGCGGATGGCGCGGATCATCAAGAACCTTCGCGCCTTTGCTCGCAACGAAAGCGAACCGATGGGGCGGGTTGACCTGATTCAGGTTCTCAACACCGCTGTTGAACTGACCGAGGCCCGCCTGCGAGACGACGATGTAACCCTGAACTGGACCCCCCCGAATGGCGCTGTGTATGTTTGGGGGGGTGAAGTACGTTTGGTGCAGGTGTTCGTGAATCTGATCAACAATGCGGCGGATGCAATGCTGGGGCGACCAAAACGGATTATTACGATAACGCTGCGAAAAGGCGCACGATTGAGCGTTTCCTTGCAGGATACTGGCCCGGGCATTGAAGACCCCGACCGGATGTTCGAGCCCTTCTATTCCACGAAAAGCGTTGGATCGTCAGAAGGTTTGGGGCTGGGGCTTTCCATTTCCTACGGGCTGGTTCAAAGCTTTGGTGGGGATATACGGGGCGCGAACACGGCGGATGGGGCTATGTTTACCGTCGAACTGGAACCCTGCGACAAGGAAGAGGCCGCATGATGCGCAGGGTTTTGTTGGTCGATGATGATGCCGCCGTACGCGAGGCCCTGTCTCAAACTCTAGAATTGGCGGACTATCAGCCAACGACCGCTGGATCCTTTGTGGCGGCCAAGGATCACATCAGCCGCGAGTTTCCCGGTGTCATCATCTCGGATATCCGCATGCCGGGGCGGGACGGGTTCCACCTTTTGTCGTATGCCCGAGAGGTCGATCCGGATCTTCCCGTGGTTCTTCTGACGGGTGAGGGCGATATTCCCATGGCCGTCGACGCCATGGGAAAGGGTGCGTTCGATTTTCTGGAAAAGCCGTGCGCCGCGTCCGATCTTCTGGAGGTGCTTGAACGCGCCTTTGCAGCCCGTTCGCAGGTGTTGGAGCAAAGAGCGGCGAAATCCGAGCTGGAACGAGGAGACCCCGCCGCGCGTTTGCTGTTCGGACTGTCGCCGCAGGCCGAGGCCCTGCGCGAACGGGTTCGGACCGTTGCGCCAACAGGTGCCGAAGTTCTTGTGACGGGACCGCCGGGCAGCGGCATCTCGAAGGTCGCCGAGGTCGTGCATCTGATGTCGCCAGCAGGGCAGGGACCATTTGTCAAACGCACGGCCTCAAGCCTTAGCCCCGACGACTTGGCCAAGTGCTGTGAAGATGCGGCAGGTGGGTCATTGTTTCTGGACGAAGTCTCGGCCATGCCCCATGCCACGCAATTTGCGGCGTTGGAGATCATCGAGCATGGACCGGGCGGGCGTATCATTGCGGGAACGACTGCTGATCTGTCGGCGCTGAGTTCCGAAGGCCGGTTCAATGCAGACCTGTTTTACAGGCTGGATGTCATGCGGGTGCGCATTCCATCGCTGGCAGAACGCCCCGACGACATTCCGGTGATTTTCCGCCATTACGTAGCACAGGCCGCGGAACAGGCGGGGATCGTGGCGCCGGAAATCTCGTCCGAGCATCTGGCGTCGCTCATGGCCAGCGACTGGCCGGGGAATGCGCGATCCCTGATGTCAGCCGCGATGCGCTTCGTGCTGGGAATGCCGGAAGAAGTCGCGCAGGCAACTGATCTGGGGCTCAGCGAACAGATGGCGCGGGTGGAGCGGTCGCTGCTCATCGCGGCGCTGGGTCGTCACAACGGCAAGGCATCAGATGCGGCGAAGGCGTTGAAACTGCCGCGCAAGACATTTTACGACAAGCTGGCGCGGTACCAGATTCGGGCCGAGGATTACCGGCGGTAACGGGCGGGCTCCCGCCACCTTTTTCCGCATTAACATGCGTCTAAAGCTGTTGGGCCGGGCAGCCCGCTGTCGCGGGCTGCGGTTTCGCGCCAGTTGATTCGGGGGTTTTGATTCGCGGCGTGTGCGGATTTCCGCACAAACTGGAAGATTGCTGTGCGGAATTTCGCACTCGGGGTTTCTAACGGGACGAGCATCCATCGCAAAATGCTTTATAACCTTATGAAATAAAATAACTAAATAGAAAATCGAAGGGCAAAAAACAAATCGTTGAGTGGATCGTGCCGATTCGTTTCACTTCGCTTCATCTGATACCGAATTGGTGTCGAAGGACAGTTTCAAGGAAGTCTGGGAGGAAAAGACAGATGAAATTCCTGACAACGGCCGCAACCGCTCTGGCGCTGACAGTCACAGCCACCGCAGGCATGGCAGCCTGTGACGATGGTGAAATCGTCGTCAAGTTCGCGCATGTGACCAACACTGACAAACACCCCAAGGGCATCGCCGCATCGCTGCTGGAACAGCGCGTCAATGATGAGATGAACGGCGTGATGTGCATGGAGGTCTATCCGAACTCGACCCTGTACAACGACGACAAGGTGCTGGAGGCGATGTTGCAGGGCGACGTTCAGCTGGCCGCGCCGTCACTGTCGAAGTTCGAGAAGTTCACCAAGCAGTTCCGCCTGTTTGACCTGCCGTTTATGTTCAAGAACATTGACGCTGTGGATGCATTCCAGGCTTCGGCCGATGGTCAGGCGATGAAGGACAGCATGCAGCGCCGTGGCCTTCAGGGTCTGGCCTTCTGGCACAACGGCATGAAGCAGATGTCGGCCAACAAGCCGCTGGTCGATCCGTCGGATGCAAACGGTCTGAAATTCCGCGTGCAGTCTTCGGACGTTCTGGTGGCACAGATGGAGGCCATTGGTGGCAGCCCGCAGAAAATGGCGTTCTCGGAAGTTTACGGCGCACTGCAACAGGGGGTTGTGGATGGTCAGGAAAACACCTGGTCGAACATCTATGGCAAGAAGTTCTTCGAGGTGCAGGACGGTATCACCGAGACCAACCACGGCATCATCGACTATCTGGTCGTAACCTCTGTGGACTGGCTGGACAGCTTGGATCCGGACGTACGAGACCAGTTCCTGACCATTCTGGCTGAAGTCACGGAAACACGGAACAAAGAAGCCTTTGCCGTGAACGAAGCAGCCAAAGCCTCGATCGTTGAAGCAGGCGGTGTCATCCGCGAGTTGACCCCGGAACAGCGTCAGGCCTGGGTTGATGCGATGAAGCCCGTTTGGGACCAGTTCGCAGGTGACGTGGGTCAGGACAAGATCGACGCGGCTCAGGCCATCAACGCCGGCTTCTGAATCTGGCCAAAGGCAGCGCGTCCGGGGACTGGGGAGTATTCGACGCGCTGGCCGGGCGGGCTGAACAAGCCCGCCCAACACTCTCTCATCACAAAAAATGCGGGGACAGAAAGATGTCTGGTGCGAATTCCGGCCAAGGCGGGCTGGTCGACCATATCGAAGAAACCCTGATCGCGTGTCTGTTGGGCCTGATGACGGTCGTGACATTTGCCAACGTGATCGCGCGGTTTGTTTTCAATTCCAATATCCTGTGGGCGCTTGAACTGACGGTGTTCACTTTTGGCTGGCTGGTGCTGCTTGGCGCCTCTTACGCGGTCAAGAAACATTCTCATCTGGGTGTTGATGCGATCCTGAACATGCTGGCCCCAGCGCCGCGTCGCATTCTAGCGCTCATCGCTGTGGGGTGCTGTCTGGTGTTTTCGTTGCTGCTGCTGAAGGGCGCCTATGACTATTGGGCGGTTTTCGCGGATCTGCCGCCGACATCCGGACGCTGGTTCCCGACCGGGTTCAACTTCGACGCCCGCAGCCAGAGCTTCTATGAGGTGGACGATATCCCGATGGTCGCTCCGCTGCGGTTTCTGGAAGACCTGATCAACTATGGCGAAGGGTACGAGAAGCTTCCCAAAGTGGTGCCTTATCTGGTGCTGCCGGTATCGATGCTGCTGCTGGTGATCCGGTTCGCCCAGGTTGCCGTTCAGATATGGCGTGGCGAAACGGATCGCCTTGTCGCCAGCCATGAAGTCGAGGACGAGATCGAAGAAGTCCGCGCTCAGCAAGGAGAGCACAACTAATGGACGTCGTACTTCTTTTCTCGATGGTCGTCGGCCTGCTGCTGATCGGTGTGCCGATTGCGGTTGCGCTTGGCCTCAGCTCGACCCTGTTTCTGCTGATCTACTCAGACAGTTCACTCGCTTCTGTCGCGGGCACGTTGTTCGAGGCTTTTGAAGGGCATTTTACCCTGCTGGCGATCCCGTTCTTCATCCTGGCGTCGTCCTTCATGACTACAGGTGGTGTCGCACGACGGATCATCCGGTTCTCGATCGCCTGTGTCGGGCATTTGCCCGGCGGGCTGGCAATTGCGGGCGTCTTTGCCTGCATGCTGTTCGCAGCCCTGTCCGGGTCGTCTCCGGCGACCGTGGTCGCCATTGGCTCGATCGTCATCGCGGGGATGCGTCAGGTGGGCTATTCCAAGGAATTTGCCGCCGGTGTGATCTGCAACGCGGGGACGCTGGGTATTCTGATCCCTCCGTCCATCGTCATGGTCGTATATGCCGCCGCTGTTGAAGTCTCGGTTGGGCGCATGTTCCTTGCAGGTGTTATTCCCGGTCTGATGGCCGGTTTGATGCTGATGATCACCATCTATGTCATGGCCAAGGTCAAGAACCTGCCCAAGGGCGAATGGAAAGGCTGGGGAGAGATCTTTACCTCGGCCCGTGAGGCCGGTTGGGGTCTTTTCCTGATCGTCATCATTCTGGGTGGTATCTATGGTGGCATCTTCACGCCGACCGAAGCCGCCGCAGTCGCCGCAGTCTACGCGTTCTTCATTGCCAGCTTTGTGTACAAGGACATGGGCCCGCTGAGCACGGAAGAAGGAACCCAGAACCTGCCGCTGCTGAAAAAACCCTATGCGCTGATCACGGCTTTCTTTCACCCGGACACCAAGCATACGCTGTTCGAGGCTGGCAAGTTGACTGTCACTCTGCTGTTCGTGATCGCCAACGCGCTGATCCTCAAGCATGTTCTGACCGACGAACAGGTGCCGCAGCATATCGCCGAAGCGATGCTGTCGGCGGGCCTTGGCCCGGTGGCTTTCCTGATCGTGGTAAACGTGATCCTGCTGATCGGCGGTCAGTTCATGGAACCGTCTGGCCTGCTGGTCATCGTGGCGCCCCTGGTGTTCCCGATCGCTATCGAGCTGGGCATCGACCCGATCCATCTGGGTATCATCATGGTGGTCAACATGGAGATCGGGATGATCACGCCTCCGGTCGGTCTGAACCTGTTCGTGACTTCGGGTGTTGCGGGTATGCCGATGATGAGCGTTGTGAAGGCGGCGCTGCCCTTCCTTGCGGTGCTGTTCGTCTTCCTGATCATGGTGACGTATATTCCGTGGATATCGACCTTCCTGCCCAACACCTTCATGGGGCCGGAAATAATAACCAACTAGACTGCCTGAAAACTGAACAAAGCTGGGTGGTGTCAACTGCCCGGCTTTTTCGTGTCTTGAAACCGCGCGATGGGTTCTTATCTGAGGCAAAGAGGACGACCTCTGCTTTCTGGGACATCATTCGGGACGACCCGTACGGATATGAGGTTGTCTTATGCCCTGGATCTTTCTTCTGTTTGCTGGCCTTTTGGAAATTGTCTGGGCGGTTGCCATGAAGCAGTCGGCCGGTTTTACCCGATTGTGGCCGACGGCCGTGATGGGCGTTTCGATGTTGGGTTCATTTGGTCTGCTGGCGCTTGCAATGCGGGACTTGCCGTTGGGGACCGCATACACGATCTGGACTGGGATCGGTGCGGTGGGGGCGTTCAGTGTCGGTATTCTGTTTCTTGGCGAAGCCCTGACACCTGCGCGGATCGCAGCTGCGGTTCTGATCGTGACAGGCCTTGTGGTGATGAAGCTGGCCTGATGCGCTTGACTTGCCAAGCCAAAGTACTTCGGCAGTTTACAGCACACACACGAAGCGGAGCTCGGAATTTTGACCGGCTTTGACAGACGCATTTTGCGGTGCTTTTGAAAAAGCGAAGGCCGGATCTGATGACGGCGGATGTCGCATCGGATCAGTTCTGGCGCGGGATGGCGGATTTGTCTCACAAGGTCGCAATCAGCCTGTACAGGGCGGCAACCCGACCGTGCTGGAAGAGCTGGATGCCCTGCGCAAGGCGGGGCGTCAGAAAACATATCGCGCCATTACCCTGTGTAATTTTGTTCGCTTCCCATCGCTCAGTTCGGAATCTCGCGTATCTTCGTCAACTCACGGAGTTTCGTGCGCAAGGCAGGATTTTTGTACGATCAAAGCGGACGGGCCTGTTGTAGTGAACAACCCTGACCGCAACGCGTTGAAGCGACGATCTATTGAATAACCGACCCTTGGGCCGAAGAAACTGCGAGACGAAGTCTGGAATTAGGCGTCTTCCAGCGCTTGAATGATTCCCGAGAAATCAGACGCTTTCAGGCTGGCCCCGCCCACAAGTGCGCCATCGACGTTGGAAACTGAAAATATATCCGCCGCATTGTCGGGTTTTACCGAACCGCCATAAAGCAGGCGGACGGAACGGCCCACGCCTTCGCCAAAGCGGCGCTCCAGCCGGGCGCGCATGAAGTCGTGAACTTCCCCGATTTCTTCCAGGGTGGGAACTTTGCCGGTGCCAATTGCCCAGATCGGTTCATATGCGACGATCAGGTTCTCGCCGGTCGACTGATCCGGGATCGACCCGGACATCTGGCCGCCGATTATGTCGAGCGTATTGGCAGCGTCGCGCTGCTCAAGGCTTTCGCCGACGCAAATGATCGCCTTCAGACCTGCATCCATTGCTGCGCGCGCCTTGGCCCGCACATCTTCGTCATGTTCACCGTGGTCCACGCGGCGCTCGGAATGGCCCAGGATGACCGATGTTGCACCGGCATCCACCAGCATATCCGCACTGATATCTCCGGTATGCGCGCCTGATTTTGCGGCATGACAATCCTGACCACCGACAGAGATGGCAGTGCCCTGAACGGCAATTGATGCGCGGCTGAGCAGTGTTGCCGGTGGGCAAATCAGGATTTCCACCGATGCCGCCGGGTGGATCTGAGACAGCGCCTTCAACTCGGTCAGCTCAGCGCCGGTCCCATTCATTTTCCAGTTTCCAGCTGCCAGCTTCTGCCGCATTTCGGTATCTCCCTGATCATCCGATGATTTTAGCATGCGGATAGCATTGTCGGCATCATCTTACAATTCTGCTCGCATGCTGATCCCGGACGGAAACATCGAAGATCGGTCCGCATGGGACGTTCAAATGAAAAGTGATGAGGCGGGCTTAGCCTTGTTGGCCGATGCTTTCGTCAAATTTGATCGACTCACCGCAGCCGCAGGCGTCGACGACGTTCGGGTTCTTGAATTTGAATCCGGATTCCAACAACGACACTTCGTAATCGATTTCGGTTCCAAACAGAAACATCTGGGCCATTGGCGCAATCATGATGCGCGCGCCATCCTGTTCGACGACTTCGTCATGGGGATCTGCCTGATCGACGTATTCCATGGTGTATTCCATGCCTGCACAGCCGCCTTTTTTGACGCCGATGCGCAAACCAGCGTGACCGCCCGAGTCCATCAGGCGGGTAATCTGCTCTGCGGCTTTGGGCGTCATGGTCACAGCCTGTTTGCCGGGGATGCCGAACATGTAAGTCTCCGTTGTCGCGCGTTACACCCAATCTAGGGGCCAAGGCTCGTTTGCTCAAGGCAATGTCGTGTAAAGAAATTGAATTCGCTGGAAAGCTTAGTGTTTCTGCGTCGCCGCTCCGCAAACTTGCTTTGATACGTGAGGCGGGGTTAGCATCGGTCTTATGAAGTTTTGGAACCCTGCCCGAATAGATGGCATGACATGAAGTGGTATAAATATGAATAATTTAGAGTCGAAAGTTAAAGTAGCTTTACTTGCGCCCGCACTTTTTTTCGTAAGCGTGTGTGCGATGTCCGACGAAGCTTGGGCGGCCACGGGATCCGAACGGCACCCGGTGAATTGTGCAACGGCGGAAGGGGATCTGCGCGCAATTGCATCGGAAAAGAAACATGCGGAAGACAAACAACTGGAAAGCATTGCTGCCATAACACCTGCCGGGGCTCTGTTGGGGCTGGTCACGGGAACCGAGCAAAAAAGGCTGCAAATGCTGTCAGGTGACTACGTCAAGCAATTGGACGCCAGAGCGGCAGAGATCAAGGAAACCTGCAATCAGAATTGATCGTCGTTGTCGGAACAAAAAAGGACCGTTCTCGGGCAAGAACGGCCCATATTCTTGAGCTGGGAAGCGGGGGGCGGTCATGGCATACCCAGCCGAAGGCACCGCATACGCGAATGCCACCTTCGGGTGTTATCCGTCAGGAGTGTGACAGGGACTGCACGATAGGATGACAAAAACACCAAAGTTTCGTGACAGTCGGCTGGGGGCAAGTGCCTGATGGCTACATAAAGCCCAATTCCAGGCGCGCCTCATCTGACATCATCTCCATGCCCCAAGGCGGTTCCCAGGTCAGTTCGACATCGACTTCCTTGACGCCCGCAACAGGCTCTATGGCCTCGACAATCCAGCCGGGCATGTCGCCCGCGACCGGACATCCGGGTGCCGTCAGGGTCATGATTACCTTCACGGCGTTGTCCGGAGAAATGTCGATCGTATAAATCAGGCCCAGGTCATAGATGTTGACCGGAATTTCCGGGTCGTAAACCGTGCGGCACGCTTCGACGACTGCCTCGTACAGCGGGTGTTCAATCGTTGACGGCGCAATCAACGGGGTGCCTTCAAACTGTTCGCTCGGGTGGGTCATCTTTGCCTCGGGTCAGTTGCCTGAGTGATTATATAGGGAATACCAGCAACAGCGTCCAGTAGGGGCGTGACGCTCGGGTGAGCGTCACTGTGTCTTAGTCATTGATGTCATGCGTGAAGGTTTTGACCTGACCATGCGGTAAGGCAAAAAGCCTGCGCAGGATCAGCCATGCGATCAACGACAACACTGCGAAGATCAATGCGAGCACATGCAATGACAGTGTCAGGCCGGGGATGACGAGGATAAGGCCGGTGATCGCGGCCCCGATCGCAAAGCCTAGAAAGATGAATCCGGGCAGAACGATTTCCAGGATCCCCAGAGCCAGAGCGGCGGCCAGCCAGATCCACCAGGTCAGCCAAAAGGGATCAGCCATCATCTACCTCCTTTGAGCATTTTGAACGCGTCACCAAAGGCTTCGAGCGCATTGGCAGGCACAACTATAGTCTGCTTGCCGGAACCGTTGCCCAGTGCATTAAGGGCTTCAACCTGTTTCAGTGCAACCTGATACTGCGCAGCCTCGATGCCATTGTCTTGAATGGCCTTGGCGACGACGCCTGTCGCGTAGGCCTCGGCCTCGGCCTGAATGCGTCGCGCCTTGGCGGTTTGTTCGGCTGCGTACAGCTCGGCATCGGCGTGCAGTTCGACGGCGCGTTTTTGGCCTTCGGCTTCGGTCACCTGCGCACGGCGGGCGCGTTCTGCGTTTAGCTGTTGCAGCATGGCATCGCGGGTGGCCTGATCCAGATTCACATCCAGAATCTCGGCCCGGGTCACTTCGATTCCCCAATCATCCACTGCGGTTTCAACGCTTTCCTGAATGCGTGTGATCAACTGTGCACGGTTCGACTGCACTTCGTCCAGATCCATCTTGCCGATCTCGGCACGAACGATACCGGCAACCGTGGTGGCAATCGCTCCATCAACGTCGCGGATACGATAGACCGTCTTTTCCGGTTCGAGAATGCGGTAGAAGACAGAGGTGTCGATTTGCACCAGCACGTTGTCCTTGGTGATCGCGTCCTGTGTCGCGTTCGGCAACTGGCGTTCAAGGATCGAGATCTTGTGGCGGGCAACGTCCAGTAACGGAACGATGAAATTGATGCCGGGGCCCAGCACCGAATGCAGTCTTCCAAACCGTTCAACCACGTATTTTTCGGATTGCGGAACGATCTTGATGCCCTTGAAAATAACGATGACCACCAGCACGGCGGCCAGCAGGTAAATGATGTTTGATGAAAGCAGTCCGATGATCTGATCTTCGGTCATTCTGTCCTCTTTTTATTGTGTACTATGGTATACATATGGGGATCGAGTCGCTCGTTTCAACTCTGGTATGGAGGGAAAACCGGCAGATGCAAACGCCTCACTACGGGAATTCAGCATTGAGCCGAACTGCTGTGACTGCTTTGCATCCCGGCTTGTTTGCGGTATCGGGCGGGGATGAAATTGATAATCGATACAGACCCCGGCATCGACGATGCCATGGCGATCGCCTATGCCGCCGCTGCGCCTGAATTTGACCTGATCGGCCTGACCACGGTGTTCGGCAATGCGCATGTTCATCAGTCCAGCCGCAATGCCCGTTTCCTGCTGGACAAGCTGGGCCTGGACCTTCCGGTGGCGGAGGGTGCGCCTTTCCCTCTGGGGGCTGACATGCACGTCCCATCGGACCATGTCCATGGTCCCGAAGGGTTTGGCGATCTGACCGAGATTCCCGAGATCGGACGGAACCATGATCTTCCCGCCGCAGAGTTTCTGGCCGAGATGGCCCGGATGCACAAAAACGAGTTGGTGGTATGTGCGGTCGGACCGCTGACCAACATTGCCAACGCCATGCGATTGGACCCGGAATTTGCCGGTAACCTCGGCCGTTTGGTGATCATGGGCGGTGCCGTCTACTGCAAGGGCAACGTTACCGACCATGCAGAAGCCAACATCTATCACGATGCGGTTGCCGCAGATGCGGTCTTTTCCGCACCGCCCGAGACCGTGCTGGTTGGTTTGGACGTTACCCTGAAAACACTTTACGAGACCGCGGATTTCGACGCGCTGGCTCAAAAATCGCCCGGCATGGGATCTTTTCTGCGTGATATCTCTCGATTTTACCTGAAATTCTATAAAGAAATCGGCGGATTGGAAGGGTGCGGCCTGCATGATTCTACCGCCGTGATCGCCTGTTCGCATGGGGCCATGTTCGACATGGTCGAAACCGGGCTGCGTGTTGTGACGGAAGGCGACCGGATAGGTGCGACGCAACCTGACCGGGATCGTCCCGCAGTTCATGTTTGTCGTGATGTGGATGGGGCGGGTGTCGTGTGTCTGTTTACTGACCGCGTTGCATCCTTGCCCTGACGGGTTGCAAAGACCGATCGGATCGGGCAAATCCTGCCCGGTTCGGCGATCCGAGGCGATGACATGACCCAGCAATTCTCTTTCAAGCTCAAGGCCACAGACGGCAAGGCGCGCACCGGTGTTATAAGCACTCCGCGTGGCGAGGTGCGGACACCTGCCTTCATGCCGGTTGGTACCGCCGCGACGGTCAAGGCGATGATGCCGGAAAGCGTCCGGGCCACCGGGGCCGACATCCTGCTGGGCAACACCTATCACCTGATGCTGCGCCCCACGGCCGAGCGGATTGATCGCCTGGGCGGGTTGCACAAGTTCATGAACTGGGACCGACCGATCCTGACGGACTCGGGGGGGTTTCAGGTCATGTCGCTGGCCGGCTTGCGCAAGCTGACCGAAAAGGGTGTGACCTTCAAATCCCATATTGATGGATCGAAGCACGAGCTGACGCCAGAAAGATCAATGGAAATTCAGCGCCTTCTGGGTTCCGACATCGTGATGTGCTTTGACGAATGCCCTGCATTGCCTGCAAATCGCGACCGGATCGCCGAGTCTATGCGTTTGTCGATGCGTTGGGCCGAGAGGTCCCGTGACGCATTCGGGGATCGTCCGGGGCATGCTCTGTTCGGAATCATGCAGGGCGGTCTGGAGCGGGATCTGCGGGAAGAAAGCGCCGAGGCGTTGAAGAAGATTGGTTTCGAAGGCTACGCCGTTGGCGGTCTGGCAGTGGGCGAGGGGCAGGAGGCCATGTTCGACTGTCTCGATTATGCGCCTGATTTCCTGCCCATGGACAAGCCGCGTTACCTGATGGGCGTTGGCAAGCCGGATGATATAGTCGGAGCAGTGGCGCGCGGGATCGACATGATGGATTGCGTCTTGCCGTCCCGTTCAGGTCGGACCGGTCAGGTGTTCACCCGCTATGGCGTGGTGAACATCAAGAACGCGCGCCATGCGGACGATCCGCGCCCGCTGGATGAAAACTGTTCGTGCCCGGCCTGTTCGAACTATTCACGTGCCTATCTGCACCATGTGTTCCGCGCCAACGAGATGATCTCGGGCATGTTGCTGACCTGGCACAACCTGCATTTCTTTCAGGAAATCATGCAGGGCATGCGGGACGCGATCGCTGAAGGCTCATTCGAAGCGTGGCAGGCCGCGTTCCACGCGCAACGCGCACAGGGGGACATCGAGCCCCTGTAACCTGTCCGTTCAGGTGACAATTGCGGGGTTTTCCGGTATTCTGAAACCACTTTGTTCAAAGTTGTTTTGTTTGTTACCCGGAGAATTTTTGATGTTCCGCTTTTTCCTCGGCGCAGTCATTTTTTGCGCATCCCCTTCCGTTGCTGACGTCTGGACCTTTGAAACCCCATCCGAAAACATTCAGTGTTCGGTGGGGGAAAGCCCCGAGTCCTCGGACATTCGGTGTACGATCATAGAAAGATACGGCCCTCCGGCGTTGCCGCGCCCCGCGAACTGCCAATCTGACTGGGGGCATGATTTTCAGATGTTCGACACCGGTCCCGTGGAATTGCTGTGCCAGCCACTGAACCGGAGCCGGGACGGATTTGACCGTGCGGAATACGGTGTAACCGGTCGGTTCGGAGGATTTACCTGTACCTCCTCCACGAAAGGTCTGGAATGTCGCAACCTGGATGGCCACGGGTTTTTTCTGTCCCGGGCGGTGCAGCAGGTGTTCTGACCCCGAAGTTGCGCATTGCATATGCATGCTACACTAATTTCGGTGGATATGTTCCCGGGACATCTTGCAGTCCCGAAAACCTCGGTTCATGCTGCGACACGATACATGGCGATAAGGTTGAAAAAGGGCGATGAGGCCCCACCTTTATCGTCCAAGACAGGAGATGGCCGGATGTTGCCTCGATGAGGGACAAGCGCCATCTTGCCAATGATAAGGATAGAGCATGCAAGAGCCTCTGAATTCCTCATACCCCGTCCTGCCGCTGCGCGATATCGTGGTGTTCCCACATATGATCGTGCCGCTTTTCGTGGGCCGAGACAAATCGGTCCGCGCGCTGGAAGAGGTGATGCAGGATGACAAACAAATTCTGCTGTCCAGTCAGATCGACCCCAGCGTCGACGACCCGGATGAGAACGGTATTTACCAGTCCGGTGTTCTGGCCAATGTGTTGCAGCTGCTGAAACTGCCCGACGGCACAGTCAAGGTGCTTGTCGAAGGGCAGGCGCGCGTGCAGATCACCGAGTTTCTTGAAAACGAAGAGTTTTTCGAGGCGCGGGCGGAATATCTGACCGAAATCCCGGGTGACGTCACCACGACCGAAGCCCTGTTGCGCACCGTCGCGGACGAGTTCGAGCGCTATGCCAAGGTGCGCAAGAACATCCCCGAAGAAGCGCTGACGGCTGTGGGTGAAACCACCGAGCCGGCAAAGCTGGCCGACCTTGTGTCGGGCCATCTGGGCATCGAGGTCGAACAAAAGCAGGACCTGCTGGAAACGCTCAGCGTCAGCGAGCGGCTTGAAAAAGTCTATGGCCTGATGCAGGGCGAAATGTCGGTTCTGCAAGTCGAGAAAAAGATCAAGACCCGCGTCAAATCCCAGATGGAGAAGACCCAGCGCGAGTATTATCTGAATGAGCAGATGAAGGCCATTCAGAAAGAGCTTGGCGATGGCGAGGACGGCGCGAACGAGATCGCCGAACTGGAAGCCAAGATCGCCGAGACCAAGCTGTCGAAGGAAGCGCGCGAGAAGGCGGAAGGCGAGCTGAAGAAGCTCAAGAACATGTCGCCCATGTCAGCCGAAGCAACCGTGGTGCGCAATTATCTGGACTGGATTCTGTCTTTGCCGTGGGGCACCAAATCCCGCGTCAAAAAGGATCTGGGTCGTGCGCAGGATATACTGGACGCCGATCACTATGGCCTTGAAAAGGTCAAGGAGCGGATCGTCGAATATCTCGCCGTTCAGCAGCGTTCGAAAAAGCTGAAAGGCCCGATCCTGTGCCTTGTCGGCCCTCCGGGCGTGGGCAAGACCAGCTTGGGTAAATCCGTCGCCAAGGCCACGGGGCGCGAGTTCATTCGCATTAGCTTGGGTGGGGTGCGCGACGAATCCGAGATCCGCGGCCACCGCCGGACCTATATCGGTTCGATGCCTGGCAAGATCATCCAGGCGCTGAAAAAGGCGAAAACCACGAACCCGCTCATCCTGCTCGATGAAATCGACAAGATGGGGCAGGACTTCCGTGGTGACCCGGCCTCGGCGATGCTCGAGGTGTTGGACCCGGAACAGAACAACACGTTCATGGATCACTATCTTGAGGTCGAATATGACCTGTCGAACGTGATGTTCCTGACCACGTCCAACAGCTATAACATGCCCGGGCCGTTGCTGGACCGGATGGAGATCATCCCACTGGCCGGCTATACCGAGGATGAAAAGCGCGAGATCGCCAAACAGCACCTGATCGCCAAGCAGGTCAAAAACCATGGTCTGAAAACCAAGGAATTTGAGCTGACCGATGAGGCGCTGCAAAAGATAATCCGCACCTATACCCGGGAGGCCGGTGTGCGGAACCTCGAGCGCGAAATCGCCAAGGTGGCACGGAAAGCGCTGACCAAGATCATCAAGAAAGAGGCGGAAACCGTTACGGTCACGCCTGAAAACCTGGATGAATTCCTGGGCGTGCCAAAGTTCCGTTACGGTCTGGCCGAACAGGACGATCAGGTCGGTGTCGTGACCGGTTTGGCCTGGACCTCGGTCGGGGGCGATCTGCTGCATATCGAGGCGCTGAAGCTTCCCGGCAAAGGTCGGATGAAGACGACAGGCAAGCTGGGCGATGTGATGAAAGAATCCATCGATGCGGCGTCGTCATATGTGCGGTCGATTTCTCCCAAGATCGGAGTCAAACCGCCTCAGTTCGACAAGATCGACATCCATGTGCACGTGCCGGATGGCGCAACGCCCAAGGATGGTCCGTCAGCGGGTCTGGCGATGGTGACATCGATCGTATCGGTTCTGTCGGGCATTCCTGTTCGCAAGGATATCGCCATGACGGGCGAGGTTTCGTTGCGCGGGAACGCAATGCCGATTGGCGGCTTGAAGGAGAAACTGCTGGCTGCGTTGCGCGGTGGTATCAAGACGGTCCTGATCCCAGAGGAAAACGAAAAGGACCTGGCGGATATCCCGGACAATGTGAAGGATGGCTTGAAGATCATCCCGGTCAAGCACGTCTCGGAGGTTCTTGCGCATTCTCTGGTTCGTACACCGGAGCCGGTTGAATGGGACGAAGCCGCCGAGGAGGCCGCGGCAGCCGCCGCAGCCTCGTCAGAGGCGACTGGGCCATCGGCCACGGCACACTAAGCAGATTGAGCGAATGAAAAGGCGGGGCGAATGCCCTGCCTTTTTTACAATCCAATGACGGGTTGCTTTGGATCAAGTATTTCTTCTTCTGCTATGTATTCATTGAATTTTTTTTCTGGCAGCGCCGAGCGGACGGCAAGAACGAAAATGATCGACGAAAACAGGATGCAAAGCAGAAGGTCCCACCCAAACGGGATCTGCTTCAACGAACCGGCTCCGAATTGCCCAAGGAATGAGATCAGCCCAAGACCTGAGAAATAAGGCACAAGCCACAGGGCCTCGGTAACGTCCATTTCGTCCAAACGTCCTCGGAACCGGATCAGCAACAGAGCTTTCCCGACAATCAGCGCGATGCCAAGCCGCCAGACCGTGTCCCATCCGCTCCAATAGACGATCAGCGTGGCGATGGCGAAAGCGGACAGCGCGACAAGTCGCACGGCCGGTATTCGGATCGATCTGGGATGATCTGGCATAAGGTTTCGCAGGCAAACCACGGCTATGGGCCCGACGGCAAATGACAAGACGATGGCCGCACCGTTCAGGGCAATGACGGTGGTAAAGGGTACTGTCAGCAGGAAAACCGTTCCGATCAGAAAGTTCAGCCCCAGCGCCCACAGCGGAACCCCGAATGACGACAAAACCTGCAACCGTTTGGGCAGGAAACTGTTTTTTGAAAGGGCGAGAGCGATACGGGCGTTCGACCCGGTTGCGACCAGCCCGTTTCCAAAGGGGCCTATCACGGATCCGACATTCAGAAGGCTCAGAAACCAGACTAGCCCGACAGACATGATGATAGCGTCCAGTGGTCCTTCGCCACCAAAGCTCAACTGTGCCCATCCTTTGGACAGCATGGATGGGTCCAGCGCACCGATGAAGGCCACTTGCAAGCCAAGGTAGATGACGGCGCAAAGAACAATCGACAACACCAATGCGGCCGGAATTGCAAATTTTGGATTTCGAACTTCGCCAGCCATATCAACCACATGGCGAAAGCCGATGAATGAAAAAATAACGCCCCCGGTGGAAACGGCGGCCATGATACCCTGCGCGCCGTAGGGCGCAAAACCATCCGGTTGGGTGAAGTTCTCGAAGTTGAACCGGCTTGCGACAAGCAGAATGGACAGGACAACTGGTATGGCGATCTTGGCCCAGGTCAGCGCAGCATTGACGCGCGTGAAGAACTTGACCCCAAGCGCATTCACCGCGACGAACAGCAGCATGAAAACCAGCGCAACGAAAATACCCGCCCCGGTCAAATCACCTGTCTCGGCCGTATGCAGCCAGGGCGCATACGGCGCCAGGTACTTCAGCATGGCCTCGACTTCGATTGGCGCTGTGGTGTTGTAGCCGATCCAGGCGGTCCATCCCATGGCCATCGATACGATGTTGCCATGCGAAAACTGAGGCACGCGCGCGATCCCTCCGGGAATGGGCAGCATGGCGGAAATCTCTGCGAAGGTGATGGCCAATATGAACATGGCAACCGCGCCGACTATCCACGAGATCGTGGCCGCAGGCCCTGCATGCTGAACGGCCAGAAGGGGGCCGAATAACCAGCCCGAGCCGATGATTCCTCCGACTGAAATGAAGGTCAGTCCCAGAAGGCCAATGTCGCGCTTTAACCCCGTCATGGTGACCTCAGCCTTTGTGTGTGGCCTTTAATCGGGCCAAATAGGGCAAGATAGCCGCCGAACGCGCGACATGGCAAGCCCGCTGATTCCAAGCGAAAATCCGAAAAAGGGATGGTGGGTGATAAGAGATTTGAACTCCTGACATCTTCGATGTGAACGAAGCGCTCTACCACTGAGCTAATCACCCATGACATGCGGTCATATCTTCCGCGGGGGTGCGCTGCAAGGGAAATTGAACAATTCGCGCGGGCAAAAAACAGCGGGCAAACAAAAAACTGGATTCTGACAAAAAACTGCAAAACGCCGCTTGACGCTGCCCGACCGTGGCCATAATACACCCAAACGTTCAGCAATGAACATGCAGCGGGCGGTTGTAGCTCAGTTGGTTAGAGTACCGGCCTGTCACGCCGGGGGTCGCGGGTTCGAGCCCCGTCAACCGCGCCATCGCTGCCAACCTTGGTCCAGGGCAAAGGCCATGAAATAGATGCGCGGTTGTAGCTCAGTTGGTTAGAGTACCGGCCTGTCACGCCGGGGGTCGCGGGTTCGAGCCCCGTCAACCGCGCCATTTTCTCCTCAAGATCATGGATCCGCCAGATAGCCAGGCATCGAGCTGTTCGATTCCATGCCCATCGTTTGATTTGGTCGGCGAAAACCTGTACGTTCACTAAATGTTCTAACTTTTCTGTTGGAGACTCGGGCAAGCTCGCCTATCTCTAAACCACTTGTTTGTTGGGGGCCGGAAATGGCTGAGCTGAAGAATATAGAGGTGCGCGGCGCGCGCGAGCACAACCTCAAAGGCATCGATGTCGACATCCCTCGGGATCAGTTGGTGGTGATCACCGGGCTGTCCGGTTCGGGCAAGTCGTCGCTGGCGTTCGACACGATTTATGCCGAAGGTCAACGCCGTTATGTCGAAAGCCTGTCCGCCTATGCGCGGCAGTTTCTCGACATGATGGAAAAGCCCGATGTTGACCATATCAGTGGACTGTCTCCGGCGATCTCCATTGAACAGAAAACGACCTCGAAGAACCCGCGCTCGACTGTGGGAACCGTAACCGAGATCTATGACTATCTACGTCTGTTGTTCGCCCGCGCAGGTACGCCGTACAGCCCGGCCACCGGCCAGCCGATCGAGGCGCAACAGGTACAGGACATGGTCGACCGCATCATGGCGATGGAGGAGGGCACGCGGGGTTATCTGCTGGCTCCGATCGTGCGCGACCGCAAAGGTGAGTACCGGAAGGAATTTCTGGAACTGCGCAAGCAGGGGTTCCAGCGCGTGAAGGTGGATGGTGAGTTCCATGAGCTGGATCAGCCCCCGACATTGGACAAGAAGTTCCGTCACGATATTGACGTTGTGGTCGACCGCCTGGTTGTTCGTGAAGGCATGGAAACGCGTTTGGCCGATAGCCTGCGCACCGCTCTGGATCTGGCGGACGGAATCGCGATTCTGGAAACGGCCCCACGAGAAGGAGAGCCGGAACGGATTACCTTCAGCGAAAACTTCGCCTGCCCGGTCAGCGGTTTCACCATCCCGGAGATTGAACCGCGCCTGTTTTCGTTCAATGCGCCATTCGGAGCCTGCCCGGATTGTGACGGCTTGGGGGTCGAGCTGTTCTTTGACGAGCGTCTCGTGGTGCCGGATCAGACGCTGAAACTGTATGACGGGGCCCTGGCACCATGGAGGAAAGGCAAGTCGCCGTATTTCCTTCAGACCATCGAGGCCATCGCGCGTCATTATGAGTTTGACAAGAACACGCCTTGGAAAGACCTGCCCAGCAAAGTGCAGCAGGTGTTCCTGCGGGGCTCGGGCGATGAGGAGATCCAGTTCCGCTATGACGAGGGCGGACGGGTGTACCAGGTGACACGCAGCTTCGAAGGCGTGATTCCGAATATGGAACGGCGTTATCGCGAAACGGATAGCGCGTGGATACGCGAGGAATTCGAACGGTACCAAAACAACCGCCCGTGCGGCACCTGCGAAGGGTATCGTCTGCGCGCCGAAGCCTTGGCCGTGAAGATTGCGGGGCTGCATGTCGGTCAGGTGGTGCAAATGTCCATCCGCGAAGCGCTTGCCTGGATCGAGGATGCTCCGAACCATCTGAGCGCTCAGAAGAATGAGATCGCCCGGGCGATTCTGAAGGAAATCCGCGAGCGGCTGGGTTTCCTGAATAATGTTGGTTTGGAATACCTTACGCTATCTCGTTCAAGTGGAACCCTGTCAGGCGGCGAAAGTCAGCGTATCCGTTTGGCAAGCCAGATCGGATCGGGCCTGACCGGGGTGCTTTATGTATTGGACGAGCCCTCGATCGGCTTGCACCAGCGTGACAATGACCGGTTGCTTGGTACGCTCAAGAATCTGCGGGATCAGGGCAACACCGTGATCGTCGTCGAACATGACGAGGAAGCCATCCGCGAAGCCGATTATGTGTTCGACATCGGCCCCGGTGCGGGCGTGCACGGCGGGCAGGTGGTCAGCCACGGCACGCCCGAGCAGATCGCAGCGGATGCGGCCTCGATCACGGGGCAGTACCTGTCGGGCGTACGCGAGATTCCGGTGCCCGCCGAGCGGCGCAAGGGGAACAAGAAAAAGGTAACGGTGGTAAAGGCTTCGGGCAACAACCTCAAGAACGTGACGGCCGAATTTCCTTTGGGCAAGTTTGTTTGTGTCACGGGTGTATCTGGCGGCGGTAAGTCGACCCTGACGATTGAGACGTTGTTCAAGACCGCCTCGATGCGCCTGAATGGCGCGCGGCAGACGCCTGCGCCGTGTGAGACAATCAAGGGTTTGGAGCATCTGGACAAGGTCATCGATATCGATCAACGCCCGATCGGGCGGACTCCGCGGTCGAATCCGGCAACCTATACCGGGGCCTTCACTCCGATCCGAGACTGGTTCGCCGGGCTGCCCGAGGCGAAAGCGCGGGGATACAAGCCGGGCCGTTTCAGCTTCAACGTGAAGGGCGGCCGCTGTGAGGCCTGTCAGGGGGACGGCGTCATCAAGATCGAGATGCACTTCCTTCCCGACGTCTATGTCACCTGCGAAACCTGCAAGGGCGCGCGGTACAATCGCGAGACGCTCGAGATCAAGTTCAAGGGCAAATCCATTGCGGATGTGCTTGATATGACGGTGGAAGACGCGCAGGAATTCTTCAAGGCCGTGCCATCGATCCGCGACAAGATGGATGCGCTGGCCCGCGTTGGTCTTGGCTATATCAAGGTGGGTCAACAGGCGACCACGCTGTCGGGTGGTGAGGCGCAGCGTGTCAAACTGTCCAAGGAACTGTCGAAACGATCAACCGGGCGGACGCTCTATATTCTGGACGAACCGACCACGGGTCTGCATTTCGAAGATGTACGCAAGCTGTTGGAAGTGCTGCATGAATTGGTCGATCAGGGCAATACCGTCGTGGTGATCGAACACAATCTGGACGTGGTGAAAACCGCCGACCATATCATCGACATCGGGCCTGAAGGCGGCGACGGCGGTGGTGAGATCGTAGCCGTCGGAGCACCCGAAGAGATCGCTCAAGTCGAACGCAGCCATACCGGTAGGTATCTGAAAACCATGCTCAACCCGGATCGGGTGGCGGCGGAGTAGGCGGCTTCAGGCTGCCTTCACTCCACCGCCTTCCCAGTCAATTTTTCTTGGTTGGGCAGGTGCTGATGCCCAACACCGAGTATATCGGGCATGAATTCAGCAGACCGGTGACCAACGGCACGATGCCGATCCACATCCAGGTTCCGTATCCCAACAGGGCGCCCAGAATAAGCGCGGCGCCTAATGCGATCCGAAGCGATTTGTCGAGCCCACCCATGTTTTTGGTCATCACGTAAGAATCCTTTCCAAAAGGTTGCACCCTTTGGGTATCAAACATTCCGTGGGCGGAATATGACTTGGATCAACTTCGCCCACGCTTTTCAAACCGAGGCAGCATGGCGCTGAAATCGCGGCCCAGACCGTCCTCGTTTTCGACGAATTGTTCGTAAAGTGCAGTCGCGGCCTGTCCCATAGGTGTATCCGCATCCGCACTGGATGCGGCCTGTTGGCTGAGGCGCAGGTCCTTCAGCATCAACTCGGCTGCAAATCCAGGAGTATAGCCATTGTCGGCTGGGCTTTGCGGGCCAACGCCCGGGGCAGGGCAATAGGCGTTCATCGTCCAGCTGTACCCCGATGAGGTGCTGACCACATCGAACATCTTTTGGCGGTCCAGACCCAGTTTGTCGGCTAGGGCAAAGGCTTCGCACGTGGCGATCATGGTCACGCCGAGGATCATGTTGTTGCAGATCTTGGCGGCCTGGCCGGCTCCGGCTTCGCCGCAGTGAACCGCTTTCTGCCCCATGATGTCGAACAGAGGAGCCGCCTTTGCAAATGCGTCGTCTGACCCGCCGGCCATGAATGTCAGGGTGCCACCTGCCGCGCCGCCGACACCCCCCGAAACCGGAGCGTCCACGAACAGCAGACCGGCGCCGCTGGCCTGTTCCGCGACTGCGCGCGCGCTGTCCACGTCAACTGTCGAGCAATCGATCAGCACGGCACCCTTTGCCATGGTGGGAATGATCTGATCTGCAACGGCCCGCAGGATGGCGCCATTCGGCAGCATGGTTATGACTGCATCGGCAGAAGCGACGGCTTCGGTCGCGGTACCGGCTTGAGTCACCCCGTCAACGGCAACGCCGGCCGTGTCGAATCCGAGAACCTGATGGCCGGCCTTTGCCAGATTGGCCGCCATGGGTGCCCCCATGTTTCCCAGCCCTATGAACCCGATCTGCATCTCTCAGTCCTCCTCGAATGTCAGGGTGTCCGCACCCAATGGCTGCAACATTTTCGAGACGGCCACCAGGGGGACGTCCATATCGGAAAACTGCCAGTTCGGGTTGCGGTCTTTGTCTATGATCTGCGCGCGGATACCTTCCAGAAAGTCACCATGCTCCATCGCCCGGTGGGTAAAACGGTATTCCATTTCCAACGCGCGCCGCATGGTAAGCGAGGGGCCACGCAGACGGTGCAGCATCTCGATCGTGCAGGCCACGGAAAGCGGTGCGTTTTTCGTTATTTTTTCCAGAGTTTTGTCTGCAAATTCCTGACCGTCATTGCGCAGGCTGATCAGGATGTCGCCCAGAGTTTCAACGGAAAAATGATTGTCGATATCCGTCAGCGCCCCTGCCAATTCACCATTGGGTGGCGTTTCGGAATGTTCGGCCACCAGTTCGGCATTTCCAGACGCTTCCAGAATTTCGATCAGGTCAGACCATTGCGACTGGGGGATGAAATGGTCGGCAAACCCCGCAAAGATCGCGTCCGCAGGCCCCATCCTGAAGCCCGTGGTCCCCAGGAATTCGCCCAGTCGCCCTGGTGCAAGGGCCAGCATCAATGACCCGCCGACATCCGGAATCAAGCCAATCGAGCATTCGGGCATGGCAATCCTGGAGCTTTCTCCGACGACACGGTGGCTGCCATGGCAGCCGATGCCGACACCCCCGCCCATGGTAAACCCCTGAAGAAAACTGATGACTGGTTTGGGATATTCGAAGATAAGGGCATTCAGACGATATTCATCACGCCAGAACTTCTGACCATACGCATAATTGCCCTTGGTGCCCGTTTCATAAAGTTCGGCAATGTCACCCCCTGCACAAAAGGCTTTTTCTCCTTCAGCGTCCAGAACGATCAGGTCAACGGCATCGTCTTCCCGCCAGTTGCGCATCGCCGTGTCGATGGCCATGCACATGTCATAGCTCAACGCGTTCAGCGCATGGGGGCGGGTCAGGGTGATGCGACCGGCACGGCCTGTGGTGCGGATTTCAATGTCTGACATCGGGGCCTCAGCGATTGGCGAGCAGTTGGCGCGCGACGATCACGCGCATAATCTCGTTCGTGCCTTCCAAAATCTGATGCACGCGAAGATCGCGCACAAGCTTTTCGATGCCGTAATCCGCAAGATATCCGTACCCGCCATGCAGTTGCAGGCACTGATCCACCACTTTCGACCCGGTTTCGGTTACGAATTTCTTCGCCATGGCACAGAATTTCGTGGCATCGGGCGCGCCGTTGTCCAGTTTCCACGCCGCCTGACGCAGGAAGGTGCGTGCAGCCTGCATTTCGATCTCCATATCCGCCAGACGGAACTGAAGGGCCTGGAACTGATCGATGGATTGGCCGAACGCCTTGCGCTCGGACATGTATTGCAGGGTCATATCCAGCCCGGCCTGAGCAGCCCCAAGAGAACAGGCCGCGATATTGAGCCGCCCGCCATCGAGGCCCATCATCGCGTATTTGAAGCCGTCGCCTTCGGCGCCCACCAGGTTGCCTGCGGGAATTTTGCAGTCGTCGAACTGAACCTGCGCAGTGGGTTGGCTTTTCCAGCCCATTTTCTGTTCCAGCGCCCCAAAGCTGAGCCCCGGCGTGCCGTCCTCGACATAGACGGTCGAGATCCCCTTGGGCCCGTCCTGACCGGTGCGTACCATGCAAACATAGGCATCCGAATAGCCACCGCCCGAAATGAACGCCTTGGTACCGTTCAACGTATATCCTTCGTTGGTGCGTTCGGCGCGGGTTTTCAAGGCCGCCGCGTCAGAGCCGGAACCGGGTTCCGTCAGGCAATAGCTCAGAACCGTATTCAGGCTCAGAACATCCGGCATAATGCGCGCCTTTAGGTCATCATCTGCGAAATTGTCCAACATCTTGGCGCACATGTTGTGGATCGACAGGAAGGCGGCGACCGAGGGGCAGGCCATCGACAGCGCCTCGAAAACCAGCGTGGCATCCAAGCGGGTCAGATTTGACCCTCCGCTTTCCTCGGATACGTACAGCGCGCCGAAACCAAGCTCGCCTATCTGGGGCCACAGGGTTTTGGGAATGGTTCCGTCCACCTCCCACTGGCGCGCAAAGGGGGCGATGTTTTCCTGCCCGAACGCGTGCGCCATGTCGAATATGGCTGTTTGCTCCTCGCTGAGTGCGAAATCCATGACGCTCCCTCCCGTCGGCATTGAATTGAACGGTTGTTTATTTCTGAATTCTTACAGAAATTTTGCAGGCGCAACAATGAGTCGGTTGAAACGGGTCACAAGCCGGAAACGTTCAGAGATCGGCGTGAAATTCCTCGATCAGGTGGCGCACGACGGCTTGGCCGGGATCATCACCGCGCGCTGATGCCTCGGCATGAATACGGCGTTGGCGCGTGGCGGAAGTGCCGTTTTCAGCAATCTGCCTGAGCCGTGCAAGCTCGGTCATCGTGCCAAGTGCTTCGGAGTCTTCTGCCAACAACCCCATGAGGTCGCCGATCAGTTCAGACATGGGCTTGACCGAACGGTCGCCGAAATCGATCAGCCCTTCGCCCACTCCGTAGCGCTGTGCGCGCCAGCGGTTTTCACCGATCAGGAAACGATCATATTGCCTCCAGCGCAGGTTGCGGTCTTTCAGACGGCACAGCATCCGGGTCAATGCCTGAACCAGTGCGGCCAACGACAAAGTGTGTTCCAGACGGGGTTGAACATCCATGATCCGCGTTTCCAAAGTTGGGAAACGATGTGAGGGGCGTAGATCCCACCAAATCTTGGTGGTGTCTTCGATGACCCCAAGCTCGACCAGAATGCCTGTGTTCCGTTCGTACTCGCCCCAGCTGGCGAACACGGGTGGCAGCCCGGTGCGGGGCAGGTTGTCGAACACCGTCAGCCGGTATGAAGACAGGCCGGTATCCTCGCCGTTCCAATAGGGCGAAGATGTGGACAACGCCAGAAGATGAGGAAGAAAGTATGACAGTTGCGGCATCAGATCGGCACGCAAGGCAGGGTCCTCGACCCCGACATGTACATGCATCCCGCAGATCAGCATCCGCCGGGCAACGCCGCCCAATGCATGTTGCAGCGCGTCATAGCGTTCTTTCCGCGTGTGGTGTTGATCCTTCCAGTTGGCAAAAGGGTGGCACGAGACGGCGATAGGGGACAGGTTGTATTCAGCAGCCCGTTTCGACACGCATGACCGCAGCCGCTTCAGGTCTTCGCGCGCCGAAGCGACCGTGGCGTGCGGTCTGGTTCCAACCTCTATCTGACATTGCAGGAACTCGGGGCTGACCTGACCTTCGAAATCGCTTTGGCAGGCCGCCATCAGCGCTTCGGGGGCTTCGGACAATTGCAGGCTGTCACGATCCACCAACAGGTATTCTTCTTCGATCCCGAGTGTAAATTCCTGCTGCATGGGGCCCCTCGCAGTTGTCAGTCCCATCAGTGAATACGGAAATTTACGTTTTGCCAAGGGTTTGACAGGCTTGCCCTTGCAGAGAAACGGTTCGCAACGGTAAGGAACATTGCATCACAGATCGCGGAGCCAGCGCCTTGAAACCCAGAAAATTCCCGAAGATCAACGCCGCCCTTGAAGAATTGGGGGTGAAACTGGTCGACAGAGTTGCGGAACAGGATGAACGGGCGCGGCTGGAAGCCTTCGAAGCGGCGGGTGGGTTGACGCGCCCCGCCTATGCGTTGTCGCCAGGGATGGAAGGGTTCGACATCTCTCAACTTGTGGCGGAATACGAGCGTCACAAAGCCGCCCTGGAGGCGCTGAAAGATCCCGCACGCAACCAGACCGGTTATCGTACGGGCAATGGTTACTATGACAGCCCGGATGCGGATGCGTTGTATCTGATGATCCGCCGTTTTCAGCCCAAACGCGTGATCGAGGTCGGTTGCGGCAATTCCACCCGTGTGACCCGTCAGGCAATCATCGATAGCAATCTGGATACCACCATTACCGCGGTTGATCCGTACCCACGCGCCGATATCGCCCATGTGGTCGACCGGTTCGAACAAAAACGTCTTGAAGAAACAGACCCGGCACTGTTCGCAGAGCTGGAGGCCGGAGACATTCTGTTCATCGACTCCAGCCATGTCGTGCGGATGAGCAATGACGTCGCCCATCTGTTCTGCCGCATTATACCGTCGCTGAACCCCGGGGTGGTGATCCACGTTCACGATGTTTTTTTGCCCTACGAATATCCCAAGCGCTTCTTCTATGATTGCCCGGGCTGGGGAGAGCAGTACGTATTGCACAGCTTGCTGCAATCTGGCGCGTATTCAATGCTTTGGCCGGGATATTACCTGCAACAGGATCGGCCTGATGCCGTTGTTGCCTTGCCGTTCCTGGCCGAGGGGCGGGCGCAAAGCATCTGGGTGCAGCTCAAAGAAAACTGAAACCAAAGTGATCCATTGCGGTAAAAGGTCCGTAACCCTTTCCATAACACGCTGGAGAGGAGAAGACAGCTATGTTCCGTCGTACATTCATGGGCGCAGCCGCCGCACTTGCATTTGCTATGCCGCTCAAGGCTCAGGCCGCTGATATCGTCGACACCGCAGTTGCCGCCGGGTCGTTCAACACTCTGGTCGCCGCCGTTCAGGCTGCAGGCTTGGTTGACACCCTGAAAGGTGACGGTCCGTTCACAGTATTTGCACCCACAGACGAAGCCTTTGCTGCGCTTCCTGAAGGCACTGTCGAGACGCTTTTGAAACCAGAAAACAAAGATCAATTGGTCGCGATCCTGACCTATCACGTGGTACCGGCCAAGGTTATGTCCGGTGATATCGCCGGCAAACGCGCCAAGGTCCTGACTGTTCAGGGCGACCGGCTGAGCGTCAACGCCAAAAACGGCGTGAAAGTGAACGACGCCAAGGTCGTACAGGCCGACATCGAAGCCAGCAATGGCGTCATCCACGTCGTCGATGCCGTGATCCTTCCGGAATAAACGCCGTCTTCCAAAGACAAGAAAGCCCCGGCGATCGACTGGGGCTTTTGCTTTTCAGCCCGGGTGGATCAGACCAGTCGAACCTGCGTGCCGACTTTTACCAGCGGATACAGCTCTTCTACATGCTGGTTGTACAGGCCAATGCAACCTGACGAGCTCTGACGACCGATCTTGCGGGTGTCGTGCGTGCCATGGACAAGATAGGCAGGCCAACCCAGATACATGGCGCGGGTTCCCAGTGGGTTGCCGGGATCGCCACCTTCCATCCGAAGAGGCAGCGAAGGATCACGTTCGCGCATCGATGCCGTAGGTGTCCAGCTTGGGAATTCGGTTTTGCGCACTACTTTCGTGTACCCGCGTTTGGTAAGCTCTTCGCTCATGGGTACGGAACTTGGGTACAGTTTGTATGTGCCGTCAGGCCCCCAGTAATGGACGGCGCGGCTGGTGATATCGGCCAACAGGCAACCAACGCCCAACTCATCGAAATGGTCCTGCCAGTTCTGCTGCGAGAAGGACGATATATTGCGTCGGACTGGCAATTGCGTACTGATCGCGTCTTCCGTTTCAGGGAAAGCATCCGTGCTTTGTGCCCGAACAAGGGCAGGTGTTGCCACCAAAGAAGCCACGCCCAGCAAGGCAGAGCGACGGGTCATACGGGATTCGGACAAGGTTGCCTCCGATAAGTTCACTGCTCAGTACATCGTTCACGCCAAAATATGGGTGTTGGTTGAATTTTTCCAGAGTGAACCACTTGAATTTCCTGTGACCGAGCGGACGAAAGCTGGTTTTCGGCGGAAAGATGCAAAAAGCCCGGCCATTTAACGGGCCGGGCTTCAAGCGTCAGGAAACAGTGGGATCAGTCCATTGCTTTGAAGTTGAACTCGCCACCTTCCTTGATGCCCGACGGCCAGCGTGCGGTCACGGTTTTGGTGCGGGTGTAGAACTTGAAGCTGTCCGGGCCGTGCTGGTTCAGATCGCCGAACATGGATTTCTTCCAACCGCCGAAGGTGTGATAGGCCAGCGGAACCGGAATCGGAACATTGATGCCGACCATTCCGATGTTCACACGACTAGCAAAGTCACGTGCGGTATCGCCATCGCGGGTAAAGATCGCGGTGCCGTTTCCGTATTCGTGATCCATCGCCAGTTTAAGGGCCTCTTCGTACGAACCCGCGCGCACGGTGGACAGAACCGGGCCAAAGATTTCCTGTTTGTAGATGTCCATCTCGGGCGTCACGTGGTCGAACAGGTGCGGGCCGACAAAGAAGCCGTCCTCATAGCCTTGCAGGCTGAAGTCGCGGTTGTCGACAACCAGTTTCGCACCCTGTTCGACGCCTGAATTGATCAGGCCCAGAATGCGCTGTTTGGCGGCGGCGGTCACAACCGGGCCCATGTCGACATCATCGCCGGCAGTGTAGGGGCCAACCTTCAGCTTTTCGATGCGCGGCACCAGTTTTTCGATCAGTGCGTCCGCGGTCTCTCCACCCACGGGAACAGCAACCGAAACGGCCATGCAACGTTCGCCAGCCGCACCGAAACCGGCGCCAACCAGCGCGTCCGCCGCCTGATCCAGATCGGCGTCGGGCATGACGATCATGTGGTTCTTGGCACCGCCGAAGCACTGTGCTCGTTTCCCATTCGCGGTTGCGCGGCTGTAGATATACTGTGCGATCGGGGTTGAACCCACAAAGCTGACGCCCTGAATGATCTCGCTGTCGAGGATGGTGTCGACCGCTTCCTTGTCGCCGTTCACGACCTGGAAAACGCCTTTGGGCAGGCCTGCTTCGACGAACAGTTCAGCCAGCATCAGCGGCACGGACGGGTCGCGTTCGGACGGTTTCAGAACAACGGCGTTACCGCAGGCCAGGGCAGGGCCAACGTGCCAGAGCGGCATCATGGCCGGAAAGTTGAACGGCATGATCGAGCCGACAACACCCAAAGGCTGGCGCATGGAATACATGTCAATGCCGGGGCCCGCGCTGTCGGTGAACTCACCCTTCAGCATCTGAGGTGCGCCAATGCAGTATTCGATCACTTCCAGACCACGCTGCAAATCACCCTTGGCGTCGGGGATGGTTTTGCCGTGCTCGCGGCTCAGCGCTTCGGCCAGTTTGTCCATGTCGCGGTTCATCAGGCCGACCATGGCCATCATGACGCGCGCGCGCTTCTGCGGGTTGGTTGCGCCCCATGCGGGCTGGGCGGCGGCGGCGGCCTCGATCGCGGCGGTGGTTTCCGCCGCACTGGCCATCGGGCACTTGTATTGAACTTCGCCAGTTGCCGGGTTGTAGACGTCGTCGAAACGACCGGACGTTCCGGCGACCATTTCGCCGTTCAGGAAATGGGTCAGGTCTTGCATCAATAGCTCCTCCGATAGATTTGCGCGCAGAATAGGCTTGCAGAAATCCCGCGAACAGAGGCAATGTCTCAAAAGAGTTTTGCAAAAATGCAAAAGGGATCAAAATGACCCCAAATTGGGATGATATGCGGATTTTCCTGGCTGTTGCGCGCGAGGAAAGCCTGTCTTCCGCTGGTCGTATCCTGAAGATCGACCCTGCCACCGTCGGTCGGCGCATTGCGCGCCTGGAGGCGACGCTGGATTCCACATTGTTCACCAAGTCGCAGCAAGGCTATGTTCTGACCCCGGCGGGACAGCGGCTGTTGGAACACGGGCTGCACGCAGAAGAGGCGATGCGCGCGGCGGCCGGGGCGGTAACCGGACCAACGAAAACGCTAAGCGGGCAAATCAGGATTGGCGCGCCGGACGGCAGTGCCAACTACCTGCTGCCGCAGGTGTGTGCCAAAATCAGCGACGCAAACCCTGATCTGGACATTCAGATCCTTGCGCTTCCGCGTGTGATCAACCTGTCCCGTCGCGAGGCGGATATGGCGGTTACGGTCAGTGCGCCGACCGCCGGTCAGCTGCTGGTGAAGAAAATCAGCGACTACAAGCTGCACATGGTCGCGACCGAAGAGTATCTGAAGCGACATGATCCGATCCGGAGCATAGCTGACCTGAAGGGCCACAGATTGATCGGCTATATCCCCGACATGATCTTTGACCGGGAACTCGACTACCTGAATGACATTGGCGTTGACCGTGTCGCTCTTGCATCGAATTCGGTATCGGTTCAACTGCGGCAGGTCTGCCTGGGAACAGGGGTTTGCGTGGCGCATGATTTCACGTTGCCGTTCCACCCGGGGCTTCGGAAAATCCTGACGGATCAAGTGAGTTTGACGCGCAGCTTCTATCTGGTCAGGCATCAGGGTGACCAGCGCAACGAGCGGTTGAACCGCTTTGCGGATGCCCTGACACGCGGTATTCGCGATGAAGTGCTTCGTTTGGAAGCAGGCCCCGACGCTTGACAGGTCGCGGCAATCGCGCAACGCTTTGGAATAAGTGTTATTATTCCGGAGGTATTCTTCATGCTAGTTCAGGCCATCCTGAAGTCCAAAGCGACAGATGGTGTCGTGACCGTGGCGTCAACGGCGACAGTCTCAGAGGCCTCGAAGATTCTTGCGGACAAGCGCATCGGTACGGTCGTTGTTTCCGACGATGGTGGCAATACCGCGGTCGGCATCCTTTCGGAACGCGACATCGTCCGGGAATTGGCGGCCAGCGGCAGTGGTTGTCTGAACCAACCGGTAAAGTCTTATATGACCCAGGACCTCGTCACGGCGACGCGCCAGACCACCGTGGAAGACATTATGTCCCGTATGACAGAGGGGCGCTTTCGCCACATGCCGGTGGTTGAAGATGGAAAACTTGTAGGCATTGTCACTTTGGGTGATGTGGTGAAGGCTCAGCTTTCCGAACTTGCGATGGAAAAAGATGCCCTTGAAGGCATGATAATGGGGCACTGACGACAAGGGTTGCCCAAGCAATCACTTGCACCTGCAGCAAAGTTATGTTTGCTTGCGCAGAAATTTTGTTGCGCAGGAGGGCGCGATGCGGGTTGGATTGTATCCTGGAACCTTTGATCCCATCACCATGGGGCACATCGATATCATCCGTCGGGCGGCAGCTTTGGTGGACAAACTTGTTATCGGTGTGGCCATCAACCGGGACAAAGGTCCTCTGTTCTCGCTGGAAGAGCGCGTGGCCATGATCGAAGCGGAATGCGCCCGGCTGTCCGAGCAGACCGGAACCGAAATCATCGCGCATCCCTTCGAAAACCTGCTGATTGATTGTGCGCGTGATGTAGGCGCGCAAATCATCGTGCGTGGCCTGCGTGCGGTTGCCGATTTCGAATACGAATTTCAGATGGTCGGCATGAACCGGGCTCTGGACGATTCGATCGAGACCGTGTTCCTGATGGCCGAAGCGCGCCATCAGGCGATCGCGTCCAAGCTGGTGAAGGAAATCGCCCGGCTGAACGGGGACGTGTCGAAATTCGTCACGCCCCGTGTCAATGATGCGCTGAAAAAAAGGTTAGGCTAAGGCACCCATTGCGGCCGCAGTATCCAGCATCCGGTTCGAAAAGCCCCATTCATTGTCATACCACGCCAGCACACGAACCAGCGTGCCATCAGTGACTTTGGTTTCAGCCAGTGACACGGTCGAGCTGTGCGGGTCGTGATTGAAGTCGATGGAAACCAGAGGACGGCTTTCCGCGGCAAGAACGCCGGGGATTTTGGCAGCCGCATCGACGAACAGTTGGTTGACCTCTTCTTCGGTCGTCGGGCGTGAAACCTCGGCCACAAGATCAACGACCGAGACATTGGGGGTTGGAACACGGATGGCCTGACCGGTCAGTTTTCCTTTGAGTTGCGGCAGCACTAGCCCCACGGCAGCGGCCGCACCGGTTGTCGTAGGGATCATCGACAGCGCCGCCGCTCGGGACAGGTAGGGATCTTTTCCCACTGTATCATGCACCGGCTGGCTGGCAGTGTAAGCGTGAACAGTGGTCATATTGCCGTGCTTGATACCAAGGCCGGCATCCAGAGCCGCAGCAACAGGAGACAGGCAGTTGGTGGTGCAGGATGCGTTTGAGACCACCAGATCATCGGCGGTCAGTTCGCCATCGTTGACACCAAAGACGATGGTTTTCACACCGCCGTCACCTCTGGCCGGAGCAGAGATCAGAACTTTCCGGGATCCGTTCTTGAAGTGACGTTCCGCCGCTTCGCGCGTACGAAACACACCCGTACATTCCAGAACGACGTCTATATCCGACCAGGGCAGATCCTCGGGGTTGCGCTCGCTGCTCAGCCGAATTGGTCCACGACCCACGTCCAGACCTGCATCGCTGAGCGTAACCGGGTTGGGGTAGCGGCCGTGAACGCTGTCAAATTCAAACAGGTGCGCGTTCATCTCGGGTTTGCCAAGATCGTTGATCGCGACGATCTCGACGTCCGTACGTCCGCTTTCCATCACCGCGCGCAGAACCCCGCGCCCGATCCGTCCAAATCCGTTGATCGCCAGTTTCAAGGTCATGGTCTGCTCCGTCCAAATGTCTCAGCAAGATGAGTTAGCGCTAACAATGACAGATCAAGCGAAATGTCAAGGAAAACCTCTGTCATCGCCAGAAAGCGAGCCAGTCCAAAAAGTCGTAAAGTTTCTTTCCGAGGAAAAGCAGATGTTCGGTGCCGTACAGCGCAACATCCAGCACAACACCGCCGAGCAGAAGAAGGCCGAGCCAGATAGCGATTTGGTTGGTCATGGCTGTCCTGAACGTAAAATGCCCGCTCAGATAACCTGAGCGGGCATCAAGGTACAAGCGAAGTCCGAAGGGTCAGTTAAGGCGGCCCATCGCAACAGCTACGTCGGCCATACGGACCGAGAAGCCCCATTCATTGTCATACCAGGCCAGAACGCGGACCATGCGGTCATCGACGACGCGGGTCTGATCCGGTGCAAAGATCGAGCTTTCCTCGGTGTGGTTGAAGTCGGTCGACACCAGCGGAGCGGGCTCATATCCCAGAACGCGCTGCATCGGGCCCTTGGCGGCCTCTTCGACGATCGCGTTGATTTCCGCCGTGCTTGTGTCGCGCGAGGCACGGAACGTCAGGTCCACAGCCGAAACATTCGGGGTAGGGACGCGAATGGCGGACCCGTCCAGACGGCCTTTCAGGTTTGGCAGAACTTCACCCAGCGCCTTGGCGGCGCCGGTCGAGGTCGGGATCATCGACATCGCAGCCGCGCGGGCGCGGTAGAGGTCGCTGTGGCGACGGTCCAGTGTCGGCTGGTCGCCTGTGTAGGCGTGGATTGTCGTCATGATGCCGTGTTCGATACCGACGCCCTCGTCCAGCACCTTGGCCAGCGGGGCGAGGCAGTTGGTCGTGCACGAACCGTTCGAAACCATGTTGTCATTGGCGGCCAGCGTGTTGTGATTGACGCCGAAAACGATGGTCTTGTCCACGTTCTTGCCCGGAGCCGACAGAAGAACCTTGCCGGCGCCACGTTCCAGATGCGTTTTGGCCTTCAGGCCATCGTTGAACTTGCCGGTGCATTCAAGAACGACGTCACAGCCTTCCCAGTCCAACTCGGTCATGTCGTAGGTCGAGAACATCTGCATCGGGCCGCGACCCAGATCCATGGTATTGCCGTCAATGGTGACGTCGCGCGGAAAACGCCCGTGAACACTGTCATATTTCAGCAGATGCGCCGAGGTTTCCAACGGGCCAGTTGCGTTGACTTTGATCACTTCGATGTCGTTGCGCCCGGACGCGGCGATGTGCGACAGGGTGCAGCGGCCAATACGGCCAAAACCATTGATACCGACCTTGATGGTCATATGACGTCTCCAGATGCGCTTGCTTTGAGGGCCATATAACGGCGAAAAGGGAATCTCAAAAGGGCAAAAACGGCATATTTTTAAGGTGTTAGCGCAAACCTGCGCCGGTTGCGCTAACGCTTGCGCTAGCCGTTGGATCAGGTAGGGTCCGGTTGGCGACAGCAGATTGAAGGGAAACGCGATGAGTGGTCTTTTGGCCCTGTTGGATGATGTGGCAGGCATTGCCAAAGTTGCGGCGGCATCAGTGGATGATGTGGTCGCGGCGGCAGGCAAAGCGGGGGCCAAAACCGCCGGTGTGATCATTGATGACGCAGCAGTGACGCCGAAATACGTGCAAGGTTTCGCCCCGGCGCGCGAGTTGCCGATCATCTGGCGCATTGCGCGCGGGTCGATCTTCAACAAGATCATACTCTTGCTGCCCGTCGCCTTGTTGCTGGCCAATTTTGCGCCGTGGCTGATCACGCCCTTGTTGATGCTTGGCGGGTCATATTTATGTTTTGAAGGGGCCGAGAAGATTTTTCATGTGCTGTTTCCTCATGGCAGCCACGTGATTGAGGACGATATGAAAAACCGCGATCCGGGCCACCTGGAAGAGCAAAAGGTCAAGGGCGCCATCAAGACCGATTTCATTCTGTCTGCCGAGATCATGACCATTGCATTGGCGGCGATCGAAGCCCCGAACCTGTGGATGCAGGCCGCGACGCTGGCCGTTGTCGGGATCGGCGTGACGGTGGCCGTCTATGGGTCCGTCGCGTTGATCGTGAAAATGGATGATGTGGGGCTTTATCTGGCGCAGAACGCGCCAACACCTATCGGTCGCGGTCTGGGCCGAGGGTTGGTCAAGGCAATGCCCGGAGTGATGAAAACACTGTCCATTGTCGGAACTGCGGCGATGCTGTGGGTGGGGGGCTCGATCGTCATCCACGGGATGGAGGTTCTGGGCTTTGGCTGGCTGGGCCATCATATCCACGATTGGGCATATGCCATTGGGCATTCCGTGTCTGATCAATGGGTTGGTGCGGTTGAGTGGGTATCCAAGGCCACGATGGATGGCGTATTTGGTTTGGCCTGGGGATTGGTTTTGATCCCGGTGGCGACCAAGATAATCATGCCCCTGTTCAGCAAATCCGAAACGCATTGAAACCAAAATGAAAAGGGCGGCCAAGGCCGCCCTTTGCTCGATCAGAAGGGACTGTTTTAAAGTCCCAACAGTTCCTTGACCTTGGCCACAGTTGCTTCGGCCGTGATGCCGAAATGCTTGTACAGCTCACCGGCAGGGGCCGAGGCGCCAAAGCTGGACATGCCGATGAAGCCTGCCTTGGCTTCGCGGCCACGCTCGCCCAGCAGCCAGCGATCCCAGCCACCGGCGCGCACGGCGGCCTCGATGCCGACACGGACCGGACCGGCAGGCAGTACCCGCTTGCGATAGGCTTCGTCCTGCTCGGCGAACAGCTCCATGCAGGGCATCGAGACGACGCGGGTGCCGATGCCTTCGGCTTCGAGCATCGCTTTGGCTTCCATGGCCAGCGACACCTCGGACCCGGTCGCGATCAGGATCGCCTGACGCTTGCCCTCGGCCTCGGCCAGAACATAGGCGCCCTGGGCGGTCAGGTTCTTGGTCTTGTGCTGGGTGCGCACGGTCGGCACGCCCTGGCGCGTCAGCGACAGGACCGAGGGGCTGTCCTTGAATGTCAGTGCCAGTTCCCAGGCTTCCGCGGTTTCGATCGTATCGGCGGGGCGGAACACATAGGTGTTCGGCGTCGCGCGCGAGATGGCCAGATGTTCCACAGGCTGGTGGGTCGGGCCGTCCTCGCCCAGACCGATCGAGTCATGGGTCATTACGAAAACCGACGGGATCTTCATCAGTGCCGCCAGCCGCATGGATGGGCGGGCATAATCGGTGAAGGCCATGAAGGTACCGCCATAGGGGCGGATACCGCCGTGCAGCGCCATACCGTTCATCGCTGCGGCCATGCCGTGTTCGCGAATGCCGTAGTGGATATAGCGGCCCTTGCGGTATTCCGGCAGGAACACGCCCATATCAGCCGATTTTGTGTTGTTCGATCCGGTCAGGTCGGCTGAGCCGCCAACAGTCTCGGTCATGATCGGGTTCACGACGTTCAGAACTTTTTCGGACGAGGCGCGGGTGGCCAGTTTCGGCTGTTCTTCAGACATCTGTTTTTTGAACGCACGAATGGCGCCAGCCAACCGCTTGGGGGCCTCAAATGCATAGGCGCGTTTGAATTCGGCCTGTTTCCTCTCGGAAAGCTGGGCAAAACGTTCTTCCCAAGCCGCACGTTCGTCTGTGCCGCGTGCACCAATGGCTTCCCAAGCGGATTTGACGTTGGCTGGAACTTCGAATGTGTCGTGCGGCCAGCCATAGGCCTCTTTCGCGGCTTTCAGCTGTTCCTGATCCGTCAGTGCGCCATGACCTTTCGAGGTGTCCTGCGCAGCATGACCCAGGGCGATATGGGTTTCACAGGCGATCATGGTTGGTTTCTTGGACTTTTTCGCCTGAACTATGGCCGCATCGATGGCTTTGGGGTCATGACCGTCGATCTCAATCACGTGCCAGCCAGAGGCCGCAAACCGGCGGACCTGATCGGTGCGATCGGCGATATCGACAGTGCCGTCGATGGTGATGTTGTTGTTGTCCCAGAAGACGATCAGTTTGCTCAGCTCATGGCGGCCGGCCAATGTGATCGCTTCCTGACTGACACCTTCCATCAGACAGCCGTCACCCGCGATCACGTAAGTATAGTGATCCACGACTTTCTTGCCGTAATGCGCGCGCTGGATTTCCTCGGCCATGGCAAAACCCACGGCGTTCGAGATACCCTGACCAAGCGGGCCGGTCGTGGTTTCAACACCGTCGATCAGAAAGTTTTCAGGGTGGCCCGCGGTCTTGGCGCCCAACTGGCGAAAATTCTTGATCTCTTCCAGCGTCACATCGGCATGACCGGTGAGATAGAGAAGCGAATAAACCAGCATCGAACCGTGACCAGCCGACAGGATGAACCGATCGCGGTCCGGCCAGTTCGGGGCCGAAGCGTCGAATTTCAGGTGCTTTTCGAACAGAACGGTCGCAACATCGGCCATGCCCATCGGCATACCGGAATGGCCGGAATTTGCGGCGGCGACGGCGTCAAGGGTCAGGGTGCGGATGGCCGCAGCTTTGTCCCAGTGTTCGGGGTTGGCTTTGCGCAGCGCAGTCAGGTCCACGGGCGTTGTTCCTTTGGATAAAAAGCAGATTGCGCGCTCAATACCATTCAACACCCAAAGTGCAAGCGGAACCGGGCTTTGGCAACGCCCGATAGGTGAAGAGCGCGGCCCAAGTGATTGAAACCAAACAGTGGGTATTTTCTGTCGCATTCCGTTAGACTGTCGGTAAGCGGGATTCGGTTTTGATTCGGATAACTTCGCGACAGAATGAACCTTGATAAAGAGGTGACAGGGGCATGAGCCAGTTAGAGGAACTACAGCACCGCATTATTGCTGCGATGGACCGTATCAGTGCGGGCGTCGAAGGGCTGGGCGGTGCGTCCCGGAACGCTGAAGTAAATGAGAGGCTTCAGGCCGAACTTGAAGACGAAAGAGTTGCCAATGCGCAGCTTCAGGAACGACTGAAGACCCTGAAAGAGCAGCACGAAAAACAAGTGGACGCGCTGCGTGCTGATCTGGAGGAGCTGCGCACGGAACCAGCGGATGCCCCAGACGCGGATGCGCTGCGCGCAGAGCTGGAGGAAGCCCGGGCGAAAATCGCGTCTGTCGAAGCGGCCCGCGCCGAACTGGCCGAGGCCAAGGCGGCCTTGGACAACAGTGCCGAACTGGACGCGTTGAAGGCCGAGAACGAAAGGTTGCGCACCGAACTTGACGGCATCGAAGATCCTTCGGCGGTGAAAGCCGAACTTGAGCAATTGCGTGAATTGCTTGCTGAGGCAAAAGAAGTCGAGGCGGAAAACAGCCGCCTCAAGGCAGAGCTTGAAGATACGGTACGGGTCGATGAACTGAGCGCCGAGCTTGAGATGCTGCGGGCCGAACGGGCCAGCCATGGTGCTGCGATGTCCCGGCTGGATGACGATCTGCAACGTATGCGCAAGGCGAACGAGCAGTTGCGGAATTCGGTCGAAGAGTTGCGTTCCGCCGCCGCAGAAGGGCTGACGGACGCTGAATTGCTGAACCGCGCCACCGTTGCCGAGCTAGAGGCGACGCGCGCGGCGCAGGCTTCGGACGCCGCCGAAGCGCAGGCCGTGTTGGCACGGTTGGAACCTCTGCTGTCGCAGGCAAAACTTGTAGAAGGTGAGGTAGAGTAATGCCCGAGGTAACCATTCATATTGGCGGGCGGGGTTTTGACGTGTCCTGCCGGGACGGGGAAGAACCCTTTCTGCACGCGGCCGCCAAAATGCTGGATGACGAAGCGCAGGTTCTGTCCGATCAGATTGGGCGGATGCCGGAAGCGCGCATGTTGCTGATGGCCGGTCTGCTGCTGGCTGACAAGACGGCGGCAACGGAAGACAAGGTCAAGTCGCTGGAGGCCAGGCTGGCCGAGGCCGAGGCCGAGCTTCAATCGCTGAGAAACGCGCCCGCGCCGGAACCTGAACGTATTGAAGTCGCGGTGGTGCCGCCATCCGTCACGGATACGCTGGCCGAGCTGGCAGCACGTGCGGAAGCGCTGGCTTCGGTCGTCGAGGAGAAGAAGGCACAATGACGTATCTGCGCAATTTCTTCTGCGGTGCTTTGCTTGTTTTCCCGGCAACGGCGGCACTCGCCGAAATCGACATTCTGTCTGTCACCTTTACCTGCGAGAACGGCGTGCCGTTGCCGGTGACCTATTTCAACGCGCCCGACGGTTCAGGCGCGGCGGCGACGATGGTGGACAATACTCTGGTCGCGATGCGTCAGGTCGAAAGCGGATCGGGCATCCGCTATGAATCTCTCGGAGCCGAAGGAACCTATATCCTGCGCTCTAAAGGCTGGAACGCGTCGATCAGCTATTTGGCGGCGGGTGCCGCCAATGAGCAGGCGATTTATCGGGACTGTTCCAGCCGGTAGGCAGGATTACGCGTTTGCTTCGCGGATTTTGTCGGCTGCTTCTTTGTTGTAGCCGACACCGTTTTCATCAAAAAGCGTGTCCAGCTCACCCGAAAGGGTCATCTCGGTGATGATGTCGCAACCGCCTACGAATTCGCCTTTGACATACAGCTGCGGCACGGTCGGCCAGTCGGAATAATCCTTGATGCCCTGACGCACATCTTCGTCGGCCAGCACGTTCACGTCGGTGTATTCGACGCCCATATAGTTCAGAACGCCGGCCACGCGCGAGGAAAACCCGCATTGCGGCATTTCCTTGGTGCCTTTCATGTACAGCACCACGTCATTGGCTTTGACGGTTTCGTCGATCTGGGTTTTCACATCGGTCATTTTGCGTTTCCTATTCGTTTCTCCAACGGGAGAGTCATATGTTCGCCTCGAAAGAAGCCGAGAAGCTTATTCCGGCACTTTGGTGGTCAGCGCCAGCGCGTGCAATTCTCCGTCCGGGCCGTCCATCTTGCCCTTCAGAGCTGCGTAAACAGCGCGCTGTTGCTGAACCCGGTTTTTGCCGCGAAAGCTTTCATCCACCACCATGGCAGACATATGAACACCGTCACTTCCGCCGACCTGAATCTCGGCGTCGGGAAAGGCTTCGCGCAGCAGGTGTTCGATTTCGTGGGCGCTCATCGGCATGTAGGTATCTCCAGAAGGTCTTTCCCAAGATGTAGAGCGCATGAACCGGGCGTGCAAGAGCACTGGCACATGCAAAAACAACCAAACCCGCACCGGATCACAGCGCGGGTTTCGATTGGCATTCGCGTTGCGTTGTCAGGCGACAGCCTCGGCAAAGCTGTTGCGGTAAATCGCGGCAAGTTCATCAAGCGAGGCTTCCGAGCTGCCGATCTTCACCGTATCGCCGGTGAAACGACCAACCGCATTCAGCGGAACGCCGGTCTGACCGGCCGCAATCATCAATGCCTCGGCCTGATCGAAATTGCACGCCACAAGATAGCGGGCCTGATCTTCACCGAACAGGAATTCAGTCGGGGCGTCGTCAAGACATACGCCAACGCCTGCGGCTTCTGCCAGTTCGAAGGCAGCCAGAGCGATGCCGCCATCGCTGAGGTCGGTGCAGGCCTTGATCATCTCGCGGTTGGCGCGGATGAAATCACCGTTGCGCTTTTCGGCATCCAGATCGACATGCGGGGCGTCGCCGTCTTCGCGGTTGAACACCTCGGCCAAAAGGGCGGATTGACCCAGATGCCCCTTGGTTTCACCGATCACCAGCACGACGTGGCCTTCGCGCACTTCGTTGCCGATGACCTCGTCCGAATGCTGCAACAGGCCGACTGCGCCAATGGTGGGGGTCGGCAGAATGGCCTGTCCGTCGGTCTCATTGTACAGAGAGACGTTGCCCGACACGATCGGCATATCTAACGCGCCGACTGCGGCGCCGATGCCCTGTATGGCACCGACAAACTGGCCCATGATTTCGGGCTTTTCGGGATTGCCGAAGTTCAGGTTGTCCGTGGTGGCCAGCGGCTTGGCGCCGACGGCGGTCAGGTTGCGATAGGCTTCGGCCACCGCTTGTTTGCCGCCCTCAAAAGGGTTTGCGCGCACATAGCGCGGGGTCACGTCGGATGTGAAGGCAAGCACCTTGTCGGTCCCGTGGACGCGGACCAGGCCCGCACCCAGACCCGGCGTGCGGACGGAATCCGCCATCACCATGGTGTCGTACTGCTCGTAAACCCACTGCTTGCCGGCGTAGTTGGGCGATGCGAGCAGTGCGCGCAGCCCGTCAATCGGGTCGATCTGGGGCACTTCGGCCAGTTCCTCTGCCTGTGGCGTAGGCTCCCATGGGCGGTTGTATTCCGGCGCGGTGGAAGACAGTTTGGACAGAACCAGATCGGCTTTGACTTCACCGTTATGCATGATCAGAAAGCGGTCTTCGGCAATGGTTTCGCCAACGATTGCGAAATCGAGATCCCATTTTTCGAACACAGCGCGGGCCTCGGCCTCAAGCTCGGGCTTGAGGACCATCAGCATACGCTCCTGAGACTCGGACAGCATCATTTCATAGGCTGTCATGTTTTCTTCGCGCTGAGGAACGTTTTCCAGATCAAGACGCACGCCAAGGCCACCCTTGTCACCCATTTCAACGGCCGAGCAGGTCAGGCCCGCCGCGCCCATGTCCTGGATCGAGATCACCGCACCGGTCCGCATCAGTTCCAGCGTCGCCTCCATCAGGCGTTTTTCGGTGAAGGGGTCGCCGACCTGAACGGTGGGGCGCTTTTCTTCGATTGTGTCGTCGAATTCGGCGGATGCCATGGTTGCACCACCCACACCATCACGACCGGTTTTTGCGCCCAGATAGACGACAGGCATACCCACGCCCGACGCGGCCGAATAGAAAATCTTGTCACTGTCAGCCAGACCGGCCGCAAAGGCGTTCACAAGGCAGTTGCCATTGTATGCGGGGTGAAAGCGCACTTCGCCACCGACGCAAGGCACGCCGAAGCAGTTGCCATAGCCACCGATACCCTCGACCACGCCGTTGACCAGTTGACGGGTCTTGTGATGGCCAGTCTCGCCAAAGGACAATGCGTTCATGGACGCAATGGGACGCGCGCCCATGGTAAAGACGTCGCGCAGGATGCCCCCCACGCCGGTCGCCGCACCCTGATAGGGTTCGATGTAAGACGGGTGGTTGTGGCTTTCCATCTTGAAGACCACGGCCTGACCGTCGCCAATGTCCACCACGCCTGCGTTTTCACCGGGTCCGCAGATCACCTGGGGCCCAGAGGTGGGCAGGGTGCGCAGCCATTTCTTCGAAGATTTGTAGGAACAGTGCTCGTTCCACATGGCCGAGAAAATGCCGAGCTCGGTGAAAGTAGGTTCACGCCCGATGATCTCGAGGATCATGTCATATTCCTCGGGCTTGAGCCCGTGTGCGGCAATCAGATCGGGTGTGATGGCGGGCTCTTGCATCTTCTGTCCTGTGTCCAAGTGGGCCGAGATTGCGCGCCTTGTAGGGCAAGCGCGCGCGTGTGGAAAGGGTCAAGACGGCGCAGGTTGCGTCTTTCAAAGAAAAACGGAACCGGCATCACTGCCGGTTCCGGATGAATGCGCCCCGGAATGGGTGCATGCAGCTGGCGTGAACCGCAAAGCCTACGCCGATCCCTGATCCTTGTTGAGCTGCGCTGCGGCTGCGGCGCCAACAGCCGTCTTCTGTTCCGGGGTCAGGTTTTCATTGTCGTCCAGACCCGGAATCGCAACGCGTACCTCGCGGCGGGCAAAGTCGATGCCGTTTTCCTTGAAGGCCGCCTTGACCCGGTTGAAGATCTCCTTGCGCAGTGTGAACTGCTTGCCGGGCTTGGCCATGAACTTGCCGCGGATGATCATGCCGACATCGTCAAAATCGAACACACCTTGCGATTTGAACGGTTGCAGGAAGCCATCCTTGTGGGTCTCGTCCTCCATCATTTCAGCACCGATCTTCTTGAAGATCTTCTTGACCTTGTTGGGATCGGTGTCGAACGGCACGGTGAATTTCAGCTTCATGATCACCCAGTCGCGGCTGAAATTTGTCAGCTTCTGAATCTCACCGTAGGGAATCGTGTGTACGGGGCCGCGATGGTGACGCAACTGCATCGAGCGAACCGAGATCTTCTCGACAGTTCCCATCGTGCCGCCGACATCGACATATTCTCCGACGCGGAAGGCATCGTCGATCAGGAAGAAAACCCCGCCCACGATGTCAGCAACCAGCTTCTGCGCACCAAAGCCGATCGCCAATCCCAGAACACCGGCACCGGCCAAAAGCGGCGTGATATTTATGCCCAATGCGCCCAGCGCCAGCAGGCCAAAAATCACGGCAATCGTAATCTGGGCAGTGATCCGCATCAGAGGCAGAACCGTCGCCAGACGAGAGCCGCCGGCACCGCCGCCTTCACCGCCTGCTTCTTCGTCCAGGGCCTCGGCCGCAGTCTGTTCCCTGGCCAGTCGGCGGTTGATCCAGAGCGAGACGACCTCGTTCAGGATATAGCCGATGGCGATGATCAGCAGGAATTCGATCACAGCCCCGCCGACTTCGGCACCGACACCGGCCGAAGCGACATTGCGCAGGTCAAGATGCCATGCGCGTGCAATCATGAAAACAACGACCAAGCCGGCGATAACGCGACCAATCCGGATATAGCTGCGTTTCGCGGAACGGTAGGCGCGTTCGGCAAGAGGACCTTCGCCCGACATTGGCGGTTGCAAATGCCGCACGAGACCGCGGATCAGCGTATCTAGCGCAGGTGCAATCAACAACCAGAACATCGTCGTGAAATGCGCACCGCTGGTCAGCAATCTCAATGTTGCCGGATCACGCTGTGCGACCAGGAACTCGACCAGCAGCCAGATTGCCACCGAAACGCCGATGGCAAAATAGGGGTAATAATGCGCAACTTCCTCATCGAATTTCGTGTGATCCGGGTCTGTCCCAAGCATCATCTGCGACAGTCCTTCGCGCGCGGTCCAGGCGATTACGGCGATATAGACGTGAATTGCAGCGTTCAGCCAGAAGCCAATGCGGGTATCGTCACCCGTGACGCCATTGAGCGCGTTGAACCGTACGACGAACAGCGTGAACCCGATCAGGATCAACAGGCCGATCAGGTTGCGGTGCAGGTACTTTGCCCAGTGGTCGTCGATATTGACCAGCCGAAATTGCGGCTTTTCCGGTGCCAGAACAAACCGGGACGCTGCTGCACCCAATCGCGGCACCCAGATAAGATAGAATACAAACGGTGCAGCATAGGTGATCTGTTCCGTGGTTAGAAGACCGCGGCCAACTGCGCGGATCACGACATAGAAAATGATCAGCCCGGCGATTTCGCGGCAGAACCGACGAAACAGGTATCTGACGGCGCCCCAAAGGTCGGCCTCGTCCGCCGCTTCGGTCGCTTCATGCCAGCGACGTGTCAGGAAGATGAACAGCTTTTCCGCAATGAAACCGACAACAAGTACAGAAAGGACAAGCCCCATAAGTGTAAAGACACCGGTCGTTCCGAATGTATCGCTAAAATTGCTGAACGCGGTAATCTGCGCGGTGATAATGTTGGGAGCAGTGGTCAGAACATGTGTCCAGGATGCGACCATGGCTGCCCAAATCTCGCTTATCTCGGTCAACGGGTCTTCTACGTCCGCCTTTTCGGCGGCTTGTTTTTCCGCCACGGCATCAAGACGCTCCAATAGAATTGCGCGAACCTGATCATCGGACATGCGTGCAACAAGATCGTCGACCTGTTCGGGTGTCAGGTCTTCCGGAATGGCCACTGTAGAAGTTGAGCCGGCGTCCTGTGCATATAGTGGCACTGCCATGAACAATGCTGAGACGAGCGCCAAAACCAGGCGGAGTGGGTGGAACATGTATTTTCCCTCAAACACGAAATTGTATCGTTTTTTGGGGATCATATGCCTATGCGTGTATTTTTCCCAGAGCTTTCGCTGACTTAATGCAGGGTCCAGCCAAAAAAAAAGGCCGAGCTATGAGCTCGGCCGTAGTCCAACAGGGAGGTATGAAGATGATGAGCGTTTCAGCATCACCGCCTTCGAGTGCTCATTTAGGGGTCAGTTTGTGAACGTTCAAGGCAATTAACTCTGTGATCACTTCATGTCCGTTATGCTATTTGCGCATAGCTACAGTTTTCCCATCTGTTTCAGCTGCTTACGCTGTGCGATGATTTCGTCCTGCACGAAGTCGCGAAACGCGCCAACGCGTTTTGAATGCCGTAATTCTTCCGGGTAGGCCAGATAAACCGGAACATCTGCGGTTTCGATGTCTGACAGGATGGGCACGAGGTGCGGAAAATCCTGAGTGACATAATCGGGCAGAACACCGATGCCCAGATTGTGCAAAACGCCCTGAAGCACACCAAAATAGTTGTTCACAGTCAGCAAGGACCCGGGATTATAGGTCATCAGGTGGCGCACCATAGCGGCACTGGCCCCAACCTGCGGCGCCGCAGGGGTCTGACAAATCAGACGGTGGTCCTTGATCTCTTCCAGGGACTGCAACATGCCGCCGTGGTTTTCGATATAATCCTGGGTTGCATACAACATCATCTGAACGGTCATAAGGCGCTTGCGCACCAGATCAGCCTGGCTGGGCTCTTTCATGCGGATGGCGACGTCCGCTTCGCGCATCGGAAGATCCAGAACGCGTTCTTCAAGCATCAGGTCGATGTTCAGGTCCGGGTATTGCTCATAAAGTTTCGGCAAGCGCGGTGCCAGCCAGAGTGTTCCAAAGCCGAAGGTCGTCGTGACACGCAAAACACCAAAGACTTCTTCCTCGCTGTCGCGAATACGTGCAGCTGCGGCATCCAACCGTTTCGACATGGCGGATGTGGCGTCAAACAACAACTCGCCCTGTTCGGTGAGAATCAGCCCCCGCGCGTGACGGTGGAACAGGGTGGCATCCAGAGACTCTTCCAATGCGCGGATCTGTCGGCTTACGGCGGATTGAGACAGGTTCAGCTTGTCTCCGGCGTGCGTAAGGCTGCCTGCATCGGCCACCGCGTGAAATATTCTAAGCTTGTCCCAATCCATCACCGCAACTTTCGTTATCTTTCAGAAGCCCTATATGAAATAGGTAACAAGTTCTACATTCAAAGGACGAAATCGTTACATATCAGTGGATAAATTCTATACAGGTCAGAAATTATGACCTAAAATGAACCCAAGTAAAGCACACTGATCTGACGAGGGGAGACGTCTGATGAGCCAGCCACAGATAACGCTGAACGACCGGTTCGATCTTGAGAAAAACCCGGTTCTTCTCAATGGAACGCAGGCGCTTGTGCGCTTGATGCTGATGCAAAAGGCCAGAGACCGGCAAGCGGGCCTTAACACCGCGGGATTGGTCACCGGATACCGCGGGTCGCCTTTGGGGGCAGTGGATCAGCAAATGATGCGGGCCCAAAAGCCACTGGCCGAAAGCGATATCACGTTTCAGTTCGGTTTGAACGAAGACCTGGCAGCCACCGCGCTTTGGGGCAGCCAGCAGGCGGGTCTGCGCGGCGACGGCAAATTCGATGGGGTCTTCGGGCTTTGGTATGGCAAGGGGCCGGGCGTTGACCGGTCCGGTGACGTCATGCGCCACGCAAACATGGCAGGGACAGCCAAACATGGCGGTGTGCTCATGGCGATGGGCGATGACCATACCGGCGAAAGCTCGACGGTGCTGCATCAGTCGGAATGGTCGCTGGTCGACATGTACATGCCGATCGTCAGCCCCGCTGGCGTTCAGGAAATCCTCGACTATGGAATTTATGGATTTGCACTCAGCCGTTTCGCGGGTGTCTGGGTGGGTCTGAAGACGATGAAGGACACGATCGAAGTCACCTCGGTCGTGGATGGAAGTCCGGACCGGATGCAAATGGTCATCCCAGAATTCGACATGCCAGAAGGTGGGTTGAACATCCGGTTGGGCGACACGCCGCATCTGCAGGAAACGCGTGTCATCGATTACAAAAGGTTCGCAGCCGAAACGTTTTCACACGCCAACAAGCTGGACAGGCGGATGTGGGGCAAACCCGGCGCCAAGATCGGTTTTGTCGCGGCGGGCAAGAACTGGCTGGACCTGACACATGCGCTTTCGCTTCTGAATATCGACGAAGCCGAGGCCGAGCGCCTGGGGATTACCACGTACAAGGTGGGGCAGACTTTCCCGCTGGATATGGCCGGATTCCACGACTGGGCCGAGGGGCTGGACCTGATCGTGATCGTCGAGGAAAAGCGCAAGCTGATCGAGGTTCAGGTCAAAGAGGCCATCTTTGACGACCGGCGCGGACGCCGGGTCTATGGCTGGTACAAAGGCGGTGCCGGGACATTGCACCGCGAAGAACTGTTCCCGACGCGCGGTGCGCTTGACCCGATCATGATCGCTGAAAAGCTGGGCGAGATCCTGATTGAAGAGGGGCGCGAGACCGATGGTATCCGGGCCGGGCTGGCGTCTTTGTCAGAAGCGCGCCGGGCCGACAACGCACAGGAAATAGCAACGCGGCTTCCGTATTTCTGTTCCGGCTGCCCGCATAACAGCTCGACAAGGGTACCGGAAGGCAGCCGCGCCTATGCCGGTATCGGCTGTCACTACATGGTTCAATGGATGGATCGCGAGACGACCGGTTTCACTCAGATGGGTGGGGAAGGCGCCAACTGGATCGGTGAGGCTCCGTTTTCAACGACCAAGCACGTATTCCAGAACCTTGGCGATGGCACGTACAACCATTCCGGCGTTCAGTCGATCCGGGCTGCGTTGTCCGCAGGAACGAACATCACCTTCAAGATCCTGTTCAACGACGCGGTTGCCATGACCGGCGGGCAGGAGAATGAGGGCGACCTGACCGCCGAACGGATCGTTGCCGAGGTCAAGGCAATGGGTGTCCGAGAGGTGGCTCTGGTTTACGATGAAAAAGAGGACGTCAACTTCAAGGCTCTGCCCGCCAGCGTTCAGACATACGAGCGTGCCGACCTCATGCAGGTGCAGGAGAAGTTTCGCGAGATCGAGGGCGTATCGGTCATCGTCTATGTACAAACCTGCGCTGCCGAAAAGCGCCGCCGCCGCAAGCGCGGGACATTCCCCGATCCCGACAAGCGTGTGTTCATCAACACCGATGTCTGTGAAGGCTGCGGTGATTGCGGTGTACAGTCAAACTGCGTGTCGATCGTTCCCAAACAGACCGAGCTGGGTCGCAAGCGGGCCATTGACCAATCGAGCTGCAACAAGGATTACTCGTGTTTGAACGGTTTCTGCCCGTCTTTCGTGACGCTTGAGGGCGCGAAAATTCGCAAAGAGGCGACGACCGAAATTGATCTGCCAGATTTGCCAACACCAGATCTGCCGAAGATCACCGGCACGCACAATGTCGTGATTACTGGCGTTGGCGGTACGGGTGTCGTCACCATTGGCGCCATCCTTGCGCAGGCGGCGCAGATTGACGGAAAAGGCGCGGGCATGATGGAAATGGCGGGGCTGGCGCAGAAAGGCGGCGCAGTCCACATCCACTGTAGATTGGCCAACCGCCCCGAGGATATCAGCGCGATTCGCGTGGCCACTGGCGAGGCCCACGCGCTGATCGGCGGCGATCTGGTGGTCTCGGCCGGCGCAAAGACGTTGGGCCTGACGCGCACCGGACGTACGGGGGCCGTCGTGAACAGCCATGAAACGGTGACGGGCGACTTCACGCGTGATACCGAGTTTCGCATTCCGGCGGATCAGCTGGAACTGGCCCTGCAAGCGCGGCTGAAAGAAGATGTCTCGCTGTTTGATGCGACCGAACTGGCGCGCGCGGTGATGGGGGATTCAATCTATTCCAACATGATGATCTTCGGCGCAACCTGGCAGCGCGGACTGTTGCCGGTCAGCCATCAGGCGATCTTTGAGGCCATCGAATTGAACGGCACGGCGGTCGAACGCAACAAGCGTGCGTTTGATATCGGACGTTGGGCGGTTCTGCACCCGGAAGACGTGCAATCCATCCTTGCGCCGACCGTGGCTGAGATGCCTAAGACACTGGATCAGATCATCGCGTTTCGCGCGCAGCACCTGACGGAATATCAAAGCGCCCGGCTGGCCAGGCGGTACCGCAAGCTTGTGGACAGTGTCGAGGACGCGGATGTGCGCGAAGCGGTGGCAAAAGGGTATCACAAGCTGTTGTCGTACAAGGACGAATACGAGGTTGCGCGCCTTCTGCTGACCAGTCGGGAAAAAGCGGCGGCCGAGTTTGATGGTGACTTCAAGATGACCTTTCACCTTGCTCCGCCGATATTCGGCGGATCGGGCAGCAATGGCAGGCCGAAAAAGCGTGCCTTCAGCGAATCCATCCTGACTGCATTGAAGCTGTTGACCAAACTCAAGGCATTGCGCGGCACACCACTGGACATTTTTGGGTATTCATCCGAACGCAAGATGGAGCGCGCCCTGATCCGACAGTATGAAAAGGACATGCGCGAGGTTCTGCCCCTGGTGTCGCAGGACACCCGTGATGCGATTGCTGCCCTGGCTCGGTTGCCGCTGGATATCCGCGGATTTGGGCCGGTACTGCGGGAAAATGAGGCCAAGGCTGCGAAACGGCGAGAGGAGCTGCTGGCCGTCATCCGCAGCGGTGGGCCTGAATTGCAAGCTGCGGCAGAGTAATTCGTCACAAGGGTGTCACGATAGCTGGTCAAACCTGTTGCTTGTACTTATTTTGCGGGCAGCAAAACGGAGCCCTTCATGTCTTCTCGTCGTCATGTCGTTCGTGACATCTCGTATGCGCATTCCGCCGAAACCAAGGGGGGGCGGTTGGTCATCAGGCTGATGGAGAACACCACGGGACGGTTGCGTCTGATCAAACGGGCCGACGGATACGAACAAGAAGTCGCAAAGGGTCGGGATTTTTGGTCGGTCATGGTCGATCGCTATGGATTGACCTTGGATGTAGTTGGTGGCGCACTGGCGAATATCCCCAAGGAAGGTCCGCTTATCCTGATTGCAAACCATCCATATGGAATTCTGGATGGGCTGATGATGGGGCATATATTGTCCCAGACCCGTGGTGATTTCCGGATTCTCGCAAATCGCGTTTTCCGCAAGGCCGAAGACCTGAACCGTATCGTTTTGCCTGTTTCGTTTGATGAAACCAAAGAAGCGGTGAAACTGAATCTGGATACGCGGAAGACCGCATTGAATTACCTTGGCAATGGCGGCGCGATCGGGATTTTCCCTGGGGGTACGGTCAGCACCGGCGTCAATCCGTTCGCGCATCCCATGGATCCGGGTTGGCGCGGTTTCACGGCCCGAATGGTGGCCAAATCCAATGCCACCGTCGTTCCGGTGTTCTTCGACGGGCATACGTCACGTCTGTTTCAGATTGCTAGCCATATGCACAACACCCTGCGCATGGGGTTGCTGATCAAGGAATTCAAAAAACGTGTCGATACTCCGGTCAAAGTGGTGATTGGCACGCTTATCGGGCGCGACATTCTGGATCCGCTGGGCAAGGATACGCGCAAGATGATGGATTTCCTGCGCAAAGCGACGTATGAGCTGTCTCCGACACCGCTGAAGTCTTATGACTATGGCTATGAATATGAGGAACGGCATCGCGCCTGAAGGGGCTAATGGCAGTAGGTATCTTTGATTCCGGATTGGGCGGTCTTACCGTCCTGAGCGCCGCGCAGACACGTCTGCCTGACGTTGATTTCCTGTATTACGCGGACAGCGCGCATGCCCCTTACGGTGTGCGCGATGCCGAGGACATCTATCAGCTGACCCGAAAGGCCGTGCAGGACCTTTGGGATCGCGGCTGCAACTTGGTGATTCTGGCCTGCAACACCGCCAGCGCGGCGGCGCTGCGCCGGATGCAGGAAGAGGGCGTGCCCGAAGGCAAACGTGTGCTTGGTGTCTTTGTTCCCTTGATCGAGGCCCTGACCGAACGGCAATGGGGCGACAATTCCCCACCACGCGAAGTGGCGGTCAAGCATGTCGCCTTGTTCGCCACGCCCGCCACTGTATCCAGCCGGGCCTTTCAGCGCGAGCTGGCGTTCCGGGCAATTGGCGTGGATGTCGAGGCGCAGGCATGTGGTGGCGTCGTGGATGCCATTGAAGACGGTGACATGATCCTGGCCGAGGCGCTGGTGCGCAGTCATGTGGAAGCCCTCAAGCGCAAGATGCCTGAACCGCAGGCGGCCATTCTGGGCTGTACGCATTACCCGCTTATGGCTGACGTGTTTCAGGCGGCATTGGGACCTGACGTGCAGGTCTATAGCCAGGGGGAGCTGGTTGCGGAAAGCCTTGCGGACTATCTGCATCGCCACCCCAACATGCTGGGTAACGGCCCGGGAGGGTTCCTGACGACGGGGAAACCCAATGTGGTGAGCGATCGGGCGACACAGTTCCTCCGACGACAAATCACATTCGAGGCCGCCTGACTTCGGTCAAGGACGCGGCCGCTCTGCTTTCATTAATTCAAGACCGTCGCATCGGCGGTCGTAACATGTGACACACGTTGAGAAGAGGTCTGACATGACCCATAAAATCGCAATTCTGGGCGCTTCGGGCTATACCGGTGCGGAATTGGTGCGGCTGATCGCCGAACACCCCAACATGGAAATCGCCGCGCTGGCCGCCGAACGCAAGGCGGGGATGACCATAGCGCAGGTTTTCCCGCATCTGCGCCACATGGACCTGCCGGATCTTTGCAAGATTTCCGAGATCGATTTTTCCCGGATCGATCTGTGCTTTTGTGCCCTTCCGCACAAGACAAGCCAGGAAGTGATCAGTGCACTGCCCAAGGATCTGAAGATCATCGATCTGTCTGCTGACTTCCGGCTGACTGACCCGGATGAATATGAAAAGTGGTACGGAAACCCGCATTCCGCTCTCGAGCAGCAGGAAGAGGCCGTTTATGGTCTGACCGAGTTCTATCGCGACGAAATCCGGGGCGCGCGGCTGGTGGCGGGCACAGGGTGCAACGCGGCAACCGGTCAATACGTTCTGCGGCCGCTTGTTTCTGCCGGGGTGATTGATCTGGACGATATCGTGCTGGATCTGAAATGCGCAGTATCCGGGGCAGGGCGGTCGCCGAAGGAAAACCTGCTGCACGCCGAACTGAGCGAGGGCACCAACGCCTATGCCGTCGGCGGGACCCACAGGCATCTGGGCGAGTTCGATCAGGAGTTTTCCAAACTGGCCGGTCGTACGGTTCATGTGCAGTTCACTCCGCACCTGATCCCTGCAAACCGGGGTATTCTGGCCACGACCTACGTGAAAGGTGACCCGAATAGCGTCTATGAAACGCTTGCAAAGGCCTACGCGGATGAGCCTTTCATTCAGATGCTGCCGATGGGCGAGACACCATCGACCCACCATGTGCGCGGGTCCAACTTCTGTCATATCGGTGTTGTGGCAGATCGGATCGAACGGCGTGCGATCGTGATCGCAGCGCTGGATAACCTGACAAAAGGTAGCAGTGGCCAAGCCTTGCAGAACGCCAATCTGATGTTAGGTGAAATTGAAACCCGGGGCCTGATGATGGCACCGTTATTCCCGTGAGGACGGTATGAAAACGCTCAAGAAACGTCGCCGAGTACAAGTCATTCTGGTAGCTGTCGTTGCCTTGGTGGCATCGACGGCGTTGATTGGCTATGCCATGCGCGACGGGATCAACTTTTTCCGCTCGCCAAGCCAGGTGATTGCCGAACCACCCAAGCCGACCGAGGTCTTTCGGATTGGCGGCCTGGTCGAAGAAGGTTCAATCATCCGTGGGCAGGGCGAAACCGTACATTTTGTCGTCACCGACGGCGGCGAAAGCGTCAAGGTTTCTTTCACCGGGGTTCTGCCTGATCTGTTTTCGGAAAATCAGGGCATGGTCGGCACCGGACGTTACGTGAACGGTGTGTTCGAAGCCACTGAAATTCTTGCTAAACATGACGAAACCTATATGCCGAAGGAAGTCGTGGACGCGTTGAAAGAGCAGGGCGTGTACAAAGAGGCTGAAGAAAGCTGACCTGACCCACATTCGTGTTGAGGGCGTTGCGCGCGGGATGCGGGCAGCGCCCTCGGTCGTTCAGGCTTGTTAATTCTTTTTCGGGATCGTCAGCGCCATTCAACGAAATGAGGGCGCTATGCAAACGGTTCGGCAGATTGCCAATGAAATTGTGCGCCGGGAAGGCGGGTACGTGAATGACCCGGACGATCCGGGCGGGGCAACCAAGTTCGGTGTCACGATCCACACGATGCGCCGGCTTGGATTGGACCTGACCGGGGATGGGCTGGTTGACGTGGCGGATGTCCGGGCGCTTACTCAGCGCGAGGCGGTCGATATCTTTGTTCAGCACTACTTTGAAAAGCCACGCATCGCGCTGTTGCCGGATGTTCTGCATGCCCCTGTCTTCGACATGTACGTCAATGCCGGTGCGCAAGCAGTAATAATCCTGCAACGGCTTTTGCGTGATATGGGGTTTGACGTGGTGGCAGATGGCGTGATCGGCGCGCAAACGGCGCACGCATGCACAGACGCGGCCCAACCAGATCCCAACGCGTTGCGCGATGCGTACGGCGTGGCGCGGCGGAACTATTACTTTCGGCTGGCCGACAAACGCCCGGCATCCAGAAAATACGCGCGCACCCGATCCGGTGGCAAAGGAGGCTGGATCAAACGGGCCGAAGAGTTTCTGTCGCCACGCTATCGTCTGACGGAAAGTGAATTCAAGGAAAGGGTTGCGGCATGGGGTTGATCTCGGGGGTATTGGCGCTGCTGTTCGGGGGCGGTCGCAACGCTGTGCGTGAGACGGTTGAAATATACCGGGAAAACGCCGAGTCCCGTGCCGAGCGCGCGACAGAGTTGCAAAGTCAGGCAATGACGCAGTTCGGCCGAGAATTCGTGGTTCCTCAAAAAGGCCTGTTCGACCGCGTCATGGATGGCGTGAACCGGTTGCCGCGCCCGGCGTTGGCACTAGGAACGCTGGGATTGTTTGTTGCCGCGATGGTGGATCCGCTGTGGTTCGCTGAACGCATGCAGGGCATTGCGCTGGTGCCGGAACCTCTTTGGTGGTTGCTGGGCGTGATTGTCTCTTTTTATTTTGGCGCGCGCCATCAGAGCAAAATGCAGGATTTTCAGCGGGATATAGGCGCAGCCATGCAGCGCCTGCCGACGGTCATGGGGAAAATAGAAACGGTGCGGGCCATGCGCAGCGACAGCCCGGGCGTCGCCGACCCAGGCCCTGATGCCAACCTGATACAGAACGCCTCGCGTCCTGATGCGAATCCAGCATTGACCGATTGGCGCAAGCTACGGGGGCTTTGACCCGCGACACTATGTGCCCTCGGATCGTGCGAAAGTTAATGGCCCCCGGTTCGGCCTCGCAGTATATTCCGGGGCATGATTACAGAGCTTGGCCACTTCGCCCTCATCCTCGCCTTTTTCGTCGCCATCGTGCAAAGCGTGGTGCCTCTGATCGGTGCGTCAAAAAACTGGACCGGCTGGATGGCTTTTGCCGAGCCTGCGGCCATCGTCCAGTTTCTGCTGACTGCATTTTCCTTCGGTGCGCTGATCTGGGCTTTCATCGTGTCGGACTTTTCGCTGCGGATCGTGGTCGAAAACAGTCATTCGGCCAAGCCGATGATCTACAAGATCAGCGGGACGTGGGGAAACCACGAAGGATCGATGCTGCTTTGGGTGCTGATTGTCACGCTGTTCGGAGCGATGGCGGCATTCTTTGGGGGCGGGTTGCCCCCAAGCCTGAAGGCGCGTGTGCTTGCGGTTCAATCTGCCATTGCCGTGGCGTTTTTTGCTTTCATTCTGTTTACCTCGAACCCGTTTGACCGGCTGGCAATTGCGCCGTTTGACGGGCGAGATCTGAACCCGCTGTTGCAGGATCCCGGTTTGGCCTTCCACCCGCCATTTCTGTATCTTGGCTATGTGGGGCTGAGCATGGCGTTCAGTTTTGCCATCGCGGCGCTGATCGAAGGGCGTATCGATGCGGCATGGGGCCGCTGGGTTCGTCCATGGACGCTGGCCGCCTGGGTGTTTTTGACAATCGGCATCGCACTGGGGTCCTGGTGGGCCTATTACGAGCTGGGCTGGGGCGGTTTCTGGTTTTGGGATCCGGTTGAGAACGCCTCTTTCATGCCGTGGCTGCTGGCGGCAGCGCTGCTGCATTCGGCAATCGTTGTTGAAAAGCGCGAGGCGCTGAAAAGCTGGACCATCCTGCTGGCAATCATTGCCTTCGGGTTTTCGCTGATCGGAACATTCATCGTTCGTTCGGGGCTGCTGACTTCGGTTCACGCCTTTGCCAATGACCCGGAACGCGGGGTGTTCATCCTGTTCATTCTTGTGGTTTTCATCGGCGGGGCGCTGACTTTGTTTGCCGCGCGGGCGCAGGCGATGGAGGCCAAGGGTGTTTTCGGCATGGTCAGCCGCGAAAGCGCGCTGATCGTAAACAACGTCCTGCTGGCGGTCAGTTGTTTCGTGGTCTTTGTCGGTACGATGTGGCCGATGGTGGCCGAGATGATGTTTGATCGCAAACTCTCGGTCGGGGCGCCGTTTTTCAACGCTGCATTCTCTCCTTTCATGGTTTTGCTGGGATTGATCCTTCCCATCGGGGCCATGTTGCCGTGGAAACGCGGGCGGATTGGAAAAACGGCCTGGTCGCTGCGCTATGCCTTTGGTCTGGCCTTGGCGATTGCCTTGCTGGTTTGGGCGATGCAGACCGGCCGCAGCGCTTTGGGGCCGGTGGGTCTGTTCCTTGGGGCGTGGATTACATTTGGCGCCATCGTTGATTTGTGGAGCCGTACGGGGCGCAACGGCAGCCTGAAACGCTTGTTCCGCCTGCCAGGTGCGGATTGGGGTAAAGCCGTCGCTCATACCGGGCTGGGTGTTACCATCTTTGCCATTGCAGGCCTGACTGCATGGGAGGACGAGGATATTCGCGTCGCCCAACCCAACCAACCTTTCGAAGTGGCACAGTTCACGCTGACGCTGCAAGATGTCCGTCGGGTCGAGGGGCCGAACTATTTTTCGACCACGGCGGATGTTCTGGTTGAAAAGAATGGTCGTCCGATCGGGACATTGCACCCGGAAAAACGGGATTACCCCGTTGCGCGGATGCCCACGACCGAAGCGGCGATCGATTATCGTTTCCTCGGGGACCTTTACGTCGTGATCGGCGATCAACAGGCAGATGGTGGCTGGGTGATGCGAACCTATATCAAGCCGCTTGCAAACTGGATCTGGGGCGGCTGTATCCTGATGGCGCTTGGCGGTGTCCTGAGCCTGTGTGACAGGCGCTTCCGTGTGGCCGCAGGCGCAAGAAAAACCCCGGTCGGCGGAGTACCTGCGGAATGAAACGCCTTGTTCTGATTCTGATGATGCTCGCAACACCCGTCTTTGCGGTGCAGCCTGACGAGGTTCTGGATGATCCGGTACTGGAACAGCGTGCGCGGGATCTCAGCGCCGGACTGCGTTGCCTCGTGTGCCGCAATGAGAGCATCGACGAAAGCAACGCGGATCTCGCGCGTGATCTGCGCGTGTTGTTGCGGGAACGGTTGGTGGCTGGGGATACGGACGAACAGGCGATCGCGTTTATCGTTGATAGGTATGGCGAATACGTACTTCTGAAACCGACTGCCAGCGGCTCGAACCTGTTTTTGTGGCTGGCCGGGCCAATCATGCTGTTGATCGCTGCCGCGGTTGGGTTGAACTTTCTCCGTACCCGGGCCAAGGCCCGTGCTTCGGTGGACTCTGCCGCGTTGAGTGAGGACGAAAAAGAACGTCTGCGTCAAATTCTTGAAGACTGACGCGTGGTTCTGCTTTTCCCGTCCCGTCCGGGCCAGTAAGTGTGCAAAAACACATGGCGCGACGGGAGGGTTTTCATGAATTACGAAACGGTTGCTCTGGAGATTGCAGACGGTCTGGCGGTTCTGACGCTGAACAGGCCGGACAAGATGAACGCGCTGACCACCCAGATGCGGGCAGAGATTACGCACGCCATGAAAGATGCAGCGATCAAGGCGCGCTGTGTCGTCATCACCGGTTCGGGCCCTGCGTTTTGTTCCGGGCAGGATCTGGGCGATGCGTCTTCAACCGGCAAGATCGATCTGGAACGGTCGCTGCGCGATGAATATGAACCGATGCTGGAGACGATCCACAATTGCCCGGTGCCCACGATTGCCGCGGTGAACGGACCGGCGGCCGGGGCAGGCGCGAACCTTGCCCTTTGTGCCGATGTGGTGATTGCCACCGAAAGCGCCTACTTCCTACAGGCATTTGCCCGTATCGGTCTGCTTCCCGATGCCGGTGGAACATGGTTCATGCCCCGTCAGATGGGGTTGGCCAAAGCAATGGGCGCGGCCTTGTTTGCCGAAAAGATCACGGCAAAGCAGGCGGATGAATGGGGCATGATCTGGGAAGCCGTGCCGGATGACGCTTTCGCCGATCATTGGCGCAAGAGGGCAGAGTATCTGGCAAAAGGCCCCACGGCCGCCTATGGCGCGATCAAGCAAGCCATTCGCCGAACGTATGAAAACACTCTGCAACAGCAGCTTGCGACCGAGGCGCACCTGCAAGGCGAATGTGGCCGTTCGAGGGACTTTGCCGAAGGTGTCGTGGCCTTCATGGAAAAACGCCCTCCGAAATTCGAAGGGCGCTGATCAGGCTGACATCATGCGCGGCGGCGGCGGCGTGTGCGACGTTCCGGTGCCGCATCGTCATCCGTCCCGTCCGAGGCGGATGTGAACGGACCCAGCGCATCAGTGATCTGATCGAGCGTCGGGCGTTCACCACGCGGCGTGCTGTCCAGCGCCTCACGCATCTTGCGCAGGTGGTCGGGCATGGTTCCGCAGCACCCGCCAATGATGGTCGCGCCGGCATCCCGCGCCATGGCGGCATACTGCCCCATCAGTTCGGGCGTTCCGTCATAATGGATGTGACCATCCACGTATTTCGGAATGCCTGCGTTGCCCTTCGAGATCAGCGGGCGTTCAGTGCCTTGCGCGGCAAATCCCAGTACTGTGCGCAGAATGTCGGATGCGCCGGTGCCGCAGTTCGCACCGAAAGCGATGGGAGGATTCGGCAGAGTTTCGACCAGCTGGGCCAGATCGGCCGATGTGACACCCATCATCGTGCGTCCGGCAGTGTCAAAGCTCATTGTGCCGCACCAGGGCATGTCGGTCAGGGCAAAGGCTTCGGCGGCGGCGCGAAACTCTTCGGGGGCGCTGATGGTTTCCACCCACAGAACATCCACCCCACCTTCTTTCAGCGCTTCCGCCTGTTCATGGAACATTTCCACGGCTTCGGCGTGCGACAGGCTGCCGACCGGCTCCATGATTTCACCAGTCGGGCCGACCGATCCTGCAACGACGACAGGTCGTCCGGCCTTGTCGGCGATTTCGCGCCCCAGCTCGGCGCCGATGCGGTTCAGCTCGCCCACGCGGTTGTGCGCGTCATGAAGTTTCAGCCGTGCCGCTGTGCCGCCGAACGTGTTGGTCAGGAACAGATCGCTGCCTGCATCAACCGACCCCTGATACAGAGCCCGGATCTTGTCCGGGGCATCCACGTTCCAGAGTTCGGGAGCGTCACCAGATTGCAGGCCCATGTTGAACAGATTCGTTCCCGTGGCACCATCGGCCAGAATGGCGTCATTGGATTCCAGAAGCTTGCTCAGCGCGTTTGTCATAGGGTTGTTCCAGGAAAAGGCGCAAAACGCCGTTAAAAAAGAGAGACGCCCCGTGTCTCATGACCAAAGCGTCAAATCAAATTCATAAAACTCATGAAGATCATGAGCCGGACGCCCTAGGCTCAGTTGGTCTCGCTCAGGACCTGCGCCTTGGCTTCGGGCAGAAGCTCGGCCATTTTCGCGCGGATTTCCTCGTCCGAGGACAGGTTGCCCAGATCGCCGGAAACCTTGCGAACGACATCTTCGTGCCCGGCTTCCTCGAAGTCGGAAATCACGACCGTTTTTGCATATTCTTCGGCGTCGGCACCGGATTTACCCAGTTTTTCAGCAGCCCACAGACCCAAAAGCTTGTTGCAGCGGGCTTGTGCCTTGAACTGCATCTCTTCATCATGGGCAAACTTGGCTTCAAAGGCGTTTTCGCGTTCGTCGAACGTCGTCATAGGGCAAGGACCTCTTGGATTATGTCTTCTTTCCTGATGATATGACTATACGACGTCCCATGCGCAAGGGATTTGCGCTGCGTCAAAGCCTCTCGGGTACATGAACTTGCGGGAAATGGGTGCTTGGACTATGAGGACGCCAACGTGAGGGGACTCAATCCCTCTGTGCAGAGTGGAAAGGTCGCTTATGGCGCGTCGCAAGAAAATCTATGAAGGCAAGGCCAAGATTCTGTACGAAGGCCCCGAACCGGGCACGATCGTCCAGTATTTCAAGGATGACGCCACCGCCTTCAACGCGGAAAAGAAGGACGTGATCGACGGCAAGGGTGTGCTCAACAACCGCCTGTCGGAATTCTTCATGACCGGCCTGACCCAGATCGGCATTCCGAACCACTTCATTCGCCGCCTGAACATGCGTGAACAGCTGGTTCGCAACTGCGAAATCGTTCCGCTGGAAGTGATCGTGCGCAACTATGCCGCCGGATCGATGTCCAAGCGCTTGGGCATTGCAGAGGGCACGCAACTGCCGCGCCCGATCGTCGAGTACTGCTACAAGGACGATTCGCTGGGTGATCCGCTAGTCACCGAAGAACACATCGCCGCGTTTGGCTGGGCCAGCCAGCAGGACATGGACGATATCCTCAGCCTTGCCTTGCGCGTGAACGATTTCATGAGCGGTGTGATGCTGGCGGTGGGCATTCGTCTGGTCGACTTCAAGATCGAGATCGGCCGCGTGTTTGAAGGCGATTATCAGCGCCTGATCGTTGCTGACGAAATCAGCCCCGACAGCTGCCGCCTGTGGGATATCGAAACCGGTCAGAAACTGGACAAGGACGTGTTCCGCCGTGATTTGGGCAGTTTGACCGACGCCTATTCCGAAGTTGCACGCCGACTGGGTGTCCTGCCCAGCAACAATGTCACCAAGCCGACGCTGATCAACTAGGAACGGCCGGACCACAAGTTTGCCAAAGCGCCGCAACCGTGTTTGCGGCGCTTTTTCGTTCGCGGTTGAAATTGACAGTTTCTCGTTTCCCCAGCATGTTTGCCTCGGGCAGGCACAAAAGGTTCAGGATGGGTGTCAAATGGCGGAACTGTTTGATCAGACAGTATTTCTGAAGTTTCTGGCCGCCGTGCTTGCAATCTTCAATCCGCTTTACAACATCCCCATTTTTCTGAGCATGACCAAGAACTGCACTGCGGCAGAGCGGCGGCACGTTGCGGTTGTTGTCATGATCTCGGTTACCGTCATTGCGCTGACCGCTGTCGTGATCGGGGAAGAGGTGCTTGGGGTTTTTGGCATTGATGTGCCGGCTTTCCGGATTGCCGGAGGGATCATCATTTTCGGAATCGGGATGTCGATGTTGAAGGCCGAGGACCGGCCGCCGGGCGATCAGGCCGCGATGGACGACGGGCACGAGCGGAAACTGAATTTTGCGGTCGTACCGCTGGCGATACCTTTGACCATAGGGCCGGGCACGATTGCCATCACGATCGTTTTTTCGCACCAACTGTCGAACGGCGCCGAAATCGTGACGCTGGGTTCGGCGATCCTGATTGCCTGCGTGATCGTGGGGCTGGGATTGTTGTTCGCAGATCAGATCTCGCGCCTGTTGGGTGAGACAATGATCAACGTCCTGACCCGGATCATGGCCATCCTGCTGGTCGCCGTCGCGGTCGAGATGGTTCTGACTGGCACGTTCCATGCAATTGACGCGCATTACCCGGGATTGGCCAAAGAAGGCGGATAGTTGGATTGCTGCGGCAAACTGCTTTGCAAACAGGGTTGTCGAAAGCCATTTGGCGCGCTATCCCCCGCGCAACGAAATGGGCCTCGGATTGCGGCCCGCAGGTGGAGTTGCCAAAATGAAAGCACGGGTTCATGTGATGCTCAAGAACGGGGTGCTGGACCCGCAGGGCGAAGCGGTTCGGCACGCATTGGGCGCAATGGGCTTTGATCAGGTCGAAGGTGTGCGTCAGGGCAAGGTGATCGACCTTGAACTGGCCGACGGCGCGACCGAAGCAGATGTGACCGAGATGTGCGAAAAGCTTTTGGCCAACACTGTTATCGAACGCTACGAGATCGAACTGGTCTGATGGAATGCGGGCCGCGCGTCTGATCACCTACCGTCAGCCGCTTGAGGTAACGACGATCCCGGATCCCGCACCTGCGGAAGACGGCGTGGTCGTGCGGGTGCTGGCCAGCGGCGTGTGCCGGTCTGACTGGCACGCGTGGTCTGGTTCGGACCCGGACGTCATCCTGCCCATGACGCCAGGGCACGAGTATTGCGGCGAGGTGGTTTCCGTCGGCGCGCGCGTCACCCGGTGGCGTGTCGGAGATCGGGTGATTGCTCCTTTCATTCTGGCCTGTGGCCGGTGTCCGGATTGTGCGCAAGGTCATCAAACGATCTGCGCGGATCAGGTTATGCCGGGGTTCACCTGTGACGGCGCTTTTGCGGAATATGTCGCGGTGGCCCATGCTGACGCGAACCTGACATCCTTGCCGGACAGCATCGCGCCGGACATCGCGGCCGCTTTGGGATGCCGCGTGACGACGTCGTGGCAGGCATTGGTCGGTCGGGCACAGGTTCAGGGCGGTGAATGGATTGCCGTCTTCGGCGGCGGCGGTGTCGGAGTATCCACTTTGCTGCTGGGCAAGGCGCTTGGCGCACGTGTGGTAATTGTCGATATCACGGATGACAAACTGAACTATGCCAAGGCTCTGGGCGCAGATGCGGTGGTCAATGCGGCAACCTGCGACGCGCCCCAGGCGGTGAAGGATATCACCGGTGGCGGTGCCCATGTCGCGATCGAGGCGCTTGGCGTCGAAGCCACGACCGTTTCCGCGATGCGTTCCCTGCGCAAAATGGGGCGCATGGTGCAGATCGGGATGCCTGCCGGGGATCATACCCAGATGGCGTTGCCGATGGATGTGCTTTACTCTGGCCAGCTTTCCGTCTTTGGCACACGCGGAATGCCAAGCTGGCGCTATCCGTCTTTGTTGTCGCTGATCGCAGGTGGTGGAATTGACCTGGGCCCGTTGGTCACGCGAAAAATATCTCTCAACCAGGTGAGCGCCGAGCTTGCCGCCTTTGACCATCCAACCCCTCCGGGCGTTGCGGTCGTCACCGATTTTGTCTCGTAGGAGGGCCCGCCATGCGCGCAGCCGTAATCGTTTTCCCCGGATCAAACTGTGACCGAGACCTCGCGGTCGCTTTTGAGCAGGCCGGTTTTCAGGTCGACATGGTCTGGCACAAAGATGCGGCGCTGCCGGACGGTGTTGATATCGTGGGCGTTCCGGGCGGGTTTTCTTACGGTGACTATCTGCGGTGCGGTGCAATCGCTGCGCAGTCGCCGATCTGCAAGGCCGTGGTCAACCACACCGAACGCGGCGGTTATGCGGTCGGGATCTGCAACGGATTTCAGGTTCTGACAGAAACAGGTATCCTGCCGGGGGCGCTGCTGCGCAATGCCGGGCTGAAATACATCTGCAAGACTGTGGGCCTGAAAGTTGAAACCAGCGACAGCGTCTTTACCGGTGGCTATAACGCAGGCGACGTGATCGGTATTCCGATCGCGCATCACGACGGCAACTATTTCGCGGATGACGCAACGCTGGCGGCGTTGAGAGATCAGGACAGGATCGCATTCACCTATACCGAGAACCCAAACGGCTCGGTCGGTGATATCGCGGGGATCCTTTCCGAAAACCGTCGTGTTCTGGGTATGATGCCGCATCCCGAGCGCGCGGCCGATCAAGGGCATGGCGGCACTGACGGGGCGGCGCTGTTCCGCGCATTGTCAGGTGTGTTTGAAGCGGCGTGACTTGAGGTCACGCGCGCCCGCGCGTAACGTCTGATCATGAACTCGGACGTGCGATCAGGCTGGTCAAAGCTGCTGAAACCGTTTCGCGGCGCCCCGTTGGGGTGGCGGCTGCGGCTGGCTGTTATTGTATTGATGGTGGCAACAATCGCAACGGTTTGGATCACCAACCGCTTGTTGACCGACAGGTTCACCGAATCCACCCGCAACCGGGCCGAGCTTCGCCTTGCGCTGTATTCCGGCAATTTGCTGAGCGAACTGCGCCGCAACTCGATCGTGCCCCAGTTGCTGGCGCGGGACCCGACACTGATTTCGGCGCTGCAATCCAGGGACTATTCGTTATCGACGCAGCGTTTGATTTCGTTCGTTGAGGAAATCGGTGCGGCGTCGTTGATGCTGTTGGATGGTGACGGGCGAACGGTTGCGGCGACGGATCGGAACAGGCTGGGCGAGGCGCACAGGAATATTCCGTATTTTGTGGACGCGATCCGGTCAAATGCGACGATCTTTTCCGTTATTCCCAAGGAGTCCGGCGGATACAGCTTTGTCTATTCGCGCCGGCTTGAAAACAGCGCGGAAATACTGGGCGTGATCGTTGTCGAAGTTGATCTGCAAAAGTTTGAACAGGCATGGGCCGGTATTTCGGATGCGGTGATGGTCACTGACAGCACCGGAACCATCATTCTGTCCACCGAACCGCGCTGGCGGGGTCTGGATGAGGGGGCGGCCCTGCTGCGTCAACCGCCGCAAGGGGCGATCCAGCGGGCCATTCGCGCCACGACCGATTGGACCGCTTTGCCACCTGACGCCTACCTGCAAGGCGAGGCCGTGATGCGTCTGGAGACGCGCATCCCGTTCCGCGGCTGGCAAATGACTTCATTCACGACCTATGCCTCGATCCGCGAGAAAGTGAACAGCGTGCTGGCGCTCGAGATCATGGGCTTTGCGATTCTTCTGGCGCTGGCGTTCTACGCGTTGAGCCGACGCGCGACGCTGCGCATGACCCTGTTTCAGCGCGAGTCGGCAGAGCTTCGCGCATTGAACGCTAGGCTACAGCGGGAAATCGCTGAACGCGAACGGGTTGAAAAGACGTTGGATTTGGCGGAACAGACCCTTGCCCAAAGCTCGAAACTTGCAGCTCTGGGTGAGATGTCAGCGGCGGTCAGTCACGAGCTGAATCAACCTCTGGCTGCAATGAAAACCTATCTGGCCGGCGCCCGTCTGCTGTTGCGTCGAAACCGGCCGGAAGAGGCATTGGCCAGCTTTGGCCGGATCGATGGCCTGATCGAGCGGATGGGGGCGATTACGCGGCAGCTCAAATCTTACGCTCGCAAGGGGGCAGATGCGTTTTCACCTGTAAATCTTGGCGAAGCGCTGGCCTCGGCCTTGTCGATGATGGAGCCACAGCTGCGTCAGCGCCATGTGAAGATCACCCAGATCCTGCCGGAAGAACCGGTGGTGGTGATGGGGGATCGGATGAGGATCGAGCAGGTGATGGTCAACCTCTTGCGCAATGCGCTGGACGCCACCAAATCAGTGGCAGAGCCGGATGTGGAGATCATCCTGGCGGCGGGTGACACGGCTGTACTGACGGTACGCGACAACGGGCATGGGATCGAGGATATCGAGAACCTGTTCGAGCCGTTCTACACCACCAAACAGCCCGGAGACGGGGTGGGCCTGGGGCTTGCCATCTCGTCGGGGATCGTGAACGACCATGGGGGACGGCTGACTGCGCGCAACGGCCAATACGGTGGCGCGGTGTTTGAAATGCAGTTGCCAGCACTGGGAAGCGACGGCCTTGAGGCCGCGGAATAACGAGGAATGACTATGGCACAGGCCATGAAAATCGCCATTGTGGATGACGAACAGGACATGCGCCAATCGATCAGCCAATGGCTTGCTTTGTCCGGGTATGACACGGAAACCTTTGCCAGCGCCGAGGACGCGCTCAAGGTTCTGGGGCCGGATTATCCGGGAATCGTGATCTCGGACATCAAGATGCCAGGAATGGATGGAATTCAGCTTCTGAAAAAGTTGATGGGGGCTGACAGCACCTTGCCGGTGATCATGATCACCGGGCACGGTGACGTGCCGATGGCGGTTGAAGCGATGCGCGTTGGCGCGTTCGACTTCCTTGAAAAACCGTTCAACCCCGATCGAATGTCCGAACTGGCCAAACGCGCCAGCAATGCGCGCCGTCTGACTCTGGACAACCGCGCCTTGCGGCGCGAACTGTCCGGCGGCACCCAGATCATGAACAAGCTGATCGGTGCCAGCCCGGTCATGGAGCGGCTGCGTGAGGATATTCTGGATCTCGGCCAGGCTGACGGCCATGTGTTGATCGACGGTGAAACCGGTACCGGGAAAACGCTTGTGGCTCACGCGCTTCATGCCGTTGGCAGCCGTGCCGGCAAGAAGTTTGTTCTGGTGTCCTGCGCCGCGCTTGAAGAAGACGCACTGGCCAAGCGTCTGTTTGGCCCCATGATGCCCGAAGATGCGCAACTGCCCGCCATCGAAGAGGCGCGTGGCGGCACGCTGGTTCTGGAAGATGTGGAAGCGTTGAGCGATACGTTGCAGGCCAAGCTGCTGAGCGTGATGAACGAGCAGGGCACACCTGCCGAGACCCGGATCGTTGCCATCTCGAACTTGCAGGAGGCGGGCAAGACATCGGAAGACGTGCTGCGCCCGGACCTGTTCTATCGCCTGGCCGCGCTGCGCATCACCATGCCGCCGTTGCGGCAGCGGGGCGAAGATATCCTGACCCTGTTCACCCGTCTCAGCGAGCAGTTTGCCGAAGAATACGGTTGCGACGCACCCCAAGTGAGCGCACAAGAAGCTGCGCAACTGTTGCAGGCCCCTTGGCCCGGCAATGTGCGCCAGTTGATCAATATTGCCGAACGGGCGGTGCTGCAATCGCGCCGTGGTTCGGGCACCATCGCGTCTTTGTTGATGTCCGATCACGAAGAGATGCAGCCGGTGATGACCACCGAGGGCAAGCCGCTGAAGGAATATGTCGAAGCTTTCGAACGAATGCTGATTGATAATACGATGCGCAGGCACAAAGGCTCTATTGCGTCAGTCATGGACGAGCTTTGCCTTCCTCGCCGGACGCTGAACGAGAAGATGGCCAAATACGGCCTTCAGCGTTCGGACTATCTGTAAGCGATGCGATTTGGGGGCTCTGCCCCCGTCGCCTATGGCGCCTCCCCCGGGATATTTTTGGCCAGATGAAGGGGATCCGTTGCGCTGGTTGGTGGCGGAGTGCAGTTTGCCCATTGTCTTTTCCACAGGGTTGCTTTTATTGTGTCGGAACGGGCCGGGCGATTTTGACGCCTGAAAGTCCCGAATCTTTGAGTTTCGCTGCTGATCCGTTGGTGAGGGTCAAGACCTCGCGGTTCAGCAGACCGATTATGCCCCTCAAGGGGCAGTGGAGTACCTGAGCCCGGGATCACTGGGCGAAAGGAATAAATGGGCAGGCTGCGTTCAGACGCGCCTGTCGGAGAAGAACCGCGATGACGCGCGCGCAACGATTGAGAGAACGGGCAGGGGGCCACAGCGCCAGACCCTGCCGCGCGCCGTCTGATATCGCCCTGACAAGACACCTCCCCAAAAGCGCCTGTCCGCCTGGACAGGTCAGGACAACGCGTTTGGCGCGGTGCACCAAGGACAAATGGCTAAGAAAATGCTTATCGATGCCACCCACGCGGAGGAAACCCGCGTCGTGGTGGTTGACGGAAACAAGGTCGAGGAGTTCGATTTTGAATCCGAAAACAAACGCCAGCTTGCCGGCAACATCTATCTTGCAAAAGTAACGCGGGTTGAGCCGTCGCTTCAGGCGGCCTTTGTGGATTATGGCGGGAACCGGCATGGCTTCTTGGCATTCTCTGAAATTCACCCGGATTATTACCAGATCCCCGTCGCCGACCGTGAGGCGTTGATGGAGGAAGAGCGCGCCTATGCCGAGGCCATGAAGGCGCGGGATGAGGCTGAGGAGGCCAAATCCAAGAAGCGGCGGACCCGGTCTCGCGCGAAGGCTGCTGACGTGAAATCGGATGATCCGGTTGAAACGATGGAAGTTTCGACCGAACCAACCGGCATGGAAACCATCGATCTGGACGAGGGTGAAGAAGCAAATGTTGATGTTCCGGAAGGAACGTCGCCGATGGAAGTCGTCGCTGAAACTCCGGTAGAGGAGCCGGTTGACGATGACGCGCCGGCCACTGAAGAAGCAACCGAAACCGCATCGGATGAGGCAGCACTAGACGACGTTGCCGAGGAAGCCACTGAACAGGCTGTCGAGGTGTCGGACGACGACGCGGAGGATCAGGCCGAAGAGCCAGTGGAAGCCGTTGAAGACATTCAATCGGAAGGGGATGAAGCCCAATCCGAGCCGGAGCAAGCAGAAGAACCTGTTGAAGCTGCGGATGATGAACAAGACCCTGATGAGGACGCTGACGAAACCAAAAGCACAGACGCTGCATCAAAAGACGCATCGATTGAATCGGTTGCTGATGATGATGACAGTGAAGACATTCGTCCGCCGCGCAAACCGCGTCCGCGCCGCTACAAAATTCAGGAAGTCATCAAAGTACGTCAGGTTCTGCTGGTGCAGGTTGTCAAGGAAGAGCGCGGAAACAAGGGTGCTGCGCTAACGACCTATCTTTCGCTGGCAGGACGGTATTGCGTTCTGATGCCCAATACCGCACGTGGCGGTGGCATCAGCCGCAAGATTACCAATGCGGCGGACAGGAAAAAGCTGAAAGAAATCGCAACGGATATCGATGTGCCGACTGGGGCAGGTTTGATCATTCGAACCGCCGGAGCCAAGCGAACAAAATCCGAGATCAAGCGCGACTATGAGTACCTCCAGCGTTTGTGGGAGCAGATCCGGGCGCTGACACTGGAATCCATCGCGCCGGCAAAGATCTATGAAGAAGGCGATCTGATCAAACGGTCGATCCGAGATCTTTACAACCGTGATATCGACGAGGTCTTGGTCGAAGGCGAGGGCGGGTACCGCATCGCCAAGGACTTCATGAAGATGATCATGCCGTCGCACGCCAAGAACGTGAAACGGTACGAAGATGCGCTGCCTCTGTTCGCGCGCTATCAGGTGGAAAGCTATCTGGCCGGGATGTTCAATCCTACCGTACAGCTGAAATCCGGTGGCTATATCGTAATCGGCGTGACGGAAGCACTGGTGGCGATCGACGTGAACTCGGGCCGTGCCACCAAGGAAGGTTCGATCGAGGAAACCGCACTCAAGACCAACCTCGAGGCCGCTGAAGAGGTTGCACGTCAGCTGCGCCTGCGCGATCTCGCCGGTCTGATCGTCATCGACTTTATCGACATGGACGAGCGCAAGAACAACTCGGCTGTCGAAAAGCGTTTGAAAGACAAACTGAAAACGGACCGCGCCCGCATTCAGGTTGGTCGTATTTCAGGTTTTGGTCTGCTGGAGATGAGCCGTCAGCGTCTGCGCCCCGGCATGATCGAGGCAACGACACAGCCGTGCCCGGCCTGTCACGGCACCGGTCTGATCCGCTCAGACGACAACATGGCCTTGTCGATCCTGCGTCAAATCGAAGAAGAAGGTACCCGCCGCCGTTCACGCGAAGTCCTGGTGCGCTGCCCTGTCAGCATCGCCAACTTCCTGATGAACCAGAAGCGAGAGCATATTGCGCAGATCGAGGCGCGTTATGGGCTTTCAGTGAGGATCGAAGGGGATATCCATCTGGTCAGCCCGGACTTCTCGATGGAGAAGTTCAAGACGGCCAGCCGGATTGTTCCCGAGGCCACGGCGCCTGTTGTTTCTGTCGATGCGTCGCTGATGGATCTTGTCGATTCATCGGACGCGGAAGAGGCCGAAGAGGAAATCGCTCAGACCGAAGAAGAGGCAAAGCCCAAGCGCAAGCGCCGTCGTCGTCGTCGCAAGAAAGGCACGGGCAATGGCGACACGCCAGAGCAGGCCGCGGAAGAGGGTGACGCGCCAGCACAAGAAGACGCAGAGAGCGATACGCCTGACGTCGAAAACGCTGAGCCGGCTGAAGCTGAGGCTTCGGAGGAAGAAAAACCGGCAAAGCCCAAGCGCAAACGTGCCCCGCGCCGTCGCAAGAAAGATGCGGTTGCCGAAGAAGTTGTGGATCAGCCTGAAGAGCGATCTTCCACGACGGCCGACGCTGCAACGGAAGAGCCGGCAGCCGAGGAAACCGGCGAGAGCATCGCGGGCGAAAGCGCCGAGGTAGCGGCAGAGCCGGTTGAGGAGGCCGCTGAACCAGCCGAAGCCCAGGCTGACGCTCCTCCGTCGGAAGAGCAACCTGCAAACGGTGTGGATGCGGCACAAGCGGTTGAAGAAGCGGATGAGGCGGAAAAGCAATCTGCGGAAGCCTTAGAAGCCGCTGACGTTGCAGAAACCGAAGATCCTGCCGAAGCCGGGCCAGCGGAAGCAACGCCCGAGCCGGTGCTTGAAAGCGTGGCGGAAGAGCCTGAACCCGTACCCGCCAAGCCCAAACGACGCGGTTGGTGGTCGCTGGGAAGTTAATGAAAAAGGCGGGCTGATCGGCCCGCCTTTTTTTGACCTGCAACGAAGGTCAGCTGGATTTTTGGATCAGATAGATCTGATGTGCGCCGTCAGTGTCCTGCGAAAGCAGTGTATGCCCGGCCTCGGCACAAAAATGCGGAACATCCACGATGGCCGCAGGATCATCGGCCAGCACCCGTAGAACGGCACCCTCCGGCATGGATTTCAGTCGTTTGCGGGCTTTCAGGACGGGCAAGGGGCACAACAGGCCCAAAGCGTCCAGGGTATCTGTAATCTCTGACATGATTTTCGGGATAGGGCGCAGTTGTAATATTGTCCAGATTCCGAGCACGAGGATGTGACTGTTTGGCCCCGTGACGGATCGCTCTTCATCACATATGTGCAGAAACATGTTCGGAATCGAAATCATAGACGCGGGACTGCTGCCCGCCATGTTCGTCGCGCTGCTCGGTGGCCTGATCAGCTTTCTGTCGCCTTGCGTATTGCCAATCGTACCGCCTTATCTGGCGTATATGAGCGGCGTTACCATACACGAGATGCAGGACGAGGCCCGCGCGCGGCGCAAGGCGACCATGTCGGCGCTGTTCTTTGTCATGGGCCTGTCGACCGTGTTTCTTCTGCTTGGCTTTACCGCATCGGCCTTTGGCGCGTTTGTGCTGCAAAATCAGGTGCTGTTCGCCAAGTTGTCCGGTGCCGTTGTCATCGTCTTTGGCCTTCACTTTCTGAATGTCTTCCGGATTCCTTTTCTGGATCGCGAAGCACGGATTGAAACCGGTGATTCCGGTGGGTCGGTCTTTGGCGCTTACATCCTTGGCCTGGCTTTTGCATTCGGCTGGACCCCGTGCATTGGTCCTCAACTGGGTGCGATCCTGTCACTGGCAGCCAACGAAGCGTCTGTCGCGCGTGGCACGTTTCTACTGGGGGTTTACGCTGCGGGTTTGGGTATTCCGTTCCTGTTGGCGGCCATGTTCCTGAATCGCTCCATGACCGTGATGAACCGGATCAAACCGTATATGGGCACGATCGAAAAGATCATGGGCGGGCTGTTGCTGTTTGTGGGCATCATGCTGATAACCGGGCTTTTCACCCGTTTCAGCTGGTGGTTGCTGGAGACTTTTCCGGCGCTGGCAAGTTTCGGGTGATCAACTGACCCTCTTACCTTGGCTTCAAGCCTGCGTTAACCTGCGCATCAGAAGGTAAGGGCATGAGCAGTCACACAAATCAGCCGCAGGTGCGCAGACGTCGGGTGTTCTATATACCCGGCTATGATCCGATGCCGCCCCGGCGATATCGCGAGCTATATCGCAGTGAATCGCAGAAGCAGGCCCGGATCTCGGGGTACGAGATCGCCATATCCCCAAAGACAACGGAGGGACGTTTCGGCTGGCGTGTGACCTCGGAACAAGATGGGTTGACTGTTGAAACGGAATTCGAGGTTCTGGTGTGGTCCGACATCGTGCGCGACAGCATGTCGGTCTCGATCCCGGCGACCTTTTGGCAATTGGCCCGCACGGCGTGGATTTACACATCAACCGGTACGTTGTGGCGTCTGATGCGATTGCGCAAGGGCCCGGTGATCGCTGCGTTGTATCCAGTGGCGATGTTGGTGTCTCAGCTGCTGATCGCGCTTGCGTTGGCATGGGCGTGCATAGCCATGGCTGGTTGGTGGGGGGTATTCCCCGGAGCGGCCATCGCCGTCGCGTTACTGCTGTGGTTTCGCAAGGTCGATAACCGGTTGTTTGCGTATTACCTGATGCATGATTACGCCTATTCAGCGCAGTTGAGCGGGCAAATGCCGGTCGAGCTACGGGAAAGGTTGTCTTCGTTTCGTGAAGCGATCCAAGACGCGTTGAATTCCGATGTGGATGAGGTGCTGGTCGTTGGCCACAGCTCGGGCGCGCATCTGGGGGTGTCTGTTCTGGCCGAGCTGGTCCGAAAAACGAAAGTGCACGAGCAAGGCGCGGTGCTGTCGTTTCTAAGTCTGGGACAGGTGGTTCCCATGGTCTCGTTTCTGCCCCAGGCACACGATTTGCGGTTCGATCTGCATTTCCTGTCCACACGGTCCGAGCTCAGCTGGATCGATGTCTCGGCCCCCGGTGATGGCTGCGCCTTTGCGCTTTGCGATCCGGTTGCGGTCACCGGGGTGGCCGATGCTGATAAACGCTGGCCGCTGGTCCTGTCGGCGGCTTTTTCGCAAACCTTGTCTCCGGAACGCTGGAAAGCTTTGCGATGGCGGTTTTTTCGCCTTCATTTTCAGTATCTTTGCGCCTTCGACAAGCCGGAAAGCTATGATTATTTCCGGACAACGGCTGGCCCGTTGACGCTGGGGCAAAGGTTTGCGGATCGTGAGGCTTCGCGCAGCCGCATCGAGACGCCTGTTTCCAAGTTCACCTCGGTACAGCCATGACCATGACCCCGCCCAAGCCAGACCCGCGCCCCGAGAAGGTTTCGTTGCTGCGCTATGTGAAACTGTTCAGACAAGACCTGCTGTCGGCGCAGCCAGCCCGGCTGTATCGCGCGTGGATGGCAGAATTCAAAACTCCGTTCTTCCGGTCGTTTCTGATCAATCAACCGGATCTGGTTCAAACGGTCCTCAAGAAACGGGCTGACGATTTCCCCAAATCCGGCAGGATCAGCGAAGGCCTGCGACCGTTGCTTGGCAATTCGGTGTTTCTGACCAATGGCGAGACCTGGAAACGACAGCGGCGGATTATCGATCCCGCGTTCGAAGGGGGGCGTCTGAAGGATACATTCCCGGCCATGCTGGCCGCTGCCGAGGCGTGTGTGGAACGGCTGCGGCCTCATGTCGGCGGGGAACTCGAATTCGAAGAACAGACAAGCCATGCGGCCGCGGATGTGATATTTCGCACCCTGTTTTCCGTTCCTATCGACAACGCTATCGCCAGCCGGGTGTTCGAAAAGTTCCGGGCCTATCAACGCGCGCAACCTTTGCTGAATCTGGCAGCTTTTGTTCCCTTGCCAAAGTGGCTGCCCCGGTTTCATTTCGGGGCGACCAAACAAAACGCGCGGGATATCAGGGCGCTGATTGCCGAACTGACCAGAACACGCGCAAAGGCCATCAAGGACGGAACGGCACCTGATGATCTTGCGACAAAGATCATGACGACGGCTGATCCCGAAACCGGGCAGTTCTTCGACCCCGAGGAAATGGTTGATCAGGTGGCGATCTTTTTTCTTGCCGGGCATGAGACCAGCGCGTCAGCCTTGGCCTGGACGCTGTACCTGATGGCCCTTTACCCGGAATGGCAGCAGAAGGTTGCAGAGGAGGCCGCTGCTCTGGATGATCCTTCATTTGCCTCTGTTTCAAAACTTCGGATCAGCCGGGATGTGTTCCGCGAAGCGCTGCGCCTTTATCCTCCGGTGCCCATGATGGTCCGCGAGACCACGTGCCCCGAACGGTTCCGTAACCGGGATGTGCCGGTTGGCGCGCAGATCGTGATCAGCCCGTGGCATTTGCACCGTCAGGCGCGTTTGTGGGACGATCCGGACGGTTTTGATCCCAACCGTTGGGGCACGGAAAACGGCAAGCGGTGCCAGCGCGACGCTTACATCCCGTTCTCAGTAGGCCCTCGAGTGTGCACCGGGGCCGGGTTTGCAATGGTCGAAGGGCCGCTGATCCTGTCGATGCTCTTGCGCCGCTACCGGTTCGAAACAATCCCGGGAAAAACACCTGTTCCGGTCGCTCACCTGACGGTTCGATCCAAAGATGGCATATGGTTAGGCCTGTTTGAGCGCTAACAACCTACCATCGGTTCACGCCCTGTTGTATGCGGGGAAGAACATCGGAATCATCATTGAACGGGAAAACAATATGTCCAAAGCAGAACAGCGCGCGCAGATGATCAACGGCACGGGCTTTATCGCGGCACTGGATCAAAGCGGCGGATCAACCCCGAAAGCGCTTGCGTTGTATGGCGTCGAGGCATCCGACTACAGCTCGGAGGAAGAGATGTTCGGTGAAATCCAGAAGATGCGTGCCCGCATCATTCTGGCCGACGATTTCACAAAGGACAAAGTGATTGGCGCAATCCTGTTCGAACGTACCCTGGGCGAAGAGATCGAAGGCCGCAAGGTTGCCGATTACCTTTGGTCGGTCAAAGGTATCGTTCCTTTCCTGAAGATCGACAAAGGCCTGGAAGACCAGGCAAATGGCGTTCAGATGATGAAACCGATCCCCGGTCTGGCCGAGACCCTGGCCAAGGCCGATGGTGTGTTCGGAACCAAGGAGCGCTCGGTCATTCACGAAGCGAATGCCGATGGCATCGCGGCGGTGGTTGCCCAACAGTTCGACGTCGCCCGCGAAGTCACCGATGCCGGTATGGTTCCGATCGTGGAGCCCGAAGTGAACATCCATTCGGAAACCAAGGCCGAGGCGGAAGACATCCTGAAGGCTGAAATTCTCAAGAACCTCGATCAACTGGCCGAAGGCCAGGAAGTGATGCTGAAGCTGACGATCCCGACAAAGGCAAACTTGTATGACGCGCTGGCTGACCACCCGCGGCTCTTGCGCGTTGTGGCCCTGTCGGGCGGTTATTCGACGGAAGAAGCCTGTGATCTGCTGGGCCGGAACGGCAAGATGATTGCATCCTTCTCGCGGGCCTTGACCGAAGGTCTGTCAAAACAGCAGTCAGATGCCGAATTCAACGCGGCCCTGGGTGCCAACATCGATAAGATATTCAAAGCCTCCGTCTAACCTTTCAGGCAGGTTTGTTGAAAGAGCGGCGCATCTGTGCCGCTTTTTTTCTGCCGATGCAGGTCTCGGCATGATCATTGACCAGCCCCATGGCCTGCATGAACGCAAACACGGTTGTAGGGCCAACAAACTTCCATCCCCGTTTCTTGAGATCTTTCGACATGGCCACCGACTCGGGCGATGTGGACGCTGTTTGCGGAGGCGGAGGCGTTTCAGCCTCGTAACGCCAGACATAGGCCGCCAGAGATCCTTCGGCCGCCACAAGGTCCTGCGCGCAACGCGCATTGTTGATCACCGCTTCAATTTTTCCGCGATGACGGATGATCCCGGAATCCTGTAGCAGGCGTTCCACATCTGCATCAGAAAACGTGGCCATCCTGTTGAAATCAAACCCGCAAAACGCCTTCCTAAAGTTTTCGCGCTTGTTCAGGATCGTTCGCCAGCTAAGACCTGACTGAAAGCTCTCGAGGCATAGTTTTTCAAACAGCCGTTGGTCGTCGCCGACAGGGTAACCCCATTCATTGTCGTGATATTCAAAGAATTCGGGCGCGGCCTGACACCATGCGCATCTTTGCCGCCCATCCGGCCCGGTAATGGTGTCGCTCATGGTTGTACCCTTTTTGTTCCCACTCACGTTACACGTCGAGGCGAGGGCGTGACAAGTCTCAATCAGGGTTTCGGAACCAGTTCAGCACAAAGACGCGTATGGCCGATGCAAGACCCGTTTCCGGGTCGCGGGCGACATCAATTTCAGCCGCCAAGGCATTGATTGGCTTGCCTTGTTCCTGGGCGATCTCGCGAAAAGCACGCCAGAATTCATCCTCGAGTGATACCGAGGTTCGGTGTCCTTTCAGGGTCAGAGAGCGTTTGACAGGACGGCCGCTCATTCGTCCAGCTCATGATTGTCGAGGTCGCGCTTTTGTTTTTTCTGTTGAAGCTTCACGACTTCTTTTTCAGCTTTTGTACGCCCAAACGCGACGGCGTTCCGGTCAGCGCGGGCCTTTCTTTCGGCCCGCGCTTTTTCCTTTCGATACCGGTTCAGATTGACCGGCTTGCCCATCAGTCTTTTGGGCCGATCATCTGTTCGGGGCGGACGACGGCGTCAAAGGTCGCTTCGTCCACAAAGCCCAGCGCGATGGCTTCTTCCTTGAGCGTGGTACCGTTCTTGTGGGCGGTTTTCGCAACGGTGGTCGCATTGTCATAACCGATGGTGGGGGCAAGCGCCGTGACCAGCATCAGTGATTCCTTCATCAGCTTGTCGATGCGCGGTTCGTTCGCTTTGATGCCCAACAGCATCCGCTCGGTAAAGCTGTCGGTGGCATCCCCCAACAGCTGGATCGATTGCAGCAGGTTGTAGGACATCATCGGATTGTAGACGTTCAATTCGAAATGCCCTTGCGACCCTGCAAAATTCATCGCCGCGTTGTTGCCCATCACATGCGCGGCAACCTGCGTCAGCGCTTCGGCCTGCGTCGGGTTTACCTTGCCGGGCATGATCGACGAGCCGGGCTCATTTTCCGGCAGAATCAGCTCACCCAGGCCGGAACGAGGCCCGGAGCCCAGGAAACGAATGTCGTTTGCAATCTTGTAGCAGCTGCCGGCAATCGTCGCCAAAGCGCCCGAAAGGAAGACCATGGCATCATGGGCAGCCAGCGCTTCAAACTTGTTCGGCGCCGTCACGAAGGGCAGGTCGGCGATCTGGGCCATATGGCCTGCGACGGCTTTGTCCCAGCCGTGCTGGGTGTTCAGGCCGGTGCCAACGGCCGTTCCGCCCTGGGCCAGTTCATAAATCCCCGGCATCGCCGCATGTACGCGTGCGATTCCCTGACGAATCTGGTGGGCATAGCCACTGAACTCCTGACCCAAGGTCAGCGGTGTCGCGTCCTGTGTATGGGTTCGGCCGATCTTGATGATGTCCTTGAATTCCTCGGCCTTCTGCTCGAGCCCGGACGCCAGTTTTTCAAGACCGGGAAGCAGCACGTCGCGTACGCTCATCGCTGTTGCGATATGCATGGCGGTTGGGAAAGTATCGTTCGACGATTGCCCCATGTTGCAGTGGTCATTCGGGTGTACCGGGTCTTTGGATCCGATCTTGCCGCCCAGAATCTCGATGGCTCGGTTGGCGATGACCTCGTTCGCATTCATGTTCGACTGGGTGCCCGAACCCGTCTGCCACACGACCAACGGAAAGTTGTCGTCGAACTTGCCCTCGATCACCTCGCCTGCGGCCTGAATGATCGCATCGGCTATCTTTGCGTCCAGCTTGCCCGTTGCCTTGTTTTCCATGGCGCAGGCTTTCTTGATTACGCCCAGCGCGCGCACGATGGCGACCGGCTGTTTTTCCCAGCCGATGGGAAAATTCATGATCGAGCGCTGCGTTTGGGCGCCCCAATACTTGTCGGCAGGAACCTCGAGCGGGCCAAAGCTGTCGGATTCTGTGCGGGTTTGAGACATCGGTCACTCCGTCTGGTATGCAGTTGTATGCCGTTTAGCCGCAGCCACGCCGTGACGCAATCGGCCAGTTGCGCGCACCTTAAACTTAAGGGCGTCAAAGGTATAGGCGCGGGGTGCGTCACTTTAATCGTTGTTGGCGGGGAATGTGCATTGTTTGCGGATACCTCTGGGCTACAATGGAGCAATAGACGCCATGGAGGACAAAATGCCAAATTTCCATCGCTTTACGCTTGAAAAAGCAGTCGCGATACTTGCAGTTTGCGCTTTGTGGCTGTCGGTTCTGAGCGCAGCGGCCCGCGCGGCAGACATTACACCGTTCATAGGAGATTATATCGGTTCAGCCGAAGTTGTAGACGCGGATGGCACGACAACGCCCCGCGACATGAGCGTTTCCATCGTCGAGACCAAGAACGGTTTCAACGTCAGTTGGCGGACGACGACATACAAACTGGATGGACGCGTAAAGGAACAGAAGTTCTCGATTGATTTTGTTCCGTCAGACCGCCCGGATGTGTTTTCGGCGGCGATGAAACGCAATGTCTTTGGTCACGAAGTCCCGCTGGACCCGATGAAGGGCGAGCCATTTGTATGGGGCCGCATCGTCGACGAAACACTGACTGTGTTCTCTTTGTTCATTGACGAGGACGGAGGATATGAGTTGCAGCAATTCGACCGCACGCTTGCCCAAGGCGGGCTGAACCTCGCGTTTTCACGATTCATAGATGGTCAAAAATCACGATCGGTCGAGACTTTCCTGATGAAACGATAAACCCCGCGCCGGGCGGGGTTTGAAGGTTCATTTCCGGAAGCTGTCCAGCGACACGATATCCGCATCGTGATGTATTTCTTCTTCTTCGACTTCGATGTCGTCTTCGATGATCTGATCTTCTTCGATTTCGTCTTCCGGGCTTTCGAAGCGAAGGCCGAATTCCACGGAAGGATCGACGAAAGTCTTGATTGCGGAATAGGGGACGTACAGCGGTTCCGGGGCATCGCCAAAGTTCAAAGTGATGCCAAAGCCGAGGTCACCAACTTCGAGGTTCTCGAACCAGTGCTGCATGACGATGGTCATTTCTTCGGGATAGCGTTCACGCAGCCAGTCGGCGATTTCCACACCATCTTCACGTGTGTCGAAAGTGATGAAAAAGTGGTGCGCCCCGGGTAGACCGGTTTCAGAAACGTCCTTCAGCACTGTTTTGATCAGGCCGCGCATGGCGGTGTGCATCAGGTTTCCATAATCGATGCCTTGCGACATGTGTGATCCTCAAAAGTGGTTATGCTCAGCATAGGGGTTTTGTTCGGAAACGAAAGGGCGGGTACGACCGGATTGATCAGATATTGTGTGCAGCCAGGCCGGCAATCGACATCAGGGCAAGCACGGTTCCCATCCCTAATTTCAGTCGAAAAATCAAGGCCCCAGCAAGGATAGTTAGACCGAATGCGGTAAAATTCAACGCGGAAATCTGCGGCATGGGGATTGCCAGAGGACCCCATGATTTTTCAGACACTGATTCGAAAAGAACATTCAGGGCGAACCACACGGAAAGGTTGAGAATCACCCCGACGACGGCCGCAGTGATTCCATGCAGGGCCGCAGACAGGCGGGGACGCGCGGCCAGACGGTCGAGATATGGGGCCGCAAGAAAAATCCAAAGAAAGCACGGAACGAACGTCGCCCACAATGCAACCGCACCGGCTGCAAGTGCCAGCGTGAACCCGCCGGTCAGTTGCCCGGTCAGCATGGCGACAAACTGTGTGACAAGTATGAGCGGCCCCGGAGTCGTTTCCGCCAGCCCCAGCCCATCAATCATCTGATCCGTGCTGATCCAGTGGTACTGGTCGACAACCGTTTGGGTCATGTAGGCCAATACGGCATATGCGCCGCCAAAGGTTACAACGGCGAGCCGGGCAAAAAACCACCCCAGATCGCTCAGCAGTTGATGGCCTGTGACGCTCAGAGCGACGAGCGGGCCCAACCAAAGGGGCAACCAGACAGCAATCGTTCGCAGAGACCGCGCCAGATGTGGTGTTCCTTCTCGCGTGGGAGTTTCTACGGGTCCTTTGAAGGTCACGTACCCCCAGGCTGCGGCAACGAATATGATCGCCGGAAAAGGAAGGTTCAGCAGAAAAATGGCCAGGAAGGACAGAATTGCGATTGTTCGATGCTCGCGATCATTCAATGCCTTGCGCGAAAGATTGCGGAGCGCCTGCAAAACGATGACGATGACGGTTGCCTTGATGCCCGTGAAGGCCGACTGCACCAAGGGAACATCGCCAAATGCTGAATAGAGCGCGACCAGAACCGCAATCACCAACGCGCCGGGCAACACGAACAAGCTGCCGGCAATCAGCCCGCCGGCAACGCCGCGCAGACGCCACCCCGCATAAGTTGCCAGCTGCATCGCCTCGGGGCCCGGCAGCAACATGCACAGAGACAGGGCGCGCAGGTAAGTCTGTTCATCCAGCCAGGGTCGGCGTTCGACCAATTCCTGATGCATCAAGGAGATCTGAGCCGCAGGACCGCCGAAAGACAGCAGACCGATCCTGCCAAAAACCTTGGTTATCTCGGCCAGTGTCGGTGTCATGACGTTCGCCCGGTGGGCCAGTCATGGCTTTCGTCAAATCCATCGCGCGCCCAGCGATACATCGCGTCGTAAAAATTCATCCCGGCTTTCAGGTTTTCATGGTCATCGCGATACTGCCTTGAAAGCCCGACGGACACCGCCAACAATCCCGCCGCTTCAGGCGCAAGCGCGTGCCGGTTCGTGTCCGCCGCCCGGATGACTGTCGCCAACCGGTCCAGCGCAGGGGAGTGAAGCCCGAATTCATCCAGCATGGTGTCAAACGTGCAATTGTCGCCTCGGTGGCTCCAGAACGTGTTCTCGATATCAAAAGGTGACGCCCCGAAAGCAGTCGCAACGCTTTCGACTTCGCCGGGTGCCACAAACAGGAACTTGGCGTCGGGATCAACAAACCTGCGTATCAGCCAGGGACATGCGACTCTGTCGATCTTGGGTCGGTGACGCGTGACCCACAACGTGTTGCCACCAATTCGATCAGGAATGCGTGCTGCGGGCACACGTGGTGCATCGGCCATGTCGCGCCAGGCATGCATTCCACCTTCCAGATATTCGGCTTGATGCCCTTCGCTGCGCAACCAGGAGACAACGCCCTGGCTCAGCTTTTTGCCTTTCTGACAGATAATCACGGCTGGGCGATCGGAGATCTTGCACGAAAGCTCCCGAAGTTCCGTGGCCGGGTGCCGGATTGATGCGGGGATCAGATAGGGATCTTCTTCAAAATCGTCATTCAGGCAGACGTCGAATAGAACGGGCGCGTTCGGAGTACCGATCAGACGCAGGAGTTGTTTGGGAGAAATAGAGTTGGGCGATGCCATGGCATGTTTCCTTGTGACCGCGGATACATGCGAAACTTGGGCTGTCGCCTCACGGGGCGTTCGCAATCTTACCCCATGGCACTTGCTAGCGCGCAAGGGTCATGGGGGTCAAGATTGCTTTGGGTTCACGCCCAATCCAGACGTTGCCCGGTCATGCATACGGGCAGGGTGTCCGATGGAAACTGGCCCAGCTCTTCAAAAAACGAGATGAAGTCAAAATGGTTGTAGGCTTCAACCATCTTTTCGTCCTTGAACCGCGCCATGACCTGGCCGGTGACTTCCATTGGCGCGCCATTGTCAGCCCGAAAAGTACGCACATACAGAATGGCGGACACCCAGTCGCCGTTTTCGATGATCTTGGGCAATTCGACCTTGATGTCCCCCAGAATATGGCGGAACGCCATGACCAGATCCCGGAAATCGTCCGCACCGACCTGCATTTCCGGAATCAGCCCCTCGGCCATCGTTTCGGGTGCGAAGAACTGATCAATTGCTTCGGTGTTTCCATTTTCCCAAACCTCGGAGTACCACTTTCTGAGTATCTCTGAATTCGTCATCCCAGTTCTCCTGTCCAAGTGCTGGCAAGATGGCAAAAAGGAATGAATAAACTCTGAATCCGCCTAAGGGGGGTAAATAAAATCAGACATGTGGGGGATTAATGCAGGTTTCTGTTGCCAGGTACCTGCGAACCCCGCCTTACGCGGCTAGGCGCAAGGGCTTAAGTTTCGGTCTTGCTACTGCTTACGCAGCAACTGCAACCGGAGCACGATTGTCGTTTGCAATTGTACTGTTTTCGCCGGTAACGGTGGCAGACAGCCGAGACAAAGCTAACCCCTTTAGACGTTCGTCGATCCTGTTTCGGCCCCAAAATCCCCAAACGAAGGATGGTTGGTGGAGCCGCCGGGTACCGCCCCCGGGTCCGATCCGCTTATTACGAGCGCGTTTATGTCCATAGTCCCGAAGGACGACTCTTATATAGGTGAGGAGATGGGTGGATGCAAACTCAGAATGAACGCAGCTGTGTTTAACATTTCCAATCTGTTAGGTGGCTTTGTTGAAGTTTGCAGCAATCAGCCAGACGGCCAGAACCAGTTCGATTCCCCCAAAGATCAACGCCTTGGCCAAGGGGGGATTGTCCAGCGCGACCGACACAAACCGGCCCAGCGCTGCACCGGAATAGACAATGCCCAGCATGACATAGGCCATTGGGTTGTTCAGCCAGATAACGGCAATCCCCGTCACAACAAACAAACCACCGACCGAGGCGCGCATCTCGGACAACCCCATCGTGCTGTTGGTCGGGGCCAAATCCAGGGCCGACGCGGTGTGGGCCGGCGCCAGAAACCCGAACGCGCCGAACCCGATGGTCAGCAATGCTGCAATGACGTTCAGAGTTGCGACCATTCCGGCCCCCTTATGGTTCAGGCCGCGTAGGCGGCGTCAAAGAAATCACGTTCCAGTTCGACAGCGCGATGGAACAGTCGCGTGACCTCGGCCTGTTCGGCCGCATCCAGCGTCGGCCAGACGTTGTCCAGCTGACTGCGCAGATATTCCACGACGCTTTCGAACCCTTCGCCCGCATGTAGCGTGATCCATTCCGCAAACCAGAACGGCAAGTCGTCTTTGGGCGGGTTTTCCGGGCTGGCCCAGCTCAGGTAAACCCATTCCGCCACGACGAGTACCGCCAGCATGTTCTGATAACGGCCAGAGGCTGCGGCTTCGGCCATCAGATCCTGAAACGCCCGTGTGGCGGGCGCGGGCTCGGTGCTGGGTTCAGTGCCCAAAGCGTCCATAGCGCGCAGGAAATAGGTGTTCTCGGGGCCTGTGATCACCGCCAGAAACTGCGCGGCCGGGACGCTGTCAGCAAGGGTAGGCGCATGCGCGATGGCGTTGGCCAAAAGACGCACGAAGCCGTCGACGAACTGATAGTCCTGTTGCAGATACCAGCGCATCTTGTTCTCGGGCAGGGTGCCGTCAGACAACTCGCGGGTAAAGGCATGGGTTGTGGCGGCCGTCCAGTCGTCGATTTTGCCCTGACGCAGCACTTCGGTTGGGCGGGATTGGTCCTGCATTCGGAAGCTCCAGTAATGTTTCGATGCAGACAAAGCGCGTTTCAAAACAAAGTACAAGGTCAGCCAAGTGCGGACCAGAGACCCAGACCACCGACCAGAATGAGGCTCAGGGCCCAGATGAGCTCCAGGTTGAACCAGCTGCGCGACAGGAATTGCAGTCCGAGCCAACGATAGACCGCAAAGGCCAAAAAACCGCCCCCCAGAACCATGGCGGCCGTATGCAGCGCGGCGACGCCCAGAACCAAAAGGGTGTTCGTGGTCATGATCTGAGAAATCGCTTGATGGCCCGCGTCCAGTTCATCCACGGCACACAGGCCCAGATAGATTGGAACCAGCATCAGGGCAGCCCCGTGGGCAAGCGCCACAAGAAAAGACCACAGCGCGAGCCTGCTTGGCGGGATCCGCGAAAGAAAGCGGGGGTGACGGCGGGTTATCGCGATGTACAGGCCCATGCCAATCACGACCAGAGCCGCGCCGATGCGGATTTCATTTTGATAATCGACCAATACGGCCATCAGGGCAAAAGGAAGAAGTACGCCGAGCATGGCTACGAAATGCCCGCCAGCCAAAGCCGCGAGTGCACCCCAAAGCGCGGATTGGCGTTGTTCCATCAAAGCCGAAGACACTGCCAGTGGCCAGCCCATGCCGGGGTTCAGGCCGTGATAGGCTCCGCTCAGAACAACGGCCAGCCACAGGCCAGCCGTTGATGACATCAAAAATTCCAACTCAGACCGACGGATAGCAGAAGCTGTCGGTTGAACAGTCTCCGCCTTCCAACCGGATCTGGTGGCTGCGATAGCCCTTGGGAAACTCTACCCAGAACTTCGGATCCAATGTCAGACCACCATTCTCGCCGACATCAGCCTTGACCATGGCCGCACCACCTTCCTCGGGGTAGAACTGATCGTCCCACGTGGAATAGAGCGAATTGGTCCAATAGACGCGTTTGCCGTCGCGGCTGATTTCGACCATCTGTGGACCATAGCCAAAGGTTTGACCATTTGGATGCTTTGTCTTTTTGACGATTCCGCCGATCTCGACCTTGCCTGCCAGGGTTGGGTTCATCGGGTCGGATACATCGTATTGATGCATCTCGCCGGTTCCCCAGCACGCGACATAGAGGTACTTGTCGTCCAGGCTCAGGTCGATATCAGTAACCAGCGGCGGAACGGCAGAAAAGCCCTTCAGAAGGTCAGGAAGATCATCAGGATCAGCGGGTTGCGGATCGATTGTTATGGTCTTCTTGGCTTCGAACGTGCCGTCATCATTGCGCCACCAGGTGAAGATCGCCCCTTGCAGGTTGGTCGTATCGACGACAACGCCGCAGAACCCGTATTGTTTTACGGGATCATGCGCGGGGCGGATTTCCAGGGCCATCTGATGGTTTTCGCCCAGATCGATGGTTTGAATATTCGTCCGGTTCCGAAGGTTCCAGAAATGGATCCGGTGGCCGTACTTGTTGGACAGCAGATCCTCGGCCACCAGCCCGTTTTCGAATTGCGGCGGCAGCCCCCATTCGGAACTGACCATGTAGTCACGCGGCAGGTTCCACCAGAAATCATAATGCTTGTCCTGCACGCCGCGCTCGATCTCATAGCGCCCGATGATATCGAAGGTCTCGCAATCCATGATGAATATGCCCGGAGGGCCATCTGTGCCGTCGGGGCCGCCGCCGCCAAGGGTGCTGACATAGATGCCCTCAGGCCCGCAATGGATCGTGTGCGGACGGGAATACCCTGTCTTTGCAAAGACTTCTTCGGGTTCGATGATCTTGTGAATCTTGGCCTCAAGCGGGTTTTTCACGTCAATGACATAAATCCGGCTGGACCGGATGCCCGGAATGATCAGATAGCGCCGCTCCAGAAACGCGTGACCGCTCAGCGGCGACAGGGAAGAAGAACAGGCGTTCCAGCCGAAATGGTGAAATTCGTCGCCCTTTTCGGGCATTATCACCTGATGCACGATCTTTCCGAAATCGTCCGAGCTTGGATCGACATTCACAACCGCTAGCCCGTCGGGTTGAGAAAAGTCAGGGCTGAGCATCAGCGTGAATGCAAGCGTCTCAGCGGGGCCCTCCATCGCCAGTTTCGCGGATGGATAAAAACTTGGGTCCGGTCTTTGGTTCATAACGTCCTCCCGTAAGTCATTGAACTTCAATTCATATTGAGAGTTCCGGTCTTGGCGCCGGATGACAATCTGCCCGCTTGTTTGCCCCTTGTTCTGATCTTGTTTCGAATGCGGCCCTCAGGTCGGTTTACGTTTGCTTTCGACCACGTCGTGGGCCAGCCGTCGTGTGTAATGTTCCAGATCAATAAGTGCGGTGTCTACGGTGTCCGCGTCTTTTGCCTCAAGCGCGTCCACTATTCTGCTGTGCAGTCCGATGATCTCTTCGCGGGATCGCGCGGTAAACGTGATCATGTTCATCAGCGGTTGCATCGCTTCCACGGCGCCTGCCAGCTGATAGGACAGGACCGGGTTGCCAGCCCCATCCACCAGCGCGCGATGGAAAGTCACGTCCGAGGCGCAAAATGCTTCGTCCGTCAGTCCCGGTTGAGACTGGCGGAATATTTCTGCCCGCATGGTCGCCAGGTGATCTGCCGTGCGCCGCTGCGCTGACAAAGGCGCACAGGCCCTTTCCAGGGCATATCGCGCCTCGCATGCGGTATCGAAGCTGACCGCATTCATCGACAGCAGCAATGTCGAAGTCGTGACTTGCTGAGAATAGGCATCCTCAAAGCTCAGGCGATTCACGAACGCTCCGCCAGAAGCGCCGCGTTGCGTGCGGATCAAGGATTGCGCGGCCAGCCGTTTCAATGCCTCACGCACGGTCGGGCGAGAGACCTGGAACTGATCCGACAGTTCGGCTTCGGAAGGCAGGCGCGCGTCCACGATCAGTTCACCCGATACGATCGCATCCCGAATGGCCTGGGCGATCTGGGCAGACAGGTCTGCGGTTTTCCGGGGCGCGGTTTTCATCTTCAGACGACCTTGGGCAAATTTTTATTTGTCTGACATTTAAAAGTCTGACATTTGAAAAGCAAGGGAGTTGAGTCGGGAGGCCGAAGTGAGTCGTACGTGGCTGCGCAGCGGAATGTGGCTGGGCTTTTATGTTCTGATCTTGTGGGCGTGGTGGGTCATGTTCTCGATGAGCCGGGACATGGACCTTGATCTGATCGGCCGTCCGGGGCCGATGGGGCAGGCGATGGCCGCGATGGATCCGCGCATGGATATGTACATGCCCATGGCCGAGTTCGGGCCGCTGTTTTCAATGTGGGCGATCATGATGGCGGCCATGATGCTGCCGACCCTGATCCCGACCCTGCGCAGTTACGATGACCTGATCCGCAGCGCAAATGGCAGCCGCGCCGGCTGGCTGGGGGTTCTGGCCGGGTATTCCATCGTCTGGGTCGGGTTTGCGGCCGTGATCGCAGGAATTCAGTTGGTTCTGCTGTTTGGCGGTGTTGTCGATATGCTGGGAATTGCCAAATCCGGATGGGTCGCGGGCGGCTTGATGATTGCCGTGGGCGCCTTTCAGTTTTCCCGCGCCAAAGAGGTGTGCCACGGTGTCTGCCATGCCCCGATGACCTATTTCCTGGGACATTGGAGAACAGGTTTTGCAGGTGGCGTGCGCATGGGCCTGGGTCTTGGCGCGTTTTGCGTCGGCTGTTGCTGGGGCTTTATGGCACTTGGCTTTGTCGGCGGTGTCATGAGCCTGTTGTGGATGGGGCTCGCGACCCTGTTCATGGTTTTGGAGAAACTTCCTCAGATCGGGCACGCCGTGACCCGTCCAATGGGGTTTGTGTTGATTGCGGGCGGTCTTGTCCTGCTCGTGTATCCAGTTAGCTACGGAGGATAAGCCAATGGCTAAAAACAGAAAACCAGACGCCGACCGGCTGCCCGTCAGCCAGCGTATCGACAGCCGCATGCCCAATCCCAAGCGGCGAGAGATGAGCCCGACGGAATGGGCCATCAAGGGCGAGTTGATCCTGAACTGTTCATGTGACGTGTTTTGCCCCTGCGTGGTGTCGCTGGGCGCACATCCCCCGACGGAAGGTCACTGCCATGCTTGGATGGGCATCATCGTTGATGAAGGCCACTATGAAGGCGAGGATCTGTCGGGTTTGAATGTCGGACTGCTGGTCGATATTCCGGGCCGGATGGGGGAAGGCCAGTGGAAAGTCGCCGCTTATGTCGACGAGCGCGCAAGCGGCAAAGCTTATAACGGTTTGTTGCAAATCTTCAGCGGTCAGGCGGGCGGCACGACCGGTCTGTTTACCATGCTGGTCAGCGAGATCATTGGTGCGGAACGGGCGCCGGTCCAGATTGAGCGCGACGGAAACAAACGTCGGATCGCGATTGGTCGCAAAATCCAGGGAGAGATCGAGATGCTTGCGGGCAAGGACCCGGAGCATCCGGTGATGGTCTCAAATTCCAAATATTGGATGGGACCTGACATCATCGTGGCGCGTGGCACCAAATCGAAGGTGCGCGACTATGGCCGGGTCTGGGACTTTGGCGGCAAGTCCGCTGAAATCTGCCCCATCGACTGGCACGGGCCCAAATGATGATCACGGGTGGGTATGCGCAGGAAATGGCGCGTTACAATCACTGGCAGAACAAACAGTTGGCAGAGTTTTTGCAATCTCTGACACCGAAGGAGCTGACCCTTGAACGCGGGGCGTTCTTTGGCTCGATCATGGGCACGGTGAACCATCTGCTATGGGGCGACTGGATGTGGATGTCGCGTTTCGAAAAGCGCGACGGGCCAGATGGCAATATTCTCAAGGCAGGCGGAGGTATCCATGAAAGCGTATACCTGTGCCCGGATCTGCAAAGCTGGTTGGCGTTACGCGAAAAGATCGATGCGCGTATCCTGAACTGGGCAGAAGGGCTGGGGGATGATCCGCTGACCGGATCGTTCACGTGGTATTCCGCCGCAAAAGAGGCTGATGTCACAATGCCTTACGCGCTGTGCGTGATCCATTTCTTCAATCATCAGACCCATCACAGGGGACAAGTGCACAAAATGCTGACCGAGACGGGCTCGGAAGCGCCTGTCAGTGATATTGTCTTTATGCCGCAGGAGGTATGAATGCCGCAGATTTCCGCCTCACGCCGCTTGCGGCGCACTCCGTTCTCGGAAGGAGTCGAAGCTGCCGGGGTCAAGGGCTATACGGTCTACAACCGTATGTTGTTGCCGACGGTTTTTGAAAGTGTTGAAGCCGATTACCGGCATCTGAAGGCCCATGTGCAGGTCTGGGATGTGTCGTGCGAGCGGCAGGTTGAATTGCGTGGCCCTGATGCTGCGCGCCTGATGCAGATGCTGACCCCGCGTGATCTGCGCGGTATGCTTCCGGGGCAGTGTTTCTATGTGCCTATCGTTGATGAGACCGGCGGCATGTTGAACGACCCGGTCGCGGTGAAGTTGTCTGAAGACCGCTGGTGGATCTCGATTGCAGACAGCGATCTGTTGCTCTGGGTCAAGGGTATCGCCGTTGGCTACCGTCTGGATGTGCTGGTGGACGAACCGGACGTGTCGCCGCTTGCCGTTCAGGGCCCGAAAGCGGACGAGCTGATGGCCCGTGTCTTCGGGGACCGTGTGCGCGACATCCGGTTTTTCAAATTTGATATGTTCGAGTTCGAGGGGCGCGATCTGGCCGTCGCGCGATCCGGTTATTCGAAACAGGGTGGTTTCGAGATATACGTGGAAGGTGGCGATATCGGCATGCCTTTGTGGAACGCCCTGTTTGCCGCCGGCGAAGACCTGCACGTGCGCGCGGGCTGCCCGAACCTGATCGAACGCATTGAGGGCGGGTTGTTGTCCTATGGGAACGACATGACCGACGACAATACCCCGCATGAATGCGGTCTGGGAAAGTTCTGCAACACGCATACTGCGATTGGCTGTATCGGTCGGGATGCCCTGTTGCGTGTCGCCAAGGAAGGGCCGGTGCAGCAAATCCGGCCAATCGCCATCGCCGGTGATCCGGTTCCGGGCTGCGATCGTCCCTGGGACCTGTTTGCAAGCGGCAAGCGCGTGGGGCAGGTGACATCGGCGGCCTGGTCTCCGGATTTTGAAACCAATGTGGCGATCGGTATGGTGCGCCTGAGCCATTGGGATGCCGGGACGGAACTGGAAGTGGAAACACCGGCCGGGATGCGCCGCGCGACCGTGCAATCGCATTTCTGGATCTAGCAGAATCAAGGACGCTGCCGCGTCGACCTCGGGATATTTTGAACCAGCTGACGACATGGGCTGGTCGCTGAACACGAAAGGAATGACAAATGTTCAATGCACTTGTGATGGACAAGGATGAAGAGAGCGGACTCGCCACCGGCTCGATCAAACAATTGTCGGTGGATGATCTGCCGCATGGTGATGTCACGGTTGCGGTCGAGTATTCCACGGTGAACTACAAGGACGGCCTGTGCCTGTCTCCGAAAGGGGGCGGGCTGGTGCGGGCCTATCCGCATGTCCCGGGCATTGACTACGCCGGCACGGTCGAGGCCTCATCGGATGACCGCTACAAACCCGGTGACAAGGTTGTTCTGACCGGATGGCGCGTTGGCGAGGCACACTGGGGCGGCTATTCGCAAAAAGCCAACGCGCGGGCCGATTGGCTGGTGCCGCTGCCCGATGGGCTGACAACGCGTCAGGCAATGGCTGTGGGCACCGCCGGGTTTACTGCGATGCTGGCGGTCATGGCGCTGGAGGATCATAGGCTGACCCCGGATCGAGGACCGGTATTGGTGACCGGGGCCGCGGGCGGTGTAGGGTCGGTGGCCACGGCCATTCTTGGTAACTTGGGCTATGAGGTCGCCGCGGTCACCGGACGGCCCGAAACCGGTGACTATCTGAAATCACTTGGTGCGACGACCATCGTGCCGCGCGACGACCTGAACGAGACTACAAAACGTCCCCTGGAAAGCGAAACATGGGCGGGCTGCGTTGATGCTGTGGGCGGCGCCATGCTGGCGCGTGTTCTGGGCCAGATGAAATACGGATGTTCAGTTGCTGCGGTTGGTTTGGCAGGGGGCGCTGCTTTGCCAGCGACGGTGATTCCGTTCCTGCTGCGCGGCGTGAACCTTTTGGGCATCGACAGCGTGATGCAGCCCTATGACAACAGGGTGCGCGCGTGGAAACGGATCGCCACGGATCTGCCGATGGACAAGCTTGAGGCGATGGTTCAACCGGCCGGTCTGTCCGATCTGCCGCAACTGGGCGCCGACATTCTGAAAGGTCAGGTCAAGGGGCGCGTCGTGGTGGACGTGAACGCCTGAGGCTGACCCATGAACTCAACCTGGCCGAAGAAACTCGGCCAGGTTCCGGAAAAGATGTTTGCCCAAATTGGTCGCAACACCTCTGGCCATTGATACAATTCCCGATCATGATTGCTATACATCCCAATTGCGATGGCGTAAGACCCATCCAAAGATTACCTGAAGACGGGGAGTGAGCAGAATGTCTGACGACTTCGAACTGGACACCGATGATCTGCAGCGCCGCATGGATGGCGCAATGGCCAATTTGAAAACCGAATTTGCATCATTGCGAACAGGGCGTGCTTCCGCCTCGATGCTGGAACCTGTCATGGTTGACGCTTACGGTTCGATGACACCGATCAACCAGGTGGGCACCGTGAACGTGCCCGAACCGCGAATGGTCACTGTAAACGTCTGGGACAAGTCACTGGTGGGTAAGGTGGAAAAGGCCATCCGCGAAAGCGGCCTTGGGATCAATCCGCAATTGAACGGCACCATCATAATGCTGCCGATACCCGAGTTGAACGAAGAACGTCGCCGCGAGTTGAGCAAGGTCGCCGGTCACTACGCGGAAAACGCGCGCATTGCGATCCGGAACGTGCGTCGCGATGGCATGGATCAGATCAAGAAGGCCAAGGCGGACGGCATGTCGGAAGATGACCAGAAGCTTTGGGAAAGTGAAGTTCAGGACATGACGGATGAGATGATCAAGGCCGTAGATGCTGCGCTCGAAACCAAGCAAGCCGAAATCATGCAGGTCTGAGCCGAACTGATGCCAAAAGACCCGCAAACCGAGCTGGAGTCCGGCCCGCGCCATGTGGCCATCATCATGGATGGCAATGGTCGTTGGGCGCAGGCACGCGGCCGTCCCCGGCTGTTCGGCCACCATGCCGGTGCGCGGCGCGTGCGCGAGGTTGTCGAGGCCTGCCCAGGTTTGGGGATCAAGTACCTGACGGTGTTCGCTTTTTCGACCGAAAACTGGAAGCGGACCCAGGTCGAGGTGGCCGGCCTGATGAACCTGTTCCGCCGCTATATCATAAAGGAGACCCGGACACTTGCGGATAATGGCATCCGCGTTCGGTTCATCGGAGATCGAGTCCGGCTGGATTCCAAGTTGATCGAGTTGATGGACTCGCTGGAAGAAGAAACCAAGAACAACGATCTGGTTCATTTGACCGTCGCGCTGAATTACGGTGGGCGCGACGAAGTAGCACGCGCCACCAAGCGTCTGGCGCGGGATGTGGCTGAAGGGCGGCTGAAACCCGAAGAGGTGGATGAAGAAACTCTTCCTAAGTATCTGGATACGCGGGTTCTTCCTGATCCCGACCTTGTTATTCGAACCAGCGGTGAAGCGCGGATTTCAAACTTTCTTCTTTGGCAATCGGCTTACTCGGAATATGAATTCATCGACACCCTCTGGCCGGACTTCACTGCTGCTGAACTGGCCCGTCTGTGCCAGAATTACGGCACCAGAGATCGGCGGTTTGGAGCGGTTCTGGCATGAGAGACGGCCGATGGTCTGACCTGACAACACGGGTTCTTTCTGCTGCGGTTCTGGTCGTGATCGGATCAATCGAAGTCTGGCTTGGCGGGTGGTGGTTCGAAACCTTCATTGCCGCAGCCTGTGGTCTGATGACGTGGGAATTGGTTCGAATGATCGACCCGCAAGCCCGCGGCGTGGCCGTTCAATTGGGGATTCTGACAAGTATCACCGTGGTTCTCAGCTATCATCTCCCGCCAATTTACACTTTGCCGGTCGTGCTTGCGCCAGCGCTTGTGGGAGTGGGGCAGATCAGTCGTTCGAAGGTTCTGTTCGGGATGTTCGTGGTCTGGATCGTCGGGGCCGGGCTGGGTTTCATTTCGATCCGCGAAAATTCCGGTTTTGGCTGGATGGTTTGGCTGATTGCTGTCGTGGTTGCCACGGACGTCGCGGGCTATTTCGTGGGCAAGGCAGTTGGTGGCCCGAAATTTTGGCCCAAAGTCAGCCCGAAGAAAACATGGTCGGGAACCGCCGGCGGGTGGGCCGCCGCGGCATGTGTCGGCGCGGTTTTTGCAAGCCTGGCCGGCTTTGGATTCGCTTTTGTCGTTGTTTCCGTTTTGGCTTCAATGGCAAGTCAGGCCGGTGATATTGTCGAAAGCGCGGTCAAGCGCAAGTTCGGTGTTAAAGACAGTTCGAACCTGATACCGGGCCATGGCGGCTTTCTGGATCGGTTCGATGGCATGATGGGGGCCGCGCTGTTTGTTCTGATCGCGGGGCTGATCTATTCGCCGGGTGAAATGTAATGCGAAAGGTATCTGTTTTTGGAGCCACCGGGTCGATCGGGCAGAACACGATTGATCTGATTTCGCGCGCACCGTCCGAGTATGACGTCGTGGCCTTGACCGGTGGTGCCAATATTCAAAGGCTTGCGGATGACGCGCGTCGGCTCGGTGCCGATATTGCCGTCACCGCTCATGAAGACCGGCTTGATGACCTGCGTTCCGCTTTGGCCGGCAGTGACGTCGAGGCGGCTGCGGGCCGGCGTGCGATCGTCGAGGCTGCGGCACGTCCGGCGGATTGGATCATGTCGGCCATTGTCGGCTCGGCCGGGTTGGCGCCGGGCATCGAGGCGTTGAAACAGGGGGCGACCCTGGCGCTGGCAAACAAAGAGACATTGGTCTGCGCAGGATCATTGGTTCTGGAAACGGCCAAACAGCATGGTGCGCGATTGCTGCCGGTCGACAGCGAGCATTCGGCGGTGTTTCAGGCTTTGGTCGGTGAAGACGTCGAAACAGTCGAGCGTGTGATCATCACCGCCAGCGGCGGGGCGTTCCGAGATTGGCCCCTGAGTGAACTGGTGAACGCGACTGTTGAACAAGCTTCCAGCCATCCGAATTGGGATATGGGGCAGCGTATCACTATCGACAGCGCATCGATGTTCAACAAAGCGTTGGAAGTCATCGAAACAAAAGAATATTTCGGTGTCGAACCGGATCAGATCGAAGTGCTGGTTCATCCGGAATCCATAGTACACGCCCTGGTTGGCTATCGTGATGGTGCGATGATGGCCCATATGGGGGCACCCGATATGCGCCACGCCATCGGTTACGCGCTGCATTGGCCCGAAAGACGGGAATTGCCGATACAGCGCCTTGATTTGGCCAAGCTGGGGCAGTTGCGTTTCAACGCGCCGGATCTGGCACGTTATCCCGCATTGAAACTGGCCCGAGACGTGATGGCGCGTGGCGGCCTGGCGGGTGCTGTTTTCAACGCCGCGAAGGAACGTGCGCTGGATCATTTCATCGCGCGCCGGACCGGATTTCTGGATATGGCTGATGCCGTCGCCGCGGTTCTCGACAGGTTCGACGCGTCAGACAGCCTTATTGATGCCCCGATGACCCTTGATAACGTACAGCAAACAGACCATCTGGCACGTCAGTGGGTCGATGACGCTGTGGTGGAACGAGCAGGATAGAATTTTGGACGTACTTTCCCTAATCCCGCAATTTGGCAATCTTCTCTGGACGATTGTCGCGTTTGTCATCGCATTGTCGGTCATCGTCGCGGTGCACGAATACGGCCACTACATTGTGGGGCGTTGGTCCGGTATCCATGCCGAAGTGTTCTCGATCGGGTTTGGCCCGGTTCTCTGGAGCCGTGTCGACAAACGGGGGACCAGATGGCAGATCGCGTTGCTGCCTTTTGGGGGGTATGTGAAGTTCCTGGGCGATGCCAATGCAGCATCGGGCAAGGATGAAAAGGCGATGGAAGGCATCGCTACCCAAAGCCCGGAAGAGCTGCGCCGCACCATGCACGGTGCCCCTTTGTGGGCACGGGCCGCAACGGTCGCGGCCGGACCTGTCTTCAACTTCGTCATGTCCATTCTGGTGTTTGGCCTGATTTTCTGGTCACAAGGCGTATCGAAAGAGCCGCTGACAGTCGGATCGTTGCAACCCTTGCCGGGCACTGTGCAGGAGCTGAGAGAAGGTGATGTGATCACGGCCATCGCCGGTGTTCCGACACCTGACTATGATGAAGAGGGGGCCTGGCAGGACTTTATCGAGGCGCTGCCTGTGGAACCGGTTCTGGATTACACGGTGATCCGGGACGGTGAAACGCTGGATGTACAAGCACCATGGATGTTTCCACCCCTGATCCGCCAAGTGGCCCCACGCAGCGCGGCGATGGATATTCAGCTGAAACAAGGCGATGTCATCACGGCGGTGAACGGGGAGCCGATCTTTGCCTTCGAGCAGCTGAAGGATTTTGTCGAAGGGTCCGATGGCCGGGTTCTTCTGTTGGACGTCTGGCGGGATGGGTCCGAGCTGGAATTCGCATTGGCCCCGCGACGCACGGATGAACCTCAGCCGGATGGCGGTTTCGTCACCCATTGGCGGATTGGGATCATCGGGGGCATGATGCTGGAGCCGGCAACTGAACCGGCTGGTATTCTGGATTCACTGACCGGCGGTGTCAGACAGACGGGCCGCATTATCGAAGGGTCGCTGTCGGGTATATGGCACATGGTGACGGGGGCAATCAGCACCTGCAACATCTCGGGGCCGATCGGAATTGCCGAAACCTCGGGGGCAATGGCCAGCCAGGGGGCGCAGAACTTCATTTTCTTCATCGCGGTTCTGTCGACGGCGGTCGGATTGCTGAACCTGTTTCCGATCCCGGCATTGGATGGCGGGCATCTCGTGTTCTACGCCTATGAAGCCATTGCAGGGAAACCACCCAGTGATGGGGCCTTGCGGGTGCTCATGGGGGTAGGGATCACCTTAATTCTCACCCTCATGCTGTTTTCAGTGAGCAACGATTTGTTCTGCTAATTGTGGCGCGTGGCGCAAGATTGGGCCGCAATATTGCCTCATTTTGACGTTATGGTTTTTGCGTCTGAGGGAAAAGCCATGACCAAAACGCTGAAAAAATCGTATCAGAGCTTTAGCTTCCTGTTCGTGCTGAATTGGGATGTTCTGCTGAGCTTTGCGGTTACGGCGTTGGCCATGGCAGGTGCCGCCTATCTGGCGGCCATGTGATTCTTACCGAAATTAACGTCGTCAATTTGAATGGCAGTCTTCGCGGCTGCTTCTATTTCGCCTTTTGACAAGCTCATTCAATCCCGCTACTCAGCATTAAAGTCTTAAATTCTGGGTAGAGCAAAAAATGACTGACAGGCGAGGGGCGGGCACATCCTGCGGGCAGCAAATGCCAACAAACAATATTTTGTGGCAGGCGCTAGCGGTTCTTTTCCTTTTTGTTGCTGCGAGCTTAATGACTTTTCCGCATGCAGCACAGGCGCAAAACTATACGATCAATTCGTTTGATGTTGAGGGCAATCGCCGGATTGAAACCGGTACGATCATCGCCCGAACGGGAATCGAACCTGGCCAGACTGTAACTGCGGGCCAGCTCAATGATGCCTATCAGCGTTTGCTTGACAGTGGTGTATTTGAAACAGTTGAGCTGACGCCGCGGGGGTCTACGCTGGTCATCACGGTTCAGGAATATCCGACGATCAATCAGATCAGCATCGAGGGTAACGCCCGTGTCAAAGACGACGTGTTGTTGGACGTTATCGAATCTCAGCCGCGCCGCGTCTTTACCCCGCAGTTGGCCGAGTCTGACGCTGACATGATTGCTGAAGTGTATTCAGCCCAAGGCCGAGTTGCCGCGACCGTAATCCCTCGGATTATCCGCCGTAGCGACAACCGAGTTGATCTGGTTTTTGAAGTGGCAGAAGGCACGACCATTGAAGTGGAACGTGTCAGTTTTGTTGGCAACCGTGCCTTTTCGGACCGTCGTTTGCGCCGTGTTCTGGAAACCAAGCAGGCAACCTTCCTGCGGACGTTCTTCCGGAACGACACGTTCATCGGCGATCGTATCGAATTCGACAAGCAGGTCATTCGGGATTTCTACCTTTCACGAGGCTATGTCGACTTCCGTGTGAACAGCGCCAACGTCGAGTTTACCCGTGAAAGGGATGCTTTTTTCCTGGTGATGAATGTAACCGAGGGCCAAAAATTCTCGTTCGGTAAAATCACGACCGTCAGCGAAATTCCGGGCGTCGATCCGGCACCTTATCAGGACGCGCTGAAGATCAAACCCGGCGTCACATATACGCCGACGCTTGTTGAAAACTCGATTACAAGACAAGAGCGACTGGGCCTGAAGCAAGGCGTGGATTTCCTTCGGGTGGAACCTCGTGTAACGCGCAATGACCGCGATCTGACTTTGGATGTCGAATTTGTTCTGACAAAAGGTCCTCGGATCTTTGTCGAGCGGATCGATATTGAAGGCAACACAACCACCCTGGACCGAGTGATCCGCCGGCAGTTTGACACTGTCGAAGGCGACCCGTTCAATCCACGCGAAATCCGTCAGGCTGCGGAGCGTATCAATGCCTTGGGCTTCTTTGCTGTCGCCGAAGTCGAACCGCGCGAGGGATCGTCGCCTAGCCAGGTCATTCTGGATGTAGACGTTGAAGAACAACCCACCGGCTCGCTGAGCCTTGGAGGCAGCTACTCGGTTACGGACGGTTTCGGGATTGCAATTGGTCTGAACGAATCCAACTTCCTGGGCCGTGGCCAGAACCTTGGTGTCTCGATCTCCACCGCGCAGGACTCGGAACAATATACGCTCAGCTTTACAGAGCCCTATCTGCTGGGCCGCAAGCTGCGCTTTGACCTTGGTCTGGGGTTGTCAGCCACCAATTCCGGGTTTGCAAGTTACGACACAAGCAGTCTTTTCTTTGCACCTCAACTGACCTACGCGATTGGTGAATTGTCGGCTCTGCGGGTTCGCTATGGTTGGGACCGCAGCGAGATGACGCAGCAGGACAATGAAGTTAACGGTGCGGTGATTTCTTCTGAAATTGCGCAGGGCAAACGGACGTCCAGTTCATTGGGACTGTCCTACATTTATGACAGCCGTCTCGGCGGCCTGGACCCCAACACTGGCGTTCTGTTTGAAGTAGGTGTTGATGCCGCCGGACTTGGTGGGGACAACAAATTCTTCAAGACCACGGCACGTGGCATCGCGCAAACCCGGGTTTGGAACGAAGAGGTGGTGCTTCGGGCAACGATGGAACTGGGCGCTCTGCACTGGCGCGGAAACGATTTCAGCCGTACCGTTGACCGGTTTGTGCTGGGCCCCAATACTTTCCGGGGTTTCGAACCTGCGGGTATCGGACCGCGTGACCTGTCCAACGGTCAGGATGACGCGATCGGGGGCAACTACTACTGGGTTGCCCGTTTCGAAACCGACTTCCCGCTGGGTCTTCCCGAGGAACTCGGTCTGCGCGGTGGCTTGTTCTATGATGTTGGCAACCTCTACAACATCGACAACGTCAATACGGCAGGTGCAACTATTGTCGGTGCAAACGGATCGATCCGGCACGTGATTGGGATTTCGGTGCTCTGGGAAACTCCATTCGGGCCGTTGCAGTTCAACTTTTCGCAGCCTCTCAAGAAAGAATCTTTCGACAAGGAGCAGAACTTTGACTTCACGATCCAGGCCCGGTTCTGATCCGCGATGCTGAACAGATTGCTTGGCAGAACACGGGGCCCGCTTTGGGCCCTGTGTGCATTTGTGACGATGGTCTCGGCGCCTTTGGCAAATGCACAGCAGCTTGGTGTGCCACAAGCCAGTGTTGTCACCCTGTCCAGTGAAGAGCTGTTTGCCAAGTCCGCCTTTGGACAGCGCGTTTTTCGCGAAATTGAAAAGGAAAGCGCCTTACTGGCCGAAGAAAACCAACGGATTGTCGCGGAACTGAGCCGCGAAGAAAAGGAACTCACCGAGCAGCGCGCCACCATGTCGGCCGACGAGTTCCGCCCCCTGGCCGAGGCGTTTGATCTCAAGGTTCAGTCCCATCGCGAGGGGCAAAGGGCAAAGCTGGATGTTCTGGCCCGTCGCAGCGAAGAAGCCCAGCAGACCTTTTCCGAAATTGTGCGCCCGGTGCTTGTCGATCTGTTACGCGAAATTGGGGCCAGCGTGATGATCGAGCGATCCAATGTCGTCGTCAGCACGTCCGACATCACCGAAGCCGCAATCATCCGAATAAACGCCGCGATTGGTGATGGAAGCGATTTGCAACAGGGTCAGGGCGAATAGGTTCGCTTGCCCTTGCAGTGCTGTATTGCTAACCACGCAAAAAAAAGAAACATCCAAGACGGGATATCTGCATCATGAGCACAGAAACCAAAAGCGCAGACATTCAGCTGATCCAGAGGATCCTGCCGCACCGCTATCCGTTTTTGCTGGTCGACAAGGTGGTAGATATCTCGGGCTATCAGTCGGCGCGCGGAATCAAGAATGTCACCATGAACGAACCGCATTTTCAGGGGCATTTCCCCGGTACGCCGATCATGCCGGGTGTCACGATTGTCGAGGCAATGGCGCAGACCGCCGGTGTGATGCTGGGTGTGGGAATGGACGTCATCGACACCGAACTGTTGATTTACTTCATGAGCATCGACAAGTGCAAATTCCGCCGCAAGGTTGTGCCCGGTGATGTGCTGGAAATGCATGTGGAAACCGTGCGTGGGAAAAAAGGCGGAAAGCTGTTCAAATTCAGCGGCCGCGCAACTGTCGAAGGCGAAGTCGCCGCCGAGGCGGAATTCTCGGCCTATGTCGACTGGGATATGGAAAAAACAACATGAACGGAGTCCATCCCAGCGCAATTATTGAAGATGGCGCGCAGATTGGACAGGATTGTATCATCGGTCCCTTCTGCCACGTGGGCCCACAGGTGAAACTGGGCGATCGGGTCGAGTTGAAATCGCATGTGGTCGTGACGGGCGACACCTCGATCGGCGACGATACCGTCGTGTTCCATTTCTCGGTGATTGGTGAGATCCCTCAGGATCTGAAATTCAGCGGCGAAAACACCCGGCTTGAGATTGGCAAACGCAACCGCATTCGCGAGCATGTGACAATCAATACCGGGACGGAAGGTGGCGGAGGGGTCACGCGGATCGGTGACGACTGCCTGTTGATGGCGGGTGTTCACGTGGCCCATGACGTTCAGATCGGCAACCGTGTGATCATGGTGAACCATGCCGGCGCGGCGGGGCATTGCATCGTCGAAGACGACGTGATCGTCGGTGGCATTTCGGGGTTGCATCAATGGGTGCGCGTTGGACGCGGGGCCATTATTGGCGCGCTGACCATGGTGCCGAAAGATGTTATTCCTTACGGTCTGGTACAGGCGTCGAGGGGTGAGCTGGATGGCCTAAACCTCGTCGGTCTCAAGCGCAAGGGTGTCTCGCGTGAAGATATCTCGGCGCTGCGTGCGGCCTTCAAGGAATTGTCCGACGGCGAAGGCACCTTTATGGATCGCGCCAGCCGGATCGGTGAAGGCAACGAAAGCGACTATGTGCAGCAGATCGTGGATTTCGTCACCGGTCACAGTGACCGATCCTTCCTGACCCCGAGGAAATAGGGTCATGCTTGCGTTGATTGCGGGAACCGGGGCGCTGCCGACCGAAGTTGTTGCGCAGTTGACAGAACGTCCTCTGATCTGCGCGATGGAGGGGTTTCTGCCGGACACCCTGAGCGCGGATGTCGTGTTTCCTCTGGAACAGCTGGGCAGTTTCATCGCTGACCTGAAGGCGCGGGGCGTGACCGATATCTGTCTGGCCGGCGCTGTTCGGCGCCCGCCAATCGACCCCTCGCGCATCGACGCCGCGACGCTGCCACTGGTTCCGATCATCCAAAAGGCCATCCTGTCCGGGGATGACGGCGCTTTGCGCGCCGTGATCGGAATTCTTGAAGGGGCCGGCCTCACCCTCAGGGCCGCGCATGAGATCGCGCCCGGTTTGTTGCCGCCTGTGGGATGTCTGACCGAAACCCAGCCCTCGGACGCCGACATGGCCGACGCTGACCGCGCCGCCGGGATTCTTCGGGCAATGGGGGCGGCGGATACCGGGCAGGCCTGTGCCGTGTCAAAAGGGCAGGCGCTGGCCATCGAGGGAGTGTTCGGCACCGCGTGGATGCTGCACTCCCTGACCCAACGCCCCGACGCTGGCGGCGGCATTCTTTTCAAAGGTCCCAAACCCGATCAGGATCGGCGCGCCGATTTGCCCGCCATCGGGCCGGAAACCGTTACCGACACGGTTGCGGCAGGTTTGTCCGGGATCGTTTTGGAAAAAGGCGGTGTACTGGTTCTGGAAAAAGAGCGTGTCATCGCTGAATGCAACCGTCTGGGTCTGTTTCTCTATATCCGCGAGCGGGCGGTCTGATGCGTGTCTTTCTGGTCGCCGGTGAACCTTCGGGTGACCGGTTGGGCGGCGCGCTGATGGAGGGGTTGAAAACCCTGGTGCCCGAGGTTGAATTCGACGGTGTGGGAGGCCAGCTGATGCAAGCGCAGGGTCTGCGCAGCCGGTTCCCGATGTCCGAACTCTCGGTCATGGGGCTTGTCGAAGTGCTGCCGAAGTTTTTCCACCTGAAACGGCGGATTTCCGAGACGGCACAGGCGGTGCTGGACACGAAACCGGATGTTCTAATCACCATAGACAGCCCGGATTTCAGCTTGCGCGTCGCCAAAATCGTAAAAGCCAACAGCAACATCCGAACCGTGCATTATGTTGCCCCCAGTGTCTGGGCCTGGCGCCCCGGGCGTGCAGGCAAGATGGCAAAGGTCATCGACCATGTGCTGGCGCTTCTTCCTTTTGAACCTCCGTACATGGAGCGGGCAGGGATGGAATGCGACTTTGTCGGCCATCCAGTGGTTGGCGAACCGATTGCAACACCAGATGAGATCGCCGCCTTCCGCCACCGCTTTGATCTGGGCAATGCGCCGATCCTGCTGGCCTTGCCCGGGTCTCGGCGGGGTGAGATCGAACGTCTGGCAGAGTCTTTCGGCGGCGCGTTGCGGTTGTTTTTCGATGACCACCCGAATTACCGCGTGGTGATCCCGACCGTAGGTGCGACAACCGATCTGATAAACGACCTGGTGCCGGAATGGCCGGGCACCCCCGTGGTGCTGGACCCGCGCCAGGTGGGGGCAGAGCAAGCCACGGCCGACAAACGAGCGGCCTTTGGCGCCGCAGATCTTGCCCTTGCTGCTTCGGGAACGGTTTCGCTGGAACTTGCGGCGCAGAATACGCCGATGGTCATTGCGTACAAACTCAACTGGCTGACGCAGAAAATGGCGGAACGGATGGTCAAGCTGGACACCGTTACACTGGTCAATCTGGTTTCGGAAACACGCGCCGTGCCGGAATGTCTGCTGGATGATTGTCAGCCTCAAAAAATCGCCGAAGCCTTGCGAAATGTCGCCGACGCCCCCGATGCGCAACAGCAAGCCATGAACCTGACCATGGACAGGTTGGGGCGTGGGGGCGAAGCACCCGGCTTGCGCGCGGCGCGAGCGGTTTTGAACAGAATGCAGCCACGCAATGCTTGATCACGCGCTGTTTGCAGTCTCTGCGGGGATCGCGATGATCTCTACCAATCTGGACAATCTGGCTGTTTTGTTGGGCTTGATTCTGGTGATGGAACAGCGCCGTGCGATCGTGGGCTTTGCCGTCGCTCAGACGATCGTACTTTCCCTGGCCATGACCGTAGCCGTGGGCCTGAACCAGAGCGGCCTTCCGTTTTGGATCGGCTATCTTGGCCTTGTCCCGCTGGTGTTTGGCTTGCGCGGAATCTGGCATCAGTTTCGCGACGCGGACACCGAAGGTGCGGAGTCAAAAGGGGCGGTGACTTCGGTGGTGACGCTTTTCCTGAGCCTCTCGATAGACAGTTTTGCGGTAATGACCCCTCTGCTTGCGGATTCGGCGCCGTCCTATCGGGTTGTTGCGTTGATCGGTGCCGCCAGCGCGGCCGCCTTGCTGGTTGTTGTTGCGGCATGGGGGGCACCCCACGCCAAAAGCCTTGGCCCGCGCGTTGCCCGGCTGGATCGGATTGCGCCATATATCATGGTCTGCGTCGGGCTCTATATTCTCTTCAATTCTCCCACCGATATGTTGTGACCCCGCAAAGAGAGCGCGCCGTCTCGCATATGTGACCTGCAAGGTCTGTTGCTGGGGCGCAGGTCCAAGGTATCGTGACCCAGAAAAGGAGCTTTCGACATGACCCGCGTCCCCCCTTTGTCGGATCAGGAAATGACGGCCGACGCGCGCGCGTCCCACGCTGCATTGGGCGCCTACGGACCATTTGAAAACTGGGCCCGCGTCGCAGCGAATTGCCCTCCGGTTCTGAACCACGTCACGGGAATGCTGACGACCCTGCGAGAGCAGGAGACCCTGCCGCGCCGTGCGTTGGAGCTGGCGATGGTGACGGTTTCAAAACTGAATGCCTGCGATTATTGCGTCTCGCATCACACACCGCTGCTGACCGTGGCGGGGCTGAGCCCCGAAGGGGCGGCGCGTCTGCCGGACGTCGAGGATCATCCGGAACTGGATGCCTGTGACAAGGCGGTCGTGCGTTATGCCGAAGCCGTGACGATCCGGTCGGGCCGTATGAAGGATGCCGAAGTGGCGGATCTGAGGGAATGGTTCACCGATGCCCAGATCGTTGAGCTGACCTGGCGCATCGCCTTGTGCGGTGCGTTCAATCGGTTCAACGATGCATTGCAGATTCAGATCGAACCCGAGGTCGAGCCGGTTTCAGCCTAATACCCACGCCAGATCCAGCCGCCGCCGAACACGCGGCTGCCTTCGTTTGCGTAAAATACGCAGGCCTGCCCTGGCGAGATTCCTTCCTCGGGGGTCAGCAGTTCGACCTCGGCCGTGGTGTCCGACAGCGGCCGAATGATTGCCTCGCGTGGCGGGCGGGTCGAGCGGACTTTGACGGACAGATGCCATTCATCGCGTGACGAGAAGGGTTCATCGCCCAGCCAGTTGATCTCGCGCACCGGAACGACGCGCGTTGCCAGCATCTCTTTCGGGCCGACAACGACCTGCTTTTTGTCGACGTCCAGTTTGACGACGTAAAGCGGCTCGCTGAGGCCGCCGATACCAAGACCGCGACGTTGCCCGATCGTATAGTGGATCACGCCGTTGTGCTGCGCCAGTACGCGGCCATCGGCGTGAACGATCTCGCCGGGTTCCGCGGCTCCGGGGCGCAGTTTTTCGATGACGCTGGCATAGTTGCCGTCGGGCACGAAGCAGATATCCTGGCTGTCGGGCTTGTCCGCCACCGACAGCCCATACTGCGCCGCCATCTCACGGGTTGCGTCTTTTGACGGCAGGTGGCCCAGCGGGAAGCGCAGAAAATTCAGTTGCTCTGGCGTGGTCGAGAACAGGAAATAGGACTGATCGCGATTGGCGTCTTCGGCGCTGTGCAGTTCCGGTCCGTTGGCGCCCATCTTGCGCTGAATGTAATGGCCGGTGGCCATGCAGTCTGCCTCGAGATCCTTGGCGGTTTCCAGAAGGTCCTTGAATTTCACGCGCTCGTTGCAGCGGATGCAGGGAACCGGCGTCGCGCCTGCCAGATAGCTGTCGGCAAACTCGTCGATCACGGCATCCTTGAAGATGTTCTCGTAATCCAGAACGTAATGTGGAAATCCGCGTTCTTCCGCCACGCGTCGCGCATCATGAATATCGATTCCAGCGCAACAGGCACCTTTCTTGGCCAATGCCGCGCCGTGGTCATATAGCTGCAAAGTCACACCGACCACATCATAGCCCTGATCGGCCAGATAGGCCGCGACAACGGAACTGTCGACGCCCCCCGACATCGCCACAACGACCCGCGTTTCCGAGGGTGGTTTGGCAAAGCCAAGCGAGTTCAGCGGGGTCTCGGTATCGAGGGCCATTGCAGATTCCAGTCCGGGTTAAGAAAGACCGGCAGAATATAGGAAAATTCTACACACTCTCAAGGGGCGGTTTCACGCGACTTTAAGTAGGCTGAGGGCAGCTTTGGTGCAGCAAGAAGGGTAAAGCGATGTATTTGCACAAAGTTGAAGGGCCAAGGTCTGTTGCTCTGCCGGATGGATCCATTTTGACGCATGCGGATTTGCCGCCCGCGAACACCAGGCGATGGGTGGCGTCACGCAAGATTCTTGTCGTGCGTGGGGTGCTTTACGGGCTGATCAGCCTGTCTGACGCAAAAATGAAATACGGCCTGAGCGACGAAGAATTCAACGGTTGGGTTTCTTTGGTCGCGGAACACGGCGCCGAGGCGTTGAAGGCGACGGCGCTAAAAAAGTATCGACAACCTAAAGGAGAGCGTGAATAAATGATTCAACGGTAACGTCAGATTAACCATTCTTGGTCAGGTTTAATTTTAATTGGAATTATTGACCCGAATTGGAGCAGTGAAAAATGCGCATACTTCTAGTCGAGGATGATCCGACCACGTCCAAAAGCATCGAACTGATGCTGACGCATGCGAACCTGAACGTCTATGCGACGGATCTTGGCGAAGAAGGAATCGATCTGGCGAAACTCTATGACTACGACCTGATCTTGCTGGATTTGAACCTGCCGGACATGAACGGGCACGAGGTTCTGCGCCAGTTGCGGATCGCCAGGGTGGAAACGCCGATTCTGATTTTGTCCGGTGCTGATGATACCGAAAGCAAGATCAAGGGATTCGGCTTTGGTGCCGATGATTATCTGACCAAGCCCTTCCATCGCGAAGAACTGGTGGCACGCATCCATGCCATCATCCGCCGTTCCAAAGGGCATTCGCAATCGATCATTCATACAGGGCGAATTGCGGTGAACCTTGATGCAAAAACCGTGGAAGTGGATGGCAAGACGGTTCATTTGACCGGCAAAGAATACCAGATGCTCGAGCTGCTCAGCCTGCGCAAGGGGACGACTTTGACCAAGGAAATGTTTCTGAACCACCTGTATGGCGGCATGGATGAACCTGAACTGAAAATCATCGATGTGTTCATCTGCAAACTACGCAAAAAGCTCAGCAATGCGACCGGCGGAGAGAACTATATCGAAACCGTCTGGGGCCGTGGCTATGTGCTGCGAGATCCGCAAAGCAACACGCTGGACGAAACACGGATGGCGGTCGGGCTTTGATTTGAACCACCCGTGCCGCCGGTGGTCCAGGGCGGCACATTGCACTCACGGCTCAGCACGTCTGGACCTGGCCATGGCCTCGCCCTATCACTGAGGTCCAAGTACGCGTGACAGGGCGAGGCCATGAGCAACTTAATTACCATATCCGAGCTGACGGAAGATGAGGCGCGTGCCGAGCTTGCACGTCTGGCCGAACTATTGTTGAAAGCAAACACGCTGTATCATACGGCTGATGCGCCTGACATGTCGGATGCCGACTATGACGCTCTCAAACGGCGCAATGCCGAGATAGAAGCGCGCTTCCCTCATCTCAAGCGTCCCGACAGCCCGACGGATCAAGTGGGTGCAAAGCCTGCTGATGGTTTTTCGAAAGTCACGCACGCCGTGCGCATGATGTCGCTGGGCAACGCTTTCGATGATGACGACGTGGCCGATTTCGACAGGTCGATCCGGAAATACCTGGGCATTGGGGCTGGTGAAAGTCTGGCCTACACCGCCGAACCCAAGATTGATGGCCTGTCGCTGTCATTGCGGTATGAAAACGGACGGCTTGTTCAGGCTGCCACGCGCGGAGATGGTGAAGTCGGTGAAAGCGTAACTGCCAACGCCCGCACGGTATCCGATATCCCGCAGCACCTGAAAAACGCGCCCGAGGTTCTGGAAGTCAGGGGTGAGGTTTACATGTCTCACGCGGATTTCGAGGCGTTGAACGCGCGGCAGGCAGAGCGCGGCGGAAAACCCTTTGCCAATCCAAGAAACGCGGCGGCGGGGTCTTTGCGGCAACTGGATCCGGAAATCACGCGCGCGCGCCCGTTGCGTTTCTTTGCTTACGCCTGGGGAGAGGTTTCAGAGCCATTGTCGGACTCGCAGATGGGGGCGATCGAGCGGTTGAAATCACTTGGATTTTCGACGAATCCCCTGACCCGCCTGTGCAAAACGACGCAAGAGATGCTGGAACATTACCGGGATATCGAAGCGCAACGTTCCACCTTGGGCTATGACATCGACGGGGTCGTCTACAAGGTGAATGATCTGTCGCTTCAGGCGCGTTTGGGGTTCCGCTCAACTACGCCGCGATGGGCGATTGCTCACAAGTTCCCGGCCGAACTGGCCTGGACGAGGCTGGAAGCGATCGACATTCAGGTCGGTCGTACAGGCGCGCTTAGCCCGGTTGCACGGTTGCATCCGGTGACGGTGGGCGGTGTTGTTGTGTCCAACGCCACCTTGCACAACGAAGACTATATCGCGGGGCGCGATGCCAAGGGCGGCACGATCCGCGATGGCAAGGATATTCGTGTCGGTGACTGGGTTCAGGTATACCGCGCCGGGGATGTGATTCCGAAACTGTCAGATGTTGATCTGTCCAAGCGCCCGGCCGGTTCGCAGCCCTTTATCTTTCCGACGCGCTGTCCGGAATGTCAAAGCGAGGCGATCCGTGAAGAAGGTGATGCGGTCCGTCGCTGCACCGGTGGTTTGATTTGCCCCGCGCAGGCCGTTGAAAAGCTGAAACATTTCGTCTCGCGCAAGGCGTTTGACATAGAAGGCCTTGGCGCGAAACAGATCGAGATGTTCTATGATGATCCGATCCTTCCGATAAAGACTCCGGCGGATATCTTTACATTGGAACAGCGTGACAGGGCCAATCTGGCACGGCTGAAAAACCGGGATGGGTGGGGGGAAACCTCGGCCAGAAATCTGTTTGCCGCGATCGACGAAAAGCGGACTATTCCATTTGCGCGCCTGTTGTTCGCTTTGGGCATTCGACATGTCGGCGAGGTCGGAGCGCGCGATCTGGCGCTGTTTTACCGCGATTGGGAGACCATGACGCAGGCCCTGGACACCGCCCGCCCGGCAGCTCTGGCTCAGCGGCAAGCGGATGAGGCCGAGGATGCCGAACGGGCGGCCGCGCTGGCAGAAGGTCGTCGGGCACGTGTCAAGGAAGTGCGGGATGCGGCCATAACCGCGGCGCGCGTTCCGCCGGATGCCAATGCCGCCTGGGCTGAATTGATCGGAATAGACGGGATCGGCGCAACGCTGGGTCTGTCCCTGTCCGATGCGTTTTCGAACGTGGAAGAGAGGCGCGCGTTCGATACGTTGCGCAAGGAACTGACAATCGTCGCACCTGATGCGCCCGCCTCAGACAGCCCGGTGGCTGGCAAGACGGTCGTGTTCACCGGTACTCTGGAAAAGATGACCCGAGCCGAGGCAAAGGCACGGGCCGAGGCGTTGGGTGCGAAGGTTTCCGGTTCCGTCAGCAAGAAAACAGATATTCTGGTCGCCGGGCCCGGTGCGGGTTCGAAAGCCAGGAAAGCGGCAGAGCTGGGTATCGAAACTCTGGATGAGGATGGCTGGTTGCAGCTGATCGAAGGCGCATGAGCGGGAGGCCGGAACAGCTGTTCCCGCTGTTTGCGGGGCTTGAAACACTCGAGGGCGTCGGCCCCAAGACCGCGCAAGTTCTGGAACAGGCCGGCGTTGAGAGCCCACGCGACGTTCTGTTCGGCCTGCCTTATGCCGTCGTCGACCGACGTCGGCGAGAGACGATTCAGGGCGTCGATCTGCCTGCGACGTTGACGGTCGAAGTGACTGTCGGCCCACACAGGCCGCCTCGAAACAAGGGTGGCGCATACCGCGTGCATGTCGAAGACAGCCAGGCCGATTTTCAGCTGGTTTTCTTTCACGCGCGCGGGGACTATCTGAAAAGAGTACTGCCTCAGGGCGCGCGCCGTGTGATCTCGGGCAAGCTGGAGCTGTTCGACGGGATGGCTCAGATGGTGCATCCGGATCATATGTTGCCGGTTGAGCAAGCCAGTGAAATTCCGGAATTCGAACCGGTATATCATCTGACACAGGGGCTGACTCAAAAGACGGCCTTCAAGGCCACCCGCAGCGCATTGGCGCGGGCGCCAAAGCTGGCGGAATGGATCGACCCGGCGCAGATGGCACAGCAAAACTGGCCGGATTGGATCTCGGCAATTCGTGCTGGCCACAATCCTCAGGGGGCTGATGATGTCTCACCATTTGCGCCCGCGCGTCAGCGTCTGGCCTATGACGAGCTGTTCGCCCATCAGTTGACGCTGGCTCTGGCGCGTCAGCGAGAGCGGAAATACCGTGGTGTCGTCAGCGTAGGGACAGGCGCGTTGCAATCCAGGGTGTTGGCCAGCCTTCCTTATCGTCCGACCAGCGCACAAAGCCGCGCGATCGAGGAAATCGCGGCCGATATGGCATCGGATTCCCGCATGAACCGATTGTTGCAGGGTGACGTGGGGGCCGGCAAGACATTGGTGGCCTTCATGGCCCTTCTGATTGCAGTCGAGGCTAAAGGGCAGGGCGTGATGATGGCCCCGACCGAGATACTCGCCCGCCAGCACTTGGAAGGGTTGCGCCCGTTGGCGGAAGAGGCCGGAGTGGTGTTGGAACTGCTCACCGGGCGTGACAAGGGCGCAGAGCGGCGCGCCAAGCTTGAGGCTTTGAAAAATGGCAATGTCCAAATTCTGGTCGGCACCCATGCCGTGTTTCAGAGTGATGTTGAATTCAAAGCGCTGCGCTTGGCCATAGTTGATGAACAGCACCGGTTTGGTGTGCGCCAGAGGATGGAGTTGTCGGAAAAAGGGCAGGGCGCGGATGTTCTGGTGATGACCGCCACCCCGATTCCACGCAGTCTGGCGCTGGCGCAATATGGCGATATGGATGTCTCGGTGCTGGACGAAAAGCCGCCGGGGCGCAAACCGATCAAGACAGCGATTGTCAGTACGCAGCGCATGGACGAGGTCGTGTCGCATCTGCGTCGGGCGATTGATGAGGGGCGGCAATGTTATTGGGTCTGCCCTTTGGTCGATGAATCAGAGGTTTCAGATCTGACGGCAGCTGAAGAACGGTTCAAACGCTTGCGTGCCATATTGGGCGAAGGTGTGGTCGGGCTGGTTCACGGGCAAATGCCGCCGTCGGAAAAAGACGCGGCAATGTCCGCATTCCAGAACGGGGACACCAAGGTTCTTGTGGCCACGACCGTCATAGAAGTGGGGGTCAATGTGCCCAATGCCACGATCATGGTCATCGAACGGGCCGAAATCTTTGGTCTGGCCCAACTGCATCAATTGCGCGGCCGCGTGGGCCGGGGTGATGCGGAATCGACGTGTTTGTTGATGTATCAGCCGCCGCTCAGCGAGGGGGGGCGCAAAAGGCTGGAGGTTCTGCGTGAAACCGAAGACGGGTTCCGTATTTCGGAAACCGATCTGGAGATGCGCGGCGCCGGGGATCTGATCGGAACTGCGCAGTCCGGTCTGCCAAAGTTCCGCATTGCGGATCTGGAGCGTCAGGCCGGCTTGATGGCCGTGGCCCAATCCGATGCCCGGGCATTGCTGAATGCGGATCCCAAGCTGACCTCGGCCCGGGGGCGCGCGGCGCGCGTACTTTTGTGGCTGATGAAGCAGGATCAGGCGATCCGTTTGATTTCAGTAGGTTAGGCAAAAAGTTCCAGAAAGTTCACAAATGTTCTTAAAAAGTTCTTTACCGACTCGGATAAATATGAGAACAAAAGGTCAACAAAGGATTAAAGCTCTGACCGGAGGTGATACTATGCTGACCCAGATCAAGACCGTATTCAGCCGCTCACAATCGACGATCCTACAGGATGCCGTGGGCGTGATGTCTCTGGTCGTGATCCTGATGGTCGCCTTGCACCTGCCGGTTGGCTTCTAAACCTTTCTGCCTGCGATCTCGTGCCGAAAAAACCGCGCTGTCATCCCCATTTCAGTCAAGGGTGACCTGCCTGTCCCAAACCCCTTGAGGGGCCTTGCCTCGGCCCCGTGCGGTACTCCGGACCCCACGCGAGACACGCAATGCCTGCCGCCGCCCTTTCGCCCGGAAGGTGCGGCGGTTTTTTTACAACTGGCCGGTTTTGAAAATCTCAAGCAATGCGGACAGGACCGAGTTAACCGCGACCGAGGCTAGGATCATCCCCATGATACGGCTGATGATCGCTGCTCCTGAATGGCCAATCAGGCGGATGATCGGTTCGGCCAGAAGCATGAGAACGAAGGCAACTACTAAAACCGACAGCATGACCAATGCGGTAATCCCCTGATCGGCTGCACTGTATCTATGGTTGTCCGTCAGGATCACCACTGCAAGCATCGCGCCGGGCGAGGCCAGAGACGGAACCGCAAGAGGAAATATCGCGGGATTCTGCTTGTGATACTTATCTTCCTGATCCTCTTCGGCCTGACGCTGTTCTATGTCTTGTTTGCTTTCGCCAAAGATCATGGTCAGAGCGAACAGAAACAGGATGATGCCGCCTGCGACTTGAAATGAATTCAGTCCTATATCCAGCGCTTCGATCAGCAATTGCCCAAACACGAGAAAGAACAAAAGGACGCCGGCGCTTATTATCGATGCCAACAAAGCTGTTTTGCGACGCGCGGCGGCCTCTAGCCCCGCAGTGACGGCAATGAAAACGGGAATTGTACCAATCGGGTCAATCACGACCCAAAGAGTTACAAAATGCTCGAGTAGATTTTCCAAAACCCATCCCTCCTTAAATTTAAGCGGAAGGTAAACGGGTTTACATCAAATAGCTATGATCAGGCGCAATCTGCCTGTTCGGCCTGCGCCATGGCTTCCGCAGTGGCGTCCAGTGCCAGCAGTATTGACGCGTGGCGGTTTTTGTAGTCCCGCGCCGGCATCAGGACCTCAAGACCGTCAAAGGGCGCGTCCGGGGCGGGGCCATCCTTTTTCAACATCGCAGCAAGCTGATCGCGCGCTGCTTCGACCTGCGCGCGCGTGGCACCAATGATCGCGTCGCCAACCACCGAAGCAGACGCCTGTCCCAGCGCGCAGGCTTTGACATCCTGCCCGAAGGCGCTGACACGTCCATCCTGAACCTTCAAATCAACCGTCACGGTAGAGCCGCAAAGAGGCGCGCGTTTCTTGACCGTTGCATCCGGGTTTTCTAAACGGTCCAGATGCGGGATGTCCGCCGCCAACGCCAGAATGCGTCCAGAATACAGCTTGATCAGGTCGTTCTCGCCGCTCATGGCTTTCCCTCGTCGTGTGTTCCTCATACATAGTGACCAACCCAGCGGATGCAAAAGGTTTTTGTCATGTCTCACCCCGTCGCGTTTGATCCATCGACTCTGAAATATAACGAGGCGGGACTGATTCCGGCAATTGCGCAGGATGAGGTGTCGGGCGAAGTGCTGATGATGGCATGGATGAACGCACAGGCCATTGAAAAGACGCTGGAAACGGGTAGGGTGACCTATTGGTCGCGCTCGCGCCAGTCTTTCTGGATCAAGGGCGAAACCTCGGGCCATGTGCAGGAACTGGTGGATTTCCGCATCGACTGTGACCGCGATTGCCTGTTGGTTCTGGTGCGTCAAACCGGTGCTGCCTGTCACACCAACCGCCGGACGTGCTTTTATACTGCGGTGCGGGACGGGGCCGAGACCGAACTGATGGCCCCGATGGAGTAACCGAGCCAGATCAAAGCCCCACCATATGCCGGATGTCTGCCGGGCTGGCACCATCGGCCCGGTATTTCGCGATGGCACGCGCATCGTCGCGTTTCGCCAGTCGTTTGCCGGCGTCATCGCGGATCAGATCGTGGTGGTAATACGCAGGCGTCGGCAAATCCAACAGCACCTGAAGCAGCACATGGATGCGTGTGGCTTCGAACAGATCCTGACCTCGGACCACATGGGTGATCCCCTGGGCCGCGTCGTCAAGAACGACGGACAAATGGTAGGACGTGCCCATGTCGCGGCGGGCCAGAACGATATCGCCGACACTGGTTTCCATCTCATCCGGGGTGAAAGCAATTGTTCCTGATTCGCCACCGGGGCCGGAGCCCAGTTCCAAGAATTGGAATCTGGCCGGATCGTGGATTGTTTGACAGGCCTTGGCAACATCCAGTCGCAACACCTGGTCCTTTGGGTGAGGTTTTTGATTTAAGTCTATGCCCTGGTTAATTTTTCGGCACGTTCCGGGATAGATAATTCCGTCTGGCCCAAGCAATGGCGCGCCTTCCTGGGGCGCGCTTGCGGCGGCGGCAATATCTTTGCGATTGCACAGGCAGGGATACAGAAAACCCTTCATCCACAACCGCTCCAACGCGCGATCATAGATACTCAGCCGATCTGATTGACGCAGCACCGGTTCCGGCCATGTCAGCCCCAACCAATTGAGGTCATCATAGATCTGATCCTCCCAATGCGGACGCGAGCGGGACCGATCGATATCTTCGATGCGCAGCAAGAACCGGCCTTGTTCGGATCTGGCCATGTCGCTGGCGATCATCGCAGAATAGGCGTGACCAAGGTGAAGCGGGCCAGTCGGGGATGGCGCGAAGCGCGTTACGAAAGTCACGTTTTTTCTAATACATACACGTCAGAGTTAAGGTTGATGCCGGGCAAGTGCGGCCCGTGTTCACGAAATAGCAAACGTGCGGCTCCCATGTCGACCCAATCCGTCACTCGGCAGGTGAATTTGTGATCTTTCAGCGCATGATCGTTCAGGGAAAACGCCAGCAACCCACCTTTGGGCAAGGTGTGCATCAACTGGTCGAATGTCTCGGGCGGGGCCGCGCCCTGACCGATGACACCGATGGCGGTGATCACCGAATACGCGCCGCGCCTGAGCGGGGCCGGTTTGGTGATGTCAAACCCGGTCAAACTTCGGTAAACACCCTTGGCCTCTGCCTCTTCCAGCATTTTGGGGGTGGGGTCGATGCCATCGATGATCTCAAATCCCGCCGCCCGCAAGGCGAGACCGGAAAGCCCCGTTCCGCAGCCGAAGTCCAGAATTAGCGTTTGGGGGTGAGGGTGGAATTGCCACAAAGCCGCGGCCACCCGTCCCGGGGTTGCATATCCCTGTTCCGCGACCTCTTTTTCGTAGGTCGCGGCCCAGTTCTGATAATGCGTTTCAGTGTTTTCGGGCGTGTCGAGATTGTAGGTGCTGTCCAGGAACTTGTCGCTCATCCCGTCATGCTAGGCCGAGATCACGCCGCGCGTCCAGTTAGCATTGATCCAACCAGGTTTGCCATTCTGTCTTGGCGCGATCGGTATAGGCCTTGTACCGGTCTTTCCGGCCGCGCCGCCCGCCTTTCAGGCCGTCCACAGGGCGGAACAGGCCAAAGTTTACGTTCATCGGCTGAAACGTCTTGGCTTCGGCCCCGCCGGTAATGTGATGGATCAACGCACCCATTGCACTGTCTTTGGGTACTTCGGGCAAGTCACGCCCCAGTATTTCCGCGGCGGCCATGCGACCGGCAAGCAATCCCATCGCGGCGCTTTCAACATAGCCTTCGACGCCCGTAATCTGGCCGGCAAAGCGGATGTTGGGCTTGGATTTCAAGCGCATCTGTGCATCGAGCAGGGTGGGAGAGTTGATGAACGTGTTGCGGTGGATGCCGCCCAGCCGGGCAAAGCTGGCGTTTTCCAGGCCGGGGATCATGCGGAACACGTCGGTCTGGGCGCCGTATTTCATCTTGGTCTGAAACCCCACGATGTTGAACAATGTGCCCAACGCGTTATCGCGCCGCAACTGAACCACGGCATGGGGTTTGACGTCAGGCGCATGGGGGTTTGTCAGCCCAACCGGCTTCATCGGACCATGGCGCAGTGTCTCGCGCCCGCGTTCGGCCATGACTTCAATGGGAAGGCAGCCATCAAAATAGCCTGCGGTCTCACCTTCGTGAAACTCGGTTTTGTCCGCTGCCAGAAGGGCGTCGATGAAAGCCTCGTATTGATCACGGTCCATCGGGCAGTTCAGGTAAGCCGTGCGTTCTTCCTCGGTCTCTCCTTTGTCATACCGGGATTGCATCCACGCTTTGCTCATGTCGATGCTGTCGGCATAGACAATGGGTGCGATTGCATCGAAGAAGGCCAGCGCGTCCGATCCCGTTTCCGCCCGGATGGCTTCTCCCAATGCGGGTGAGGTCAACGGGCCGGTCGCAAATATCCAATGGCCGTCATCAGGCAGCGAGGTGACTTCCTGATCGGTGACGCTCACGCGTGGGTGGGCGCGGAGTTTTGCGGTGACCGCCTCGGCAAACGGGTCGCGATCCACGGCCAGAGCCCCGCCGGCAGGGAGCCTGTGTGCGTCGGCGGTTCTCATGATCAGCCCATAGGCTGCCCGCATTTCCCAGTGCAGCAGACCGACGGCATTCTGTTCATCATCATCCGATCGGAACGAGTTCGAACACACCATTTCCGCCAGGTTTCCCGTCTGATGTGCGAAGGTGCCAACGGTGGGACGCATTTCATGAATGATCACGTCAACGCCCATTTCAGCGGCTTGCCAGGCCGCTTCGGACCCGGCCATTCCACCGCCCACGATATGCAAAACTTGTGTCATGTGCAGCCACATAGGGCACCGCACAGACAGGCGCAACTGCCGTATTTTTTGTGACTGATCTGGTGGAGGGGTCTTGGGGTCGCCGCTGCGGGAATGTCAGCGCTGGTGAGAGAGACCAGCTGGAGGGACCTTCCGCCCACGGCGACCCAAAAGTGTACTGAGGCCTTAGCCTCGACCCAGCTTTGCCACAGAGTTGCCCTTTTGGAAAGTGCTAAAATGAAAACAGTGGCAAAAAATGTTCAAAACAATTGCGTCATTGGGTCCAATTCGGGGGGCGCTTTTCAATAAAGGCGGAAATGCCTTCTTCTGTATCGCGGTACAACATATTCTGCGCCATTGCGTCTCCGGTATAGGCATAAGCCTGATCCAAAGGCATTTGCAGCTGTTGATAGAACGCTTCCTTGCCGATCTTCACGGCCACGCCAAGCTTGGATGCGACCAGTTCCGCCAGCCCGTTGGCTTCTTGTTCCAGCGCCTCTTCAGGAACGACACGGTTTACCAAGCCCAGATCAGCGGCGCGTTCCGCTGAGATGAACTCGCCGGTGGTCAGCATTTCAAAGGCCTGCTTTCTGGGGATGTTGCGGCTGAGAGCCACCATCGGCGTGGAACAGAACAGGCCGATATTGACCCCGTTGACGCCAAACCGTGTACCTTCCGCGGCCACCGCCATGTCGCAGGTTGCAACCAGCTGACACCCGGCGGCGGTCGCAATGCCATGGACTTGCGCGATAACGGGTTGCGGCAGGGACTGGATCGACATCATCATCCGGGCGCAACGGGAAAAGAGATCTTGAAAGTAGGCCTTGCCGCCATCTTCGGATTGGCGTCCGGCCGTCATCTGCTTCAGGTCATGCCCGGCGCAAAATGCCTTTCCCGCCCCCGACAGGACCACGGCCCGGATCGAGCCGTCGTCGCGCAGCGCATCAAGTTCGGCTTGCAGCGCAGCCAGCATCTCATCACTCAGTGCGTTCAGCCGGTCCGGGGCGTTCAGTGTCAGCCGTGCCACCGCGCCCGTGTCGTAACGTTCCAGAATTGCCATCTTGCCCTCCGTTCCCAAGTTGGGCCAACTCTAGGTCGGCAAGAGCAGGAGGGGAAGTATGGCTTTGGCAATGAATCGGGACGAACTGTCACAATACCTCAAAGAGGTGTTCCCGCAGGTGCACAAGGATTTCGTCGTTGAAGATTTGACCGAAGACTCGATCACCATGCGCCTTGTGGTTCAGGATCAACATCTGCGTCCCGGGGGCACGGTTTCCGGCCCGTCGATGTTCGGGCTTGCCGATGTCAGTGTCTATGCGATGGTTCTGGCACGGAAAGGGCGCCAGTCACTGGCTGTTACCACCAACAGTTCTTTTGATTTCCTGCGCAAGCCGGAAGGCGGCGCCGATATGATTGCGGCCTGTCGTTTGTTGAAGCTGGGAAAAACACTGGCCGTTGGGGATGTGCTTTTATACTCGGAAGGCAGTGATCTTCCGGTTGCACGGGCAACGATGACCTATTCCCTGCCGCCAGCAGGGTCCGCTGCCGCGAATTTCGGATAAAAAAGGCCGGGGACAGGCCCCGGCCCAGGAAGAGGTCCCAATAATTGGGACTGGGGATCAGTCAGGGCTGCCAGAAAAAGCGCTTTGTTTCCCGGCCAGCCTGATGGCGGGTCAGCCCGACGTCCTGAAGCAGACGGTCATCCAGATAGCTCAGATTGACGCGACTGCGGCGACGGCGTTCCCATTGAGTGACCGCCGCCGCAAACCGCACGGCCAGAGCCGCGAGCAGAGGCAGCCGTGGGCTGTCGTTCAGCAGCAGAAGGGCGGTGGTGTGCATTGTGCGTGTCATCTCGGAATTCCTTTCAAATTGTATTGACACAAAACAGTATTGCTTGGTACAAAGATTTGATACATTCGAAATTGTGTCAAAGGCAAAGGAAGAATTGTAATGGATACAATTTGGCCGGAGGCTCTGCCAAAATCCAAGGGTCCGAAATATACATTGGTTGCTGACGCAATAAGAAAAGCCATTGGTGACAAGAAACTAGATGTTGGCGCCAAGCTTCCGCCGGTTCGTGAACTGGCGTATCGCCTGCAAATCACACCTGGTACAGTCGCACGTGCCTATACGATCCTGACCGACGAGGGCTTGCTCCACGCCGAAGTTGGGCGTGGTACATTTGTGGCCCCGCCGAAATCACCGATTCTAGATGATGTCTGGGCCAGGCAACTGCATCTGAGGGAAGACAAGTACAACGCCAATGTCAGCCTGTTCAGCCCGCGTTTGCCGGATGCGGGGCAGGTCGCGCTTATCCGGGAATGCCTGCAAAAGGTTTCGCAAGCTGATCCCGGGCTGTTTCTGAATTACCCCACGCGGGACGCCTATATACCCATGAGGCAATCGGTCGTGGATTGGCTGTCGGATTTGCCGCTGGGCCCGCTGACCCATGATGACATCGTCTTGACCCATGGCGGTCAGAACGGATTGTGTCTGGTGTTCCAGACCATCCTGCGCGGACCCAAACCAATCGTGTTGGTTGAGGACCTCTCTTACGCCGGGTTTCGTCGGGCCGGAGAGTTGATGCGCGCCGAAGTCATTGGCGTCAAGATGGACAAATGGGGCATCGATCCGGCGTCGATGGAGCATGTCTTGCGGCAAACCAATGCTCAGGCCGTTTGCGTCTCGCCAGAAGTTCAGAACCCCACCGGCATCCACACGCCGCTGGCACGCAGGAAAGAGGTCGTGGACGTCGCCCGGCGCTTCGACCTTCAGATCGTGGAAGACGATTGCTATCGCATGGGAGAGGCGCGTGAACCCAGTTATCGTGCGCTCGCCCCCGAGCGGGGCTGGCACGTGTCGTCCATTTCAAAGATACTCACACCGGCTTTGCGCGTTGGCTTTGCCATTGCCCCAAAGGATCGCAGCGCCGATCTGCGCCGATCGGCCGAATATGGGTATTTTGGCCTGGCTCAACCCTTGGCCGAACTGACCCGGCTGCTGCTGTCGGATCCGCGTACCCGCCAGATTGCCCAGGATGTGCGCAAACGGATGGGCGATTATGTTCGGATCACCGTCAATGCGCTGGGTGGTTTCGATCTGAACTGGGCACCGGATGTGCCTTTTATCTGGCTGAACCTGCCATCGGGGTGGCGGTCTGCCGCGTTCAGCCGCGCGGCAGAGCGGGAAGGCATTCAACTCAGATCAGCGGATGAGTTCGCCCTGCGCGACGGGCGCGCCCCAAACGCCGTACGCATCGCAATGAATGGCCACGTTTCGTTGGAACGGTTCGAGGACGCAATGCTGAGGTTGCGCGCTTTGCTGGACAATCCGCCTGAACAGATCAGCGTCTAGCATTCAACTCAGCGGCGGCGGGTCGCCAAAAAATCCGGCCAGATGGGCAATTTTTCCGTCCTCGTCCAATCGAATGAAATCATGCCCGGCCACCATGATTGCGCCGTCGGGGGCCACCATATGCCACGTGAAGTGGACGACATCATGGTGCGACACCGGACTGCTGGTGATTTGGACACGCCCATTCGAAGTCAATAGGACTTCGCCGATATGTGCACTCAACTGCTCTCGGCCTGAAACATCGGCTGTCGGATCCACGTACCGACCGTTTTCCGCAAAGCACTGGGTCAGAAGCGCAAGCCGTTTTTCGGCGGACTCTTCCTGCCAGGCCGCGCCATAGTTTTCAATCGTGCGCATCAATTCCTGCATGCGACCCTCCGTGGTTGAGCATGATCAATTCCAACCGAGTGTATCAGAGTGTCGAAATTGGGGCGATTTCCGTGCTGACGACATGGGGTAAAATAATACCTATTTAATAAGTCATTGTTTTAAGACATTTTAAATGGCGTTTGGTCGCTTGACGTGGCGATCATGGGTGTCTAGATACGCATCCATCGAATTCGGGCCGCCTCGCTTGGGGCGGTCTTTCACATCAAACAGGACTATCCTGCCATGAAAACCTTTTCTGCAACACCTGCAGACATCGACAAGAAATGGATCCTGATCGACGCCGAGGGCGTTGTTCTGGGCCGTCTTGCGTCGATCGTCGCCATGCGTCTGCGTGGCAAGCACAAAGCGTCGTTCACCCCGAACATGGACATGGGCGACAACGTCATCGTGATCAACGCTGACAAGATCCAGATGACCGGCAAGAAGCGCGAAGAAAACTTCTACTGGCACACTGGCCACCCGGGCGGCATCAAGTCGCGCACCAAACAGCAGATCCTGGAAGGTGCACACCCCGAGCGCGTCGTGACCCAGGCGGTCAAGCGCATGCTGCCGGGCAACCGCTTGGCTCGCAAGCAGATGACCAACCTGCGCGTTTATGCTGGTGCCGAGCATCCCCACGAGGCGCAAGCGCCCGAAGTTCTGGACGTCAAGTCCATGAACAAGAAAAACACCCGGAGCTAATGACCGATGGCTGATCAGATCAATACTCTCGAAGAGCTGAGCGCCGTCGCAGGCGTTGAAACCGTGGCCGAAGAAGTCATCGTGCGTGAACCCGTACGTGACGAGCTGGGCCGTTCCTATGCCACCGGCAAGCGTAAAGACGCTGTTGCCCGCGTTTGGATCAAGCCGGGTTCCGGCAAGGTCACCGTGAACGGCAAGGATCAGGACGTCTATTTTGCACGCCCCGTTCTGCAACTGATCCTGCGCCAGCCGTTCCAGGTTGCTGGTGTCGAAGGCGAGTTCGACGTTGTCGCCACCGTCAAAGGTGGTGGCCTGACCGGTCAGGCCGGTGCGGTCAAGCACGGCATCTCGAAAGCGCTGCAACTGTACGATCCCAACCTGCGCGGCGCCCTGAAAGCCGCTGGCTTCCTGACCCGCGACAGCCGCGTTGTGGAACGTAAGAAATTCGGTAAGCGCAAAGCCCGCCGTTCGTTCCAGTTCTCCAAGCGTTAATTCGCCGGGAAAACCCAACAAAGAAAGGGCTCGCAATTGCGAGCCCTTTTGCATTGTTTTGCGGGAAATCTTATTCTTCGTAGACGAGCTTCCACGCGCCGTTTTCAACGACATTGACGAAAACCGTATCCGCGCCCTGATGGTCGTCAGGACCATAGGTGATGTGATTGCCGACCAGGTCATCCTGATAGTCCAGTGACTCCATCGCTTCGATAAAGCTGTCATGCGTCAGGTCAGGGCCCGCGGCCTCAAGCGCCTTGACCATCATTTCGGCCGCGGAATAGCCCAACATGGCAAATCCAACCGGATCTTCGCCTGTTGCGGCCTTGTATTCTTCGATAAATGCCGCCGGGGCAGGTTGGTCCGCACGCGCCCAAAGATCCTGCCACGAGGCTGCTGCATAGAACCCGTCAGTCACCCCACCGGGAACCTGCGCCACGACAGTCAGGAAACTGGCCGAAGTCCCGAGGAACTTCATGTCCGTCAGGCCCATCTTCTTGGCGGTGCCAACTACGGTGATCGCCTGCCGCACGCCAAGCGCCATGGTGACGATATCGCAGCCTTCTTCCTTGAGCTTGCTGAGCGACCCGACAAAATCCGTCTCATCCGGTTTGTGGGTCGTTTCAGATCCAAAAGCGATCCCGGCTTCTTCGGCGCCGGCCTTGCTGCCTTCAAGAATTTCCTCGCCGAAATCTGTCGGAAGATACATGGTGCAAACCGTCTTTGATCCAAATTCGCCGGCCAGATATTTCACACCGACACGCGCCTGATCATAGTAGGTCGAGAAAGACGTGAACTTGTTCCGCATCGGCTCTTGCAACATCTGACGCGCAGCGGTCAGAGGTGCCACGTTGGGAATGCCCTTGGGGTCCAACAGCTTGAACCCGGCCATGTTCATCGGCGTGCCAAGCGATTGCAGCATGGCGAACACCTTGTCGCGGTTCAGCAGTTTGTTGTAGCCCTGCATCGCACGCGGCATCTGGTATCCGTTGTCCTCGACCACATAGCGGATTTTGCGCCCGTGTATGCCACCGGCTTCGTTCACCCGGTCGAATACCACATTCGCACCTTTGGTCGCCGGGACACCCACCGCGGCAAAGATGCCGCTCAGGTCGTTGACGGACCCGATGACAATCTCATCATCCGTCACGCCCTGCGTCTGAGCCCAACCGATGCTTGCCGAGGCGGTCAACGCCGTGGCGGCGGCCAGCCATTTGAATGACTTCTTCATCTTTCTCCTCCCGAAAACTCTTTGGCTAAGTGTACATGTCTTCAATCAGATGTCCGTGTTTCTTTTCGACCAGGCCGCGTTTCAGCTTCATCGTGGCGGTAAGCTCATCATCCTCGGCGGTCAGCAGAACGTCGATCAGGCGAAAATCCTTGATCTGTTCGACCTGTGCGAATTCCTTGTTCACCGCGGCCACTTCGGCGCCGATCAGCTCCTTGACTTCGGCCGCGGCGCAAAGCGAGGCAAAGTTCGAGAAAGGGATTTTCTGGTCCTGCGCATATTTTTCGACATTTTCCTGATCGATCATGATCAGCGCCGTGAGGTATTTGCGCCGGTCGCCGATGATCACCGCGTCCGAGATGTAATGGCTGAACTTCAGCCGGCTTTCGATTTCGGCCGGGGTGATGTTCTTGCCACCGGCGGTGATGATGATGTCCTTCAACCTGCCGGTGATGGTAACGAACCCGTCCTTGTCGATACGCCCCATATCGCCGGTGCGCAGCCAGCCATCGGCGGTAAAGCTTTCCGCCGTCTTGGCGTTGTTGTGCCAATAGCCTTGAAAGATGTTCATGCCTTTGAGCTGAATTTCACCTTCATCCGAGATGCGGATATCGCACCCCGGGACGACCTTGCCGATGGTTCCGATCCTGTTGCTTTCCACGGTGTTGAGTGTGGCAAGGCCGGACGTTTCGGTCATGCCGAAGCCCTCGACGATCGGCACACCGATGGCCCAGTACCATTTCAACAAATCCGCCGAGATAGGCGCAGCACCCGTGCCACCCCGGCGCAGCTTGTCCAAGCCCAGCATCCGGCGCAGATTCTTCAGAACCAACTGATCCCAAAACCAGAACCGGGCCGCGATGGCGGCGGGAACGGGTTTTCCCGAACTCACGTAATCGGCCCGCCGTGCGCCGGCCTTCAGGGCAAGACCGTATGCCATTCGACCCAACGGCGTTGTATCCTGCGCCAGGATTTGCACATGCGCATAGATCTTTTCCCAAACTCTTGGCACCGCCGTGAAGGTCGAAGGCGAGACCTCTTGCAGATTTGCAAAGACCGTCTCGGGGCTTTCCGCGAAATTCACGGTGCAGCGGGCGGCCAGTGGGAAATAGACGGATACGTCGCGTTCCAGGATATGGCAGAGGGGAAGAAAGCACAGTTGTTCGTCACTGGCCTGCGTTGGCAATGACCAGGCACCGGCCTCGATGCCGGCCAGGATGTTTTCATGGCTTAACATCGCACCCTTGGGCTGGCCGGTGGTGCCGGATGTGTAAACCAGCAATGCTGTATCCTGAGGTTTGGCCAATGCGATTTCGGCTTCGAACCGTCCCGGATCTTCCTGTTCGGCCTGCTGGCCCAAAGCGTAAAGATCGCCGATCATCATGCAGCGCGGATGGGTCAGGTCATGCAAGCCTTCGTCTTCCAGAATGATCACCTTGATCAGATCCGGAACTTGATTTTCGACTTCCAGAAACTTGTCCAGATGCTCTTCGTCCTCGACGATGAGGAACTTGCTGCCACTGTCGTTGACCAGATATTGCAGTTGATTGGCCGAATCCGTGGTGTAGACGCCGGAAGAAATGCCCCCGACGCACTGAATGCCCATATCGAACCACATCCATTCCTTGCGGTCCTCGGACAGGATCGAAACAACGTCACCGCGTTCCAGGCCCAGCTTGCGCAGGGCAAGCCCGATCCACTTGGCGTGCTGCCAGTAGTCGGCCCAGGAATATGACTTCCAGATGCCCAAATCCTTTTCGCGATGGGCTGTACGATCCCCCAGTTCCGCGCAACGGTGTTGAAACAGCATGCTGATGGTGGTGCACCCATCTACGCGCAACGGGCGTTGTCCGGGGGTTGCATTCAGTTCAACGCCGTTGATCTTGACCTGCGAGGCGAGGGGCGTGGCATCCATCTTGCTTACCTCCACGTCTTCTTGCGTTTCCAACGGCGGCTTTCGCGTGCGCCTTCTTCCTGCACGCCAAGATAGAAGTTCTGGATGTCTTCGGATTTCAGCAACGTATCCGCAGCGCCGTCCATGACGATGCGGCCTACCTCCATCACGTATCCATGATGCGCCAGCCGCAACGCCGCATTGGCGTTCTGTTCGACCAGCAGCATCGTCATATGCTGTTCTTCGTTCAGACGTTTCAGAATGGCGAATATTTCCTGCACCAAAAGCGGTGACAGACCCAGCGACGGCTCATCCAGCAGCATGATGCGGGGACGGGCCATCAGCCCCCGTCCGATTGCCAGCATTTGTTGCTGCCCGCCCGAAAGGGTGCCGGCCTCTTGCGTGCGACGATCTTTCAGAACGGGAAAGTAACTGAAAACAAGCTCGCGATCCTGGTCGATCTGCACTTTGTCCGTTCGGGTATACGCGCCGAGGCTCAGGTTTTCATCGACGGTGAGCAGGGGAAACACCTCGCGCCCTTCGGGTACATGCACGATCCCGCGCTGGACGACGGTATGCGGCTCGGCCCCCTGAATGTCGTCTCCATCAAAGGTGATCGTGCCTTTTTCCGGGTCCATCACCCCCGAGACGGTTTTCATCAACGTCGTCTTGCCGGCACCGTTTGCGCCAAGGATCGAAACAATCGTACCTTCGTGAACGTCCAGCGAAACACCGCGAATGGCCATGATCGGGCCATAAAAGCTTTCGACATTTCGGATTTTCAGGATTGGCGCGCTCATGAAGCCTTCCCAAGATAGGCTTCGATCACTGCCGGGTGCGATTGAACTTCGGCCGGGGTCCCAAGCGCCAGTTTTGCGCCGTCTGCCATGGCCAGAACCCGGTCTGACACGCCCGAGACCAGGCCCATGTCATGTTCTACCATCAAAACGGTGATGCCCATCTGCCGTCGGATATCATCGATCCACCAACGCATGTCCGTTGTTTCTTCCACGGACAACCCCGAGGCCGGCTCATCCAGCAGCAAGAGTTTTGGGTCAGTTGCCAAAGCCCGTGCAACTTCGACCACTTTGCGCACGCCGTAGGGCAGCCCCGATATCATCTTGTCGCGATAGGCTTGCAGGTCGAGAAAGTCGATGATCCGTTCGACTTTATCGCGGTTTTCCAGTTCCTGTCGCTTTGCCGACGGGGTGAACAGAATCTCGGAAATCAAGTTTGTCCTGCGGTGGCGGTGGCGTCCGACCAGCAGGTTTTGCAGAACGGTTGCGTGTTCGAACAGCTCGATGTTCTGAAATGTCCGCGCCACGCCATAAGCGGCGACACCGGACGATTTGACCCGAAGCAGATCATGACCGTCATACCGGATCGCCCCGTCAACGGGATCGTAGAACCGGGAAATCAGGTTGAAAACAGTGGACTTGCCCGCACCGTTTGGACCGACGATGGCAAAGACTTCACCTTCCCGAACGTCGAATGACAGGTCATCCACCGCCGTCAGGCCGCCGAACTTGAGGGTGACATTTTCGAACTCCAGCAAGCTCATCTCAGACGCTCCGTCTTGAGATAGGATTTCTGCCGTTTGAACATGTCTTTTCGATAGAAGGGGAACAGCTCGAACCACGTGCGGATTTTCAGCCAGCGGCCATAGATGCCCATGGGTTCGAACAGGATGAAGGCGATCAGGATCATGCCGAAGATGCCGAACTCCAACCCCGGAATGGCGACTGTATTGCCGCCGAACAGGGCACCGGCATATTCTTTTGAGATCGACAGAAACTGCGGCAGGAACCCGATCACGATCGCGCCCAGAAATGCGCCATGGATCGATCCCAGCCCGCCGATGACGATCATCATAAGCAGTTGGATCGAGATCAGAACACTGAAGGTTTCGTTGTTGAACGCTCCGGCGAACAACCCCATCAGTGCCCCGGCCCAGCCCGTCACCGCGCAGGACAACGCGAATGAGATCATCTTTGTCCGCGCGATGTCGATGCCCATGGCCTGGGCCGAAACCTCAGAGTCGCGCACCGCGATGAAGCTGCGCCCCAAAGGCGCGCGCAGCAGGTTGATATATCCCAGTGTGACCAGCACGGTGACGGTCAGGACCAGCCAGAAAAACTGATCGGGCGTTCCCCAGCGGTCCACCAGATGGCCGAAGATTTCGACCCCGCCGACATATTTGCCCGCAACGCCGCCAGTGATGGGTTCGGACAGAACGATGATGTCGTCCATCAGGATCGAAAGAGCCATGGTGAAGATGGCCAGATAGATGCCATGCAGGCGCAGGGCAGGGATCGCAACGGTCACGCCCGCGATCCCCGTCAGGATGCCGGCCAGCGGAAAAGCGAGAAGGAAGGGCACCCCGGCTTCAATCAGGGCAACGTTGGCATAGCAGCCAAAAGCCAGAAAGGCTGCGTGGCCCAGACTGACTTGACCTGTATGCCCGGTCAGGACCATCAGACCCAATCCGGCAATGGCCCAGATCAGCACGTTTGTCAGCTCGCCCAGATAGAACTCATCCAGCCACCAGGGGGCTGCGGCAACCACCGTCAGAAGGATCAGATACAGGACAAGCTGGTAACGGTCTTTCCACGGGCGGATATCCTGCATGTAATCAGTTTTGAAGATGATCCGCATGGCTCAGACCTTTTTGACCCGAACCTGACTGAACAACCCGTTGGGGCGAAAGATCAGCACGGCAAGCAGCAGGGCGTATGGCGCGATCTGGCTGTAACCCGCCGCGATATAGCGGCTGGCGAAAGGCTCGATCACCCCGACGACAAGACCACCGGCCAGCGCCCCGGGCAGGCTTCCGAACCCGCCGATGACGGCGGCGGCAAATGCCTTGATGCCCAGCAATCCCGTTGTCGGATCCACGGCGCCCTTGGCGGCGAACAGAATGCCTGCAATCCCCGCCACGATCCCGGCCAGCGCCCAGATGAACCCCTGAACCCGCTTGACAGGCACACCCATGTAATACGCCGCCAGCTGGTTTTGCGACGCCCCCTGCATCGCCAGCCCGAGCTTGGAACGGTTGAAAAAGACGTAAAGGCCCCATGTCAGCAGGATGGTGACGACGATCACGGCGACATCCTCCAGGCCCAGCACAAGGCCGCCAAAGCGCAGCTCTTTCCCCGCAAGCGGGTTTTGCAGCGTTTGCGGTTCGTGCCCCCAGATCAATCCGGCCACGAAACGGATCACGAAGCCCAGTGCGATGGTCAGGATAACGACGGCGGTCTGACTTTCGCCAAACAGGCGACGGATGATCAGGCGATCCAGAAGATATCCCAATGCCCCCATGATCCCCAGCGAGATCGGCAGGGCCAGCCAGAACGGCAGGCCCATATATTCGGTATTGGTCAGGCCGATGGTGACAAAGGCCCCCAGCATCATGAAATCGCCCTGCGCGAAATTTACCGCTTCGGTCGCCTTGTAGATCAGAACAAAGCCAAGCGCGATCAGGCCATAGACACACCCGTTTGCCAGTCCGCTGATCAGCAGCTGCGCGTTATCCAAACTGTCCTCCCTCGACCGGTTTGCCGGTGTCGCGTTCCGCCCGCGCGCATCCTCCGGTGACGCGGGTTTGTTCTACTATGGCGTTATTATCACCTTGCCGTCACTCTTTTTCAGCGCATCAGCCAGGTTTGGTACAAGATTTCTGAGTGTAAGGTGTTCAGAAACATCCGTTTTCCAGCGCCCGTCTGCAAACCGGGCCTGAACCTCGGCCACAACTCGCATCTGATCGGCGGGCGGGGTCGACATCATCCAGCTTGTCAGCCAGAACCCTTCGATCCGCTTTCCCATGAAAATCAACTGCCCTGTCTGAGTCAGCGTCGGCGCCTCGGTAGACAGCTTGCCATAACTGATCCAGCGCGCCCGGTTGGGCATGGCACAGAACAATTGTTCGGACAATTGGTCCGTCACGGCATCCAGAAACACGCGCGGTTTCAGCTGCGCGCTCAGATCCGCAAACTTTGCGACAATGCCTTCGTCGGTTGTCACAAGCACTTCGGCCGCGCCAAGGTCTTTCAACATCTCTGCGGTCTCGGCCCGACGCACCAAAGCGATTGGCTTCAAACCCAGGTCCTGACCAAGGCTGCACATCAGTTTGCCCAACTGGCTGGTCGCGGCTGATACGACGAAGGCATCGCCGTCGGCCTTGGCCATATCCACCATGGCCATCGCCGTCATTGGATTGACGATCTGGGCGGCCCCGTCATCGTCCGAGATATCAGGGCGCAGAGGGATGCACATCTGCATCTGCGTGACGACATACTCCGCCCAGGCCCCCGATCCGGCGGCGACGAACGCGACGCGTTGCCCTTGCAGGGCCTCGGCGCCCTTGCCGGCGGCCACGACGTCTCCGCATCCTTCAAAGCCGGCGGGGGATCCCTTGACCCTCGGCTGCCCGTATTCACCCTTGATGAAATGCAGATCGGACGGATTGACCGAAGCCGCGCGCAAACGGATCAGCACCTGGCCCGGGCCGGGTTCCGGCGTGGGAACTTCGGCTTCTTCCAACCAGTCGGCGGCGTTTTCAATGGCTGGTCCGGTCGCCGTACCGGAATACCCGTCATGCTTTAGGATTGCGGCGAACATAGTCTGTGGCAGGTCGGTCATCGGTTGATCCTCCAGTTTGGCTGAATCAAAGCGCGCCCCTTGTCCGAAAAGCGTCAGACCAGTCGGGCAGGGCGCGGGCTTTTTGTCAGGCACAGCCAATCAAAAGCCGCGCAGGAGGTCAATTCAACGACACCGTAACGTAGGGGCAGCGCAGATGCGCCCCGGGGCAAAGGCCGACCCGTGGATCGGCCTTCAACACTTTACTGTTGGGTCAGCAGGTTGGTCAGTTCCTGAATTTTCTGAACGATCGTTTCAGGCGAATCCTTGATATCATTCACAATTTTGATCGCCTGATCTTTCAGATCGGTGGCCAGAGTGCTGTCCTGAAGGGATGTCATAATGCCATCATAGTCGAAGTTGGTCGGGTCCAGCTTGCCTTCCTGAATCCATGAGTTCAGCAACTCCTGCCCTTGACCGGCCAGCGCGGCCACCTGATCGCTGGCCTCCTGAGCAGCATCAGAGGCCTGATCCGCCACCGATGACGCGGCTTCGCTTGCCTGATCTGCAACCGATGACGCCGCTTCTGTCGCTTGGTCCGTCAGCGACGAAGCTGCTTCGGCAGCTTGTTCGGTCGCGGCATCGACAGCGTCAGAGGCAGCGTCCTGTACGGATGAAGCTGCGTCTGTCACCGCTTCGGCGGCTTCTTCTGCCGCGGTTTCCAAACGCTCGGCGGGTGTGGGTTCGGGTTGATTCAGGTAATAGTATCCGCCAGCGCCAATTGCGGCGATGACGATGGCAAGAATAACAGTACGCGACATGTGTGTCTCCTTTGGAAATTGTGTCGCCGGGATGCTCTAAAAATAACTCAGTTACAAAGGGGAATTCCCGATAATTCTCAGCAGAATAGCGTATAAGCCGGGCTATGCTCATTGTCCTTTGAAACGCGGCAAGAACACGCCTGCACAAAGATGTCGCGCCCTGTTTTGGCGGCGATCCGCCGGGAATGGCCCGCAGACGCAACCAATTTTCGGGCGCTTCTTGTGGGCTAAAAGGCAGCATTGAGCCTGCGTTGGGATAGTGGCGGAGAGACAGGGATTCGAACCCTGGGTGGGCTTGCACCCACAACGGTTTTCGAGACCGCCCCGTTCGACCACTCCGGCACCTCTCCGCGGGGGTCTGTGAGGGGGGGATTTAGTGAGGAACGGGCAGGGGTGCAAGCAGAAAATTCGGGAATTGAAGAAACCCGGGATTTTCCGTTGCCTGCCAGCGCAAAACTCCTAGTCTGATATCCATGATACAGTTTGTACGCCGCTCCGCCTTTTGGTTTCTGGCCCCGCTCTTTGCGCTTGTTCTGATCCCGTTGGAACTTTCCGCCGCCAGCCGTGATCGGATAGAGGCCTTTCTGACCACGACCGGGTTTGACGTTGCCCTGGAAAGCATCGCGCTGAGCTCGAGGTCTGCCCCCCAGATGCTGGGGATTGATCCCGATGGCTTCGGATCGGACTGGACGCGTCTGGCAGACGAAGTCTTTGACGTCGGCGCCATGCACGAGACCGCGGTTTCCATCCTCGAACAAACCCTGAGTGATGAGGCTCTGACACACGCGGTTGACTTTTATGCATCGGATCTGGGTCAGCGCTTGGTAGAGGCCGAGAACGCCTCGCATATGCTCGAGGACGATGAGGCCAAGCAGCTGGAAGGCCAAAAAATCATCGCAGACTTGATCAAGGACGGATCGCAACGGGTCGAAAGTTTCAAGCGTATGAACAAGGCGATCGATTCGACCGGTACCGCAGTGCGGGCCCTGCAAGAAATTCAGGTGCGTTTTCTTCTGGCAGCCAGCGCATCAGGTGTCATTGACCTGCAACTTGATGCGGATGAATTGCGTGCGCTGATGAAGCGGAACGAAGCCGGTATGCGCCAGTCGCTGCAACTGTCCAGCCTTGCGGGGGCAGCGTATACCTATCAGGACTTTTCCGATGCGGATGTCGACTCGTATGTCGAGGCGCTGGAACAACCCCTGATGCAGGAAGTGTATGAACTGCTGAACGCGATCCAATACGAAATCATGGCCATGCGGTTCGAAGTACTTGCGGCCCGAATGGCCGAACTGCATCCCGCGCAGGATATTTGATGCACCGCGTTTTTCTGGCGATTGCGTTTGTTCTGTGGGGCGCTCAATTGCTGGCCGATCAAAGGGTCGACCGGCTGGCGCAGGCCATGCACTTGTCGCATGTGATGGAAATTCTCGTACAGGAAGGTCAAGGGCACCGCGAGGAACTTGACGAAACGCTGTTGGACAATACCGGCGGCGCGTATTTTGAAGCGCAGGTCAAAGACATTTACGAACCGGTCTGGATGCAGAAATTCCTGACGGATGCCTTTGAGGCGGGTCTGTCCGTTGCGCAGCTTGATCAGGCGATCCTGTTTTTCGAAAGCGATCTTGGTCAGACGATCGTGTCGCTGGAAAACTCGGCCCGGCAGGCGATGTCGGACCCGGCCATCGAGGACATGGCCCGCGAAGCTTACGAGTCCGTTGAGCGCGATTCGACTCGTTTCGAGTTGGTCGATGAGTACATCCAGGCAAATGACCTTGTCGAAAAGAACGTTCATGGGGCGCTGAGTTCCGACTACAGCTTCTTTCAGGGTCTTGATGTCGACGCGCAAGGCGACGATCAGGAATTGCTGGCCGAACTTCTGTCACAGAAAGAAAGCCGCGCAGCGGAAACCGAGGCGTGGCTTTATTCCTTTCTTCTGATGGCCTATCGGCCGTTGGACGAGACCCAGATGCGTGAGAATATTGCGTTCTCCAGAACCGAAACCGGGCGCGCCCTGAATGAGGCGCTGTTCGACGGCTTTGACCGCATGTTCAACGATATCTCTTTCCGGTTGGGGCGGGCGGTCGCACAGACACTCAGGGCGTCTGATCTCTGACGACGCTTTGGTGTTGACTTTTCCCGGCGATCTATGGATAAGCGCGCATCCCGGCCGGTTTTCCGTGCCGGGTATCGTTATTATTTGACCCTTGGGATGTCCTGATGGTCATTCACACAGCCCGAAAAGGGCGCGCTGTTCGAGGTGGCTTTCAAGTGTCTTGGAGCCGGAAACTCCCGGAAGGGGACCACAGAACGCGGTTAGACAAAGGAAAGACGCATGTTTGCGGTCCTCAAGACTGGCGGCAAGCAGTACAAGGTTCAGGCGGGTGATATCCTCCGCGTTGAAAAGCTGGCTGCCGACGCAGGTGAAAAAGTTCAATTCAACGATGTTCTGATGCTGGGTGGCGACGCTCCGGTCGTTGGCGCACCGTTCATCGAAGGCGCGGGCGTTCAGGCCGAAGTTATCGAACAGATCAAAGGTGACAAGGTCATCAAGTTCGTCAAGCGTCGTCGTAAGCACAGCTCGAAGCGTACCGTTGGCCACCGTCAGAAGCTGACACTGGTCAAGATCACCGACATCCTGTCGTCGGGCGCTGACAAGTCGGGCATCAAGGCTGCAACCGGTTCGGCTCCGGCTGGCGAAGCGGCACCTGCTGCAAAGCCTGCCAAGAAAGCCGAAGCCAAGGCAGAGGCACCTGCCGCTGCTGCTGCGGACGATCTGACCAAGCTGAACGGCGTCGGCCCTGCCGCTGCCAAGAAGCTTGCCGAAGCCGGTATCGAGAGCTTTGCCGCTCTGGCCGCCTTGTCGGACGAGCAGATTGCTGCTATCGAAACGGTCAAAGTGAAACCCGAATGGGTTGAGCAGGCCAAAGAGCTGGCCAAAGGCTAAGGAGAGAGAGAATGGCACATAAAAAAGCTGGCGGTTCCTCCCGTAACGGCCGCGACTCAGCGGGTCGTCGCCTTGGCGTGAAACTGTATGGTGGCCAGGCTGCCATCGCAGGCAACATCATCGTGCGTCAGCGCGGCACCAAGTTCTGGCCGGGCGAAGGCGTCGGTATGGGCAAAGATCACACCATCTTTGCAACTACTGATGGTGCCGTGAAGTTCCACAAGGGGCTCAAAAACCGCACCTTCATTTCGGTCCTGCCAGTGGCGGAGGCCGCAGAGTAAGCCGAAACCCAGAAGGTTTAAGAAAAATTCATGGGGGACCGGCACAAAGTGCCGGTCCCTTTTTCGTTTTAACGCAGTCGTGATCAAACAAACCGATGACAGTTGCAACCACCAGTTTCCTGATCTTTGCCGCCAGCCAGGTCGGCACGCCGGGACCGGCCAACATGGTCCTGCTGGGTACTGGTGCGCGTTTTGGATTTCGCGCCGCGTTGCCTTTTGTCGGGGGTGTTATCCTTGGGAAGCAGTTGATCATTTGGCCGGTCGGCTTTGGATTGCTGCATCTCGCGGATCAGGCACCCGCGGTGTTTACGGTGCTTAAATACGCGTCAGCGGCCTATATTTTTTGGCTGGCGTGGAAGATCGCCAACACGCGTTTGTCGCGACAACAGGCTGAAGGGAACGCCCCCGGCTTTCTGGCCGGGCTGATTGTCCATCCGCTCAACCCCAAGGCCTGGGCCATGATCATTGCCGGGTTCACCGGGTTTGTGGCTGTGGGCACCCCCAGTTTCGAAGCGACGGTTACGATTGCTCTGTGTTTGTTGTTTTGCCAGGTGATCCTTCATCCGATCTGGACTTTTGCGGGCGATAGAATTGCCCATGCGGTTGAAGGACGACCCGTTGAAAAATATCTGATGTGGACGTTGGCAGGCCTTACGGTTGCGTCCGTACTTTTCGTGTTGTTCGGAGGAGGAACACACCCATGAAACTTGAAACAATAATAAATCAGCCGGTCATAGAAACCGAGCGGTTCGATCTGCGCCCTCTGCGTCGGTCGGATATGGGGCTGATCGAGCACTATGCCGGTGATGAGCGTGTGGCGCGCATGACGACGAGTATCGCGCATCCTTTGGCCCCCGGCTCGACCGAGGCCTTTGTGACGCGCTCGATGGCCGAGGACCGGGACGAGGACGTCTGGGTCATGGATGCCACCAAGGACGGCGGTCCGGAACTGATCGGTCTGATCACGCTGAAGCGGCTGGATCGGAACCAGTCCGAAGTGGGCTATTGGGTGGCGCCGATCTACTGGAACACCGGCATTGCGTCGATGGCTGTCGAAGCGCTGGTAAATGCCAACCCGCTGAAAAACGCGACGATGTTTGCCAGCGTGTTTCAGGACAATCCGGCCTCGGCGCGGGTCCTGACTCATTGCGGGTTCCAGTATCTTGGCGATGCAGAAAGCTATTCGGTGGCGCGTGATGCGAATGTGCCCACCTGGACATACAGTAAAAAACTCTGACTTGTGGCCGATGGGGCCTTTGCAGTAGGGGACAGACCATGAAATTTCTCGATCTTGCAAAGGTCTACATCCGGTCCGGGGCCGGCGGTAGCGGCTGCGTCAGCTTCCGACGCGAAAAATACATCGAATACGGCGGCCCTGATGGCGGGGACGGCGGTAAGGGCGGGTCTGTCTGGGCCGAAGTCGTGGACGGGCTGAACACCCTGATCGACTTCCGGTATCAGCAGCATTTCTTTGCCAAGAACGGCCAGCCGGGCAGGGGCCAGCAACGTACCGGCAAGGATGGCGATGACATTGTCCTGCGCGTGCCTGTCGGCACCGAGATCCTGGATGAGGATGAAGAAACCGTCATCTGCGATCTGACCGAGGTGGGACAGCGCGTTCTGCTTGCAAAAGGGGGCAATGGCGGTTTCGGCAACCTGCACTTCAAATCGGCCACCAACCAAGCCCCCCGGCGTGCAAATCCGGGGCAGGCCGGCATTGACCGCACGATCTGGCTGCGTCTGAAGCTGATCGCCGATGTGGGCCTGCTGGGCATGCCAAATGCAGGCAAATCGACCTTTCTTGCAGCCACGTCAAACGCGCGGCCCAAGATCGCGGATTATCCGTTTACCACGCTGCACCCAAATCTGGGTGTCGTAGGGGTCGACAATATGGAATTCGTGGTGGCTGACATCCCCGGCCTGATCGAAGGCGCGCATGAGGGCCGCGGGATCGGAGACCGCTTTCTTGGCCATGTTGAGCGCTGTGCCGTGCTGCTGCATCTTGTCGATGGTACCTCGGAAACGGTTGCCGATGACTACCGCACGATTATCCACGAGCTTGAGGCCTATGGCGGCGAGCTGGCCCAGAAACCCCGGATCACCGTCCTGAACAAGGTCGATGCGCTGGATGACGAAGAACGTGATATGGCCAAAGCCGAGCTTGAAGAGGCCGTTGGCGGCCCGGTGATGATGATGTCCGGTGTTGCTCATCAAGGTGTAACCGAGGTTTTGCGCGCGTTGCGCGGCCAGATCGATGACAATCGTGTGCGTCAGAAACCCGCTGAGGAGGCGCAGCCTTGGCAACCCTGACTTCAGCGCGCCGATTGGTTGTCAAAATCGGGTCGGCTTTGCTGGTTGATCGCGAAACCGGCCTGTTGCGCAAGGAATGGTTGTTTTCGTTGGCGCAGGACGTCGCATGGCTCAAGGGGCAAGGGACAGATGTAATCCTCGTCTCGTCCGGGTCGATTGCACTGGGCCGCGGCGTTTTGGGTCTGCCCATGGCGACATTGCCGTTGGAAAAGTCGCAAGCTGCCGCTGCCGTCGGGCAAATTCGTCTGGCGCGCGCATATGAAGAGGCGTTGACACCTCATGGGATCACCACGGCGCAGGTTTTGGTGACATTGGAGGACAGCGAGGATCGCCGCCGCTATTTGAATTCACGCGCGACCCTGGAAACGCTGCTGGGTTTGGGTGTCGTGCCGATCGTCAACGAAAACGATACCGTGGCAACGGATGAGATCCGGTATGGCGACAATGATCGTCTGGCCGCGCAAATTGCCGTGACCGTGGGGGCGGATCAGTTGATCCTGCTGTCGGATGTCGATGGCTTCTATTCGGGCAACCCCAACGAGGACGCCTCGGCCACGCGTTTCGAAACGATCGACAAGATCACGCCCGAGATCGAAGCCATGGCGGGCGATGCGGGCTCTGGTCTGTCGAAGGGCGGAATGAAGACAAAGCTGCTGGCCGCCAAGATGGCCACCGCGGGCGGATGTGCGATGGCGATCACTGAAGGATCGGTTCTGAACCCTCTGAAAACGCTGGAAAATGGCGCGAACTCGACATGGTTCACCGCAACGCTGGACCCGCATGCTGCGCGCAAACGTTGGATTTCGGCCATGAAACCTCGTGGCGAAATCACCATCGATGAAGGGGCTGCCAACGCGCTGGCAAATGGCAAAAGCCTGTTGCCCGCGGGTATTGTCGAAGTGACCGGCGATTTCGGGCGCGGCGACCCTGTCGCGATACTTGACCCCAAAGCCCGTCGGCTGGCGCAGGGGATCAGCCGTTACACCGCGCAGGAGGCTGACGCGATCAAGGGGCGCAAGTCGTCCGAGATCGAGGCGACACTTGGATATCCCGGCCGTGCGGCCTTGATTCACCGGGATGATCTGGCCCTGTAAATACTGAAAAAGATGACCTGAAAGGCACGCGACATGAAAGATTTCGACAGCATTCCCGCTCTGATGGCTGATCTTGGGAAACGTGCCAAAGCGGCATCGCGCGATCTGGCTTTTGCAAGCCCAGAGCGCAAACATGCCGCCCTGATTGCAGCGGCCGACGCGGTTTGGGCCAATCGGGCGCAGATCATCGAAGCCAACCGGAAGGATCTGGAGTTCGGCCGCGAGAAAGGTCTGAGCCCGGCGATGATGGATCGGCTGATGCTGGATGAGGCGCGTGTTCAGGGCATGGTCGATGGTCTGCGCGCAGTGGCTGATCAGACCGATCCGGTGGGCGAAGTTCTGGCCGAATGGGACCGCCCGACCGGATTGAAAATCCAACGCGTACGCACCCCGCTGGGTGTGATCGGCGTGATCTATGAAAGCCGCCCCAATGTCACGGCCGACGCAGGTGCGCTGTGTCTGAAATCCGGAAATGCGGTCATTCTGCGCGGCGGCTCCGAGAGCTTTCATTCTTCGACAGCAATTCATGCCTGCCTGGTCGAGGGGCTGAAGGCCGCCGATCTGCCGGAAGATGCGATTCAACTGGTGCCGACACGTGACCGTGCGGCGGTTCAGGAATTGCTGACCATGACCGACTATGTCGACGTCATCGTTCCGCGCGGCGGCAAGGGGTTGGTCGGGCTGGTCCAGCGTGAGGCCCGTGTGCCTGTTTTTGCCCATCTTGAAGGCATCGTGCACATCTATGTCGACAAGGCCGCTGATCCGCAGAAAACGCTGGACGTGGTGTTGAACGCCAAGACGCGCCGTACCGGGATCTGCGGCGCTGCCGAATGCCTGCTGATCCATCAGGACATCGCCGAAACGCTGGGGCGTGACGTGATCACCGCGTTGCTGAAAGCAGGGGTCGAGGTTCACGCCGAAGGCGCACTTGCGGTCGAGGGTACAATTTCCGCGACGGCGGAGGATTGGGGAAAAGAGTTTCTGGACAGCGTGATCGCGGCCAAGCCCGTCGCCGATATCGATGCTGCCATTGCGCATATCCAGCATTACGGGTCGAACCATACAGATTGTATCATGACCGAGGATGACACGGCCGTGGCCCGTTTCTTTGAGCGTTTGGATAGCGCGATCCTTATGCACAACGCTTCGACTCAGTTCGCCGATGGTGGTGAATTCGGGATGGGAGCCGAGATCGGTATCGCCACGGGCAAAATGCATGCCCGCGGCCCGGTGGGGGCAGCCCAGTTGACCAGTTTCAAATATCTGGTGCGCGGGAACGGAACGATTCGGGATTAAAAACGCAGCACAAGGCGGGTCGCGGCGGTTTCAACGGAAATGCGCCGACCCATCGCGTTTGCCGTTTCCGGCAGCAGAGCGAACTGGACCTGCGCGGGGGTAATCTTGTTGGGAAACCGGCCGGTTGCGACGTGTTTCCATAAGGTATTGTCTACGTTCAACTTGTCGGCAGTTCCGGTCACTGTCCAATTGGTGCCTTGGTTCTCGATCTCAACCTCTCCGCCCATCGGCATGGCACTTTCGCAGCACATGAGCGCAAGGAACGCCAGCTTGATTTGGTTGCGCGGCATGGGCTCGGTCATAAACCAGTCTACCCGCACCCGTCCGGTGCGTTCGATGTCCTTGAGCAGTTCGGCCACTTCGGCCCGGCCCAGCGGCTGTTCTCCTGCTGATCCGAAGGCAACCCGAAAAAACCGGATACGCGCGCCCGCACTGCCGACGCTGCCCGAGATCAACTCCATCTCGGGGCCCTGGACAGCACCAACCATGTCCAACAGTTCCAGCCCGTTGGTGATTGCCCCGATCGGGCTGATCAAATCGTGGCAGATCCGTGAGCCGATCAATTCAGCCAAGTTGACGTTCGTGTTGCCCATGCGTACCTCCTGCGGTATCTGCCGCAGGAACCGGAAGCCCCAAATGACAGACATGAATGCTATTCTTGCACCGGGCATGTTTGTTCGCCACCCGGATTTCCCCGAATGGGGTGTCGGACAGGTTCAGTCCAACATCGCAGGCAAGATCACCGTAAACTTTCGCGAGCAGGGGAAAGTGGTAATCGACGGAACACGCATCGCCCTGATGCCGGTCTTTGATCCGTGAAACTGGTTTAAGAAGAGTTAACGGAAAAGACCAGATCTCCACTTGTTGCCTTCCCCCGAAGAACTGAGGTATCAGCCGCGTTGATAAAACAGGATTGATAAGTCTGACATGCCGGACGCTGGCCCCTCGTTCACGATCAAACTGGCGGAAACCCAGGACGAACTGCGCGCAGCGCAGCGGTTGCGTTATGACGTATTTGTGCGCGAACTCGGCGGCGGAGGGGCGCTGGTCGATCATGTGGCCGGGCTGGAACGGGACCGGTTTGATCCCTATTTCGATCACATGCTGGCCATTGATGATGCGACCGGAGAAGTTGTCGGCGTTTACAGGCTGTTACCGGGTGATCGCGCTGCTGAATTGGGGCAGTTTTATTCCGAGGATGAATACGATCTGAGCGTTCTCAAGCAAAGTGGCCGCAAGTTGCTGGAACTGGGCCGGTCGTGCGTGCACAGGGACTACCGGGGCGGTACGGCCATGTTTCATCTCTGGAATGGTCTCTCTCGCTATGTGGCCGAACGCCAGATCGAAGTTCTGTTTGGCGTCGCCAGCTTTCACGGCACGGATGTTCAGGAACTGGCCCAGCCGCTGTCGATGCTGCATCACAATCATCTGGCGCCGCCAGACCTGCGGGTGCGCGCCCAGCCGAGCGTGTTTCAGACCATGGATCTTGTCGCACCGGACGCGCTGGATCGTCGCCGTGCTATGGTACAGGTTCCGGCCCTGATCAAAGCCTATCTGAGGCTTGGCGGGTTTGTGGGTGAGGGGGCGTTCATCGATCATTCCTTCAACACCACCGATGTGTGCCTGATCCTGGACACGACCCGTATGAACGAGCGGCAGAAGCGCATCTATGGCGGGGCTTGATCCGGTGAATGATCCGCTTTGGAACAGTGAGGATGCGCCGGATCCGATCGAACTGGGTTTTGTCGGCTGGATTCTTGTGATCCTGAGGGGCTTGCCCTTGGCCATGCTTGTGTTCGGTGGGCTGCTTGTTCTGTTGGCCATTCGACTGATCGAGTTGCCACTTTGTGGTGTTCGTCGCCCCGTTACACCGTTCATCAGCCAGTTCGTGTGCCGAAACGCGTTCCGAATCCTGGGAATCGGATTTCGCTGCTCGGGCGCGTTGATGAAGGAACACGGTGCCGTTGTCGCCAATCACACATCCTGGCTGGATATCTTTGCCCTGAACGCCCGAAAAAGGGTCTACTTCGTGTCCAAGGCAGAAGTTGCAACCTGGCCGGGTATCGGGTGGTTGGCACGGGCCACCGGGACCGTATTCATCGAAAGGGATCGCAAAAAGGCGCGCGAGCAGACGGCGATCTTCGAAGAACGCCTGAAGGCCGGACACAAGCTGTTGTTTTTCCCCGAGGGCACCTCGACCGACGGATTGCGTGTTTTGCCATTTAAAACAACGCTCTTTGCCGCTTTCTTCGCGGACGAACTGCGGGATTTCATGTATGTTCAACCGGTCTCGGTGGTGTTTCACGCGCCGAAAGGTCAGCCTGACCGGTTCTATGGCTGGTGGGGCGATATGGATTTCGCGCCTCATCTGCTCAAGACATTGGGCGCGCGTAGGCAGGGGTCTGTTGAACTGATCTATCACTCTCCGGCCCGGGTCAGGGATTTCGCCAACCGCAAGGAACTGGCGGCCCATTGCGAGGCGGCAGTGCGCCACGCGCATGCATTGGCGCGGCTTGAAAAATAAGGCTTTGACCCTTGCACTGCCTTCAAACCTGCCGTATACGCGCGCCATTCAAACCCGCAGGCGGGGTTTGGGCCTTGTAGGGGAGACATCCCTATCTGGCCCGCCGGTTGGAGCATTCGCTTCTTTCACCCCCGCCGAGGCGTAAACCGGAAAAGGAAAACATAGCATGGCTCTTCCCGAGTTCACCATGCGTCAGCTGCTGGAAGCTGGCGTTCACTTCGGCCACCAGACACAGCGTTGGAATCCCCGCATGGGCCCGTTCATCTACGGCTCGCGCAATGGCATCCACATCATGGACTTGACCCAGACCGTTCCGATGCTGGACCAGGCTTTGCAGGCCGTTCGTGACACCGTTGCCAAAGGTGGCCGCGTTTTGTTCGTTGGTACCAAGCGTCAGGCTGCTGGCCCGATCGCAGAAGCCGCTGAAAAGTCGGCTCAGTACTACATGAACCACCGCTGGCTGGGCGGCACGCTGACCAACTGGAAAACCGTTTCCCAGTCGATCAACCGTCTGAACCAGATCGACGAAGCGATGGAATCGGGCGCCGAAGGCCTGACCAAGAAAGAGCGTCTGGGCATGGAACGCGACCAGGCCAAGCTGCAAGCATCGCTGGGCGGTATCCGCGAGATGGGCGGCGTACCTGACCTGCTGTTCGTCATCGACGTCAAGAAAGAAGCACTGGCCATCGCCGAAGCCAACAAGCTGGGTATCCCGGTTGTGGCTGTTGTCGACACCAACTGCTCGCCCGACGGTGTTGATTACATCATCCCCGGCAACGATGACGCAGCCCGCGCAATCTCGCTGTACTGCGATCTGGCCGCACGTGCCGCTCTGGACGGTATGACCGCTCAGCTGGGTGCCGCTGGCGTTGATTTGGGTGAATTCGAAGAAGCGCCGGTTGAAGAAGCCGTTGCGGAAGAAGCACCCGCTGAAGAAGCTGCTCCGGAAGCCAAAGCCGAAGCGTAAGCTGCCCGTCACGTAAATGACATATGGGGCAGGGTAGACCTGCCCCAATTCCATTTGAATTGAGGAGAGCCTAAAGATGGCAATCACAGCAGCAATGGTTAAAGAACTGCGCGACTCGACCGGCGCAGGCATGATGGACGCGAAAAAAGCGCTGACTGAAACCGGCGGCAACATGGATGAAGCCGTTGACTGGCTGCGCACCAAAGGTTTGGCCAAGGCGGCCAAGAAATCGGGCCGTACCGCAGCTGAAGGTCTGGTTGCAGTTCACGTCGATGGCGGCAGCGGTGTTGCTGTTGAGGTGAACTCGGAAACCGACTTTGTCGCGAAAAACGCCGAGTTCCAGGAAATGGTCGGCAAGATTGCATATGCGGCTGAAGGCGTCGACAACGTAGAGCAGCTGCTGGCAGCGGATCTGGGCGGCAAGTCCGTCGCGGACACCCTGACCGACAAAATCGCCACCATCGGTGAAAACATGTCGGTGCGTCGCATGGCGAAACTGTCGGGCGACACCGTTGTGTCCTATGTCCACAATGCGGCCACCAACGGCATGGGCAAAATCGGCGTTCTGGTTGCTTTGACCGGTGGCGACGAAGCGATCGGCAAGCAGGTTGCAATGCACATCGCGGCCGTGAACCCGGCGGCCCTGTCCGAAGCAGACATGGACCCTGCAGTTGTCGAGAAAGAAAAGCAAGTCCAGATGGACATCGCCCGCGAATCCGGCAAGCCGGAGCAGGTGATCGAAAAGATGATCGAAGGCCGCATGAAGAAATTCGTCGCGGAATCGACTCTGCTGAACCAGCAATTTGTCGTGAACCCTGACCTGACCGTCGAAGCAGCGGCCAAGGAAGCAGGCGCGACCATCACCGGCTTCATCCGTCTGGAAGTTGGCGAAGGCATCGTGGTTGAAAAAGAAGATTTCGCCGCCGAAGTCGCCAAAGCCGCGCAAGGCTAAAAGGGCACAGGGAAAGTACCAGCAACGGCCTTTCCCAACAAATCTAAAGGGTTACGCACTGCGTAACCCTTTTTTCTGCCATCGGCGGATTTCAAAATTCTGAAATGAAGAGAAGAATTGGAGGGCCCCGCATGATGGGGATGGTCGAGGCCCCCCAAAATTCCGACACCGGTACGCGGACAAATAGGCGCCCCCTTGTCAGAGTGATCGGAGAGCTTTGTTATTGCAAAGATCCAATCCAATGTTCCCTGGCTAAAGCCACCACTCACGGAACACTCTCACTTTGCAACTTTTCCGATTGGTTTGAAAAGTAGTGATTTCCTTACCTAGGGTAAACTGACGCGGGATAGCGTCAAAATATTGCGGTTATGCTTCCATAATGAACATCTGGTTGTGCAGTGACGCCTTGAGAACCGCTTGCGCCGTCGTTTCGACCGAAAGCGCCTCGCGCGCGAGTCGCAGGTGCTTTTCCACCGTTGCAGATGTCAGACCCATCAGCAGCGCGATGTCCTGAGTGGTTTTCCCGTCACCAACCCACTGCAAAGCTTCGCGTTGGCGTTTGGTAAGTGCCCGGTTCGGCGGATGGAACGGCAATGTCAGGATTTTCAGGTGGGCGACATTGTTCATAAGTAGAATGTCGTCGCCGTGCTCTTCCCAGACCGCATCCACATCCTCCTGGCTCAACCCATTATTGGCCGACAGGGAAATCGCCCCTTTCGAGCGCATGGAAACCGAGTTGAAGCTGACGGTATATCCGGAAACCACGCCCATGGATTTGTTGAACTCGAAAACTTCGCGTTCCTTCGCGGTCATCGTCCCGCCCGAGTTCATGTCCTGCAACATTTTCCAACTGGCGGCGCCTTCGTTGTCCAAGGCCCACTTCAACATCGGAGCGTGAAAATACAGACCATCCTTGATGAATCCGTCCACATAGGCCCGTTTGTGGTTCGTCAGGATTACGAAATCTTCTGGATCACCCAGAGACGTGGCCGTCCGGAATTGCGTGTACCCATAGATCAGGCGGGTAAAACCAAATTCGGCCATTTGGCGGCAATGTGCATCCCACAGGTCTTCCAGGGTTTTGGCGTAGCTGACAAACCGAAGATATTCCTTGAGCTTCATGTCGTGCTGCCTGCTTTCAGATGAGCCGCGAGCGCATCCAGCGCGAGGATATAGCTGTGGGCACCGAATCCACAGATCTGACCCAGTGCGACCGGGGCTATGTAGGACCTGTGCCGAAACGTTTCCCGGGCATGAATGTTGGAAAGATGCACTTCGACAACCGGCAGTTCCACCGATGCAATCGCATCCATAAGGGCAATCGACGTATGCGTGAACGCGCCTGCGTTCAGTATCAGCCCGCTTTGTACACCGCGGGCCGCTTGAATGGCGTCAAGCAGCACACCTTCGTGATTGGATTGCAGGTGGGTGACGTCCAGCCCGATGGAGGCGCCATGCTGAACGCAACGATCCTCGATCATATGTAGTGTCGTGCTGCCGTAAACCTCGGGCTGCCGTGTGCCAAGCAGATTGAGGTTTGGGCCATTCAATACCAAAACGTTATGCATGTTTTCACGATCCCCATACTTGGTTCATAGACGCGAAAAGGCCGGGTTGTCTACCTGACTTTGGTGGATTGAATACAGACAGTTGCCCGGAAAACAGACCTTGAGATGGAAGAGGAAACCAAGTTCAGTCCTTCGACATGACGACACAGCGCGTCCGTTTGGACTTGGGCCGTGCATCTTCATCCGCATTTCGTTTGCGGGAAAACAGGTTTTCGGGCGCATTGTCGTCGGTTTCAGTATCGGAACATTGAAACTATTCGGGCTTATCGGCCGGCCCTTTGCGACGCTGAGTAATCCTTGCAAACCGTATCTGATGCGATTGAAGATTGTCATGTGGAATTTTGGTGCAACCCGGTTTCGTGCCAGCGCAGCGGACGGCTGATCGCCGTCAGAACAACAACGCTTTGAACCGGGTCGGAACGCAACAGAAATCAGATTTAGCAGAGGAACACGACAATGACCCCCGATACCCTTTTCTCGCTGCCCGGCAAAACCGCATTGGTCACCGGAGGCGCCACGGGTATCGGTCGGATGGCCGCAGAGGCGTTGGTCAGGGCCGGCGCGCGCGTGTTGATCGCTTCTCGAAACGGGGACGCCTGTGTCGCGGCCGCCGCCGAGTTGAATGCGCTGGAGGCACCGGGAAGTGCCGAAGGGTTTGCCGGAGACATCGGCAGCGAGGCAAGTATCGCCAAACTGGTTTCGGACATTCAGAACCGGACGGAAGGGCTTGATATTCTTATGAATAACTCTGGCGTGACCTGGGGGGCACCCTTGGGCCAGTTTCCTTATGACGCGTGGGACAAGGTGATGTCGGTCAACGTGGCCGGGGTATTCGAGCTTACCCAGAGGCTGCTACCAATGTTGATGCAATCCGGAACCGCAGACGATCCGGCCCGGGTCGTGAATGTTGGATCCGTGATGGGAGAGGTTCCCATGGGGGATGGCGCCTATAGCTATTCAGCCTCGAAAGCTGCGGTTCTGCATCTGACAAAAATCATGGCCAAGGAACTGTCGCCCTACCACGTGACGGTCAACGCGCTGGCTCCGGGGCCGTTCGTATCGCGGATGACAGCCTTTGCTACGGCGGATGAGGACAAGCGTGAAAAGGTCGGCAAGTCAGTGCCTCTTGGGCGCGTCGGCTGTGATGAAGATATAGCGGGGTGCGTGCTGTTTCTGTGTGGACGCGGGGGCAGTTATGTAACCGGTTCGATTATCCCGGTTTCTGGTGGGATCAACGTTGTAACGTCGGGCAATATCTTTGCCGAAGCTTTCTAAGTCGCGCTGCGATCAAAACCGATCCCGTTCACAACGTGTTGGATTTGTGTCGTTTCTTGTTTTTCGACAGTTCAATTTCCAGGTTCGGCAAGCTGTTCTTGCCAAAGAACATTTCAGGGCCGTAAAACAGGCTGGGAACGCCAAAAACGCCGCGGCGCACGAACGATTTGGTCTGATCCTTCAGATCCTGTTTGATTTCAGGGCTTGTCATGGCCTCGCGCAGCTTGCGAACCGGCAGTTCATTTTCCTGTAGAATGTCAATCAGAACGGCCAGTTCATCCGCCTTTTGGCCATGCACCCATATGGCATCAAAGATGGCGTTTATGTATTGGATTTCCCATGATTTACCACTAGCGAACCGGGCGCCGCGCATCGCAAATTTCGTATTGATCGGAAAATGCGGGCTCATGTGAAAGCTCAGCCCGCGACGCCGCGCGAACCGATGCAAGTCATGAGTAAGATAGGCGGTTTTCTGGCGGTTTTCGGAAAACGCCTGAAACGGGCTCTGGTTGTGCGTTGCCTTGAAAACAACGGGCAGAAGGACAGGGGAATACCTGATCTTGGCATTATGCCGCGCGGCCAGCTCTGGCAGCATCTTGTGGGCCAGAAAGGCATTTGGGCTGCAAAAATCGTAAACGAAATCTATGCTTTGCGTCATGCTATTCCTCCAGGCCAATCCGGCACGTCGCCGTCCAACAATTTACAAGCGAATCTGTGACGGTTTCACTGTATCACTTGGATTTAAGGCGTGCCTCTTGGCTCTGCTTGTATAACCATTCATTTCAGCCCGGGTTTTGCTGTTGTTTCAGGCCCTACGCGTACACGATATTAGTCAACTTCTGGTGGAACTCAAAAATGCTTCGAAAACAAGTCATGTTCGATGAAACGCGCCTGAGCCGGATTCGCATCTGGATGGACAGCTATGTTGAGCAGCGCAAGTACGCGGGTTCGACCTTTTTGCTGAAGCACGAGGGGGATGAGGTCTTTTTCCACTCCAGCGGCCTGCGAAATCTTGAAGAAGACTTGCCATTCCAACGCGATACGCTGGTGCGCATCTACTCGATGACCAAACCCGTCACGTCTGTTGCCTTGATGATGCTGGCGGAACGTGGGCTGTTTCACCTCGACGCACCGCTTTCGGATTTCCTTCCCGAGTTCAAACAGATGCAGGCTCTGGTACCCGGCGCGGACAAGCTGGATCAAACCGAGGACGCGGCAAGCCCGACCCTTCATCAGTTGCTGACCCATACCGGCGGTTTCAGCTATCCGTTCAACCCCGGGATACTGCCGGAGGCGATGGATGAAAAGGACCTTATATTCAAACCAAATCAGGGCCTTCTGAAAGATCGCGTACGTGAACTGGCAGAGTTTCCCTTGGCTTTCCAGCCCGGAACACGGTGGGAATATTCGGTTGGAACCGATGTGCTTGGGCGCGTTGTCGAGGTCGTCTCGGGACAGACCCTGGAACAATTCTTCCGGCAGGAAATCCTGGCGCCCCTCGAGATGCGCGAAACCGGGTTTTCCGTGCCCGACGGGGCAGGGGACCGGTTCGCCTCGCTTTATACGCCGCTGGCCGGCGACGCGATGGCGTTGAATTCCGCGGATCAGGGAGGCGATACCTTGCGGCTGGTGGATACCCACGAAACCTCTCCATTTGCGAATGCGACAACCTTCTCGGGCGGCGGTGGGCTGGTTTCCACAATCGATGACTATGTCAAATTCGTCGACATGCTTCGCAATCGCGGGTCCGGCAACGGGCATCAACTGCTTGGCCCGAAAACGGTGGACTTCATGATGCGCAACCACTTGTCGGGCGATATCGCCTCGATGGGACAAAAGAGCTTTGCGGAACAGCCCATGGAAGGCATGGGATTTGGCCTTGCAGGGTCGATTGTCCTCAATCCGGGTCGGGTGCGCGTGCCCGGATCCGTTGGTGATTTCAGCTGGGGTGGCATGGCCTCGACCTATTTCTGGATCGACTGGCAGAACGATCTGACGGCTGTGTTCTTCACGCAATTGTCGCCGTCCAGTTCCTATCCATCCCGGGCTGAACTCAAGGCCTTAGTGCACGCCGCCATGATTGAATGATTTTGCTCAGGCTGATACCCGGGTTTCGATCAATTAGCCCATGAGCAGACAATGACCGAAGCGGAACGCATCTTACTGGACCTTCTGGATATCGAACGGCTTGAAGTCGATCTTTTCCGCGGCACAGGATCGGGTGGAGAAACACCGACCCGAATTTTCGGCGGTCAGGTCATTGCGCAGGCCCTGGCCGCGGCATATAGAACCGTGGAAGACCGGTTGTGCCATTCCCTGCACGCCTATTTCATCCGCCCCGGGAATCCAGATAAACCTGTTATTTATCAGGTGGATAGGGCGCGTGACGGGGGGTCGTTCACAACCCGTCGCGTTGTTGCCATTCAAAATGGCAAGCAGATCCTGAATATGTCAGCTTCCTTTCACGTTCAGGATGAAGGTTGGGATCATCAGCATCCGATGCCAACCGTGAATCCTCCACAGACATACCCATCACGTTCCGAGCTTCGACACGCATATGTGGATCGCGTGCCCGAAGGTTTTCGCGGTGAGCTTCTGCGTGAACGCCCGATCGAAGTCCGCGAGGTGGACCATCTGGATCCGTTCAACCCCGAAGTGTCGGACGACCGCAATAAAACCTGGTTTCGCATGGCGGCTGCCGCGTCTGCGGACGCAAAAACTCAACATCTGCTTTTGGCCTATGCGTCTGATATGAACCTGATGTCGTCAGGTTTGCGACCGCACGGGCTGAGTTGGTTTTCCGGAGAGTTCAACGGCGCCAGTCTGGACCATGCTTTGTGGTTTCATGCACCCGTGAAATTTCAGAACTGGCATCTGTATGTGATGGATTCTCCGTGGACGGGGCAGGGACGCAGCTTCAATCGCGGATCGATCTATTCAGTAGACGGAACCCTGGTCGCGTCGGTGGCTCAGGAAGGTCTTATGAGGAAGGTTCAGAGAAAACGTTAGGTATCTGGCGTAAACTGTTGATTCAACTTTCGCATCCCGCCCAGCCAGCGATCGTAGTCAGCCGCTTTGAGTTGCAGATAATCCAAAACCTGCGGATGCGGAAGAACCAGAAATCGTTCTTCCCGGATGGCTTGTACGCAGGTTTCAGCGACGTCATCGGGCTCCAGCATTCCGTCGATCGATGCCACTGAAACCTCATGTCCTTCAGTCATTTTTGACCGAACCGCCTGAGGACAAAGAACCGAAACCCGCAGACCTTTGGCGCCATATGTCAGCGACAGCCACTCGGCAAATCCGACCGCCGCGTGTTTCGTGACACCGTATGGCGCTGCACCCGGTTGGTTCAGCAAACCCGCCGCAGAGGCCGTCGTCAGAATATATCCGCCGCCGCGACCGATCATACGAGGCACCAAATGGCGCGCGGTCCACACGTGCGACATCACGTTGATTTTCCAAATTTTTTCCCATTGATCATCGGGAACATCCAGACCGCCAAGCGTCAGGATGCCGGCATTTGCGCAGAACAGATCAATTGGGCCAACAGTATCTTCGGTGAAATCAATCAACGCCTTGATCTGTTCCTCATCCGAAACGTCACATGTGAACGCAACACCGCCAGTTTGGGTTGCGACTTCACGGGCTCCGGCTTCGTCAATATCCGAACAAATGACGCGCGCACCTTCCTGAGCAAAACGTTCCGCCAAACCCCGGCCAATGCCATCTGCGGCACCGGTCACGATGACAGTTCTATTTCTGAGCTCCATGGCGCATTCCAAAACAAGTCTTATGTGTTCTGGGCAGAGTGTTCACTTTGCTGCCAAGTTACAAGCGGCCAGTAATTACCATAATACAGATTATGCGAATCCCGACTACCGCCACGGGGCGCCACCCACAAATACGGCTCCTGTCAAAATTCAAACGATTTTGGCGCCATATACGCAGGATGTGGTTATCCCAAGGCGTATCCAGCGCCGCGGACGGTTCGTACTGGATCGGTCCCACCATATTGCGTCAAAGCTTTGCGCAATCGCCCGATATGCACATCAACGGTTCGGGTATCGACATAGATGTCGCGACCCCAAACCCGGTCCAGCAATTGCTCGCGGCTCCAGACCCTGCCCGGCTTTTCCATGAATGTGCTGAGAAGCCGGAACTCGGTCGGCCCCAGTTTCAGGGGTTTGTTGTCCCGGCTGACCTTGTGCGTCTCAGAGTCAAGAATGATGTCATCGAATTCCAGGCGCAAACCAACGGTCGAAGGACGGACGCGGCGCAATTGCGTGCGAACGCGCGCCATCAGCTCGACCACGGAATATGGCTTGACCACGTAATCATCTGCGCCGGTTTCAAGACCGCGAACTTTGTCGACTTCCTCGGTCCGCGCAGACAACATGATAATCGGGATTGAACGCGTGTCCGGGCGGCTTTTCAGGCGTCGGCAGACTTCGATTCCGCTCAGATTGGGCATCATCCAGTCCAGAACAATGATGTCCGGGCAGTCTTCGTCTACCAACAGCATGGCTTCTTCGCCGTTGCCAGCCTTGGAAACCCGAAACCCTTCAGCTTCAAGGTTGTAAGCCAAAACCTCACGCTGGGCCATTTCATCCTCTACAACCAAAACGGTAGGTTGATCTGCGGACATCTCGCTCGTCTCCTAAACGGTTTGCGACGTGTTGTCAGCCTTGGGCCGGGCTTCGGCCGGGCGGTCGCCGGTGACCAGATACACGACCTGTTCAGCGATCGAGGTTACGTGATCGCCCATGCGTTCGATGTTCTTGGCGATGAAATGCAGGTGCATGCAGGCCGAGATATTGCGTGGGTCTTCGGCCATGAATGTCAGAAACTCCCGGAACAGGCCGTTATACATCTGGTCAACTTCTTCATCACGGTTGATGACGTCTGTGGCCAGTTCCGCATCGCGCTGAATATAGGCATCCAGCGCATCACGCAGCATCCGCTCGACCTCGCGTGCCATACGGCGCAGGGCCGCAGCGCTTCCGTTAATCTCGCTGGCATTGACCAGAACCGTAGTTCGTTTGGCGATATTCTTGGCATAGTCGCCAATGCGCTCAAGGTTGCCGGATACCTTCAGAACCGACAGGATCAGACGCAAGTCACTGGCCGTGGGTGCCCGCAGCGCAATCAACCTGGCCGTTTCTTCGTTGATCAGCTCTTCAAGCGCGTCGATAGCTTTGTCGCCTTTTCGCACCTCTTGCGCCAACTCTTCGTCACGGGTTTCCAGCGAGCGGGCCGCGCCTATGATGGCGGCCTCGACCAGACCGCCCATCTTCATGATATGCGCTTGGATCGCCTCGAGGTCGCGGTCAAAAGCAGTTGCAATATGTTGTTCGCTCATTGTCAGATACCTGTGCTTAGCCGATACGGCCTGTAATGTAGCTTTCCGTGCGCGGATCTATCGGATTGGTAAAGATCTGGCCGGTTTCACCGAATTCAACCAGATTACCCAAGTGGAAGAAGGCCGTTTTCTGACTGACCCGTGCCGCCTGCTGCATCGAGTGGGTGACGATCACAACAGAAAACCGCGACCTCAGTTCATCGATCAACTCTTCGACCTGTGCGGTCGCAATCGGATCAAGGGCCGAACACGGCTCGTCCATCAACAGAACTTCGGGTTCGGTGGCGACGGCCCGGGCGATGCACAAACGCTGCTGCTGGCCGCCGGAAAGTCCGGTGCCCGGTGCATCCAGACGATCCTTGACCTCATCCCAGATCGCGCCGCGGCGCAGGGATTTTTCCACGATTTCATCCAGTTCCGCCTTGTTGCGGGCCATGCCGTGAATGCGCGGCCCATAGGCCACGTTGTCATAGATCGATTTCGGGAACGGGTTGGGTTTTTGGAACACCATTCCGACCTTGGCGCGCAACTGGACCGGATCGACACGCTTGTCATAGATGTCTTCACCATCCAGCAGGATGTCGCCTTCGACGCGGCAGATATCGATGGTGTCATTCATTCGGTTCAGGCAGCGCAGGAAGGTGGACTTGCCACAACCAGATGGCCCGATGAAGGCCGTGACGGTCTTGTCTTCGATCTCAACGCTCACGTCCTTGATGGCATGGGTTTCACCGTAGAAAACCTGTACGTTCTTGGCGTTGATCTTGATGTCTTTGGAGTCCACGGTTCTCTCCACTCGTGTCATGTCGTTCATTCCAGCCCCCATTTACCAGCGGCGTTCAAAGCGGCGGCGCAAGATGATTGCGATGATATTCATGGTCAGCAGGAACATCAAAAGTATGATGATCCCACCCCACGCCTTCTCGTAAAAGCCGACGTCAGCGCGTGCGGCCCATGTATAGATCTGGGCGGGCATGGCCGAATTCGGCTCGGTAAAGCCTGCAAGAAAGCCGTCGGGATATCCGCGTGCGACAAACCCCACCATGCCGATCAGCAAAAGTGGTGCGGTTTCACCCAAGGCTTGCGCCAGACCGATGATGGTACCTGTCAGAATGCCCGGCGCAGCCAGCGGCAGCACGTGGTGAAACACCGCCTGCATTTTCGACGCTCCTACCCCAAGCGCCGCGTCGCGTATCGACGGAGGCACGGCCTTCAAGGACGCGCGGGTCGAGATGATGATCGTCGGAAGCGTCATCAGGGTCAGAACCAGACCGCCGACCAGCGGTGCCGATTGCGGCAGATGCATGAACTGAATGAAAACGGCCAGGCCCAGAATACCGAAGACGATGGACGGAACCGCGGCCAGGTTCGAAATGTTCACTTCGATCAGGTCAGTCAACTTGTTCTGCGGCGCAAATTCTTCGAGATAGATCGAAGCTGCAACGCCAATCGGCAGAGACAGACACAAAACGACCAGCATCATGAAGAATGATCCCACAACCGAGACACCGATGCCTGCGCCGCCGGGGTTGTCCACGCCTGCGTCCGCGCCGGTGATGAAGGGCCAGTTGAATGCCTGCTTGATGATGCCAGCCTGTTCCAGCGCATCGACCAGATCCAGATCGCTTTTTTGCAGAAACCGGCTGTCCTGTATCGTGTCGCGGGATACGCGGCCTTTGAAATACCCGTCCACCCGGCTGGACGCTGCCAGATCGAATTGGACCGGCTCACCCAGCTTGTCGGGGTTTTCGGTGTAAAAGGTCCGGATCGTGCCGCCGACTTTACCCAAAAGACGCTCGATCGCGGCCTCATCAAAATCAACGCTGATTCCGCGTTCAGCAAGTTCACTGTTCAACTGGGCGACGAACAGGTTGGAATAGACTTTTGTCTTGAACAGGGCCCCTTCGGCCTCGTCCCGCTGCGGTTCGGTCAGTGTGAAATCAATGCTGACGACCGTGCGCTGGAAGGCCGGAATCCCCTGCGACAGGATCGAAGCGAACAGAACAACCAGAAAGAACAGACCGGTTGCGATTGCGGCGATGCCATAAGCACGGAACCGTTTCTCGGCTTTGGCACGTTTCTTCGTGCGTTCATCCGAAGCCGTGAGCGAGATCGTATGGCGACCGGATTCGGGGCTTTGCATACTGGTGTCGGTCATTCGTACTGCTCCCGGTATTTGCGCACGATATACAGGGCACACACGTTGAGCCCCAAGGTTAGAATGAAAAGGGTCATGCCAAGTGCGAAGGCGACCAGCGCCTCGGGCGAGGCAAAGTCGGCGTCCCCTGTCAACTGGCTGACGATCTTGGCTGTCACAGTTGTCATGGCTTCGAACGGGTTCAGGCTGAGGCGGGCCGCGGCCCCTGCCCCGAGAACCACGATCATGGTCTCGCCGATGGCGCGCGATGCCGCCAGAAGGATCGCGCCGACGATACCGGGCAACGCGGCGGGCAGAACGACTTGACGGATGGTTTCGGATTGCGTGGCGCCAAGACCGTAGGAACCGTCGCGCATGGCCTGCGGCACCGCGTTGATAATGTCGTCAGACAGTGATGAGACAAACGGGATCAACATGATCCCCATCACCAGACCCGCAGTCATGACGGCAGTGCCGGCTTTCATCCAGCCCAGGCCACTTTCACCAAAAACATCCAACAGCAGCGGGCCAACGGTCAACAAAGCGAAGAGACCGTAAACGATGGTCGGAATCCCGGCCAGCACCTCAAGCAGCGGCTTGGCGACAGACCGCAAACGGGGCGAAGCGTATTCGCTGAGATAGATCGCGGCGAACAACCCGATCGGCACTGCGACCAGCAACGCCACGACAGAGATGTAGAGCGTCCCCCACAGCAGCGGCAAGATCCCGAGTTCGGACAACCCGCCGCGGCCCGAAAAGCTGGGCGCCCAGGTCATGCCGAAAAAGAAATCTGACGCAGGGTATAGTTTGAAGAACTCCCAGGTGTTGAACACAAGAGACAGGACAATGCCCACCGTTGTCAGAATGGCAACCGACGCGGCCGCCAGAAGCAGGACACGAACCCCCTGTTCCACAACGTTGCGCGCACGGTATTCGGCGTTGGTTTGCAACCAGCCCGCTACGGCACCGATCAAGGCAACCGCGATAACGGCAATGGACATGATCGCATACCCGGTCGAGCTCATGGAGCGATAGCTCTGCGCAGCGCGCAATACCGGTTGAGTGATGTCCGAGGTCACCACCTGCCCCGCGTCCTTCAAAAGCTGTGTGATCTCGCCGATATTTGCATCGGCATCACTGGCGGCGTTCTCGGTCAGGGTTCCAAGCGCAACCGCATTGTCCAGCCCGGCGGCGGTGCGGCGTACTTCGGCCATCACCAGGCTGCGGGAGGAACCTTCCTTTATCACGGAGTCCGGTATCATGTCCGACACCTGCGCATTGAGGAAGAAAGGCTGCGCCAACAGCCACACGATCAAGAGACCGAAGGCCGGCACAAGTGTCTTCAGTGCAACGTTTGCACCGTAAAAAGATGGCAGGGAATGCAGGTTCCGACTGTCACCCCCTGCGTTTTGCAGTGCGCGTGTGCGTCCCAACAGATAGCCGACAGCCGCGATCGCCGAAACGATCAGAAAGAGCCAAAGTATCGGCATGACACCCCCATTGCCTTCGATTGCGAGTAGTAAAAAGACAGTGAAGGGGCGACTGATCCGTCGCCCCTATTTGCGTTAAACTGACGTCAGGCTCAGCTGCCCGAACCCATGGTGACTTCGTTGGCGATTGCGTCCTGAGTTTTTGCCAGTTCAGGATCGGCGACAAGGCCATAGTTGGCAAGCGGGCCCGACGGACCGGCGATTTCGTCATGGGTGAAGAACTGCGCGTATTCCTTCAAACCGGGGATCACGCCGATATGAGCTTTCTTCACGTAGAAGAACAGCGGGCGGGAAACCGGATATTCGCCGGTCGAGATCGTTTCGGTCGACGGTGCGACACCCGACATGGTGGCAACCTTCAACTTGTCGGTGTTGTTCTCGTAGAACGCCAGACCAAACACGCCGATACCGTTGGGGTTGGTGTCGATACGCGCCAGGGTTTCGGTATAGTCACCGTCGATATCGACCGATTTGCCATCGGTGCGAACCGCCAGACAGGCATCTTCAGCGTCGTCTTCGCTCATGCCGCCCGCGATCATGGCTTCCATGGCGCCGGTTTCTTCACAACCGATCAGCAGAACTTTTTCTTCGAACACTTCGCGGGTGCCGTGCTTGGTGCCCGGGATGAAGCTTGCGATTTCAACATCGGGCAGTTCCGGGTTGAACTCGGCCCAGGTGTTGTACGGGTTGTCAACGATCTCACCGTCTTTCAGAACTTTTGCACCCAGAGCGTTGAAAATGTCGGACGGTTCGAACGTGGTGAAGGCGGGCCCGGTCTGCTGGCTTGCGAATACGATGCCGTCATAACCAATGCGGACTTCCATGATGTCGGTCACACCGTTTTCGGCGCAGGCTTTGATCTCTTTTTCACGGATCGCGCGCGACGCGTTTGCAACGTCGATGGTGTTTTCGCCAACGCCTTCGCAGAAACGCTTCAGACCAGCCGACGAACCGCCGGATTCAACAACCGGAGTTGGAAAGTCTGTGTTTTCACCGAACAGTTCGGCTACGATCGAGGCATAAGGCAGAACGGTCGACGAGCCGGCGATCTGAACGTTGTCACGCGCCGCAGCAGTGGTCGCCGAGACGGCAGCGATAGCCAGCGCAGATGCCGACAGTTTTACAAAGGACATTTCAGTCTCCCTGAAAAGGTGTACTTGATCACCACCATGATGATCCTGCGGGGACCCCTATGGGGCGTGCGTAAGCCTTTTGTGACACATGCGTAACGGTTTTATGACAGCAGGGGATTTTTTTGCGTTTGACCCCTGGAACAACCAATGCCCCAAAGGGTCAGAATAAAAGCAGACTTGCATTCCAGGCTGTTTCAACGGGGCAAAATGACCGTAAAAACAGAGCCTTTTCCCAATTCGCTTTCGACGCGAAGTCTTCCACGATGGCGATTGACGATGTGCTTCACGATCGCAAGGCCAAGCCCGGTTCCACCCAGCTGCCGCGACCTGTGGCTGTCGGCGCGATAGAATCGCTCTGTCAGGCGCGGCAGGTGAACAGCATCTATGCCGGGCCCTTTGTCTATGAACTGGATTCGGACAGCCGGGCCGCGCATCGCCGGATCCCTGTCCGCCGGCAGGACACGTACCGTAACACTACCGCCACTGGCGCCATACTTGATCCCGTTCTCGATGAGATTGGTGAAAACCTGTCGCAACTGGTCGCTGTCACCGGTGACTGAAAGCGGACCGTTTTTCACATTCAGCGACAAAACCACGCCAGCATCCTCCGCAAGGGGCCGCAGCGAGTTTATTGTGGATTGAAGTAGACCGGTAAGTTCCAGCTGTTGCTTGGGTCGAACACGTTCTTCGCTTTCGACCCGGTTCAACGACAACAGATCCCCGACCAGACGGTTCATCCGGTTGGCCTCATCGGCCATGATCTTGAGGAACCGGTCACGCGCGGCGGGATCGTCCCGTGCCGGACCGCGCAGGGTTTCGATAAACCCCATCAAGGCGGTCAACGGCGTGCGCAATTCATGGCTGACATTGGCCACGAAATCCCGCCGCATCTGGCTGGCGTGTTCCAGATGGGTGGTATCCTGAAACGTGACCATGACGGCCCCTTCGGAAGCGACCCCGTTCATGTATCTGCATTCAACTGTGTATGTTGTGTCCTGCGCACCGTCATTTGACAGATGACGTGCTTTCTTTGCGCTTCTGCTTGTCAGGCTTTGCTCAATCGCGTCCAGAACCTGCGGCTGTCGCAATATGGTCGCAAAATGACGTCCAACAATGTTCTGGCCCAGAAGGGACTTTGCATCTGTGTTCGCGGCAATGATCCGTTCGGTCTGATCCACCATCAACGCCGGTAGCGGGATCGCAAGAACAATGTCCTCAAGAACGTCTTCGGTCATGCGTCAAAACCCACTCATTCCGTGGCGTCAAAGCGCAGGTTTCAGGGTTTCGCGGAATTTGCGCATGCTTTCCTGATAGTGCAGCGCACTGAACGTGATCCTTTGCGCCGCGGCCTCATCCAGCTGGCGCACGACCTTGCCCGGCGATCCCATGACAAGCGAATTGTCGGGGATTTCCTTGCCCTCGGTGATCAGGGCCCCTGCTCCGATCAGACAGTTCCGGCCGATCTTTGCGCCGTTCAAAACGATTGCGCCCATTCCGACCAACGTGTTTTCGCCTATGGTGCAGCCATGCAGCATCACCTTGTGCCCGATGGTGCAATTTCGACCAATCGTCAGGGGAAAGCCGGCGTCGATATGCATCACGCAGTTTTCCTGAACGTTGCTGCCCTCGCCGATCCGGATTTCTTCGTGATCCGCGCGAATCGTACAGCCGAACCAGACCGAGGCCCCCTGCTCCAGCACAACCTTGCCAATCAGATTGGCATCCGGCGCGACCCAGGTGTCCTCGTGAATGTGCGGAGCGTGCTCGCCCAAAGCGTAAATGGTCATGACAGTCCCTCGAATTCTCTCTGCAACTTGCGGACGTGCTGTTGCAACCTGGGTTGCTGAATGCGGCGCATCCGTTCCGCGCTGACGATGGTTTTCAGCTTTTCTTCGGTTGCCTCGAGGTCGTCGTTGATCAGGACGTAGTCGTAATAGCCCCAGTGGCTGATTTCATCCCAGCTTTTGAGCATTCGACGGGCGATGACGTCATCACTGTCCTGCCCGCGTGTTTCCAGCCGGCGGCGCAGCTCGGGGATGGACGGCGGCAGAATGAAGATCGACAACGCGTGTTTGCCCAGATCCGAGTTTCGGATCTGCACCTCGCCCTGCCAGTCGACGTCGAACAGCACGTCCTTACCGGCATTGATCGAATTTTTGACCGGCTCAGCAGGCGAACCATAGAAGTTTCCGAATACATGGGCGTGTTCCAGCATCTGCCCATCAGCGACCTGCTGTTTGAACTCGTCCTCGGACAGAAAGAAATACTCGCGCCCATGCTCTTCCCCGGGGCGTGGGGCGCGGGTCGTCGCCGAGATCGAGAATTCCAGATCCGTATCCCAGGCCATCAACCGTCTGGCCAGGGTCGATTTGCCCGCTCCGGACGGAGAAGACAGGATGATTAGTAGGCCTCGGCGGTCCGCCATGTCAGTCGTTCCCATTCTTATTCCACATTCTGCACTTGTTCGCGCATCTGATCGATCACCGCTTTCAGTTCCAGCCCGACCGATGTCAGGTCCGAGCTTTGCGCCTTGGAACACAGCGTGTTGGCTTCGCGATTGAACTCTTGCATCAGGAAATCCAGCTTGCGGCCCACGGCGCCGTCCTGTGCCAACAACTCACGAGCGGCCGCCACATGGGCGGTCAGGCGGTCGATTTCTTCGGTGATATCCGCCTTGACCGCGATCATCGCAAGCTCTTGCGCGACACGATCGGGATCCGCGCCCTGCGTATTCTCCAGCACCCGCGCGAGATTCTCGCGCAGCCCCTCGGTCATCTTGTCCTTGCGTTGCTCGGCAATCTCTGCGGACTGCGCCGTCAGTTCCGCGACCTGATCCAGTTGCGTGTTCAAGACCGCGGCCAAAGCTGCCCCTTCGGTTTTGCGCATAACTATGAACGCCGCTAGAAGATCTTTGAATTCGGACGTCAGATGAGCAACAAGCGGAGCCGGATCGTCGGCCTCAGTTCCTGCGTCCATCATCCCCTTGAGCGCCAAAAGATCTGACGCACACGACGGCGCAAGCGTGATGCCGCGCGCAGCTGCCAGCGCTTCCGTCCGCTCGAGAGCCGTCAGGGCCGCAGCCATCGCGGTTTCGTTCAAGGCCAGTTCCGGGGCAGAATCCTCGCGGTTCAAGCGCATCGACAGGGTCACGTTTCCCCGGCTCAGGGATTTGGACAGGGACGCCCGCAACGCGACTTCGAGGCCGGTCAACCAGTCGGGCACGCGCAGACGCATGTCCAGCCCCTTGCCATTTACGCTGCGAAGTTCCCACGACCAACTGTGCGGGCCGAAAGTTCCCTTCCCCGAGGCAAACCCGGTCATGGATCTGATCATGATGGCCCTTTCCTGTTCCCCTGCTGTTTCGAGCATGTGCCGCACCTAATGCCATTGACTGGTGCAGAGCAAGAGTTTGCTGACGACGCAATTGTTTGGCGCAAGTTAACCATTCGTTAAAGAATTGCTCCAAAATTGAATTAACCCGAGTCAAAATGCCTATAGCAATGGTTTGCGGGCCGCAGATGCTTCCAATGTGTTGCATTTTATGAAAAAGGCGGCCAATTGACGGTAGGGTGATGAAAATGAAAACCTTTTTCGGGATAGGTTCCGGGTCAGAATTTGGAAAGATCGTCGCAATGGATCGCTTTGACAGTGGGCGCAGCCTATCGCCGATCCGCCAGGCCGAGGCGTATTGGACCGCATTGTTGAGCGGCGACAGCGTGCCGATGCGGTCTCAAATCGACCCGCGCGGTCTTGAGAATGTTCTTGAATATACTTTTATCCTGGAACGCATTGCACCCGGCCTGGCCCGTTTTCGTCTGGCAGGCAGTCATCTGAACGCGCTTGCAGGTATGGAAGTGCGGGGGATGCCGTTGACCGCGTTCTTTCAACCCGATGCCCGCGCGCAGACCAAAGATGTACTGGAACAGGTATTTGCGTCCCCCGCTGTTGCCGAATTGAGTCTGAAGTCGGGCGGGGTGTTGGGACGTACCCGGATGCAGGCCCGGATGATCCTTCTGCCGCTGAAAAGTGACCTTGGGGATGTCAGTCGTATTTTGGGGGTCATGATCGCCGATGGCGCAATCGGCAAGACACCGCGCCGGTTTACACTGACTGATACGCGGATCAAACCGGTTTCTGAAATTCAGGTACCCGCGCCCACACAGCGCCGCCCTGTGGACGGTTTTGCCGAGGAACAACGCGAATTCAAACGCTCTGCCAGCCATCTTCATCTGGTGGTGTCTCGCGACGACTGAGACCCGCCGATTGCCGTGATCAGAAACAGCGGGCCGATGGCCCGCTGTTGTCATTGTTACAGATGCGCTCAGCTTACCGCGCGTTTCGAACCGTTGCGGCGCAGGTTGGTCAACTCTTCCGCCACCAGGAACGCAAGTTCCAGCGACTGCGACGCGTTCAAGCGCGGATCGCAAGCGGTGTGGTAGCGGTCCGACAGGTCCTCTTCCGTCACGGCACGTACACCGCCGGTGCATTCGGTCACATCTAGCCCGGTCATTTCGAAATGCACGCCACCGGGGATGGTTCCCTCGGCCTGATGCACTCCGAAAAAGTCACGCACCTCGCGCAGAACAGAATCGAACGGGCGGGTTTTATAGCCCGTGGCCGATTTGATCGTATTTCCGTGCATCGGGTCGCAGACCCAGGTGACCTTGGCACCCTCTTCCTTGACCGCCTTGATCAGACGCGGCAGATGCTCGCCCGCCTTGCCCGCACCGAAGCGCGCGATCAGGGTCAGACGCCCCTCTTCGTTGTCGGGGTTCAGCTTGGACATCAGAACTTTGAGGTCCTCGGCCGTGGTGGTCGGGCCGCATTTCAGACCGATCGGATTCAGAACCCCGCGGCAGAACTCGACATGCGCGCCGTCGGGCTGACGGGTGCGGTCGCCGATCCAGATCATGTGACCAGAGCCAGCCAGCCAGTTGCCCGAGGTGGAATCCAGACGCGTTAGTGCCTCTTCGTATTCAAGCAGCAGCCCTTCGTGGCTGGTGTAGAATTCGACGGTCGAGAATTCATGGGTTGTTTCCGCAGTGATTCCAGCGGCTTCCATGAAGTCGATGGTGTCCTGAATGCGATCGGCAACCTCGGAATATTTCTGAACGTCCTGTTCATCCGCGAAACCCAAAGTCCAGGCATGCACGCGGCTCATATCCGCGAAGCCGCCGGTCGAGAACGCTCGCAGCAGGTTCAATGTCGCCGCCGCTTGCGTGTAGGCCTGCAACATCTTGTTGGGATTCGGAATTCTGGCTTCCGGCGTGAAGGCCAATTCGTTGATGATGTCGCCGCGGTAGCTTGGCAGTTCCACACCATTCACGACTTCGGTCGGGGCACTGCGTGGTTTGGCAAATTGCCCGGCCATACGACCAACTTTGACCACTGGCACCTTGGCGCCATAAGTCAAAACCATCGCCATTTGCAGCATCACCTTGAACGTGTCACGGATTGCATCAGCGCTGAATTGTTCAAAGCTTTCAGCGCAATCCCCACCTTGCAGTAGGAAGGCCTCGCCGCGCCCGGCGGCACCCAGATGCTGTTTGAGACGCCGCGCCTCGCCGGCAAAGACCAGCGGGGGATACTTTGAAAGCTGAGCCTCGACCTTGGCCAGCGCGGCCGCGTCGGTATAATCTGGCATCTGAACCCGGGGCTTGTTGCGCCAGTTCGATTTTTGCCATTCGGTCATAGCTTTGATCTCCGCTGAAGTTTTCAGGTGGTCTCTATACAAAATGCAATGAAGAGTGACCATATCCCATTTGCGCCTCTTGACGACGTAAACAAGCTTTGATCATGGTGGCTGTCAAATCTGCTGCTGGATAATCAACTGACCAGCAGCGAAGCAAGGACATCTCGCCATGCAAGAGCAACGCCAAGTTGTCACGGTGGAAGACACTGCGGCCCCACCCCGGAATTTCGTGTTTGTCCTTTTGGACAAATTTTCGCTTCTGTCCTTTGCTTCGGCGCTTGACAGTCTGCGCATCGCCAACCGCATGGCGAACAGACAGCTTTACACCTGGAAGCTGATGGGAGAAGGCGGAGAGACGGTAACCTGCTCGGCCGGGACCGAGTTCAAGCTTGACAGTGATCTGGTAGAGCTGCAGCGAGACGACGTTGTTCTGATTTGCGGTGGCGTGGACGTTCAGGCGGCCACCAGCAAGCGCGTGCTGAACTGGCTACGGCGCGAAGCCCGAAGGGGATTGCGGATCGGCGGCCTCTGCACTGCGGCCTATACTCTGGCAAAGGCCGGGTTGTTGGACAACAAGAAGGCAACGATCCATTGGGAGAACTCTGACAGTTTCATCGAGGAATTCGATGAGGTCGAACTGACCAAAGCCGTCTTTCAGATCGATGGCAGCCGCATGACGACTGCGGGCGGCACCTCGTCGATTGACCTGATGCTCAAGCTGATTGCAGATGACTATGGCGAGGATCTGGCCAACGCGGTGGCGGATCAGATGATCTATTCCTCGATTCGAACCGACCAGGACACGCAGCGCCTGTCAACTCCGACCCGAATCGGTGTGCGGCATCCGAAGTTGAGCCAGGTTATCCTGATGATGGAAAAAAACATCGAAGAGCCGATCTCGCCATCGATCCTTGCCAAGGACGTGGGTATGTCGACCCGCCAGTTGGAGCGTCTGTTCCGCCGGTATCTCAGCCGTTCCCCCAAGCGCTATTACATGGAACTGCGCCTGCACAAGGCCCGCAACCTGCTGATGCAGACAGACATGAGCGTCATCAACGTGGCGCTGGCCTGTGGTTTCGCCTCGCCCAGCCATTTCTCGAAATGCTACCGGGCGCATTACAACACCACGCCCTATCGCGAACGTGGTGCGCAAAGTGGAAGATTGTCAGTCTAAGGTCCAGCGTCAAAGCTCTTTGACGAAATAGTGCAAGTGCGGTCGGAGCATGGGCTGATCTTTGTAGGTTGTTGTCTCGATCGGAGAGGCCAGTTCCACAAACCCGAGCTTGGGATACAAAGACCTCATTTCCACATTTGGGGTGAGTGTATCTGCGATTAACCGCTTTAGCCCCATGGCTCTGGCGGCTTGTTCTCGTGCTTGAATTAATGCGCGCCCCACTCCGGTGCCCCGAGCGTCTTCGGTTACAAATACACGTTTCAATTCGCCGGTAGACTGATCAAACCGTTTCATCATTCCACACCCTACGATTATGCCATCGCGGTTTCTTGCGACGATCAGGCATCCGTTCGGAGGCATGTAGTCATCCGTGTTCGCCCAGAATTCCTCAAGTGCGCTTTGCGGTGCGGAAGGATCCAATTCGAACCCCATACCCTGCATTCTTTGAGCGATAAGAGCATAATATTGCTCCAAAATCATATTCAGCTCGGTTCTTAGCGGGATACTTGTGCACAATTCAATGTCGAAATCACTCATTAGTATCCCCTTAACCGTGTAACCTGTTGGACAGAGTGACTGCGACGATGGAAACGCGCAAATGGAATTGTAAAGTCTGCTGGCATGCTTCGTATGTCACTGTTTGACAGACATCCTGTAAACCGCGCCCTGCCCGACTGAAATGAACCAGATCGCCCCATCCGGGGCCTGCACTATGTCACGGACCCGTTCGGTCTCGGGGCCCTTGATCTGCTCGACCTCGCGCAGCGGGTCTCCGGACAGCCGCGCGATATAGTCGAATTTCAGCGAGCCCACGAAAATGTCGCCCCGCCATTCAGGAAACATATCGCCGGAATAGACCATCAACCCCGACGGCGCGATCGACGGGTCCCAGTATAGGCGCGGCTGTTCCATACCGGGCTTGCTGGTGCCCTCGCCGATCTTCTCTCCGGAATAATGCGTGCCGTACGAGATGACCGGCCAGCCGTAATTGGCGCCGGGTTTGACAAGGTTCACCTCGTCGCCGCCGCGCGCCCCGTGTTCCGACACCCACAATCGGCCGCGCGCATCCAGATCGGCCCCCTGTGGGTTGCGGTGCCCATAGGTCCAGATTTCAGGTCGGATATCTGCCTGCCCGATGAAAGGATTGTCCGACGGTACCGAGCCATCGCGGTTGATACGGATCACGGAACCCAGGGCGTTCGAGCGATCCTGCGCCTGCGGCGCATCCCCTCGATCTCCGATGGTTACAAAAAGCGTGCCGTCATTGGCTTCTACAACACGTGAGCCGAAATGCCGCCCGCCTGATCCGCCGGGGTAAGCCTCGAAAATGACCCGCAGATTCGTCAGACGCGTGCCGTTCTTAGACAGGCGCGCCACCGCGACAGCCGTGCCTGCGCCACCCTTTTGCGGTTTTGAAAAGGTTAGAAAGACCTCGCGGCTTTGATTGAAATCGCGCGAGACCGTAACGTCCAGCAATCCGCCCTGCCCCGAAGCTGCAACCTTGGGAACACCGGATATGGCTTTCGCCTCTCCGTCCTTAACATACAGCAGGTTTCCGTCCCGTTCGGTGACAAGAAAACTGTCGTCAGGCAGGATGCCGACGGCCCAAGGCGTATCCAGCCCGCCTGCCATTTCGATAAGTTCAAAATTCCCGACCGAGGTCGACAACGCCTGTGCCAAGGCGCCTTGAGTGCAAAAAGTGAAGAACAGAATCGCGGCAGCTCTGAGCATGTTGACCCCTCTCCGGACAATCTTGGGCAAACCCTAACAAAACAGATAGATTTCCGATCGATAAAGGCACGATTGCGTTAGGACTTTTCTTTTCCGGGCAGCTTGCCTAGGTTCGTGGCCAGAACGAATACGTTCACAATAGGGAGTAACCATATGAAAAAGCTGCTTACAGCAACTGCAGCATCCGCTTTGCTGGCCGGACCTGCGCTGGCCGAAGACATTACGCTTGGTGTTTTGTTCGGATTCACCGGCCCAATTGAATCGCTGGCACCCGCAATGGGTTCGGGCGCTGAATTGGCGATGGCGGAAGTCACCGAATCCGGAAAACTGCTGGATGGATCCAAAGTGACCGCATCGCGCGCCGACACCGGCTGCATTGATAACGGTCTGGCCACTTCGAACGGCGAACGCATGATTGCCGACGGTGTTGCCGGCATCATCGGCGGCGATTGCTCGGGCGTGACCGGTGCGATCCTTCAGAACGTCGCGATTCCGAATGGCATGGTCATGATCTCGCCCTCGGCGACCTCGCCGGGCCTGTCGACCATGGAAGACAACGGCCTGTTCTTCCGCACCGCGCCTTCAGATGCGCGCGAAGGCCAGGTGATGGCGGATATCCTGAAGGATCGCGGCATCAACTCGATCGCTCTGACCTATACCAACAACGACTACGGCAAGGGTCTGGCGGACGCGATCCAAACCTCTTTCGAGGCAGCAGGTGGTGAAGTGACCATCGTTGCAGCGCACGAGGATGGCAAAGCCGACTATTCGGCCGAAGTTGGTGCTCTGGCCTCGGCCGGTGGCGACATTCTGGTCGTTGCGGGTTATCTGGATCAGGGCGGTCTGGGCATCATCCAGTCGGCGCTGGACAGCGGTGCGTTTGACACCTTTGGCCTGCCCGGCGGCATGATCGGTGACTCGCTGCCGGCCAATGTCGGCCCCGACCTGAACGGTTCGTTCGGTCAGATCGCCGGTTCGGGCGGTGAAGGCGCCGAAAAGTATTTCGCCATGGCCGAGGCAGCAGGCTTCGACGGTTCGTCGCCCTATTCGCCCGAATCCTATGACGCTGCGGCTTTGTTCATGCTGGCCATGCAGGCTGCTGGATCGACCAATCCGGCCGACTATGGCGGCAAGATCATGGACGTCGCCAACGCTCCGGGCGAAAAGATCTATCCCGGCGAACTGGCCAAGGGTCTGGAATTGCTGGCAAATGGTCAGGACATCGACTATGTCGGTGCGTCCGGTGTTGAGCTGATCGGCCCCGGCGAAAGCGCGGGTTCCTATCGCGAGATCGAAGTGACCGACGGTGAAAACAAGACTGTCAACTTCCGTTGATTGATCGCCAAAGGCTATGAATGAAAGCAGCCCGGGCCTTGTGTCCGGGCTGTTTCAATGAAAAAAGACCGCACCCGACAAACGGGGTCGAGACAACAGCGCCGGACAGGCGGCAAGGGGAAAAGATGATCGTCGTCGAGGACGTGCACAAGCATTTCGGCGGATTTCATGCGGTGGACGGGGCATCGCTGGAAATCCAGAAAGGGTCGATCACCGGCCTGATCGGGCCCAACGGGGCAGGAAAAACCACTCTGTTCAATGTGATCGCAGGTGTTCTGCCGCCGACCAGCGGCAAGGTGGTGATGGACGGCGAGGATATCACCGGTCTGCCCCCGCATGAATTGTTCCACAAGGGTCTGTTGCGCACGTTTCAGATTGCACATGAATTCCCGTCGATGACCTGCCGCGAAAACCTGATGATGGTGCCCGGCGCGCAATCAGGCGAGTCGCTGTGGAACACGTGGTTTGGCCGCAAGCGCATCGCTGATGAAGAACGCGCGTTGAAGGCCAAGGCCGATGAGGTGCTGGAGTTTCTGACGATTGAACATCTGGCCGATCACAAGGCGGGTCAGGTCTCGGGTGGTCAGAAAAAGCTGCTGGAGCTGGGCCGCACGATGATGGTGGACGCCAAGATCGTGTTTCTGGACGAGGTCGGCGCGGGTGTGAACCGCACCCTGTTGATGACCATTGCCGACACGATCCTGCGCCTGAACAAAGAGCGCGGCTATACCTTCGTCGTCATCGAACATGACATGGATTTCATCGGCAAGATCTGTGATCCGGTCATCTGCATGGCTGAAGGCAAGGTTCTGGCCGAGGGTACCTTGGACGAGATCAAGGCGAACGAGCACGTGATCGAAGCCTATCTGGGCACCGGCCTTAAGAACAAAGACAAACTGGAGGCAGGCGCGTGAGCGACAACCCCTATCAGGATGACAAGGGCAACAAGGACGCCTCGATCACCAATCCGCACGGTGTCGGCACCATGACGCCGGCCCATCGCAAAAGTGGTGCGACGCATAAGGTCGGGGGCGGCCCGTTTCTGATCGGCGACACCATGACGGGTGGCTACGGCAAAGGGCCCGACATCCTGCATGATTGCACCATCGCGGTGGACAAAGGTGAAATCGCAGTCATCGTCGGCCCCAACGGTGCGGGAAAGTCTACGGCGATGAAAGCCGTGTTCGGGATGCTGGATGTCCGTTCAGGGTCTGTGCGTCTGGATGGCGAGGATATTACAAACCTCACCCCACAGGATCGGGTCATGCGTGGCATGGGCTTTGTGCCGCAGACACAGAACATCTTTACCTCTATGACGGTGGAGGAAAACCTGGAAATGGGTGCCTTCATCCGTCGCGACGACATCAGCCAGACGATGGAGCAGGTCTATGACCTGTTCCCCATCCTCCGCGACAAGCGCAATCAGGCCGCCGGAGAGCTGTCGGGCGGACAACGCCAACAGGTCGCCGTGGGCCGCGCCCTGATGACCCAGCCCAAGGTGCTGATGCTCGACGAGCCTACGGCAGGTGTTTCGCCGATCGTGATGGATGAGTTGTTCGACCGGATCATCGAAGTGTCCCGCACCGGCCTGCCGATCCTGATGGTCGAGCAAAACGCCCGCCAGGCCTTGGAGATTGCCGACAAGGGATACGTTCTGGTTCAGGGGCGCAACGCCTATACCGGAACGGGCAAGGAACTGCTGGCCGACCCCGAGGTGCGAAAGTCGTTTTTGGGCGGCTGATCGGCGCTTTTCAATGGCAGATTTTCATGTGGGGCCAGTCGAGATTCTCGGCTGGTCCATTTGCTTGATCGCAATGCGCAAAATTGAAGGCCAGAACATGGCAACCGGTGCTTCAAACCGAGGCTCAGGACATGAGAGCCTTTATTAGGTATCTGAAAAATATCAATTAATCTCCTGCGGGCCGTTGCGGAAAAAAGACTTTGAAAACGCGCCGAATGCCAATCTGCTGCTTTAATCAGGCCCAATTTCAAAAATATCGCTGCGCCCGAACACCTAAACCAATCCCCGAAACGCGCCACGGTTGGGGACACAAGAATTGGAAGTCAAAATGAAAAAATGGATGATCGCCGCCCTGGCCGCACAACTGGCAACCGGTGCCGGTGCCGTCGCTCAGCAGCGCGAATTTGTGTGTACATCGGAAATTGATGGAACCGAGTATCGGCTGACACGGTTCGAAGGTGCGCAAAAGGGATCGGTCAAGTTCGGTGACACGACCGGGGACGCGCAGGTGTTTCCGGGGCTGAACAACTTGACGTTCATCCTGACGACCGAACAGCATGTCATGACGTTCTTCGTCAAAAGCCCGGATCTGTCCTACAACCTGTCCATCCGCCGCCCGGTTCTGCACAATGACCGCGGCCAATGCACGGAAACCGGTGCCTAGCCCCGCGATCTTTCGCGATTTCGGACCGCGCCCCTCAGTGGGGCGCGGTCTTTTTCTTTGGGGAAGAACCAGGCGGCCTCTGCCAGCGTGTCCGAAGCCTGCCAAACGGCATAAAAACATGCATAAAGCCCTAAAAATCATGTTCCAAATTGTTGTGTCTTTCGTCGGCGTCGTGCCATAAAGCCGCACCCGGACAGTGAGAAGAAATAATGGATCTACTCAACGCGCTTGTTGCGCTTGCGAATTTTGTGTTGGTGCCAGCGGTCGCTTATGGCAGCCAACTGGCATTGGGCGCGCTTGGCGTGACCCTAATCTACGGCATCCTGCGGTTTTCGAACTTTGCCCATGGCGACACCATGGCCTTTGGCGCGATGGTCGCCGTACTGGTCACATGGGGGTTGCAGGCCGCCGGAATCAGCTTTGGACCGTTGCCAACCGCCCTGCTTGCCCTGCCCTTTGCCATCCTGGGCTGTATCGTGCTGGTGCTGATCACCGACAGGCTGGTCTACAAATTCTACCGTGAACAAAAGGCAAAGCCCGTTATTCTGGTGATCGTCTCCATGGGCGTGATGTTCATCATGAACGGCCTTGTCCGGTTTATCATCGGGCCGGATGACCAACGGTTTTCGGATGGGGCTCGGTTCATTGTTTCGGCACGCGATTTCAAGGCGATGACCGGTCTGCGTGAGGGTCTGGCCATCAAGACGTCGCAAGGTATCACGGTGATCGTGGCCGTTGTTGCCGTGGCGCTGCTGTTCTGGTTTCTGAACAAGACGCGCACCGGCAAGTCGATGCGGGCCTATTCGGACAACGAGGATCTGGCGCTGTTGTCAGGCATCAACCCGGAACGTGTGGTGATGATCACATGGATCATCGTTGCGGCGCTGGCCACAACTGCTGGCGTTCTTTACGGGCTGGACAAAAGCTTCAAACCCTTCGTCTATTTCCAGCTTCTGCTGCCGATCTTTGCCTCGGCCATCGTGGGTGGTTTGGGCAATCCTCTGGGCGCCATCGCAGGCGGGTTTATCATCGCGTTTTCCGAAGTGACGATAACATACGCTTGGAAGAAGGTGCTGACCTATGTGTCGCCTGAAAGTCTGGCGCCGTCAGGTTTGGTCCAACTCCTCTCGACCGATTACAAATTCGCGGTCAGCTTTGTCATCCTGCTGATCGTGCTTCTGTTCAAGCCCACGGGACTTTTCAAGGGAAAGGCCGTATGACCGACTCTGTCAAAAACACGCTGCTGTTCGCAATTGTCGGTGGCCTGATCCTGTTGACCGGTTTCACGCAAAGCTGGAACACCGCGATCCTGATCCTGAATATGGGGCTGATTTCCGCCATCATGGCGATCGGTGTAAACCTGCAATGGGGTTTTGCCGGTCTGTTCAATGTGGGCGTGATGGGCTTTGTCGCACTGGGCGGTCTGGCCGTCGTACTGGTTTCAACGCCGCCCACGCCCGGTGCTTGGGCCGCCGGAGGTTATGGCATCGTTCTGTCTTTGCTGCTGGGCGCCGCGACAGTGGTTGCCGCCGTTCTGGTGGCAACAAAGCTGCCGAAGGGCCGTGTGCAAACCCTGACGATCATCGCCGTTCTTGTCGTGGGCTTTTTTGTCTATCGCGCGGTGTTCGATCCCAGCATTGCGGCGGTCGAGGCCATCGACCCGGCAATTGCCGGCAATATCGGAGGTTTGAATCTGCCGGTTCTGCTGGCCTGGCCGGCGGGTGGTTTGCTGGCGGCGGGTGCTGCGTGGCTGATCGGTAAAACGGCGCTGGGCCTTCGCTCGGATTATCTGGCGATTGCCACATTGGGGATCGCCGAAATCATCATCGCCGTCATGAAAAACGAAGACTGGCTGGCCCGGGGCGTCAAGAATGTCTACGGCATTCCTCGCCCGTCCCCCGTTGTGGGCTACGAAGTGGATTTGCAGAACGACCCGGCCTTTCTGGCGCGGGCCGAATGGTTGGGGTTGGACCCCGTCACCGCGTCCACCCTCTCGGTCAAACTCGGCTATTCGCTGCTGTTCATGATAGTACTTCTGGTTCTGCTCTGGATGGCACAGATGGCGCTGAAAAGCCCGTGGGGCCGGATGATGCGCGCAATCCGTGACAATGAAGTGGCGGCTGAGGCCATGGGCAAGGATGTCACCCGTCGTCATCTGCAAATATTCGTACTGGGTTCGGCCGTTTGCGGTATCGCAGGTGCGATGATGACAACGCTGGACGGCCAGTTGACGCCAAGCGCGTATCAACCGCTGCGCTTTACCTTTCTGGTCTGGGTGATGGTGATCGTGGGTGGTTCGGGCAACAACTTCGGGGCCGTTCTGGGCGCATTCCTCATCTGGTTCCTGTGGGTTCAGGTTGAACCGATCGGCTTGTGGCTGATGAATGTCATTACCGCCGGCTTGCCGGACGGAAGTGCATTGAAAGCCCACTTGCTGGACAGCGCCGCACATATGCGCCTGTTCACGATGGGTCTGATCTTGTTGATTGTTCTCAGATTCAGCCCAAGAGGGCTGATCCCAGAGAAATAGATCACTTCCACCTTCAATAAGCGAAACCGCGCCTCTTATCCGGCGCGGTTTCTTGATTCTTAACGATTTTTTGAATAAACGGACACACCGCAGTGTTTTCTTTTTGCGGTATGTCGCCGGCACTCACATCCGTCTACGCCGATCTGTAACGATCATTTACACGTTTTGAAAAGAGTCAAAAATGAAAGCACCACGGTTCAAGACACTGCTTCTGTTTCCGGTTGTTGCCATCGTAACAACCGCCTGCATTCCCACTCCGGAAGAACTTGAAACAACTCCCGTCAAGGTTCAAACGCCCAAAGGTGTCGTAACCTGTCAGCTATACCGTCACGACCGGGTGACCTGGGACCGGGCGATTGACTTCCCGGCTTCGAAAATGTCCGTGCCGGAGGCTGACGCCTACTGCCGTCAGGAAGGCCAGCGTCGTTTGAAGTAAACACTGCGGCGCCCGTGATGGGCGCCGTAACGTCATCTGTTGCGGAACAATCCACCCAGAATACCGCGAACAATCCGGCGTCCGGTCGTTCCCTTCAGTTCCTTGATCACCGCATCGGTCATCGCCGATGCAAACGTGTCTTTCCGCCGTTGCACCCGGGACGAGGATCTGCCAACCCGGCTTCCTGAATATCTGCGAGCTGAAGAATACTCTCGTTCCATCGGTGATTGTGCCTCCAGCACTTCATCGGCCTCTGCCTGTTCAGCGGCCTTGGCGGCCGCCTCGGCCCGAGCCTGGAGGATTTCAAAGGCCGATTTTCGATCAATTCCATTGCCATATTTAGACGCCATCGGCGAGGCATCGAGAATGGCCCGCCGCTGAGCATCAGAAATGGGCCCCAACTGGGATCCCGGCGGTCGAATCAACGTGCGCTCGACAATTCCGGGAACACCTTTTTTCTGCAGCATCGACGTGACAGCCTCACCAACGCCCACCTCACGAATTGCGGCTTCGGTGTCGAAGGCGGGGTTTTCGCGATAGGTTTCCGCCGCCAGACGCAGGTTCTTTCGGTCACGCGCCGTGAAGGCTCGCAAAGCGTGCTGAACGCGATTGCCCAACTGCCCCAGAATATCCTCGGGAATATCGGCGGGATTCTGGGTGATGAAATAGACTCCCACGCCTTTGGACCGGATCAGGCGCGCAACCTGTTCGACCTTGTCCACCAGCACTTTCGGAGCACCGTCAAACAACAGATGCGCTTCGTCGAAGAAGAACACCAGCTTGGGTTTGTCAGGATCACCGACTTCGGGAAGTTCCTCAAACAATTCGCTCAGCAGCCACAGCAGGAATGTCGCATAAAGCCGTGGCGCGGCCATCAGTTTGTCCGAAGCAAGGATGTTCACCATCCCCTGCCCGTTTTCATCGGTGCACATCAAATCGGACAGATCCAGCGCGGGTTCGCCAAACAGCTTTGTTCCCCCTTGGTTTTCCAATACCAGCAATCGCCGCTGGATCGCACCGATCGAAGATGTCGATACATTGCCATATCGCAATGAAAGCTGGGCCCGGTTCTCGCCGATCCAGACCAGCAGCGCCTGAAGGTCCTTGAGATCCAGAAGAGGCATTCCCTCTTCATCGGCCACGCGGAACGCGATGTTCAGGATGCCTTCCTGCGCTTCGCTCAATTCCATCAACCGGGACAGCAGCAAAGGGCCCATTTCAGTGACCGTCGTCCGCACCGGATGGCCTTGTTCGCCAAAAAGATCCCAGAACGTAACCGGGCAGGCGGAATAGGCAAAATCGTCGAACCCAATGCGTTTGACACGATCCATAAATGCCTGATGCAGTTTATGCGCGTCGCTTCCGGGCAAAGCCAGGCCCGACAGATCGCCTTTGACATCGGACAAAAACACCGGAACTCCGGCTTGGGAAAAGCCTTCCGCGAGGATTTGCAACGTTACGGTCTTACCGGTCCCGGTGGCGCCGGCAATCAGCCCATGGCGGTTCGCATATTTCAGCGCCAGTTCCTGCGGCTGGCCATAGCCTTCGCCTCCGCCACCCAAAAATATATTCTTGCCCATTAACATTGCCTTATGTTTCACCGATCCGTGACCAGCATACAAAGTTAACCTTTGACTGCGATAGTCAATTTGCCCCGCGTTTGCTTCCTTCACGTGGGGCAGACTTCCTCCCTGTCGACTGGCCGTGCCTTCGGGCACGGCTTTTTTGCAGGCTCGAATTTGGTTTCAAAGTTCTGACCGTAATATTAAAATTTGAGGATAGCTGTTGACCCGTCTGCGCCCCTTTCGTAGGGTTTGCGCATAAATAAGTCGGCCAGTCCGACGGGGAGAACCTTTTGGAAAAGAGAGCTGGCTTATACAGCTCTCTTTTTCTGTCTCAGGGCAGTTGGTTTCTGGTGTTCTGGCAAGAATCCGTTCACGTTCAGACATGGCGTTCTGTTAGTGCCTGACACCAGTTCAGAAGAGTGTTAAACGAAGCAAAAAGCTCAAGCATCAAGTCGAGGCATTCATGATCAAGAAAATCCTCTCGCTAAGTACAGTGGCGGCAATTCTTCTATGTGGCGCAGGATATGCGCAGGACACAACGACATCCGAACCGGACAACGGTCTCGATTTGGGTCAGGAAGGCCCGCGCCCCGGAGAACAGTTCGTCAAGGAAAAGTTCGGTGACTGGGACTTGTCCTGCATCAAGGCGCAGCAAGGCGAAGACCCGTGCGCCATCGTCCAGATTCTGAAGGGCAACCAGGGTGATCCGATAGCTGAGGTGTCGATTGGAAGACTGCCCGAGGGCGGCGCGGCAGTTGCATGGGCGAATGTGATCGTTCCGTTGGAAACACTGCTGCAAGCTCAGCTCGCCCTGTCCATCGATGGTGCGCCCCGCAAGTTGTACAACTATCATCATTGCCTGCCTGTTGGCTGCGTCGCGCAGCTGGGCCTGAGCCAAGGCGATATCGATGCAATGAAAGCTGGCACCAAGGCGATCTTTTCGCTGGTTCCGGCCCGCTTCCCTGATCAGGTACTGGAGATGGAAATGTCGTTGTCCGGCTTTACGTCCGGCTATGACACCCTGACCGTCAACGCGAACTGAGGGTGCGTTTACGATTGCGCCGCCGCACCGATTGCGGCGGCGCTTCGCGGATCAAATCCGCTTCAACGCCAAAACCGCGTTCAGCCCGCCGAAAGCAAACGCATTGCTGAGCGCGACGTCAACTTTGGCTTCCCGAGCCTCGTTCGGCACAACATCAAGCGCGCATTCCGGATCGGGTTCCTCGTATCCGATGGTGGGTGCAATAACACCGTCCCGCAGCGCCATGATACATGCCAAGAGTTCCACCGCACCGGTTCCACCAATCAGGTGACCATGCATGGATTTGGTCGACGATATCATCAGGTCGTCAGCATGGGGCCCAAAAACATCCGCCACAGCGGCACATTCGGTTTTGTCATTCGCGGCCGTCCCGGTGCCATGCGCGTTGATATAACCCACATCGCTTGCATTCAATCTGGCGTCGGCCAATGCACCTGACATGGCCCTTGAAGCCCCTTGCTTGCTGGGCATCACGATATCGGCCGCATCCGACGACATGGCAAAACCAACGACTTCGCACATGATCTCGGCGCCACGGGCGCGGGCGTGTTCGTATTCCTCGAAAACAAAGACCCCGGCCCCTTCGCCCTGTACCATTCCGTTGCGGTTGGCGCTGAACGGTCGGCACGCATCCTTGGACATGACGCGCAACCCTTCCCAGGCTTTGACGCCTCCAAAGCACAACATGGATTCGGATCCGCCAGTGATCATGACCGGGGCCATGCCGCTTCGGACCATCTGAAAGGCCTGTGCCATGGCATGGTTCGACGACGCGCAGGCGGTCGACACGGTGAAGCTGGGGCCTTTGAGATTGTGTTCCATAGAAACATGGCTGGCCGCCGCATTGTTCATGAGTTTGGGAACAACAAACGGGTGTACCCGGTTCTTTCCGTCCTCATAAACCGAGCGATAATTGTCATCCCAGGTCGATACGCCACCGCCGGCGGTCCCCAAAACAACACCTGATTTTGCGGCCAACTCTCCGTGAAACTCGATGCCGGACTGATCGATGGCCTCTTTGGCGGCGGTCAGAGTGAACTGAGTGAACCGGTCATACAACGACATTTGCTGACGGTTGAACCTACCTTCAGCCTCAAAGCCGCGAACCTGCCCGCCGATTTTGATGGCCAACCGATCAACATCCCGAAATTCCAGTTCCGAGATGCCGCAACGGCCTTCGCGCATGGCTTCCAGGGTGTCAGGAACCGAATGGCCCAGTGAATTGATCGTACCTGCGCCGGTAATGACAACACGTTTCATGAGCGTCAGTCAGACCTTTTCCGACACGAGCTTTTCGATCCCGGCAATGATCGCAGCGACATTGGATATGTCAAAATCGTTGGCCTCGGGTTCGTTGGCGTTGAACGGAATTGAAATGTCGAACTCTTCCTCGATGGCGAAAATACTTTCGACCAGACCAAGGCTGTCGATTCCCAGATCTTCCAGCGTGCTTTCGGGCGTCACATCCGATGGCTCCAGCACGGCCTGCTCTGCAATGATTGCGATGACGCGGTCGCTGATGCTCATGTCGATCCCCTGATTTTCAGTTTGACGATGATTTAATCGCTTGGGGTCTGTTTGAAAACAGCCTTTTTCAGTGCCTCAACGTCGCGTGCCATTCGGGGCAGTCGCCGCTGCGCCTTGTAGACATCGGTATGGGTCTCCATTTTGATGCCCGGATACCCCATGATGACGCGCCCGGCGGGCACATTTGACAGAATCTTCGTGCCCCCACCCGAAATGACGCCGTCCCCTATGAAAATATTGTCGACCACTCCGGTCTGGCCACCCAGAACAACGTTGTTGCCGATCTCGACCGAGCCGGACACACCCGTCTGACCGCACAGCAGACAATCCCGCCCGACGCGGGTGTTGTGTCCGACATGGACAAGATTATCCAGCTTGGTGCCGTTACCGATCCGCGTGTTGCGGATGGTTCCATTATCGACGGTGCAATTGGCGCCAACCTCGACATCGTCACCAATCTCAACCGCGCCCAAAGAATGAATACGAAGCCAGCTTTGGGCCTTGGCGTCCCCCTGGTCACCCAACGTTTCGCGGGCGCGCTCAGCGCCAGAGACCTCGGGCGTTACGAAACTGAACCCGTCGCCGCCAATCCTTGCACCGGGTTGCGCGATGAACCGATCCCCGATTTGCGCGCGCGCGCCAATGCTGACCATTTCGCGCAACAGGGCCTGTTCGCCAAGAATGGCGTCCATTCCCACCACGCAGTGTGCACCGATGACCGAGCCCGAACCTATTCGCGCCCGAGCACCAACAACAGTCAGAGGTCCTATCGCCACATCTGGTCCAATTTCGGCCGTTGGATCGATCACTGCGGAAGGGTGAATGCCCGGTTCAATCCCTTGCCCGCGATCCAGCATTGCGGTGATCCCCGCCATCGCCATGCGCGGACGCTTCACGAAAATGGCCGCTCGCAACCCCATTGCCTGCCAATCCGCGCCTTCCCACAGAACGGCGGCGCGAGCTTCCCCTTTCGAAAGCGCTTCGGCGTATTTCGGGGACATGGCCATGGCCAGATCTGTTGGTCCGGCATCGCCCGGCTCGGCCGCCCGCACGATCGTCAGGCCACCATCGCCTTGGCATTCGGCACCCAAAGCGTCGGCGATTTGCTGAATGGTAAACTGCATCTCGGGCTTCCTTTTGGCAGGATTTGCCCTGTGCTTAACCCTGAACGTCCGGCAGGGCCACCCCTGCCTTTTGCAGGGCTTCCCAAATCTTGCGGTCCCGGCCATAGACATCGCGGCGATACTGCACCTCGCCTTTTGGCCCGACATATGCCGTTCTATAGATCAGATGAACCGGAACTTTTTGTTCCAAATCGACCTTGGTTTCCTTTCCCGTGTTCAGAACACGATGGAAGAATGCTTTGGGGTCCTCTTCCTGTTTGGCCAGCAATGCATAGGCAAACTCGAAAGGCTGTGCCAGTCGGATGCAGCCGTGCGAGAACGCCCGAACCTCACGCGCGAACAGGCTTTTCTGAGGCGTATCATGCAGATAGATATTGTACTTGTTGGGGAACATGAACTTGACCAGCCCCAAAGCATTGCTTTTGCTGGGCGGCTGGCGCATCGCAAAAGGAAAGCTTCGCGCGGTGAACTGATTGAAATCAACCGCCCCGCGATTGACCTGCCGCCCCCTGCTGTCCGTGATCTGGATATGACCGACCGCGTTGGGGTTGGCTTTCAGCTTCGGCAGGTATTCCTTGGTGATGATCGAGCGCGGAACATACCAGCTGGGGTTTATCACCATATGTTCCATCACATCCGAGAACTCTGGGCTGCGGCGATCATGCGTGTTCTTGCCGATCACCGCACGGGTTTCAAACGTGACTTGCCCGTCATCCACGATCTTTGCCGAAAAATCTGTCTGGTTGACAAGAATATAACGCGCGCCGCGATCCCGAGGCAGCCAGCGCTCTCGTTCCAGAGCGACATAAACAGCCTTGAGCCGGTCCACGGCGGGGCGATTCAACTCAGCAATCGTGCCCTTGCCTGCAACGCCATCGGGTTCCAATCCATGCGCGAATTGAAAGGCCCTGACCCCTTCCAGCAGCGCGGCGTCGAAAGACGGGCTGGCCGATGATTTCATGTAGCCCATCAACACCAGCCGATTGCGAAGCTTCACGACATTGGGCCCGGTATCACCATATTCCAGCTTGGTTTCCGGGACAGTCGCCCCCCAACCGCCTTGTTCTACCAAATCCTGTAGCGCCAGTTTCTGCTTCATCAGAGCCCGGTACTGACGGGTTTGAGGAGCCAATTGCGCAAGATACGCGGCGCCATGTGTGTTCAGGGCGTTCAGATGCTCGGCCGCGCTACGACGATCCACCGACCGAACAAGCCCTTCGTCGATGTTTCCGGGCCGAAGAAAACCCGAGTACAATGCGTCGGCAAAATCCACGAAAACCCTGCTCAGTTCAGCCTCAACGGCGCCAAGGTCGCGTGTCGAGCGTGCATCCTGCATTTTCTGAATCAAGGATGAAACAGTGGCATCAGCCTGCGGCAGACCGTGCAGATGCGCATGTGACAGTGCCTGGATCAATGCGGCCCGGCGTTGCATATGCTCATCGGATTCACCCACCCAAATCGGCGAAAACCCGTTTGTCCGGTAAAACTCTGCGATCTGCGATTCCCGTGGGGTATGTTCTGCAACGGCCATCTGAAACGCCGTGTTGTGCGCAGGTTCAGAAGTGGTGTTTGCCATACTGGCAGTGGCCGCAAAACAGGCGGCAAGCAGGATACTGGTACGGGTTCGGAAAACAAAAAGCATTGGATGGCCTTGGAATCAATGGCTTGGTTGGTGATACGTGCGTCGAACAACTATGAGTTTGACTGCGCAGACTTGTCTATTCACAAATTCCTTACCGAATTGCTTCTATTGTCGCCTGATGCGCGTTTGCATCGGCCCGGTGATGCGTAGCCCACACTTGCAAATATTCTGCGCTCGGCTGTGACATTTGCGCAAAAATCTGCCGAAAATTCCCCCTTGAAAAGGTGACTATGAAACACTTCTTGGCCGTCGAATCCGATTGTGTCATAAATTCCGCATCTGGGATGGGAAAAAATTAAGACAGCGCGCGTAACATCGTGCGCAGGCAGGAACAGTACGGGACGAACCAAAATGACCAAGAGCAGTTCCTCGGGCTTGACCCGACGTGCCCTATTGGGTGCGTTTGCAGCAACAGCAGTCGCAGCAGCACCCACCTACTCCAAAGCAGCAGGCTTTTTGCGCGGCGGCGGCGATATCCGTCGCATTCGCATGTATTCCGGTCGCACGGGCGAACGGTTGGACATGATTTATTGGGTCGATGGTAAATATATCAAGGACGCTGTCAAAGAAGTGAACCATTTCATGCGCGATTGGCGCACGGATCACGTAAAATCCATCGATTTACGCACGATTGATATCATGGCGGCATCACACAACCTTCTGGATGTCAACGAACCTTACATGTTGCTGTCGGGCTATCGCTCCCCCCAGACCAATGCCATGCTCCGCGCCCGCTCTCGCGGCGTCGCCCGGAAATCGCTTCACATGAAGGGACAAGCGGCAGACCTGCGCCTGTCTTCCCGCTCCGTCTCGCAGATGGCTAAGGCTGCTATGTCATGCCGGGCCGGCGGTGTAGGTCAATATTACGGGTCCAATTTCGTGCATATGGACTGCGGTGTCGTCCGCACCTGGCGCGGCTAAGACAGCGACTTTACGATCTCGGCTTATATGACAGGGGTTTGACTGGGGCGGCCAGTTACATCCCCGCGTCTCCCCCTCCGCCACCGGCATCACCGCCTCCGGTGTCATTGGCGGATGCTGTCGCCGCAGTGGAATTGCTGGTCTCACGAGACTTTTCATCGCCGACGTCAGCGGGAACACTGGAACCGGAAGCATTGTCGCTTTCTGAATCATCATCGCTTTCGGGTTCTTCATCATCGGTCAGCTTTCCAAGGATAAACGCCAGAATTACGGCGACCACGATCCATCCTAAAACGCTTGAAGCTGAAACCCCGGTAATCGCGCTACCCAATAGTGCTACAATCACGACAACGATTATCAGCTTCTTATTTGAAGAGATGACTTTCACATTCCTTCCTCCATTTGAGCTGACGCGCGCCAGTCTCATTCGGAAAGTTTACATCAAAAAAACCACTGCTTGAGGGGGTAAGCCTCAAATTGATTGTCAGGATTAATAGGGTGGTGGCAAGCGGGCGAAAAACGGAGGCGTGCAGACACTATCCATGGCCCGAAAGGGTATTCGCGTTGAAAATATCCCGAGAGGGGATCAGCCAGGGCACCTTTCGTAGTTTCAACAGCAGATGCGGGTTGGAACTGTTGGAAGCCAAGATGCTTCGGGCGCTGGAAACCGAAAACGCGAAAGCAAAAGAATTTCTGGCCGGTCAGATGTTGAATGACGCTATTCTGCGGCATATCCTCGGACCAGCGCAGGACCCTTGTTCTTCATTAGCGACGGCCATGTGGCCCGCGAACTTCTTCCAATTCGGCGCAGAAGTTCCTGTTTTGCCAAAAAGCCTTAGAAATATGGCGATGGTGGCGCACCTGAGAGGATTCGAACCTCTGACCTCTGCCTTCGGAGGGCAGCGCTCTATCCAGCTGAGCTACAGGTGCCTTGGCCGTTAGCTAACCTTGTTCCAATCCGGGTGCAACTGAAAATCGTGATTGTTGCACCCTCTTTGAAACCAAAATCAGGCGAAAAGATCATGCGCCAATTCAAGCGCTTCGATCAGTGTGTCGACCTCATCCGTCGTGTTATAGAGACCAAAGCTGGCACGGCAGGTCGCCGTGACGCCCAGGTGATCCATAAGCGGACCCGCACAGTGATGCCCGGCGCGGACGGCAACCCCTTTTTTGTCCAGAATCGTGGAGACATCATGGGCATGGCCGGCCCCGTCCAGCGTAAAGCTGAAGATGGCTGCCTTGTCTGGCCGCGTGCCCTGAACCTGAAGCCAGTTGAGACCGTTCAGGCGCTGCATCGCATAGTCCCGCAGGCCGGATTCATGGGCGGCAATGTTGTCCATTCCCAAATCCATCATGTATTCCAGCGCAACGCCCAGGCCGATGGTCTGGACAATGCCGGGTGTTCCGGCCTCGAACTTCATTGGCGGGTCGTTGTAGATCACCTGATCCTTGCTGACCTCTTTGATCATGTCACCGCCACCGACAAAGGGGCGCATCTCGGCCATGCGTTCGGACTTGATGTAGATCGCACCCGACCCCGACGGACCATACAGCTTGTGGCCGGTGATGGCGTAAAAATCGCAACCGATGTCTTGCACGTTCACCGGCATATGCACCGCACCCTGACTGCCATCAACCAGCACCGGGACGCCCCTTGCATGTGCACCTTCGGTGATGGCTTTGACATCCACAACGGTGCCCAGAACATTGGAACATTGCGTCACGGCCACAAGTTTGGTTTTCGGGCCGATCGCATCGATCACCGCCTGCGGATCCAGCCCTCCGTCAGCGTCCACATCCACCCACTTCAGAACAACGCCCTGCCGTTCCCGCAGGAAATGCCAGGGCACGATGTTGGCGTGATGCTCCATGACGCTCAGGACGATCTCATCCCCGGCTTCCAGGCGCGGCATGGCCCAGCCATAGGCAACAAGATTGATCCCTTCGGTCGTTCCGGAATTCAGAACGATCTCATCCTCGTTCGATGCCCCCAGGAAACGGGCGATGGTCCCCCGAACAGCTTCGTATTTCTCGGTCGACAGATTGGACAGATAGTGCAATCCACGGTGAACATTCGAATACTCTTCGGAATAGGCACGGGTCACCGCATCGATGACGACCTGAGGCTTTTGAGCAGACGCACCGTTGTCCAGATAGGTCAACGGCTTGCCATTCACCTGACGTGACAGGATCGGAAAGTCAGAGCGAATTTTCTGCACATCATACATGATACGGTTTTCCTAGACAGGCGCGGCCGGTGTTAAATACAGGACGAAGGGAACCGCAATCAGGGCTGACAACAGAATTACGGCGAAAGACTTCCAAAGGGATCCGAATTGATGCGCTTCGTTCAGGAAATGAAGCGTGATGTAAAGGCTCAGGATCGCCGTCGCGAACAGCATCATCATCATCAGAAACGGCATCGTCAGGCTTAGAATAAGGGTCATGACCAGGGCGACGATTTGCAGGAACTGCAACCACACCGTCAGGACCATCAGATTGTCAAAGCTTGCTTTGCCGCCTATCGCTTTTCCAACGACGAAGAACGCGAGGATGCTCAGCAGCATCGCTCCGGCGGATCGCAGCAAAACAACTGGGACACTTTCGGGCGGTGGTGCGATTTGACCTTGCGGCACAGGCACCGACAAATCGATTCCCAACTGCACGAGACAGTTCAAAACCACTGCCAGCGCAAAGGCCAACCACAACCCTTCCCGCCCCGGTTTCAGGGACAACAGCTGGCGGGCGGCTTGGTCGGGGCTTCTGATCGTCAGAACCGCCAGAGCGCCGAGGGAATTGATAGTCATGCAGCGGACCTTTGTACTTGTCTCAGACCGGATAACCAGAACCAGACAAAAACAGCAACCCAGACGACACCCACAATTGTCAAAGCGGGCCCGGGCCCGATGAACCCGGCAACCAGACCATTCAACAAGACCAGGGGGGCGGATGCCAACAACGCCCAGAACAGGGCCAGTCGTGCGCCATAAGCAGTGCCCTGCCCGCCCGCCATCCGCGCTGCCCAATAGGAAATCAGCGCCAGCGTGTAGAAAAACAACGGCAGTATGAACACCGACCCCAGTAAAGCGCCGCCCAAAAGCATGTTCAGCTCGACGCCTTCAAGATGCGCTTTGCGGGCAAGGCTGGGCATTTGCGCGACAAAGGCCACAACGCAAAATGCCATGACAAACACCAGCGCCCTGTCTTCCCGCTGACCCATTTCAAGAAGCCGGCGCACCACGCGCCCCGGCCCCCGGTATGTGGCCAATATGTCAGACGAGACGGCCATCAGCTACGACGCGCCAGCCACCCTTCCAGACGGCTTACGATCTCTTCCGCCAAGGCGCTGTCTTCGATCTCATCCACCGCTTCGGCAAGAAAGGCCAAGGTCAGCATGTTGGTTGCGTCCTTGACCGGCACGCCACGGGACCGCAGATAGAACAGCGCGGTTTCGTCGATCGCACCCGAGGTCGAGCCGTGCGAACACGCCACGTCATCGGCATAGATCTCAAGCTCGGGCTTGGCGAGGAATTGGCTGTCATCATCCAGAAGCAGCGATTGGCTGATCTGGTAACCGTCGGTCTTCTGGGCGCCTTCCTTCACGAGGATCTTGCCCTGAAACACGCCCGTCGCCCCGTTGCGCAGAACTTTCTTGAACACCTGACGGCTTTCGCAGTTCACCGCATCATGGGTGATGAAAACCGTGTCGTCATGATGGAAGTCGCCATCGCCAACACAGGCTCCGGCCACATGGGCGACCGCGTCATCGCCTGTCAGCTCAACGACCTGCTCATTGCGGGTCAGCACTCCATTCACTGTCAAAGTGAAGGATTTATAGACAGACTCCGTACCCAGACGGGTGAACATATGGGTCGCGGCCCGGCGTTCATGGTCCCTGCCCTGCGCGCGCACATGGTGCAGCGTGCCCTTGTCGGCGATGTCGATCTCCATGCATTTGTTGAAGCGTGACGCAGCCGGGCCGGTTTCCAGTATGGTGGCCTCGGCCCCGCTTTCCACGCGAATGACGTGGTGCAGGATCGCATCCGAGGTCGGCGACGCATGACGATAGATCAGGTTGATCGATTTGGACGGTTTGCCGGTGACATGAATGGCCACACCATCCGACGCAAAGGCCGTATTTAGCGCCGCCAGCGGACGTTGGACCGGAGACTGACCGCGCGTCTCAAGCACGCCATACAGGTCTTTCGCCCAATGAATGTCCTTGCAGCAGATATCCTCGAGCCGGTCGATGGTCACGCCTTCCAGCGTCAGGTCGTCCGACTCTTCGGCGCTGAATTCACCGTCCACGAAGACGATGTTCAGCCGGTCGAGTCCGCTGAACATCAACGGCTCGTCATCGGCAAACACCGCAGCCGGAGGCGCGTCTGGCGAGACCAGAGTGTCCGGTTGAGTGTATTTCCAATATTCGTCACGCCGTCCGGGCAGACCAGTTTCCAGAACACGGGCCAGCGCGTCTTCGCGCGCGGCGCGGGTGCATCCCGCGTCGGGCATGGTCAAGGCAGACAGCCGGGCCTCGGTCGCGGATTGTTTGACTTCGGGCAAGGCCATCAGTTCACCTCGGCAAGAATGTCGGCATAACCGTTGTTTTCAACCTCAAGCGCCAGATCTGGGCCTCCGGTTTTGACAATGCGGCCATCGGCCATGATGTGCACGACGTCGGGTTTGATGTGATCCAGCAGGCGCTGGTAATGGGTGATGACCAGGAACCCGCGACCTTCATCGCGCAGCGCATTCACACCTTCGGCGACCAATTTCATCGCATCCACATCCAGACCCGAGTCGGTTTCGTCCATGATGCACATCTTGGGTTCCAGCATGGCCATTTGCAGGATTTCATTGCGCTTTTTCTCACCGCCCGAGAAGCCCACATTGACCGGACGCTTGAGCATATCCGCGTCGATCTTCAGCGTCTTGGCCTTGGCACGCACTTCCTTGAGGAAATCCGCGGCGGACAGCTCGTCCTCACCCCGCGCCTTGCGCTGTGCATTCACGGCGGTGCGCAGAAAGGTCATGTTGCCCACGCCCGGAATTTCGACCGGGTATTGGAAGGCCAGAAACACGCCGGCAGCGGCGCGCTCTTCCGGTTCCATCTCCAGCAGATCCTCGCCATCCAGCGTGGCGGAACCCTCGGTCACTTCGTACCCGTCGCGGCCCGACAGCACGTAGCTGAGTGTTGACTTGCCTGACCCGTTCGGCCCCATGATCGCGTGTACCTTGCCGGCTTCAACCGTCAGGTCCACACCCTTTAGGATCTGCTTGTCTTCTTCTTCAAGCTTTACGTGCAGATTCTTGATTTCCAGCATTTTTTATCCTTTTGCGTATCGCAGGGGGCACCGTGGCCCCGAAACCTTCTTATCCCAGCAACTTGCGGATCAGACGCGCGACGATCCAGCCCAGGATCGCCCCTCCGCCAACCGCCCAAACCGGGTTGATGAATTCCATGTGGTTGATGTTGACGTACGCCATACCCAGCAGACCGCCAAGAACCGGCAACGCGTAACCCAGCCAGGTCAGCACGTCTTCTTTCCGGATGCCGCTTCGTGACGCCCGCGTCATCAGCCAACCGACCCTTCCAGCGAGATTGCCACCAGTTGCTGCGCTTCCATGGCGAACTCCATCGGCAGTGCTTGCAGAACGTCCTTGCAGAACCCGTTGACCACCAAAGCCACGGCCTCTTCTTCATCCATGCCGCGCTGACGGCAATAGAACAGCTGATCGTCATCCACCTTGGATGTCGTCGCCTCATGCTCAACGCGGGACGAGTTGTTCTTGACCTCGATATATGGAACCGTATGCGCGCCGCATTTGTCGCCGATCAGCAAGCTGTCACACTGGGTGTAGTTGCGGCTGTCCTTGGCCTTCGGGTGCATCGAGACCAGACCGCGATAGGTGTTCTGCGCCTTGCCCGCACTGATGCCCTTGGACACGATGCGCGACTTTGTGTTCTTGCCCAGATGAACCATCTTGGTGCCGGTATCGGCCTGCTGATAGTTGTTGGCAATCGCGATCGAATAGAACTCACCCTGACTTTCGTTGCCGCGCAGGATGCAGGACGGGTATTTCCACGTCACGGCCGAGCCGGTTTCGACCTGCGTCCACATCACCTTGGACCGGTCGCCCCGGCAATCGGCGCGCTTGGTCACGAAGTTGTAGATCCCGCCCTTGCCGTTCTCATCCCCGGGGAACCAGTTCTGAACGGTCGAATATTTCACTTCGGCGTCTTCTTCGACAATGATCTCGACCACGGCCGCGTGCAGCTGCGCGGTGTCGCGCTGGGGCGCGGTGCAGCCTTCCAGATAGGACACGTACGAGCCTTTGTCAGCGATGATCAGAGTGCGCTCGAACTGGCCCGTGTTTTCGGCGTTGATTCGGAAATAGGTGCTCAGCTCCATCGGGCAGCGGACACCGGGCGGAATGTAGACGAAGGACCCATCCGAAAACACCGCCGAGTTCAATGTCGCGTAAAAGTTGTCCGACACCGGAACCACAGTGCCCAGATACTTTTTGACCAGCTCAGGGTGTTCCTTGATCGCTTCGGAAATCGAACAGAAAATCACACCGGCCTTTTTCAGCTCGGCCTGAAAAGTCGTGCCGACGGACACCGAGTCAAACACCGCGTCCACAGCAACCTTGCGACCCTCGGCCGGAGCATCCTCAGCACCTTCGACGCCGGCCAGAATCATCTGTTCTTTCAGAGGGATACCAAGCTTTTCGTAAGTGGCCAGCAGCTTGGGGTCGACATCGTCCAGCGATTTGGGTTTCTCTTCCATCGATTTCGGACGCGCATAGTAATACTGGTCCTGAAAATCGATCTCGGGATACGTGACCATGGCCCATTTCGGTTCTTCCATCTTGGTCCAGCGCTCAAACGCGGCCAGACGCCACTCGGTCATCCATTCCGGTTCTTCATTCTTTTCCGAGATCAGACGAACGATGTCCGGGTTCACACCTTTCGGCGCGTACTCCATTTCGATGTCCGTGTCCCAGCCGTATTTATAGGTTCCGACCTCACGCACCGCATCCACGGTTTCCTGATCGACACCCTCTTTCACCTGGGTCTGGTCCAAAGCGGCCATAACTTACCCTCCGTCAGATCACGCGGCGCGCGCGCGATGCTTTTTCTCTTTCTCAAGCCACGTTTCGGCGAAACGCAGCACATCTTCTTCCGTTGTCCGAGGTCCCAGCGATACGCGGATTGCGCTGCTGGCCGTTTCCTCGTCAAATCCCATGGCGGTAAGCACCGCGCTGGAACGAACCTTGCCGCTGGAACAGGCAGAGCCCGCACTGACCGCAAATCCCGACAGGTCCATTTGCATAACCTGGGTTTCGCCCTTCCACCCGGGCGCAGCAAAACACAGGGTGTTCGGCAGGCGTTGCCGCCCTTTCCCGACAAAAATAGGTGATTTTACAGCGGCCTCAAGAGCGTTTTCTAGAATATTTCTAAATTCTTCGATCTGCTCCCAAACGCCATTGGCCAGATCCCGCATCGCAGCCTCAGCTGCGGCGCCGAACCCCGCGATACCAATGACATTTTCGGTTCCTGACCTGCGGCCCATTTCCTGGCCGCCCCCCTTGATCTGCGCCGCCAGATCGGTTCCGCGCTGCATCACAACGGCGCCGACACCTTTTGGACCGCCCAGTTTATGCGCCGAGACCAAGGCCATTTGTGCATTCATCCAGTTGAACGCGACGGGCAGCTTGCCGAAAGCCTGTGTGGCGTCTGTCACGGCCAGGCCGGACGGCAGTGTTTGAACCATCCCCGTCTCTGAGTTTGCCAGTTGCAATGTCGACATTTCAGGCGCGGTTACCTGCACGTCTCCGGCCTCGGAAACCGTAAGATCCTCTTTGATCCAAGCTCTTACAGCGTCATGTTCAATCGCCGCGCCGTGCAATTGGCGCCCCGACAATGCCAACGCCGCACCTTCGGTTGACCCAGATGTAAAGACGATATCCGCCCCATCCGCCCCAAAGGCCGATGCAACCTGGGCCCGGGCGCGCTCGATCAGAGCTTTGGCGGCCCGACCTTCCGCATGAACCGACGAGGGATTGCCGCAGACATCCATCGCGGCAATCATCGCGTCCCTCGCTTCGGAGCGCAGCGGCGTTGTTGCATTGTGATCCAGATAAACACGTTTCATGGATACATCTTTTTGCCGACAGACTTCATTTCATATCCCGCCCGTTCAGATCATTCATCTACAACGGAAAACAGGCTCGGAACGGCCGGGCACGGGGCGAGGTCGTTCTTGATCACATCTGACAAACGGGTTTGATGCAGGAACACATAGACATGCGCGCTGAGACTTTCCCAAAGCCGATTGGTCAATGATTGAGCGCGGCTGCCGGACGAGGCCCCGGACGCTCCGGCCCCTTTTTGCAGCGCATCAACGGTTTCGTCCACGGCCGCCAGAATTTCGACGACACGAATTTCAGATGCCGGGCGTGCCAGTCGATACCCGCCGCCGGGCCCCCGCACGGAAGACACCATGTCCGCCCGGCGCAGTTTGACGAAGAGCTGCTCGAGATATGGTAACGAAATGTCCTGCCTTTCGGAGATTTCCCCAAGCGTCACCAGTCGTTCCGTCGGCTGGAGCGCAATATCCGCCAGGGCGACCATTGCGTAACGCCCTTTGGTCGACAGCTTCATTCCATGTCCCCTTTCAGCAGGATTTGCGCGAAATCATTGACGCCGACGTTGCCAGTGCGTATCTCCGACTGACAGCGCTGGTATGCGCCAAGCAACATAATTAGAACCGTTCTAAGGTGCCCGACGATTATCGTCAAGTATATCCGGGCATCGGTACGAAAAAGACAGGACCAAAGCACACATGCCCGAGGTGATTTTTCCCGGACCCGAAGGCCGCCTGGAAGGCCGCTACCACCCGCAAAAGGAAAAAGACGCACCGATCGCCATCGTGCTTCACCCGCACCCTCAGTTCGGCGGGACCATGAACAACAAGGTGGTCTACAATCTTCACTATGCCTTCTACAACATGGGGTTCACCGTGTTGCGCTTTAACTTCCGCGGCGTCGGTCGCAGCCAGGGCGAGTATGATCAGGGCGTGGGCGAGCTGAGCGATGCGGCGTCGGCGCTGGACTACCTGCAATCGATGAACAACAATTCGAAACACTGCTGGGTCGCAGGTTTTTCGTTCGGTGCGTGGATCGGTATGCAGCTGCTGATGCGCCGCCCTGAAATCACGGGGTTCATCAGTGTATCGCCCCCTGCAAACATGTATGACTTTTCGTTCCTTGCCCCCTGCCCGTCTTCCGGCCTGATCATCAACGGAACGGCTGACAGGGTGGCGCCACCGGCTGACACGACCTCGCTGGTGAACAAGCTGCACGAGCAGAAGGGAATCACCATCACGCACACCGAAGTGGAAGGTGCAGATCACTTTTTTCAGGATCGTCACATGGACACGCTGATCACCAATGTCAGCGACTATGTGAAACGCCGCCTGACCGAGAACACCCGCTGATGTCCGACACCATCACATCTCTTGCCGCCAAACTGGCCGAAGATACGATGAAGGTTATGGATGAGACGGGCGAAGACAGGTTCTTTGTCGAAGTTGGTGAAGTGCTCGGGGCCGCGTCTCAGTCTCTGGAAGAGGCGTTTCTGACGGAAATTCGTGTTCGGTTGGCTGAGCGGAAAGCCAGGCAGTTCGTGATCAAACGCTTGTCTGCGCATCGTGCAAAGCAGAAGGCGATCGAAAAGCAATGACCGACCGTATGTCGGCGCAAATCGCGTTTCTGAAACGGGCCGACGAACTGAAAATGGTCGAGCGGGCAAATGTCCTGCTTGACCGGTCCAGACCCGAAAATTCGGCAGAACACAGCTGGCATCTGGCCTTGTGGGCCCTTGTCATGGCCCCGTTGGCAGGGCCGGATGTCTCGATTGATCGGGTCATACGCATGCTGTTGCTGCATGACCTGGTTGAAATTGTTGTCGGCGACCATCCAATCCACCTTGAGACTGACTGGAACTTGGTTGCCAAAGCTGAGCAAGCTGCAGCCAAAGAACTGTTTGGGCTTTTGCCAAAGGATCAGGCCGATGCGTTTCACGCTGTCTGGCGTGAATTTGAAGAGGATCAGACCGCCGACGCCCGGTTTGCAAAGGTTCTGGATCGTTGTCAGCCACTGTTTCAGGTTCTTTGTGCCCCGAACCCAGATCCGGATCACGTGGACATAGCGCGTTCAAATCTCGAAGGCGGTCGCGCCGCCTATCTGGAACAGGTTTTTTCACTGGCCTACGAGCACGCCGCAAACCTGCTGGCTGGTGCAGATACGCAGGCCAACGCGTTTACGACACGGCTGGCGTTTCTGACCGAAGCTGATCAGCTGAAGTCTGTTCTCCGTGCCTCGCGGCTGATGGCGGGTGATCGTTTCGAAAACTCGGCAGAACACTCGTGGCACATCATGCTCTACGCCTGGGTCCTGGCTGAAAATGCGCCCACAGGGATCAGTGTTGATCGGGTCCTTCAAATGCTGTTGCTGCACGATATCGTTGAAATCGACGCTGGCGACAATCCGATCCACGGGCAGGTCGATCACGCAGCGCAAGCAGCCAAGGAACAAGCGGCGGCCAAGCGCTTGTTCGGGTTGCTGCCCGACACGCAATGCAACACCTTCACGACATTGTGGCATGAGTTTGAAGCGGCAGACAGCCCCGACGCCAGATTCGCCAAAGCCGTTGATCGTTTTCAGACACCTGTCACCAATCTGGAAACCGGTGGCGGATCGTGGGTCGATTACAAGGTAACATATGCCCAGCTTGAGGCACGCGTTCAGCCTGCGATTGCAGCAGGTTCTCCCGGGCTGTGGGATTGGCTGCAACCGCAACTGGCTGCACACTTCCAGAGCGTCGAGGCTGTACACCACTAAGCAGAAAAGAAAAAAGGAGCCCGACGGCTCCTTTTTCCCTGCTAAGCTCTACGTGGCGCTTAAAAAACACTACTACCATCAAACTGTTGAACCATGTTGGCTGCTTCAACTTCGACGGACCCCCCGTCAGCAAGCCACCCAATCGCCACTATCAGACCCGCAGCAAATATTACGGATTTCGAAAATGTCGTCATAACTCAAAACTCAATAACAAATCATAAAATACGTTGAGAAGACTACACCAATTCGATTCTCTGAATAGTCAGGTATACCTGACCTCAGATGGTATTCTCATATCCTCAGACCCAAAAAATCGCCTTGCCCACCCCTTCGGTTTCATGCTCAACGCGAGGGTATCTTTCCTGTTTCGAGGATCAAAATGCCCCAAGCGTATCTGTATCTGATGCTGGCTGTTGTTGCGGAAACCATTGGCACCACGGCCTTGCAGGCCAGTCAACAATTCACCCGGTTCTGGCCGTCCGTCCTTGTGGTCGTAGGGTACGGACTCGCATTTTACCTCATGGCGCTGACGCTGAAATACATGCCTGTCGGTATCGTTTATGCGATCTGGTCCGGTCTGGGCATCTTTCTGATCGCCGTGATCGGATTCATCGTGTTCGGCCAAAGGCTGGATTGGCCTGCGATCCTGGGGTTGACGTTGATCTTGTCCGGAATCCTGATCATTCACCTCTTTTCCAAGACTGCCGGTCACTGATCATCGGTTAGGGCTGGTATATTTTGTCGCGCCGCGCTATGCGCGCGGCAACTTCCCGTTCAAAGGCTGACCTCTCATGGACCTGCGCAACATCGCAATCATCGCTCACGTGGACCACGGCAAGACGACCCTGGTGGATGAGCTGCTCAAACAATCCGGCGCGTTCCGGGAAAACCAGGCCGTGGCGGAACGCGCCATGGACAGCAACGATCTGGAGCGCGAGCGTGGCATCACCATTCTGGCCAAGGCAACTTCGGTCGAATGGAAAGACACACGCATCAACATCGTCGACACCCCCGGCCACGCCGATTTCGGTGGTGAGGTCGAGCGTATCCTCAGCATGGTCGATGGCGTTGTCCTGCTGGTTGACGCCGCCGAAGGCCCGATGCCGCAGACCAAATTCGTGACGTCGAAGGCGTTGGCGCTGGGCCTGCGCCCGATCGTGGTTCTGAACAAGGTCGACAAACCGGATGCGGAACCTGACCGCGCACTTGACGAATGCTTTGACCTGTTCGCAAACCTCGGTGCCGATGATGATCAGTTGGACTTCCCGGCCATGTATGCCTCAGGCCGTTCCGGCTGGGCGGATATGGAGCTGGACGGCCCGCGCAAGGACCTGAGCGCACTGTTTGATCTGATCGTCGATCACGTTCCTGCCCCGAAACAGATCGCGCATAAGGGCGAGCCGTTCCGGATGCTGGCCACCACTTTGGGCAGCGATCCATTCATCGGCCGCATTCTGACGGGTCGTGTGGAAAGCGGCACATTGAAAGCTGGCGACAGCCTGAAAGCCCTGAGCCGTGACGGATCGTTGATCGAAAACTTTCGCGCCTCAAAAATATTGGCATTCCGCGGGCTGGCTCAGCAACCTATCGATGTGGCCGAAGCCGGTGACATCGTCACCATCGCCGGCATGAGCAAAGCCACCGTGGCAGATTCTCTGGTTGCTCCGCAGGTCGAAGAAGCCCTGCCTGCACAGCCCATCGACCCGCCGACGATCACCGTAACTTTTGGTATCAACGATTCTCCGTTGGCCGGTCGTGACGGCAAGAAGGTTCAGTCGCGCGTCATCCGTGATCGCCTGATGAAAGAAGCCGAATCCAATGTCGCGATTCGCGTCACTGACACTCCCGGTGGCGAGGCTTTCGAGGTTGCGGGCCGCGGCGAATTGCAGATGGGTGTTCTGATCGAGAACATGCGCCGTGAAGGGTTCGAACTCAGCATCTCGCGCCCTCAGGTTCTGTTCCGTGAAGAAAACGGCCAGCGGCTGGAACCGATCGAGGAAGTCACCATTGACGTGGACGATGAATACTCGGGCGCCGTGATCGAAAAGATCACCGGGGCCCGCAAAGGTGAGTTGGTCGAGATGCGCCCGGCAGGTGCAGGCAAGACCCGCATCATCGCGCACGTACCGTCCCGTGGCCTGATTGGCTATCACGGCGAATTCCTGACTGACACCCGCGGCACAGGCGTTCTGAACCGCGTGTTCCATGGCTGGGCGCCGCACAAAGGCCCGATCCCGGGCCGCCGGGCGGGTGTTCTGATCTCGATGGAAAATGGCCAAGCCGTGGCCTATGCCCTGTGGAACCTAGAGGAGCGTGGCCGGATGTTTGTCGGTCCTCAAACGGATGTCTATCAAGGCATGGTGATTGGCGAGCATTCTCGTGACAATGATCTGGAAGTGAACCCGCTGAAAGGCAAGAAGCTGACAAACGTACGCGCCAGTGGCTCGGACGATGCGGTTCGTCTAACGCCGCATATTCAGTTCTCGTTGGAAGAGGCAATTGCCTATATTGACGACGATGAACTGGTCGAAGTCACCCCGAATGCGGTGCGCTTGCGCAAGCGTTATCTTGACCCGCACGAGCGCAAGCGGATGGCCAAGTCGGCCTGATTTACCCGGCAGACCGCTGCCGCAATCGGAAACAATTGCCCAAGTGTGGCAATTTTGCGTCCAAACGGACAAAAGATGAAAAACAGACAACCGGGCACTAAGCCCGGTTTTCAATTGAAAAGAGAAGCTTTTCTTCTTTAGGTTGCATTAATTCTCTATCACTCCCCCAATCCACATATTGTGATTGAGACCCGTTTAAGGTGAAAATGTGCCAGTTGTGTGACGTCGTTCATAAACACACTCGCTTCGGTGGTTCATATGAACACGTAGTAAAGTATCGAGTTTCGAGGAGTTCCACATGAGTATCCGGTCCCGCAATATCCCGCTGTATTTTGTCGCTACGACATTTTTGTTTTCGCCTACGGGTGAAGCTTTCGCAGCCGGAACATGCACCGTTCAAACAGCCAGACAATCCGCAGCATCCGCACAGGTGTTATGTGAGTGCGACGCTGTGACATCGGGTATGATCCGATACATTCAACGCCGGCACGATTTCGATCAAATTCTGGCGCGTGTCGGAGCTGAATGTACACCACTTGCAGACTTGCTTTCTGATTTTCCCACGGCCTCGATCGGCGCAAGTGATCAGCGATCCGGAGATGGTCCGTCCGATGAGACAGTCGACAGCAGCCCGGATTTCGGAGGAGGCGGCGGTTCAAGCGGTGGATCTGGCGACACAAGCGGTGAAAACGGCGGCACCGGCGGCGGTGGCACTGGCCGAGGGGGCGAAGGCAGCGGCTCTGGCGGCGGCGGCGAAAACGAAGGCGGCGGCGAAAACGAAGGCGGCGGCGAAAACGAAGGCGGCGGCGAAAACGAAGGCGGCGGCGAAAACGAAGGTGGCGGCGAAACGTTCTAATTGGGAAGCAATATTACCGGTGCAAGATACGATTGCACCGGTATTCAGTTTGTCAAAAAGACTTTCAGGTTTCCTCAGCTATGGCCGTACACACCAACCCAACGTCCGGGCCGGTTCGGGTCTTGCATACGAAGAAACAGATACCGCGTCGCTGTCCAGGGTTTGATACGGTTTGTGAGGTTGTCCAAAACCAAATCACCGTTTGAAGAGCGGTACACCAGCACCGCATGAGGCACCCGACGCGTGTCCAGAACCGTAGCGATTAACAGTTTACTTGGATCGACGCCGGCATGGATCAAATCCCTTTTCTTCAACAGCGCGAAGTCTTCGCAATCGCCACCCCTGGCTGTCGGAAGCGCCCAACGCTCAGTCATCTTGTACTGAGATTGATCGGTGACTTCTCGCGTCGATCTGTTCACGCGCCGATTTACCTGTTCGACAACCTTCAGTTCTTGCTGGCTGGACATGGATACGGATCGTTTTCCTGCGCAGGCCCATTTGTACTGAGCACACAGGTTGATGGCTCCTGACGGAGGCGGCGAGGACGCGACACTTGGGATAAACCCGTTCCCGGACGCATGTGCGACAGGGGCCATGGCGATGGTGCAAACGGCCAAACAACTGATGCTGAAAGCCCGCACTGAAACCGGCAGAAGTCTTGCACCAAACCGCTTGGCCAGATTTGTGAAGTGTTTCATGCCTGTACCCCAATCCGATGTTCTTCGTACGATTGCACGTCAAACAGGGTCGCATTCCGATTCGTGAAACTATCCGCGAACAACCCTTCCCAAGCAATCACCTAAAAAGTTGAAGGGGAAAAAGGGCGGAAATTCGTCCGTCAATCTGACCATTTTGCGCAAGAATTTAGGTGACGCAGCCACAATTCGGGCGCCGATCGCGCAAGTCCGCGACAGCGTGGCCTGACAAGTGATTGAAATAATGCAAAAATAAACCCAGCCCCCTGTTGACGGGCTGAGTTCCCTTGGCCGTGTGGTGGTATAAGCCAATGATTGCCTATTGGCTGCCCGTTTACCTGGCAAACCGCGCTACACTTCGTGAACGCAGACGTTCACTCCGTGATTTCAACCACAACCAATTCACGTTCACTGGCGTCGCGCGCATGACTCAATGCTTCTTGATAGTCATCCGAGTTGTAGCATTCGACAGCCGCTTCAAGCGACGGGAAACGGGCAACAACGTTGCGTGGCCGTTCCTTGCCTTCCAACTGAACGTAACGCGCCGCACGGGCGATGAAAGTGCCCCCGTGCTTGGCAATGGCTGGCCCGGCCAATTCGGCATATTTTCCATAAGCCTCAGCATCGGTCACCGTCACATGTGCAATCCAAAGTGCAGCCAACTTACCCTCCCAAAACCTGTTCTGCGGCCTTGATCGCCGAATCCGCGTTCGACGCATCCCGACCACCGCCCTGGGCCATGTCCGGGCGACCGCCGCCGCCCTTGCCGCCCAATTCCACCACGGCGGCCTTGACCAGATCGACTGCCGAAACGGTTCCTGTCAGGTCTTCGGTGACGCCAGCCGCAACAGCGGCCTTGCCGCCTGTATCCGCGATGAGCAGAACAGCCCCCGACCCAAGACGCGCCTTGTGTTCGTCGATCAATGCCGGAAGATCCTTGCCGGACACCCCGCTGAGGGCCTGCGCTATGAACTTAACGCCGTTCACATCACGCGCTTCGGCACCGCCGCCCTGCCCGCTCCCGCCGGCCATCGCCAGATCTCGACGCAGTTGCGCCACTTCGTTTTGCAATGACTTGCGTTCCTCCAGCAGGCTTTTCACGCGGGCCACCACATCATCCGGCTGCGCCTTCAATTCCGACGCCACCTGCGCAAGACGATGATCTTGTGCCGAAAGGTAACGGAAAGCTTCATCCCCGGTCAGTGCCTCGATGCGGCGCACGCCGGCACTGCTTGCGCTGTCGCCCAGGATGACAAAGGTGCCGATGTCACCCGTCTGGCGCACATGGGTGCCGCCGCACAGTTCGATAGACCAGGTTTCGCCATCATGGCCCTTGCCCGTAGGTGCCTTGCCCATCGAAACAACACGCACCTCGTCACCGTATTTCTCGCCGAACAGTGCCTGCGCGCCCAGTTTGCGCGCGTCATCCGGTGTCATGACCCGTGTCTCGACAGCCGAGTTCTGGCGGATGAAACCGTTCACCTCACGTTCGATCTTCTGGATTTCCTCCAGGCTCAGCGCTTTGGAATGGCTGAAGTCGAACCGCAGACGATCCGCCGCATTCAGCGAGCCGCGCTGCGCCACATGGTCGCCCAGCTTTTCCCGCAGCGCTTCATGCAGCAAGTGGGTGGCCGAGTGGTTGGCCCGGATTGCCGTGCGGCGCGCATGATCGACTTCCAGCTCGACAGAATCGCCTTTTGACACGGCACCGCTGACGACCGTCACCTTATGTGCATAGACCTTCCCATCCGCGAATTTTCTGGTGTCCTCCACCCGGCTGAGGTGATCGCGATCTTCAAGACGCCGCAACTCGCCAGTATCGCCCACCTGGCCACCAGCTTCGCCATAGAACGGCGTCTGGTTCGCCACGACCCAGCCGCTGTTGCCCGCTTCGATCTTGTCAACCAAGGCACCGTCGACAACCAGTGCCACAACCTGAGCTTCGGCTTTCTCGGTGTCATAGCCAAGGAAGTCGGTCGCCCCGGCGCTGTCCAGAACATCGAACCATACCGCCTGATCCGCGGCTTCACCTGACCCGGCCCAGGCAGCCCGCGCCTTGGCCTTTTGTTCGGCCATCGCTGTTTCAAAGCCTTTGGTGTCAACTGTCCGGCCTTTTTCACGCAGCGCATCCTGTGTCAGGTCCAGTGGGAAACCGTAGGTGTCATACAGTTTGAATGCCGCTTCACCGGACAAAGGCGCACCCTCGGAAAGGCTGGACACCTCATCGTCCAGCAGCCTCAACCCCCGGTCCAGCGTCTGCTTGAAACGCGTTTCTTCAAGCAACAAGGTCTCTTCGATCAATGGCTGTGCCTGGGTCAACTCGGCATAGTGACCGCCCATCTGTTGTACCAATGCCGGGACAAGCCGGTGCATGACCGGATCCTTGGCACCCAACAGATGCGCATGACGCATGGCACGACGCATGATGCGGCGGAGAACATAGCCGCGGCCATCATTGCTGGGCATCACGCCATCAGCAATCAGGAACGAAGTCGAACGCAGGTGGTCCGCGATCACGCGGTGGTGCACGTTCTGATCCCCGTAAGGATCCACGCCAGTTGCATCGGCCGATGCCTCGATCAGTGCCTTGAACAGATCGGTGTCATAATTGTCATGGCTGCCCTGCAACAATGCACCGATCCGCTCGAGCCCCATGCCCGTATCAATCGACTGCATGTCAAGCTCGACCATCGAGCCGTCTTCGAACTGCTCGTTTTGCATGAAGACGACGTTCCAGATTTCAATGAACCGATCGCCGTCCTCTTCGGCAGAGCCCGGAGGACCACCCCAGATGTGGTCTCCGTGGTCGTAGAAGATCTCGGTACACGGGCCGCAGGGGCCGGTCGGGCCCATCTGCCAGAAATTGTCGCTGGTGGCGATGCGGATGATCCGGTCTTCGGGAACACCGACCTTTTTCCAGATTTCAAACGCCTCGTCATCGGTATGATAGACCGTTGTCAGCAGGCGGTTCTTATCGATCCCAAATTCTTTGGTGATCAATTCCCACGCGAATGGGATCGCTTCGTGTTTGAAGTAATCACCAAACGAGAAGTTCCCCAACATCTCGAAGAATGTATGGTGGCGCGCCGTGTAACCCACATTGTCGAGATCGTTGTGCTTGCCGCCGGCACGCACACATTTCTGCGCCGTGGTGGCGCGCTTGTAGTCACGTGTTTCCAATCCGGTGAACAGGTTCTTGAACTGCACCATGCCCGAATTGACGAACATCAGCGTCGGGTCGTTGCGCGGCACCAGCGGGCTGGACGCCACGACCTCATGCCCCTGTTTTTCAAAGTAGTTCAGAAAGGTCGATCGGATGTCGTTCAGGGTTGGCATAGGGCTCTCTCGGCGCACAAAAAACTTGGTCCCCGCAGGTTTATCCCCCTGTCAAACGAGTGTCCACAGCTGAGGCGTGTCCGAACGAAACAAGGCGGCCCGGGGACCGCCTTGTTCATGTATTTTCAACACAGCGCCTCGGGTCGGGAACGTACCGCACCCCGTCAGCGATCGTCAGGCTTCAAGGATGTCATCATCCTCGGCTGCGCCCGGAGGCATGTCGAAATCCAGCCCGTGAGCCGCCCGAATCTTGTCTTCGATCTCAAAGGCAATGCGGCTGTTGTCGCGCAGATATTGTTTGGCATTCTCACGCCCCTGCCCGATCCGTTCGTCGCCATAGCTGAACCATGACCCTGACTTTTCGACCACACCGGCTTTGACACCCAGATCCAGCAGTTCGCCCATCTTGCTGATGCCTTCGCCGTACATGATGTCGAATTCCACCTGCTTGAAGGGAGGTGCAACCTTGTTTTTGACGACCTTGACGCGCGTCTGGTTGCCGACAACTTCGTCCCGGTCCTTGATCGCGCCGATGCGCCGGATATCCAGACGGACCGAGCTGTAGAATTTCAGTGCATTACCGCCGGTGGTGGTTTCGGGGCTGCCGAACATCACGCCGATTTTCATCCTGATCTGGTTGATGAAGATCACCATGCAGTTCGAGCGGCTGATCGAGCCCGTCAGTTTCCGCATCGCCTGGCTCATCAGACGGGCCTGAACGCCGACATTGCTATCACCCATGTCGCCTTCCAGTTCGGATTTCGGCGTCAGCGCCGCAACCGAATCGACCACGACCATGTTGACCGCGCCCGAGCGCACCAGCGTATCGGTGATCTCCAGCGCCTGCTCTCCGGTATCGGGCTGCGAGATCAGAAGCTCATCCAGATCAACGCCCAGCTTTCGCGCATATTGCGGGTCCAGCGCGTGCTCGGCGTCAACAAAGGCGCAGACGCCGCCGCGTTTCTGCTGTTCTGCAATGCAATGCAGCGTCAGCGTCGTCTTCCCCGAGCTTTCGGGGCCGTAAATCTCAACAATGCGCCCCATGGGCAGACCGCCGATTCCCAACGCAATATCCAGCCCGAGCGAGCCTGTCGAACTTGCGTCGATGTCCTGTTTGGCGCCTTCGCCAAGCTTCATGATGGAGCCTTTGCCGAACTGCCGTTCGATCTGGGCCAGCGCGCTGTCGAGCGCCTTTTGCTTGTCTGCGTTTTTCTTGTCGCTCATTGTCAGAAGATCCGCCATTGTCCTGTCGCCTTCCCTTTTGTCACACCCTTGATCGGGCGGCAATCGCTGCTTTGTTCGCCTCTTGTTCCTTATGGGACCAAAAGAAGAACATTTCAATAAAAACTTACGGGATTTAGTCTTCAGCAATTGTATTAAGAAGTCCTTTACGACAATCTGCGCGCATAGCCGGATGACAATTGGAGCAATTAAATGCTTGTTTTCTATGAGGAACGCCTTGCCTTCCTTGCCGTTCCGAAAACCGGCAGCACGGCTTATCACACGGCGTTGCGGGATCGCGCTGATATCGTTGTCACTCATCCGCCCGAGCTCAAACATGCTCCGGTGCGCAGGTATGATCGGTTTTTCCAGAACGTTTTTCGGAAGATGTACGATACCGAGATGGAGATCCTGGCAGTTGTTCGCGAACCCGTTGACTGGCTGGGCAGCTGGTATCGATTTCGCAGCCGCGCCGATCTGGTCGGCCACGTCCATTCGACCCGAGACATGAGTTTCGATGCGTTTGTGCAAGCCTATATGACAAACCCGCGCCCGGATTTTGCCGATGTTGGCAGCCAAAGCCAGTTTTTCCGTACCCGCAGCAATGGTCGCGGCGCCACGCATATTTTCAAATACGAAAACCAGGACAAAATTCTCGACTTCCTGCAAGCGCGACTGAATATGCAGATCGACCTGCCGCAAGAGAATGTATCACCACCGGGTGATCTGACGCTGACGCCCGAGACACGGCAGAAATTTCGCAAAAGACACGCAGAGGAATTCGCGCTCCACGATGCAGCCTTGTAGGGTGCTCAGTTCAACTGTTGGAAAACCGCCTCGGTCAACTGGGTGAGGGAAAACGGCTTGGGCAGGAAGGTCGAATTGGCGATCTCGGATTCTGAATCGCCAAAGGCACCTTCCGTGTAACCCGATACGAAGACCACGCGGGCATCCGGACGTGTTTCCCGAGCTTTGCGCACCCAGGTCGGCCCATCCATACCGGGCATGACCACATCCGTTACGAATACGTCCACGTTCAAAGACGGATCTTCCAGAAGCCGCAGGGCTTCCTCGGCCGAATCCGCCTCCAGCACGGTGTAGCCCTTGAGCCGCAGGGCCCGGGTTGCAAAGGCGCGGACCGGCGCTTCGTCTTCAACCAAAAGCACGACGCCCTCTCCTTGCCGGGCGCTTTGAGCTTCGGGCTGGGCCGGAGTGTCCTGTTCAGCCTCTGCCACAGTGGTGCAAACCGGTAGAAAGACGGTGAATTCGGTGCCTCGACCCACCGTACTGTCGACAAAGATGAAACCGCCCGTCTGCTTGACGATACCATACGCTGTTGAAAGCCCAAGCCCTGTCCCCTCGCCCGTACGCTTTGTCGTATAGAACGGCTCGAAAACCTTTTGCAGTTTGTCGGCAGGTATTCCCACGCCGCTGTCCATGACCCTGACCGTAACGTATTCGCCGGGCTGGACGGTCGCCCTGTCCCTGCTGAGCGGTTGCGACAGCTTCAACACCTCGGTCTCGATACGGATCTCGCCCCCGTCAGGCATGGCATCGCGCGCGTTGACGACAAGATTCATCAACACCTGCTCCAACTGCCGTTTGTCCGCCCGAACCGGCTTTAACACCGGATCATGGCTGAGGGTCAGTAGAACTTTCTCGCCCACCAACCGGTTCAACAAGTGAATGAGATCCGAGATCGTGTCGCGCAAATCCAGAACTTCGGGCCTGAGAGTCTGTTTGCGCGAGAATGCCAGAAGCTGGCTGACCAGCGCAGCGGCCCGGTTGGCGTTCTGGTTGATCTGAACCAGATCCCCATAATCCGGGTCATTCTGATCGTGACGCAACAACAGCAGATCGCAGTGCCCGGAAATGGCCGTCAGCAGGTTGTTGAAATCATGTGCGACCCCGCCGGCCAATTGACCCACAGCTTGCATTTTCTGCCCTTGGACGAATTGAGCCTCCAAAGTCTTCAACTCGGTCGCGTCATTCAGAACCGCGATCAGACAGATCTTGCCATCGACAACGACACGGCTCAGCGTGACCTGAACGAAGACTTCCTTGTCTTTTCGGGTCAACTGAAGAAACTCGGATCGTTGCGCGTCTTCTTGCGCGGCCGTCCGCGCCAGCCAATCCAGAATGGGGTGCCCCATACCCCGCATGATGTCGGCTATGTTCGCGCCTTCCAGGTTTTCATTTCCCAGCAGCTTATTCGCCAGCCTGTTGGCATTCAGAATGGCCCCCGCCGGAGACAGGGTGAGGACCGGAACTGGAAGATCTGCAAAAGACGTGCTGGCCCCGGGCGCCGGAGTTTCAATGAGCGGCACCAAACCAAGGCTTCGTTCCTTGCTGGATCGGGAAAGTTCCGTCACAGCGACCGAAATCATTCCGTCCTGTGACTTGATGATGTTTGAGGCTCCGATCCGGGGGTCAGCATCACCGAAGATGTCGCGAACCCGACCGGAACGCGGCCCAAGCAACTTTTTCGCCGCCGGATTCGGGCGCACCACGTCATCCGCGCATCCGATGGTCAGAACCGGCAGGTTGAGAGACTGCCAGCTTTCCTGTTCTGACTGTTGAAACCGCCAGCAAAAAATGTCGGGAGCCAATAGAAACACGGTTACACTGCTTGTGTTTCCCCTGATCACGCAGTCTTCGCGGGCCCGACCGAATGATCGGGCCTGAGATTGCAACCTCAACAAAATCACCTGAGGGGTCGAGAACGTCGAACTGAGGCAGTTTTCAAGGCTGGCTCCTTTCGCCGCACCGAACTGTTCCCGCGCTGATGCGTTGGACGCCAGAACGTCGCCATAGGTGTTTGCGATCAGGAAAGGTGACTCTTCCTGTTCTGCAAACGCGGCCATGACGGCAGTGGTTTGTTGCGCATGTCTGGCGTGGACCTGGCCCTTGATCACGACGCATAGTGCAACGATCAAAAGTGAAGTTCCCGCGACCATCATGCCCATGGTCCAATTCGGTGGCAGCAACCCGACCATGGGGGCAATGCTGATCAACAATGCCACCGCCACCAACGACCATAGACGAGATGCGGAAGGCGTGTGGACAAGAGATGGGTCGCTGAAAAATTCTGCTGTGTCAGACATAAACGGCTCGGGCGCAAAGGTATCGGCTATAACGGCCAAAATTGGTTAATTCCCGCTTAACGGCGTTCGGAAAGCAGCGATCTACCCAAGGTTGTTATTTGCCAAAAACTCAGCGCGTCAAGTGCGACGTAAAGAACCCGTCAGATTCGTGTGTAACGTGCCACGTTTTCCGGAAGGTTTCCCGCCACTGGGAAAACTGATCCAGAAAATCGTCTATGATCTTGCCGTTTTCATCGTTCAGAACCGAACAGGTTGCGTAAGCCAGCAGGCCGCCCGGATGCACCAAAGGCGCAATGTCCGATAGAATACCGGCCTGAATGGCGGTGAGGTCCCGCAAGCGATCCTCGGTCAAGGCCCATTTCCCGGCCGGCGCCCTTCGCCACGATCCGCTGCCAGAGCACGGCGCATCAACCAAAACCACATCAAACGGATCAACACCTGTAAGGTCATCGGAGTTGAGGATGGTTATCTTTGCACCTGCTCGTTCCGCCCGGGTCGGAATATCCTTCATGCGACCGGCATTCACATCATGTGCAAACACGTCGACGCCCTCGTGCGCAGCAAGCGCCAGCGCCTTGCCGCCACCACCCGCGCAATAATCCAGAACACGCATCCCCGGCCGCAGATCCAGCGCGGCCACGACCGCCTGGCTTGCAGCGTCCTGAAGCTCGACCAGACCCTGGGCATAGGCCTGGCTTTGGGCAATGCGCCGGGCCCCCTCTGTCACCTCGAGCGCGGTTTGGCATACCTGAACCGGATGGGCGATCACACCCTCGGACTTCAAGGCGTCGATGGCCCCGCCAAGATCGGTTTTTCGCAAGTTGACCCGCAGGTGAACAGGCGCCCGGTGCTGCAATGACATCGCACAAGGAACCAAGGCATCCTTCAGAGAGTCAACGAACCGAGGCCAAAGCCACTCCGGAATGTCATATCTTTCGGCCTGGGACGCGAAATCCCGCGCCGCTTCCGTTTTCTGAACCGGCATCGGAGCGTGACGGTCGCCGGTGAACAGGTCGGCCAGATCCCAGCCTGACGCACGGGTCGCACCGATCATCAAACCGCGCCCGGTGTCGGACCCTCCCAACGCTGCATATGAACGCTTGCGTCGCAGTGCGTCGAATACGTGATCGCGAATGGCTGCCCGATCCTTGGATCCGGCGAAGCGACTGCGCCGCGCCCAGCCGGTTAGTGCTTTTTCAACCGGCGCGCCAGCCAGAATATCATCCAGAATTTCGATCGAGGCCTGAACACGGGCGGCGGGTGTCATTGTGGAATACCTTGGCGAAAATGGGTCCGGCTGGCCGATCCAAGTGGCAAATAGGCACCCGTTCCCGGGTGCCTTGTGTCTTGCTGGATGGCTTACATGACCCGGTAGTTCGGGCTTTCGCGGGTGATCTGAACATCGTGGACGTGGCTTTCCTTCAGACCGGCGCCCGTAATTTTCACGAAATTGCAGTTCTTGCGCATCTCTTCGATGGTGGCGCAGCCGGTATACCCCATCGCCGCACGCAAGCCGCCAACCAACTGGTGGATCACGGCACTGGCCGAGCCTTTGTAGGGCACCTGCCCTTCGATGCCTTCGGGCACCAGTTTGTCATTGGCTGCATCTTTCTGGAAATAGCGGTCGGCTGATCCGCGCGCCATTGCACCCAAGCTGCCCATCCCGCGATAGGATTTGAACGAACGGCCCTGATACAGGATCACCTCGCCCGGGCTTTCGTCGGTGCCCGCAATCATCGACCCGACCATGGCACAGGATGCCCCGGCGGCAATCGCCTTTGCAAAGTCACCCGAGAACTTGATGCCCCCATCCGCGATGACCGGCACGTCGCCAGCTGCCGCCGCACAATCGCTGATCGCGGTCAACTGAGGCACACCAACCCCCGCCACCATCCGTGTGGTACAGATCGATCCCGGGCCGATGCCCACCTTGATCGCGTCGGCACCAGCATCGATCAGGGCTTTGGTCGCTTCTCCTGTTGCAACATTTCCGGCAATGATCTGAACCTCGTTGGACAGGGTCTTGACCCGCTTTACAGCGTCCAGCACGCCCTGCGAATGACCATGCGCCGTATCGACGACGATGATGTCGACACCCGAATCCACCAATTGCTCGGACCGTTCGAACCCGGCATCCCCGACCGACGTCGCCGCAGCGACCCGCAGGCGACCCAGGCGGTCCTTGCAGGCGGTTGGGTTCAAAACGGCCTGCTCCGTATCCTTCAGCGTCAGAAGACCGGTCAGCTTGCCTTCACCATCCACGACCAGCAGCTTTTCGATACGGCGCGCCCGCATCAGGCTTTTGGCTTCTTCCAGATCGGCCGGTTCCTGTAGCATCGCCAAGTTTTCCGAAGTCATCATCGCGTGTACCGGCGTATCGTCCGAGTTCGCAAAGCGCATGTCGCGGTTGGTCAGGATACCCACCACGCGGCCCTGCTCGTCGACGACCGGAAAACCGGTGAAGTTGTAGCGCTGTACCAGCGCGTTGGCGTCCGCCAATGTCTGATCCACTCGCAGTGTCACCGGGTTATAGACAATACCGGATTCAAACCGCTTGACCCGGCGGACTTCGCGGGCCTGTTCTTCCACCGAAAGGTTCTTGTGTACCACACCGATGCCGCCCGCCTGAGCCATGGCAATGGCCATGCGCGCCTCGGTCACGGTGTCCATGGCCGAACTCAACAATGGGATGTTCATGGTGATTTCGCGCGTCACACGCGTGGTCGTATCCGCTGTTGCCGGCAGCACGGAAGATGCGCCCGGAACCAGGAGAACGTCGTCAAAGGTAAGTGCCTCACGAATCTGCATCTGAATACCCCATGCAAAAGCCCGTTTGGCGGTGACCCTATTACATGGATTGAACCAAAGGAAAAGCCCTTGGGGGCAACTCTTTGGCTCTGGTTGTCGATGCAGTGGAAGAAAACGACGCTCGTTGTGCAGATCGTGCCGCTGATGGCCTTTCCCTTTTCGCGCAAACCCATATCTTGCCCGGCATACGCGCGAATATGAAAAGGTATGTCACTGATGACCACCGACCCTCTTGTCGTCTTTACCCCGTCCGGCAAACGCGGGCACTTTCCCGTCGGCACCCCAATTCTGACGGCGGCCCGTCAATTGGGGGTGGATCTGGATTCGGTCTGCGGGGGCCGCGGCATCTGTTCAAAGTGCCAGATCACACCCAGCTATGGCGAATTTCCCAAGCACGGCGTCACGGTGTCCGAAGACGCGCTGAGCGAATGGAACGCCGTCGAACAGCGTTATGACGACAAGCGCGGTCTGAAACCGGGCCGCCGTCTGGGCTGTCAGGCCTCGGTTCAGGGCGATGTCGTGATCGACGTACCGCCCGAAAGCCAGGTGCACCGGCAGGTCGTGCGCAAGGCGGCAGCCGCGCGTGCCATCACGATGGACCCGGCCACGCGCCTTTATTTCGTTGTGGTGGAAGAACCCGACATGCATTCGCCCACCGGTGATCTGGAACGGCTCGAGCGCGCGTTGCGCGAACAGTGGGACATCGAAGCCGTCACGGCGGACCTGACGCTGATGTCCAAACTTCAACCGGTTCTGCGCAAGGGTAAATGGGAAGTCACCGTGGCGGTCCACAAAGGTCACAAGGACAGCGTGGCGCGTATCGTCGAAATCTGGCCCGGCCTGCATGAAGGCGGGCTGTATGGTCTGGCCATCGACCTCGGCTCGACCACCATCGCCGCGCATCTGACCGATCTGGAAACCGGCGAGGTCAAGGCATCCTCTGGCCTCATGAATCCCCAGATCCGGTTCGGCGAAGACCTGATGAGCCGTGTTTCGTATTCCATGATGAACCCCGGCGGCGATCAGGAGATGACCAAGGCAGTGCGCGAGGCAATCAATGACCTGGCCACGTCGATTGCCGAAGAGGCAGGCATCGATGCCTCTCTGATCGTGGAAACTGTGTTCGTCTGCAACCCGGTCATGCATCACTTGCTGCTGGGGCTGGACCCGGTGGAACTGGGTCAGGCCCCATTTGCGCTGGCAACGTCGGAAAGCATGTCCCTGCCCGCCCGCGACATGGATCTGACAACCATGAACCCACGCGCGCAGGTCTATATCCTGCCCTGTATCGCAGGCCATGTGGGCGCGGACTGCGCGGCGGTGGCCCTGTCTGAAGAACCCGGAAGGTCGCAGGATCTGGTTCTGATCGTCGACGTGGGCACCAACGCTGAAATCCTGCTTGGCAATACCAGCCGCGTGCTCGCCTGCTCCTCGCCCACCGGGCCTGCCTTTGAAGGCGCTCAAATCAGTTCCGGCCAGCGCGCCGCACCCGGGGCGATCGAGAGAATCGAGATTGACCCTGTTACCAAGGAACCCCGGTTCCGCGTCATCGGGTCCGAAAAATGGTCCGACGAAGACGGCTTTGATCAGGAGATCGCCACGACCGGGATCACAGGCATCTGCGGATCCGGTATCATCGAGGCAGTGGCCGAGATGCGTATCGCAGGCCTGCTGGACGAAGGCGGCCTGATCGGATCGGCGGAACAGACCGGCACTGCCCGCTGCGTGCCCGAAGGTCGCACACATGCCTATCTGATCCACGATGCCAGCGCCGAGGGTGGCCCCCGCATCACGGTCACGCAGGGTGACATCCGTGCCATCCAGCTTGCGAAATCAGCATTGTACGCAGGTGCACGCCTGCTGATGGACGAAATGAATGTCGAAAAGGTGGATCGCGTGGTTCTGGCCGGTGCGTTCGGCGCGCATATCTCGACCAAACACGCCATGGTGCTGGGAATGATACCCGACGCGCCACTGGAGAAAGTCTCCAGCGCGGGCAACGCCGCAGGCACCGGCGCACGTATCGCGCTGTGCAATATCGGATCGCGCGCCGAGATCGAGCGCGTCGTGCGCGAGATCACCAAGATCGAAACCGCCATTGAGCCGAAGTTTCAGGATCACTTCGTGGCCGCCAATGCGATCCCGCACAAGACGGATCCGTTCCCGGAACTGGCCCAGGTTGTCACTTTGCCCAACCCAAGCTTCAACACCGGCGGCGAAACCGAAGCAGGTGGCGGTCGGCGTCGCAGGCGCCGCGGTTAAACCGACAGTTCAGTGACCCGTGGGAAACCTCGGGTCATTGCTGTCAACCACATCAGGCGTTGCGTCGGACCTCGTCCAGCGACGTGACGCCCAGCTGGGCCAAGGCGATGCTGATTTCTTCGCTGAGTACCGACCATAGCTGCGCCAGACCCTTTTCGCCTTCGGCCGCAATTGCAAACTGAAGGATACGGCCGAAAAAGGCAAAGTCCGCCCCATTCGCAAGCGCCTTGAGAACGTCTTCACCAGAACGCAGCCCGCTGTCGTAGAAAAGCGGAAAATCTGGACCGACGGCCTTGCGTATCTGGGGCAGCACCGTGATTGGTGCGGGCGCACTTTCCAACTGGCGTGCACCATGGCTTGAGACCTGAATTGCGTCCACGCCCGCTGACTTGAGCCTTTGCGCGTCGTCTGCGTCCAATACGCCTTTGACCACCAGATTTCCGGTCCACTGGTCGCGCAGACGGGCCAATGTCTCCCACGTGGCCTTGGCGCGGCTTTCGGTGCGGTCGAAATCGTAGCCATCCATCCGGAAATTCGCCATTTCCGGCTTGCCTTTCAGCAGGACCGGCAAGGACCACCGGGGGTGCAGGGCAAAATCCATCACCTGCTTTGGCCCCATTTTGAATGGCATTTTGAACCCATGACGCAACTCGCGCGGGCGTCGGCCAACCTCGGGCACATCCACGGTCAGCACCAGTGTCTCGTACCCCGCTGCCTTGGCGCGATCGACCAGCTTGAATGTGCCGCTGCCATCGCCGCTGAAATACAGCTGGAACCAGGCATGGCCTTCCGCTTCGACGATCAGATCCTCCATCGCGGTCGAGGCCACAGTCGAAACCCCAAGCGGCACCTCGTGGCGTGCCGCGATGCGGGCCAGCATCAAGTCGGCCCCCGGCGCGGACAAATTGCACATGCCCATCGGCGCGATACCAAACGGGCGTTTCGCGGGCCGGTCGAACAGGGAAGTTGCCAGAGATCTTTCACTGACGTCGCGCAGGATGCGCGGGCGCAAGGTCATTGCATCCAAAGCGGACCGATTGCGATCGGCACCCATCTCGGCCCCGGCTGCACCATCAATATAGTCGAACACCATCCACGGAAGACGCCGCCGCGCCAGGCGGCGAGCGTCCTCGGCGCTGTGGATGGCGCTTGCGCCCATCAGGCCTGAACGGCCTTCATGAAGCGGTCGCGGATGACCACCGGATCCATCGTGATCGGCGGCATCTTGGCATTGCCGCTTTCGCATTTGCTGACGATGACGGTCATCTGTTTGGCATCCAGCGCCTCTTGCAGTACGCGCCCAGTGTCTTCGGCGGCACATTCGATCACGCGCTCACACCCGGCGGCCTCGGCCATTTTGGCCAGCGAGGTCTTTTGCCCGGCATAGGTCGGCTGATCGCCGGTCGAACCGTACGAGCCATTGTCCACGATCAGCAGGATGTAATTGTCCGCCACGTTGTTGGCGATCGTTGGCAGGGTGCCCAGATTGGTCAGGATCGAGCCGTCGCCGTCGATGACGATCACCGGCTTCGGCTGTGACAGCGCCAGCCCCAGACCGATCGAGGACGCAAGCCCCATGGTGCCAAGCATGTAGAAGTTGGTGGGCTGGTCGTCGATGGCATGCAGCTCCTGGCTGGGAATGCCGATGTTGCAGACAACCAGTTGATCACGCAGGATCGGGGCGATTTCCTTCAGAATTTCAGAACGGATCATTGGTCGCCATAGCCTCCCCAGAAATTGGCGTCGGTCAGGATGGCGACCGGCTTGTTGCACATGAATGTGTATTTCAGGATCGCGTCGAGCTCTTCGACATCGGCCTGATGGTGGAAGTGGTAGGTGGGGATGTTCAACTGAGCCAGTAGCGCCTTGGTGTGAACCGCCATTTCAACCTGGCAGGCAATGGGTTCGCGCAATTCCCCCCGGTACGATATCAGCATCGGCAGCGGCATCCGGTAATACTGGATCAGCGTCGCCAGCGTATTGATCGTCACGCCAATGGCCGTGTTCTGCATGATGATCGCGGGCCGCTTGCCGCCCATCCACGCCCCTGCACACAGGCCCATCCCTTCGTCTTCCTTGTTGGACGGGATGTGATAGATGCCCTCGCGCTCGTCGATTTCCGCGATGACACCTGCCAATTGCTTGCACGGGACAGTGGTGACAAACGAGATTTCGTTGGCCACCAGATCGTCGGTGATCTTTTTGTCTATGTTCATGATCCAGCTTTTGGTCCTGTTTGGGGCGCTAGACGCGCGATTGAGGAATTCAGGCCCTTCGGTGCACGTGTACGGCACAGGGGGCATGGCGGACGACGCGCGAAGCGGTCGATCCCAGGAAGTAGTCGCTCAGGTCCGGCTTGTGCGAGCCGATTACGATACAGTCGACATCCTTGCTGCTGGCATAGTCGATGATGGACCGCGCGGTATGGCCTTTGACGATTTCGGCCGTCACCCCTTCAAGCCCTTCGACTTTTTGCAACAGTTGCAAACGGGCCCGTTCAAACCCTTCGGCGACAACCGATTTGTCCAGATAGGCGCTGACCGATCCCTGAGGCATCTCGTAGACATGCAGCGCAATTATTTCTGCGCCCTCTCCTGACAAGGCCCGTGCGATTTCCAGCGTGTGTTGCGATATGCCGTGATCCAAAGCTAACGGGACCAGTATTTTTGCGTACATGAAGGTCTCCAGTTCTGTCAGTTCTATCCCCAGGGTCTCAGGATAATCTTCGGTGCGGCCACGGCGCCAGACCGGATATCGCAAAACGCTTGCGCGCCGTCGGCCAGAGCGCGTTCTTCCATCCAATCCAGAGCCCCCAGCCGCCCGTCAAAGATCGCCTGAGCCGTCTGGCGAAAGTCTTTGGCGGTGTATGTGTAAGTCCCTATGAATGTGATTTCCTGCAAGGTCATCCGGCGAACATCCAGACCACCGGTATCCTCACCCAAACCCACATGCGCGATCACGCCGCCCGGTTCGGCCATGGCCGAGGCAACCGACCGCGTCGCAGCGTACCCCACGGCATCTATGACCAACGGGTAAGTCCCTTTGGTTGACTCCACCAGCGCAAAGCTTTCGATTTTCGCCAGGTAGTTGCGACGCAGCTCATGTGGTTCCGCGATGGTCACATCGTCAACGCCCATTGCCCGCAAGGCCAATGCCGCCGCAAGGCCGATGGCCCCGCCGCCGATCACCAGTGCGCGACCGTCCATCGCAGGATGCAGAGCCTCGATCCCCAACCGGACCGTATGCCAGCTGACGGCAAGCGGTTCCGCCAGCGCGGCTTTGGCGAACGAAACATCCTCCGGGACCTCAACAAGATTGCTGGCAGGCATGGTGACGTATTGAGCAAACGCCCCTTCGCGCGGAGGCATCGAGATGATCTGGCGATCCGGGCACAGGTTTTCCCGACCGGCAAGGCAGGCCGCACATTGACCGCAGCTTACCAGCGGATTGATCGTGACACGATCACCGGCTCGTATCCCGTCGACAATCACACCGGCCGCCTCGTGACCCAGAATCAGCGGAGCCGGACGGCGGGCATCATGGCCCAGATAGGCGTGCATGTCCGACCCGCAGATGCCAACCGCCTCGATCCGGATCAAATGCTCGGACGGACCCGCCTCGGCATCCGGCACATCGCCGAACACCATCTGCTCCACACCTTGGTAAACCAGTGCTTTCATTTGGCTGTGAACCCTCCATCAACCATAAGAACCTGCCCCGTGACATAGCCGGACGCGTTCGAGCACAAAAACAGGATCGGCCCGTCGATATCCTGCATCTGCCCATTGCGCCCAATGCAGGTTTGAGCGGCGTTGCGTTCCGCGCGCTGGGGGTCGTCAAACACGGCCTGGGTCAGCTCGGTCGGAAAGAACCCCGGACCGATTGCGTTGGCGGTAATGCCAAAGGGCGACCAGGCTTCGGCCATGGCACGGGTCAATTGCGCGATCCCGGCCTTGGTCGCGCCATAGGCAATGCCGCCCGGAAAGGCCCGCGTCGTTTGCAGCGAGGCGAAATTGACGATGCGCCCCCACCCCTTTTTTTTCATTTCGGGCACCATCGACTGACTCAGGAAAAACGGCGCGCTCAGGTTCAGGGCAAGCGTGGCATCCCAGCCATCAGGTGTCACCTCGTCGGCGGCCTCACGCGTGTTGACCCCGGCCGCATGCACCAGAATATCCGGTGCGCCAAACTTGGAATTGATCACCTGCACCAGCCCGCCGATTCCGGCACGATCCGCAACATCAGCAACGACGGCTTCTGCGTGTTCGCCGATTTCGGCCTGCATCTGCGCCAACGCGTCGCTGCGACGCGCCACGCCGACGACGCGCGCGCCGGCCGCGGCAAGTGTCCGCGCCACCTGCCGCCCCAGCCCCGAACTGGCGCCGGTGATACAGGCCACCCGGCCCGTCAGGTCAAACAATGTGCGCGGGTCATCCATCAGCGGTCAGATCGAATTGCTCATCCGGGAAATACTTGGCCAGACGCACATCAGCGGCACGGGCGTGACCTTCCATACCTTCCAGTCGGGAAATCCGTGCGGTGGCTTCGGCGATCGATTTCGATCCTTCACGTGTTGCGCGCTGCCAGGTGACGATCTTCATGTATTTGTGAACACTCAAACCGCCGGTGTAACTGGCCGCACCCGAAGTCGGCAGAACATGGTTCGTTCCGGTTGCCTTGTCCCCGTAGGACACGGTGGTTTCCTCACCCAGGAACAGCGAACCATAGCAGGTCAAGCGATCCAGCCACCAATCCAGATCCTCGGCCTGAACCGTCAAGTGCTCGGGCGCATATTCATCGGAACACGCGGCCATCTCTTCGCGGTCGGAACAAACGATGACTTCGGCATAGTCGCGCCACGCGGCCGAGGCGTTTTCCCGGTTCAGCTCTGGCAGATCGTCGATCAAAACCGGAACCAGCTCCATGACTTTCTGCGCAAGGTCGCGATCATCCGTCACCAGCCAGACGGGCGAATTGTATCCGTGCTCGGCCTGACTGACCAGATCGGTTGCCACCACGTGGGCGTCCGCGGAACTGTCGGCAAGGATCAGGCTGTCGGTCGGGCCCGCGATCATGTCGATACCAACCTTGCCGTACAGGATGCGTTTGGCCTCGGCCACGAACTGGTTGCCCGGCCCCACAAGGATATTGGCGCGCGGCAATCCGAACAAACCATAGGTCATGGCGGCCACGCCTTGCACACCGCCCATGGCCAGAATGCTGTCGGCTCCGCAGATATGCGCGGCATAGACAATCGCTGGCGCCACGCCCTCGCCCGGACGGGGCGGAGAACAGGCCGTGATATGACGGCACCCGGCGACCTTGGCCGTTGTCACCGTCATGATCGCGCTGGCGATATGGCTGTAGCGCCCACCGGGAACATAGCATCCTGCCGCATCCACCGGGATCGCCTTTTGCCCGGCAACGAAACCGGGCACGATCTCCATCTGTACGTCCGACACGGTGGCCTTCTGCGTCTCGGCAAAGCGACGGACATTGTCGTGGGCAAAGCGGATATCGGCCTTCAGTTTTTCCGGCACCTGTGCGATGGCGGCATCAATCTCGTCCTGCGTCATCAGGACATTTCCTTCGAACTTGTCGAACTTGACGGCGTATTCCAGCGCCTTGGCATCGCCACCGGCCTCGATATCGGCAAGGATGGTCTTGACCGTATCATGCACCTCTGAGGCATGTGATTGAGCGGTTAAAGTCGCCTTTTTCAAATATTCACGAGGCATGTTCAGCAGGTCCTATTGGTAGATTTCAGGAAGCAGTGTGGTCGACACAGCAGGCACGTAGGCGATCAGGATCACCACGATCAGCATGGTCAGTACGAAAGGAATGGCCCGGGCGGCAATCTTCAGAATGGACTCACCGGTAATGCCAGATACGACGAACAGGTTCAGACCCAGCGGCGGCGTGATAAAGCCCACACCCAGCGCGGTGATCATCATGATGCAGAACTGGATTTCATTCATGCCGATATTGTCGGCCAGCGGCTTCAGGATCGGCGCCAGAATCACGATGTTCGGCGTTGTCTCCATGACGCAGCCCGCTGCGATCAGGATGCCGATCATCAGCAAGATCAACAGATACGGATCATCGGTAAGCGACGTGACCGAGGCCACGAAGCCCTGTGGCACGCCCATGATCGCCAGTGCTTCGGCCAAGGGTGCCGAGAAGGCGATGATCGGCAGGATGACTCCGTTAACCTTGGCCGAACTGACCAGCATCGATGGAAAGTCCGCCAGCGTCAGTGTGCGCAGGATGAAGCCCATGATGATGGTGACGACCACGGCGGTTGCGCCGGCTTCGGTCGGGGTAAGGCGACCTGAGAAGATGCCGTAGAAAATGATCCCCGGCACGATGAAGGCGTACCAGCCCGATTTCAGCGCCTTGCCCAGATTGGACAGCCATTCACCCATGGTCATCATGCCGCCGCCCTCATAGGCGTAAAGACGGTTCATGATGATGTTGGTGATCAGGATCGACACCAGGATGGCCAGACCCGGAATCAAGGCTGCAAGAAACAGGGTCGAGGCGGAGATACCCAGCACGAGGCCGATGATGATATAGGCGATCGAGGGTGGGATCAGGATGCCGGTACAGGCACCAGCCGCAACCAGAGCACAGGCATAGGGACGCGGATATCCGCTTTCCACCAGCCGGTTGATGGTCATGCGCCCCACCGCAGCCGCCCCGGCAGCATCCGACCCTGAAATCGCGGCAAACATACCGCAGACCAGAACCGTGGCCGAACCGAACCCGCCTTTGGCGAAGCAGGTCAGCGCCTCGGCTACGTCCAGGAATTTGCGCGACAGACCGGTCCGCACCAGAACGTCCCCGGTCAGGATGAACAACGGAACAGCGGTCAGGGCAAATGCGTCGATACCTGTGAACAGGCTTTCTCCGACCAGGCTGAGAGGTAGATCACCGGACATGATCAGCATCACGACCGCCGCTGTTCCTATGGCGGCCCAAACGGGCACGGCCAAGGCGATCAGGCCTACGAACAGGATCACCGGCAGGTAAAAATCCCAGCCCAGTTCAACGGTTTGATTGAGGGAATTCCAAAGCATCCGTATTCTCCTCAGTCAAACAGCTTGTCGCCTTCGAAGACGGGGGTGCCGTCACGAAGTGATTTCAGGTCACGCAGGAAGGATTGGATCAGCCGCCATATCATCAGGGCAAATCCAGTGGGCACGGCCATTAGGAACCAGACTTTCGAGACCCGAAGCCCATCCGTGACCGAGCCGAACTTGGCCGAGACATGAACCGCCTCATACGACCAGTAGAGCGCGATGATTGCCACGCCGAACATCACGAGATCGCCGAAAATATACAGCACCGCCTTGGGGCGAGGCCCGATGTAATGCATGATCACATCGATCCGTATATGCGCCCGCTCTTTCACCGCAGCCGCGGCACCGATCCAGGCCAGATAGATGAAGGAATACCGGACGATTTCCTCGCCCCAGATCGACGAATAAGCAAAAATCTCGCGCCGCAGCACTTCGATGGCCATGGTAATCACCAGCATCACGTAGAACACCAGCAGCAACCAACGCTCTGCGTTTCGGTCTATGTTTTGAAGAATGGTCATCTGATCCTCCGGCGCAGGGACAGCCTGACCCGCGCCTGATGTGGCGGGTTGTTGTCGGGCTGACTGAAAGTAAGGTTCGTGGACGCCCGTCAGGCGTCCACGGCTTGGGCTTACGCGTCGTGGACGTAGTATTTGCCCTGAGTACCGGCGGCTTCGACCAGCTTTTCGAAGTTTTCCATCGATCCAGCCAGTTCCATCTTGAACGGATCCCAATCGGCGTTTTGATACCCGCCGGCATCCTGCCATTCCGCCAGTTGGTCGTCACTGAGCGAGTGGAACTGCACCCCGGCCTTGTTCAGCTCGGCCATGGCATAGGCGCGGGCCGACGGAACCTTGGACAGGTTCTGATGGCTGGTCATTTCCGACCCCCACATGATGCCTTCCTGCACATCAGCCGGCATCGAGTTGAACCATTCCAGATTACAGGAATAAACTTGGCTGTCCGGCACCGCCTGCGTGAAGGTCACATGGCTGAGGATGTCCTTGAAGCCGAAGACATAGAGTGCGCCAACCGAAGGATCGAGCGCATCCGCAACGCCCTGCTTGATGGCCGAGGGGGTCTCGCCCCAGGCAACGGGCGTCGGGTTGGCGCCGACCATCCGGTAGTATTGTTGCAGCATCTTGGATCCCGGCACGCGGAACTTGATCCCGCTCATATCACCGGGTGTGAGCACGGCATTGCCGCCCTGACGAACCGCAACGACGCGCGGGTCGATGTTCACATAGAACAGAGCCTTGAACCCTGCCGCTTCGACCTTGGGGTGAACCTCACTTTTCCACGTGTCCGAATGGACAAGGTTCGTGAAACGCTGGTTCGAGCCGCACAGGTACGGCATGTTGATCAGGTCGACTGTCGACGCGAACGGCGCGAAATTCGACAGCGAATGCTGCGCCGCCTGAATGGTGCCGCCCTGCACCTTCTGGACCAGTGCGCCACCCGCACCAAGCTGACCGCCGGGGGCCAGTTTCACATAGACCTTGCCGTTTGTGGCGTTCTGGATGTTCTCTTTCAGATCCAGTTGCATGATGGGGTAGCTGCGCGATGCGCCCAGCACGTAAGCTGTGGCTACTGTCATTACATGGTCAGCGGCCTTTTCACGCTCGCTTTCTTCCTTCGCGGTCTGCGCGGCGGCCTCGGAAGACCACAAAACGCCCCCTGCCCCAGCGACCAATGCGGCCGTAAACGCGCCACTGGCGCTCAGTTTCAGAAAATTGCGGCGCTCGGCCGATGCCAGTTCGGTCTTGTCGGTTTTCATCAATTGCCCTCCCAAGCAAAAGTTCAGCTGCCGTCTTGTGCGTCCCGGTCAGCTTCCTTTTTCAGAATTGCGACAACGAACAGGATCGAAGCCGCGAACAGAACCAACATCTCTCCAACGTCGCCAAGAAACGCGCTGCTCGCAAAAGCACCCAAAGCGACATTTGCGAAATAGATCGCAAAAACGATGACTGATGCAGCGAGATACATTTCCGGGACTCCCTTCAGAATCGGCTCAAATACATTTGTAAGCGCTTACATCATAAATGCAAGCGCTTACATAAACGCTTTCATCCTTGGAAAAATGCGACTAACTTAGGCGAACCGGAATTGAGAGTTCGAGAATGTCAAAACATCGGTCCGCACCGACGCTGGATGACGTTGCCAAGGCAGCAGGCGTTTCAACTGCCACCGTGTCACGGTGCCTGAACACCCCGCAACAGGTGGTCGAGGCAACGCGGAAACGTGTTCTGTCTGCCGTAGACACCCTTGGCTACACGCCGAACTTTGCAGCCCGAGTGATGGCTGCACGGCGTTCTTTCACGATCGGCGCGATAATTCCGACGATGGAAAATGCAATCTTTGCAAGGGGGTTGCAGGCGTTCCAAGAAGAGATCCACAAACAGGGCTACACCTTGCTGGTCTCCAGCTCGGCCTACCAACCGGCCGCAGAAGAAGAACAGATCCGAACGCTGGTTGCACGGGGCGCCGACGGGCTGTTGCTGATCGGGCATGACCGGGACGTGCAAATCTACGACTATCTCGAAAGGCGTAAAGTGCCGGCTCTGGTCGCGTGGTCCTTCCTGCCAGACGAACCAATACCGTCCGTCGGGTTTGACAACAGACGGGCGATGGAGGCTTTGACAAGCAAGATCATCGAATTAGGCCATACGCGGTTGGCAACGATTTCAGGCATCAGCAAGGGCAACGACCGTGCGCGTTTGAGGATCCAAGGGATAAAAGACGCGATGTCCCGACATGGACTGTCGCAAGACGACCTTTCGGTGATCGAAACCTCGTACGAGATTGAAAACGGCGCCGATGCGTTCAAGCATCTCATGTCGAATGATAACCCGCCGACCGCGGTGTTGTGCGGCAACGACGTTCTGGCCGTCGGTGCGGTAAGGCAAGCTCAGCAGATGGGACTGCGGGTGCCCGAAGATGTATCGATCACCGGCTTTGATGATATCGAGCTTGCGCGCATAGTCGCCCCTGCGCTGACAACTGTCCATGTTCCTCATCGTGACATGGGACGCAAGGCTGCTCAGGCGTTGATTCAGATGATCGAATCCAACGCACCGGGCAAATCTGTTGAACTGCCGACGCACATCGTTGGCAGAGAGTCCTTGCTTGGCCTCAACAGCTAGAACCGGCTTTCCAAGCCCGTTGAGCAGATCCGTGGAAACACGTGCCAGTCAGGCCCGTGAAGGTGGTGGCAAAGCCACGCAGCGCCACCTTTTTTGATGAAATAACAGCGCCTTACAGTCCGATTTTGGAGCGGGTAGCGGGAATCGAACCCGCGCGTTCAGCTTGGGAAGCTGACAGGCTACCATTACATCATACCCGCCTTGTCAGATGAAATAACACCAGAACATCCAGACGTTCAACCCGGATCGCAACCAACCTTTTTCGGGTTCTTACTCGGTTCGGGCTCGCAGGCTGTCGATCAGGGACTGGTCGACTGCCAAGGTCTTGCCTGCCGCTTCCAAAGTACGGCGATCCAGATGCTGGGGGTTCAGATCAACCCCTTCCGAAAACGCCTCGACAATGGCCTTCATGGCCGTGATCCTCGCATATTTCTTGTTGTTGGACGGGATCACGTGCCAAGGGGCAACTTCTGTAGACGTCCGTGCCAGCATTTCATCCACGGCCACCTCTGCGACATCCCATTTTTCGCGGTTTCTGAAATCTTCATAAGTCAGCTTCCAGCGTTTCATCGGGTTGGTCAGCCGCTCAGTAAATCGGCGCATCTGCTCTTCCTGTGAAATGTGGAAGAACAGTTTCACGATTCGAGTCCCGTCATCGACCAGCATTCGTTCGAAATCATTGATTTCCTGATACGCGGCCCGCCAGCGTGTTTCCGGGGTCAGCTTTTCGATCCGCTCAACCAAAACCCGGCCGTACCAGCTGCGGTCGAAGGCGGAGATCGCACCCGAAGGCGGCAGGCGTTCCCAGAAACGCAACAGATAATGCCGGTTGAGATAGTAGTTCCGGGGCGCACCGATCGGCCAGACCTTGAAGCTGCGCGGGTCCAGGGCCTGATTGATCCGGCGAATGGTCCCCCCTTTTCCGGCAGCGTCCCACCCTTCGAAAACCAACACGCCCTTGAGCCCGTGAAACAGATAAGCTTGCTGAATTCTGGCCAATCGTGTCTGCAATTCGATCAGCTGATCGAAGTAGACCTTTTTGTTCAGTTTCCTGGTCAGATCCGCATCCGAGAGTTTTGGGGGGTGATGTTTACTCATGCTGCCACCTGATCAATGCATCCTGGATCAGGGTATTCTGAAACCTTCTGCAAATTCGACATTGATCAGGGTCAAATGCAAAAGGCCGGGCGCTGAGCCCGGCCTTTGCAGTCTGTGTCGTTCAGATCAGGCGCGGCGCCGACGGCCACCACCGCGACGTCCACCTACGGGTCCTGCGGCACCCGCTTCGTCCGGTGCTTTGTTGAACCGGATCCACTCACCGCCATGTGGGTCGTTGTTGGTAAGCAGGTTTGCCGCGCGGATGGCTTCCATTTCCTTGCCGGCGCGCGGCTTCGTCGATCCCAGACCGAACATCTGCACGAAGGTTTCATCGTCCATGCCTTCAGGCAGGATGATACCGGCTGCCGCCACGGCCTCTTTTTTCTCGGCGATCTTCTTCTGCGTCACGGGCAACGCCACCGGGTTCATGATGGCCGAGGTCATGCCCGCACCCATCGCCATCGGCAGGAACGCGTTGTTGATGCCGTGACGGTTCGGCAGACCGAACGAGATGTTGGACGCACCGCAGGTGGTGTTCACACCCAGTTCTTCGCGCAGACGACGGACCAGCGCGAACACTTGCTGACCGGCGGTCGCCATCGCACCGATGGGCATGACCAGCGGGTCAACCACGATGTCATGTGCAGGGATGCCGAAATCGGCAGCGCGCTCGACGATCTTCTTGGCGACGTCAAAGCGCACATCGGGGTCTTCCGAAATGCCAGTGTCATCGTTCGAGATAGCCACGACCGGAACGTTGTACTTTTTGACCAGCGGCAGAACCAGTTCCAGACGTTCTTCTTCGCCGGTGACCGAGTTCAGCAGTGGGCGGCCTTCTGCGGCCTCAAGGCCGGCTTCCAGCGCGCCCGGAACCGACGAGTCGATACACAGCGGCACGTCAACCAGACCCTGCACCAGCTCGACGATCTTTCGCATCAGCGGTGGTTCGGTCTCGTTCGGGTTGGGGTTCGAGTTGTAGACAACGCCCGCATTGATATCCAGAACGGTCGCGCCAGCCGCCACCTGAGCCAAGGCGTCCTTTTCGACGGTCGAAAAGTCGCCCGCTTCCAGCTCGGCGGCCAGTTTCTTACGGCCGGTCGGGTTGATCCGTTCACCGATCACGCAGAACGGTTCATCAAAGCCCAGGACGGCTGTTTTTGTTTTTGATTCTACGACTGTTCGGGTCATGTCCGTTCCTTAGGAGTTTACAGGCTTTGCCGAAGCGCCGCCGTTATTGATCGCCCAGTTGGCGTTGGTCTTGATCCCGCCCAGCGGGAAGAAGTGCACGTTGGTGATGTTGAAATCCGGGTTGGCCGCCTTGTGGTTGGCCAGTTCGGTCACGACATCGGTCGGCTCGTAGGGCAGCAACAGCTTGGAGACATCCATGGCGCGCTTTTGCAGAACCTTCAGAGACGGCCCAACGCCACACGCGATGGCGAATTTGATCAGGGTTTGCAGCTTGGCCGGACCCGCGATTCCGATATGGATCGGCAGATCGATGCCCGCTTCCTTCAGGCTGTCGGCCCAGGCGATGATCGGCTTGGCGTCAAAAGCGAACTGTGTTGCCAGCGCCATTTCGGCATCCGTGGTCTCGTTGAACTTCTGCTTCCAGCGCAACGCGTCATCGACGTTCTTGGTCGAACCGTCGGGGTCGATGTCCTTGTTGCCTTCGGGGTGGCCCGCCACGTGCAGGCGCTTGAAGCCCGCCTTGTCAAACAGACCACTTTCCAGCAGCTGCATCGAGCTGTCGAACTCGCCGTGCGGGTTGGCGACACCGCCCGCCAGCAACAACGCCTGTTCAACGCCTGCTTCGCCCTGATACATGGCGATCCAGTTTTCCAACGTCGCCGCATCCTTGATGATACGTGCCGGAAAATGCGGCATGACAGGGTAACCTTCCGCCGCAATTCGCTTGGCCGTCTTGACCATGTCTTCGATGGGCGTGCCCTCGATATGGGCGATGTAAACGCGTGTCCTCTCGGGCAGCAGCGCGCGGAAATCGTCGACCTTTTCGGCGGTACGCGGCATGACCTCGATCGAATAGCCTTGCAAAAAGGCTTCGACGGTCGGATTTACTGGGCCGCTTTCGACCGCATCACGTTTCTTGAAGTTCAGCAAAGCCATTTCGGCCTCCCATAAAGTCTGGGGCTCATGCCCAACCGTCATTTGCAATCAGCGCTTTGACGCGGTCCTGATCGTATTCCGTTTCCAGACGCACAGCCTCGGCTTCGGCAATCTCGGCAGGATCGCCTTCGACCGCGAAAGGTTCGGCTTTGCGCCATTCGGCCAGATAGGCATCACTGTCCTTGGCGTTCACCTTCATTGCGGCACGGTCGATTGCTTGTTCAAACCGTTCTTCCAACTGCCGCTTTGCGCCACGACGGCCTTTGCCGACGATGACCTGAGCGGGAATGTCGCGCCAATATACGATGGTGACGTCAGGCATTGCTGTGATTCCTCCTAACCCGATGGGCCGGTTCTAAACTTCAATGTAGGCCTGGGTCGGTCGATTTTCGACACACGACGCTTTCCAAACGACGTTTTGCGCCCACTGCTGTGTAGTGGCTTTTACCCAGTTTCTGGGAAAACGCGCATATCATAATTCTCATTGTCTCTATGAAAGCGCTGCATGAAAAAGAAAAACCCCGGACGGGAAAAACCGTCCGAGGCAAGAATTGATGGGGCAAATGGCTTTAGCCGACCAAACCGCCATCTTCGCGCGTAATGGCGATAATGGCCGAGCGTGGCACCGAGTCCCCGCCTTCAGGCCAATGGCTGTTGCCATCTTCGCCCGGGTGCTGAATGCCGACAAACATCGTACGACGGTCCGGCGACCAGCTGAGACCGGTGACCTCGCATTCGTTGGGGCCAACCAGAAAACGGCGGATTTCGCCGGTGACAGGGTCGCCTGCCAGCATCTGGTTGTTGCCCTGCCCGGCGAAGTCACCTTCGTTGCCATAATTGCCATCGGTCTGGATCCACAGCAAGCCGTTGCTGTCGAACTTCAATCCATCGGGTGAGTTGAACATATTGTCGGCGTTCACGTTCTCGGATCCGGCATAGGCGTCTTGGTGGACAGTGGGATTGCCTGCCAGAACGTACAGATCCCAGCCAAAGCCAGCCGCAGCATGATCGCCGCCATCCGGGCGCCAGCGAACGATCTGACCGTAGTTGTTCTTGTCCCGCGGGTTCGGGCCGTTGGCCGAGGTATCGTCGCCCCCTGCATTCGGCTTCACGCCACGGTTCTTGTTGTTGGTCAAGCAACAGTAAACCTCGGGCGCGTTTGGATTAGCCGCAACCCACTCGGGACGATCCATGGTGGTTGCTCCAACTGCCGAACCAGCCTGACGGGTGTGGATGCTGATCTCGGCCTGCGAGGCCATGCCAGTGCTTTCCGGCGTCAGATCAAGCCACTCGCCGGTTCCATCGTCGTTGAACTTGGCAACCGAAAGTGTGCCTTGTTCCAACAGCGCGTTTGTGTCCACACCAGCGGCATAAACACCTTCCGAGACAAAGCGGTAAAGAAACTCGCCGCGTTCATCATCGCCCATGTAAACGACCACGCGACCGTCATTGTTGACTATGACTTCGGCGTTTTCGTGCTTGAAGCGTCCCAGAGCGGTCAGTTTTCGCGGAGTCGAGGTTGGGTCAGTCGGATCGATCTCAACCACAAAACCAGCGCGGTTCGGTTCGTTTGGGTTTTTCGAGACGTCGAACCGGTCATCAATTTTGGCCCAACCGTAACCCCAGTCTTTTGACGATACGCCATAACGTTTCAGATCAGCATTGACCTCGTGGTTTTCGTCTTCGGCCGAGAAGTAGCCATTGAAGTTTTCTTCACAAGCCAGGTAAGTGCCCCACGGCGTCACGCCATTTCCGCAATTGTTCCATGTTCCCTTGCACGTCGTGCCGGACGGATCGGCGGCGGTTTTCATCAAGTCATGACCGGCGGCCGGACCCGTAATGGACATTTCGGTCTGCGGTGTAACGCGGCGGTTATAGGGGCTGTCCTTCACGATGCCCCACTTGCCATCGGTGCTCGCGATTTCCACGATCGTGACACCATGCGCCATCATGCCCTTTGCGATGTCGTCATCGGATGCTGGCTTGGCGTCCGGATTGTTGCCCCACAGGATGTCACGATTGGTATATTCGTTGTTTACAACCAGCAGAACGTGACCGTCATGCAAGAAAATGTCCTGACCATCGGTATTGTCACCAAAGGCGCGTTCCTGGCTGGCAGCCGTACCACGGGTCGCGTGATCGAACTCTGGCGCGTCCGACCAAAGCGGATCGCCCCAGCGCACCATAACATCCGCCTTGTATCCAGCGGGAACAATGACCTCGTCCGCAGTCGACACGGGAACCGCCTCAAACGCGAAGCGGTTGGAAACCGCGTGAGCCCCTGAAGGAATCAGCGAGCCACCAACAGCTGTGAAACTACCCATCGCCAAAACGCCGCCCAAAAAACCGCGACGGGACAATGCGCGTTCGACAACGCGATCAAATTCACATTCTTCTGGGCGCGGATTTACGACTTCATCGAATTCGTCGAAGGAAAGGATGCGCTCATCTTTCATTGCGGTCTCCGTATCTGGCTGAGAGCTAATAGATAAACCCGAACGTGGGTTCGCCCATGGAGATCGCATCATTTTGTGAACGGCATGTGACATGCGCGTTAATTTCAAAATTGAAATCACTTGCACGTCAGCAATCCCCCGCCTAGGGTCGAGGTAACTCGAAAATCGGAGGGCGTAAAGATGGCGCCCAAGCGTCCCAAAGGTGCGGGCGCGTTCCCGAAAGCGGTCGAAAGCCCCGCGCCGGCAAGACCCGATCCGGATGCTCTTTATGCGGCACTGGATCTGGGGACAAATAGTTGCCGCATGTTGATAGCCCAACCCAAGGGAAGTGGGTTCCATGTGGTCGACAGCTTCTCCAAATCCGTGCAGTTGGGCGCGGGTCTGGAACGCACCGGACGACTGTCGCGGGCGTCGATGTCGCGTACCGTTCAGGCATTGCGAATCTGTCAGCAAAAGCTGAAACGCAACAAGGTCAAACGGATGCGTCTGATCGCGACCGAGGCGTGCCGCCGCGCCAAGAACTCGCGCGAATTCATCCGGCAGGTGAAGCGCGAAACCGGCCTGACGCTTGAGATCATTCAGCCCGAGGAAGAGGCCCGTCTGGCGGTGATTTCCTGTGCCCCACTGGTTTCGACCAAGACCGAGCAGTTGCTGGTCGTCGATATCGGAGGCGGCTCGACCGAATTGGTCTGGATCGACATCTCGTCCGTTCCACGGCGCGACCGACCTGCGGCCATCATGCGGCTGCATCACGGGTTTCACACTGTCGACAGCCCTTTTCCAGCGGCCAAGGTCGTTGACTGGATCAGCGTGCCGCTGGGCGTCGCAACGCTGCGGGACCAATTCAATGATGTCGAGGATGACGCGGCCCGTTTTGCGTTGATGAGTTGGTTTTTCGAGGAAAACCTTGCCGACTTTGCCCCCTACAAGGACGAACAGGCGCGCGAAGGGTTTCAGATCGTCGGCACCAGCGGCACGGTCACCACTGTTGCGGCCTCGCACCTGGGCCTCAAGCGCTATGACCGGACCAAAGTGGACGGGCTGCGCATGACCAGCGATCAGATTGACAAAGTCATACGCGGGTATTTAGAACTCGGCCCTCACGGGCGGCGCCGGGACCCTCGCATTGGTGAAGACCGGCAAGCCCTGATCATGTCCGGCTCGGCCATATTGCAGGCATTGCTCCGTTGCTGGCCCACTGACCGCCTTTCGGTGGCGGACCGGGGGCTGCGCGAAGGTCTGCTTTACGCACAGATGAGCGCGGACGGTGTATTGGAAGACGGACCGTTCTGATGGCGAAAACACCAAGTGGAAAAAACAACTCGGGCCGCGGGCAACGCGACCTGAAGGTCAAGGTCAAGACAGCGCGCGGGCGCAAGCTCAGCTCGACCCGCTGGCTCGAGCGGCAACTGAACGATCCCTATGTCAAGCGTGCGCAATCCGAAGGCTATCGGGGGCGCGCAGCTTACAAGATTTTGGAACTGGACGACAAATTCCGCTTTCTCGTGCCCGGGGCGCGGGTTGTGGATCTGGGCTGTGCGCCCGGCGGCTGGTGTCAGGTGGCGGTCAAACGCGTGAACGCGCTGGGCGAAAAGTCAGGCAAACGGATCGGAACCGTGCTGGGCATCGACCTGCAAGAGGTCGAACCAATTGCCGGGGCCGAAATCCACGTTCTGGACTTCATGGAAGATGACGCCGATCAGAAGGTCAAAGACTGGCTGGGCGGCAAGGCAGACGTCGTGATGTCGGATATGGCGGCGGCATCCTCGGGGCACAAGCAGACCGATCACCTGCGCATCATGGCGCTGTGCGAAACTGCCGCCTATTTCGCATTCGACGTTCTGGAAGAAGGCGGCACTTTTGTTGCCAAGGTTCTGGCTGGGGGGGCTGAGGGCGATCTGCAAAAGTTGCTCAAGCAGAAATTCCAGAAAGTCGCCAATGTCAAACCGCCGGCGTCTCGCTCGGACAGTTCGGAAAAATTCGTTGTGGCAACCGGGTTTCGAGGCGGCTCTTAATCATCCAGCCGGATAAGATTTCCGCTCAGACGCTGTTCACGCAAGGACGTGGCAGCCATTCCCTGCAACATCAGCGTATCTCCGTGCGTCACGTATGATGGTTCCCGGTTGCGCAGGTCTTCGATGCGCTGGGCAAGTGAAACCGGGCTTGAACCCGGCATCTTCCGCATTGTTGCTTCTCTGGACATGGCTCACCTCGGATCAGCACTTTGTTCTTGGCTGTAACAAGGAATTCTGCCGTCAAAATGAAAGAATTCGGGCACGGATGTGCCGGATCAACGCCCGAACTGTTGCGACAATTGCAGCAGGTTCGGATCATCAGGCAACCTGTCCAGCGCCTCTTGCAGCACTACGCGCGCAGCTTCCGGGCCACGATTGATCTGCGCCAGTTGTACCAGCATCGGCCACGCCTCTGCTCTCTGCGGGTCCAGCGTCACGACCTCTCTGAACGCCTGCTCCGCCGCCTGCGCGTTGCGAAGCGTCAAAGCCATGCCCCCCAGAACAAGATGGGTTTCCGGGGCGTCCAACCTGTTCGAAATGACCTGCTGCCATTCCGACATGCCCTGCCCAAGCTTGGCCCGCTGCTCAGCCGTCAAGCCCTGCGGCGGTATGCTCAGGAACTCTTTGGCGGCGGTGATGCGCACGTTTCGCAGAGGGTCAGACAGCAACGGCTCGAGCCTGCGCACCTGATCTGCCGGGCTGGCCTGACGTTGCAGCGCCGCTGCAATTGCTCGTATCAGCGGGTCAACGTCCTGCAACAGTGGCGCTGTGTCAGCGGCGATCTGTGGCGACCCAAACGGTTGCAACAGATACGCGGCGGTCGCTCTGACGATGCCCGGCTGCGACGCATCCATTGCGACCGCAAGCAAACCTTCGGGCGTGTCGAGCTGCCCTTCGGCCGCGGCTTTGAAAACTGTCCCATAATGCGGGTGTCGATTTGGCGATCCCGGAAACCAGCCCTCTATCTGGCTTGCGGCCCAGGCCTGATCCTGGTCTTGATGGCAGTCCGTGCAGGCATCAACGCCCAGCCCAAGATCCGGTCGCGGTATGCGAAAACTGTGATCGCGTCGACCGTCGACACCCATGTAGGTCCGCTCGATCATGTGGCAGCTTTTGCACTGGGCGCCTTCGCTGTCTTCCGGGTGATTATGATGCGCAGGCGTGTCATAGTCCTTTGCGGAAAGGGTCGCGAAATCCGGATTTCCGGCAGGCGAGTGGCACTGTGTGCAAACCCCGTTTCCGTCGGCTTTCAAGTCTGCGCTGTGTGGTTCGTGGCAGTTCATGCATCCGACGCCCTGCGCGTACATCCGGGATTGCAGGAACGAGCCGTAGACGTAGACCTCATCCAGAATTTGCCCGTCGGGATGATAGGACCCGGGGCGCAGCACGGCCAGATTATAAGCATCATGATACGGGGTTCCCGGAACCGGGTTTCCGTTGCCATGCGCCTCGCGCCGGGAATGACATCCGGCGCATTGCTGTATTTCTTCTTCGGTCCGCCCCTTGCCCCAACTCAACAGAAAGCCGGCATTGGCCAGGCCATCTGAAGAACGCTTTTCCCGGACCCAGTCGATATGTGCGGACCCCGGCCCATGGCAGGCCTCGCACCCGACCCCAATTTCGACCTGCTGTGACGTGTAGCTTCTGGTTTGAGGGTCGTAGTTCTTCTCAAAACCCGTGGCATGACATTCGGCGCAGCGCGCGTTCCAGTTTTTGTAAGGACCGGTCCAATGCAACCCGTCATCAGGCGGCAGGTCCTGATCAGGGTACAGGTGATACCAGCGCTTTTGTTCTGTGTCCCAAACCACATCGAAACTTTGCAACCGGCCCGGTTCGGTCTCGAAAAGGTATTGCTGCAAGGGTTCGATTCCAACGACGGAATGTACGTCATATTCCGTCGTTGCACCGTCTTTTTCCGTTACACGGGCGGAGAAACTGCCCGCCTCATTTTTGAATTGGACGGACATCCCGTCATGATCGAACCGGGTACCGTTGAAATCCGCCACAACAGCGCCGTCAGCGGGGTCTGTCCAGGCCAACGCATGGTGTGACGCGGCCCAGGCTTCGGCTTCTTGCAGATGACAGTCGGTACACTGGTCTGAACCCACATACTCTGCCGTCTGCGCCTGAACTTCACCAGCAATTGCAAGGCAGGCCAGTATCAGGGCAAATCTCATGCCGTATCTCCTTGGGCGGCTTTTTGCAGATCAATCAATGCACCGTTGTATTCGGCACCCAAGATCAGGATCGCCGAATAGAGATACAGGAAAATCAATGCCGCCATGGCCCCCGCCAATCCAGCATAGGTGGCGCTGTAGGTGGCGAACTGGCTGATATAAATTGAAAACGCCCACCCACCAGCCGCCCACAAGACCAAAGTCAACAAGACGCCAGGCAAAATTTGCATCAGGCTGTGCCTGCGAGTCGGCAGCACAAGATGCGCCAGAAGAACGGTGCCCGCAGGAACCGCCACGGTGAACGTCCAGCGCAGGCGATCCACGGAAAACCAGTTGGCCACGGCAACTTCCGTGTGTTCAGCCACCAGTTTCGTATAGACCGGCAAAACCACCTCGACCGCTGCAATGATCAGAATGGCCGACCCGCCCAGAATGACCAGCACCAGACAGAGCAGTCGGGTTTTCCAGAAAGGCCAACTGTCTTCGTCGTGGTAGGCCTGGTTCATGGCTGCACGTACGGCAGCCACGCCGTTGGAGGCGAAGTAAATCGCCAGCAGCCCCCCCAAGGTGATGACACCCGAGCCGGATCCTGCCAGAACGGCCCGCAGTTCGGCCACGATCGGATCTGCGACGTCCTTGGGCCACGCGCCGAAAATCAGGTCAATCAACTCATCGGTGACATAGCCTTGAGATAACGCCCCTGCCAGCGCCACGGTGAACAGCACAAAGGGAAACAGCGCCATCATCAGCGACATGGCCACGTGGCTGCTCATGACGAAACCGTTCTTTCTGCTGAACCGGCGGATCGACAGCCAAAGTGCCTGAATAGGTCGGCCAAATAAGGGATTCGCGGCAGTGGTCATGCTGCAACCCTAACCTGCCGAAATAGAACACAGAACCCGTCGTGAAAATCTATTTGTAGAATGAGGGCCAACAAACGCCTGAACGCATTGCATAAACAAGACCTCGCGTGCAGGATTGGGTCACGCAGGATGGGAAATGGGCACTGCTTGTGCCGCACACAGGATACCGAATGACCCCGGATCAAAAAGACATCACGGTTAGACCCAAGCTTCGATTGTCCGTTGTCCGGGATACATGCATCATCGCGACCCTGATCGTGCTGGGTCTCTATGCCGGTGCGAACTTCCTGATCCCGCTTGCCATGGCGCTGCTGGTCAATGTTCTGATCATCGCGCTGAGCGATCGCGTAGTAGCCCTGACCCGCGCTCCGGTCTGGCTGGCCAATATTGCCGGTGTGACAGTCGTACTGGCGGGTTTGTTCATGATCATGTACGTGCTGGGCAGTCAGGCGACGCAGTTTGCACGCTCCATCAGCACTTATGAAAACCAGTTTGATGGTGCCGTCGAGCGTGTAACGGGGCTGGTCGGCAACGACGTGACCACCTTCATTCGTGACAATCTGGTCAGTATCGACATGTCCTATGTCGCACGCGTGTTGCTGGGCAGCGCCACTTCATTGTTGAACCAGTTCTTCCTGATCAGCCTTTATGTCGCCTTTCTGATGGCCGAACGGCTTGCCTTTCGGAAAAAGATCCAACTGGCCGCCGGAAATCCTGTCGCCGCAGCAGAGTTTTCCACCATGCTCGATGCGATTTCGGTCAGCTTGCAGCGCTATGTCGGCGTCAAAACCCTGATCAGCCTGATAACGGCAACCATCAGCTATACGGTTTTCCGCTCGCTTGGTCTGGAATACGCGGAAACCTGGGCCGTATTGACCTTTGCCCTGAATTTCATCCCCTCGATCGGTTCGATCATAGCGGTGTTTTTTCCGGCCATGATCGCGCTTGTTCAATTCGAAACGATCCTTCCCTTCCTGGTGATCGTGCTGGGATGTGGAACGATCCAATTCCTGATCGGCAATTTCCTGGATCCGGCCATGCTTGGCCGATCCCTGAACATGTCGACCTTTCTTGTCATTCTGGCCCTGACCTTCTGGACAACGGTCTGGGGTCTGATCGGCGCGTTTCTGAGCGTTCCTCTGACCGTATGCATCCTGATCGTGTTCAGCCACATCCCGGCCCTTCGACCGGTCGCCATACTGATGTCATTGGATGGCAGGTTGGGCGAGGATAACAGTCAGGCCGCAGCAAGCTAGGTCATGAAGCGCCCCCTGTTCATCGGATCGGATATCTACCGCAACTCGACCTACGGTTCAAAACACCCGCTGGCCATCCCACGGGTTTCAACCGTCATCGATCTGTGTCGCGAACTGGGTTGGTTGACGCCCGAAAACTACCGCGTCAGCCCCTGCGCAAAGCCAAGTGTATTGGAAAGGTTTCATACGCCGGACTATATCGCCGCCCTGCAAAAGGCAGAAGCGGACCAGCATGTTACGGACGAAACACGGGATAAATACGGTTTGGGGACTCTGTCGAACCCGGTCTTCGCCGAGATGTATCGCCGGCCGGCAACCGCCGCCGGTGGTTCCATGCTGGCCGCCGAACTGATCCGGGATGGAGGGATCGTTTTCAACCCTGCGGGCGGCACCCACCATGGCCTTGCGGACCGGGCGAACGGGTTTTGTTATCTGAACGATCCGGTTCTGGCGATACAGACCCTTTTGAGCGCTGGCCTGGATCGCGTGGTCTATGTCGACATCGACGCCCATCATTGCGACGGGGTTGAACTTGCGTTTCACAGGTCGGACAGAGTTCGGATGATCTCGGTCCATGAAACGCGGCGATGGCCTTTCACGGGTCAACTTGAGGAAGACGCCGGTGGCGCGGCCTTCAACCTGCCTGTTCCAAGGCATCTGAACGACGACGAATTCGCCGCCATTCTGGATCAATTGATCCTGCCAGCGACCGAGGCGTTCAAACCGCAAGCCATTGTCCTGCAATGCGGGGCCGACGCCGTGGCCGAAGACCCGCTTTCGCGTTTGACCCTGTCCAACAACGCGCATTGGCGAACAGTCGCGGCGCTGAAGCCTCTTTCGCCTCGTTTTCTGGTTCTGGGTGGCGGCGGATACAATCCCTGGTCCGTAGGGCGCTTGTGGAGCGGCGTCTGGGCCACCCTGAATGATTTCGAAATTCCTGACACACTTGACGTCGGTGCACAGAAAATCCTGCGGGATCTGACCTGGAGCAGGGCCGCGGGACAGGCGCCTCACCCTCACTGGCTGGACAGTTTGCGCGACGCGCCAAACACTGGGCCCATACGACAGGAACTGAGGAAAGATTTGCGCCACCTCACCGCCAGGCATTCACGGTAGATCGGTCCGCCAAAGCCTGTTAGCATTCCGATATTTCGGGATATTCCTGACCGGCTTACCCCCTGTTCCGTTATCAATTCGTTTCTTCCAGCTTGGCACCGATTGGACCACCACCCATGAATGCACTTAATCAGATACTTGATCTCAAAACCCGCATGGGCCAGTCCATCATCGGGCAAACCGAGGTCATCGACCGACTGCTGATCGGGATGCTGGCCAACGGAAACCTTCTGATCGAAGGTCTGCCCGGATTGGCCAAAACACGTGCAGTCAAGGCGATGGCGCGCAATCTGGATGCAGACTTCAGCAGGATCCAGTTCACACCTGACCTGCTGCCTTCAGACGTGACGGGAACCGAGGTGTTTCAACAAACTGACGAAGGCGGCACCTTTCGGTTCGAACCCGGGCCGATCTTTGCCAATATCGTCCTCGCTGACGAAATCAACAGGGCACCGGCCAAGGTGCAGGCCGCTTTGCTGGAGGCGATGGAAGAACGCCAGGTTACGGTTTCCGGGACCACCCACAAGATGGAACCGCTGTTCATCGTGATGGCAACCCAGAACCCTATTGAACAAGAAGGCACCTATCCCCTGCCCGAAGCGCAGATGGACCGGTTCCTGATGCATGTTCAGATCACCTATCCGCCGGTCGAGGACGAGGTTGAAGTGATCCGGCTGGTGCGGGGCGAAGAGATCGCCGCCGGGAAAGGCGCGTCAAGCGAGCCACCACCGACAATCCCGCAGGACGCCGTTTTTGCAGCGCGTTCGGAAATCGGGCAGATCCATGTTTCGGACGCAATGGATCGCTATATGGCCGATCTGGTTCAGGCGACCCGGACGCCTGCGGCGCTCAGCGAAGAACTGGCCAGCTGGATCGAAATCGGTGCCAGCCCGCGTGCCTCATTGGCATTGGACAAATGCGGTCGGGCGCATGCGTGGATGAACCAGCGTGACTATGTGGACCCTGCGGATATTCGAGCCATTGCACATGACGTGTTCCGTCACCGCATCACGCTGAGCTTCGAGGCGCAGGGGAACGCCAAAACGGCAGATGACGTGATCGCGGAAATCCTGCGTCTCGTCGCGCTGCCCTGACTGTTAGGGTTGGCCGGGTGCAGCGATCCTCAGCATATCCCGATGATCCCCGCATTCACGTCGATGCGGATCACCTGTTGCGTCTGGAACTGCATTCCCGTGCCCTGAGCTTTTTGCCACGTCAGCCTGCCCGGTCGATCCTGAATGGCAGACACGCATCGCGCCTGCGCGGACGCGGCCTGAATTTCGAGGAATTGCGCAACTACCAACCGGGCGACGACATCCGAACAATTGACTGGAAAGTCACGGCGCGAACCGGTGAACCCCATGTTAGGGTCTATACCGAGGAACGAGACCGCCCTGCCCTGTTGCTGGTCGATCAGCGCGTTTCGATGTTTTTCGGAACCGAAGTCTACATGAAATCGGTCATCGCCGCCGAAGCTGCTGCAATCACCGCACATCGCGTTCTTGGTCAGGGCGATCGTGTCGGTGGTCTGGTATTCAACGACACAAGCGTTGCTGAACACAGGCCGCAGCGCCGCGCGGCGGCGCTCATGCGGTTTCTGTCTTCCATCGGCGCTGCCAATTCGGCCTTGCATGCTGCCTTGAACCCGCAACCCACCGTAACTCTGAATGACATGTTGTCGGAAGCCGCGCGTATGCTCCAAACCAACGGGCTGGTTTGCCTGTTTTCCGACTGCGACGGGCTTGACGAAAGATCGGAATCCCTGCTGCGCCGTATTGCGGTCTCAAACGATATGATCGTGTTCAATATTGCTGACAAGACAGCAAAGGGGCTGGCGCCTGATCTGAAACTCACGGTCTCGGACGGGCGCGACCAGATCGAAATCGACAGCGCCGACCCCGAATTGTCCGGCAAAATTCGCAAGTCCATGGAAGACAGGTTGGACCACCTGCACACATGGTCCCGTCGATACGGTTTTCCGGTTGTTCCATTGACGACCGCGGAACCTGCCCTGGATCAGTTGCTGTATCTGTTCGGACATCGCAGGGGGCAGAAATGAGCATCGACACGACAGGGAAATCTCTGGTTGATCTGCTGAATATGCTCGAGCCGGCACCGGAACCCACGCCTGTTTCGATGTTTCCGCAGACATGGGGGTGGTTGGCGCTGGCCGTCATACTGCTTGGCCTTGCCGTACTGGTCAGTGTTCTTTTCGTCCGGCGAAGGCGGGCAAGCGCGTATCGCCGCCATGCGCTGGCAGAGCTGGCAGACCCGGATATCACATCGGCAAAAGTTGCCGAAATCCTTCGCCGCACCGCGTTGGTCGCATATCCGCGCAAGCAGGTTGCAGGGATCCACGGGGATGACTGGTTGAATTTCCTTTCACAAACCTCTGATGAAAAATCCTTTTTATCAGAGGTTGGGCAAACACTGATCGACGCGCCGTACAAGGACATGCCGCCAAACCGCGCCTTGACCCAGCTTGCTCGGCATTGGGTCAAGTCCCATAAACGGAATCGGGGAACGTGATGTTTTCCTTCTCTGCGCCCTGGGTGTTTCTGCTTTTGCCGCTGCCGCTGCTGGTGTACGCCATTGCTCCGCCCCGGCGGGAAACAACCGTGTCCATTCGCATTCCGTTTTTTCGCCGCGTGGCCCAGGCGGCGGGCGTCGAGCCGCAATCCGGGTCAATGATCCGAACCCGGGCCCGGCTGCAAACAGCCAGCGCCGCCTTGATCTGGATACTTCTGGTTCTGGCGCTGGCGCGTCCGGAACGTCTGGGCGACCCTGTGGTGATGGAAAAATCTGCCCGCGATGTGGTTTTGGCGCTGGATATCTCTGGCTCGATGGATCAGCGCGACTTCCAGACCGGATCCGGTGCCCCGATGCAACGGTTGGAGGCGGTCAAAGAGGTTCTCAAGCAGTTCATCTCTGAAAGAGATGGTGACAGGATGGCGCTGATCATCTTTGGAACACGCGCGTTCATTCAAGCGCCCTTCACGGAAGATCTGAACAGTTTGAACGGGTTCCTGGACCAAACTCAAGTTGGCATGGCGGGTCCGAACACGGCTTTGGGCGATGCGATCGGGCTTGGCATTCGAACTTTTGAATCCAGCGAGGTTGACCAGCGCATGATGATTGTTCTCAGCGATGGCGCCGATACGTCCAGTCGCATGACACCCGTCAATGCCTCGGCCATTGCTGCGGAAAAGAACGTGGTTGTGTATACGATTGGTGTCGGAGACCCGAATGCCACGGGCGAAGACCGTGTCGATCTTCAGGCACTGAAGGACATAGCCGATCGCACGGGCGGAGAATATTTCTTTGCCGACGATGCAACGGCCCTTGAACAGACCTACGCACGCATTGACTCACTGAACCCCAGAATGGTGGAAACGCAAAGCTATCGCCCCAAGCAAAGCCTTGCCCATATTCCGTTACTCATCGCGTTGATCGTCATTATGGTCAGCATGACCTGGTTCCATTTCTCACAGCGACACCAGGGGGCCGTCTGACAATGGATCTGGCTGATTTCCATTTTATCCGAGGCTATTACCTGCTGCTTCTCATCCCCATCCTTGTGTTGTGGTGGCGGATCAGACCCAGACCGATGGCAGACACCAAACTGCCATCAGGGATCGCCCCGCACCTTGCAGAGGCCTTGCTGATGGGCAAGGAAGAAAACAGGCGCATCCAGCCCATTGATGTTGCGCTGATCATTACGGCGCTTGTCGCATTGGCGGCCTCGGGTCCGACATGGTCGCGCGCGCCCAACCCGTTGATCGCAGACACGGCCCCGTTGGTGATCGCTCTCAAAGTCACCGACAGCATGGAAAACTCGGATCTTGCGCCATCGCGGCTGGATCGGGCACGGTTCAAGATTTCCGACCTGATCACCGAACGTGCCGGCGCACGAACCGCTTTGATCGCCTATGCGGGAACGCCGCACCGAGTTGCGCCTTTGACCGAAGACGCGAACATACTTCGTCCGTTGCTTGAGGGGTTGACCCCCGCGGTGATGCCGAAGGATGGCGATGCAGCAGCCGATGCGCTTGCGTTGGCTCAGTCCATTCTGGACGACAGCGACAGCCCGGGGGCGATTCTGTTTGTATTGGACGACCTTGATCCATCTCAGGTAGCTGGGCTAAGCTCCTCTTCTTCTGATATTTTCTTTCTCACCATGCTGCCGGATGGTGGTCGTATCGCGCAGCTGGACAACATCCCCAACGCCTCAGTGGTCGCGTTTTCGGGCGACGACCGGGACATCAATCAACTGATGCGCCGCATTCAATCGGCCTATACTGCCGCCCTGGATGACGATGATCGTCTGGACTGGCAGGACAAGGGCTGGATCCTGGCCTGGCCTGCTGCGGTGTTGTCTCTGCTGTGGTTCCGCAAGGGCTGGGTAATTCGTTGGGCGGTTCTGGTTTTGATTGCGCTGCCTTCATCCGGTGCGCGGGCAGAAGGATGGCGAGACTGGTTTTTCACCTCCGACCAACAAGGCCAGATCGCGATGAACCAAAAACGATTTGGCGACGCGGCCGAGATGTTCGAAGACCCATATCACAAGGGATATGCCTATCTCAGGGATGGTCAATATGAAAAGGCGTCGTCCGTGTTTTCCACACTGGACACACCGGAAGCTGCGTTTGCCGAAGGTATGGCCCGCATAAAAAACCGCGAGTATCGCCCAGCCATATCGGCGTTCGAGACCGCCTTGGAACGTCGCCCCGACTGGCCCGAAGCCCAGCATAATCTCGACCTGTCCAAGGCCATCCTGGACTATGTCGAAACGACGCGTGAACAGTCTGACACAGGGGAAGAGGCTGGCATCGGCGCAGATGATACGGTGTTTGACAACGATGCAGCACGTGGCAGTGACACCACGGTTCAAGCCCCCAAGGACGGGCCACAGTCACTGTCCGCCGACCAGTGGATCAGTATGATCGACACCGACATGCAGGATTTTCTGAGAAACCGTTTCCTTTTGGAAATTCAGGAGCAAACAGAATGAGATACCTTGCTGTCTTCATCCTGTTGTTGCCGTTATCCGTGTCCGCACAGGAAAACTCAGCCTATCAACCTCGGGTGTCAGTGGACGTCCCGAACGAGGCCGTCATCGTCGGCCAACCCGCCATCGTCCGCATCAAGGTTCTGGTACCGACCTTCATGCCGCAGCCGCCCGTATTCCCATCATTGGAGCAACAAAACGTCCTTGTTCGCCTGCCTGAGAGGGCTTCTGGTCCGATAAGCGAAACGGTAGACGGAGAAACGTGGTCCGGAGTACAGCGCAGTTATCGCCTGTATCCGCTGACATCAGGGCCGGTCGCGTATGATGCGCAAGAGGTTGTCGTGACATTTGCCGACCCGCAGTCCAATGACCCGGTTCAGGTTTCGGTGACGCTTCCTTCCATACAGCTGAACGCTGAGATCCCCGAGGGCGCTCAAGGTCTTGACCCGCTGATCATCGCAAGTGGTTTCTCTCTTGATCAGAATCTGGACGGTCCGACCGATATGCAGGCCGGTGATTCCATCACGCGCGAGATAAGCGCGCAGATCGCTGGCACCACGGCCCTGACAATCCCGGCGCTGACGCCGCAGGATCAAAGCCAACTGCTTCGCGCCTATCCCAAGGAACCCCGCTTTTCGGAAACAGAGAACCGGGGCATCTTGTCCGGGCAGCGGGTCGAAGAAACCGTGTACATCGCCCAAGATGATGGCGAAACACAGTTGTCAGCCGTTTCCATCGACTGGTTCAATCTGGACACCGGTCAGATCGAAACGGCATCACTTCCCTCGACCAAGCTGACACTGGCACCACCCAGGCGACAGCCGCCTGACGCGCAAACCATCATCAAATCAGTTCTTTACCTTGTCATTGTTGTATTCGCATTGTGGACATTGGGAAGGTTTCTGCGCCCGCGCTATGCAACCTGGAAAACGGAACGGCGCCGCAGGTATCTGGCATCGGAGAAATATGCCGTCGATGCCTTGCGATCCGCTTTAATATCACGGGATTTGCCTGCGGTTTATCAGGCATTGGATCTTTGGAAATCGCGAAGCGCGCATCCAGAGCGTTCTTTGGATCTTGAGAAGAGCCTTATGAATATCGGTGCGGCGCGGTATTCAGCGACGGCTGGCAACGGCCAGGAAAACTGGGAAGCGACCATGCAACACCTAGGCGCACTGAAAAGCGCAACAGAACGAAAGATCGGGTCTTTGCCCCCGCTCAACCCTTAGATTTCAACTTTGACAGTTGCTGATCAGCTTGCGCCGGTCGATCAACCGCAGCCGGCCATACCCCAATTCCACAAGGCCCAGATCTGCCAGATGATGCAGATGTCGATGCAAGGTCGGCTGAGATACCGCAACCATTTCAGCAAGTTCTTCCTGAGACACAACAATCCATCCGTCCGAACTCAAGGCGCCTTCGTCAAGATGCAGCAGACGTAGCACAAGGCGCTTTTCAGACCCCGTAACCGCAAGATTGGCCATGATGCGCAGAGCAGTCTTCATGTTTTCATGCGTCAACGCATAGAAATCACGGATGTATTCCGGGTTCTTCTGAACCAGGCGTTCTACCCGCGAGCCGGGAAAATACAAGGTGCGGGTCTTTTGCGTTGCCACGACGCTGACCAGGCGTTTGGCTTCGGCAAACAGCGCGAGATCCCCGATCCAGAATCCTGATCCATCCTGATGCAATACGAATTCCTGTCCATCATCGGCAGGTGCCGTGATCTGAAGCGCGCCTGCGAGCACCGCATGAATACCGTTGGCGCGGTCACCGTGGTGGTACAGGGTTTCTCCGGAATCGAAGGTTCTTTGAATTGCGCACGTCATAAGATCGCTCTGAAACTTTGAATCGCGCGTGCCAAACCAGTCGGTCTTGGCCAGAATCCGCATATCGTCATCAGAATCAAACATTTGTATCTTTCAAAGTGATCATATGATAAGTTTTCGATACGTTTCATCGCGTAAAATAGCTGTGTTCACTGCCCGAACAAGAAATTGTTTTTATTCGGGCAATCAAGAACTTGCTTGCAGCTTCAAGTTATAAGCTAGCGGCTTCAATTAAATTTCAATTTTCCGGGTCATTAAGGCTCGACTGATCAGGAGCACTTCATGTCTTCTCCACGAATGATTGCAGATAATTGGCGTAGAACACTGCGCCGGTTCGCAGTGGCGACCGTAACTGTCGCCCTTGCCGTGCCCGCCTGGGCGCAGGATCAAAAGCCCAATATTCTTGTGATATGGGGCGACGATATCGGTCAATCCAACATCTCGGCCTATACAATGGGTCTGATGGGATATCAGACACCCAATATCGACAGGGTTGCCAAAGAAGGCATGATCTTTACCGATTACTACGGTGAACAATCCTGTACCGCCGGCCGTTCGTCATACATCATGGGGCAATCCGTGTTCCGCACCGGTCTTTCCAAAGTCGGCCTGCCTGGGGCAGATCTTGGAATGCAGGTTGAAGACCCAACTATCCCGGGGCTTCTTAAAGACCACGGCTATGTGACCGGTCAATTCGGCAAAAACCACCTTGGTGACAAAGACGAACATCTTCCGACAAACCACGGTTTTGATGAGTTTTTTGGCAATCTTTACCACCTGAATGCCGAAGAAGAGCCGGAAAACGAAGACTATCCGGGTGATCGCGTTCTGGCGGATGGGCGCACCTTCCGCGAGGCCTATGGCCCGCGCGGCGTCATCAAGTCCAAAGCGGATGGCACGATCGAAGACACCGGACCCTTGACCCGCAAGCGCATGGAAACGGTAGATGACGAAACCGTGGCCGCGGCCATCGACTTCATCAAGCGGGCGCATGAGCAAGGTCAGCCCTTCTATGTCTGGTGGAACGGTACCCGCATGCACTTCCGCACCCACGTCAAAGACGAGATGCGCGCCAAGGCCAATGAGTTGTCGGGGCGGGTCGCTGATGAATACACCGCCGGTATGATCGAACACGATATGCATGTAGGTCAGCTGCTGGATCTGCTGGACGAGCTTGGCATCGCCGACAACACGATCGTCCACTATTCCACTGACAACGGTCCCCACATGAACACCTGGCCGGATGCGGCTGCCACGCCGTTCTGGGGCGAGAAGAATACCAACTGGGAAGGTGGATGGCGCGTTCCGTCGATGGTACGCTGGCCGGGCAAGATCGAGGCCGGATCGGTCACAAACGAGATCGTGCATCACATGGACTGGCTGCCCACTTACCTCGCCGTGGCCGGCGATCCGGACATCAAGGAAAAACTGAAGGCCGGCTACAGCTCATCGGGCATGGGTCGCGACTATAAGGTGCACCTTGATGGCTACAATATTCTGCCACTGCTGACTGGTGAGACTGCCGCAAGCCCCCGGAAAGAAATCTTCTATTTCTCGGATGATGGTGACCTCACGGCGCTGCGCTTCGAAGACTGGAAGCTCATCTTCCTCGAGCAGAAAGCCTGGGCCACGTTGCGTGCCTGGATCGAGCCATGGACCGAACTGCGCATCCCGCTGATCGTCAACCTGCGCCGCGATCCGTATGAACGCGCGTACCGCACGTCCAACACTTATTACGATTGGCTGTTGGACCGGGCCTATTTCCTTGTGCCCGCCCAGCAATACGTTGGCAATTTCCTCAGTACGTTCCAGGAGTTCCCGCCACGTCAGAAAGCAGCCAGCTTCAACCTAGATCAGGTCATGGAGAAGCTGACAACGCCGACCAACAACTAGGCCCGGCGGCCCCACGCTGTAGGCCGCCCTGCGCAGGGCGGCCTTTTTTCAACACAACAGCTATCGAGATCTTCATGAAACACGTTCTTTTAGGTGCCTTTCTGACCTGTGTTCCCGTATCCCTGCTCGCTGATCCGCTGCCCAGTTGGAACGCCACAGCGGCAAAAGAGGCGATCCTTGAATTCGTGTCCAGTGTTACCGACGCGGAAGGACCTGACTATGTCACGCCTTCAGATCGGATCGCGGTATTTGACAATGACGGCACACTCTGGGCAGAACAGCCGGTTTATTTCCAGTTTATCTTTGCCATGGATCGGCTTTCTGAACTGGCTGAACAAGATCCTTCGATCCTGTCCACACCCGTTTTGAAAGCCGCTGCCGAAGGTGATCTTGCGACGGTTCTTCAAGGGGGCCACGATGCGTTGATCGAAGTTGTCAACGCGTCACATTCCGGAACGACTGTCGAGGCGTTTCAGGCCCAAGTCGCGGAATGGCTGGCCGAGGCCCGACACCCGGACACCGGATTGCCCTATGACCAGATGACCTATCAGCCCATGGTCGAGCTGTTGCGCTATCTTCGGGACGAAGGGTTCAAGACCTATATTGTCTCGGGCGGCGGTATTCATTTCATGCGGGTCTTCGCGGAACAGGCCTATGGCATTCCGCCGGAACAGATTCTGGGCACCTATGGAAACTCGACATTCGAAGATGTCGATGGCGTTCCGACTGTCATCAAGGCCCCCGGCATTGCCTTCGTCGACGACAAGGAAGGCAAACCCATCAACATCGAACGCACGATCGGCAAACGCCCCATTCTGGCCGGAGGAAACTCGGACGGCGATTTCGCCATGCTGGATTGGACAACCTCGGGTAACGGACCACGGCTGGGTGTTCTGATCCACCATACGGATGCCGAACGTGAATGGGCCTATGATCGGGAAAGTCCGATTGGGCGGTTGGTTGACGGTCTGGATCAGGGGCCGGACAAAGGCTGGATCATCGTCGATATGGCGAAAGACTGGTCGCGGGTCTACACTGGAGGAAACTGAACGACCCGAAAGACTTAACGCCCATGTGGACATTGCTTGTATCCATCTTTGTTTTTGCGTTGTACGCAACTGCAGTTGTGTTTTCGGTGCGCGCGGCACAAACCGCGCGCACACCGCAAGGAGCCGTTGGCTGGGTGGTCTTTTTGGTATCGGCGCCAATCTTTGCGGTTCCGATGTACCTGTTTCTGGGGCATCACAGGTTTCGCGGCTACCGCATCTCGCGCCAACAAAGCGAACGGGTCGTCGAAGGCATCAAGACCTTTGCTGACTACTCCAGACCTGACCCATCCACGATGTCGGTCAATCCACGACCATTCGAATTTCTGGCTCATCTTCCGGTATCCAGTGGCAATGGCGCTCAGCTTCTGATCGATGGTCAGGCAACGTTTGACGCCATTTTTCAGGCGATAGACGAGGCCAGGAACTATATCCTGATCCAATTCTACATCGTCAGAGACGATGCCTTGGGCCGACAGCTTCAGACCAAGCTGATAGAGGCTGCGAAACGCGGGGTGCATGTCCGTTTCATGACCGATGCCGTCGGCAGCTATGGATTGGCAAACACCTATCTGGACACAATGCGCGAGGCCGGAATTGACGTGGCCGACCCGCGTGAACAACGCGGGCCGAATTTCAGGTTTCAGCTGAATTACCGGAACCATCGTAAAACCGTCATCATCGACGGTGAAACAGGCTTTATCGGCGGTCACAACGTGGGTGTTGAATATCTGGGCGAAGACCCGCATTTCGGCCATTGGCGCGACACGCATATCAAGATGACCGGCCACATCGTCCGGCAATTGCAGCTCATCTTCACCGAAGACTGGCACTGGGCCCGCGATGAAGACCTGATTGACGACCTCGACTGGGCAGGCAGCGAGGCCGAGCAAGACATGAATGCCCTATTGGTGGCCACCGGACCCGGAGACGAAACCGAAACCGGCGCCATGATGTTCTTTTCGGCCATCGCCGAGGCGAAAGAAAGACTGTGGATTGCCTCGCCCTATTTTGTGCCCGACATCGACGTCATGACCGCTCTGCAACATGCAGCGATGCGCGGTGTGGACGTGCGCATCCTTGTCCCGGATATGATTGATCATCGGCTGCCGTGGCTGGCTGCTTTTGCCTATTTCGACGAAATCCGCGATTGCGGCGTACGCGTGTTCCGATACACGGACGGTTTCATGCACCAGAAGGTTTTCGTGGTAGACGACACGCTGGCTGCGGTCGGCACGACCAATCTGGACAACCGGTCCTTCCGGCTGAACTTCGAGGCGATGGCCCTGTTTTTCGATGCCCGCGCAGCCCTGGCTGTTGATCACATGCTACGCGCGGATTTCGAGGCAAGCTATGAATTGACGCGCAGTCTGGCCCAGCAACCCGCGCATATCCGGTTTGGCGCCCCATTGGCGCGGTTGTTTGCGCCTATCCTCTAGGTAAAGAACTTCTCTTGAAAGACGCGCGTCATCATCGCCACCAGGTAAGCGGTCGACAGACCAAAGGCCAGAAGACCAGCAACCGCGGCAAAAGACCCAAAGATGCGCAACCCTTCGCCCAAAACGATATCGCCGTATCCCAGGGTCGTGAACGTCACCAATGAGAAATAGATGGCCGAGTTCCAATCCGGCAGAACCTCAAGCAACACCCAGACGATGGCCCAAATCCAGACCTGAATCGTGTGCGTGGCGACGATAAAGGCCAAAGATACCGCGATTGGTGTTGCCGTGCCAAAGAACACCCCCTTGGCCGACCATTTTTCATCCCACTTGATGATCGTGACGGTACACCAGGTCAACAAAAGAATCTCGACCAAGAAGCAGAGCGCCAGAAATGTACTGCCCCAAACGATCTGATGCAGCAACGTCATGTTTTTCATCCTGATTTACGACAGTGGACCGTCCGGGCAGAATGGCCCTTTGAGGTGCGAGGCACAACCCCGGCGATCGCGCCAAAAGCCTGCGGCGAATGGAACCGGGTACCGGTCCGCACTGGACAGTTTGGAATTCCGTCGCACATCCTTGGAAGAAAAAAGGCCAGATCATGCTGTTGACCATCGACCGTGTTCAGAAAACCTATCCCGGCGGGCGCCCGGTTCTGCGCGACGTGTCGCTGACATTGGATGAAGGGCGGACACTGGCCCTGACCGGCGAAAGCGGCAGTGGCAAAAGCACTCTGTTGAATCTTGCCGCAGCGCTTGATTGTTTCGACAGCGGTGAAATCATCTTGAACCGTACGCCCCTGTCCCATCTGGACGATTCCGGGCGGGCCGAATTACGGCGCAGTCAGCTTTCGTTGGTTTTTCAGCAGTTCAATCTGATCCCTTCGCTGACCGTTGCGCAGAACCTTTCCTTTCACGCCCGCCTTGCCGACGCCGAGGATGCCGATTGGACCGCGCATCTGACTGAACGCTTGGGCCTGTCCGATCTTTTGGACCGATATCCCGAAAACCTGTCCGGCGGGCAACAGCAGCGGGTGGCGATTGGTCGTGCCATGGCAGCGCGTCCGAAACTGCTGCTGGCGGATGAGCCCACGGGCAATCTGGATGAAACCGCCAGCGCAAGGGTTCTGGATCTGATGTTGGCCTTGGTGGCTGATACCGGCGCAGCGCTTCTGTTGGTCACGCATTCCCAACAGATTGCAGCCCGCTTGGATCGAACCGTCCAGCTCTGCGGTGGTCGTATCCAATGACACGCGCCGTCATTCAGGCTTTGATGTCCCACTGGCGGGTGCACTGGTTGCAACTGGCAACGCTTTTGACAGGCATCGCGTTGGCCACCGGTCTCTGGTCCGCGGTTCAGGCCATCAATGCCGAAGCGCGCGCCAGCTATGCCCGGGCCAACGCGCAGCTTGCCCTTGGGCAGTTCGACGAGCTGCGCGATCCTTCCGGTCTGATCCCGGTTTCTCGTTACGTCGATCTGCGTCGTGCTGGTTGGCAGGTGGCGGCCGTCCTGGAGGGCCCCTATCGAATCCAGGGCCGCACATTGCGCCTGATGGGTGTGGACATGGTCGCCTACCCGGCCCTGCCAGCCGTCACCGAAGCCGGCCAAAGCGCCGCGCCGACTGAGCCGGCGGACATGCTGACCGCTCCGGGGCGACTTCTGGTCGCGGCAGAGCTGGAGCCGCTGTTGCGCGACCAGAACAACCTTCCGCCGGTTTCGTTCACCACGGCGCTGCCACCAGACGTAATTCTGACGGATATCGGCACAGCCGAAGCCCTGCTGAACCAAACCGGTTTCATCTCGCGCCTCATTGTATTGCCGGATCAGCCGCGTGATCGGCCACCTTTGGCCGAAGTCGCGCCCGAACTGGAGCGCGCCAGCCCATCCTCGCAAGTCGATACTGCTCGGCTGACTGACAGTTTTCACCTGAACCTGTCGGCTTTTGGCCTGCTGTCCTTTGCCGTTGGCCTGTTCATCGTGAACGGCACCGTCGGGCTGGCTTTTGCCCAACGCCGAGGCATGATCCGCACCCTGCGTGCACTGGGCGTTTCGATGCGGCGGCTGGTCTTCCTGATCCTGACCGAACTGACGGGGCTGGCCCTGATCGGTGGAACCTTGGGTCTGCTTCTTGGGTTCTTTCTGGCTGGAGCGTTGTTGCCCGATGTCGCAGCAACCCTTCGCGGCCTGTATGGTGCGCCCGTGACCGGACAGCTGACATTGCACCCCCATTGGGTGGTTGCCGGGATGGCGATGGCTGTTAGCGGCACCTTGTTTGCCAGTGGCCATGCGCTGTGGCGATTGTCTCGTATGCCCCTTCTGGCGGGGCCCGGTGTGCAAGCGTGGCAGGGCAATGCCGGCACACGCCTTGTCACAGGTTTGCTCGGCTTGTTCCTGATCTTCGGCGGTGTCGTCTCCTATCTCGGCATCGGTGGTCTGGTTGCCGGTTTCGTGCTGTTGGCCGGATTGCTGACGGGTGCCGCGCTTTTGTTGCCGGCGCTTCTGACCTTTGCGCTTTCCGTCTTTGGCAACAGATCCCGTGGCGCCGTCGCGCAGTGGGTCTGGGCCGACATGCGCGCACAATTGCCCGGGCTGTCGCTTGCCCTGATGGCCCTGTTGCTTGCGCTTGCGGCAAATATCGGTGTGGGCACAATGGTTTCAAGTTTCCGGCTGACCTTTGTCGGCTGGCTCGACCAGCGCCTGACTTCAGAGCTGTATCTGACCGTCCGTGACGAAGAACAGGGGCGCGAGATCACGGAATGGCTGCGGCCTCAGGTCGACGCCATCCTTCCAATTCGCAACATGGAACTGTCGCACGAGACGGGCCCCCTGTTTCTGTACGGGGTCATTGACGATCCGGTCTATCGGCAGCACTGGCCGTTGATATCGGCAAACTCGACCGTATGGGACGACGTCATGGCCGGAGACGCGGTGCTAATCAACGAACAACTGGCACGGCGCGCGAATCTCTGGCCCGGAGATACGCTGACACTGCCCCCGGATCACGCGCTGACCATCGCCGGGGTTTATTCGGATTATGGAAACCCAACCGGACAAGCCATTGTGTCGATGAGCCAACTTGACCGGATCGCGCCAGGGGCCGAAACCCGACGGTTTGGCATCCGTTTGAACCCCGAGCAGGCGACTGAAATGGCGCAAGCCTTGCGCGAGCGGTTTGCCCTTCCGCGTCAGGCCGTGGTCCAGCAGGCCGCCATGAAGGCGCAATCATTGGCAATCTTCGAAAAGACCTTTGTCGTGACATCGGCGCTCAATGTTCTGACCCTCGGCGTAGCGGGATTTGCCATACTCACCAGCCTGCTGACCCTGTGGACCCAGCGCCTGCCTCAGATTGCTCCGGTATGGGCGCTGGGACTGAACCGGGCGCAACTGGCGCGGTTGGAGCTTTTGCGCAGCGTGCTGCTCGCGGCTCTGACCGCGTGTCTGGCGTTGCCGCTTGGTCTGATCCTCGCCTGGGTTCTGTTGGCAGTGATCAATGTGCAAGCCTTTGGCTGGCGGTTGCCGATGTTCGTGTTTCCCTGGGATTGGTTGTGGCTGTTCCTGTTGACCCTGCTGGCCGCCCTGGTTGCAGCGGCCCTGCCCGCGCTGCGCATGTTGCGTCTGCCCCCTGCCGATTTGCTGAAGGTGTTCGCCAATGAACGTTAATGCCCTTTTGGCCGTTCTCGTGTTTTCGTGCCCATCGCCTCTTTGGGCGCAGGGCTATGCAGGTCTTGGAGGGTCGGCGGAAGGCTTCGAGGTTCCGCAGGCGGGGATTGAATTCGACTTTCCCAAAGACCACGGACCTCACCCCGCCTATCGGATCGAATGGTGGTATCTGACGGCCAACCTAAAAGGCGAGGACGGGCGTGACTATGGCATCCAATGGACCCTTTTCCGGTCGGCCCTGAAACCGTTTGAAACAGATGGGTGGCACAGCCCGCAGATCTGGATGGGCCATGCGGCTGTCACCACGCCTGACACCCACTATTTTGCCGAACGCCTGTCGCGTGGGGGGATTGGGCAGGCAGGTGTTGCGGTGCAACCGTTCGAGGCCTGGATCGACGAATGGCGCATGGCCGGACCGGATATGGACACCCTGACCCTGACGGCAAACGGGGCTGATTTCGGGTACGATCTTGCGCTGAGCGCACAAGGCCCGTTGGTGTTTCATGGCCAAGCGGGCTATTCTGTGAAATCCGCCGACGGGCAAGCCAGCTATTACTATTCGCAACCCTTCTATTCAGTCGAAGGCGTACTGCACCTACCAGATGGCGATATGCGCGTCACCGGTCAGGGCTGGCTGGACCGGGAATGGTCTTCGCAACCCCTGGCCGAGGATCAAACCGGCTGGGATTGGTTTTCGCTCAGCTTCGAGGGCGGGGACAAGCTGATGGCCTTTCGCCTGCGCGGTGGTCGCGGCGATTTCACTTCGGCCACATGGATCAATTCAGACGGCAGCACCGATGCCATCCCCGACGGATCCGTCAGGCTTGAGCCGCTTGCGACCGATCAGGTGGCAGGTCGCGACGTCCCGACGCAATGGCGCGTCGTGCTTGCGGACCGAGGCATCGACGTCAAGGTATCCGCCCTGACGCCGGACGCCTGGATGGGGACGCGTTTTGAATATTGGGAAGGTCCGGTCACGGTCACCGGCAGCCACGAGGGCGTCGGGTATCTCGAGATGACGGGCTACTGACTTGGCTGCGGGAGCCCGAACGGTGGCAGGCGACCGTCGGGGCTCCGGCACCTCTGTGCACGGCATCTGCTTTTCGCGTCAGCGCACCACGTAAACCGAAACGTTGGAATGTCGCACCACGCGCGCGGCATTCGGGCCCAGCAGGTAATCCTTGAAATCCGGCTTGTGGGCTCCGATTACGATCAAATCAGAGCCGGCACTTTCGGCCGTCTTCAAAATCTCCTGATAAGCTGTTCCTGTCGCAACCACATGGCGGATGGTTTCGTTGCGCTCGGCCCCCAGGGCCGATACGCACAGCGCCGTCAGCTTGACCTGCGCTTCCTCCAACGCCTTGTCGTGGAAGTCGGATTCGAAAAACCCCGACACCCAGCTTTCCCCGAAATCGGGCAGCACTGTTACCACGTCAAGTTGCGCCCCTTCCATATCCGCCAGCGCGGCTGCTTTTTGCAGCACCGGTGCATCAATCTCGCCATTGCTGATATCAACGGCACACAGAACGGAACGTGTCATACGAGCACCTCTTGTCTGGCGGCACGGCCGCGTTGCAGGAAAGCGATCAGACCCAGCAGGATCAGCGCCGGGATATAGACCAGTTGCTTCGGAGGCTGGCTGGACGGCAGGCTGACCGAGCTCAGACGCACGGCCTCGTCACCGTAATAGTCAAAGTTGGCCAGATCTTCGGCAACCGGTGATCCAAACATCGGCTCGTCAAGTTTGACAAGGCCATCCTCTTCCAGCAACAGCAGCCCCATGGCATCGACGCGCGCTTCACCGCCCTCTTCGGATCCGACTGGCACCACAATCGTGGTGTCAACCATCTTGCCGGTATCAAAATCCGGCCCGCTGATCACCATGCGAACCTCGGTCCCCGGTGGAGTCTGGCCAATGGTTTCGACAAACGCCGCAGGCTCGACCGAAGTGTATGGAGGCGCGATGCGATCCATGAAGAAATCCGGCCTGAACAGGGCGAAGGCCACGGCGATCAGCGCGATACTTTCATAGATCCGGCTGTGGGTCAGGAAATACCCCATGGTGCCTGCCGTGAAGACAAGGATCGCTATCGTCGCGAAAACCGCCACTATGATCCCTTCGACCCATGTCACATCGATCAGCAGAAGATCGGTGTTGAAAATGAACACGAAGGGCAGCGCCACGGTGCGCAGGCTGTAGAAGAACGCCGTGAAACCGGTTTTGATCGCATCACCGCCCGACACAGCCGCGGCAGCAAAACTGGCCAGCCCGACCGGAGGTGTCACGTCGGCCATGATCCCGAAATAGAACACGAACAGGTGGACAGCGATCAATGGAACGATCAGCCCGCTTTGGGCGCCCAACTCAACAACCACTCCGGCCATCAACGAGCTGACAACGATATAGTTCGCGGTTGTCGGCAGACCCATGCCCAGGATCAGGCTGAGCAGCCCGACCATGACCAGCATCAGGATCAGATTGCCGCCCGACAGGAACTCGACCAGATCGGCCATCACCTGACCAACACCCGTCAACGTGACGGTTCCCACGATCACGCCCGCGGTTGCCGTGGCAAGCGCGATGCCGATCATATTGCGTGCCCCGTCGATCAGACCTTGCCACAGGTCGGCAACACCATCGATGAAAGTGTCGTACAGGTTGCTCTGCCCCCGGAACATCGCTTTCAGCGGCTTCTGCGTCAGCAGGATGACAAACAGCAGCGATGTGGCCCAGAAGGCGGACAGGCCCGGTGACTTCTGTTCTATCATCAGGAAATAGACCAGAACGATGATCGGCAGCAGGTAATGCAGGCCAGCTTTGTAGATATCGGCGATGACCGGAAGCGTAACCTCTTTTGCGTTAGGGTCGTCCGGTTCCAGGTCAGGCACCTGTGCCGCCAGATAAAGCAGTGCGACATATACCGCGCAGATAATCAGGCTGAGCACGATCCCAGCGGCCGACGGCACCCAGCTTGTCACGGCATCCACCGGGAATTGTGACCCATAGCAAAGACCTGCAAACACCAGGAAAAAGCCGAGCATCCCCACCACAGTCCGCGCCAGATGTACATCGCGGTCGCCCAGCGTGGGCATGTTCCGCTTCACGGCCTCGAGGTGCACGATGTAAACGAGTGCGATGTAGGAAATCGCTGCCGGCAGGAAGGCATGGGTGATCACCTCGACATATGAGATGCCCACATACTCCACCATCAGGAATGCAGCGGCCCCCATCACCGGCGGCATGATCTGCCCGTTGACCGAACTGGCAACCTCGACCGAGCCCGCTTGTTCACTGCTGAACCCGACACGCTTCATCAGCGGGATGGTGAAGGTACCGGTGGTGACAACATTGGCAATCGACGAGCCCGAGATCAGGCCGGTCGCAGCCGAGCCCACAACCGCCGCCTTGGCCGGACCACCGCGCAGGTGGCCCAGGGCCCCAAAGGCCATCTTGATAAAGTAGTTCCCTGCCCCGGCTTTATCCAGCAATGCGCCAAACAGCACGAACAGGAAGACGAATTTCGTGGAAACACCCAGTGCGATACCAAACACGCCCTCGGACGTGATCCACATGTGGCTCATCGCCTTTTTCAGGCTCGCGCCCTTCCAGCGGATAACTTCGGGCACCCATTCCGAGGCACCGAAGAAGACATAGGCCAAAAATATGGTCGCGATAATTGCCATGGCCGGGCCAAGCGCACGGCGCGCGGCCTCGAACAACAGCACCAGGCCAAGCAACGCAACCCATTTGTCGGTGTCGTCGGCCAAACCGCCCGCATTAACGATCTTGTCATAGAAGAAATAGCCGTACAGCGCGACGAACGCGCCCACCAATCCCATGATCCAATCCTGAACCGGAATATAGTTCCGGGGGCTGGATTTGAGCGCCGGATAAGCCGCAAAGGCCAGAAACAAAGCAAAAGCCAGATGGAATTGCCGTGCATTGTTCACGACGCTTCCGGGCAAGACATAATTCGCCAGGGGCGAAGCCAGAACAACCTGAAATATCGACCAGATCGCGGCCACGACCGCCAGGAAAACGCCCACGTTCCCGACCGGATTGCGCCCTCCTGCGTCAGAAGATGCAACCAGATCCTGAAGCTCTTCTTCGGAAAGCGGACGATTGGATTGAGTGTCGGAATTCATCAAATGTCTCCCCGTCGCGGCCATTGTTCGGCCTTCTGAAATCCCGTTTCACACGGGTTTTGTGCAGGGCGCCCGTGGGCACCCTGCGTCAGGTCTGGTTTACTGAATCCAGCCTTTTTCTTTGTAGTACTTCTCGGCACCCGGATGCAGCGGAGCCGACAGGCCATCCGCAATCATCTCTTCGGGCTTCAGGTTCGCAAACGCCGGGTGCAGCTTTTTGAAGTCATCGAAGTTTTCAAAGACCGAGCTGACAACCGCGTAAACCGCATCTTCCGATACATCGGCCGAGGTCACGAAAGTCGCGCCCACACCAAAGGTCGAGGTGTCTTCGTCAGACCCGCGGTACATGCCACCGGGAATGGTTGCTTTGCGGTAGAACGAGTTTTCGTTGACCAGCTTGTCCACGGCCTCACCGCTGACGTTCACCAGAACCGAGTCACACGCGGTGGTGGCTTCCTGAATCGAACCTGAGGGGTGGCCAACGGTGTACACCATCGCGTCGATCTGGTTGTCGCACAAGGCTGCCGACTGTTCAGCCGCTTTCAGCTCGGTCGCCAGTTCGAAATCATCTGTGGTCCAGCCCATCTCGCCCAGCAGAACTTCCATGGTGCCGCGCTGACCGGAACCGGGGTTGCCGATGTTGACGCGCTTGCCCTTCAGGTCTTCAAAGTTGGTGATGCCGGAATCGGCGCGGGCCACCACGGTGAAGGGTTCGGGGTGCACCGAGAACACGGCCCGCAGGCCTTCGAACGGGCCGGCTTCTTCGAATTTCGAGGTGCCGTTATAGGCGTGGTACTGCCAGTCGGACTGGGCCACACCGAACTCCAGCTCGCCTTCGCGGATGGTGTTGATGTTGTAGACTGAACCACCGGTCGATTCGACCGAGCAGCGCACGCCGTGCTCTTTCCGGCCTTTGTTGACCAGACGACAGATCGCGCCGCCGGTCGGATAGTAAACGCCGGTGACACCGCCGGTACCGATCGTAATGAACTCTTCGGCATATGCCGCCGGAGCCAGAAGGGCTGCGGTGACGAAGGCGCCGACGCTCAGTTTGCTGCTGTTTTTCATCTGTTAACTCCCACTTTTTTTTGTCTGGCAGTTGGAAATCAAGTTTGATCACCTGCTCAGGGAAGCGTGCCGATAATACAAACCGGCCCGCATCGCAACGGCTACAAATCTTTGAATTTCCCAATTTCTCCCAACCCTTTCGAGGTTTCATTCAGATACCCACAATGTCAAGGCCGGCACCGGTCTGACCTGCGCCAATTCGCATATATGAGCATAAATGCCGAACTTTCCCCATCAGTTCACAGCGAGCCGTCTGGGTTCATGCAGTCACTCCAAATCCAAAACTCGGTTTCAGTGTCAGCAAAATGAACTGGCACTAGACGCCGCGAAACAGCACGAACCGCCACTCAAATGAGAAGCGCGTATTCGGATCGAAAAAACAACTGGGGGGTTTCTTGACCGAATCCACAAATTTTAAAAAAATATTATGTTAATATTTATTGCCTTGTATCGACATTTTTGGGAGGGGGAAATGAGGTTCTTTGTTGCGGTACTGTCACTGTTGGGCGGCTTATTGCTCGCTAATCCAAGTTCTGCCATCACGATTAGTCCAAGTCAGGCCTTGGCAATAAATGCCAGCGCTGGTTCCGGGTTCGGCGGAATAAATCCCTTCTTTTCTACCAGCACCGATGTGCAAGCAAATCAGCTAAGGTTAGATGTTTATTCCGGACACAATTTAACAGGCTCACTGATTGGAACGACCATCCTTCCATTCGGGTTTTCTGCGACGGGTGGGGGTGGCGCATTTATCTATGCGCCCGATGCAGACGGTGACGTAACAGTAGTTGCGAGCGCGCAATTCGGAACTATCGACCTATCGTTCAACAACAATTTTCAGACTCTTGCTTGCACGGGTTCGCAAGCAAGCACCTGTTCGCCTTTGTTTAATTTCGGCAATCCCTCTGCGGTTCAATATACTGTTGCAAATCCCCTAGCCCCAGTCCCACTTCCGCCTGCCGGATTCTTACTTCTGGTTGCACTTGGGGCGTTAGGACTAATTGCTCAAAGAATGGCTCATGGACGCCGTGACTACGAGCCCGTCTAAGGAACGATTTTAGTCAGGAATAATGTCCCCTTTTGGCATTCCTAAATTCAGCAAGGAAAAGACGCTTTCCCGAAGGCGGTCTGGGGTGCACAAGAGTTTGCACCCACGTCCTCTGCTGTGAGGGACGTCCAGCACTTATAACCCGCCATGACCAAAAAAATCGTTGTCCCACCGTCATACAACAGGTTTTTCTTACACTTACCCGTTTACGCTAACGTAGTAGCCATACAGCGGTTCAGGGATTCTTGCGCTTTAGGCAGGTGCCAACAGGATAGTTGGACTTGAGGCATCATTTGAATTCGGCTGCGCAGCCGCACTTGCATTCGGGCAAATGTTTCACCGAAAGCAGCGATACAACGCCGCAGCATTTGGTTGATTGTTTTGCACCTAGACCACTTCCCAGCGGGAAATACCGGCGAAGCTCTGCAACCGGCAGACCACTTTGTTGTGGTGAGATACCGCGCTGCGCGCGGAATCGCCAACGGCAGGAAATCAGCTGGCGTCAACGAAATCTCGGGCGAATAGATTCGGGGATGACGAAGGGCAGTTCCGAAAAGCAACTAATTATCAATGCCATGCCAAAAAATGTGGTGCCCAAGGAGAGACTCGAACTCTCACGCCCGTGAAGGCGGGGGATTTTGAATCCCCTGCGTCTACCATTCCGCCACTTGGGCCACGAACACTGGATTAGCGCCCATCCGAGCGAAGGTCCAGAGGCAAAAACCATCCAATATTCCATTTGTTTCGCCCTCGACTGTTGACGGTCCGTCAGGCGCATGGTTTGGCTGGGCTTCAGACCGAAAACGGGATTTGAGTGCTTTATGTTACGATCGCTTTATGACTGGACCATTCGTCTGGCCGAACACCCTCACGCGCTGTGGGCGCTGGCCATCGTGGCTTTCATCGAAAGTTCGTTCTTCCCGATTCCGCCAGATGTGTTGATGATTCCGATGATTCTGGCCCGCCCGTCCCGGGCATGGCTGATCGCAACCGTGGCACTGGTGGCTTCGGTTCTGGGGGGCATGCTGGGCTATGCGATTGGTGCGTTTTTCTATGAAAGCATCGGGCAGCCCATTCTGGAATCCATGGGGAAAGCACATGCCATGGAAGAGTTCAATACCCGTTTCAACGACTTCGGATTCTGGGCCGTTCTGGCCGCTGGTGTGACCCCCTTCCCTTACAAGGTCATCACTATTATGTCCGGCTGGACCGGCATGCCGCTTGGAACCTTCATTGCCACCTCGATTCTGGCTCGCGCCTTGAGGTTCTTCCTGGTGGCAGGCCTGCTCTGGGGATTCGGTGAGCCGATCCGCGACTTCATCGAAAAGCGCCTGGGGCTAATGTTCACTTTGTTCATCATCCTCCTGTTTGGCGGATTCCTGGTGGTGAAATACTTATGACGAGACGTTCGCAACTTGTCGCGGTGGCAAGTCTTGGATCACTGGCGCTTCTTCTGGCCGCTTTTGGCTTTCAGCATCTCGGCGGGCTTGCGCCATGCAAGATGTGCATCTGGCAGCGCTATCCACATGCAGTGGCCATCGCGATCGGCGCCGTGGCTCTGGCTTTACCGAGGCTGACCTTTCTTCCTTTGCTGGGCGCAGCGGCGGCCGCGACGACATCGGCGGTGGGTGCATTTCACGCCGGCGTTGAACAAGGCTGGTGGGAAGGCCCAAGCAGCTGCACATCCGGCAGCATCAGCGGTCTGTCCGCAGACGATCTGTTCGATCAAATCATGTCCGCGCCTTTGGTGCGGTGCGATGATATCCCTTGGGAGATGTTCGGCATCTCGATGGCTGGCTGGAACGCTATTGCTTCTGCCATGCTTGTACTGATCTGGCTGGCCGCGTGGAAAACCCGCGCGGCTTAGAACTCGTCCAGCTCTGCATCCCAGTACAGGAAATCGATCCAGCTTTCATGCAGGTGGTTCGGCGGAAACTTCCGTCCGATATTGCGCAACGCTTCGGCATCGGGCTGACGTGGCGGCTTGCGCAAGGTCATCCGAGCCTGGCGCAGCGATTTCGACCCTTTGCGCAGATTGCAGGGGCTGCACGCCGCCACCACGTTCTGCCAACTGGTCACACCACCGGCGGCCCGCGGCACCACATGATCGAAGGTCAGGTTGTCACGGCTGCCGCAGTACTGGCAGCGGAATTCATCCCGCAAAAATAAATTAAAGCGCGTGAAGGCCACGCGCTTTCTGGGTTTTACATAGTCTTTCAAAACAACGACCGAGGGTATTCGGATCTCGGTGCTCGGACTGCGGACGACCTCGTCATATTCAGCCACGATATCGACCCGATCCAACCAGGCCGCCTTAATCGCTTCTTGCCAGGGCCACAGTGACAGCGGGTAATAGGACAAGGGGCGATAATCGGCGTTCAAAACCAGGGCCGGGTGTTGTTTGAGCGCACCCGGCTCCCTTACAAATTCGGTCCTGAAGTCTCCGTCCATCACAGAATCGCTCCTCGCTCTCAGCTGCCCGTTTGTGACACCAGAGCGGGGAGCACCCGCCCCGGTCTTTTTATAACTATATATCGTGTTAAAACTCTGACAAGCCCTGATTTTCCACAATATGTCGCAGACGGGTTAACGCGAATCCGTAACAGGCACATGACAGTTATCCACAGCTTGCACGGGGGTAATCTTCAGGCTATGCGCAGATCATGTCCTGGTTCATTCGCTTCAACAAACCTTATGATGTTCTGCCGCAGTTCACCGACCGCGCCAATACGGACAGCCCGCGCAGCACGCTGTCCGATTTCATCGATCTGCCGGGCGTCTATCCGGCGGGCAGGCTGGACCGTGACAGTGAAGGTTTGATGCTGCTGACGGATCAAGGGAAGTTGCAGTCCCAGATCTCTGACCCAAAGCACAAGATGGCCAAAACCTATTGGGTCCAAGTTGAAGGCACCCCCGACGAGGCTGCCCTGAAAACGCTTCGCAACGGGGTCGAATTGAAGGATGGTTTGACCCGTCCTGCGAAAGCTCGTCAGATCGACGAACCCGAGGCGCTCTGGCCGCGCACCCCACCGATCCGTGAACGCAAGACGGTAACGGACAGCTGGCTTGAACTGACCATACGTGAAGGCAAAAACCGACAGGTGCGCCGGATGACAGCGGCAGTTGGTCTGCCGACGCTGCGCCTGATCCGGTACCGCATCGGAGACTGGACCCTAGATGATCTTGAGCCCGGGCAGTGGGACAGTCTGCCAATGCCGACACTGAACGCGGCCCCCCAACGCAAGCGCGACCGTCGCCCACGCCGGTGACAGACCCTGCCCCGATCTGCTAAACTGGGGTCATGAAGAAAACGCCTGACATCCCGGCCCCTTCGGCCATTCTGGAAGCGGCGCTCTATGTCGATGATCTGGACGCGGCAGAACAGTTTTACGGCGAAGTTCTTGGGCTCGAACGCATACAACGTGTCGCGGACCGCCATGTTTTCTATCGCATCGGCGGATCGGTCCTGCTAATTTTCAATCCCGACCAGACCGAACAACCGCCGCTCGACCCCGGCATGCCGGTTCCGCCCCACGGCGCGCGCGGCCCCGGACATGTGTGTCTTGTGCTGTCACGAGATGAAATCGCAGTGATGCGCAAACACCTTCTGGACTGGAATATTCCGGTAGATGCCGAGTTTGACTGGCCTGGCGGCGTACGGTCCCTGTATGTGCGCGACCCGGCCGGAAACTCGGTCGAGTTCGCCGAAGCGCACCTTTGGACTTGATCCGGTGCGGAACGCATGGGCACTCCGCTGATCAAGTTCCAAAGACTAAAGGCTCAGCTTGTCGCGCATGAAGGCCAGCGCAACGCTCAGCCCATCCGGGGCGATACCGTGCCCGGTGCCTTTCATGACATGGGCATAGACCTCTTTGAAACCCGCAGCCTGCAAGGCTTCGGCCGCTCCCGGCAGGGACTGTGGGGGAACGACGTCATCAGCGTCGCCATGCACCAGCAAGACAGGCATCCGGCTGACGGTTTCATCCACCAGCAGATCGGGTTCCAGCAAACGGCCTGAAAAGGCTACGATCCCGGCCACGGGATCTTCCCGCCGCGGAGCAACGTGCAGGCTCATCATGGTGCCCTGGCTGAAGCCAAACAACACAACCTGTTCGGGCAGAACATCTTCGTCCACCATCAGCGCGTTCAGAAAGGCGTTGAAGTCCTCGACAGCCATTTCCATGCCCCGGCGGGCTTCTTCTTCGGAAGATCCATCGATCCACGGAATCGGGAACCACTGATACCCGTTGGGCATTCCGGGGATCTGCTCGGGGGCGTCGGGGGCCACGAACAACGTGTCCGGCAGGTGTTCGCCCAGCGGATCGGCCAATCCCAGCAGATCGGCACCGTTTGCACCATAGCCATGCACGAACACCACGACCGAGCGCGTGTCGCCCGAAACAGGCTCTTTCCGGAGCGCATTCAAAACCCGTGTCATCTGATCCCTTCTCTTTGTTTTGCAACCCGGTAATAGGCCCACAGCACCCGTGCCGCAACCGAACGCCAAGGCGACCAGGCCTCGGCCATTTTGCGCAGCTCCTTGTCCGTTGGACGTTCAGGCAAGTCATAGAGGATGCGCGCCGCCTCTTGCAGGGCCAGATCACCGGGCGCGATGACATCTGCGCGACCCAGTGAGAACATGGCATAGATTTCGGCTGTCCAGACACCGATACCCGGAACTTGCGTCAATATGGCGACGACATCGGCGTCAGTTGCATCGCGCAGTGCCTTGTAGTCGATACGTGCCTCGGCCAGTGCCCGCGCATATCGGATCTTCTGTCGGCTCAGCCCAACTGCCCGCAGATCATCATCCGTTGCCCACAGGATCTTGCGCGGGCCGGTCAACCTTGCATCCTGAAGCCGTTTCCAGATCGCATTGGCCGAAGCCACACTGACTTGCTGACTGACAATTGCACTCAATAATTGCGCAAACCCATCGGGGCGGCGGCGCAGCGGCAAGGGGCCGGTCTGATCCATCGCATACGCCATGCGCGGACAGGTTTTGGCCAGCCACTCGGCCCCTTCGGCCACACAGTCCGATGTTTCGATGATGCGGCCCGCGGGCATGCGGCCTCCCTGCTCTTTTGTTTCGGGCAGGTTAGGCGCATGTGACACAGATGCAACCCGCTTGTGCCGCAAACACTTAGCCGATAACCATTCGCCCATGACGATGATTTCAACCCTTCCGGACGACCGGCAGGCCAAACGCAATGTGGCCGTACTGGTGGCTGCCCAAGCCATTCTGGGCGCGCAGATGCCGATGATGTTCATCGTCGGCGGGCTTGCAGGTCAGTCGCTGGCCTCGAACCCCTGCCTAGCGACGCTGCCGATATCCCTGATCGTTCTGGGATCGATGCTGGCAGCCACGCCGATCTCGGCCATCATGCAAAAATGGGGCCGTCGCGTGGGGTTCCTTGTCGGGGCAACGGCCGGTGCACTGGGCGGGTTGATCGGGGCCTATGGTCTGTTTCTGGGCTCGTTCCCCACCTTTCTTGTCGGCAGCCTGCTGACCGGCATCTACATGAGCGCACACGGGTTCTATCGCTTTGCGGCAGCAGACACCGCGTCAGACGATTACCGCCCAAAAGCGATTTCATACGTGATGGCCGGCGGGCTGGCGGCCGCCATCATCGGGCCTCAGATCGTGAAGCTTACGTCTGAAGCATACGTCATCCCTTTTCTGGGAACATATATGGCCGTAATCGGGATCAACGTTCTGGGCTCGGCGCTGTTCTTCTTTCTCGACATTCCGACACCTGCGAAACCTGCGGCCGATGAACCCAAGGGGCGGTCACGGATCGAGTTGCTGAAAACACCCCGCATCGCCGTCGCGATCATCTGTGCCATGGTGTCTTATGCGTTGATGAATCTGGTGATGACCTCGACACCGCTTGCGGTTGTCGGATGTGGGTTTTCGGCCAATGACGCGGCGGATATCGTGACAAGTCACGTGCTGGCAATGTATGTCCCCAGCTTCTTCACCGGGCACCTGATCGCCCGGTTTGGCGTTGAGAAGATCGTCGCTCTGGGTTTGGCCATACTTGCCGCATCAGGGGTGGTTGCGCTGCAAGGCGTTGAATTGGGGAACTTTTTTGTCGCCCTTGTTCTTCTGGGCATTGGTTGGAATTTCGGCTTCATCGGCGCGACCACGATGCTGGCCGCGTCGCATGAACCGCAAGAGCGCGGACGGATGCAGGGCCTCAATGACCTGTTGGTGTTTGGCGGTGTGACATTGGCATCGCTGGCCTCGGGCGGGTTGATGAACTGCTCGGGCGGATCCGCGATCGAGGGGTGGAATGCCGTCAACCTGGCCATGATCCCTTTGCTGACACTGGCAGGTGGCGCATTGCTGTGGCTGGTTCTGCGCCCGGCCGATCCCGAAAGGGTCTGATCACCAGCGCCCGCTGCCGACGGTCCACATCAGCGACAGTCGCTGACGCATTTCGCCTGGCTCAAGCGTTCCTGCCGCCACCCGCTCGGGTTGGGCGATGGCCTGCTTCAGAACTCGTTCCGCCAGCCAACCCGCATACAGCGCGGGACGCGCCTCAGGTGCGATGTCGCCCCGCTTTGATCGCGCCTTGCGCAATCGGTCCAAAGCGGATTGGGCCAGTTTATGAACGCCGCCCGTCGTACCATCAAGCAACGGTATGCGCCCCCGCTTTTCCAGTTCGGGAATGGCGCGGAACCAATTTGCCACACCGACTCCGTACCCGAAATCGCGCAACACGCTTTCATCCGCCGCACCCAGCGCCTGCGCAGAGGCGACGAAAAGAGATCCGGAACTGTGGTTGATATAGGCGTCAAAGTGTTCCTGATCCTCGAACGGATCCCGGTATATATCCCAACGTCTTACGGCAACAAATTCATCCAGAACGCCTGCCAGATGCGGCGAAAGGACCCGCGACAGAGGCGTCACCACCTCGTGCCGCCGCACCGCGGACCCTTCTGCAATCTCCTGCAACGCGTCGCGCCACCATTGCAGCCGCATTTCGGCAATCATGGCCTCTTGCGTCACCCATGGCGCGCGCGCGACTTCGACATTCAACGCATAGATCGGAAACAAAACCACGCGAGCCGCGACCGGAGCAGCCATCGTCGCCCGGAACCGATCAGGATCCGCACGCTGTACCAACGCGGCGCAGGCTTTGACATCATCGTCGAAGGTCACACTCACTCGGCCGCTGCCTTTTGCGGATCGCAATCACGGACCAGTTTCCACTGGATCGCATCCAGCAGCGCCTCAAAGGACGCATCAACTATGTTCGCACTGACACCCACCGTCGACCAGCGCCGCCCCTGACCATCTTCGCTGTCGATGATGACGCGGGTCACCGCTTCGGTCCCGCCCTGGGTGATACGGACCTTGAAATCGACAAGGCGCATATCCGACAAGACCTGCGAATATTGGCCCAAATCCTTCGCCAGCGCCTTGGCCAGCGCGTTCACAGGCCCCCTGTCGTTTCCGGAGTCGTCCATGGACTCGCTGACCGACAGTTTCTTTTCACCGTCCACTTTGACCACAACGACAGCTTCGGACAAGCTGACCATCTTGTTGTATTTGTTCTTCCGGCGCTCAACAGTGACCTTGTAGCGCTTGACCTCGAAGAACTCAGGCAGTTGTCCCAGTTCATCCCGCGCCAACAGTTCGAAACTGGCCTGCGCGGTGTCGTAGGAATACCCAACCGCTTCACGATCCTTGATCCGTTCAAGGATGCGGCCCAATGCGGGATCACCGGCTTTGACGCTCAGCCCCGCCTCGGTCAGGCGTTTGCGCAGGTTCGACTGACCCGCCTGGTTCGACATCGGAATGATACGTTCATTGCCTATGCTCGCCGGGTCTACATGTTCGTAAGTCGATGGGTCCTTCAGGATCGCGCTGGCGTGCAACCCCGCCTTATGCGCAAAAGCCGACGCGCCCACATAAGCCGCCTGCTTGCTGGGAACCCGGTTCAAAACGTCGTCCAACATGCGGCTGATGCGGGTCAGCCCGGCCAGCGCATCAAGGCTGACGCCGGTTTCGAACTGCGAGGCATAGGGTTCTTTCAGCAGCAATGTCGGGAGCAGCGCCGTCAGGTTTGCATTGCCGCAGCGTTCCCCCAGACCATTCAGCGTTCCCTGAATTTGCCGTGCACCTGCTTCGACCGCTGCCAGAGAACAGGCCACTGCGTTATCGGTATCGTTATGGGTGTGGATACCCAACCGTTCACCCGGCAGACCGGCCGCGATCACTTCGGACACGATCCGCCCGACCTCGGACGGCAACGCGCCACCGTTGGTGTCACACAGCACAACCCATCGCGCGCCCGCTTCCAGCGCGGCCCGGCAAACTTCCGTCGCGTATTCGGGGTTGTCCTTGTACCCGTCAAAGAAATGTTCGGCATCGAACAGCGCCTCGCGCCCTTGCGCCACGATATGCGCGACCGAAGCACGAACGTTTTCCGTGTTCTCTTCAAGCGAAATGCCAAGCGCGTGGGTCACGTGATAGTCATGCGACTTGCCAACCAGACAGACAGCCTGCGTACCCGCATTCATCACCGCAGCCAGCACATCGTCATTCTCGGCCGAGCGCCCTGCCCGTTTGGTCATGCCAAATGCCGTCAACCGGGCCGCGGTCTTTGGCGCCGCCTCGAAAAACGCGCTGTCGGTGGGGTTGGCACCGGGCCAGCCGCCTTCGATGTAGTCCACCCCCAAAGCGTCCAACGCCTGCGCGATCTGCACTTTTTCAGCGGTCGAAAACTGCACGCCCTGGGTCTGCTGCCCGTCACGCAGCGTCGTGTCGTAAAGATAGAGGCGTTCTCTGGTCATCAGACCTCCTCCAGCTTGGCGGCATCAAAACCGGCGCCCGGCACCAGTTCAACACCTTCCTTGCTCATTCGAACCTCAAGCCCTGCCGCAATATACGCCGCCTTGAGGCGGTCGACCTCCGAGAAATCTTTGTTTTCCATTGCAGATACGCGCGCCTTTGCCAAGCGATCTGCATGGGCACTCAGGTCTATGGACGCCGTGTCCGCCCAGTCCCCCATCTGGGGCAGCAGCAAACCCAGCATTTGTGCGCTTGCCAGCAATCCCGCAGCGTTTCCATCTGACGCCAGACGGTAAAGCTCGGCCATGGCACCTGCTGTGTTCAGATCGTCGCTCAGCGCTGCGATCACTTCAGGTGCCGCGCTGGCAGCGGGTTCTATGCCCGATGTCAGCGCCCGCCATTTGCGCAGCGTCGCCTCCGCCTCACGGGCTTTCTTCTCGGTCCAGTCCATCGGCTTGCGATAATGCGTCTGCAAAAAGACAAAGCGGATCACTTCGCCCGGAACGCCCTGCTCCAGAAGATCATGCACGGTAAAGAAATTGCCCAGCGATTTGGACATCTTCTTGCCTTCGACCTGCAACATCTCGTTGTGCAGCCAGACCCGCGCGAATTCACCGTGCGGGTGCGCGCATTTGCTCTGGGCGATCTCGTTCTCGTGGTGCGGGAACATCAGGTCGTTGCCGCCACCATGGATATCAAAACTCTCACCCAGCAACTCATAGCTCATGGCCGAGCATTCGATGTGCCAGCCCGGACGTCCCCGCCCCCATGGGCTGTCCCAGCCCGGCAGTTCATCGGTCGAGGGTTTCCACAAGACAAAATCCATCGGGTTCTTCTTGTAGGGCGCCACCTCGACCCGCGCGCCGGCGATCATGTCATCCACCGAGCGCCCCGACAGCTTGCCGTAGCTTTCTTTCCAGCTATCCACCGCGAACAGAACATGGCCTTCGGCGGCATAGGCATGACCCTTGGCGATCAGGTCTTCGATCATCGCGATCATCTGCGCGATGAACTGGGTCGCGCGCGGCATCTCGTTCGGCTCCAACGTGCCCAAAGCGCCCATATCATGCAGGTACCAGCCGATGGTTTCATCCGACCGTTCCTGCACCAGTTGCTCCAGCGTGCCTTCCGCGCCCGCCTGTTTGCGGGCCAGTGCCGTGGCGTTGATCTTGTCGTCCACGTCGGTGAAATTGCGCACATAGGTCACGTGCTCTGCGCCATAGACATGCCGCAACAGACGATAAAGAACGTCGAACACGACCACCGGGCGGGCATTGCCCAGATGCGCGCGGTCATAGACCGTCGGACCACAGACATACATCCGCACGTTATCAGGGTCGATCGGTACGAAATCTTCCTTCGTCCGCGTCCGCGTGTTGTGCAGCTTGATCGTCGTCATCGGTCGGGCTCCTAGAAAACAGCAAAGGCTTGCGCGTTGGCGCGGGCTTAGCAACTTGTCTCAGGGATGAAAACGAAAGAAACCGGCCCGCTTGATAAATCAGCAGGTAATGCAGCAGATAATGATGCAGGTCACCGGGTTCATGCCCCTCGGTTAGCACGGGAACCCCGCCAAGCCAAGCGTTGAGTTTGTTCACAAGGTCCGGCAGAGTGCCCGTCATGGATCGAGACTTCATCAATTCCATCTGCAAGGAATTTCCCGGAGCCGAGCTGTCGGACCCGTGGGGCGGCGGTCATGACGCGTGGAAGGTTGGCGGCAAGATGTTTGCCTGTATCGGAACTGCAAATGACGGTGTTTCCGTCAAAACACCCGATGCGGAGACGGCTCAGATGCTGATTGATGCCGGTGTCGCGGTGAAAGCCCCCTATTTTCACCGCAGCTGGGTCCGCCTGCCGTTTGATGCCGAGACCGAGGAGCTGCGCCATCGTTTGACGGTTTCCTATGACCTCGTACGCGCATCGCTGACCAAAAAGCTTCAGGCGACGCTGGCGCCGCGAAGCTGATTGACAAACGGCCACTGCTCTGCCCCATTCAGCGCAAAGCAACCAGGGGCGATTTCATGAGATTGTCTGAACGCATCACGCAGATCACCGGCGGCGGCAGCGATGGCTGGGACGTGTTCTATCGCGCGCGCCGGATGTTGAGTGAAGGACAAGCCGTAACCGAACTGACGATCGGTGAACATGACACCCGAACCGACCCTTCGATTCTTCGGGCGATGGAGCTGTCGGCCCGCAACGGCCATACAGGTTACGCGATGGTGCCCGGCACGGACCTGTTGCGCGACACGGTCGCCGCACGAGTTCAGACCCGCACTGGCGTTCCGACCTCTCGGAACAACGTTCTGATCACCCCCGGCGGGCAAGCCGCCCTGTTCGCGGCACATATGGCCGTTTGCGATCCCGGTGATGTCGGATTGTATCTCGACCCGTACTACGCCACCTATCCCGGCACGATTCGGGGCGTTGGCGCCGTGGCCCGTGCGGTTCAAACCCCGGCCGATGACGCTTTCCAGCCCCAGGCCGAGCGGATCGATGCCGCTGCTGAAGGCGCGGTTTCGCTGTTGATCAACACGCCGAACAATCCGACCGGCGTGGTTTATTCCCGTCAATCGCTCGAGGCTGTCGCTGCTGTTTGCAGGCGGCGCGATCTCTGGCTGATCTCGGATGAGGTATACGACACGCAGGTCTGGGACGGTGAACATCTTTCTCCGCGTGCGCTGCCCGACATGGCAGAGCGAACGCTTGTGGTTGGATCCATGTCCAAGTCCCACGCCATGACGGGGTCGCGATGTGGATGGGTCGTCGGCCCACAGGAGGTCATCGCCCATCTGATCAATCTGGCGACCCACACCACCTACGGCGTTCCCGGGTTCGTACAGGACGCGTCGAGTTTTGCGCTGACCGCGGGTGTTGAACTTGAAGAAAAAATCGCTGCTCCGTTCCGCCGCCGCCGTGCCTTGGCCATGGATATTCTGGCCTCGCAAAACATCGTTGGCCTCGTCCCCGCGCAGGGCGCCATGTATCTGATGCTGGATATCCGCGCGACCGGGATGTCGGGGGACGCGTTTGCCAACGCGCTACTGGACGCACACAAAATTGCCGTCATGCCCGGCGAAAGCTTCGGCAAGGCCGCTGCCGGGCACATACGGGTGGCCATGACCGTAGCGGATGAACGCTTTGCGGTTGCGCTGAAAACGCTTTGCGAATTCGCGTCGCATCTTGCGAGGCAGCACGCAGCTGAATAAGCCTGTTGTCAGAAACGAAACGTTGTACGCAAGTTGAAGACGTTAGAATCCAGACCACCGGTGGATCGGGTGACATCATCGAAGTCTTGCCGCAGCGCCTCACCGCTGATGACAAAATTCTCGCCAATCGGATAAGCGATGCCGATCCCGTAAACAGCGGCGGTATCGCTGTCGACGGATGTTTCGGCCCGTGCCGCGCCAACGACGACATACCCCAGCGCGCTGCCGAAATCGTACCCGCCACGCAGTTTCAATCGGGTCATGCTGTCCAGACTGCCCTGAGACTGGCTGAGGTTCAGGGAAAGGCGGTTGTATTCAAGTTCACCGCCCAGAACGAAAGCCCCGAAATCCTGATCATAGCCTACATGCGCACCAAAGGCGGTGTCGTCCCCGCTTGATCCACCCGGTCCATCCGCATCCGCGTACCCAAAGCTGAGCCCAACGTACCCCCCTGTCCAATCCTCTGCCAAAACCGGGCTGGCGCTGGCCGTCAGAGCCACGACAATCAGGACAGAAAAAAGTTCAAAAGTCTGTTTCAACGCGATTTCACTCGGGCTTCAGATCATGTGTTAACTTAAAATTCAACTGGGATCGCTTTTGTCAGAGTTCAATTCCTTGCACGCAAAGCTCAAGAGTAAGTGAATGCAGTATAACAGATTTCTGTCCTCGGGGGAGAAAATCTGCCTTAGAATTCCGTCAGAGGTTTGTTGGGCAGATATTTGCTGAAGTAAATTCCGTTGAGGTCGCAAACAGAACAGATTGCGTCGCCGTGTTTTGGAATTGTTGCGCCAAACGTTGAGAGGCGGAATGACTGACCACGACTGGAAAATCAGCCTGATCAGCCGCACCATTGGTGCGGACCGGGGGCGTGCAGCGAGAGGACGGCCGTAAGCGGCCATTTGCCAGTTCCCCAAACATCTCTCACAGATCGGAAAAAGAAATGAACGACCAATCCCGCAACACATCGCGCAGCGGCGGTCGCGCTGCGCGTCGCGCTGCCCGTGCAACCGCATTGCCTGAACATCTGCGTCCCGTGCGCCCCGGTATGGAGGGCGGTGTCCTGAATGTCCTGACCCAGGCACAGATCGAACGTATCCACGAGGCCGCCCTGATCGCATTGGAAACCATTGGTCTGGCGGACGCGCCGCAAAGCGGGATCGACTATCTGGTTGGTGCAGGCTGCATTTTGGGCGACGATGGCCGCATCCGCTTTCCCCGTGCGCTTGTCGAAGACACGATCGCAAAGGCGAACCGCAATGTCACTTTGTACAGCCGTGACGGAAAAACCGATCTGGACCTTACAGGTACAAAAGTACATTACGGCACGGCTGGTGCAGCCGTTTCCATGGTCGACGTGCATGGTCGCGAGTATCGCGATTCAACCGTTCAGGATTTGCACGATGCCGCACGTATCTGCCAACAGCTTGACAATATTCACTTTGTTCAGCGCCCCATGGTCTGTCGCGACATTGCGGACAACCTGGAAATGGACCTGAACACGATCTACGCCAGCTGTTCAGGAACATTCAAACACGTCGGCACATCCTTCACGGAACCCAGCCACGTTGCCCCCGCGATGGAGATGATCTACATGATCGCGGGCGGCGAAGACAAATATCGCGAGCGACCATTCGTGTCGAACTCGAACTGCTTCGTCGTCCCGCCGATGAAATTCGCCACTGAAAGCTGCGAAGTGATGGAGGAATGCATCAAGGCCGGAATGCCGGTTCTGTTGCTGTCAGCCGGAATGGCCGGCGCCACCGCGCCATCAACCATCGCCGGAGCAATCACCCAGGCCACGGCGGAATGCCTTGCGGGATTGGTTTATGTAAACGCCGTAAGTCCCGGCGCGCCCGCAGTTTTCGGCACCTGGCCCTTTGGTCTTGATCTGCGGACCGGCGCAATGTCCATCGGTTCCGGAGAACAAGCTCTGCTGACGGCAGGCTGCGCCCAGATGCACCGTTTCTACGACTTGCCGGGGGGCGCGGCGGCCGGTGCGTCAGATTCGAAGCTGCCCGACATGCAGGCCGGGTGGGAACAGATGTGCTCGAACGTGATGGCGGGGCTGTCCGGTCTGAACATGGTTTATGAAGCCGCTGGAATGCACGCCTCGCTGCTGGGATTCTGCTTTGAAAGCCTCATCCTCAGCGACGACCTGATCGGTCAGGCACAGCGCTGTGTGCGCGGGATCGAAGTGACCGATGAAACCCTGGCACTGGATCAGATCGCATCCGTATGCATGGGCGGCCCCGGCCATTATCTGGGCACCGATGCGACCCTCAGCCGGATGCAGGCCGACTATGTCTATCCGACCTTTGGTGACCGCTCGTCCCCCAAGGAATGGGTGGAGCTTGGCAAGCCGGATCTGGTTGAAAAGGCAGTGGCCCGAAAGAATGAGATCCTGTCCACCCCGTCGGCGGCCCGGTTCGACCCGGTTCTGGATGCCGAAATTCGGGAAAAATTCAACATTCACTTGCCGTTATAGCATCTGAACAAGCGGCCCGATGCGTGTCGGGCCGCCCTTTCTTGTTTACCCGTTGCTGGGTGGAAGCAAACCTGCCTCTTGTGCAACGGCCACTTCATCAGCATCCAGCGCCCCGTCGCCATTTGCGTCCATCGCCGAAAATGTATCGGCGTCAACGTCGGGCAACACGGCCTGAATTTCTTCGATGGTCAGAACGCCATCGCCATTGGCGTCGGTTGAGGACTGCGCCGAGAGCACTCCCGGCAAGGTCAGTGCAGCAATGGAAATCCCAATCAAGTACTGCGGTTTCATTTTCGTGCCTCCTGGATAAGTTGATTATGTCTTCGTCCGGACAGGCCCCAGAAACACCGCAACAGCCGCAGGCGTCACCCGTTTTGCGTGATTTCCGGGAAGTCGCGCCAATCTTTGCGTGTTTGCCCGAGTCGGTGTTGCGACACACCGCCGGGCAAAACCTTGCCAGACCCGTTTCGGCAAAACTTGCCCGACAGGCATGGCCCGATCCGGCAAGACCGCGCTCATCCGGGCAACCAGTCGCAAAAAAGAAAGGGGGCCGAAGCCCCCTGTCAGTTTCGCCATCCAGGCTCATTTCGTTGACCGCCCGGTGTTTTTTTGCCTGCGGCCTGGACGTCGCATGGAACGAGCGCACCCGTTCCGTGAAAGAGTGGGAGGGAGCAAATATTCCGCCCCACCCTGTTCCCGGCCAACACGGGCATGTCGGCCGAGTGAAGAAAGGACATCTGGTAAGTCTTGTGTCCTTTCTCCGAATTCGTCGGGGTCGGTTACCTAGGGCAGCGTCCGACCCCTACGCCCCGAGTTGCCGGGGCGCTTTCCTTAGCTACACCCGCTTGTCGCGCCACAGGTGTTGCATTTCATGCAGGTGCCGTTGCGCACCAGCGTGTAGTTTCCGCATTCGCCGCAGGGATCGCCCTCGTACCCCTGCATCTTGGCCTTTGTGCGGGCGTCCATGCCGGTGGCCACCGCCGTTTCGGCTGCCGGTGCTTCGAAGGAAGCCGCCGGTTCAGCCATGCCGTTCACCTCGACCTGACCCGCGTTGAACACAGCCAGATCTTGCGGCAAGCGCTTGCGCAGATAGCCAGTGGAGCTGATTTGTTTCAGTACTTCCAACGACTTGGACGCGGCTGTATCGCTGATTTCCGATACATTCGAGACACCCTCGTCCTCGCCCCGACCCAGATCGTCAAAGGTTGCGCCTTCGGGTTTCACGTGGGCCAGATCGGTACGATCCAGATAGGACACGGCCAATTCGCGGAAGATATAATCCAGGATCGACGTTGCGTTCTTGATCGAGTCGTTGCCCTGCACCATCCCCGCGGGTTCGAACTTGGTGAAGGTGAAGGCGTCCACGAATTCTTCCAGCGGCACGCCGTATTGCAGACCAACCGACACGGCGATGGCAAAGTTGTTCATCATCGCACGGAAGCCGGCGCCTTCCTTGTGCATGTCGATGAAAATCTCGCCCAGCTGGCCGTCTTCGAACTCACCGGTGCGCAGATAGACCTTGTGGCCACCAACGATTGCCTTCTGGGTATAGCCCTTGCGGCGATGCGGCAGTTTTTCACGATGGCTGCGGATGATTTCCTTGACCACAACCTTCTCGATCACCTTTTCGGCCAGAACGACGGCCTTTTCCTGCGCCGAGCCGCTCTCCAGCACCTCTGCCGCCTCGTCGTCATCCTCGACCAGTGCTGCCGCCAGCGGTTGCGACAGTTTCGAACCGTCACGATAGAGCGCGTTGGCCTTCACACCCAGCGACCAGCTGAGTTCATAGGCTTTCTGGCAATCCTCGATGGTCGCGTCATTCGGCATATTGATCGTCTTCGAGATCGCACCCGAGATGAAGCTCTGCGCCGCCGCCATCATGGTGATATGGCTTTCAACCCCAAGGAAACGCTTGCCTTTTTTCCCGCACGGGTTGGCGCAGTCGAAGATTGAATAATGCTCTTCCTTCAGATGCGGCGCACCTTCCAGCGTCATGGTTCCGCAGACATGGTCGTTGGCCGCCTCGATATCCGCACGGGAAAAACCAAGATGACGCAGCAGGTCGAATGTCGGGTCATTCAGCTTGGTCGCCGGGATGCCCAGAACACCGGTGCAGAAATCCTCGCCCAGTGTCCACTGGTTGAAGACGAACCGGATGTCGAAGGCGCTTTCCAGCGCGGCGTCCACCTTGGCCAGCTCATTGGGGCCAAAGCCATGACCGGTCAGCGAAGTGTGGTTGATACCCGGCGCATTGCCGATGGTGCCGTGACCAACTGCGTAGGATACGATCTCTTCGATCTGCGACGAGGAATAGCCCAGCTTTTCCAGCGCCGAAGGCACCGAGCGGTTGATGATCTTGAAGTAACCGCCACCGGCCAGCTTCTTGAACTTCACCAGCGCAAAGTCAGGCTCGATCCCGGTGGTGTCGCAATCCATCACCAGACCGATGGTGCCGGTGGGCGCGATCACGGTGGCCTGCGCGTTGCGATAACCGTTCTTCTCACCAAGGCTCAGCGCCTCATCCCAGGCTGACATGGCCAGATCGACCAGGCGCTTGTCCGGGCAGTTGCCGTGATCCAGCGGCACCGGTTTGACGGCTAGTTTCTCGTAGCCTTCTGTCACACCCTGCGCCGCGCGGCGGTGGTTGCGGATGACACGCAGCATATGCTCGGCGTTGCGCTCATAACCTTTGAACGGGCCAAGCTCTCCGGCAATTTCAGCCGAAGTCGCATAAGCCACACCGGTCATGATCGCGGTCAGCGCGCCACAGATCGCCCGGCCTTCGTCCGAGTCATAGCTGTAGCCCATGTTCATCAGCAGACCGCCGATATTGGCATAACCCAGACCCAGTGTGCGGAAGTCATAAGACAACTGCGCGATTTCCTTCGACGGGAACTGCGCCATGGTCACCGAGATTTCCAGCGTCAGGGTCCACAGGCGCGAGGCATGCATGTAATCCGCTGCCTGGAACTCACCATCCTTGAGGAAGGTCAGCAGGTTCATCGAGGCCAGGTTACAGGCCGTATCATCCAGGAACATGTATTCCGAGCACGGGTTCGAACCGCGGATCTCACCGTCTTCGGGGCATGTGTGCCACTCGTTGACCGTATCATGGAACTGGATGCCCGGATCGGCACAGGCCCAGGCCGCATGGCCGACCTTTTCCCACAAATCCCGCGCCTTGACCACCTTGGCCACCTTGCCGTCGGTGCGGTTGATCAACTCCCAATCGGCATCCTTTTCAACCGCCTTGAGGAACGCATTGGTCACGCGGATGGAATTGTTCGAGTTCTGTCCCGAAACCGAGCTGTACGCCTCCGAATCCCAGTCTGTATCATAGGTCGGGAACTCGATACTGTCGTGGCCCTGCTTGGCATAGTCCAGCACACGCTTGATGTAAGTTTCCGGGATTGCGACCTTTTTCGCTTCACGAACCGCCTTTTTCAGCGCGTCGTTCTTGTTCGGATCATAGGCGTCATCGGCAGATCCATCCCAAGACCGGATGGCCTCGAAAATGCCGTTCAGCATTTTCTCGTGCATCTTCGATCCGGCAACGATCGAGGCCACCTTCTGTTCTTCGATCACCTTCCATTCGATGAATTGCTCGATGTCCGGGTGATCTGCATCGACGATCACCATCTTTGCTGCCCGACGCGTTGTTCCGCCTGATTTGATCGCGCCAGCGGCGCGGTCGCCGATCTTGAGAAAGCCCATGAGGCCCGAGGATTTACCGCCGCCCGACAGCGCCTCGCCTTCTGCACGTAGATGGCTGAAGTTGGTGCCTGTGCCGCTCCCGTATTTGAACAGGCGCGCCTCGCGCACCCACAGGTCCATGATGCCGCCTTCGTTCACCAGATCATCATCGACCGACTGGATGAAGCACGCATGCGGCTGCGGATGTTCATAGGCCGATTTCGACTTGGTCAGCTTGCCGGACTTGTAATCGACATAGTGGTGCCCCTGCGCCGGGCCATCGATTCCATAAGCCCAGTGCAGGCCAGTGTTGAACCACTGCGGTGAGTTCGGCGCCGCGCGCTGGGTCGCCAGCATATAGCGCATCTCGTCGAAATAGGCGCGCGCGTCTTCCTCGGTCGAGAAATAGCCGCCCTTCCAGCCCCAATAGGCCCAGGCACCGGCCAGACGGTCGAACACTTGCTTCGACGATGTTTCTCCTTCGAACTCTGCGCCTTCCGCGGGAACGGATCGCCACAGAAATTCAGGAACATCTTTTTCCTTCAATTTCTTGAGCTTGGTGGGCACCCCCGCCTTGCGGAAGTATTTCTGCGCAATCACATCACTTGCAACCTGCGACCAACTGGAAGGGACTTCGATGTCATCAAGACGAAAGACAATTGTACCGTCCGGATTTCGGATTTCAGATGTTGCCGACACAAAATTCAGTTCCGCATAGGCGTCCTGATCCGGTTTGGTGAATTTTCTTTCAATCTTCATGTCCGCAGCCCTGGTTTATTCAGCTCAATTTCAGATTCCCGACACCAAATCTTGTGTTGCAGGGTGTCGCCCACAACGCCCTGAGAAGCGTGCAAAAAGGTACTGTTCGCTGCCTTGGACAGCGCAATGCCGCTAATGCGGCCGCACGATAATCGTTTGTGCTTATCCGACCCTCGCCCGCTGCCTTTTCTGGAATATACACCAGATGTTGTGGCAATCTCGTTGGCTCATACAATTTGACGTATGTTCCCATAGTAGGTCAACGCCCTTTTTAGGTCATTTTCCAAATCTTTTTTATTGACCTGATGGTTGCTTGAGGTCTTCTACGTGCAGGCCGCGATTCCTCCACAGCTTCATCCACGGCGAATTTCCGCCGACGTTTTGCGCTCTCAAAATGAATTCCCGTTTTTACCAGCATAGTTATCTGGATTTGATCAACCAATGGCATGCTGGTTACCTTGAAAGGGAATCAATACCGTCCGGGCAAACAGACCTGCGCCATGTGCCGAACGGTTTACCCAAGAGCGAGGGAGTTCAAACGAATGAAGTTGTTTCATTTTTTCCCGGCCATGGCCTGCATCGTTGCATGCGCACCACAAGATGTGCCCATCCCGTCACGCAGCGCACAGTTTGAATCCTTCCCGAAACGGCTGTTCGATACGTTTGAAACCAGTTGCTCGGGCCCTGGCGAGTCTTTCAAAAAAACCGGGAACCAAGTTTTTGAATGCAGTGAGTTCCTGCCCCCGAAGGCGACAGCTTTTCTGATTCTGAACTATGACGGCCATCCGCAGGAACTGCCCCAAAGCGTCATGCGTCTTACGTCAACAAAAACAAACGCAGGGTATCGCGTGGACGCGCATGTTTTCTTCCACGTCCCACAAAAAACCGGTGCGGCAGTTGAAGTTCCGGTTGAAAGTAAGGTTTTGAATCAAGCCATCGGCGAGCTCTACCAGACAATGGGTGGCTCGCCGAATTAGCTTGATGGAAGTGGTCGGGGCGGCAGGATTCGAACCTACGACCCCCTGTACCCAAAACAGGTGCGCTACCAGACTGCGCCACGCCCCGGACCGTGCGCCTTCCTAACGACGCCGATCAGATTTGAAAAGCCCTAACAGGGCCAAATTGCAGGTCCTTGCGAAAAAATTTCGTGCTTCATCTGTGTCCCGGGCCTGATGGAGTAGCGCGCGGACAATCCTGCATTGATTTCCAGCACCGCAAATACGGAATCGCCCCCTTCAATCGGCGTAAGATCACCCGGAATCGCGCCTTCATGCACACGCGTCACCAAACCGGTGCGATCCAGAAAAACCATATCGAGCGGGATCAGTGTGTTCTTCATCCAGAAAGCAACGGGTTGCGGCGGATCAAAGACGAACAGCATACCGGATCGAGCCGGCAACGATTGGCGAAACATCAAACCGCGGGATCGCTCTTGCGGAGTGACGGCGACTTCCACGTTAAATTGCACGGTCGCACTGTCATTTCTGAGTGTGACACGATCCGATCTGCAAGCAGCAGCGGCAACTCCTGCCCACAACGTTACGAATATGGTCAAGAGTATCCGAAGCCGTTTCATCCGGTTCAGCTATCCAAAGCCGCTTCCCAGGCCAGAACCTGCGCGGCCATCCGACCACGCTTGCCGTCGATCACCCTCATGGCCAGTGCTTCACCTGGTTGCAGATCAGCAAGACCCGACCGGCGCAACACCTCAATATGAAGGAATACGTCTTCATTTCGCCCAAAGACATTGGCAAATCCGAAACCCTTGCCTTTGTCGAACCATTTCACCCGTGCGGCTTCCAGCGGCGCCTTTGCGATAGCCTCCGGATCCAGCTCGGCGAAATCGGCAAGCATCATCGAGTCGGTCCGCGCCGGCGGATCAATCGCAACGACCTCGACCGCCTGAACCCCTCGGTCCGTGCGGTGAGTCATGATTTCAATGCTGGCGCCATCCGCAACCGAACTCTGGCCGTAATTGCGCAGAACATTTACGTGCAACAGAATATCCGGGCCGCCCTCTTCGGATACAACAAAGCCATAACCCTTTGCAGGGTCGAACCATTTTACGTGTCCACGGACGCGGTACATGTTGTTCAGGTCTTCTGGCACGGTTTTCCCATCGCGAATTTCAACAGTTCGTTAAGGGTTTGTTGTTTATGGGAATGGCAGGCAAATTCAAGCTGAAAAAATCGTTTATTTTCTGCCTGTTGCATTTCACGACACGTGAACGTCATGGATTCAACCTTTCAACATGCCATGCCGATCCCGGCTCAATTCGTTGCCATCTGAACCGGTCATGCAAGCGGAATGCTCCATCGGCCCAGAACTCAATCTCGGTGGGCGTCAATCTGTACCCGCCCCAAAACGGCGGACGCGGTGGATTTGGCCCAAGTTTCGCCGTCACTTTCGCGACCTCTGCCATCAAAGCTGCCCGGCTTGAAAGCGGTTGCGACTGCTTTGAAGCCCACGCGCCCAGTCGGCTTTTCAATGACCTTGATGCATAATACTCATCTGCCTGGGGCCCATTTTCACGACGTATTGTACCACGAACACGAAGTTGACGCCGCAAAGATTTCCAATGCATCACAAATGCAGCTTTTCCGGCGGCATCCAGTTCCTTGGCCTTGGCGCTTTCGTAGTTCGTATAAAAAACAAACGAGTCCGCTTCGATTTCCTTGAGCAACACCATGCGTGCATTTGGCAAGCCATACGGATCAACGGTTGCTAGCGCAATCGCATTCGGGTCGTTCAATTCGGTTTCTTCAGCCTCGGCAAGCCACCGGGCCGCTATTTCAAACGGATCGGAGCCAGCAAAGATGCCATCACGCTCGGTCATTTCCATCCCCTGGAAAGTATTAACGTCGAACCTAAGGCGAGAACTCGCTGCGGGCAAGAGCGCACGGCCTTGATGCAACGCAACCAATGGCATAAACCAACTCAACATAACGCGAAGACAGGCGGAGAACCGAACATGTCAAATCAGTTGATGGCCGGCAAACGCGGCCTCATCATGGGACTGGCCAATGACAAATCAATCGCATGGGGAATCGCCCGCGCCTTGTCGAATGCCGGGGCCGAGCTGGCCTTTTCCTATCAGGGCGAGGCTTTGAAAAAGCGCGTCGACCCGCTGGCGGCGCAATTGGGCAGCGAAATCGTTCTGCCCTGCGACGTCAGTGACGAAGCATCCATCGACGCGCTCTTTGCAGCTCTGGAAGAGAAATGGGGCAAGCTGGACTTCATCGCCCACGCCATCGGCTTTTCTGACAAGAACGAGTTGCGCGGTCGCTATGTCGACACCAGCCGCGCGAACTTCAAACTGACGATGGATGTGTCGGTATATTCCTTCACAGCCGTGATGCAGCGTGCCGAAAAGATGATGTCCGAGGGCGGCAGCGCTGTGACCCTGACCTACTACGGCGCCGAGCAGGTCATGCCGCATTATAATGTCATGGGCGTCGCCAAGGCCGCGCTGGAGGCGTCGGTCAAATACCTGGCTGAGGATCTGGGCAAGGATGGCATCCGCGTAAACTCGATCTCGGCCGGCCCGATCAAGACGCTGGCCGCCAGCGGCATCGGCGATTTCCGCTATATCATGAAGTGGAACGAATATAACTCGCCCCTGCGCCGCAACGTGACGATCGATGACGTCGGCAACTCGGCGCTGTACCTGTTGTCGGATCTGTCCAGCGGTGTCACAGGTGAGAATCTGCATGTGGATTCGGGGTATCACATTGTCGGCATGAAGGCAGTTGACGCCCCGGACGTTGAAAAAGGTTAATAACATGAGCGCCAAGGACCGCCTGCCCCACGAAAAAGGCTTTCATATCAGCTGGGACCAGATTCATCGCGATTCGCGTGCGCTGGCCTGGCGTCTTGACGGGCAAGGTCCCGATGATGGCAATTGGCGGGGTGTTGCCGCGATCACGCGCGGCGGCATGGCGCCTGCGATGATCGTCAGCCGAGAACTGGACATCCGTACGGTCGATACGATCAGCGTGCGTTCATACCACCATCAGGAACAGGGTGAGGCAGAGGTGCTGAAATCTCCGGACGCCGACCTGATGGGTGACGGAACCGGTATTCTGATCATCGACGACCTGGTCGACAGCGGAAAGACGTTGGAACTGGTTCGGGACATGTACCCGAACGCGCATTTCGCGACGGTTTACGCCAAACCAAAGGGCCGCCCGATGGTGGATACCTTCATCACCGAAGTCAGCCAGGACACATGGATCTTCTTCCCATGGGATATGGCCCTTCAATATGTCGAGCCGTATCGCGGCACCGATTGATTTCTGAACAGTAGACCGCACATGACGCTCAGCCGCACCGCCGCAACATTCGCACCTCCGGTGATGGAGGCGCGCCGATGGGTCGAGGGCGTTGCCTTCCCATCCGACCGCCCGTTGATCAACGTAAGCCAGGCGGCCCCAGTCGATCCGCCGCCGCTGGCCTTGCGGCAGGCTATGGCCGAGTTTGCTGTGCGCGAAGACAGCGCACATCTTTACGGCCCGGTATTGGGCAATGACGATCTGCGCACCGAACTGGCGGCGCAGATCAGTTCTCACTATGCGGCGCAGGTAGATGCACCTCGGATCGCCATCACCTCGGGCTGCAATCAGGCGTTTTCGGCCGTGATATCGGCGATCACCGGCGAAGCGGATGAGGTCATTCTGCCAACCCCATGGTATTTCAACCACAAAATGTGGCTGGATATGGCCGGAGTACAGGCCGTGGACCTGCCGACCGGCGATGATCTTTTGCCCGATCCAGAGCGTGCCCGCGGAATGATTACCGACAAGACACGCGCCATTGCGCTGGTCACGCCCAACAATCCGGGCGGCGTCGAATACCCTGCCGAACTTGTCAGAGCCTTCTACAACCTGGCCCGTGAAACCGGGATCCGCCTGATCGTCGATGAAACCTATCGCGATTTCGACAGCCGCAGCGGCCCCCCGCATGATCTGTTTCAGCAACCCGGGTGGGACGAAACGCTTGTCCACCTATACTCTTTCTCCAAGGCTTATCGTCTGACGGGTCACAGGGTGGGTGCCATCGCAACAAGCCCGGCCTTGTTGGCCGAGGTCGAGAAATTTCTGGATACGGTCGCCATTTGCCCGGGCCAGATCGGCCAGTTCGCAGCGTTGTGGGGTATGCAAAACCTGTCGCAATGGCTGGCCGGCGAGCGTGACGAAATTCTTGACCGCCGCGCAGCCATTGCAGAAGGGATGCCGGCGCTTGAAGCACGGGGGTGGCGGCTTTTGGGGCTTGGCGCCTATTTTGCCTATCTCGAACATCCGTTCGACATGCCGTCCGACGAGCTGGCGCGCCGTCTGGTCAAGGAAGCTGGCGTGCTGCTGTTGCCCGGAACCATGTTCATGCCGGATCATGACCCGGCTGGAAAACGGCAGGTGCGCATTGCTTTTGCCAATCTGGATCGGGCCGGGCTGGGCCAATTGTTCGACCGGTTGCAGGCCCTGTCCTTCTAAGCTTGCCCCTCGGCGGTGTGCGTCGTATTCAGGGCCGCAACCGACAGGGCAGAACTCTGCCGAAAAAACAAGAGGGCATCATGGCCGCAGGCGCTAAAAGTCTTTCGAAAACCTTTGTCTGGATTCTGATGGGCCTGCTGATGCTGGGCCTTGCGGGATTTGGCGCGGTCAACCTCAGCGGTACGATCCGCACAGTTGCGACAGTCGGCGACGAAAGCATCTCGGTCGATGAGTACGTGCGCGAATTGCAGCGTGAGATCCGAGCGGTAGAGGCACAGTCTGGGCAACCTTTGCAGATGTCGCAAGCCCGCGACCTGGGTCTGGACCGAAACGCCCTTGCCCGCCTGACCGCTTTGGCGGCGCTGGACAACGAGGTCGGTCAGCTTAGGATTTCCATCGGCGATGAGAACCTTCAGCAAGAGATCATCTCGATCCCGGCATTTCAGGGTGTCAACGGAACTTTTGACCGTGAATCCTATCGCTTTCAGCTGGAACAGGTCGGCATGACCGATTCCGAATTCGAATCCGATCTGCGCAAGGAATCCGCCAGAACCATCGTACAGGGCGCAATCATGGGCGGCGTGAAAATGCCGGCCACGCTGACGGACACGATGATCGATTATATCGGCGCACGGCGCAGCTTTACGGTTGCAACTGTTGGAACGGAAGCGCTGGAAACACCTGTGGCCGAACCAACGGACGCGCAGATCCAGGCATTCTATGATGACAATGGGGAACAGTTCATGCTGCCCCGCACCAAGCAGCTGACTTACGCGATTCTGTCGCCTGCAATGTTGGTGGACACGGTCGACATCGACGAAGACGCGCTGCGCAAGCTTTATGAAGAACGAAACGACGAATACAACCAGCCCGAACGCCGTTTGGTCGAACGTCTGAACTTCCCAAGCGAACAGGCCGCCAAGGACGCTTTGGCGCAGCTTGAGGTTGGCGGCACGACCTTTGAGCAGTTGGTTCGGGATCGCGATCTGGAACTGAACGACATTGATCTGGGCGACGTGACGCGTGAGGATCTGGGCGAAGCTGCGGACGCCGTATTTGCGGCCGAGCTTGACACTGTCGTGGGTCCGTTGCCTTCGGTGTTCGGTCCGGCGCTGTTCCGCGTCAACGGATCACTGGCGGCGAACAACGTTCCATTTGAAGAGGCCGAGCCGGCACTTCGCGAAGAGTTGGCGACTGAACGCGCCCGCCGTCTGATCGAGGCGCAATCCGAAGATATCAACGATATGCTGGCGGGTGGTGCCACGCTGGAAGAACTGGCGGAAGAAACCGAAATGGAACTGGGCCAGATCGACTGGACCCGTGACAGCGACGAAGGCGTTGCGGCCTATGACGGGTTCCGAGCGGCCGCAGAAGCCGTTCAGGAAGGGGATTTCCCTGAAATCGCCTTCCTCGAAGACGGGTCAATTTTTGCCCTGCGCCTGGACGAGGTTCTGCCGCGTCGCCCGGAACCGCTGGAGAGCGCGAGCGACCGTGTCGCCGAGGCCTGGCAACAGGCCGAGATCGACAAAGCCCTGCGCGAAAAGGCGGATGCCATTCTGAACCAACTGGCACCTGACGGTGATTTCGCGGCGACCGGCCTGCCCTTCCGCGTCGAAAACGCCCTGACCCGCACGGCGTTTCTGAATGACGTTCCGGCCAATTTCATGAACGAAGTTTTCGCGATGGAACCGGGCGAGCTGCGCGTTGTTTCGGGCAATGGTGCGGCTTGGATAGTGCGTCTGGACGAAATCCTGCCGCCGGCGGATACGGATGAACTGCGTCAGTTGCGTGATGCCCTGAGCTCGCAGATGGATCAGGCTTTGGCACAGAATATTTTCAACGCCTACGTACGTGATGCCCAGACCCGGGCGCGCCCCGTGTTGGATCAACAGGCGTTGAACGCCGTGCAGGCGAGCTTTTAAACGAGACCGATATGGCCCTGACACCCGATTTCGAAACCTTCGCGCGCGCCTATGATGCGGGCGAAAACCAGGTTGTATATACGCGTCTGGCCGCCGATCTGGACACACCTGTTTCACTGATGCTCAAGCTGACGGGCGCGCAGAAAGATGCGTTCATGCTGGAATCGGTGACAGGCGGTGAGGTTCGTGGCCGCTATTCGATCATCGGCATGAAACCTGATCTGGTTTGGCGCTGTCATGGGGAAACCTCGGAACTGAACCGATCGGCCCGTTTCGATGCCGAGGCGTTCTTGCCCCAAGATGGCAATCCGATGGACAACCTGCGGGCGCTTCTTGCCGAAAGCCGCATGGAATTGCCCGATGACCTGCCACAGGCCGCGGCCGGGCTGTTCGGGTATCTGGGCTATGACATGGTTCGGTTGGTGGAACACCTTCCGGATGTGAACCCTGATCCACTGGGTCTGCCTGATGCGATCATGCTGCGCCCGTCTGTCATTGCGGTGCTGGATGGGGTCAAGGGTGAAGTGACGGTGGTTTCACCTGTCTGGGCCAGCGACGGTCAATCGGCCAAGGCGGCTTATGCTCAGGCGGCTGAGCGTGTGATGGATGCGGTCCGCGACCTGGAACGGGCCATGCCCGCGGAAACCCGCGATCTAGGCGACGCGCGCGAGGTCGCCCCGCCGGTGTCGAACTTCACCAAGTCCGGCTATATGAAGGCGGTCGAAAAGGCCAAGGAATACATCCGCGCGGGTGACATCTTTCAGGTTGTTCCGGCTCAACGCTGGACGCAGGATTTTCCACTGCCGCCTTTTGCTCTCTACCGATCCTTGCGGCGTACCAATCCGTCACCTTTCATGTTCTATTTCAACTTCGGCGGTTTTCAGGTGGTGGGCGCAAGCCCCGAAATCCTGGTGCGTGTCTTTGGCAACGAAGTCACCATTCGCCCCATCGCAGGCACGCGCCCACGCGGCGCGACGCCCGAAGAAGACAAGGCGAACGAGCTGGATCTGCTGGCCGACAAGAAAGAACTGGCCGAGCATCTGATGCTGCTCGATCTGGGTCGCAACGATACCGGCCGCGTGTCAAAGATCGGAACCGTACGTCCGACAGAAGAGTTCATCATCGAACGCTACAGCCACGTGATGCACATCGTATCGAACGTTGTGGGCGAATTGGCCGAAGACAAAGACGCGTTGGACGCCTTTTTTGCGGGTATGCCGGCAGGAACGGTTTCGGGCGCGCCAAAAGTGCGCGCGATGGAGATCATCGACGAGCTGGAGCCGGAAAAGCGCGGCGTTTACGGCGGCGGCGTCGGCTATTTCAGCGCAGGCGGAGACATGGACATGTGTATCGCCCTGCGTACCGCCATCGTGAAGGATCAGAAACTCTATATCCAAGCTGGGGGTGGTGTTGTTTACGACAGCGACCCCGAAGCCGAGTTCATGGAAACTGTTCATAAATCCAACGCCATACGGCGCGCAGCAGCTGACGCCGCGCGGTTTACCGGCAACGGAAACGGCTAAAAAACAGAGGCGGCCGATCAGATGATCACCGCCCCTTTTCTTTGCATTCTGCGCAGGTCACTGCACCTGTTTCATCATGACGGCCGAGATCGGAGCCATTGCCACGCGGTTGCCCCGATCTTCCAACCCCCACAGCAACAGGGCTGAAATCGTCTCGGGACGCACGCGCCCCAGCATGACCACTGTCCCTTCCTGACCCGCACGGAAAGCGGCCTGATCCAGGAATCTGCGCATGATTTTGGGATCCTGCCGTGCGCCGTCGATATCGCGGAAAACGACACTGGACGGAATTCCGTTTCGCGCCGCCAGTTTCTGCACGGTGTTGAGGCCGTTGTCCTGCGTGATCAGCCCCCGGCCGGTTCCCGCAGCAATCGCGGCGACCTGATCAGCCAGTTTGCGATTGCCCTGAATCCCGCTGTTCACACCTTCCAGAATACCAACCGTTTCCGGCAGGGTATCCAGCCACACCGACAGCGACACCTCGGCGTCCTGCGCGCTTGCGGCCTCGGGCAGATCCGCCAGGGCCAGCACCTCGAACCCGGCCTTGCGATGACGGGCCATCTTTTCCGCCGCGTCTGGATCCGATGGGTTCACGGCAAAGCTGATCGGATAGGGAAAGTCCTGCAACGCCTCGGACCCGAATGCCCCCTCGTCATCAATCAGAATGATGGACATCAGCGGCTTGGATTCGGGGTTTTCGAACTTTGCCGCAAAACGCTCGATCGGCTTGGTCGATTTCGGCTGCTCAACCAAGGCCTGTTCCACGACCGGCTCATCATCCCGTTCCGTCAGCGGAACGACGCGTTTTCCGATGATCGAGTTGGCACTTGCTTTCTGCTCACCCCCGATCTGGGGCAGCGCAGCGATGCGCGGCAGTTCCCGAGGCATGGTGTCTTCATCCCCTTCCACGGCAATCGGGCTGTTTTCAAAGGGGTTCTGTTCTTCGGCCTCTGTCGACTCTGACTCCGGTTCTGGCGCTGCCCGTGGCAGAGGGTCTGGCTCGGGCGCAAGCGCGGCCACCTCGGTGTTCTCGGGCTCTGCTGGCGGGGCCGGTGTTTCATCAATGACGGCAGGCAGCGCATCGTCTGGCTGAATTGCGGGAACCTGACTTGGCTCTGGCAGGGCGGCGGGCGCTTCGATAACGAATGACACTTCATTTGCACCTGCCGCTTCCGGTTGGTTCAGCGCATCCGTTGCCGCACCGACAACCGGCTGGGAATCGATTGAAGTTTCCAGCCCCGACAGATCAGCCAGATCCTCGCCTGCGTCATCGGCGGCTTCTGGCGCACGCGGGGCAAGTTCCACCAGATCGGCGTCAGATCCGGCGTCCGCCACTTCAGCTGGAGCCTCGGGAGTTTCAGAAATCGTCGGCGCCGGTGCTTCGGTTGCAACAACCGGGGTATTCACCATCGGCGTCTTGAGTGACACAACCGCACCCAAGATCAAAACAACGATCGCGCCCGCGACCATTCCTCCGAAAAATCCGCCCATTTTCCTGCCTTTCGCCTCTTTCCTCTGCCTCGTCCAACTCTGCGCCATCTGGTGTGGCGCTCGGCCAATTGAACGCGCCAGAAACGGTATGTCCTCTTGACGCTGCCGCTCAAGCCTGAGCATGTATGTGCGGACATTATACCGTGGCCCGGGGCTGCATCGCCAGCCCGAAATGCCCAAGCGAAGATAAGTGCCCAAATGCTGCTGCTGATCGACAACTACGACTCGTTTACCTACAATTTGGTACATTATTTAGGCGAACTTGGTGCCGAAATGGTCATTCGCCGAAATGATGCGCTGGATGTGCAGGAAGCGATGGCCATGAACCCCGCCGGCATTCTGCTGAGCCCCGGCCCCTGCGACCCGGATCAGGCGGGGATTTGCCTGGCACTGACGGAAGCGGCCGCTGAAACCAAAACGCCGCTATTGGGGGTTTGCCTGGGCCATCAGACCATAGGCCAGGTGTTTGGCGGCAAAGTGGTTCGATGCCACGAGATCGTTCATGGCAAGATGGGCACGGTGAAGCACACCGGCAAGGGGTTGTTTGCCGGTCTGCCCTCACCCTTTGAGGCAACGCGCTACCATTCGCTGGTGGTCGAGCGCGAAACCCTGCCCGATTGCCTGGAGATCACGGCCGAGCTGGACGACGGCACGATCATGGGATTGCAGCACAAGGAATTGCCGATCCACGGTGTGCAGTTCCATCCGGAATCCATCGCATCCGAGCACGGTCACGCCCTTCTCAAAAACTTCCTGCAAGAACTGAAAGTCCCGGCATGAGCGACGCGCTGAAACCGCTGATCGGAGCCGCTGCCGATCGTCCATTGACACGTGCCGAGGCCGAAAAAGCCTTTGCCATACTGTTCGATGGCGAAGCCACGCCCAGCCAGATCGGCGGGTTGCTGATGGCCATGCGGACACGCGGTGAGACGGTCGATGAATACGCCGCGGCAGCCGCTGTGATGCGTTCGAAATGCAATGCCGTAAACGCACCCGAGGGGGCGATGGATATCGTCGGCACCGGCGGTGACGGCAAAGGCACCCTGAACATTTCGACCGCGACCGCTTTTGTCGTGGCCGGTGCCGGAGTCACGGTCGCGAAACACGGCAATCGCAACCTGAGCTCCAAATCCGGCGCAGCGGATGCATTGGGCCAGATGGGCATCAACGTCATGGTTGGCCCGCAAGTCGTTGAAAATGCGCTGAAAGATGTTGGAATCGGCTTCATGATGGCGCCTATGCATCACCCTGCCATCGCCCATGTGATGCCGTCCCGGCAAGAACTGGGAACGCGCACGATCTTCAATATTCTTGGCCCCCTGACCAACCCTGCCGGCGTCAAACGGCAGTTGACCGGCGCCTTCAGCCGCGACCTGATCCGCCCGATGGCCGAAACGCTTGGCCTGCTGGGCTCGGACCGCGCCTGGCTGGTGCATGGTTCGGACGGGACGGACGAGCTTACGATCACCGGTATCAGCTGGGTTGCCGCTCTGGAAGACGGGATTGTGAAAGAGGTCGAACTGCACCCCGAAGACGCAGGTCTTCCGGTGCATCCTTTCGAGGACATCATCGGTGGCTCGCCCGAGGAAAACGCCGTTGCGTTCCGGGCTTTGCTGGATGGCGCCCCGTCCGCGTATCGTGACGCGGTGTTGCTGAATTCGGCCGCGGCTCTGGTCGTCGCCGAAGCGGCAAATGATCTGCGCGAAGGCGTGGCCATGGCTGCTGAAAGCATCGACAGTGGCAATGCCAAAAACAAAATCACGGCCTTGGCCGCCAAGACACAGGAAGCCGCATGACCGAAACCGTTCTGGACAGAATCAAAGCCTACAAACTGGAAGAAGTCGCGGCGGACAAAGCGCAGAAATCCCTGGAAACGCTGGAAAGTGAGGCCCGGTCCGCCTCGGAACCCCGTGGCTTTGCCAATGCGCTGCAACACGCCTCGCGGCAAGGCTATGGCCTGATCGCCGAGGTCAAGAAGGCCAGCCCGTCCAAAGGACTGATCCGGCCGGATTTCGACCCGCCCGTTCTTGCAAAGGCTTATGAAGATGGTGGCGCGACATGTTTGTCCGTCCTGACCGACACCCCCAGCTTTCAGGGCAAGAAAGAGTATCTGACGCAGGCGCGCGAGGCGACGTCCCTGCCCGCCTTGCGCAAGGATTTCATGTACGACCCGTATCAGGTGGTCGAAGCACGCGCCTTGGGGGCGGATTGCATTCTGATCATCATGGCCTCGGTCAGTGATGATCAGGCGGCTGAACTGGAAGACACTGCATTCGATTGGGGAATGGATGTTCTGATCGAAGTACACGACGAAGCAGAGCTTGAACGCGCGGCACAGCTGAAAAGCCCGCTGATCGGTATTAACAACCGCAATCTGAAGACATTCGAGACAACGCTCGACACGACGCGCCGCCTGTCCAAGCTGGTGCCCGCCGATCGCACCATCGTGTGCGAAAGCGGACTGGGTACACCAGACGATCTGAAGGACATTGCACGCTATGGTGCCCGCTGCTTTTTGATCGGAGAAAGCCTGATGCGCCAGGACGATGTTGAAGCGGCAACACGCCATATCCTGTCAAACCCGCTGATCCCCGGAGTGATGTGATGCCACTGACCCATTTCGATGCCCAAGGTCAGGCACATATGGTCGATGTCTCGGACAAGAAGGTGACGGATCGCATCGCCGTTGCCGAAGGTCACATCAGGATGGCGCCGGAAACCTTTGAAATCATTTCCGAAGGTCGCGCCAAGAAAGGCGATGTTCTGGGCATTGCCCGTTTGGCCGGCATCATGGGCGCAAAGAAGACGCCGGACCTCATTCCGCTGTGTCATCCTTTGCCGGTGACCAAAGTGGCCGTAGAGCTGACTCTTGACCCGGACCTGCCGGGTGTTCGGATCCAGGCCACCGTCAAGACCTCGGGCCAGACCGGGGTTGAGATGGAAGCGCTGACCGCCGTATCGACAGCCGCCTTGACCGTATACGACATGACCAAGGCCGTCGATAAGGCGATGGAGATAGGCGGCATTCGCGTTCTGCTCAAAGATGGCGGTAAATCAGGGCGTTACGAGGCGAAATGATTACTGTCGAAGAGGCGCGCGCCCTGTTGTTCGATCTTGTGGGGCCATTGCCGACAGAAGAAGTCCCACTGGCCCAGTCCGCAGGGCGCGTTCTGTCGCGGGACGTCACGGCCACGCGGGATCAGCCGCCTTTTGCCGCCTCTTCCATGGATGGCTATGCAGTCAAATCTGACGAGGTCGAACTGCACGCCATGTTCAAAGTCGTGGGCGAGTCAGCGGCCGGGCGTCGTTTTGAGGGCGCTGTAGGCCCCGGACAGGCCGTTCGCATCTATACCGGCGCCCCTGTGCCCGAGGGCGCGGATTTCGTTGTGATTCAAGAGGATACGGACCGCCGCGGTGATCTGCTGACAATCACGGACACACCCGGCGCCAAAACGAACATCCGACCCGCTGGCGTGGATTTCAAGGCTGGCACGTCCATATCGGCCCCGCGATTGATCCGCGCTGAAGATATGGCCTTGATGGCCGCGATGAACATCCCTCGCGTCCCTGTGTCGCGCAAACCCGTGATCGCCCTCATCTCGACTGGTGATGAGTTGGTCATGCCCGGGGAAGAACCCGGCCCGGATCAGATCATTGCATCGAACACATTTGGCCTGAAGGCAATGCTCGAAGGATTGGGGGCTGTGGTGCGCGTGCTTCCGATCGCACGGGACACTGTTTCGTCACTTGAAACGGCCTTTGGTCTTGCGCAGGGGGCGGATCTGGTCGTGACGATCGGCGGGGCGTCGGTTGGCGATTATGACCTCGTGTCGGACGTCTCGCAGGGGTTGGGGATGAAGCAATCCTTCTACAAGATCCGAATGCGCCCCGGGAAACCCCTGATGGCCGGTCGTATTGGCAACGCGGCGATGGTCGGGTTGCCGGGCAATCCGGTCAGCGCCATGGTCTGCGGCTATCTGTTTCTGGCTCCGATGGTGCGCCGGATGCTGGGGCTTGAACAGGTGCTGCCGCCCTTCCGCACGGCCCGGCTGAGTGGTCCTTTGCCCGAGAATGGCCCGCGCGAGCATTATATGCGCGCCGTGGTGACGGATGCCGGTATCGAAGCTTGCGCAGATCAGGACAGTTCCCTTCTCAGCGTATTGGCTCAGTCCAACGCGCTTTTGGTCCGCGCCCCACACGATCCGGCGCGCGACATCCGGGAAATGGTCGAATACCTGCCGATCTGACCTGCCCTCAAATTCGTTGACACAAAACGTGAACATGCGTAGAACAAAAGAAAACGAATGAGCGACGAGGTGTGAGCGATGCTGACCAAGAAGCAATTGGATTTGCTGGAATTCATCCACAAACGCGTGCAGGCGGACGGTGTTCCGCCCAGTTTTGATGAAATGAAGGCTGCTCTCGACCTGCGGTCGAAGTCCGGCATTCACCGGTTGATCACCGCATTGGAAGAACGTGGGTTTATCCGCCGCCTTGCCCATCGCGCTCGGGCCATTGAGATCGTGAAATTGCCCGAAAGCCTTGGCGGTGAGCCGACAGCTGGATTTACGCCACGTGTGATCGAAGGCGACCGGCCCAAGGGCCCCCGCCCTGCGAACGTGGAGCCTGTATCGGTGGACGCGCTCGAGCTGCCGGTCATGGGCCGGATCGCAGCCGGTGTTCCCATCGAAGCAATCAGCCATGTATCGCATCACGTGGCCGTTCCCGGCCCCATGGTTTCGGGACAGGGTCAGCACTATGCATTGGAAGTTCGCGGCGACTCGATGATCGACGCTGGCATCAATGACGGTGACGTGGTCGTCATCCGAGAAACCTCGACCGCGGATAACGGCGACATCGTGGTTGCCTTGGTCGAGGATCAGGAAGCGACCCTCAAGCGGTACCTCCGCCGCGGCAACGCAATCGCGCTTGAGGCTGCAAACCCGGCTTATGAAACGCGCGTCCTGCCCGAAGAAAAGGTCAAGGTTCAGGGCCGGTTGGTCGGACTGATCCGCACCTATTGAGCCTGATTGGAATGACGGTCCCCGGCAGGTTTCGGGGACCAAAGCCGATGACCTGTCATGTCCGCGCTCGAGGTCAGCTTTCCGTTCGAAACCGACAGGCTGCCGGTTTCGTACAACCGTTCCGGATCGAATACTCCGCACGAACCTTGCAGGGCAAGCGCAACGGCCGAGATGATGATCTGGTTTTCCTGACATTCATCAAACACCCGCGCCGCCCGTTTTCCGGTGATATGGATGATCTCAAAATCCTTCAGCGGGTATCGTTGCACGATGTCGCTGTCCGGCCATCTGAGCGCCGCCTCGATCTGATCAACGCCGTCCCCGTCATTTTCAAGCCAGACACCGGCGACAAACCCGCTGCCTTTGCTTTTACTGAGGGCCCGCCCCTTGTCGGTCATGACCCCTACCAATCCGCCGTTTTCAGCGATCAGGACATCCGGTCTGTGCCCCGAGTTCCAAAGCAGAAATGCCAGGACAACAGGCACTGCTCCGGCCCGCCGTGCATGTCCCTGCCACAAGGCCATCCACAAGGCGCCGAATGCGACCAGGGGCAGGATGTACCAAGGCGGGCTGACGACAAAACCCTGCGCGCCATCAAGGTGCGACACCCAGTCCGAAACCGTAAGGATCCAATGCAACGCCCACCCCATGACGGTCAGGGCAATTGCCTCCAGTCCAAACGGGGCCAGAAGCGCCGCAACGACGGCGGAGGGCACGACAAAAAGGCCCATGACAGGAACGGAAAGCAGGTTGGCCAGCAGACCGTAATGGGACATCGTATTGAAATGCGCTGCACCTATGGGGGCTGTTGCAAGGCCTGCAATTGCCGATGACATCACCACGCCGGCGACTGGCTTCAGCCAGTTTGGGCCGGGCATCGGGCGCATCTCTCGCAACGCTCCGAAGACGGCGACCAAGGCTGTGGTTGCGGCGAAGGACATTTGAAATCCGGGGCTCAGCAGCGACTCGGGCCGAAGAACCAGCACGATTACGGCGGCAACAGCAACCGCACGCAGCGAAATCGCGCGTCGGTCGATCAATACGGCGCCCAGCATGACGCTGACCATGACAAAGGCCCGTTCGGTTGCAACGTTGCCGCCGGACAACAACAGATAAAGGGTTGCGGCACAAAGCGCGAGAACAGCAGCCACCTTCCGAACCGGAAGTCGCAACGCCACGGGGGGGCACAACGACAGCCCCAACCGACACGCGACGAATACGAAGCCTGTCAGAAGCCCCACATGAAGCCCGGAAATGGCCAGCAGATGGGCCAGATTGGACGCCCGCAAGGATGATAGCGTCTCCTGCCCCATCCCGCTGCGATCTCCGGTGGTGACGGCGGCGGCAAATCCACCGATTTCACCGGGCAGAATCTGCCTGACCCGCTGCGAAATGGCCATGCGGATCGCAGTGACCCGAATGCCGTCGATCCCCTCGGTCGCTGGCGCGATGGTCATGATCGGGACGCGGGTATAGCCGACCGCGCCCAATCGTTGAAACCAGGCATGACGGCGAAAGTCGAAACCTCCGGGCTCGACCGGGCCCTGCGGCGGCGAAAGATGACCCGTGGTCATAATACGCTGCCCCGGTGCGATTGCGCCCGTTGGAACATGAACGGAAAGACGGATGCGCTGCGGCCTGCGCTCCTGAGGTACATCCCCTATGCGTACCTGATCAAGCGTCAACCGCAACGCATCCGAGGCAGACCGATCCATGGCGACGACCCTCCCCTCGACAGGGCCATAATATCGCCACGACAGTACCGGTTCTGCCACCATATGGGCGCGAACGCCTGCCAGAATGAAACCGGCAGCGATCAGCACCCCCCCGATTGCCAACGTTCCCACCCCCGGTGGCAGCCGGCGGCGCAAGGCGACAAGAGCGATTCCAAGACAGACAAGACCGGCATAAACTGACCAATCCGGTTCGACGCGGACGCCGAAATAAAGACCAATCCCCGTCGCCAGAAAAACCGGCGTCCAAGGGAAAAGGTAACCTGTCTGGTGCAGCAGCGCGGCCTCGACCCGTGCAAGAACACGCATGGTTGCCCCCGTCCTTCGGGCTCGTTAGACAGGCTTCAAACTAAGCCAGATACGGTTACCAAAAGGTTAATCCTCACCATGACTGAACAGGTCGTCACTCGTTTTGCCCCCTCGCCCACCGGTTTCCTGCATATCGGCGGCGCGCGCACTGCATTGTTCAATTGGCTGTATGCGCGTGGTCGGGGCGGCAAATTCCTGCTGCGGATCGAAGACACCGATCGCGAACGTTCGACACCCGAGGCGACCGCCGCGATCCTTCAGGGCATGGCCTGGCTTGGCCTTGATCACGACGGTGATGTGATCAGCCAGTTCGAAGGGGCCGCCCGTCACGCCGAGGTCGCGCATCAGTTGCTGGCCGAGGGCAAGGCCTACAAGTGTTTCTCGACCCAGGAAGAAATCGCGGCTTTCCGGGACCAGGCGCGCAGCGAAGGGAAATCAACCCTGTTCCGCAGCCCATGGCGTGACGCCGATCCTGCTACACATCCGGATGCACCTTTTGCCATACGCATCAAGGCGCCTCAGGACGGGGTGACCGTGATCCACGATCAGGTTCAGGGCGATGTGAGCATCCGCAATGACCAGTTGGACGACATGATTCTTCTGCGCTCGGACGGAACACCCGTCTACATGCTGGCAGTCGTTGTCGACGATCACGACATGGGTGTCACCCATGTCATTCGCGGCGACGATCACCTCAACAATGCCGCGCGGCAAATGATGATCTACGAAGCCATGGGCTGGGACGTTCCGGTCTGGGCGCATATCCCGCTGATTCACGGGCCGGATGGCAAGAAACTGTCCAAGCGCCATGGTGCTCTTGGAGCGCAGGAGTATCAGGCCATGGGCTATCCCGCAGCCGGGATGCGCAATTACCTGGCCCGGCTGGGCTGGAGTCATGGCGACGATGAGTTTTTCACGGATGCGCAGGCAAAGGACTGGTTCGATCTGGACGGGATCGGCAAAAGCCCTGCACGGTTTGATCTGAAAAAGCTTGAAAACCTGTGTGGACAGCATATCGCAATCTCGGATGATGCTGCACTGCGGCAAGAGATCGAAGCATATCTGGCCGCAGCAGACCTTCCGCCCCTTACCGAAACACAATCCAGTGATCTGGAACGTGCGATGTATTGCCTCAAGGACCGGGCGCGCACTTTCCCGGAACTGCTTGAAAAGGCTCATTTTGCACTGACAAACCGCCCGATCGTTCCGGATGAAAAGGCGGCAAAGGCACTGGCAACTGTATCCGATGGTATACTGACGGAATTGACGCCGCATCTGCAAAATGTTAGCTGGTCGCGGAACGAACTGGAGGAGGCCCTGAATTCCTTTGCCGAGTCAAAGGAGCTCAAGTTCGGCAAGCTGGCCGGTCCGCTGAGGGCCGCCCTGGCGGGTCGGGCCGTTACGCCTTCGGTTTTTGACATGATGCTTGTGCTGGGACGGGAAGAAACCCTGGCGCGGCTTTCTGAAGCAGCGAAATAACCCAAGCTTCATAAAGGGGTAACGCTGCTCCGCTAACACCCGGACTGCGCGTCCACGCGCAGTCATTGCCCGTATCACCGGAGGTATCTCTGGCGTGCGCATGAATGAAGAAGGGACAACCATGACTGATAGCAACAAAACAGCCACTCTGACCGTTCACGGCAAAGAGTATGAGTTGCCTGTTCATTCTCCGACCGCTGGCCCGGATGTCATTGATATCCGAAAGCTTTATGGTCAGGCCGGTGTCTTCACCTACGATCCTGGGTTCACTTCGACCGCTAGCTGCGACAGCACCATCACCTATATCGACGGCGAAAAAGGCGAACTGCTGCACCGCGGCTATCCGATCGACCAACTGGCCGAGAAATCGCATTTCCTCGAAGTCTGCTATCTTCTGCTGTACGGAGAACTGCCGGCGGCAAAGGATCTTGAGAAATTCGAGACCACGATCACACGCCACACCATGCTGCACGAGCAGATGCAGTATTTCTATCGCGGTTTCCGCCGCGACGCGCACCCGATGGCCATCATGGTCGGCGTTGTCGGCGCGATGTCGGCCTTCTATCACGATTCAACGGATATCTCGGACCCGCAGCAGCGTGAAATCGCATCGCATCGTCTGATCGCCAAGATGCCGACTATTGCTGCATGGGCCTACAAGTACCACACCGGTCAGCCTTTCGTGTATCCGCGCAACGATCTGGACTATGCGTCGAACTTCCTGCGCATGTGTTTCAGCGTTCCTGCCGAGGAATATGAGGTCAACCCGATCCTCAGCCGCGCCATGGACCGCATCTTTACGCTGCATGCGGATCACGAACAGAATGCCTCGACATCGACCGTGCGTCTGGCGTCGTCCTCGGGGGCAAACCCGTTTGCCTGTATCGCCGCCGGCATCGCTTGCCTTTGGGGTCCGGCACATGGTGGCGCAAATCAGGCCTGCCTGGAGATGCTGGAAGAGATCGGCACCGTTGATCGCATCCCCGAGTTTATTGCCCGCGCCAAAGACAAGAACGATCCGTTCCGCCTGATGGGCTTTGGTCACCGCGTTTACAAGAATTTCGACCCGCGCGCCAAAGTGATGAAGCAATCGGCTGACGAAGTTCTTGATCTGCTGGGCGTTGAAGACAACCCGAAATTGCAGGTTGCCAAGGAACTGGAACGCGAAGCACTGGAAGACCCGTACTTCGCCGATAAAAAGCTATTCCCGAATGTCGACTTCTACTCGGGCATCATCCTCGAAGCGATGGGTTTCCCGACCTCGATGTTCACGCCGATCTTCGCCCTGTCACGCACTGTTGGCTGGGTCAGCCAGTGGAAAGAGATGATCGCCGATCCGCAAAACAAAATCGGCCGCCCGCGTCAGCTGTACCTAGGCGAAACGCTGCGCGATTACGTGGATATCGAAAATCGCTGATACGCGCCTCACGTCAATCTGTTTCGAAGGCCCCGGTACTGCCGGGGTCTTTTTGTTTGGGCTGAAGCAATGAGAGCGCGAAGACCCGGTGTTTTCCCGCGCAAGACAGCACCGGACAAGCCGGGGCGCAAGACCTCAGAACAGGCTCAGCTGATCCCCGGGCTGCGGCGGCACCGCAAACAAGTCGCAACGCAACGGGGCCGATTTTATGGACAGCCCCAGACGTTTGCAGGTCTTCACGAACCTTTGAGCGATAATCCCGGCATACTCACCCTCGCCCCGCATTCTGTGCCCCCAACGCGGATCGTAGTCCCGCCCTCCATGCATTTCCCGAAGTTTGGACATGACCTTTTCCGCCCGCGACGGCTCATGATCGGCAAGCCAGCCCTGCCAAAGCTGCGATACTTCGCGCGGCAGGCGCAACATGATCCAGCTTGCGGCATCCGCACCAGCCTCTTTCCCGGCTTCCAGAAGGCTTTCCAGTTCATGATCCGTCAGCCCCGGCATGATGGGCGACGTCATGACACGCACCGGAACGCCCGCTTCCGTCAGCGTTCGGATCACGCGCAACCGCCGAAGGGGCGACGGCGCCCGTGGTTCCATCCGGCGGGACAATTCCGCATCCAACGTTGTCAGCGAAATACCAACCCGCACCAGCCCCCGGCCTGCCATGTCGGCAAGCAACTCCAGATCCCGCTCTATCAGGGTACCCTTGGTGACGATTGCGACCGGGTGGTTGAACTCACTCAAAACCTCAAGACATGACTTTGTAATCATGTGCTTTTTCTCAATCGGCTGATACGGGTCCGTATTCGTACCAATTGCAATCGGCGCGACTTTGTAGGATCTGGCGGACAATTCTTTGCGCAGAACACGCCCCATGTTGGGTCGAACGATCAGGCGGGTTTCGAAATCCAATCCTGCCGATAGCCCAAGATACGCGTGGCTGGGCCGCGCAAAACAGTAAACGCAGCCATGTTCACATCCCCGGTACGGGTTGATCGACCGATCGAAGGGCAAGTCAGGAGATCGGTTGTAAGTAATAGCGCTGCGCGCAACCTCTTCGCGTGTCTCGGTCCGCAGCGGCGGCAATTCTTCCTCAATGTCCCACCCGTCTTCTGTGGCCGTGGTGGCAAAGCGTTCAAACCGACCAGCTTCGTTCGTCGTTGTTCCTCTTGCCTTGATCGTCCGCGCGATGTTCATGTCAGTATGTTCGTTTTTTGTTCTCTCTCGAACATAGGGTTGTCACCGATTTGGCGCAACCCCCGCCAAATCATCGTTGGATTGAAGTTAGTTGAAGAGTCTGCAGGATTATCTTGCAGACTTTTCTATCGAGCCCCCCCATTTTTTGGCTTATAGGTCGGTCCCGAAACGACCGACGTCGCAATCGTCACAGTCACGATGCGACGTTTTGGCCAAAACGGAAAAAATGCCACCACGGGTCGATGGCCCGCCCAGCACAGGGAATACCCCATGTCCGACGAAGAAGACATCGTCCTGTCCGAACTGAATGACGACGAACTGGTCGAGCAGATGTTCGACGATCTCTACGATGGCCTGAAGGAAGAGATCGAAGAAGGTACCAACATCCTGCTGGAACGCGGATGGACACCTTATGACATCCTGACCAAGGCTCTGGTTGGCGGTATGACCATCGTAGGCCATGACTTCCGCGACGGCATCCTGTTCGTCCCCGAGGTTCTGCTGGCCGCAAACGCCATGAAAGGCGGCATGTCCATTCTCAAGCCGCTGCTGGCCGAAACCGGTGCACCGCGCGTCGGCAAGATGGTCATCGGCACCGTGAAGGGTGACATCCACGACATCGGCAAGAACCTTGTTTCGATGATGATGGAAGGCGCCGGCTTCGAAGTTGTCGATCTGGGCATCAACAACCCGGTCGAAAACTACCTGGAAGCACTGGAAAACGAACAACCCGACATTCTGGGCATGTCGGCCCTGCTGACCACTACGATGCCTTACATGAAAGTGGTCATCGACACGATGGTCGAACAGGGCGTCCGCGACGATTACATCGTTCTGGTCGGCGGCGCGCCCCTGAATGAAGAGTTCGGCAAAGCCATCGGCGCGGATGCCTATTGCCGCGACGCAGCTGTTGCAGTGGAAACCGCCAAGGAATTCGTGGGCCGCAAGCACAATCAACTGGCTGGCTAAGACCCGAACAATACTGATTGAAAGGCCGTCCGATCCGGGCGGCCTTTTCGATTCTGAAGCGCCTTGTCACCGGACGATCCGGATTATCCAATTTTAAACCAAAGCAGGTCTAAAAGAACGAGGCATCCACATCCTCAGGGGGTCTCGTGCCGACTACGTTCACGGCCATCTCGCTCGGCAAACTTGTCGATATCGACAGTTTCGAAGGCAACAACACAGCTGAAAACGCTTCGGCGCTTGTGGAGAAAACCTTTGGCGGGTCCGACGATCCGTTGGCTCACAACAGCGTCACCTGGAGCCCGGTCGGCAATCCGGGTTCGTATTACGACATGAACAACATGTCGGCCAATGATCGGTTTTCGATCGATGGCGGGCCGCCTCAGACATTCGATGGCACTTCGGTCTACAACGCCACGATCACCTATTTTGACGGATCAACTGCCAGGATTTCCGCAGTTGTGGCGCAGGATGTGGATGGCAACACCTATCTGGTGCCGGAATTCTCGGACAATTCGGACCAATCCGCCTTGGAGGCTGGCCCTGTCCGCTCGATCACGCTCAACAGCCTTGCCGGAAACCGGTATTCAGGCCTGACATCCCGCCGTGAAGATTGGGATCTGGTGCCCTGCTTTACCCCCGGAACGATGATCCGCACCGAGCAAGGCGCGCGACCGATTGAAACCCTGTCCGTCGGCGACCGGATTGAAACCCATGATCATGGGCTGCAACCCCTGCGTTGGATGGGGCGGCGAACCGTCAAGGCAACGGGTTCGCATGCGCCTGTTCTTTTCAAAGCGGGCGCCATCGGAAACACGCGCGACCTTCTGGTGTCACAACAGCACCGCATGCTGATTGGGCATTGGCGTCTCGAGCTGTACACCGGACATTGCGAAGCCCTGGCGCCTGCCAAACATCTCGTGAGCGGGTCCGACATCATACTGCGGCCCGGAGGGGTGGTGACCTACATCCACTTGCTGTTCGACCGGCATGAGCTGCTCTGGGCCGAAGATTGCCTGAGCGAGAGCTTTCATCCCGGCGCGCATATCTGGGACAGTCTCGGGTCTGCCGCACGGCAAGAAATCCTGTCTCTGTTTCCGGAACTGTCGCTGAACGGTGTTGCCGCGTACGGCCCGCTGGCCCGGCCCCTGCTGACCGCGTTCGAAGCGCATGCGTCGGCGGCCTGACATGAGATGTCGGATCGGGGCTTGCCCAACGGCCTCAATCATCCTCCTATGGCTAAAGCCCCGGAGGATGCCAAGTGATGTCAAACGAATCCCTGCCAGATGATGCAAGCCTGACCTCGAAGGGCTATGACGATACAGGCAAGGGAAGCATCCTGTTGATTGCCTGTGGCGCTCTTGCGCGCGAAATACTGGACATCAAAACACGGAATGGCTGGGATCACATGGCTTTGACCTGCCTGCCGGCGATCCTGCACGTTCACCCGGAACGGATCACCCAGGCCGTGGAAGACGCCGTGGCCAAGCATCAAAGCGATTTTGACAAGATCTACATCGTTTACGCCGATTGCGGGACCGGGGGTCTGCTTCAGGCCGCCTGCGAAAAACTTGGGGTCGAAATGGTGAAGGGGCCCCATTGCTATTCCTTCTTCGAAGGAAATCAGGCCTTTCAGGACCGCGGAGAAGACGAAACAACCGCGTTCTATCTGACAGATTTCCTGGCCCGGCAATTCGACGCCTTTGTCTGGAAACCACTGGGCCTGGACCGCCACCCGGAACTGCGTGACATGTATTTCGGCAATTACACCAAACTTGTCTATCAGGCCCAGATCGACAGCCCAGAGCTGACGGAACGCGCGCGCGAATGCGCAGACCGGATGGGGCTTGAATTCGAACGCCGGTTCACCGGTTACGGCGATCTGGAAAACACGCTGTCGGACTGGGCAAACCGCCCAAGATGAGGTCAGACGTTTTCCTGTGCGACCTGCCGGATGCGTTCGATCATCGACCGCAGGCCGTTTGAGCGCTGAGCGGACAGGTGGTCGTTCAGCCCAAGGCGTGCCAGTTCCGCCCCCGCATCGACTTTGGGAACTTCGGCCACGGGCAAACCGTTGTACAAGGACCGAAGAACAGCGATCAGGCCGCGCACGATCAGTGCATCGCTGTCACCATCGAATTTGAAGACGCCGGATTCAATCATCGGATGCAGCCAGACCTGGCTGGCGCATCCATGGACTTTTGTCGCCGGAACCTTGAATGCATCGTCCAGCGGCTCCATCGCCTTGCCCTGCTCGATGACATGGCGATACCGGTCTTCCCAATCCTCGAGAAACTCGAAATCCTCGACAATCTCTTCAAAGGCAGGCGTGGCCATGATGCGGTGATCCTTTGGTTGCATTCACAATTGTGACCTAAGCCGGTGACCCGCCACTGTCCAGCCCCCGCGGTGGCTTTTCAACGCGAAGAATATGCGCTAACCCATTGCCTGAACTCGTGTGAAAGTCTGTGGGTCCATGCAAAAATCTCTGTCCGTTCTCATCATCGCCACGCTGACCCTGACTGCATGCAGCAGCTGGCGTGACTCTCGGGTGAACCCGTCAAACTGGTTCGGATCCAGCAGATCTGTCGAAGCCGAAACACCGCCCGACCCAAATGCCGCCGACGCACTGGTTCCGAAGCAAGGCGGAGGAACCGGCCTGTTTTCCCGCCCCGATGCCGAAGACACCAGCATTCCAATTGGTCAGATCGACGAGTTGCGTATCGACCCAACTCCCACCGGCGCGATCATCTATGCGTCTGGCACGGCTGTCCGACAGGGGGCATTCAACGCGCGTCTGGTTCCTGTTGAAAAGGAAGAAAACCAGAAGAACGGAACTTTGGAATTTGTGTTCCGTGTGAACTACCCCAGCTATGAGACGCCGCAAGGGTCGGAACGTACTCGGATGGTATCGGACGCCATCAATATCTCGAATCAGGAACTGCAAGGTATTCGGCTGGTCCGCGTGGTCGGACAGCAAAACGCACTGGAATCACGGCGCCGGTAAGCGATGTTACAGGGACACGACCTTGACCGACTGTCCTTTGGCCGCGAGGGCAATCTTTCCTTCGCACAACTTGAGAGCATCCTCGCCAAAGACCTCGAACCGCCATCCCGACAAGGCTGGAACATCCCGCTCGCCGGCCGCAATCTGATCCAGGTCCGAGCTTGTGGCGATCAATTTCGCCGCCACACCTGAACTTTCGGTCTTGGACTTCAGCAGAACCCTAAGCAGGTCAGCCAGCGCCGGATTGACCTTGAGCTTGTCGCGCGAAGTGTCGACCTTGGGCAATTTGTCGGGCGGGCAATTCACGCCACGCTTGACCGCTGCCAGAATACCTTCGGCGATCGCCCCTTTGCGGGCTTCGCGCAGCAACAGGCGGGATCCGCCCAAATCCAAATGTGTTTTGGGTTTGGTCGATGCCAGCTCGATCAGCGCGTCGTCTTTGAATACGCGGTTCCGGGGCACGTTGTTTTCCTGCGCATAGGATTCGCGAAACTGCGCCAATTCTCGCACCACGGCCAGAAACTTGGCCGAGTTCGTGCGTGTTTTTACCCGCTTCCATGCGTCTTCGGGGCGGATGTCATATGTGGCAGGCTGTGTCAGCGTCCGCAATTCTTCGGCAACCCAGTGGCTGCGCTGCGTCTTTTCAAGTTCTGCGGCCAGACGCTCGTAGATCCCGCGCAAATGGGTCACATCTGCAAGAGCATAGTTTTTCTGAGCATCGGTCAACGGGCGCCGGGACCAGTCGGTGAACCGAGAGGTCTTGTCGACGCCCTGCTTGCAGATTTTCCGGACCAGAGTTTCATAGCCAACCTGTTCGCCAAAGCCACACACCATCGCTGCGACCTGTGTGTCGAACAGCGGCTTGGGAAACACGCCGGCTTCCACCCAGAAGATCTCAAGGTCCTGGCGGGCGGCATGGAACACCTTGACCACGCTTTCATTCCGGAAAAGATCGTAAAGCGGGTCAAGCGACAAACCATCGGCAAGCGGATCGACCAGAACCGCGCTGTCTTCATCCTCGGACGGGACAGCCAATTGCACCAGGCACAGCTTGGAGTAATACGTCCGCTCGCGCAGAAATTCGGTGTCGACCGTGATATAGGGATAGCCTTCGGCGGCCTTGCAGAAATCGGCCAGCTCTTGCGTCGTCGTCAGGGTTTTCATGCGCCGTACTAGTATCGCTCTTGTTTTTGTGCCTGCCCGTTTTTGTCCTCGTCCCGAGCGTTGTCGACGACCATAGGCCGATTATTGCACGGGTGTAAATCACCCACCGAGCGTTCACGGCAACAGGACGGGCGACCTGTTGCCTTCTGCAAAGCGTCGCAGCACTTCAGGGTAGAGCTTATGCTCCCACACCAGCACCCGCGCAGCCAGCGATTCCGGTGTATCATCGGCTTGGATCGGCACCCGTGCCTGACCCAGAATCGGGCCGTCATCCAGTGCCGCCGTCACCTCATGCACCGAGCAGCCGTGTTCGGAATCTCCGGCTTGTATCGCGCGGGCATGGGTGTGTAACCCTTTGTATTTTGGCAATAATGAAGGGTGGATATTCAGCATCCGCCCTTGAAACCGAGACACGAAATCCGCTGTCAGAACCCGCATGAAGCCAGCCAGACAGACAATGTCGGGTTGCGCCTCTTGCAGGGGTTTCAAAAGCTCGGCTTCAAAGGCACTGCGGTCCCCCTTGAAAGGGCGATGATCAACCACTGCGGTCGGAATGCCACGGTCCGCAGCTTTTTTCAGCCCGCCTGCCTGCGCATCATTGGACAGCACCAAACAGGGCCGCGCCGGATGATCTTTGGTCATGCTGTCAACAAGCGACACCATGTTCGACCCGCCCCCGGAGATCAGGATCGCGACGCGCTTCTGGCTCACAGCAGTTTGCCCGAATAGGCAACGCCGGGCGTTTCCGAGACAGTACCGATCCGAGCGACGGTTTCACCGGCATCCGCCAGCAGGGCCGACAGCTCATCCGCCTTGTCCGCGGCGCACACGACAATAAGACCGATGCCGCAATTGAAGGTCTTGAGCATTTCCGCCTCAACGATACTGCCGGTCTTCGCCATCCAGCCGAAGACAGGGGGCAGTTGCCAGCTGCCCAGATCGATCCGGGCCCCCAGCCCTTGGGGCAGCACGCGCGGAAGATTTTCGGTCAACCCGCCGCCGGTGATATGCGCCAGCGCGTGAACACCACCCGCACGAACCGCAGCCAAAGCCGGTTTTACGTAAAGGCGTGTGGGCGTCAGAAGTGCCTCACCCAGGTTGCCCTCTCCGAAGGGCGACGGCGAATCCCAGCCCAGACCGGACAGTTCGACCAGCTTGCGCACAAGCGAATAGCCGTTGGAATGCACCCCGTTCGAGGCCAGACCCAAAAGGACGTCACCGGCTTGAACGCCCGCGGGCAGATCTGCGCCACGTTCCATCGCACCGACCGCAAACCCGGCCAGATCAAAATCGCCATCGGGATACATTCCCGGCATCTCGGCGGTTTCACCACCGATCAGGGCACAGCCAGACTGCGCACAGCCTTCGGCAATCCCTTCGATGATCCGCGCCGCCGTATCGGTATCCAGCCTGCCGGTCGCGAAATAATCGAGGAAGAACAGCGGCTCGGCCCCCTGACAGATCAGGTCATTCACGCACATGGCCACCAGATCGACGCCGACCCCGTCCACGACGCCGGTATCAATCGCAATCCGCAGCTTGGTGCCCACGCCATCCGTCGCACCGACCAGGATCGGGTCCTGGTATCCGGCAGCCTTCAGATCGAACAGCGCGCCAAATCCACCCAGGCCGCTCATCACACCGGGGCGGTTGGTCCGCTTGGCGGCGGGTTTGATCCGATCGACCAGGGCGTTGCCCGCGTCGATATCAACACCTGCATCGGCATAGGTGATTCCGTTTTTACCCGCTGTCATGTCCGGTCCCTCAAGAAAGCTTTGCGGGCGGGTTAGTCGATTGTGGCGTTTGTTGCAACGGTCAGGCTTGACGCGGCTGTTCACCGTGATACCCAAGCGCCTAGGCGGGCCTGTAGCTCAATTGGTTAGAGCAGAGCGCTCATAACGCTTTGGTTGGGGGTTCGAGTCCCTCCGGGCCTACCAAAACTCCGCAAGAAACTGATACTATTGTATATTTTTGAGTATGAATTTTGACTAACCGTCGATAGTCAGACAACTATATCTTAAGTTATTGAAGTTATTTGTTTATTGCAGACTTTTCTTACCTGCTATCCGAGCGGCATGGTGGCGCAGGATTATTGAAGTTTCGAAATATACCTATCAACTATTGCCCATGTATTCTGCAACAATGTCACTATTTCTTCTTCGCTCTGAATCAGAGATTCCCCATGTCGAACTCGCATTGATGCTTCGCGAATTCCGTCAATGTCTATTTCGCCTTCACCAAATCCACACCTGTCACTGAACTTTTTCCATTGAGACTTCTTATCAGCGCCACCAATACCGAGTGTTGCAGCGCAATGATGCCTAAAGGCCTCAATCGCACGAAATCAATAAAATGCAGTATCGTCTGAATGTCGCATCGCGAAGCTTAAATCTTTAAAACATCTATTGATGTGAATTCCGTGCTCCCCAGCCTTCAGGTGGCGTAACTTGTTTAGTTCCGAAGATACGTCTCGTTCTTTTCTGGGCTCCTTGATGCAAGGCATGTCGATACCGAACACATAGTCGATCTTTTTCGAACCGTTTGTTACCCGCGTGATCTCAATGTCATAGGCGTGCCCAATGAGGTAGCTGACTGTTGCTATCTCCGATTGCACAATGTTCAACACTACGTTGCGAAGGTCATGAACTCTCCATTCTGCCTCCGAGTAAACCCTGACCATTATCTGATTGTTAATAATCGAAACCTCGACCTTACCTTCATGGCCAGTGCTGGGATGAGAAAACATAAGACCAAACGAGATGCTGATCTGCGCCCTTTCGGGCAGGACTGTGCCAATGAATTGGTACGATTCCATTGCTCTCGAAGCCCTTAGTCACTGTTAACCCGTTAATTAGAATGGTTAGCCATCCCAGCGCAACACTTGCCGAAGAGTTAGCCATTTTAGTTGTTGTTTTAGAAACGTTTTCACAGAATCTCCGGGCCTACCATTTCGCCGAAACATCCGGGTGGGTTGTTGACGTCTGGACGTTGATGCGCTGGCTTATCCGTCCGAATCTTCGAACCCAAAATAGGCGTCGAGCTCCTCTTGGGTTACTTGCCATTCATAGGAATAGCCGTCGCGCCCACCAAAGCTGTAATCTTCGTGACTGCCGGACAGGCTCGGATCTTGATGCACCGCCTCCAAATAGGTCTCGAATTCATCAGGATCGACCCAAAAGGACGCATCCATGATCATCATGTAGTAATCATAGGCGAGAGGCTCATCGAACTTGCCGAAGTCATTCTGCAAATAGTCCAGCATTTCAGCGCAAAATATCGCCATATTGGCACGCACCTGAACCGGAAGAGGCGCCAGATCCTCGTCGCCATCCACCACGTCCTGCTGCGACGCATGCCACAACTCGGATGCCAACGACTCGATCAGGTCGGACCGCAACCATTTCAGACATGTATCGCCTGCCCCGATAAAACCGGTCAAACGTTCCACCCGCCTTTCATCGGTTTCGTCATACCACTGCCAAAGAGGCAGCAGGGCCGCAAGTGTCGCGCACCCGACAAACCCCTTTTCGGCCAATTTCACAAATCCTGCGATAACCATCTTATGCCCCCCCAAAAAAGCAAAAAACTATGGGGACAGGATGCCATGGCCAGACAAATTAACAAAATTGAACCCCAAGCGCAGACATAACAGGGGGTCTATCGCCCGATAATAATGTCCGCGCAGAGCCCTCCGAGACGTTCACTTTTCGACAGACGCAAAGCGCCACCATGCGCACGCGCGACATCCGCCACAATCGCAAGACCAAGGCCAACGCCACTGCCCTGATTCTGATTGCGAGCCGGGTCGAGCCGCGTGAAAGGCTTTACCGCCTCTGTACGTTGGTCCGCAGGTATACCGGGGCCGTCATCCTCAACGCGGATGCGCATCGACTTCGCGTTCAGAAACAGGCTGAGCTCGGCCCGGCTGCCATAGCGCATGGCATTTCCAATCAGGTTTTCCACCGCCCGGCGTACAGCCATGGGGCGTATCATGACCGTCCCCTGCCCCTCGACCGCGATCAGCTCTGCCTGATGACCGGCCCGTTTTGCATCATCCACGATCTGGCGGAGGAATTCATCCGGCTGGACCTCTTCCGCCGATCCCTCGGCAGCCCCACGCGAAAAATCCAGAAACGCATCCAGCAAGGACTGCATTTCCGTGACATCCTTTTGCAACGGTGCGGCCTCGTCTTCCGGCAACATCGACAGTCCAAGCTTCAAACGTGTCAACGGGGTCCGCAGATCGTGGCTGACACCCGACAGCATCAACGTCCGTTGTTCGATCTGGCGTTCGATCCGGGACCGCATATCCAGAAACGCATTTCCCGCCGCGCGCACCTCGATAGCACCACCTGGTGAATACGGAACGATTCGCCCCCGCCCGAATGCCTGCGCCGCATCAGCGAGGCGCGTAATGGGACGCAATTGATTCCGCATGTAAAGAAACGAGATCGTCGTCATGATGACCGCAAAGAACACCATGGTGACGATCAATTGATGCGGGGCCGCGGGCGACAACCTGCGCCGATCGAACGTCAATTGCAGCAGCCCCAGATGGGTCTTCAGATAAACCCGCGCCTCTTTGCTGCTGGGTAAAGCCACGGCGTCAAGATTGGGCAACCTGGCATACAGTTCGGATTCGACCTGCGGGGCGATGAAATCATACCAACGCCGCGCGCCAATCTCAGGCTGTTCGTTGACGCCCAGAAACCTGGCCTTCATCTCCAGGGCCTGCAAATCGGGACGAATCGACGCCAGCGCCTGTTGTTGCGTTTCCGCGTCCTCGATCATTGTCGAAATCAGCATCACCTCGCGGGATGCCGCACGCGTCATCTGGCCGGTGACATCCTCAAGATGCTTTTGAAGGAACGCGATTCCCACGACCAGCAACAGCACGATCACAGGTAAAACCAGGATCAGCGCTGCCCGGGCGTAAAGACTGCGAGGCATATAAGGTTTGAGCCAGTGCGAAGACATGCGCTAAACCTAACGGGCTGCCCGGACAAGAGAAAGAGCACAGAATGCAGGCACCAGATGATTTCGATCCGCCCGTCGGCCAGCCAGAGGAACTGCATCCGGGTTTGCGGCGTATTCTGGCCCCGAATCCCTCTCCGATGACCTATCGCGGTACCAACACGTATCTGCTGGGTGAACGCGACATTGCCGTCATCGATCCAGGCCCCGCAAGCGAGGCACATCTGGGCGCAATTCTGGATTCCTTGGCGCCGGGTCAAAGGATCAGCCATATCATTGTCACACATACGCATGTGGACCATTCACCCTTGGCGGCTCCGCTGGCGGCGCGCACAGGGGCGACGATTTATGCTTATGGTGGGCCCGAGGCGGGGCGCAGCGCCGTCATGACCGATCTTGCAGCGCAGGGACTGACCGGCGGCGGCGAAGGCATCGACACCACGTTTCGCCCTGATGTCGAAGTGGCGAATGGTGAAACCATCAATGGCGACGGGTGGCAGCTTGAGGTCATTCACACACCGGGCCATCTGGGCAATCACATTGCTCTGGCCTGGCAGAACATCTGTTTCACGGCGGATCATGTTATGGGGTGGGCCAGCTCGTTGGTGTCCCCTCCGGATGGTGATCTGACCGACTTCATGACTGCCTGCCATCGGCTGCGCGCGCGCGACTGGTCGGTTTTCCACGCCGGCCATGGCGCACCGATCACCAGCCCTGCCGAACGTTTGGACTGGCTGATTGCACATCGCCAGACCCGCGAGGCCCAGATTCTGAGCGCATTGGAAGAAAAAGACGGGACAGCGCGGCATCTGGCCGAGCGCATCTATACGGATACGCCAGCGGCATTGCTGCCCGCGGCCGAGCGCAACGTCTTTGCTCATCTCGTTGATCTGACTGGGAAAAAAAAAGTGGGGCCCATTGGCCCCCTGTCAGTTTCATCTGTTTTTCGGCGGGTTCGCTAAAACTGAAAAAATTTTTGATGGTTCTCGTACTTAACCTCTGGACGTCCGGAATCGGGGTTGCTATACGCGCCTCAGTTCCGGCGTAGCTCAGCGGTAGAGCAGTTGACTGTTAATCAATTGGTCGTAGGTTCGATCCCTACCGCCGGAGCCAAAATCCCCCCTTCGTTCAGACCTGCATTGCCGAAAAAAATCACATCGATTCGTGCCGGTTTTTTTCGTCGAAAAACACACGCACCCTCTGGACGTCGGGAAACCGGATTGCTATACGGCGCGAACCGTTCCGGCGTAGCTCAGCGGTAGAGCAGTTGACTGTTAATCAATTGGTCGTAGGTTCGATCCCTACCGCCGGAGCCAATTCCCAAAAACGCAGCAGACCTAGCCTGTCAGGGCGTCGCCGAACTCGGCCCGAAGCTTGCGTTTCAATACCTTTCCGGTCGCGCTCAGCGGCAATGCGTCGACAAAGACAACCTTGTCCGGGATCTGCCACTTGGCGATTTTGCCTTCGAAAAAGGCAAGCAAATCCTCTTCGCTGGGCTCTTCACCATCGGCTTTCACGGCAACCAGCAAGGGGCGTTCATCCCATTTCGGATGCGGAACACCAACCACGGCGGCCGTTGCAAGCTGGGGGTGGGCCACGGCGATGTTTTCAAGCTCGACCGAACTGATCCATTCCCCACCGGATTTGATGATGTCCTTGGATCTGTCGCGAATGGTCATGTAGCCATCCGGGTCCAAAGTGGCCACATCCCCGGTAGCGAACCAGCCATCCTGCAAAAGTTCCTGATCCTGCAACTGGAAGTAGCTGTCCAGTACCCAGTGACCCCGCACCATCAAATCGCCTTGGGTTTCGCCGTCATGCGGCAGATCATTCCCATCTTCGTCCACGATTTTCAATTCGACCCCAAAGGGTGGTCTGCCCTGACTCAGGCGGATCTTGTGCTGGTCTTCCGGCGGCAGCTTCAGATGTTTGGCCAATGGATAATTCGTCGTGCCCAGCGGGCTCATCTCGCTCATGCCCCAGGCGTGGACCGTGTCAACGCCATAGGTTTCGCGGAACGTTTCGATCATCGACGGAGGGCACGCGGCGCCGCCGATAACCGTGCGTTCAAGGCTTTTGAGTTCGGTTCCGCATGCCGCGGCATAGGCCAGCAAGCCCTGCCAAATGGTCGGCACGCCCATGGCCAAGGTCACGCCATAGGTGTCGATCAGATTGACCAGCGCCTCGCCGTGCAAATCCGGCCCAGGCAACACAAGCCGCGATCCCGACATGGCGCAGGCGTAGGGCGACCCCCACGCGTTGACGTGGAACATCGGCACAACCGGCATGACAACATCCATCGCTGAATACCCGATCACATCCCGTGTGTTCGATGCAAAACTGTGCAGCAGTGTTGACCGATGGGAATACAACACGCCCTTTGGGTTGCCCGTGGTTCCCGACGTATAGCACAGACCGCAGGCCGTCTTTTCATCCAGGTCGGGCCATTGGAAACCTGCATCCCCGGTCTCCAGCAACTCGTCATAGAACTTCAGATCAGGAACCTGAGCCGCAGCCTCTTCATTGCGAGGCCCCATGAGGACAAAATGCTGAACCTCGGACAGGGCATCATGCAAGGCAGCTACCAGCGGAACAAAAGTCGCATCAAAGAACAGAACCCTGTCCTGGGCATGGTTGATGATAAACATCAGCTGCTCGGGGAACAGGCGGGGATTGACCGTGTGACAGACATAGCCCGCGCCCGACGTGGCAAAATAGATCTCGAGATGCCGCCGATTGTTCCAGGCCAGTGTCCCGATTCTGTCCTGCGGTTCCAGCCCCAGACTCGCCAAGGCCGACGCCATCCGTCGGGCATTCACCGCAATCTCGGACCAGTTGGTTTCAGTGACCGTTCCATCCGTTTCAACCGAAACAATCTCGGTCTGACCGTGATAGCGGTCAGCGTGATCGATCAGCGACGAAACCAGCAAGGGCTGCGTCATCATCTGTCCTAACATGGACATCCTCCCGTCCTTGGCGAGACCTTGGATGGCCTCTGCCTCGTCCATCTGGCATTGACGGCTTGGGGCGTGACCCGATGCGTCAATACAGTCGTTTCCTACGGAGGAACCCTGCCAATCATTTAATTGTCTGACAATAAAAGAATGCAGCCCAACACGGCCGTGGGCGGCATTTTTTCGCTCTTAGTTTCGGTGTTTCAGCGCGTAGGCGACCAATGCGGCGGTTGATCCGTCCTTACCGTCAGCACTGGCGACACCATCCACGACAGGTCCAAGCGAGTTGGCAAGCTCTTTGCCCAATTCCACACCCCACTGATCAAAGGAATTGATGCCCAGCAGAACACCTTCAACGAACACACGATGTTCGTACAGCGCGATAATCTGCCCCAGAACGAACGGCGTAAGCTTCGGATAGATCAGCGTTGTGGAAGGGCGGTTGCCCGGAAACACGCGGTGTCGCGCCTGCCGATCAAGTTCGTCGCCATCAAGGCCTTTTTCTGCCATGAGTTCACGGGCTTCATCCAAAGACCGGCCACGCATCAAAGCCTCTGACTGGGCCAGACAGTTGGCCAAAAGCAGGCGGTGATGGTGGGTCAACTCGGGTTCGTGCCCTTCGGCGGCGACCATGAATTCGCAGGGAATGACATCCGTCCCCTGATGGATGAGCTGATAGAACGCATGCTGGCCATTGGTACCCGGCTCACCCCAGACCACTGGCCCGGAGGGGACAGCCAGCGAAGACCCGTCCATCGCGACAGATTTGCCATTCGATTCCATTTCCAACTGCTGGAGATAGGCTGGCAGGCGCAGCAGCCGCTGATCATAGGGCAGCACAGCGCGGCTGGTGCAACCCAGAACCTGACGGTGCCAGATGCCGACCAGCGCCAGCATCACAGGCATGTTTTCCACCCAATCCGCCGAGCGGAAATGCAGATCCATCGCCTGCCCGCCCAGCAGAAACGCATCAAATGCATTTGAACCGACGGCAATCATGACCGGCAATCCGACCGGCCCCCAGACCGAATAACGCCCGCCCACCCAATCGGCGAAACCGAATACATGCGCCTCGGGGATGCCGAAAGCCTGCGTCTTGTCCAGCGCGCTGGATACGGCGGCAAACTGGCGGGACGGATCACCTCCGCCCTCGGACATCCAGGCGCGGGCCGTGCGCGCATTGGTCATCGTTTCGATCGTGGTGAATGTCTTGGACGCGACAATCACAAGCGTCCGCGCCGGATCCAACGGGCGCAACGTGTCCGCGATGTGGGCCCCATCCACGTTCGAGACGTAATGCACCCGCGGGCCATCGTGATAAGGGGCCAGTGCGTGCGTGGCCATCACCGGGCCCAGGTCGGACCCCCCGATGCCGATATTCACCACATCGGTGAAACTGCCCCCTGCCCCCGCAATGGCGCCGCCGCGCACTTCCTCGGCAAAGACACGCATCCGATGCAGCGTGTCCAGAACCCCGGGCATGACGTCCTGACCGTCCACGTCAACCGGCCCACCATCAAGGTTGCGCAGGGCGGTGTGCAGCACTGCGCGCCCTTCGGTTTCGTTGATCTTCTTCCCGGCAAACATGGCGTCGCGCCGCGTCGCAAGCCCGGCATCTTCGCACAATTGCAACAAAGCAGCGCGCACGTCTTCATCGATCTGCGTTTTTGAATAATCGAACAGCAAATCCCCGGTCGAGGCTGAAAACGACCCGGCCCGGGTTGCATCCTTTGCAAACAGGTCGACGATACGGCGGTCAGCTGCTGCAAGCGCCTTCAAAGCATCCAACTGCATTGCCTCACTCCGCCCAATGAACCGTCATGCCGCTGAGGACCGCGGCGATCGGTGCCTCTTCCGGTGGCATCGACATGGCTTTGTCCAATACGTCTCGTTTTGCCTGCCCGTAGATGATCAGATGTTTCGACAAGGCCCCGTCCAGAACAGGGGCCGTCAAAGAAATCCGGGGCTCTGGCTGCACATCGGTCCGGGCGACGATCAAGGTCGGCGCCTGGCTGTCAAGGGCCTTGTCCAGCCCGTCCATTCCCGGGAACAGCGAGGCCGTGTGCATGTCTTCCCCCATCCCGAGGACAAGAACCGACAAAGGCAGCACCGGCGCGATCAGCGATTCAATTTCCGGCAACGCCGCTTCAGGCTCTGCGCCCGGAACATAAAGTGGAAGATACTGCGCCACGGATGCCCGGTTTGTCAGCAGTCTTTCCCGGATCAGACGTTCGTTCGAACGTTCGTGATCAGCCGGCACGCAGCGTTCGTCCGTAGGCAGAACACGCACACGGTCCCACTCGAGATCGGCGGCACACAGGCTGTCAAAAACCGGCCCCGGTGTTGTCCCGCCGGGGACGGCCAATGCAACGGTGTCATTATGCAACAAAGCGGCCTCAAGCTCACCCGCCAACGCGTTTGCCACATCGATGGCCAGCATTTCCCGGTCGGCATATTCCTGAATGTTCATGGCTTTATTCCCTGCCAGCGGCGACCGTCACGTTTCATCAGCAGCTCGGCGTCGCCCGGCCCTGTGCTGCCGCTGTCATAAAGTTTCGGCACGTCCCCGCGCGCCAGCCATCCGGCGATGATCGGATCGGTCCAGGCCCAGGCGGCCTCGACCTCGTCCCCACGCATGAACAGCGTCTGGTTGCCCCGTATCACGTCCATGACGAGGCGCTCGTAAGCATCTGGCGGGTCTTGATTCTCAGGCCCCAGTGCTTCGGCGAAACTCATGTCCAATGGAACGTCGATCAGCCGCATCCCTCCCGGTCCCGGCTCCTTGATCGTCACTTTCAGCGTGATCCCTTCGTTGGGTTGCAACCGGATCGACAACGCATTGGCGTGACGCCCGGCCTCTTCCCCGAAAATCGAATGCGGCGCGTCCTTGAACATCACATTGATAACCGACGAGCGCGCCACCAGCCGTTTGCCCGTACGCAGATAAAACGGCGTGCCCGCCCATCGCCAATTGCTGACATGCGCCTTCAGCGCCACATAGCTTTCAGTGGTCGAGCGTGGATTGCCGACACATTCGCGGTATCCCACCCCTTCCGGCCCTGCCGAAAACTGGCCGCGCACGATGTGATGCGGCTCCACCGGATCAAGCGCCCGGATCACCTTGAGCTTTTCATCCCGCACCGCGTCCGGATCGAACTTCGCCGGGGGTTCCATCGCAATCAGGCACAGCAGCTGCATCAGGTGATTTTGCACCATGTCCCGCATCGCGCCGGCGCGTTCATAATATTCTTCGCGCCCATCGATACCGACGGTTTCGGCAACGGTGATCTGGATATGGTCGACATACTGGCTGTTCCACAGCGGTTCGAACAGCATATTGCCAAACCGTACGGCCATCAGGTTCTGAACGGTTTCCTTGCCCAGGTAATGATCGATTCGGTAGATCTGGCTTTCATCAAAATGCGCAGCCAGTGTGGCATTCAGCTCTCGCGCGCTGCCCAAATCATGCCCGAACGGCTTTTCCACCACGATGCGCGTATCTTCGGTCGCCAGATCATAGGCCCGGACCCGCTCGGCCAAGGGGCCGAACAGGCTGGGACCGACCGAGAAATAGAACGCGCGCACGCGGTTGGGCGACAGTTTTTTACCCAGAAGGTCCCATCCTTCGGCTGATACTGCATCCAGCGGGACATAATCGACCCGTTTTAGAAAACGAGACACTCTCTGGGACTCTGAAGCGCGGACCGCAGCATGCCGGTGCAGCGATTCTGCGACCATCTGTCGGAAATCTTCCGCGGAATGGCCCGTACGCGCTGCTGCGATAATCCTGGCATCCTCGTGCCATTGCCCGGCGCAAAACCGACGGTAAAGCGCGGGCAGAATCTTACGCTGCGCCAGATCACCGGTACCGCCGAAAATGATCAGATCAAAGGGATCAACAGGTATGACGCGTGAAACCATGAATTGTCCTTACCTCGCCCTTTCCGGCATGTCCAATGTTAGCGCAACCATTCGGCAAAAAATCACTCTGTTCAAAACTCTGTCAGAACCGCTGCGTCACCCTTACCAAATCCGCGACAAAGGGCTAGATCAGATCGATGACCTTTAAGAACCGGATGCGGGAATGAAAGACAACGCCCCTCAGCTCGCCAATATCGGCAAGTTTCAAAACAAATCGGTGACAGCTGACGGCCAGACCCGCGCAAAGGTTTCCCTGACACGGCCCGAGACCCTTTGGTTTAATACGGGCACTTTGTGCAATATCGAATGCGTGAACTGCTATATCGCCAGCAGCCCGACCAATGACGCTTTGGTTTACATCACCGCTGACGAGGTCCGGAACTACCTGGATCAGATCGAAGCCCGCAACTGGCCCGTGCACGAGATCGGTTTCACGGGCGGTGAGCCGTTCATGAACCCGCAAATGATCGACATGACGCGCGCCGCGCTGGAACGAGGGTACAAGGTTCTGATCCTGACCAACGCAATGGCGCCGATGATGCGCCGCAAAATGCGCGAAGGGTTGCTGGGGTTGCAAAAGGAATTCAACCACATGTTGACTCTGCGCATTTCGGTCGATCACTTCCGCCCGGCCCTGCACGATGAAGAACGCGGCGACGGCAGTTTCGACAAAACCCTGGCCGGGATGGAATGGTTGCGCGACCACGGTTTCAACATGGCCATCGCCGGGCGTACGGTCTGGGGGGAGTCAGACGCGGAAAGCCGTGCTGGCTATGCCAGGTTCTTTGCCAAGCACGGATTTGACATTGACCCGCAGAACCCGGCTCAGACCGTTCTGTTTCCCGAAATGGACGAAACTGTCGAGGTTCCAGAAATCACCACCGCGTGCTGGGGAATTCTTGACAAATCCCCCAACGACGTCATGTGCGCCAGCGCCCGTATGGTGGTCAAACGCAAGGGGGCCGAAAAACCTGCTGTCCTGGCCTGCACCCTGCTGCCCTATGAGCCCGAGTTCGAGATGGGTCATACCCTGGCCGAGGCCGAGGCGGACGTGCATCTGAACCACTCTCATTGCGCCAAATTCTGCGTTTTGGGCGGGGCCAGCTGTTCTGGCTGATCAGTTCAGCTCGGGCGATTTCCAGAACTTCGTACCGGACGCGCCGGCCGATACGCGCCAGCCCTTTTTGTTGAGAACAAAGAACGAGCGTCCGTCAGTAAAACGCAGGGTTTCGCCCGTTTTGTCCTCGCCATACATGGCCCCCGTTTCTGCGGTCGCGTCATAGCCCTGGTTTATGAACTTATCCAGATCAGCGGGGGTTTCGAACAGGATCACGAATTTGGTCTCGAACCCACCGATGCCGATGGCGCCGCCAACGCCGCCCGTTCCCATGTTCATGTATGTGTGTTGCCCGGTGTCTTTCGACACCGCCACGCCCCGGCCATAGCCCGCCGACACAGGGAATACTGTAACCTTACGAGAGTCGAACACCGCATATCCGGCACTGACGTCATAAAGTGGCCGCGCATCGGGGTTTTCCGCCAAAAGCTGATCCAAAATCTCGCCTGCCATCGCGTCAAGCTTTGCGCGCGTCTCTTCAGGTGTTGCCTCATTGGACAGCAGCTCAGAGGTGGACGTGATCGTATCGTCAACCGCTTCGGCACCTTTGTCCATCGTCTTCCCGACGCTTTCGGCGCCCTTTTTGATCTTGTCCAGAACACCCTCGGCAAAAACGGGGCTGGTCATGCAAAGCGCTGCAACAAAGAGAACGGCTCTGATCATTGTTTTTTCCTGTGACGCCATCAGATTGGCAGTCACCATACGCGACTTGCCTCAAATGAGAACAGGAATTCCGACGCACAGGCGGACCTGGACGATCACTCAGTTCACGCGAAACTCGCCAACCATGTTGCGCCACTCGCCCGGCGCGATCATCTTGCGGTGCGTGAATTTCACGGAATGAAGCGGCCCTTCTATTTCTCGTTGCCAAAACTCGATGAATTCGAAGAGTTTCGGATGATCCGGCGCAAGGTCGTATTCCTGCCAGATGAAGGTATTCAGGACGTGGACGTAATCGGGCATGTGATAGAAAAATTCGGCCGTTGTCAGGCCATAGCCCTTGAGCATCAATTCGGTTTCACTTGTCTTCATGCAGACCTCCGGTTTGTTGCACGGTATTCTCAGGCTAGCACGAAAACCCCCTAACACTTAGATAACAATATGTTACTTGGGTGTTACCGAGGATTCGAACCGCGGGGAGCGCTGCTTGCTTGCACCTTATGTGCCGGGTCTGATAAGGTGCATCCACAAGATATAGACCCAGCACAAAATACGGGCAGTTTACGTGAGCGATACGCCAGAAATCCCCGAAAACATGGATGAAACCCCGCCCGAGCGCCCTGTCTATGACGGCCCGACGGTCTCGATCGAATCCGAGATGCGCACGTCCTATCTGGACTATGCGATGTCGGTCATCGTCAGCCGCGCGATCCCCGATCTGCGCGATGGTTTGAAACCGGTGCATCGGCGCATCCTCTATGCGATGCACGAGACCGGTAATACCCATGACAAGGCCTATCGCAAATCGGCCCGTCCGGTGGGTGACGTGATGGGTAAGTATCACCCCCACGGCGACAGCGCGATCTATGATGCGCTGGTGCGGATGGCGCAGGATTTTTCGATGTCGCTGCCACTGCTGGATGGTCAAGGCAACTTCGGCTCGATGGACGGCGACAACCCGGCGGCCATGCGTTACACCGAAGTGCGGATGGACAAGCCCGCCGCCGCCCTACTGGCGGATATCGAGAAAGAGACGGTCGATTTCCAGGACAACTACGACGGCAAGGACAAGGAACCCACCGTCCTGCCCGCACGGTTCCCCAACATGCTGGTCAACGGCGCCGGCGGTATCGCGGTGGGCATGGCCACCAACATCCCGCCGCACAACCTGGGCGAAGTGGTTAACGCGACGCTGGCCCTGATCGACGACCCGGACCTGACGTCCGAGCAGTTGATCGAATACGTCCCCGGCCCCGATTTCCCCACCGGCGGCGTGATGCTGGGCCGTTCCGGCGCGCGCAAGGCCTATCTGGAAGGCCGCGGCAGCGTCATCATCCGCGCCAAGACCCGCGTCGAGGAGTTGCGCAAGGATCGCTATGCCATCATCGTGGATGAAATCCCCTATCAGGTGAACAAGGCTTCGATGATCGAAAAGATCGCCGAAGCCGTGCGTGAAAAGCGCATCGAAGGCGTCAGCCACGTTCAGGACGAATCCGACCGCAACGGCGTGCGGGTGGTGGTCGAGCTGAAGCGCGACGCAACGCCCGAGGTGGTGCTGAACCAACTGTACCGGTTCACGCCTATGCAAACCTCGTTCGGCTGCAACATGCTTGCACTGAACGGCGGCCGCCCCGAGCAGCTGACCCTGCGCCGTTTCCTGACCAGCTTCATCGATTTCCGCGAAGATGTCGTTGCCCGCCGCACCGCCTTTGACCTGCGCAAAGCGCGGGAACGCAGCCATATCCTGTGCGGTCTGGCCGTGGCGGTCTCGAACGTTGACGAGGTCGTGGCCACGATCCGGTCTTCGGCCGACGCGGCCGAGGCGCGCGAAAAGCTGATGACCCGGCGCTGGCCGGCCGCGGACATCGCGGATTATCTGCGCCTGATCGACGATCCGCTGTCCAAGATGAACGACGACGGCACCTACAACCTGACCGAGGTTCAGGCCCGCGCCATCCTTGACCTGCGCCTGCAACGCCTGACGCAACTGGGCGTCAAAGAGGTCACGGACGAGCTGGAAGACCTGGCCGCAAAGATCAAGGAATACCTGGATATCCTGTCCTCGCGCGAACGCATAATGGGCATCATCGCTGATGAACTGCGCAGCGTCCGCGAACAATTCGCGGTACCGCGCCGCACCGAGATCGTCGACTGGTCGGGCGACATGGAAGACGAGGACCTGATCGAGCGCGAAGACATGGTCGTGACCGTGACTTCGGGCGGCTATATCAAGCGCACGCCGCTTGCCGATTTCCGCGCGCAAAAGCGGGGTGGCAAGGGGCTGTCGGGCATGCAGACCAAGGAGGAGGACGTGGTTACCACCCTCTTCGTGGCCAATACGCACACCCAGCTTCTGTTCTTCACCACCGACGGGATGGTCTACAAACTCAAGACCTGGCGCCTGCCCCAGTCGGGGCGCACCGGCAAGGGCAAGGCGATTGTCAACATCCTGCCGATTCCCACCGGCGTTTCCATTGCGGCGATCATGCCGGTCGATGTGCCGGATGAAGAATGGGAAAACCTTCAGATCGTCTTCGCCACCAGCGCCGGCGACGTGCGCCGCAACGCGCTGAGCGACTTCACCAACGTCAAGCGCAACGGCAAGATCGCGATGGACCTGCCCGAGGGCGTGGAACTGGTCAACGCGCGCATCTGCTCGGACGATGACGATGTGATGCTGGTCACCAATTCCGGCCGGGCGATCCGTTTCTCCACAACCGACGTGCGGGTGTTCAAGGGGCGCAAATCGACCGGCGTGCGGGGCATCCGGCTGAACGCGGGCGACCGCGTGGTCTCGATGTCGGTGATCCGTCATTTCGAGGCCACCCCGGACGAGCGCGCCGCCTATCTGAAAATGCGCCGCCTGATGGCCGGCGTGACCGACGACACCGAAGCCGACGAGGATGGCGGCAATGCCGACAGCATCCTACCGCAGGAACGCTATGCCGAGATGTCGGCGGCCGAGAACCTGATCCTGACCATCACGGCCAAGGGGTCCGGCAAGCTCAGCTCGTCGCATGACTATCCGGTGCGCGGCCGTGGTGGCATGGGCGTGATGGCGATGGACAAGGCGATGCGGGGCGGCCCGCTGGTGGCCTCGTTCCCGGTCGAAATCGACGATCAGATCATGCTGGCCACCTCCAAGGGACAGTCGATCCGGGTTCCGGTCGACGGCATCTCGTTCCGGTCCCGCAGCGCCGGCGGGGTCAAAGTTTTCAACACCGGTAAGGGCGAAGAGGTCGTCAGCGTCGCCCGGATCGCCGATCAGGGTGATGAGGAAACCGAAGAATAATCCTTACGCTTAATTACGGATATGAAACAAAACGCTCGCTCTGCGGGCGTTTTGTCATTCTGGGTCACGATATCGATAGCTCTCGGGATGATCCGCTTGCCCGAAGCCATTCTGACGCCTAGCTTTTTTATATGTGGTCTTTTGCACATATCCGACCAGCTTACAGCCGCACAGAACGTATCAGCGACGGGGTGGTCCATGTGCTCGGTGTCTCGAGTGCGTTGATTGCGGTTCCCCTGCTGATCACGATGACCATCAATTACCGGTATGATCAATCTGCGGTACTGGGCGCGTCGGTTTACGGGGTGACGTTGATACTCATGCTGACGTTTTCTGCGTTGTACAACATGATCGAAAGCGAGGAATGGCGCGGGTTTCTGCAACGCCTCGATCATTCCGGCATCTACGTCAAGATCGCAGGGACCTATACGCCGTTTTTACTGTTGTCCGGTGCTCAGCCTCCTGGGCTGTTGCTCGGGTTGTGGTCCTCGGCAACGCTTGGGTCAGTTCTCAAGATGTTAGACCCAAACCGGTTCCGTTGGTTCGGGCTTGCGCTTTACCTTATGATGGGTTGGGCAGCCGTCTGGGCCGGGCGATCCATGTTGGCAGATCTGTCCCCCACAATCGTCACACTGATGATTTCCGGTGGGCTCGTGTATACGATCGGTGTCGCCTTCTACCTGCTGGATTGGCTGCCGTTCCACAATACGATCTGGCACGTATTTGTGTTGGTCGGCAGCGTTTTGTTCTTTGCAGCCGTCGCGACCCGGATTGAACTGGTGCCAGTGGTTTAGGTCAATCTGTGCATGTTTGTTCGGCAAGTGTTTGGGCAGAATGAAAGGACGCGCCACCCAAAATCAGCGTTCAGTGTGAAATCAAAAAACAATCTGACTTTCATATATCGCAGTCTCCACTCGATCTTCACGTGATCGGATTTGTGCTCGCAGCACTCTGGTCCAAAGCATTCACCGCTTCAAACCAGTCGCGCATCACAACGCTCCAGCCATTTGGAACGCCATGCCTGATTTAGTAGCCAACAACCGAAATGTTCAAACCGGTCTCATAGTCCCCCGGAATGCGCCGATCATAGCACCATGCTAAAAAACTTGGTCCCATTGAAAACCCGCAGAGGTCCCGCGCCTTAGTGTGGCTTCCACGGCGCCCATAGAACCTGGATCAAACCAATCAGAACCGGGCGTGGCGAAGGGAGTACCTCTGTTGTCGTAGCCATGGCGGCAATACATGTCGAAATCTGTTGATGCGCACTTTTCCGGTTCGCCGCGGGAATGGCCGGTGGTTACGATCTGTGCCAGATCAATGGGGAATCGTGCCAACACCTCCTCAAGCGTATTTGGCAATGAATTCAGAAACATCGCGCCTATCGTGAGAGTCACTCCAAACCCAGCCTGTGCCCCGGCCATTCTGGTGCTCAATTTCCAGCGTGGTCGGAACGACGCTGGCCTACCGGCGTTCAAGTACCGGTGTGACAGGAAACACACTCTGAAGCACCCGTTGCGCGTTCCGCGATATCCATGAAGAAAAATCACGGTTGGACATAGTCATTCGCCCTTCGGACGCAAGACACTGGGTTGTCACCCGGAAACCATACATGAAATACCCGCGCGCCCGAATTCCTCTGCTTGGTACAGATGTGAAAACGTTTTGCACGACACGCTGGTTTGAGTATTCAAGCCAAAGCCAATGTTGCAGCGTATATGGCGAGAAGCCTTGCCAATCGGCTACCGATTCATGCTGTCACAGCCCGTACAATCCGCTGAACTTCTGTTCCAGATAGTCCAGCAAAGGTTCGGGCCCCGGCTCTACTCCACTCGCCCTCTGGATAATCTCGCGTGGGGCATAAAGCCCGCCATGTTGCTGAACGTGTTCGCGCAGCCAAGCGGTTGCGCCTGTTGTGTCACCTTCTGCCAGTTGCGCATCCAGTTCAGGAACTGCGCCGCGCAGTGCCTGATACAGACATCCTGCATAGACATTGCCCAGCGAATAGGTCGGGAAGTACCCGAACAGCCCAACCGACCAGTGCACATCCTGCAAGCAGCCGTTCGACGGTTTGTCGACCGCATAACCGAAGTCAGCCTTGAAGCGGTCATTCCAGGCCGCCTCAAGTTCGTTGACCTGCAAGTCCCCGGCCATCAGCGCGCGCTCTAGATCGAACCGAAGCATGATGTGCAGATTGTATTGCACTTCATCGGCTTCGGTGCGGATATAGCCGTTGTGAACCCGGTTGACGGTAGCGTAGAAAGCATCTTCATCGGCAATTCCGAAATCGCCGAATGCGTCTTTCATCTGATCGAACAACCATCCCGTAAACGCACGCGAACGGCCAAGCTGGTTTTCATAGATCCGGCTTTGGCTTTCATGCACCCCCATGGACACGCCACGCCCCAGCGGCGTCAGCAGGTAGCCGCGGTCGATCCCCTGTTCGTAAGCCGCGTGGCCGACCTCGTGAATGGTGGAATAAAAGCAGTTGAACGGGTCCGTTTCGCTGGTTCGCGTTGTGATACGCACATCCAGGCCCGAACCCGAGCTGAACGGGTGAACCGCCTTGTCGACACGGCCGTTGTTGAGGTCATAGCCGAAGGCGACCGCCAGTTTTTGCGTAAGCCGCATCTGGGTCAGCTCGTCAAAGCTTCCGGTCAGCGCGGCAGGTTCAGGGCGTTCCAGAACGGCCGCGCGCAAGGCCACAAGACGTGGGCGCATCTCATCGAAAATGGCCGCGATCTGAGCGCCGGTCGTACAGGGTTCATAATCCTCGACCATGGCGTCATAGACGTCTCCGCCCTGTGCCAGCGCCTCACCTTCCTGACGCTTCAGCGATACGACCTCTTCCAGCACCGGAAGGAACGCCGAGACATCTTCATCCGCGCGCGCCTGGGCCCATGTTCCCTGTGCGGCGGACGTAATTCGGGCAATCGCCGTAGCCAGATCGGCAGGCACCTTGACCGCCCGATCATAGGCGCGCCGGATTTCCCGAAGCTGCGCCTTTCCGACTTCATCCTGAGGCGCAGCCTGATCCAACCACTCTGCCACGCGCGGATCCGATCGGCGCGCGTGCAGGACGGCCTCGATCGCCGCCATTTCCTCGGCGCGTTGAGGCGCGGCCCCGCGCGGCATGACGGTTTCCTGATCCCAACCCAATCGTCCGGCGATCTGGCCCAGTGCTGAGGTTTCACGCTGAAAAGCCATCAGTTCGTCGAAAGCGGTCATGTTATTTTACTCCGCGCACAGATGTTGCGATTGGATATGCAGTCAGGAACCGCGTGCGCAGGATAAGGGTCCAGACGACGACGGCCATAAACTGGTGGAAGATGGCGATCTGCCAGGGCGCTCCGTAGACGACGGTCACAATGCCGACGACAACTTGCAACGACAGGGCCGCAAAAGCCGCGTTGAAGGCGAAGCGCGTCTGAGGATGCGCGCTGGCGCTGCCGCGGCGCCAGACGACAATAGCAAAGATGAACAACAGGTAACCTGCGCAGCGGTGAATAAACTGCACAAGCCCCGGGCTTTCGAAGAAGTTGCGCCACATCGGCTCCAACGCGGTGGCGTCCGGCGGCAGCAGCTGCCCGCCGATCAGCGGCCAATCGGTATAAGACCGTCCGGCGTCGATCCCGGCGACAAGCGCGCCAATGAGTATTTGCAAAAAGGCGAAATGCATCAGGCCGGTGGACAACGAGAACAGTTTCGCTTCCTTCATGCGACGCGCCTGCATCAGGTCACGTTCTTCCCGGCCAAGCTCGAAAATATACCAGGCGAGGAATCCGAGAATTACGAATGCCAGCCCCAGATGGGTGGCCAGGCGATAGCTGGCGACGGCGGTCATCCCCTCGCCCTGCGTCACACCCGATGCGACCATCCACCAGCCGACAGCACCCTGCACACCGCCCAGAAGGCCGGGGATCAGCAGCTTGCCGGTCCAACCCGTGGGTATCTTGCGGGCCACGAGGAAGCCCAGGAAACCGATGGCCCAGACCAGCCCGATCACGCGGCCCAGTTGGCGATGCCCCCATTCCCACCAATAGATGGTTTTGAAGTCGCTCAGCTGCATCCACTGGTTCTGAATGCGCCACTGGTCAATCTGCTTATACTTGTCGAACTCGGCCTGCCAGTCTGCCTCGCTCAACGGTGGAACGGCTCCGGTGATTGGGTGCCATTCAGTAATCGACAGCCCGCTGTCAGTCAGCCGCGTCAGACCGCCGACAGCGATCATCACCACGACCAAAGCGAACAGGATCATCAGCCAGGCACGGATTGCCTTGCGCGCACCGCCACGCCCCCGGTCGATCATACCGGGTTGAACGGTCTGTTGTTTTTCGGTGTCCGAGACCTCTTCGAAGATGCTGCGCTTACCGCTCATGCTGTCCTCATGTCCTGATTTCGTCGCAAGCTAGGGTGTGGTGGAAGATAGGTCCAGCCTCAGCCTTTGTCTTTCCAGCGGACCATCTGCCGCATGATCCCGTGCAGCATCTGCACGTCGGCCCGCGTCATCCGCATCCGCGACCACAGGTTGCGCAGGTTGATCTTCATGCCCTCGGCCTTTTCGGGGGGGTAGAAGAACCCGGCCTCTTCCAGCCGGTCCTCGTAGTGCTCGACCAGTTTTTCGACTTCGATCCCCGTGGCCCAGTCGCCCTTGCCCAGATCGGTGGATTCATGCACCACGTCGCCGGTCTGGCGCATCCACTCGTAAGCGGTCAGCAAAACGCATTGGCCCAGGTTCAGCGACGCGTATTCCGGGTTCACGGGCACCGAGATGATTGCGTTTGCCGTGGCGATGTCTTCGTTCTCCAACCCTGCGCGTTCGGGGCCGAACAGAACCGCAACCTTTTCACCCGCCGCGACCTTTTCGGCGGCGATCTGCATGGCGCGCTCGGGGCTGTAGACGGGTTTGGTCAACCCGCGCTGCCGTGCAGTGGTGGCGAAGACAAAGGTGCTGTCGGCCAGCGATCCGGCCAGATCGTCAAACAGCTGCGCTTCGTCCAGCAACCGGCCCGCACCGCTGGACATGGCCACCGCCTTGGGGTTTGGCCAGCCGTCGCGGGGCGCCACGATGCGCATCCGGTCCAGTCCAAAGTTCCACATCGCCCGGGCCGCGGCACCGATATTCTCACCCATCTGCGGGCGCACAAGCACGAAGGAAGGCTGGGATTTGTCGCTGGGCATGGTTCACCTTATGAAAACTTGGCCTGCTGTAATCGGCAGGCTCTTGCAGGGCAAGGCGCTGGGGCTGGAATTTGCGTGGTCTCGGCCATAAAAGTTTGCTTCCCCGCCGCAATCCGCTAAACCGCGCCAAAGACCAAAAGCCGAAGGACGCGCCCATGGACACCCCCGAGCAGCCGCAGATTTACCTGATCACGCCTCCGACCATCGAGCTGAGCACGTTCCCCGCCAAACTGGCATCGGTTCTGGACGGGGCCGAGATCGCCTGCATTCGTCTGGCGCTGGCTGGCAACGACGAAGACAGCATCGCCCGTGCCGCTGATGCCTGCCGCGAGGTGGCACACGCCCGCGACGTGGCCATCGTTATCTCGAACCACGTGCTGCTGGCGCAACGTCTTGGGCTGGACGGGGTGCACCTGGATGACGGCGCACGTTCGGTCCGTGCCGCGCGCAAGGAGCTGGGCGCGGACGCGATCGTCGGAAGCTTCTGCGGCGCGTCCAGCCATGACGGCATGACGGCGGGTGAAAATGGCGCGGATTATGTGGCCTTTGGCCCCGTAGGCACCGCCACGTTGGGCGATGGAACCCGCGCCGAAAAGGATCTGTTCCAATGGTGGTCCGAGATGATCGAAGTCCCGGTCGTGGCCGAAGGCGGCCTGACGCCCGAACTGATCGGTGATCTGGCCCCCTGCACCGATTTCTTCGGCATCGGGGACGAGATCTGGGGCGATGACGACCCGCTGGGTGCGCTGAACAGGCTGCGGGCGGCAATGTCTTAAGCCAGCAACCAGGGTTCAGCCATCCAATACACACCGATCCCGGCAATCAGCATCGAGGCCAGAACCGATATCCGGCCTCGTTTTCTGTGTGACCCGCCTGCAACCAAAAGCGCGCAGGCAAAGGCCACAACAGCCACAAAGACGACAGGCAGTATATTTCCGACGCCAAACCCCAAAACAGCAGGGGCCAGATGATCGGGCGGCACCCCGATCTTTGTCAAATCCGAAGCCAGCGCCAATCCGTAAACGCAGCCTGCGGCAAGCACGGCCAGCAGGCGCCAGACCTGCAAGTGCCGGGCCACCAGATTCCATAGCGCCAGAATGATGATCGAAGCCACCAAGGCCTGATCCTGTAAGCTTTCCGGCAGGTCCAGCACGCCGTACATGTCCAACCCGAGCCCGACAAAAACCCCTGCTGCCCAAAACGCCACCTGAGACATCACAGGCCGCAGGCTCAGCGTCAGCATCACGAGTGTCAGAACAACGATGGTTGGCTTGAGGGGGCTTTGAACAAATCGGCTGATCCCCTGTGCGAAATACGTCTGCAATGTCTGCTCGGTCGTCAACGACGCCCCGCCCCGCAACGGGATCAACGGGCTGATTTCTCCGGCCGCCAGAAAGCCAGTATACGGGGCCACAACCTTTTGCTGGCGAAGCACGGCCGCCCCGCCATGCAGTGGCCAGGTCAGGCGCAGGTTCGATGCCTGATCCGACAAATGAGCGGTCAACAACAATTTGGAAACACGCACTTTTTCCACATCCCCCACAACGGGAATGCGCACACCTTCATAAGACAGGTCGAGGCGTTCAGGCGCTTCGACCACGAGGTTCTGCTTCCAGACCTGAACGAAATTTCTGATCTGCGGTTCCAGTTCCGACGACACCATGCGCCGCAGAGATCGGTACTGTGAGTTGCCGGAATAAGCGTCGGGTTGTGTCGGATCGGCACCGACCAGCATGGCCTCGGCGTTCAGTTTCACCTCAAGAAACAGAGTGTCATCCTTGACCCAAAAATCAATGACCGTCGGCGAGGCCGTTTGGGCCTTTACGGATCCCGGATGCAAAGTCAGAAGAACGACAAAACTCAGGGCGCAGGTATTGAGGGCTCGGAGGATGGCACGGAAGACAGGGCCATTCATACGAAACGCTCCAACAGGAAAATATAACCACCAATCATTGTTTTTGATTGTTCCCGCGAAGACCACGGATCGCAAGCCCAAAGGCGATATCGGCCCAGGCCGGTCGGGAATCTCTTGTTGCGATGACGTTCCGGCTTGCACGGGCAACACCGCTGCGGCATGACATCCCCTATGACTCAGAACACCAATATCCTGTGCATCGGTTCGGTCCTTTGGGACGTGATCGGCCGATCGGCCAGCGCCATGCGACAGGGCTCGGACGTGCCGGGCCGGATCACCCGCCTGCCCGGCGGCGTTGCGATGAACATTGCCATGACACTGGTACGTTTCGGCATGACACCCACCCTGCTGACCGCCATTGGCCGAGATCCCGAAGGCGACGAGCTTGTCCATGCCTGTTCGCGCCTCGGCATGGTGACGGATCACATCTATCGGTCGCAGGATTTGCCAACTGACCGCTACATGGCTGTCGAAGGTGCGAACGGGTTGATCGCGGCGATTGCCGACGCGCATTCGCTGGAGGCCGCAGGCGCCAAGATACTGCACCCCTTGATGCACGGGCCTCTGGGCTATGAGAACGCACCATTTGAGGGCCCGATCGCCCTGGATGGCAATCTGACACTGGACCTGCTTGAAGAAATTGCCCAAAGCCCTGCTTTTGCGCGTGCGGATCTGCGCGTGGCACCGGCATCGCCGGGCAAGGCCGAACGATTGCTGCCGTTCCTGAAACACGCCCGCGCCACGCTGTACGTGAACCTCGAAGAGGCCGGTATCCTGTGTCAGCGCGAGTTCACCGATTCCGAATCCGCGGCCAAAGGCCTTCTGGATCGCGGCGCGCTGCGGGTGCTGGTCACCGACGGCGGCAATTCGGCAACCATCGGAAGCTCGACAGAAATCCTGACGCAAACACCCCCTGCCGTTCTGGTCACCCGCGTGACCGGTGCCGGGGATACCTTCATGGCGGCCCATATCGCCTCAGAATCCGGCGGTGCATCCAGTGACGAGGCTCTGACCCGCGCTCTGCACGCCGCTGCAACCTACGTTTCCGGAGAAACCCCACTGTGATCGACATCCAATATTCTGCCGAGGTCCGCACCGCCAAAGACGCGGGCCTGCCCATCGTCGCGCTGGAAAGCACCATCATCACCCATGGGATGCCCTATCCGCAGAACATCGAAGTCGCGGTACAGGTCGAACAGGACGTCCGCGATGCGGGTGCGGTTCCTGCAACCATGGCCGTGATCGAAGGCAAATTGCATGTCGGGCTAGAGCAGGATCAGCTGCAATGGCTGGGTCAGGCCCAAGGCGTTGCCAAGATCTCGCGCGCGGACATGGCGGCGTGCATCTCGACCGGTGGCACCGGGGCCACCACCGTTGCCGCCACGATGATCGCCGCGCACTATGCCGGGATCGAGGTTTTTGCCACCGGCGGTATCGGCGGAGTGCATCAGGGGGCCGAGACCACCTTCGACATCTCTGCCGATCTGCACGAGCTTGGGCATACGCCCGTGACCGTCGTCGCAGCCGGGGCGAAGGCCATCCTGGACCTCGCCAAAACGCTTGAGGTTCTGGAAACCCTGGGCGTGCCTGTGATCGCACATGGCCAGGACGAGTTTCCTGCGTTCTGGTCGGCAAAGTCGCCCTTAAACGCGCCCCTGCGCATGGACAGTGCCGATGCCATCGCCAAAGCCCACACGACCCGCCGCGCGCTGGGTCTGCCCGGCGGGCAGTTGGTGGCGAACCCGATTCCAGCCGCCGATCAAATCCCGGCCGAGGAATTGGCCCCCATCATCGCCGAAGCCCAGTCAGATGCAGATGCCCATCGCATCACCGGCAAAGCCGTGACCCCCTATCTGCTGCAACGTATCTTTGAAAAGACCGAAGGCCGGTCATTGGTCGCCAACATCGCCCTTGTTCGAAACAATGCGCGTTTGGCGGCCAAGATCGCGCAAGCGCTCGTCAAACAGAGGTGACGTTAACCTATTGTACCAAGGCCGTGGATTGACTACCTAAATCCGGAAACCATTCGGAACCGCAATGAATACACCCTTCGACGAAGAGCCTCACCGCCGCCCGGGCATGCTTTCACGGCTGCGCGCGTCCTTTTTGACGGGCATCGTGGTCATTGCGCCTGTCTGGTTGACGGTCTGGCTGATCTGGTCGGTGGTCGGCTGGATAGACAGCGCGGTCCTGCCGCTGGTGCCCCAACAGTTCCAGCCCGAACAATACGTGGGCATCAACCTGCGCGGTGTGGGTGTGGTGATCTTCCTGATCTTCACCGTTCTGGTCGGCTGGATCGCCAAGGGCATTCTGGGCCGTTCCCTGATCCACTTCGCCGAAAGCGTTGTTGATCGGATGCCCGTCGTGCGCTCGGTCTATTCCGGGATCAAGCAAATCTCGGAAACGGTGTTTGCCCAGACCGAGCGTTCTTTTGAAAAAGCCTGCCTGATCCAGTACCCGCGTCGCGGGATCTGGGCCATCGGCTTTGTCTCGACCAGCGCCAAGGGTGAGGTCAGCCAACGCGCCGAAACCGGAGGCGAGCTATTGAGCGTGTTCGTACCCACAACACCCAACCCGACATCTGGGTTTCTGCTGTTCTTCCCCGCAGAAGACGTGATCCTGCTGGACATGAGCATCGAAGACGCCGCCAAACTGGTGATTTCGGCGGGGCTTGTATACCCGAATGGAAAAGACCCGACACAGCCGCCCGAGTGATCAGCTGAACATCGCAGGCAGATCAATTGTGCTGGTCTGACCCAAATCGTCCTTATGGTTGGCAAGAAAACCATCTGCGGCGTTGCGTCCGGCCTGTTTCAGCTTGTTCAGAATGACCGGATTGGGCACGGTTTTGGTGGCAACAGACAGGCTGTTCATCAACTCGTTATCTGCAATCATGTGAACCAGCACGCGGCTCATCTCTCCGGCCGTCAGCTTGCCTTCTTTCAACAACCGCTGGACAAAGCTGATCGCCCGCAACTCGCGAAACAGGGATGAGTTGAAGCTGATCTCGTTGATCCGGTTCTGGATTTGCTGCGGCGTGATCGGAACCTCGTCGCGCTCCAGCGGATTGATGTTCACGATCACCACGTCATCCGGCAAATCATCGTTGAACAGCGGATAGAGCGCCGGATTGCCGGTATACCCTCCGTCCCAATAGGCTTCGGTCCGGTTTGTCTTCGGGTCAAAAATCTCAACCGCCTTGAACAGGGTCGGCAAACAGGCCGAGGCCAGAATAGCATCCGTGCTGATCTCGTCTCCGGTAAAGACGCGGATCTTGCCGCTGCGTACGCAAGTGGCGCACACAAACAGGCGCGGGCCTTCTTCCGCGCATATCTCGTCAAAATTGAACCTGTCCACCACCGGCTTCAAGGGGTTGCTGTAGAACGGTCCGTACGCATAGGGCGACACCATCCGCGACCACGCATCCCCGATCGAAAACGGCACAGAATATTCCACCGCCTGCGCGATGGCCGCCGGTTCCAGGCCGCGAAACCAGTTGGCAAAACGCATGTCGCCAATAGCGCCCATGCGCGTCCACAACCCATCCAGGCGCGCCCGCGCGCCTTCGCGCCCGGAATGAACCATACCAGATTTGTAGGCCGCACCGTTCAGCGCCCCTGCGGAAGTTCCTGTGATGGCAGCGACCTCGATGTCTTCCTCGTCCAAAAGACGATCAAGCACACCCCAGGTGAACGCCCCATGCGCCCCACCTCCCTGCAAAGCCAGATTGATCCGCTTCATACCGCAACCCCTTCATCTTTTTCAAAATACTCCGGGGGTGTGGGGGCAGCGCCCCCACGAAACCTCAAAGCGCTGTCCAGCCACCATCGACGGAAATCGTGGTTCCGGTGATCTGAGCCGCCGCGTCCGAGCACAGAAAGACAGTCGTTCCACCCAGTTGCTCGACGGTGGCGAACTCCTTGGACGGTTGCCGTTCCAAAAGAATGTTCTTCACAACGTCCTCACGGCTCATGTTGTATTCTTTCATCGTATCGGGGATCTGCGACTCGACCAGCGGCGTCAGCACATATCCCGGGCAGATGGCGTTGCAGGTGATCGGCTCCTGCGCGGTTTCCAGCGCTACGGTCTTGGTCATTCCCACCACGCCGTGCTTGGCCGTAACATATGCCGCCTTGTAAGGGGATGCCGTCAGACCGTGGGCCGAGGCGATGTTCACCACCCGCCCCCAACCCGCCTTGCGCATCATCGGCAACGCAGCCGCTGTGGTGTGAAAGGCCGAGTTCATGTTGATTGCGATAATCGCGTCCCACTTTTCAACCGGGAACTTATCGATCGGTGAGACATGCTGAATACCAGCATTGTTCACCAGAATATCACAGGACCCCGCCTGTTCGATCAGTGATCGGCATTCCTCGCCCTTGGACATGTCGGCCTTGATGTAGCGCGCATTGGTTCCGGTCTCTTTCGCAATCTCTGCGGCAAGCGCGTGATCTTCATCGCGATCCGTAAAGGAATTCAGAACCACATCGGCTCCCGCCTTGGCCAGCTCGCGCGCTACGCCCAGCCCGATGCCCGAATTTGATCCCGTGATGATTGCCGTTTTACCGGACAGGCTCATGTCCATTCTCCCTCAAGCGTTAATCAGGCGCACCATGCCATGCTGCACCTGCAAAGAAAACGGGGAAACACATCCGATTGGAATCCTGGCCTGAGACTTCGCGACGCACAAAAAAACGCCCGCACGAAGCGGGCGTTAAGTTATTGAGGCAGGTTTCATACAGGCAAGAAACCTATCGAGCAGTGCAACCTTTATAAGCAATTCTGCGCCTTGGTCCAAGCTAAAAGTTTGATAATAAGAAAAATCATCACTACGGTGAATACCAACAAAATAAGGCCAGAGCAGGATTGTTTCCAAAATGAGCCCGGATTTTCTCCGTCCGTTTCGATCACTTGTGGCGGGAATCGCCAGCATTTTCGTGATCTCTGTCGCCCATGCAGAATCGTCTCATGGCATAGCTATGTATGGGGACCCGGCCCTACCACCGGATTTTGTGTCACTCCCATACGCCAACCCGGATGCACCCAAAGGCGGCAAAGCCGTGTTCGGAAACACGGGCGGCTTTAACAGCCTGAACCCGTTTTTGCAAAAAGGCACCTCGCCATGGCAATTGCCTTTCTGGACCCATGAAAGCCTGATGGGACGGTCATGGGACGAACCTTTCACACTTTACGGGCTGTTAGCCGAATCAGTTGAGACCGATCCAGACCGGTCCTGGGTCGAATTCACCCTGCGGGAGGAGGCGCGGTTTTCCGACGGCAGTCCGGTCACGATCGATGATGTTATCTGGTCTTACGAAACGTTGGGCACGCAGGGGCATCTGCGCTATCGCGGTCTTTGGGGCAAGATCGACAGTATCGAACAAACCGGCCCGCGTTCGGTGCGGATCACGTTCAATGAACCCGACCGAGAGCTTGCGCTGCTGGCCGGGATGCGCCCGATCCTGAAAAAGGCGCAATGGGAGGGCAAGGAATTCGCGGATGCGCAACTGCATGATGTACCGATTGGAACCGGCCCCTATGTGATCGAAAGCTACGAAGCGGGGCGCTTCGTGAATCTGCGACGCAATCCGAACTATTGGGGGAACGACATCCCGTTTCGCCGCGGCACCATGAACCTTGATGAGCTGCGGATCGAATTCTATGGCGACGGCAGCGTCTTGTTCGAAGCTTTCAAGGCCGGAGAACTGTCAGCCGTGCGTGAATTCAACGCCGACAAATGGGACACGCAATACAACTTTCCCGCCGTGCAGCGCGGCGATGTCATCAAGACCGAAATTCCGCATGGAAAACCTTCGGGAATGACCGGGTTCGTGATGAACACACGAAAGGCTCCGTTCGACGACTGGCGCGTGCGCGAAGCGCTGATGCTCGCGTTCAATTTCGAGTTCATCAACGATACGGTAACCGGTGGTGCGCAACCAAGGATCACGTCTTATTTCTCGGGGTCCGACCTTGCGATGCAGCCCGGCCCGGCCCAGGGGCAGGTAAAAGACCTGTTGCTTCCTTACGCTGACATCCTGTTGCCCGGCACGCTGGAAGGGTATGAACTGCCGAAAGGCGACGGATCGGCCCGGAACCGGGCAAACCTCCGCAAGGCCGCCGGACTATTGGCCGAGTCAGGCTGGACCGTTCAGGATGGCGTGCTGCGCAATGCAAATGGCGATCCCTTTCAGATGACTTTCCTGCTTCAACAGGGTGACAGCGAGATGGCAACCGTGGTCGAGATCTATTCCCGCGCGCTGGAACGTCTCGGCATCCGGGTCACGACGGAACAGGTCGACAATGCCCAATATGTCGGGCGCACGTCTGAACTGGACTTTGACGTCACGACGTTCCGCCGAGCGCTTTCCCTGTCTCCCGGCAATGAACAGCGCCTTTACTGGGGCAGCGAAACTGCCGATGCCCCCGGCACTCGCAACCTGATGGGCGTATCTTCACCCGCGGTTGATGCCATGATCGATGCCATGCTGGCCTCAAAAACCCGCGAGGACTTTACCGCGGCCACCCGCGCGCTGGACCGGGTATTGACGGCAGGCCGCTATGTCATCCCGATCTGGAGCTTTGACATCGGGCGCATCGCGCATGTCAAAGAGCTTAAGCACCCGGAAACCCTGCCTATCTATGGCGACGGTCCGCAGTACATGCCCGAAGTCTGGTGGTACGACGCCCGGTAAAAGGCGCAAACCCAAGACCAGCCGTTGTACATGTGAATCCGGCTGGCCTTTCCAATTGAAGTTTCCGAAAGACGGAAGCTTGAAGTTCCAGCTGTTTCATACAAACAGCGCTCAGGAAATTTCCACCAATCGGCAAATTTCAGCACATTGCCATCCCACACAAGATATCGTTTGGCCGCATTGGAAGCATCGTAATCAGGGTCCAACATCGTCACATGCAAGCGATCCGGAAAGAAACACCTACAACCAGTTTTACTTATCTGGAAAATACGCATATATTTTGCGCATTTAGGCTTAAAAACGAGCTGGCGATGACCCCGCCTCTCTGCCTGCCGGGACAATCTGGCGCTGCGGATTACAGAACAACCGGGCCCGCCACCACTCACACCAAATGTAGGCCCGTCGGCCCGTTGCGGAAACTTCGCAGCGGGCACTTTTCCCCTCAAGAAGGCAAGGTCCAGCGCTGCGACATTTTGTCATGTCTTACGTAACGGCACCCTATCCGTACTCTGAAGCGGGGGAGAGCAGTCCTAATCGTTGCTAAGGGAAGCTCATTGATGATGAACTGGACCGATCTTACAAACGACTGGAATGCGGCATGCGAACGCGCAAAGCGGCGTTTTCCGAACCTGCGTGACAAGGACATGATGCGCGTGTTGAAGGATCGAAAAGGGTTTGAAGCCTATTTGGCCGAACGTCACCAACTTACGATGAATGAGGCGCATGAAGAGGTCGAAGATTTCCTGTTCACCGAAGGGCTGAACCGGGAATTCAGCAGAACCGCTTTAGGCAAGTGATGTAACCCAAAGGATCGTCGCGTCTTCATCACTGACGGAAATCACGTTGTGGCCCATGCTGCCGTCGTAATACGCGCTGTCCCCTCTGCGCATCTCAACCGGCTCGTAAAACTCGGTGTAAAGCTTGACGACACCGGTCAGCACATACATGAATTCTTCGCCGTCATGGCGCACCCAGCCGTCAAATTCATCCATTGATCTTGCGCGGACCCGCGCACGATAGGGCAGCATCTGTTTCTTGGTCAGGGTTTCGGCTAGCAGCTCATGCTCATAGGTTGTGGTGGCATGAGCCGTGCCGTCGCCCACACGGGTGATCGCCATGCGTCCGATCACCTGATCGCGCTGGGGCGGCGTAAACAGTTGCGGAACAGAAATCTCCAGCCCGGTCGCAAGCTTCTTGAGCGCGTCGTAAGTCGGCGACATCTGCCCGTTTTCAATCTTGCTGAGGGTCGAGCGTGCCAATCCGGCCTGACTGGCGGCCTGTTCCAATGTCCATTCCCGCGCTTTGCGCAGCTCTCGCACACGTGCGCCAAGGTCCAGCGGTTCGACTTCGGTATGGTCGCCAGAGTCGCGGGCAATTCGGATCAGAGATTTGGGATCTTGAGTGCTCATGACCCTTCTATAGGCCCGGCCAGCCACGCTTGCAACGCGGCAGGCGGCGCGATAGCCAGAGGCCATGTTGTCAATCTTCGATCAGGGGTCGCCCGCACCCTGCCCCACGCCATTCAATCTGGCGGCTCATGTTCTGGGCCGCGCCGATCACGTGCCGGATAAAGTGGCTTTGTCGATACTGCGCCCGAACGGCGCGCAGGACTGGACCTATCGCGATCTAAAAGCGGCTGTGCTGGGCACAGGCACGGGATTGCTGCGGGCCGGGTTGAAACCCGGTGATATCGCGCTGATGCGGCTGGGAAACACGGTGGATTTCCCGATCGCCTACCTTGGGGCAATTGCCGTGGGCATCGTGCCGGTGCCGACATCGTCACAACTGACGGAACCCGAAACCGCCAAAATGATCGACGAGCTTTCTCCGGCTGTGATTCTGCGTGATCCAGGCGTTGCCTGCGCCTCGCATTCCAAGCAGATCGGGCTGGACGCGCTGAAAGCGATGCGATGCCTGCCCCCGGCAGAATTTGACATGGGCGATCCGGAACGTATGGCCTATGTCGTCTATACCTCTGGAACCTCGGGCAAGCCTCGTGCCGTGGCCCATGCCCACCGGGCAATCTGGGCGCGGCAGATGATGGTCGATGGCTGGTATGGCCTGCGCGAGACCGACCGGCTGTGCCACGCCGGAGCATTCAACTGGACCTATACGCTGGGCACCGGCCTGATGGATCCATGGACCATGGGCGCAACTGCCCTGATCCCCGCGCCCGGCACCGAAATCACGGCCCTGCCTGCCCTGCTGCGCCAGCATGGCGCAACGATCTTTGCAGCGGCTCCCGGGGTCTTTCGCAAGATGGTGCAAGGGTGCGATCGAATGGAGCTGCCAGACCTGCGCCACGGCTTGTGCGCGGGTGAGAAACTGTCGCGCGCGCTGCACGAAAAATGGCGAAAGGCCACCGGCACCGAGTTGTTCGAAGCCTATGGCATGTCCGAATGCTCTACCTTCATTTCCTCCAGCCCGGATCACCCCGCGCGCGGCGACGCATTGGGACAACCGCAACCGGGGCGTCGTGTGGCGATCCTTGGTCCGAACGGTCCGGTGCCAAAGGGCCAAGAAGGCACCATCGCCATTCACCGCACTGACCCCGGTTTGATGCTGACCTATCTCAACGCACCCGATGAGGTTGAAACGCGGATGCAGGGAGAGTGGTTTCTGACCGGCGACCAGGGCGCCATGGCCGTGGATGGTCAGATCAGCTATCTGGGCCGCGACGACGATATGATGAACGCGGGTGGCTATCGCGTGTCCCCGGTCGAGGTCGAAGCCGCCCTGTCCCGCTTTCCGGGCATCACGCAGGTCGGCGCCGCCGCGGTTGAGGTCAAACCGGACACATTTGTGATAGCGGCCTTCTATACGGGCCCGGAAAAGCTGGACGATGCGGCCTTGCGCACCTATGTCGAAGCCAACCTGGCGCGTTACAAACAACCGCGCGCCTTTATCCATCTGCCCGCCCTGCCGACCGGCGGAAACGGCAAACTCCTGCGCCGGGCGCTGCCGGCCTATTTCGAGGCACCAACAAAATGACCCAGACCGTCAAGCTCGACATCCTGTCCGATCCGATCTGCCCGTGGTGCTATATCGGCAAGACTCAACTGGACAAGGCACTGGCCAACGTACCCGACCACCCGTTTGTCATTGAATGGCATCCGTTCCAGTTGAATCCTGACATGCCGGATGCGGGAATGGATCGGCGCGAATATCTCGAGCGCAAGTTCGGCGGCAAGGACGGCGCGGTTCGCGCCTATGCGCCGGTGGTGGAACATGCCGAAAAGGCCGGTCTGAACATCAACTTCGAAGCCATGAAGCGCACCCCCAACACGCTGGATGCGCATCGCCTGATCCATTGGGCTGGCATCGAAGGCAAGCAGAATGCCGTCGTCGACGCGCTGTTCGATGCCTATTTCGTGCAGGGTCGCGACATCGGCGACCACGAGGTGCTGGCCGACATCGCAGACAGCGCCGGAATGGACGCCGCCGTGGTCATGAAGCTGCTGAAATCAGACGCCGACCGCGAAGATATCCGCAGCCGCGATGCCCATTCCCGCAAAATGGGCGTGAGCTCGGTCCCGACCTTCATTGTTGCGAACCAACATGCAGTTCCCGGTGCCCAACCTCCTGAAATGTGGGAGAAAGTGATCGCCGAGATCATGTCTCAACTTGAGGCTTCCCCTGCAGAATAGCACAGAGGTCTGTGCAAAATTCCAGTCTGGCCTATGCCGGCCCGCCGTGATAGCGCGAACGGGTTAGGAGTTCTTCATGGCCAATCGCATGTCGAAGGCGGAGTTCATTGCGCTGATCGCAATGATGTTCGCCACCATCGCCTTTTCGATCGATTCCATGCTGCCTGCGCTGCCCGAGATCGGCGCGCAGCTCAGTCCCGATGACGTTAACCGTGCCCAACTGATCCTGACGTCATTTGTGTTGGGCATGGGGATCGGCACGTTTTTCACAGGCCCGCTTTCGGATGCGCTGGGACGCAAGCCGGTCATTTACGGCGGCGCGGCTTTGTACATTGCGGCGTCTGCTGTCGCATGGGCCAGTTCTTCACTGGAACTGGTCTTGATTGCACGTGTGGTTCAAGGCCTGGGCGCCGCAGGTCCGCGCGTGGTGGCCATGGCGATCATTCGCGACTTGTATTCAGGCCGCGAAATGGCGCGGATCATCTCTATCGCGATGATGATTTTCACGTTGGTACCCGCGGCGGCACCGATGCTGGGCGCCGGTGTGATCGCTTTGTTCGGATGGCGCGGGATCTTTGTGTCTTTCATTCTGTTTGCGTTGATCATCATTTCCTGGATGGGCATTCGGTTGCCGGAATCTCTGGCCCGTGAAAACCGTCGTCCCTTCCGCGTTCCGTTGATGTTCTCGGCCACGAAGGAAATGTTCTCGCATCCGACCGTGCGCCTTTCGATCATGGTTCAGACCCTGTGCATGGGGGTGCTGTTCACCATGCTGACAATGGTTCAGCCCGTTTATGACGTTATCCATGACCGCGCCGAAAGCTTTCCGTTCTGGTTCGGGTTCGTGGCGCTGATGTCCGGGTCGGCCAGTTTGCTGAATGCGGCACTAGTGGTACGTGTGGGCATGCGCCGGATGGTGACATGGGCGCTGGGGGGGCAAATCCTGATTACCACCTTTGTCATGACCCTGAACGCCGCGCATCTTTCACCAGACGCTTCATTCGCGCTGTTCGTGTTCTGGCAAACCATGGTGTTTTTCATGGCCGGCGTGACACTGGGCAACCTGAACGCCATCGCGATGGAGCCGATGGGACATATTGCCGGAATGGCAGCCTCGGTCATCGGATCGATATCGACGGTGCTGGCCGCTGCCATCGCCGCCCCGATCGGGTTGTTGTTCGACGGTTCGATCGCGCCTTTGACCTTCGGCATCCTGAGCATGTGCATTCTGGCCTTCGGGCTTATGCTGCACATGGGCCGCGTTGAAGAACGTCTGCCAGCCTGATCTGTGCGACTCATCTGAATCACGCTACCCTCGACCTGAACCAAGCGGAGGGCTTCTGATGCGTGAATACTATGATCTGGGCAGCTATTCCTGTCCGGTAACGACCTCCGTTCCCGAGGCTCAGCTGTGGTTCGACCGCGGCCTGAACTGGACCTATGGGTACAATCACGAAGAAGCCGTGGTTTGTTTCCAGCGCGCAGCCGAACATGACCCCCAATGCGCCATGGCATATTGGGGCGTCGCCTACGCGGCGGGACCGAATTACAACCTGCCATGGGACTTGCAGGACGAGCGGGGACGCCGCAAGGCGCTGGCGCTGGCTTATGATGCCATGCAAAACGCCCTTCGATTGGCAGACGGCTGTACCCCTGTCGAGCAAGCTCTGATCCGAGCCCTCCCTGCGCGCTATCCGCAACGAGAGCCGGCAGAGGACATGCACCGATGGGACCACGATTTTGCCGAAGCGATGCGCGCAGCCTTCGCCGCGCACCGCGATCATGCGGACCTGCGCACGATCTACGTCGAAGCGCTTTTGAACCTGACACCCTGGAAAATGTGGGACCTGCAAACAGGTCAACCGGCAGAAGGCGCAGCAACGCTTGAAGCGCAAGAGGCGTTGGAATGGGCCATGGCCAACGATCCGGCCGCCATGTCACATCCCGGCCTGCTGCACCTTTATGTTCACCTGATGGAGATGTCGCCCACGCCGGAAAAAGCTCTGAAAGCCGGTGATGTCCTGCGCACATTGGTGCCTGATGCGGGGCACCTTGTGCATATGCCGACACATATTGATGTGCTGTGCGGCCATTATCACAACGTGGTGCACTGGAACGAAAAAGCCTCGGATGCGGATCTGAAGTATTACGAACGCGAAGGCGCGTTCAATATCTACACCGGATACCGCCAACACAACTATCACTTCGCCATCTACGGCGCGCTGTTTCTGGGTCAGATCGAACCTGCCCTGCGCGCCAATCAGGGTTTGTGGGATACAACACCAGAGGAGATGCTGCGCATCGAAAGCCCCCCTATGGCGGATTACTTCGAAAGCTACATGTCCATGGGGCCGCACATCCTGATCCGCTTTGGCCGCTGGGAAGAGGCAAAGGCGCTGGAACTGCCCTCCGATCCGGATCTCTACCGCACCCTGACGGCAACGACCCACTACGCCCGCGCCATCGCACATGCCGCAACCGGTGATGTTGTCCATGCCGAAGCGGAAGAGAACCTGTTTCTCGCAGCCAGGGAATGCGTTCCGGAAACACGCCGGTTGCACAACAATCGCGTGATCGACCTGCTGGAAATCGCGGGGGAGATGCTGCGCGGTGAGATCGAGTACCGAAAGGGCAATTTCGAAATCGCCTTTGCCCATCTGCGCCGCTCGGTCGAACTGGACGACACCCTGCCGTATGACGAGCCCTGGGGCTGGATGCAGCCCACCCGCCACGCGCTTGGCGCATTGCTGTTCGAACAAGGTCATGGCGCAGAAGCAGAAGCCGTCTATCGCGAAGATCTTGGTCTTGGCGGCTCGCTCAGCCGCGCTTCGATCCATCCCGACAACGTCTGGAGCCTGAAGGGGTTGTACGATTGCCTCAAAGCCCGCGGGGAAGTTGTTGAAATCCGACAGATCAAACAACGCCTGGATCTGGCTCTGGCCCGTGCTGATCGGGCGGTTGCAGCGTCTTGCTTCTGCGCGCAGGCTGCAATGCAAGTATAGGCGGGATCGCGCTGCCGCGCGATGCCTCCGGCGGTGATACTTTCAGCCAGATGAAGCTGGGATCCGTGACTTCATCTGGCCGTAAATATCCCGGGGGAGATACGCGGAACGCGCATCGGGGGCAGAGCCCCATCCTGCCTATCAACCAGCCTTGGTCTTCTTCTTTTCCGCGACCACTTTTTCAGCAAGGTCGCGGGCAATCGCAAAAGCCCCTTTGATCTTGTCGCTGTCTTTCTTCCAATCCCGGCGCACGACGATCTTGTTATCCTTGACCTTGGCCATGCCGCGCTGGTTCTGAATGAATTCAACCAATCCCTGAGGGGATGCGAACTTGTCGTTGTGGAACTGGATCGTCGCGCCTTTCGGGCCTCCGTCCAGTTTGGCGATGCCCGCCCTTTTGCACATGGCCTTGATGCGCACGACCAGCATCAGAGTATTCACCTCTTTCGGCAATTTGCCGAAACGGTCGATCAATTCTGCGGCAAAACCTTCCAGCTCAACCTTGGTCGACAGCGACGACAGACGTCGATAGAGACCCAGACGCACGTCCAGATCGGGTACATAGTCCTCGGGGATCAGAACCGGGACGCCCAGATTGATCTGCGGGGCCCATTGATCGTCAGCATCCGACAGCCCCTCCATCTCGCCCGCCTTGATCTTGGCAATCGCTTCTTCCAGCATCGATTGATAAAGCTCATAGCCCACGTCGCGCATCTGACCGGATTGTTCCTCACCCAGCAGGTTACCTGCGCCGCGAATATCGAGGTCTTGAGACGCCAGCGTGAACCCGGCGCCCAGCGTGTCCAGCGAGCCCAGAACCCGCAGACGTTTCTCGGCCGTAGCTGTCAGTTTCTGCCGTGGCTTGGTGGTCAGATAGGCATAGGCCCGGGTTTTGGACCGCCCCACCCGGCCCCGGATCTGGTAGAGCTGCGCAAGACCGAACATATCGGCGCGGTGCACGACCATCGTGTTCGCCGTTGGAATGTCCAAACCGCTTTCCACAATTGTCGTCGCCAGCAGCACATCATACTTACCGTCATAAAACGCATTCATTCGGTCATCGAGTTCACCCGCCGCCATCTGGCCATGTGCAACAACATAGGTCAGTTCCGGCAACTGGTTTTTCAGGAACTCCTCGATCTCGGGCAGGTCCGAGATGCGCGGAACCACGTAGAAACTCTGCCCGCCGCGATAGTGTTCGCGCAGCAGCGCCTCTCGGATCGTGACCGCGTCGAATTCGCTGACATAGGTTCTGATCGCCAAGCGGTCGATGGGCGGTGTGCCGATGATCGACAGATCGCGCACCCCGGTCAGCGACAATTGCAAGGTTCGCGGAATCGGGGTTGCGGTCAGGGTGAGAACATGGATGTCACTGCGCAGTTGCTTCAGCCGTTCCTTGTGTCCCACGCCGAAATGTTGTTCTTCGTCGATGACCAGTAGACCCAGATTGTGAAACCGTATGTTCTTGGCCAACAGCGCATGGGTCCCGATCACGATATCGACCGTGCCCTTGGCCAGCCCCTCACGTGTCTGCTGCGCCTCTTTGGCCGAGACGAAGCGCGACAATTGCCGCACTTCCAGAGGGAAGCCGCGGAACCGTTCCCTGAAGCTTGCAGCGTGCTGTCGGGCAAGCAGTGTTGTCGGAGCCACGACCGCAACCTGCACGCCGGACATGGCCGCGACAAAGGCGGCACGCATCGCAACCTCGGTCTTGCCAAAGCCGACGTCGCCACAGATCAGGCGATCCATGGGGGCACCAGAATGCATGTCTTCCATCACATCCGAGATGGCGCGCAACTGGTCATCGGTTTCCTGATAGGGGAAACGCGCGCTGAACTCCTCCCACGCGTGCGGCGGTGGGTCCATCACGGGGGCTTTACGCAAAGCACGTTCCGCCGCGATGCGGATGAGCTTGTCCGCCATCTCGCGAATGCGCTCTTTCAGCTTGGCCTTCTTGGCCTGCCAGGCGCCACCGCCGAGTCGATCCAAGAGCCCTTCGTCATGGCCGTATTTCGACAGCAGTTCGATGTTTTCGACCGGTAGGTACAACTTTGCCTGCTCGGCATATTCCAGCAGCAGGCATTCATGGGCGGCACCGGCGGCCGTGACGACCTCCATCCCTATATAACGACCAATGCCGTGATCCACATGCACCACCAGATCACCGGGGCTCAGTGATTGGGTCTCGGTCAGGAAATTCTCGGCCTTGCGGCGTTTTTTGGGTTGGCGGATCAGCCTGTCGCCCAGAACGTCCTGTTCGGCGATCACCGTCAGGTCTGGCGTCTCAAAACCGTGTTCCAGCGCCCAGACGGCAAGGTGCAGGCCGCGCTTTCCGATGCGCGTTCCATTGGCAATGGGAATCGCCTCGGCCAGACCTTCATCCTCGATCAGGCCAGTCAGACGTTCGCGCGCACCTTCTGAATAGGACGCGATCAGCACCGGACCTTTGTCAAGCTTGGCGCTGATGTGGCTGGCCAAAGCACCGAACAGGCTGATGCTTTCCTGCTGACGTTCCGGAGCAAAGTTGCGCCCAATCCGCCCACCGGCATCGATGACACCCGGTCCCGAGGCCTGCGGCAAAGGACTGAACTGCATGATGCGCCGATCCGCAACAGCCGCCTCCCACGCGGCATCATCCAGATACAGCAGCCCCGGAGGTGTGGGTTTATAGACCGTATCCATGCGGGATCGGTTTTCCAGCGCCAGACGCCGGGTTTCGTATTGATCGGCAATCGTCTCCCATCGGGCCAGTCTGGCCGGTGTAACCTGATCATCGACGGTGATCGTGGCATTCGGCAGATAATCAAACAGTGTTTCAAGCTTCTCGTGGAAGAAGGGCAGCCAATGTTCGATACCCTGATGCTTGCGACCGGCGCTTACCGCTTCGTAGAGCGGATCATCCGTGCCCGCGGCGCCGAATTCGATCCGATAGTTCTGGCGGAACCGCGTGATGGCCGCATCATCCAGAATGACCTCGGACACCGGCGCAAGTTCAACCACGTCCAGCTTTTCGGTCGTGCGCTGAGACACGGGATCAAAACGGCGCGCGCCGTCCAGTACGTCTCCGAACAGGTCCAGACGGACTGGGCCCGATTCACCCGGCGGGAAGATGTCGATGATACCGCCGCGAATGGCGTAATCGCCTGGCTCCATCACGGTGGGGCTTTGCGTGAAGCCCATGCGCACCAGGAAGTTGCGTAGCGCGGCCTCATCTATGCGCTGATCGACACGGGCGGTGAACGCAGCTTCGCGCAGCACGTCTCGTGCCGGGACGCGTTGGGTTGCCGCATTCAATGTCGTCAACAACACGAATTTCTGCGGCATCTGGTGAACCAGCGCCGCCAGCGTCGCAACGCGGGCCGCTGAAATGTCGGCGTTGGGTGACACCCGGTCATAAGGCAGACAATCCCAGCCCGGAAACACGAAGACCGGCATGTCGGGGGCAAAGAAGGCCAGTGCCGCGCGCATCGCCTCCATCCGCTTGTCGTCACGTGCGACATGGGCCACCGGCCCGTTGCTGCGGGCGATTTCGTTCAGCACAAGCTGCGCGTCAAACCCTTCGGGGGCGCCGCCAACTGTCACGTGGTTCGGAGCCTTCATCGCCTCGCCTTTCAGATTTTGCTATCCCAGAACGCCAATCGAGATGTTCTGATACATGCCCCAGAACGAAGTGACCAGTATCGAGATCATGCCTATGATCTGGGTATAGAGCCGGCAGCGCGCAATGGTTTTCGAAACGGACTCGAGCGTCAGTTCCTGCCGCCGCAATCGTCGCGCGTGCACGATGTTCACCACCAGAACAAGCGTCAGTGGAAACAGAAGAAGGAACACGGCCTGCGCGAACTCGACGCCGTAATAGAACCCAAGCGTGGCCAGCCCGGTGAACAGAAAACACCCGAAGGCCAACAGGATGGTGCCTGACATGTCGACGATCAACAAGATCCGGTTGGTGTGTATGCGAACGATGTCCAGTAGGTCGATCTCGACCTGCCCGCCAATGCGTCGGGCACGCACCACCAGATCGTAGGGAATGCCCATTACCCAGTGACTCGCCGAAGACCAGACAACCGCCAGCACGATCCAGAACCAGAGATTCGAAAAGCTGCGCATGTCGATGACTTCAAAGATCGAAGAGTACCAGTCCAAACCCAACCCTTTATTCAAACCACTCAGGGAGGATTGGCCACGCTGCCGCGTCCATTGATACCCTTGAGACCTTTGTGAATTCATGCCACCCAATGCACGAATGTTCAAGGAGAACGCACCATGAAACCGACCATTGCCCCCTATCCCATGACCCGCTTTCGGCGTGCCCGTCAATCCCGGGCAATCCGCGGACTTGTGCGCGAGAACACCTTGACCACGGACGACCTGATCTGGCCCGTTTTCGTCCGCGACGGCGAAGGGGTTGAAGAACCCGTTCCCTCGATGCCGGGCGTGGTGCGCCGGTCGGTGGATCTGATTGCAAAAGCGGCCGTCGAAGCACAAGCGCTTGGAATCCCGGCGATATGCATCTTTCCCTACACGGATTCCGCGCTCAAGACCGAGGATTGCGCCGAGGCCTGGAACCCCGACAACCTGTCGAACCGGGCCATCCGGGCGATCAAGGCGGCAGCCCCCGACATTGCGGTGATGACGGACGTGGCGCTGGACCCGTACAATATCAATGGTCATGACGGCTATGTCGTCGACGGAGAGATCGTGAATGATCAGACCATCGAAGCGTTGGTCAAGATGACCCTTGCCCAGGCCGATGCCGGTGCCGACATCATCGGACCGTCTGACATGATGGACGGCCGGATCGGGGAAATGCGCCGCGCATTGGAAGGTGCCGGGCATCACAACGTGATGATCCTCAGCTATGCCGCGAAATACGCCAGCGCTTTTTACGGCCCCTTCCGCGACGCCGTCGGCGCCTCGGGCGCGCTGACCGGTGACAAGAAAACCTATCAGATGGACCCGGCCAACTCGAACGAAGCCCTGCGCCTGATCGAACGCGATCTGACCGAAGGCGCGGACATGGTGATGATCAAACCCGGAATGCCCTATCTGGATATCTGCCGTCGTGTGAAAGACAGCTTTGGTGCGCCCACCTATGCCTATCAGGTTTCGGGAGAATACGCGATGATCCAGGCGGCCGCCCAGAATGGCTGGATCGACGGAGAAAAGGCGATGCTGGAAAGCCTGCTGGCCTTCAAGCGCGCCGGGTGCGACGGTATTCTGACCTATTTCTCGCCTCAGGTTGCCCGCATCCTACAGGGCTAAAACCCCGAAGAGTCGCAACTTTTCGCCGACAAGCCCCCTTGAGCGGGCAGCTTTCCCGTGACACAACGCCGTAATCGGCGTATCCTTGCCGGCAAGATCGGGATCACCCGACACATCAGGCACAGTTACAGAGAAAAAACCATGAGCAGTTCCAACTCCCCCCGACTGAACCGTCGCGGCTTTGCCTTGGGCATGGCAGGCCTGTCCCTGACCGCCGCCTGCGGCAACGGCGTCGGCAATTCAAACTCGGCCACGATCGACGCCCGCGTCGATGCCACGCTGACCGAAATGTACACCCGGTATCCCAACACCGTGGAAATCGCAAACAAAGCCAACGGCATGTTGGTTATGCCCCTGATCACCGACGCCGGATTGATCTTCTTTGGCGGTGCCTACGGCCAAGGCGCGCTGCGCATCAACGGCGCCACGGTCGATTACTATTCTGCAATTTCAGGAACCGCAGGTCTGCAAATCGGTGCGCAGCAATATGCGCATATCCTGTTCTTCATGACCGAAGATGCGCTGAACGATTTCCGCCGTTCCAGCGGATGGACAGCCGGTGCTGACATTGGATATGTAGTTGACGCAACTGGGAATTCCTTGTCCACGGACACGACAACACTGCGTTCGCCGGTGCTGGCGGTGGTCTTTGGCCAGGCCGGTCTTAAATTCGGCGCGACCGTCGAAGGTACGAAATACACCCGCATCATCCCATAACCCGGATTACCACTTCCCCCACACACGGCCCCGTCGCAGCACAACACTGCGGCGGGGCATTTGATTACAACCCTTCCCGCGCAGGTTCTTGCCGCGTTCCTCTTTCGGTTAGACCGACCATCCTCTAGTCTCTGCGCTACATTCATCTGAACAAGAATAGGGGCAGTAATGGGTCTTGTTTTCCGCTGGCTGGTGCGCATCGCGTCGGGTCTGATCATCCTGATCCTCGCCGCCATGGGCCTTGTCTATTTTCTGGCCAGCCAATCCCTGCCGGACTATGACCAAACGCTTGAGGTCGAAGGTCTGACCGCCCCGGTCGAGATCGTACGCGACACCGCCAACGTACCGCATATTCTGGGCCAGACCGATCCCGATGTGTTCTTTGGATTGGGATATGCCCACGCACAGGATCGACTGTGGCAGATGACGGTCATGCGCCGTACCGCGCAAGGCCGTCTGTCCGAGGTCTTTGGCCCGCGCACGCTTCACATCGACAAGCTGCTGCGCAGGTTGGACCTTTACGGGCTGGCCCACCGATCAGTCGAGGTGCAGGACGATTATACCAAGGCCGCCTTGCGCGCCTATTCCGCCGGGGTCAATGCCCGCCTGACCGAGATCAACGAAGAGGCGCTGGGTCGCGGCGCACCCGAGATGTTCCTGTTCAACGCTCCGGTCTCGCCCTGGCAACCGGGTGACAGTATCGCAATAATCAAGCTGATGGCGCTGCAACTGTCAGGCCACCTGACCGATGAAGTTCTGCGCGCGCGCACGTCCTTGATGCTGAACAACCCAGAACGTCTGGCCGACATCCTGCCCGACGTTCCCGGACCCGGCATTGCCGCGCTGCCCGAATATGCCACCCTGTTCCCAGATCTTCCGCGTTATGTGGCGGGAACGGACATTCCCGAAACACCTCTTTCACCCCTTCCCAAACGTGGTCTGGCCGGAGCTTCTAACGCCTGGACCGCCGCGCCGTCACGTTCTGCAAGTGGCGGGACTCTGTTGGCCAACGACCCTCATTTGGGTTTCACTGCGCCCGGGATTTGGTACCTGGCACATCTCGGCCTCGAAAAAGGCGGTGTCATCGGGGCCTCGATCCCTGGTGTGCCCGCCATCATGACCGGACGCAGCGACCGGCTGGGATGGGGGCTTACATCCTCGTATCTTGACGATCAGGACGTTCATATCGAGCAGCTGAATCCTGACAATCCCGAGGAATACCTGACCCCGACCGGCTTCAAGGAATTCCAGACCCGCCCTTCGATCATCGAGATCAAGGGGGAAGCTCCGGTAACGCTGACCCTGCGCTGGACGGACAATGGGCCGGTGCTGCCGGGCACGGATTACAAGCTGGAAACCATCACGCCGCCGGGCCATGTGGCATCGCTGTCCTGGACGGCGCTCAGCCCGCAGGACACGTCGATGTCGGCGTCCATGGCGCTGATGAACGCCGACAACGTGGAACAGGCCATCGCAGTCGGTGAGCAGTTCATCGCGCCTTCTCAGAACCTGTCGCTGGTCGACAAGACGACAATCGGGATGAAGCTGATCGGCGCCATGCCGCGGCGTGATCCGCTAAACCAAAGCCGGGGGCGCATCCCCTCGCCCGGCTGGATCGAGGCCAATCGCTGGCAAGGCCGCCTGCCCTATGCCGACAACCCGGAATTCGTGGCCCCCGTCGGCGGCGTTCTGGGCAACACGAACAACAAGATCATCGACCGCCCGTTCCCGGATCACGTCTCGTATGAATGGGGCGATACGCAGCGCGTGCATCGTTGGGAGCGCCTGATGCAATCGCGCGAGGTGCATACCCGCGACAGTTTTATCGAGGCACAGCTGGACACTGTCAGCTTTACCGCGCGGTCCCTGCTGCCGCTGATCGGTGCCGATCTTTGGTTCACCGGGGCTTCGGCCCCCGAAGGAACACCGGAACGCCAGCGCCAGATCGCGCTGTCGCTGCTTGCGGACTGGAACGGTGAGATGAACGAACACCTGCCCGAGCCGTTGATCTATGCGGCCTGGCTGCGTGCGCTGCAAATCCGGCTGATCTCGGACGAGCTTGGGCCTCTGGCCAGCGAATACAAACATGTCGAACCGCTGTTCATCGAACGGGTCTATCGCGACATTGACGGCGCGGGTGTCTGGTGCGACGTGATCCAAAGCGCACCGGTCGAGACATGCACCGAAATGGCGCGGCTTGCGCTGGACGACGCGCTGATCTGGATCTCTGAACGATATGGCAGCGCGCTTGAATCCCTTCGTTGGGGCGACGCGCATCAGGCAACTCATGATCACCCCGTGCTGGGCTCTGTCCCGATATTGCGGTTTTTTGTGAACATTCGCCAATCGACCAGCGGCGGCGACAACACATTGCTGCGTGGTCGAACATCGGGGGAAGGGCCTGATCCGTTCCAGAATGTGCACGGCGCCGGGTATCGCGGGGTTTATGACTTTGCCGACCCCAACAGCTCGGTCTTCATTACAGCGACCGGGCAATCGGGTCATTTCCTGTCGCGTTACTATGACGATCAGGCGCAGCTGTGGCGGCGTGGCGAATACATACCCATGTCACTGGATCTTGATCTGGCCCGCGCCGCGGCTGTCGGGGTAACCAATCTGATCCCGCGATAATCCGCCTATTCGGCAAGTCCCCGCCCTGTTCGCGGGGGCATCGTGGCACCCACAGCTTTATTCGCCTAACATAACGGCACCGATCATGTGGGACCAAAAGGGGGCGAGTATGGCCAGCATTCGGGATACTCTGAATAACCTCGCGCGAGACTACGCAATAGCCTGGAGCTCAGGTGACCCCGACGCGGTTGCCGGCTTCTTCGCGTCAAACGGGCAGGTCACCATCAACCGGGGCGACCCGATCGAGGGGCGCGCGGCGATCGCCGACATGGCCCGGAGTTTTTACGCGGATTTTCCGGATCTCGAGCTGCGTTGCGACATGATGCGATGGGCCGGATCTCATGCCATATTCGTCTGGACCCGCGAAGGGCACCATTCCGTAACCGGCAATCACGTCATAGCGCGCGGCTGGGAAGAGTGGGAACTGACGTCAGATTACCTTGTACAATCATCATCGGGCTGGTTCGACGCGGACGACCATCAACGGCAAATAGACGGGGCCTGACTCACCGTCTGCCGGATGCGCGTTCCATCCTGTAGTCCCGCGGTATCCCCTGAGTGACCCGCGACCAGTCAGACGCCCGTGTCCGGGCCTGATGTGCATCGAAAGCCTGCTGATCCGCAAACACTTCTGACACGTTGAACCGACCCGGACAGGTCTGATCCTCGATCACGTCGAAGGATATGCAGCCCGGTTCCGCACGGGTCAGTTTCACATGGTCCGGCAACGCCGCGCGCACCTCTTCCAGCCGGTTCGCAGGCACATCGATATGGCCGGTCAGGAACACTCTTTGGTCCGGCTTGTCAGACATGAACAGCCCCGTCGCCAGATCTACAACGAGTCAAACTGAGCCGCCTGTTTGTCGGTCCACAATACCGTGATGCGGAAACCGTCATCGGTCTGTTCTTCTGTACGCACCACATCCTGGCGGAACAACCAGGCCCGCTTGTCCCCGTCCGAGAAAGACAGATCCAATACCGCCTCACGCCGTGCACCTTGCAGATGCATCGCGATCTCGGACAGCAACGGCGCGATGCCTTCCCCGGTTACAGCCGAAATCGCGAATATCTCAGGATCTCGGTCCGCCCGCGCCAGCGTCGCCTCGCGCTCATCGGCGCTCAGCAGGTCTATCTTGTTCCAGACCTCAAGCCGGGGCCTCTCTTCGTCGACGCCCAGCGAGGTCAGGATCGCCTCGACATCCTGCGCCTGCGCCTCTGTTTCCGCGTGGCTGATATCACGCACATGGACGATCAGGTCGGCCCCCAGGACTTCTTCCAGCGTGGCCCGGAATGCCGCCACAAGCTCGGTCGGGAGGTTCGAGATAAAGCCCACCGTGTCCGACAGGATCACTTCGGGGCCGTCGGGCAACTGTACGCGGCGCATGGTCGGGTCCAGCGTGGCGAACAGCATGTCCTTGGCCATCACTTCGGCCCCGGTCAGGTGATTGAACAGCGTGGATTTACCCGCGTTTGTGTAGCCCACGAGTGCGACGATTGGATAAGGCACCTTGGCCCGGGCGGCCCGGTGCAGTGTCCGGGTCTTGACCACCTTCTGCAACTGCCGCCGCAAGCGCACCAGTTGTTCGTCAATGGCGCGGCGGTCGGCTTCGATCTGGGTTTCGCCGGGTCCGCCGACAAATCCCAAACCACCGCGCTGACGTTCAAGGTGGGTCCACGCCCGTACCAGCCGCGTCCGCTGATAGCTGAGCGCGGCCATCTCGACCTGCAACACGCCTTCCCGCGTGCGGGCGCGATCGCTGAAAATCTCAAGGATCAAGCCGGTCCGATCGAGGATCTTGACCTTCCACGCCTTTTCCAGATTGCGCTGTTGCACCGGGGTCACCGGCCCGTCGATCAGAACCAGTTCAACCTCGTTGTCGCGAAAACGCTCGCCAAGTTCTTCAATCTTGCCGCTGCCGAACAAATACCCGGCCTGCGCGCGTTGAAGTCGCACGACTTCTGACCCGATCACGTCCAGATCGGGCAATGCGGCGGCCAGTGCCACCGCCTCTTCCAGCGCCGGTTCGGGGACACGGCGCTGTTCGTCTGATTTGATTTCGGGATGCAGCACCCAGGCCCGGGTGTGCGCCCGCTCATGTTCCATCAAGAGGCGTCTTCGCCCTCATACAGGTTGATCGGCTGTGACGGCATGATGGTCGAAATCGCGTGTTTGTAGACCAGCTGCGACTGTCCGTCGCGGCGCAACAATACGCAGAAATTGTCGAACCAGGTGATGACACCCTGCAATTTCACACCGTTGATCAGGAAAATCGTGACCGGAACCTTAGCTTTCCGTACATTGTTCAGGAAGGCATCCTGAAGATTCTGTCTGTCCGAAGCCATATTTTTATAATCTCGCCATTGTTCTTGCTACGCGCTGCGGACCAACGCGCTCCCTCCGGCAGAGTATGGAGTGCTACGCACAGATATTCCAGATGAAAAATCAGGCGTTAGCCGCCGCATGATGTGCCCGGCTCAATCCCGCCAAAGCGACGGGGTGATCAGGGCGATGATCGCCAGCGTTTCCAGACGCCCGATGACCATGGCCGCGCACAGCGTCAGCTTGGCGCCAGCAGAAAGATCGATCAGTCGAATTGGTACGTCGGTGGCCAACTCGATCAACGGCCCCGTCGTACTGAGCGTGGCCACGCTGAGCACCATGGCTTGTTCGAACCCGGACCCCATCGCCGCAAGCAATAGGTTGAAGACCGCAAGGGTCAGCGCAAAAAGCATCAGAAAGATCCAGGCGATGAACGCCCCGTCGCTTTGAATGCGGCGATTGCCACCCCCTGCACCGCTGACGGACGAGGGATAGATCAGGCGGTCGATCTCTCGTGCGCCATTCAGATACAGCGCGAAGACCCGCAACAACTTGACCCCTCCGGCCGTCGTCGCGACCCCGCCGCCGATCAGTGCCAGCCCCATCAACAGCAAACCGGGCGTTCCCAAACCCGACAGTTGCTGTGCGTCGTTCCAGTTCGCGCTTTCGAATCCGGCCGTCGTCAGGAAAGCCAGAACGGTGAACAGCATCCCCCAGATGACTTGCAACGCCTGCATTGGTTCCATTTGACCACCGATTTCCGTCACGCCCGCGACAACCCGGAAGAACAACAGGATTGCGACAGCAAGGACAATCATCAGACCAATGCGAAACTCTGGGTCCGTATCCAGACGGGAATAGCCTGTTGTCGCGGTATCCTTCGAAAAAGTCAGACGCGAGAGAGCAAAGAACAGGAACAGAAACAAGATGGCTTCGCCCGTAAACCCGGCCTGCGCCCCTTCCATGCCGCCGACCGGAGAGATTCCGGACGTGGCCATCACTGCCATCGCATGGCACACGGCCGTCAGACCGACTTCACCGGCGATCAGAAGAAGAACCCAGATCACGGTCGTCAGCCCGACATAGACTGGCGTCAGGGTCCTGGCGACACGGATCAGACGGCCTCGCGGGTCCACGCGCTCGCTCTGTGCCACCCCTGACACCGGGCGCCCCGGCTGGCCTTTGGCAGTGACCTCGAACCCACCAAGCGACAGCGGCGCAAGGATCGCCGCAGCGGCGATCCACATCAGCAGGCCGCCCATCCAACCGACCATGGCGCGCCACAAATGCAACGGGGCCGTCAGGCGGGCCGGATCTGGAAACAGGTCCGCCCCCGTGGTCGTCAGAGAGCTGACCATATCGAAATAGGCGTTCAGAAAGGTGGTCGTTCCAAGTGCGTCGTGAAATGGGATCGCCAGAAAGATGGGTAGCAGCGTGAAACAGGCCAGCATCACCGCCAGCTGCCCCAACGTGCCGCGCCGGGGTATGCGGTTGGAGGACGCCATCGCGATGGTGGCAACCAGAAACAAGCCCAGGATCCCGGAATACAGAAAGGATCGTGACGTGTCGTGATCGTCCAGAGCCAACGCATAGATCGCTGGAATCCACATGGTCAGGGATGCAATGCCCCAGATCAGCAGGAACAACGGCAACCGCCGCAACAATCCAACCTGTTGTGTCCCTGCATGCGCCATCAGAAGAAATCGATTGAAACCTGCATCAGGCGTTCAACCTCTGGTACGTCCTTGGCCATGGCAAAGATTGCGACCACATCTTTTTCATCGATCCGCAGGCTGCCTGTCGGTCGCAAAACCTCGTCTCCCTTGCGGACCGCGCCCACAAGCACCCCCTCGGGAAAGTCGATATCGCGCAGACGTTGCCCGGCCATAGGCGAGGTTGACAGAACCTCGGCCTCGATCACCTCGGCCTCGGCGTCCCCTATGGAATAGACCTGACGCACCCGTCCATGCCGGATGTGCCGCAGGATCGAGCTGACGGTCGTGGCCCGCGGGTTGATATAGGCATCGATCCCCAAAGGCCCCATCAGGGCCACCATGCTGGGATCGTTGATCAATGCAATCGCCAGAGCGCAGCCTTCGGCCTTGGCACGCACCGCAGCCAGCATGTTCGTACGGTCGTCATCCGTAACTGCCAGCATCGCATCGGCCCGCTCGATCCCCGCTTCGCTCAGCAACCCGGCATCCAGCCCGTCGCCATGCAGCACGATCGTCCGTTCCAGAGCTTCGGCGGCAAGTTCAGCGCAATGGCGGTCGCGTTCGATGATCTTGGCCCGCACGCGGCTTTCGCGTTCTTCCAGCGTTCTGGCCACTTCCAGCCCGACATTTCCGCCGCCCACGATCACCACGCGATCCTGCCGCTTCTGCGCCTTGCCGAACACCTCCATGGTGCGATCCACGTCCTTGACGTTGGTAAAGACATAGCATTCATCGCCCACGAACAGCTGATCCTCGGATTCGGGAGCGAACAGCGTGCCTTCGCGCCGCACCCCAACCACGATGGAACTGAGGGTCGAGAACAGATCCGTCAGCTGCCGCAACGGTGTATTCACGATCGGGCAATCCTCTTCCACCCGCACCCCAAGCAGCTGCGCCTTGCCGTCCATGAAAATCTCGGTGTCAAAGGCGGATGGGGCGGACAGGCGGCGCATGGCGGCGGCGGCAACTTCGCGTTCGGGGCTGATCACCACATCAATCGGCAGATGATCACGACGGTACAGATCCGAGTGGATCGCCTCGAGGTAGGATTTCGACCGCAGGCGCGCGATCTTGCGCTGGATCGAAAAGACCGAATGCGCCATCTGGCAGGTGACCATGTTCACCTCATCCGAATGGGTGGCGGCAATGATCATGTCAGCGTCACGGGCCCCTGCCCGCTCCAGCACGTCCGGATAACTTGCAAACCCGGCGATCCCCTGCACATCAAGCGTTTCAGTCGCCCGCCTTACGAGGTCGGGATTGTTGTCCACGACGGTAACATCGTTCAGCTCGCCCGAAAGATGCCGCGCGATCTGCCAGCCGACCTGACCCGCACCGCAAATAATGACCTTCATGCTTCTGGCCCTTCTGCCTGAAAGGATTGAATGACAGATGCCCCCAGAGCGGTCAATTGAATTGTCATCGCAGCCCGGCTGCGGCAAGATAAGCACATGAAAACGCTGTTTCCCATGCTGTTACCTTTGATGGTGCTGATTTCTTGCGGACCACTTTCGCTTTACTACCGCGAAGGTGAAACCGTATCGCGCCTGCAAAAAGAGACCACTCAGTGCCAGCTGAAGGCGGTCAAAGAGGTGCCGGTAGCCAATCAGATCCGCCAAAGCCCGCCAACCTACTGGCCGGGGCGTACATATTGCGATGGCAGGGGTCATTGCTATCGATCACCCGGCTGGTGGCAGCCCGGCCGTGTTTATACCGTGGATGTGAATCAGGGCCTGCGCAACACGGTCGAAGCGCAATGCATGGCCCAGAAAGGGTTTCGACCCGTAAGCCTGCCGCCATGCAAGCAGAACGTAAAATCACGCGTGCCCGCAACGCGAACAACCACTTTGCCACCACTCAACAGCGCGTCGTGTTTTGTAAAATTCGATGACGGCTCATTTCAGATCATAACGCCTGGTCAGGCCGGCTGAGGCCGTGCGACCGGCAGATTATTCTGCCGGTTCGGGTTCATCGATTTGCGCCACGCGCGCACCGGATTTGTTCGAAGTCACCACGCCCAGAGATTTCAATTTCCGATGCAGGGCGCTGCGTTCCATGCCTACAAAGCTGGCCGTGCGGCTGATATTGCCGCCAAACCGGTTGATCTGTGTCAGCAGATACTCTCGCTCGAACGCCTCGCGGGCTTCGCGCAACGGCAAGGTGGCCAATGCGCCAGACAACACGACACGACCTGAATCTTCTGCCTTTTCTTCCTCGTTGGGCAACTCACGCGCCTCAATCGGGCCGGAGCCATCGCCAAGGATCAGAACCCGCTCGATCAGGTTTTTGAGCTGGCGCACGTTGCCGGGCCAGGTCATCGTCTGCAACAGCGCGACAGCCTCTTCCGAAAGTTCCCTGATCGGCAAACCCTGAGTTTCGTTGCACATCTCAATAAAGTGCTGCGCCAGAACCGGGATATCTTCGCGCCGATCTTCCAGTGACGGCACGGCAATCGGGACGACGTTCAGACGGTGGTACAGCTCTTCCCGGAACCGTTCAGCCGCGATTTCTTCGTCAAGATCCTTGCTTGTTGACGAGATCACGCGAAGGTCCACGCGCACCTTGTCACTGCCACCGACACGCTGGAACTGCTGGTCCACCAGCACCCGCAGGATTTTTGATTGTGTCCCAAGGGGCATGTCGGCAACTTCGTCAAAATAGACCACGCCTCCATGCGCCTCTTCCAGCAAACCCGATTCCACGCCGCGTTCTGCCGATTCCCGGCCAAACAGCACCTCTTCCACACGTTCGGGTTCGATCCCGGCGCAGTTTACCGTGACAAATGGCGCGTTGGCGCGATTTGAATGGGCATGGATGTACCGTGCTGCAATCTCTTTGCCTGACCCAGCTGGGCCGCTGAGCATCACGCGGCCATTCGACTTGGTCACCTTGTCCAACTGCCCCTGCATGGCGCGGAACGCGGCGGATTTGCCGATCATGTCGGAATTATTGACTTCTTTCCGCTTCAGAGACGCATTCTCGCGACGCAGGCGAGAGGTCTCCATCGCGCGGCGGATCACCACCATCAACTGGTCTATGTTGAACGGCTTTTCGATAAAATCATAGGCGCCCTGCTTGATTGCGGCGACGGCAATTTCAATGTTGCCGTGGCCCGAAATGATCACCACCGGCACATCCGGGTTGTCGCGTTTCACCGCTTTCAGGATGTCGATGCCATCCATGCGGCTGTCTTTCAGCCAGATATCCAGGATCAACAACCCCGGCGGTTCAGAGTTGATTGACGCCATGCACTCGTCCGAGTTGGCCGCCAGCCGGGTTGAATAGCCTTCGTCCTCCAGAATGTCGGACACCAGCTCGCGAATATCGCGCTCATCATCTACGATCAGAATGTCACTCATCTTTGGCCTGCTTTCAGTTTGTTGGTTCTAATTGCCTGCTTCTGTGGCGCTGCCGTTTGGGACACAGTAACCCCCGGCAATCGGATCACGGCCATCGCGCCAAAATGGTCCTGTCCGTCAAACACGGGCGCATCCTCGAGGGTCAGCGCGCCGCCATGCTCTTCAATGATCTTCTTGACGATGGGCAGGCCCAGCCCGGTCCCTTCGTCACGTGTCGTTACATAGGGCTCAAACAGCCGTGCCCGATCCTCGGGCAGGCCGATCCCGTTGTCTGCAATGGTTATGACCGTACCCGCATCATCACTGGTAACTGTCACTTTGATCTGTGGCTGAAGGATGTCGGGCGCCCCTTTTTCCTTAAGGGTTACAATGGCTTCCCCGGCATTCTTGATGAGGTTGGTAAGCGCCTGATTCAGCATGGTTGCATCCACATCAGCCATGATGGGCTGTTGTGGCAGATCGGCATCAATCTGCACATCCGGCTGCCCGGCCTGTTGCAGCAGGACCGCCTCATGCACCAGATCAACAAGGTTTTCTTCCCTGCGTTCAGGTTCAGGCATCCGTGCAAATTTCGAGAATTCATCCACGATGCGACGCAGGTCGTTGGTCTGCCGCACAATCACGTTGGTCATCGAATCCAGGCTGCTGCTGTCTTCCTCGTCTAGTTTGCGCGAGAACTTGCGCTTGATCCGTTCCGCGCTCAGCTGGATCGGGGTCAGAGGGTTCTTGATCTCATGCGCGATGCGGCGGGCCACGTCACCCCAGGCCGCCATCCGTTGGGCGCTGACCAGATCGGTGACGTCATCGAAGGCAACCACATAACCTTCCAGGCCGCCATCTTCTCCGCGACGGATGGCCATGCGGACCAACAGGTTCTCAAGCCGTCCCTTGCGGGTCACTTTGATTTCGCCCTGAACGGCCTCTTGCCCGCTGTCCTTCAAACTTTCGAACAGGGGCAGAAATTCCGGCACCGCAATGCCGATGGCCAGATGCTGCTCGCCCCCGGTCCAATCCAGCAACCGCTCGGCCGAACGGTTCACGAATGTAATGCATCCTTCCGGGTCCACCCCAACGACACCCGAAGTGACCGAGCTGAGCACCGAATCGAACAGACGGCGCCGGCTTTCAATTTGCCGCGTGTTCTCCAACAGCGTATCGCGCTGTCCTTTCAACTGCCGGGTCATCTGGTTGAAATACCGGCCCAGCATCGCGATTTCGTCGTCGCTGGCCTCTTCAATCACCTGGACGCTCAGATCACCGGCCCCAACCCGCTGCGCCGCGGTGGTCAACCGCCCCACGGGACGCGACAGCCGTTCCGCAAACCACATGCCCAGGGACATTGCCGCAAGGATCAGGATCAACGCAAAGCCCAGATACAACAGGCCGAACTCGAACAGCACCCTGCCCCGTTCGCTTTCCAGTTGCTGATAGAACTGTGCCGTTTCCTTGGTATCGTCCAGCAGCGTCAACAACTGCCCATCCACCTCGCGGCTGACATAGAGATAGCGATCCAGATAAGCCTTCAGAGGAACCAGCGCGCGGAACTCGTTGTTGGGCCAGTCGGCGATGATCAGCAGGCCCTTGTCGGTGGCTTCTGCAATCTGCTCGGGGGTTGGGGCTTCGTAGTTGAACAGGTAGGACCGGTCCCCGCGCGATTTGATTTCGCCACCACCGTCGATGACATAGGCTTCGCGCAGCCCCCGTTGAATCTGAGCTTGCCCCTGCGCCAGAACTTCGCGCAGTTCAGCGTCGGAGATATAGAAGTCCAGCGATCGTGCATTATCCAGATATCGCGCAAGAACAGACGCGTCTTGCGTTAACCCTCGGCGGTGTTCCAGTTCATACGCTTCTGCCGCGGTCAGCGAAGACCCAACAACCTGACGCACGCGGTCGGAGAACCAGCCCTCAAGGCCGATATTGACGGTCAATCCGGCAAAAATCGCCACGGTCACGGTTGGAACCAGCGCCAGCAGAGTAAACGCCCCGATCAGGCGCAAATGCAGGCGCGAACCCGCCGACTTGGCCCGACGTGCGGCAATCAAGCTGCCAACCTGCCCAAGCACAAGTGCAGCGACAACCAGAACGTATACGAGATCGGCCAACAGAATCAGCCGCAAAGTCGGTGCAGTGGCGCCAAGATCGAAAGGACCGATGACAAGGTAAGTGGCCAGCGCCAGAACAGGCCCCATGAGAACCAGGCCAAACGTGCCAAAATTGCGCAGTTTCCGTGATTTACGCCATCGACTGATCGATGGGATCATCCCGCTCTGTGCTCGGGTTGCCACTGTCTGCCCTCATCCTGATGTGCCGCTTGCGCGGCTTACCGCCATATATCGTGATCTTTTCCCAACAGATGCCGGGATGCCACGGTTTGTGTGGCGATATTACATCAGTTTGCGTCGACGTGTCACCTGAATATCGAGATCCGTAATCTTTTTTCGCAACGTATTTCGGTTGATTCCCAGCAGATCGGCACATTTCGCCTGATTTCCGCCAGTTGCATCCAGCGCGATTTCGATCAGTGGGGCCTCAACTTCCCGCAATATGCGTTGATACAGGCCTGGGGGCGGCAGAATGTTGCCGTGCAGGTCAAAATACCTCCGCAGATGCCGCTCGACCGAGGTCGAAAGCTTTTCGCGCTCACCGCCGCTCAGGACCGGTTCCGCCTCTGGCTGGCTGCCCAGCACCGTTTCCACTTCGGCTTTGGTGATTTCATCAGCACGGCTGGTCAGACCCAACCGGCGCACGGCATTTTCCAGTTGCCGCACGTTCCCGGGCCAGGAATAGCGCCGCACCAGTTCTACCGCCTCGGGGCTGAGCCAGCGTTTAGTGCCGTTTTCCCGCTCTTCCCGAGCCAGAAAGTGCTCGGCCAGCAGCGGAATGTCATCCACCCTTTCACGCAGTGATGGAACGTGGATCGTCGCCCCGCACAAGCGATAATAAAGGTCTTGACGGATGCGCCCGTTCTCCATCCCTTCGGTCAGGTCTGATTGGCTGGTGGCCATGAAACGGGGAACGTGATCGCCCGGTGTATCCATCATGCGGACGATGCGCGCCTGAACCTCATCTTCGATATCTGCGATTTCGTCTATCAAAAGCGTACCGCCGCGAACCCGCGCCATCACACGGGCCGGGCCTTCCAGATCGCGCAGTTCGGCAGCGGTGACAGTGACAAAGGGCAAGGTTCGACGGTCGGAAAAATCGTGAATGGCCCGCGCAATCAATGACTTGCCCGTGCCGCTTTCACCGGAAATCATGACCGAGAGATCCGTGTTCATCACCCGGGCGACCAACCGGTACAGGGCCTGCATCACCGGTGTTCGCCCGACCAGAGGCAGTTCTTCGGGGCGCTCGCTTGTGCCCACGGCCGGCTCTGGCTGGGCGCGTTGCTTCTGATCCAGCGCCCGCGCTGTCCGCTTCATCAGATCCGGCAGGTCGAAGGGTTTTGGCAGATAATCGTACGCATCCGCCTCTGTCGCCTGAATCGCCGTCATGATGGTGTTTTGTGCGGAAATCACGATCACCGGCAAACCGGGGCGGTCTTCGGCAATCTTCGGCAGCATCTCAAGACCGTTTCCATCAGGCATGACCACGTCGGAAATCACCACGTCCCCTTTCCCCTCGCCGACCCAGCGCATCAACGTGGTCAGTGATGAGGTCGCATGCACCTTGCACCCGGCACGCGTCAGGGCCTGTGTCAGAACAGTGCGGATCGTGCGATCGTCGTCCGCGACCAGTACGGTGCCATCCATCAGGTGCTCTCCTTCTTGTCCTCGATTGCGTCTCGCGGCGCGCGGCGCAGCGACAGTTTGAATACCGTTCGCCCGGGCACGGATTCGGCCGAAATCCAGCCGTCATGGTCCGAGATGATCTTGCTGACCAGCGCCAGCCCCAGGCCGGTGCCGTTTTCCTTGCCGGATACGAAGGGATCAAAAATGTCGCCGCGGATGTCTTCTGGCAGGCCCGGACCATCATCGATGATCTCGATCTGCAAGGGCAGCGAATGCCCTGACCCGTCACTGCGACGTAACCGGAAGGAATGTTCGAAATAGGTCCGCAGGCGGATCGTTCCGCCCTGCGGTCCTGCCGCTTCGGACGCGTTCCTGAGCAGATTCAGGATCACCTGCAGAATCTGATCCGGGTCTCCGTAAGCCAGCGGCAGCGACGGGTCATAGTCTTCGACGATCGTCATGTCAGCGCCAAATCCCAACAATGCCGACCGTCTTGCGCGATCCAGCACATCGTGGATGTTGACCGGCTTGAAGTCAGGTTTCTGAAGGTTCCCGAATTGCTCGACCTGTTCCAGCAACTTCACGATCCGGCGGCTTTCGGCAACAATAAGGTCAGTCAGTTCAAGGTCTTGTGGCGGTATATTCATGCTGAGCAACTGCGCCGCACCGGTGATCCCGGCCAGCGGATTCTTGATCTCGTGCGCCAGCATTTCTGCCATACCGATGGCGGATTGTGCCGCGGATTTGACGGTATTCCCGCGCGTCATCCGACCTGCCAGTTCACGAGGCGATATGATCATGATCATAGAGCCCGGATGCCCGACCAAAGGCGCAATCTGCAACGCGCATTGCAGCGGCGCTCGGCTACCCGACCCCACATCCACATCATTCACGAACAATGGCGTGCCCTGCCAGCGGGCGCGCTCGAACGCCTCTTCCAACGGCGCGTCCACGGCGATCTGATCCCACACCGGATGGCCGATCACCGATTTGCGCGACGCGTTCAGAAACCCCTCACCCGCAGCATTCACATCGGATATCCGATCCTGTTCATCAATAATGAACGCCGGAACCGGCAGCGAGTTCCAGATGCTGGCATCGGAATTCATGCCGCCACCTCGTCCGTATCGCTGAGCGCATCCGCCAACAGGCGCAGAACTTCCGCCGGATCGCGCGACGTCAGCACCGCCCGGCGCAAGGGCGCAGGCGTTGCGGCTTCGTCCATGTACCATCCCAGATGCTTTCGGGCGACACGCAGACCCAGATCGGTGCCGTAGAAATCCAGCATCGACTGATAATGCGCGCAAACCATATCAACCAGATCATGACCGGTCGGAATCTCGGGCGCCTCGGCCCCGTACAGGTCGTGACAGATTTGCGCCAAAACCCAAGGTTTGCCCTGGGCGCCACGACCGACCATCACCCCATCCGCGCCGGATTGGCGCAACGCGGTTCGGGCGGCGTCAGTGTCCAAGATGTCTCCGTTCGCGATGACCGGGATCGATACGGCCTCTTTCACCGCCCGGATCGCCTGCCAATCGGCGTGACCCTTGTAGAACTGACAGCGTGTGCGGCCATGGATCGTGACCATCTGAATACCTGCGTCCTGAGCGCGGCGTGCCACGTCGGGCGCGTTCAACAGAGTGTCGTCCCATCCCAGCCGGGTTTTCAGCGTCACCGGCAGATCGACCGCGCCCACCACGGCCTCGATCAGTGCAAGCGCGTGGTCCGGCGTTTTCAGTAGGGCCGAGCCGGAATAACCGTTTGTTACCTTCTTGGCGGGGCACCCCATGTTGATGTCGATCACACGCGCGCCACGGTCGGCCACCTGACGGGCCGCCTCGGCCATCCAATGGGCCTCGCGCCCGGCCAGTTGCACGGCGGTGTTTTCCACATCCGCGGACAGTTCCGCCCGTTCCCGCACGCCGGGCTTGGCCTGTACCATCTCTTGACTGGCGACCATTTCGCTGACGACCATACCCGCACCGAAACGCAACACCAGATCGCGAAACGGGCGGTCGGTGATTCCGGCCATGGGGGCCAGCAAAACAGGCGGTGCTATTTCCTTGTCGGCAAGGTGCAATGTCAACGTGCTTAATCCTTGGGCAGTTGTGGTTTTGATATCGGTTTCTGCGCATATGAACAACAAAACGGCACGCGACAAGCCCGCAAAATCATCATTTGCCTAATTATTAATCACATGACCATGGGTGATTGCCTCTGCATTCACCGCCGCCTAAACAATGCCCATCACGAGGAGAGCGCGCACATATGACAACTGCCGCCATCATAGTTGCCGCCGGTCGCGGGTCGCGCGCCGGGGGTGGCGTGCCAAAGCAATGGCGCAGCCTTGCGGGCCGGCGGGTGGCCGATTGGACGATCGAGCGCTTTCGCGGACAGGTGGATCACATTGTTCTGGTGTTGTCCGACGAAGACAGCGCCGCATGGGAAGAATTCCATGAAACCGAGCTGATCCTGGCTGCGGGCGGAACGGATCGCGCGGGATCGGTGCGCAATGGATTGGCTGCACTGGCCGACCGGAACGTACAGCGCGTTTTGATCCACGACGTTGCAAGGCCTTGCGTCACACCCCGCATCATCACCGACGTTCTGAACGCCCTGGAAACATGTCCGGCGGCGGCGCCCGGGCTGGCGGTGACCGATGCGCTGTGGGTTGGGCATGAACAGGCCGTGACCGGTACGCAGGATCGCAGCAACCTGTTCGCCGCGCAAACTCCGCAGGGGTTTCACTATGACACCATCACCGCCGCCCACGCCGCCCATCCGGGCGGCGCTGCGGATGATGTCGAGGTGGCCCGCGCCGCCGGCCTTGATGTCTGCATCATACCGGGCGATGCGGACAATCTGAAAATCACCCGACCCGAGGATTTTGCCCGGGCGGAACGCATAATGGGAACGGAAATGGATGTAAGGCTGGGCAACGGGTACGATGTGCACCGTTTTGGCGATGGGGATCATGTGATCCTTTGCGGTGTGAAAGTGCCGCATGACCGCGGACTGCAAGGCCATTCGGATGCCGATGTCGGAATGCACGCGGTCACCGATGCGATCTATGGCGCACTGGCGCAGGGGGATATCGGGCAACATTTCCCGCCTTCGGATCCGCAATGGAAAGGCGCCGCCAGCGAGATTTTCCTGCGCCACGCGGTCGAGCTGGCGGGGCAGATGGGATACCGTATCTCGAACGTCGATTGCACGCTGGTCTGCGAATATCCAAAGATTGGCCCTCATGCACCAGCCATGCGAGAAAAAATGTCTGAAATCATGGACCTGCGTGCAGATCAGGTTTCGGTCAAGGCGACAACGTCCGAGCGTCTGGGCTTCACCGGCCGCAGCGAGGGCATCGCCTCTTTGGCCACGGCATGTCTGGTGAAAGCGTGAACGCGGCACAGATGATCGGGACTGTCGGTGGCGTTGGCTATTTGCGCCCTGCCCCGGGCACCTGGGGATCGCTGGTGGCCCTGCCAATGGCCTGGGTATTGCACATGCTGGGTGGTTTCCCGTTGCTGGCCCTGGCAACGGTTGCGGTTTTTGTCGGCGGCCTGTGGGCCACACGCGTGATGACCGAAGGTCAGGATGACCACGACCCATCTGAAATCGTCATCGATGAGGTCGCAGGCCAGTTCATTGCGCTTTGGGCAATTTCCTATCCGTCCTGGGCGCATGGAATCGACATTACCGCGCTCTGGCCCGGCTGGGTTGGTGGGTTCATCCTGTTTCGTCTGTTCGACATCACCAAACCCGGCCCTGTCGGCTGGGCTGATCGCCGCGGCGATCCGATGGGCGTGATGCTGGATGACGTGATTGCAGGTATATTTGCAGCCATCGGAGTGATGGTTCTGGCAGGTATCGCACACGGAGTTCTGGGGTTATGAACGTGACAGACCTGCTGGACCGCGCCAAGGCGCAGGGCGTGATGATCGCCACCGCCGAAAGCTGCACCGGCGGCATGGTCGCTGCGGCCCTGACCGATATTCCCGGCAGCTCGGCGGTCGTGGATCGGGGTTTTGTCACCTACACCAACGAGGCCAAACAGGACATGCTGGGCGTTCGGGCCGAAACGCTGAACGCGCACGGTGCGGTTTCCGAACAGGTGGCCCGTGAAATGGCAGATGGCGCGCTGCGCAACTCACTGGCTCAACTTGCCGTCTCGATCACGGGAATTGCCGGGCCGGGCGGGTCCGAATTCAAACCCGAAGGGCGCGTGTGTTTCGGCTTGGCCGTCAAGGGACAGCCGACGCATGTTGACACCGTTGAATTCGGCGCACCCGGTCGCGATGCCGTGCGGCGCGCGGCGCGTGACCACGCCTTGACCCTGCTGTACACGGCCCTTTCCGCAGGCGCCTAAACTTTCAGCACATGGCCAAAAAAACCGCTTCTTTTGAAGTCAGTTGAAAAAAGGCTGCCAAAACAGGCACTTTTTTTCGCTTTGCCTCTTTTTTCTCCAACCGACGGTGGCTTGAAACAGCCCACACCGCTCACGCAGCGCCGATCCGTGCCCAGTTTCCACGGATCCGCGCACTCATTCGGAAGGGAGAATGGCCCATGAACGGAGCCGATACAGCCTGGATCATCGTAGCAACCGCGTTGGTCCTTTTCATGACATTGCCAGGCCTCGCCCTGTTCTATGGCGGGCTCGTGCGTGCCCGAAATGTCCTCAGCGTTTTCATGCATTGCTTTGCCATTGCCTGTTTGATGAGCGTCCTGTGGCTGGTCGCGGGGTATTCCATCGCGTTCGGACCCGGTGAAAGCGGGCTTTGGGGTGGTTTGGGCAAGGCCTTTCTCAACGGCGTCGATGTGGACAGCCTTGCCGGAACCCTGCCCGAGATCCTGTTCTTCGCCTTCCAGATGACCTTTGCCATCATAACCCCTGCGTTGATCGTGGGCGCTTATGTCGAACGTGTGGGCTTTGGCTTTGTCCTGACCTTTTCGGCGCTGTGGATGCTGCTGTGCTATGCGCCCGTGGTGCACTGGATCTGGGGTGGCGGGATGCTGGCTGATGGCGGCATTCTGGGCGAGATCGGTGTGCGCGACTTTGCAGGCGGCATCGTGGTGCATGAAACCGCTGGTCTGGCAGCGCTGATTGTTGCGATCATCCTCGGGCCGCGTCGCAACCGCACCACTCCGCCGCACAACCCCGGTTATGTCATGGTCGGCGCCGCAATGCTGTGGGTCGGCTGGTTCGGTTTCAACGGTGGTTCGCAACTGGCCGCCGATGGCGGAGCGGCGATGGCCCTGACCGTCACGCACCTGTCCGCGGCTACGGCATCGCTAAGCTGGGCCCTGTGGGAGCGTATCCGCTTTGGCAAGGCCTCGATGGTCGGTCTGGTCACCGGCACAATCGCGGGTCTGGCCTCGATCACACCTGCATCGGGTTTCGTCGGTCCGGTTCAGGCCCTGATCATTGGCGCAGTGGCCGGTGTTCTGTGTCAGGAAGCCGTCAGCATCGTGCGCAACAAGCTGAATATCGACGACACGCTGGATGTCTTCGCCGTGCATGGTGTCGGCGGTATATTCGGCACGCTCATGATCGCCCTGTTTGGCCTTGGAACCTGGACCGCTCAGTTGGGCGGGCTCGTTATCGTGGGTTCCTTTACGGCAGTTGTCACGTTTGTGTTGGTCAAACTGGTTGCACAGATCACGCCACTTCGCGTAGACGCCGAGACCGAGACAAATGGCCTCGACCTCTCGGTACATGGCGAGCGGGCCTATGACATGAGCAGTTAAGCCCACCTTGGCTGCCCATCGCCCGTATGGGCAAAAGCGGACCTCTTGGGGGTCCGCTTTTCTTTTGTCCAATCCCTCTCGACTCCGGCCCAAGGGTCGGGCTATCAGCCCGCAACGTGTTTTCAGCCCCGAGGTTTGCGCCATGATCCCCAGTTCTTTTCCCGACAGCACCGAAATCGCCCGCCTGACTGCACGGATGCTGCTGGAGATCAAGGCCGTGCATTTCAACTCGCGGGAACCGTTCACGCTGGCCAGCGGGCTGCCCAGCCCGACCTATATCGACTGCCGCAAACTGATCTCGTACCCGCGCATCCGCTCGACCCTGATGGATTTCCTGACCGTCACGGTGATGCGGGATGCTGGCTTTGAGGCATTCGACAACATCGCAGGCGGGGAAACGGCGGGCATCCCCTTTGCCGCCATGGTCGCCGAGCGCATGGCGCTGCCCATGACCTACGTGCGCAAGAAACCCAAGGGCTATGGCCGCAACGCCCGAATCGAAGGGGCGATGAGCGAAGGTGAGCGTGTGTTGCTGGTTGAAGACCTGACCACTGATGGCGGCTCGAAACTGTCCTTTGTCGATGCGATCCGCGAAACCGGTGCCACCTGCGGGCACACCGCCGTCATCTTCTACTACGGCATCTTCCCCGAGACCGAGAAAACGCTGGGTGATCATGGCGTCAAGCTGCACTCGCTCTGCACATGGTGGGATGTTCTGGCCGAGGCCAAGGCACAGAAAGCCTTTGATCAGGAAACACTTGAGGGTGTCGAAGCTTTCCTGAACGACCCGCGCGGATGGCAAGAGGCCAATAAACCAGCGTAAACCTCTTGTGGAAGGATTGGGGATAAACCCGAAAGAATCGGGCAGCTCGCCACGATATATGGTGACTTTTCCGACAATTCCTACATAATAAGCGATGTATATGCAGGCATCCAAGCGGTCTGGAAAGTTATCCCTAGGCTTTACCCCAAGTTAGTCACAGGTATTTCCAGATAGCTTGCGGTGACGTTTCGCGTGTAGAACCTCGGAACGGGCAGCGGGGACAAAATGAACGAGATCAGCAGTATCGAGCAGGCAGCGGCACAGATTCAGAACGCCGAAACCATGCCGCATTCCATTGAGGCCGAACAACAGCTTCTGGGTGCGATCCTGACCAATAACGACCTGTACGACCGGGTCGCCTCGATCATCGGGGCTGAACATTTCTATGATCCGGTCCATGCCCGGATTTACGAGGTGGCCTCGGCCCGTATTGCAAAGAATGCGCTCGCCTCGCCCGTGACGCTCAAATCATTCATGGCCGAGGATGAGGGCCTGAAAGAACTGGGCGGTCCCGCTTATCTGGTCAAACTGGCGGGCGCTTCGATCAGCGCATTCGCAGTGCACGACTATGCCCAGATGATCTATGACCTTGCCATCCGGCGCGAGCTGATCCGGCTGGGCCGCGACATCTCGGACAAAGCGGCGCGGGTCGATGTCTCAAGCGAGCCGAAAGAACAGATCGTCGAGGCCGAGCAGCAGCTGTATCAGTTGTCCGAGCAGGGCCAGACCGAGCAAGGCTTCCAATCCTTCCTCAAGGCTGTCACCGAAGCCGTCAACGTCACCAACGAGGCCTACCAGCGCGGCGGCGGCATGGCCGGGATTTCCACCGGCCTGGCCGATCTGGACAAGCAATTGGGTGGGTTGCACCCGTCCGACCTGATTATTCTGGCCGGGCGTCCATCCATGGGTAAAACCTCGCTGGCGACCAACATCGCCTTCAACGTTGCCAAGGCCTACAAGCGCGGCACAAAGCCCGACGGCAGCGAAGGCGCGATCGATGGCGGCGTTGTTGGCTTCTTCTCACTCGAGATGAGCGCGGAACAGCTTGCGGGCCGGGTTCTGGCGGAAGCCTCGGAGATTTCCAGCCACAAAATCCGTCAGGGCGACATGACCGAGGCCGAGTTCCGTCGATTTGTGGATGCGGCCAAAGAGCTTGAGGCGTGTCCCCTGTTTATTGACGACACCCCTGCCTTGCCGATCTCGCAACTTGCCGCCCGTGCACGTCGGTTGAAACGAACGCACGGGCTGGACTTGCTGGTCATCGACTATCTACAGCTCTGCCGCGGCATGGCCGACAACCGGGTGAACGAAATCGCCGAGATTTCGATGGGCATGAAAGCCATCGCCAAGGAACTGAACATCCCGGTCATTGCTCTTTCACAGCTGTCGCGCCAGGTGGAAAACCGCGACGACAAGCGCCCGCAGCTGTCCGACCTGCGCGAATCCGGCTCGATCGAGCAGGACGCCGACGTTGTGATGTTTGTGTTCCGCGAGGAATACTACAAAGAGCGCGAAAAGCCCGGTGATCACGAACTGGAAAAGATGGAAGAGTGGAAGCAGGCGATGGAACGTCTGCACGGCAAGGCCGAAGTCATCGTCGGCAAACAGCGTCATGGCCCCATCGGTACGGTCGAGTTGTCGTTCGAAGCCCAATTCACCCGCTTTGGCAATCTGGTCAAACCCTGGCAACAGGGTGGTGAAATCGAGGGTTATTGATCGCGGACAGAACACCTGCCCCAGATATGAAACGCCAAGCCCTTTGGTGTTTTTCCTGCCCGGTGTTAACGTGACGGTGACGTTCAACCCAACGCGCCAAACCCGCCCGGAGACCCACTGATTTGCCCGCGATCATATCGGAAATAAGATATCGCAACGGCCCGAACTTTGCTCCGGACGGAGATTTCATTGAAATCCGGGTTCCGACCGGAACCGACGTCACCGGCTTGCAGGTCGATGTTTACAACCCCAATGGCTCGGTGCGCAGTTCGACGGATGTCGACAATGGAACGATGACCACTGTGGGCGGGTTCGACTATTACGTGATTTCGGCGCGCATCAACCGGTTTGGGGCGGTCTCTCTTTCGGACAATGGTTCGGTTCTCAGCTTTGTATCCTTTGACTCGCAGGTGACTGCGACACAGGGACCGGCCAGCGGCCAGACCTCGACCCAGATCGGCAGCAACGGCACGGACGATACCGCGTCTCTGTCATCGAAGGACGGGGTCAACTTTGTTGAGGATCCCAATCCCAGCCCCGGCGCCCCCTGTTTTGTTTCGGACACCCTGATCCTGACGGACCGTGGCGAAATCAGCGTTCAGGATATCCGCCCCGGTGACAAAGTGATGACGACCGAAGGCAGCGCGGCCACCGTTCGGCTTGTTCTGTCCCGGTCATTGCGCCAGGTCGATCTGTTGAAATCACCCGAACTGCGCCCAGTCCGCATCACGGCCGGCGCCCTGGGGCACGGCCTGCCCCGCCGAGACCTGACGGTTTCGCGACAGCACCGAATGCTGGTCCGATCGGACATCGCGCAGCGCATGTTCGACACAAGGGACGTTTTGGTCTCGGCCATCCGGCTGACAGACCTGCCGGGCGTTTACGTGGATTACGATGCGACGCAGGTGGTTTATCATCACGTTGTCTGTGACCGTCACGTGGTTCTTTTTGCCGAAGGCGCGCCAAGTGAAAGCCTGTTCGCCGGCCCCGAAGCCCTCAAATCCCTTCCGCCCGAAGCGTTGCACGAGCTGTTGCAGATTTTTCCGGGTCTCGACTGCAATAAGGATATGGACCCTGCCTTTTATATCCCCAGCGGCAGGCGACAGAAAAAGCTGGTGGCCCGACATGTCCGGAACAGCAAGGCGATCATAGATGAGGCCCTGTTCTAGGCTGTGGAACCAAGGCCATCGACCAAAGCGAAAAAACCGATCCCGCCTACCACAGCAATGGATTGTTCAGCGCGGAAACGCATCGCGACGGGCCTTTCAGCGGTTTCAGGTCAAAACCGTCCAGCGCCTGCCCCAACCAGCCGTGCGGATGGCTTAGTTTCAGCGGTGGCTGGGCAGTATCCTCGGTGATCTGCACAAAACCCGTTTTGCAATAATAGGCCGGGTCGCCATAGGTCAGTGCCACGTCCACACCTGCGGCCCGCAAGCGATCCAGACCATAGGAAATCAGCGCCTGTCCAATACCTGTTTTTTGCCTGCCCGTTTGCACGGCCATCGGCGACAGGATGAACACATTGCGCGTATCCTGCGAAAACGTCATCCGGGAAAAGATGGCACAGCCAAGCAGCTCGTGATCGTGTTGAGCCGTGCACACCAGGATATCTTCAGGCGGCGTGCTGTTGAGCAATTCACGTACGAATTCACCTATTGCCGCCCCCTCCTCTGGCCCTTCCGATGCGGAAAAAACGCCTGCAAAAAGACGGATGATCTCTGACGGGTCCCGGGTCAAACCGGTAGAAAAATCCATGGCTCCCTCATGAGTTGACGCTGCGCCCGGTCTTTACCGGAACCGAACGATCCGGTTCCCAGGATCGCTTTAACGTTGATGTGAAGACAATCCCAAAACGTGCAACCATGGCGGAATGCTGCCATTTCTTCTGGTTTTATGGTGTTTTCCGTAACAACAGACCAAACACCAACATAAACCGACAGGTAAATGCGCCATTCCCTCTTGACCTTGGACGGCGCAATGTCATGAACAGTGCCATGAGTACTGCACGTTTGACGATCAATCTTCAGGCGCTCGCCAGCAATTGGCGGGCGCTCGACGCGAAAACCGGGGTCGAAACCGGCGCCGTGGTCAAGGCCGATGCCTATGGGCTGGGTGCCGGGCCCGTCAGCGATACGCTGGCCGAGGAAGGCGTTCGCAAGTTTTTTGTGGCGGCCGCAGAAGAAGGCGCCGCTGTCCGCAATGCGGTCGGCCCCGGCCCGATGATCGGAGTCTTTTCCGGCCATATGGAGGGCGACACAGACCTTCTGCGCGCCAACGACCTGACGCCGCTGATCAACTCGGGCGAGCAGTATCAGCGCCATATGGAGGCCCTGCCCGACCATCCCTTTGGCATTCAGCTGGACAGTGGCATGAACCGGCTGGGGCTGGAACCCGCCGACTGGGCCGAACTACGCCAAAGGGCCGAGGCCCTGAACCCAGCCGTTGTTATGTCTCATCTGGCCTGCTCGGACGAGCCGGACCATCCGATGAACCGGCAGCAGCTCAAAACCTTCCGCGAGATGACCGACGGCATCGCCGCGCCGCGTTCTTTGGCTGCGACCGGCGGTATGCTTTTGGGGCCCGAGTTCCATTTCGATTTCTGCCGCCCGGGCATCGGCCTGTATGGCGGCCTGCCCTTTGCGGATGCCAAACCCGTTGTCACCGTCGATCTGCCTGTCATTCAGGTGCGCAGATTGGCCGTGGGCGAAACCGTTGGTTACGGCAACAGTTGGGTGGCGCGCCGGCCGTCCCGTATCGCCACCGTCGCGGCCGGGTATGCGGACGGCCTGCATCGCGCCATCGGGGGCGGCATCGACGCCTTCGCCGGAAATCAGCCCTGCCCGGTTGTTGGCCGTATCTCGATGGACCTGATCACGGTGGACGTCACAGACCTGCCCAAAGACCCGGAACGCCTGCGTATCCTGAATGGCCATCAGACCGTCGATGACCTGGCCGAAGCTGCCGGTACAATTGGCTATGAAATTCTCACATCAATGGGCAATCGCTATTCGCGGGGCTATGTGGAATGAACCCGCTCACCGCGCTCGGAGGTCTGGGCCGCACAGTTCTTAGCCTGCTTGCGGCCTTTGGCCGGGTGGCATTGTTCGCGCTTGATGCGATTTCGCATATTCTGCGCCCCCCCTTCTATCCGCGCGAATTTGGCATGGCCCTGCTGAACATCGGCTGGCTGTCCCTGCCGGTCGTCGGCCTGACCGCGATTTTCACCGGCGGTGCGCTGGCGTTGCAGATCTACGCCGGCGGCGCGCGTTTCAACGCCGAAGCCGTGGTGCCCCAGATCGTCGCCATCGGCATGGTGCGAGAGCTCGGCCCGGTTCTGGTCGGCCTGATGATTGCCGCCCGCGTGACATCCTCGATCGCGGCCGAGATCGCCACGATGAAAGTGACCGAACAGATCGACGCGCTGGTCACGCTGTCCACGCATCCGATGAAATACCTCACCGCCCCGCGGGTTCTGGCCGCCCTGATCACAGTGCCGGCTTTGGTGGCAGTGGGTGACATCATCGGAATTGCCGGGGGCTACACCGTCGCCACGCAAAATCTGGGCTTCAACCCGGCCGCCTATCTGAAAAACACGGTCGATTTCCTTGAAACCCGTGACATCGTCTCGTCGCTGGTCAAAGGCGCGGCCTTTGGCCTGATCGCGGCGATCATGGGCTGTTACTACGGCATGAATTCCGGCCGCGGCGCACAAGGCGTGGGCCGCGCCACCAAGGGCTCGGTCGAGGCCGCAGCGGTGCTGATCCTGGCCGCAAACTTCGTTCTCACAGGGGTATTCTTCTCGCTATGATCCGGATGGAGAACGTACATAAGGCCTTTGGCGACAACCACGTGCTGCAAGGCATGAACCTTGAGATCCCCAAGGGCACCTCGATGGTCATCATCGGCGGTTCGGGCACCGGAAAATCGGTCGCCCTGAAATGCATTCTGGGCCTGATCAAACCCAACAGCGGCATGATCTATGTGGACGGCAAAGATGCCAGCAAGGGCGACCGAGATGCGTTTCTGGCCCGGTTCGGGATGTTGTTTCAGGGCGCGGCGCTGTTTGATTCACTGACCGTCTGGCAGAACGTCGCCTTCCGCCTGCTGCGCGGATCGTTGAAGCGCCCAACCGAGGAAGCGCGCGAAATCGCCATCGAAAAACTGCGCCGCGTGGGTCTGAAATCCGACGTGGCCGACCGCTTTCCGGCCGAGTTGTCAGGCGGGATGCAAAAACGTGTGGGCCTTGCCCGCGCCATCGCCGCCGAGCCCGAGATCATCTTTTTCGACGAACCCACCACCGGCCTCGACCCGATCATGTCCGGCGTCATCAATGATCTGATCCGCGAAATCGTGACCGAGATGGGCGCCACCGCGATGACCATCACCCACGACATGAGTTCCGTCCGCGCGATTGCCGACAACGTCGCCATGCTGCACGGTGGTGTTATCCAATGGACCGGTCCGGTGGGCCAGATGGATGCGTCTGGTGATCCCTATGTTGAGCAGTTCATCAGCGGGAGTGCAGAGGGGCCGATTGAGGCTGTGCGTTAATCTTCGCTCTTTGCCAGCCACTTTGCCGAGCGTTCGATAACGTCCTGAGGAATAGCTTCGGCGCGCCTTGTCTGCAGGTTGAGCAAGACGCATTTGAAAACCGTCGAAAATGTCGTTTCACCGTCCATCACTCGAACTAATTTGTGGCTGAAAGTCATGGACTTCGTTCCTACTTTCAGGATTTCGCTTTCCATTTGGATCGCCTCGCCGGCACTCAATTCCGCAAGGAAATTGCTTTCTGCATAGACCACCGCAAAGGATAGCTTTCTTCCCGACCGCATGTCTTCGGACGTCAGCCCCAACTCTGCCTGCAACGCAAAAACGGAATCCGAACATGCCGCAAAATACTTGGACACGTTCATATGCCCCAGAAAATCACAGTCCGATGGATCGACAATTGACTTGAAGGCCACAAAACCCGACATCATTCTTCCCCGTCTAAAAATAACTCAGTGGCGAGTGCTGGTTTAAGGTAACCATATCAAATCATCGCCGCAAATTTCGAAATCTTACCTAGACGCCCAGTCATGCCCCTCCGCCTCGCCACCCTTTCCCTCCTGATCCTCTACCCCATCGCGTGGTTCGCCCCGCTGATGCGCGCGGGGTTTCTGCCGATCTTCGGCCTCAGCGAAATCAGTGTCATCACCGGGCTGCAATCCTTGTGGAAATCCGACGTCTTCCTTGCGCTGATCGTCACCATCTTCGCCCTCTTCGCGCCCTACATCAAAACCATCGGCACCGCGCTGATCCAATGGAATCTGCTGGATGCCCGCGTCCAACCCGCGCTGAATATCCTCGGCAAGCTGGCGATGGCCGACATTTTCCTGATCGCGCTCTACATCACATTGGCCAAGGGCATCTCTTACGCCACCGTTGAGACCGCATGGGGTCTCTACCTGTTCACGGCCTGCATTTTGGCGTCGATCGTGCTTGGCCATATTACAGAGATGACATCCACTTCACGAAAAGCTCAGACCTAATTGATTGAAAACACAAATCTAAGTATCATCTTCATATTTCGAGCAGCAGTGTTTTGTAGTTTTCGGGTCCGCAGCGGATCGCACGCAATCGTTAGATTACCTTCCGCTTTGGCCCGGTGTGTACCGGTTTGAGAAGGAGTTCGACGATCATGGCCGCCCTCCACAGTATTACATTGCAATTTCAGAATGCCTTTTTAAGACTGACTTTTTTCCTGATCTGCTTGGCGGCCTTATTGGCCGTTTCAGCCACACTGCTATCCGCTTTTGGCGTATTGCCCTGGCTTTCTATGCAGGCCGGATTTGGCGAGGTACCGGCAAAGGATGCCGGCATGTTCATCCAGATTGGCCTGACAGCGCTGATTCTCATGCTGGCGTTTTACCTGCCGGCAAATGCCCGAATGATGGCGCTAGAAAACAACCACCGCAAATTTGCGCTCAATATGCAGGACATCGCGGACGCGTACCAAATGGCCCATGCCGCCGATCGCGGCGGGCTGTTCATGATGTCGTCCGAGTTTGACGCCGTCAAGGAACGCATGGGGTTTCTGCGCCAGCACCCCGACCTGCAATCGCTCGAGCCCGAGATCCTGGAACTGGCCGCGCAGATGAGCCAGATCAGTCAGGAACTGGCCCGGACCTATGGCGATGCGCAGGTCGAACGCGCGCGGATGTTCCTGCAACAACGGCAGGAAGAGATCGAACTGTTTCAACAACGTCTGGAAGAGGCGCAGGTCATCCAGAACGAATTGCGTCAATGGACGCGGGATGTGGAAATGGAAGAGACGATCGCCAGGTCGCAACTTACCCGCCTGCGGGATGAGCTGTTCGAGCTTCTGCCCGAATTGTCGACCCAACTGCACACACCGCGCAACAATGGCGCCTCAAAGGCGTCCAGCGTGGTTGCAATGTCGCCCCTTCGACCGGCGGAATAGGCGCGCCAGCGCCCGCTTCGGGCGATGACCCAACCGGGCCTGAGGCCGCAGCGCGCCATCGGCGGTGAGGAAAGCCCGCAAGGGCTTGAAGAACCGCCCAAGCTCGGGCACCAAGTGCGTCATGGCAAAGACGACATCCTTCTCCTGCTCGGCCTGCGGTGCGACGCATACAAGATGGTCCGGACGCTGCGACGGTTGCGGCGAATGGAACACCATTGTTCAGGACGCGCCCATATCGACTGGCCCGGCCAGAAAATCCCTCGGCGGCAAACGCGGCCAGTCCATCGCACTCACGGATTTGTCCACCGAGGAAACACCGCCGCCCCGCACCCTCTGCGGGGTCGAGGAGCTGGACCGCGTCTTGGGCGGCGGGCTGGTCCCGGCCTCCGCCCTTTTGGTGGGCGGAGACCCCGGCATCGGGAAATCCACCCTGCTGCTGCAAGCCGCAGCGCGTTTCGCGCGTGCGGGCGTGAAAACCATCTATGTCTCGGGCGAAGAAGCCAGCGCACAGGTTCGTATGCGCGCCCGCCGTCTTGGGCTTGAGGACGCCCCCGTTCAACTCGCCGCCGAAACCAACCTGCGCGACATCCTCACGACGCTGGAAGCCGAAAAACCAGGCCTGGCCATCATCGATTCGATTCAGACGATGTGGGCGGACAATGTCGACAGCGCACCCGGTTCCGTATCACAAGTCCGGGCCGCGGCCCATGAACTGACCACGTTTGCGAAACGGCACAGTGTTTCGATCATCATGGTTGGCCACGTCACCAAGGAAGGCCAGATCGCGGGCCCTCGTGTGGTCGAACACATGGTTGACACCGTCCTTTACTTCGAGGGCGAGCGCGGCCACCAGTTCCGCATCCTGCGCGCGGTCAAGAACCGCTTTGGGCCAGCGGACGAAATCGGCGTGTTCGAGATGACCGGCAAGGGCTTGGCGCAAGTGACCAACCCCTCGGCCCTGTTCCTGTCCGAACGTGGCAGGCCAAGCCCCGGCTCTGCTGTTTTTGCGGGCATTGAAGGCACCCGTCCCGTGCTGGTCGAATTGCAGGCTCTGGTCGCACCCTCGCCCCACTCACAGCCCCGCCGCACCGTTGTCGGGTGGGACAGCGGGCGGTTGGCAATGATCCTTGCGGTGCTCGAGGCCCGCTGCGGCATTCCTTTTGCCGGGCTCGACGTCTATCTCAACGTTGCCGGAGGTCTGAAAGTCAGCGAACCCGCCGCCGATCTGGCTGTGGCCGCCGCCCTTCTGAGTGCCCGCGAAGACACAGCATTGCCCGCCGACACGGTCGTATTCGGAGAAATCTCGCTGTCCGGGGCACTTAGACCGGCCCCACAGACCGAAAACAGGTTGAAAGAAGCGCAAAAACTTGGTTTCACGGCGGCAATTGCTCCGGCTGGTGGTAAAACCGGCACTGTGGCAGGTCTGACACTCACCCGACCCTCTGATTTGGTGGGGTTTGTTGGCGAAACCTTCGGAGCAGGTTAAAGTCGCGCCTTGAGGGGCAGAAAAAGAACAGGCGAGGGCCATGGAAGGTTTTACAATAATTGACGGGGTCGTCGCCCTGATCATCGTGCTGTCGGGCTTGCTGGCCTACTCACGTGGCTTCATGCGCGAAGTTCTGGCCATTGCAGGCTGGGTCGCGGCGGCCGTTCTGGCATTCATCTTTGCCCCACAGGCTGTACCGCTGGTCAAAGAAATCCCGGTGGTTGGGGATTTCCTGCGCGACAGCTGTGAACTTTCGGTGATCACCGGCTTTGCAGCCGTCTTTGCCTTGGCTTTGATTGTGGTCAGCATCTTCACACCGCTGTTTTCATCGCTGGTGCAGCGTTCGGCTTTGGGCGGCCTGGATCAGGCGCTGGGGCTGTTCTTCGGCATCGCGCGCGGTATTCTGCTGGTTGCAATCGCCTTCTTTGTCTATGACACGGTCATGACCGGCCAGTCCTATACAATCGTGGACGAAAGCCGTTCGGCCAAGGTGTTCGAGCAGTTCAGCAGTCAGATTGAAGAGCAAAACCCCGAAGCCGCTCTGGGTTGGGTGACCGCACAATACGAGGAACTGGTTGCCAGCTGCACGGCAGGAAACGAACAACCCGAAACCACGGCACCAGCTGACGGGTAAACTCAAGGTGCATTGCATGATGAAAGCCCGGCACTGTCCGGGCTTTTTCTATTCAAATGTACCCTTCCCCGCCACAAACCGTACAGCGGATCGTTTTCAGCCCGAAACACCCGTCGCACCGGCTGGAGATCGGTTTGCCAAGAATATCCCGGCTTTTGACAACTTCGCCCGCCCCGTTGCAGATCTGACAGGGCGCCCGGCCCATTCCCCGGCACCTGTGGCACCGTTGTTTGATCCGCTCCTGCTTCTTTTGAGGTTTATGTTGCCACATTCCGGCCCTTTGCGTGCTTCACCCATCCTGATTTGCACATATTAATTGGCATGACAGCACATATGATTGCACATGTCATCTCCTTCGTGAACTTGCCCCGATCTGCGAAATCCTGACCTGCGGCAATAGGTGAGTGTGATCCTTTGATGACAGCCACGCCATTAGGCATTATGTGGAGGCCAACCCGCCACGGAATCGGAGCCACCGATCTTGTTCTTTCTGTTCGAATGCGCGCTGGTCGTTGTGATGGTCGCCCTATTGGCGTCGTTGTCGCCTGCCACCAAACTGACAGCACGCGCCTTGCAGAGGATCCGAAGCCGAACGGCGGTCAACCCTCAGGTCAAATCGTCATAGAAGTTGGAGCCCCGTAAATGTGTGGGATTTTGGGAATCGCAAGCCGGACACATGATGTGTTTGCCGAAATCTATGACGGGCTGCTGATGTTGCAGCACCGGGGTCAGGATGCCTCAGGGATCGTGACCTACAACGGCGAGTTCTTCCGCGAAAAGAAGGCCAACGGTCTGGTCAAGGATGTGTTCAACGCCCAGGATGCAGAAACCCTGTTGGGTCGTGTGGGCATGGGTCATGTGCGCTATCCGACGGCGGGGTCCCTCAGCGCGGCCGAAGCGCAACCCTTTTTCGTGAACGCCCCTTACGGCATCTATCTGGTTCACAACGGCAACATCACCAACACCGCTGAGCAGCGCGAAAAGGTTACCGGCAAATACAGCCGGCACCTGCGCACCACGTCAGACTCTGAAATCCTTTTGAACGTGCTGGCCGACAAAGTGGCGGACGCGATCAAGGTGAATGGCAACGGCGAACCCATCCGCAATCTGTTTGCCGGTGTGAAGATGACGATGGAACGCGTTCAGGGCGCCTATTCCGTGATCTGTCTGGTCGCGGGTGTCGGTATGCTGGCCTTCCGCGATCCGTTTGGCATTCGCCCACTTTCGGTCGCCAAACGCGAAGTGGACGGAGACGGTGATGATTATGCCTTTGCCTCGGAAGACGTGGCCTTTGGCATCAACGGCTTTGAAAAGCTGCGTGATCTTCGCCCGGGTGAGGCGATCCTGATCGATCTGGACGGCAACATGCACGAGTATCAGGCGGTCGAAGGCAAGCTGACGCCCTGCATATTCGAGTATGTCTACCTGGCGCGCCCGGATTCTTTGCTGGACGGTGTTTCGGTTTACAAGACGCAAATGCGCATGGGCCAGACGCTGGCAAAACAGATTCAGGACTCGGGGCTGGAAATCGATCGGATCATACCGGTGCCCGACAGCGCCCGCCCCGTGGCTCTGGAAGCCGCAAAGATCACCGGCATCCCCTATCGCGAAGGGCTGGTGAAAAACCGCTATGTCGGGCGTACGTTCATCATGCCGGGTCAGGCGGAACGGCAGAAATCCGTCCGCCGCAAGCTGAATGCCGTGCCGCTGGAATTCGACGGCCACAGTGTTCTGCTGATCGACGATTCCATCGTACGGGGCAACACCATCAAGAAGATCGTTCAGATGTGCCGCGATGCCGGGGCCAAGAAGGTCTATGTCGCCAGCGCATCGCCGCCGGTGAAATACCCCAATGTCTATGGTATAGACATGCCCACCAAGGCCGAGCTGATCGCGAACGGCAAGGAAATCGAAGAGATCCGCGAAGAACTGGGTGCCGACGCCCTGTTCTATCAACACCTGGAAGATCTGATCTGGGCCGCCAAGGAAGGTAATCCCGAGATCGAAGCCTTCGACTGTTCCTGTTTTGACGGCAAATACATCACGGGCAGCGTCAGCGAAGGTTATCTGGACAATCTGGAGAACAGCAGCCGTGTCAGCCAGAAGCGCGCCGACATGCAGGTTCCGGGCGGGTCCTGGAATGCGGCGAAACTGGCCTCGGGCTGAGCGGACGAAACGGGACTGACACAGTCAATTTTCCGTTCTGAAAAGCGAATCAAAACGGCGGATCATCCCGGCCAGCCGATAGCTGTCGACCGGACTGATTGCTGTCATGTGATGTGAATGAGTGGAAATCTGCCACAACCAGTCGGCGAATTCCACGCAATCACAAGGGCTTTTTTCAAGGGCGCCAAATCGCGATGACACCTGTCCGTGCAGCGCTTTTGTTCGCTTGAGCGTTTTGCTATCTGGCCGCGACCACTCACTCAAAAAGGGGTCCGGGCCACGCCCCGGACCGCGGATCATGTCGAACGCCAAAGTCCAAAGCGCGGCCACACAGCGGGGCGCGCTGAAGAAGAATTCCGTCTCGGTTCTGGGCGTATTCGGGCCGAAAGCGGATATGCGCGCCCTGATGCGCCTGTCATCAGGCCGCGTGAAAGAAGTAAAACCCGGAAGCCGCGTTGCCTCGGGCACAGTTATCGCGATTGATGAGCATGGCATAATGCTGCGACAAAGCGGCCAGACCAGACGTATCGCCATCCCTGGCGGCTGATCACATCTTGACGCCCCGCGCGCGGGGGTTCAAACCGCAGGCATGACCGATACGACCAAAATCGCCCTGATAACCGGGGCCTCGCGCGGGCTGGGCGCTGCCTTGGCCGAAGCGCTGGCGCCCGAGTACCACATCGTCGCCGTCGCCCGGACCACTGGCGGGCTGGAAGAACTGGACGATCGCATCAAGGCCAAGGGTGGCTCTGCCACGCTGGCACCGATGGACATCACCGATCCGAACGCGATGGCAACCCTGTGCCGCGGGATCCATGACCGTTGGGGCAAGGTGGATTTGTGGCTGCATACGGCCATTCACACCTCGGCGCTGACGCCGGTACATTTCGTTGACCCAAAGGAATGGACCAAGGCAGCCAACACGAATGCAAACGCAACCTCGGTTCTGATCCCATATGTCTCGCCGCTGCTGGGTGAAAACGGCCACGCGGTATTCTTCGATGACCCGAAAGCCGGACAGAAGTTCTATGGCATCTATGGTGCCACCAAGGCCGCGCAAATGGCCTTGGCCCGCAGTTGGGCGGCCGAGACCGAACGCACCGGTCCGCGCGTTTCGATCGTGGAACCAGCACCGATGCCGACCGCCGTGCGTGCCCGGTTCCACCCGGGCGAAGATCGCGATGCACTGACGAGCACGGCTGATGAGGCTGCGCGGATCCTGGCGCTGCTTTAGGAAATGGCCCTGACGGGCCATGCCTCCGGCGGGGATATTTTTGGCCAGATGAAGCCGGGATCAGGCGATATGAACGCCGTTGCGCCCGGCCAGATCGACGAAGAACTGCCACGCGACACGGCCTGAACGCGATCCGCGTGTGGCCTGCCATTCGATTGCTTCGGCGCGCAGGATTTCGGCATCGACCGAAACGCCATAGGCGGCACAATAGCGGTCGATCATGGCAAGATATTCGTCCTGATCGCAGGGGTGGAATCCCAGCCACAAACCGAAGCGGTCGGACAATGATACCTTTTCCTCGACCGCCTCTGACGGGTTGATGGCGCTGGAACGTTCGTTTTCAATCATGTCCCGCGGCATCAGGTGGCGACGGTTCGAGGTCGCGTAGAACACCACGTTTTCCGGGCGACCTTCAATACCGCCATCCAGAACGGCCTTGAGCGATTTGTAATGCTGGTCATCGTGACTGAACGAGAGGTCGTCGCAAAACAGGATGAACCGATAAGGCGCCGCGCGCAGGTGGTTCAGCAGACGCGCGACCGAGCCCATATCCTCGCGCTGTAGCTCCACAAGCTTCAGGTCAGGATGATCTGCGCTCAGCGTGCCGTGGACGGCCTTCACGAGGCTGGATTTGCCCATCCCGCGCGCGCCCCACAACAGTGCATTGTTTGCCTTGTAGCCGGCCGCGAAGCGGCGGGTGTTGTCAAGTAACGTGTCGCGCGACCGATTGATGCCGACCAGCAGATCCAGATCGACGCGATTGACCTGTTCAACCGGCTCCAAGCGTTCCGGTTCCACATGCCAGACAAAGGCCGGGGCCGCATTGAAATCCGGTGTGGCCAAAGGCGCCGGCGCCATGCGCTCCAACGCGGCAGCAATACGGTTCAGGGCTTGGTCGTCCATCGGCTCCTCCGGTCAGATACGGATCGGTTCAAAGCATGTTCTGATTGGCGCAACAAGGCCCGCGAACGAAAAAGGCGCGCCCGAACGGGGCGCGCCTCGGCTGTTGTTTCAGCAGGTTACTTGTCGTCTTCGAATTCCCGCATCAGATCTTCGTCCGCTTCGGCTTCTTCATCGTCATAATAGCCGTCGGCCCGCAACTGCTCTTCTCGCTTCCTTTCAACCCGGGCAACCAGGAAGATCGAAATCTCGTAGAGGCCATAGACCACGACAAAAAGGATAATCTGCGTGATCACGTCAGGAGGCGTCACGATCGCCGCCAGCACCAGAATGCCGACCACAGCATATTTGCGCACGGCCCCCAGACCCTCGGCGCTGACCAGACCTGCCTTGCCCATGAGGGTCAGAAGAACCGGCAATTGGAAGCACAGCCCAAAGGCCACGATGAACTTGATCGTGAGGTTCAGGTATTCCTGTGCCGAGCCCTGAAACACCACGCTCAGCGGCGCGGCCGTCGCGCCATCAGCCACGGCTTCGCCTTCAGCGCCGAATTGCTGGAACCCAAGGAAAAAGTCATAAGCCAGGGGCGTGACGACATAGAAGGCAAAGCTCGCGCCCAGAAGGAACATGAAGGGCGAGGCCAGCATGAAAGGCAGAAACGCATTCTTCTCTGACTTGTAGAGGCCCGGAGCCACAAAGCGCCACATCTGCATCCCGATATAGGGAAACGCCAGAATGAAGCCCCCCAAAAGCGAGACCTTGATCGCGACAAAGAACCCTTCCTGCGGCGAGATGAAGATCAGGCCGCAATCCTGTCCGCGCTCGGTCAGGACCTCACACAAAGGGTTGGTCAGAAAATTGAAGATCGGCGTGGCCACCGTAAAGCAGATGATCATCCCGACCAGAAAAGCCACGACGCAGTGGATCAACCGCGTGCGCAGCTCGGCCAGGTGCTCGATCAATGGGGCCGAGGTATCTTCGATCTCGTCGGTCTTGGTCATGTTTCGCCTTCAGTCTTCAGCGCCGCTTCGGCTTCTTCGGCCTTGGCCAGTGCCTCGGCAGCTTCCTTGGCCTTGCGCTCGGCGGCAGCGCGGGCCGTTGAGGCCTGAATTTTCTTGGCCTGTTCGGCTCGCTCGGCTGCCAGTTTACCGGTTTCGCTGTCAGGATCGAACTTGGTGGGATCCATGCTTTTTGCCATATCCTGCGCGGCTTGTTTCACGCCGTCCATGGCCGAGCCAACCGGATTCGCAGCGGCGTTGAGACCTTTCTTGATCTCGTTCACACCAGCCTGATCGGCGGCCTCGTTCATGGCGCTGCTGAATTCGCGTGCCATGCCACGGGCCTTGCCGACAAACCGCCCGACATTGCGGAACAAAACCGGCAGGTCCTTCGGCCCGACGACGATCAGGGCGACAATGCCGATGACCAGAAGTTCGGTCCAGCCCAGATCAAACATCTGCGCTTACGCCTTGTCTTTCTCGGTTTCAGGCGTCACGTCCTTGGCCAGTTCCGACGCGTCCTGTTCCAGTTCTTCCGAACCGTCCTTCACGCCCTTCTTGAACGCGGTGATGCCTTTGCCGACTTCGCCCATCAGCGAGCTGATCTTGCCGCGACCAAACAGAACCAGAACCACAACGGCGATCAGCAGAAGACCGGGAAGGCCAATATTGTTCAGCATCTCATTTCTCCTTTTTCATCGGCGCCTTTGTGCGCCGGGAATATGAACTGGGTCCGTGTTTACGCCGCCAGGCCCTGTCCCAAAAGGGATCCGGCACGGATTGAGGTCGAAAATTGACCTCATCTGCAAAAAACTATGGGCTCGCATTTTCCAACTGACAGGTTTATGTCAGTTGGAAGTGGCTAAAACGATGGCATCGAAACCTGGTCAACGGAGACTCACATGACCCATGTTGCTGAAATCGTCACCTTCACTCTTGCCAACGGCACCACCCCTGAAGAGTTCGTAAAGCTCAGCAAGGCATCCGAAGCCTTTGTTCGCAGCGCGCCCGGCTTTGCCCATCGACAGCTCAGTCAGGGCGCAGACGGCCGCTGGACCGACTATGTTGTCTGGACGGACATGAAGGCCGCGCAGGACGCTGCGGCGCAGTTCCCGCAACAGGAATGTGCAGCAGGCATGATGGCGGCCATCAACCCTGAAAGCGTTCAGATGCGCCATGAGGCTGTATTATGGAACATGACTGCCTAGGCGCGGTCCGGACGGCGTGTCATGCGACGAACTGACCGCCTGTTCGATATCATCCAGATCCTGCGCGACGGCAAACTGCACCGCGCGCAGGACATCGCGGACCAGCTGGAAGTGTCGGTCCGTACCATCTATCGCGACATGGACACACTGGTCGCCTCGGGTGTTCCGGTCGAAGGAGAGCGCGGCGTGGGTTACATGGTGCGCGAGCAGATCACCCTGCCGCCGCTGAATCTGACCCCGGCCGAGCTTGAGGCCCTGAACCTCGGCATGGCGATCGTGGCCGAGGCCGCAGATCCAGACCTGAAAGCCGCCGCCAACTCTCTGGCAGACAAGATCGATGCCGTTCTGCCCACACAGGTTGTGGCCGAAGCCGATAGCTGGAAATTCGCGGTCTACCCTTTTGCAGATGCAGCCCGCGGGCTTGCTTATATGGCTCCGATCCGCGCGGCCATCAAATCACGCCAAAAGCTTCGGCTGTCCTACCGTCGCATTGACGGCGTTCTGACTGAACGCACAATCCGTCCGCTTCACATGGAGTACTGGGGCCGCGTCTGGACGCTCACAGCATGGTGCGAACTGCGCAACGGCTTCCGCGTCTTCCGCATCGACCTGATCGAATCCGTCTCGCCGCTGCCAGAGATCTTCGCAGACGAGCCCGGCAAACGTCTGAGCGACTACGACCCAAACGCCTGACAGGCAGCCGTATTCAGAAGTGTTTCGGGCAGAGGCACAGCCCGAAACGAGCGATGTATCATTTTAGGTAGGGATCCGGATCCACTGATTCAAAACCTTTGCGCACCTCGAAATGCACATAGGCATCGTCTCCGCCCCTCAATTGCGCCAGCTTTTGTCCACGGCGCACACGATCCCCTTTCTTGACGGCGATGTCATCAACATTGGCATAGACCGTCAGCAGATCGTTTTTGTGTTTGACCACGATGATCGGAACCTGATCCGCGTCCGCGGTGATTGCCGCTACGGTTCCCGCCTCAGCCGCGTTGACGGCTGTGCCGGGGGCCGCAGCGATGTCGATACCTTCGTTCTTGCCCTTTTTATAGCCGCGGATGATGGTGCCGCTGACCGGCAGGGAAAGGGCCGTAGATCGCGTGTTTGTCGGGGCTTCGGCCGTCACATCAGGGGCTTCAGCACGCGGCGCAACCTTTTCGTCGGGCAAGGGCTGCGTGGCACTTGGAGGCGTCGGCGTCGGCGATCCCTGCCCCGGCTCCGTTACCTCGGTGGCCGCAACCGGTGCCGCTGCAGCAGCGCTTTGACGTGGCGCGGACTGGTTCTTGACCGGGATCAACAGAAACTGACCTTCACGCACGGTGAAGTCGGACCCCAGGCCGTTCCATTCCGCCAGCGATTCCACCGGCACCTGATAGAGGCGCGAGATCGTGTAAGCCGTTTCGCCGCGCTTGACCTTGTGGCGGACAGGTTCCGGCCCGCTTGCGACGGGCGCCGGGGCTGGCTTGGCAGGCTCCAGCGTCGTTGTCCGGACGCCCCCCGTTTCAGGGGCCTGATCAATGGCGGCTCCGGCAACTGATGCGATATCTACGCCACTGCCTGCACCTACCGAACGCGGCAAGGCGAGAACTTCGCCCTCTCGCAGGGTGTCGGTTGTCTGAAGGCCGTTGAACCGCGACAGCTCACCCTCGGGCAGGCCGACACGCGCGGCCACATCGCGCACCGTGTCGCCCCGTCGGGCCACGACAACCTGGTAGTTCGGATAGGTTATCACCCCCCGGCTGTCGGGCGACGGGCGCGACGTTGTTGCCGACTGCACTGCATCAGTGGTCGAAAATCCGCCGACCTGACCGCGCAGGTCGTAATCCAGTGGCCCCTCACACCCGGCCAGAATGGCCAGAGCGGCCACTCCGGTCGCGCAGCGACGCATAGCTGATTTGGATACTGCACTCATAATTCTGTCCTCAACGCCTGCCCCTGTTGTCCGGGGTTTCGACGACCAATTTATCAAGCCTGTTACGCCTCGTCCTTGCCAAGCCCCTCAAGCAGAGGCACGAAACGGACCGACGTCAATTCTTCATAGTCCAGACCGGCCTCGGTGCGCGTTACTTTGATCAACTGCTGCACCGTGTCCGACTGACCCACGGGTAAAACCATAATACCCCCGATTTTCAGCTGCGCCAAGAGCGGTCCCGGAGGGTCTTCGGCCGCAGCCGTCACGATGATCCGATCAAACGGAGCCTGTTCCGGCAAGCCAAAGGATCCATCCGACAACATGGCCGTGATATTCGTAAGCCCCAAATCGGCAAAAAGCTTCCCTGTCTCGCTGACCAGCCGCCGATGGCGTTCGACCGTATAGACCCTGCGCGCCAGTTTCGACAGGATTGCGGCCTGGTAACCTGACCCGGTTCCGATCTCGAGCACGGTATCGCGCGGCCGAACGTCCAGCGCCTGCGTCATGAGACCAACGACCGACGGCTGACTGATCGTCTGACCGCAGGAGATCGGCAATGGCATGTCCTCGTAAGCGCGATCTGCGAACAGGCCGGTGACAAAGCGGCCCCGATCAACCTGTTCCATTGCCTCCAGAACGCGCGCATCCGTGACCCCCCGTTTGCGCAGGGCAAACAGGAACTGCATCACGGTTTCCGGGTCCAGTCCGCTCATTCGACCGCCTTCAATGCCTCCAGCATGTCATATGCGGTCAAGTCGGCACGCATCGGCGTAACCGAGATATAGCCTTCCAGATTGACCGCAGCATCCGTTCCCGGCGCAGTCGGGTTATGCTGATAGCCACCCTTGATCCACAGGAACCGCCGCCCCGAGGGCGAGCTGTGCGGCTCGACCGAAAAATGCGTGTCGCGCCGGAAACCCTGCGCGGCAACGCGCGTACCGCGCACTTCATCTGCCGGGACAGGTGGGAAGTTCACGTTGTAAAACAAGCGGTAATCGCCCTGCTCGACCGGGGTTGCATCCAAAATACGCCGGACCAGATCGGCCCCGAACCGCGCGGCAGCCTCGAACGGGTCGTCCAGCCCCAGATTTCGCGGGCCGAAATACTGTGACAGAGCAATCGCAGGTACCCCCTGCAGCGCCGCTTCCATCGCTCCGCCGATAGTGCCCGAATAAAGCGTGTTCTCGGCCGAGTTGTTGCCCCGGTTCACGCCGGACAGGACCAGATCCGGCGGGCAGTCTGACATCACGTCATGCAGCCCTGCCAACACACAATCCGCAGGCGACCCCTCCGCCGCATAACGCCGTTCGCCCAACTTGGCGATCATCGTGGGATGGGTATAGCTGATGCAATGCCCGACACCCGATTGTTCAAAGGCGGGCGCGACCACCCAGACCTCACCACCCGGACCTGCCAGTTCGGCAGCGATCGCCTCCAGCGTGATCAAGCCCGGAGCGTTGATCCCGTCATCATTGGTCAGAAGAATACGCATGTGCCCGATTTACCCCCGCGTTTGGCCCTTGATAGACCCAGCCCCGCGATGCGGCAAGCGACGCGACCCTGCAATCTGAGGCTTTCGCGCACCACTTGCACGGAAATCGAGAGGTTAACTCTGCGCCTCGGGGAAAACGAAACATTTGTCGCGACGAATGGTCAGCCACATGACACGGCCCGGATTGGGCACAAAGACATTCGGAACCGTCGCCCTGAGGATCGAGCCGTCGTAGTCCATGCGAAACTCGACCAGGCTTTCGTTTCCCAGAAAACGCGCGCGCTCGACCACGCCCCGCGCGGCAACGCCATCAGTTGCGGTCGGCAGCGGGCCTTTGCCGTTGCGATCGAAATCCAGTTTGACATGCTGGGGGCGAAACACGATCTCGACATCCGTTCCATCCGGAATACCCGGCGCCAGAAACTGGCCGAACGGCGTGTCTGCCAGCGCTCCGTTCACCTGCGCCCTCAACACGTTGACATCACTGAAAAAGGCCACGGCCGCCTTGTCCGCCGGCCGGGTATAGACATTGTATGGCGCGCCCTGCTGAACGATCTTGCCGCGCCGCATCAGCGCGATCTCATCCGCCATCCGCATCGCCTCTTCCGGTTCGTGCGTGACCAGCAGAACGGCCGCATCCTCTTCCTTGAGAATGGACAGCGTCTCATCCCGAATACCGTCGCGCAGACGGTTGTCGAGGCCCGAAAAGGGCTCGTCCATCAGCATGATCCGGGGCCGTGGCGCCAAAGCGCGGGCCAGGGCCACGCGTTGTTGCTCGCCGCCCGACAACTGATGCGGGAACCCGTCGATGAACCGCATCAGGTCCACTTTGCGCAAAAGCTCTTCGACCCGGGCTCGTTTTTCGTCCTTGCTGCCTTTCAGGCCAAAGGCCACGTTGTTGGCCACGCTCAAATGAGGAAACAGCGCAAAGTCCTGAAACATCAACCCGATCTCGCGCCGCTCTGGGGGCACCCGAAACACGGTGTCGCAGATCAGCTTGCCATCGACGTAAATCTCGCCCGAGTCCTGCATCTCGACCCCGGCAATCATGCGCAGGGTGGTGGATTTCCCGCAGCCAGACGGCCCCAGCAAACAGGTTACCTTGCCGGCCTGCACGGTCAATGACACGTCATCCACAACAACCCGCCCTTCGAACCGGCGAATAATGTTGCGAATTTCCAGACGCGGAGGAGTTGCGTTACCTGTCACCGATGGACCTCATTGCCTTTCCCGATCAAATCCATCGGGCTTGGGCGGGGATAGCAACCCCGCCCCTCAGGTGCAAGAGATCAGCAGCAACCGCCGGATGATGCGGCTTCGTCTGTTGCCTCGAACGGGCTTTCGCCGCCGCAGCCCTCGAAAATGCCGAAATGGGTGGAAAAATCACCGATAAAGTCGAAATGGCGGGCAAACCGCGTGTCCCGCAGCATCATCCAGGTATTGCCGCAGACCGGAAAGACTTTGCCGGTTTCGATGACATGGTGATCGTCCAGTACAAACGCATGCGGCGCGTTGGGAACAGTGCCTTTGTAGATCACCGCCTGGCCGTAATCCTCGCAGGCCGGTTCCAGCGCCGGCAGCTTGAACAGACGGTAGGTCGCCGACAGGAATCTGAGCGGGGCAACACGATCCTCCAGCGCAGGATTCTCGATGGTCAGCGGGCGGTGCGTCACCCGGCGCGGATCACCGAAACCTGCCTTGCGCGCCATCGACAGGAAATCATTCCAGTACAATGCACCCGACAGACACTCGCCATACAGAACCTCATCCTCTGCCATCGCCTTCGGGACACGGCGGTCGGCATAGACGTCCGAGAAATACATCTCGCCTCCTTCTTTCAGCAACCGATGCGCGCCGCGCAGCACGGCATCCTTGTCGGTCGCCAGGTTGATGACGCAGTTCGAGACGATGATGTCGAACGATCCGGGTTCCAGATCCAGTTCCTCCAGCTTCTCGATATAGCCGTGATGGAATTCAACGTTGCTTTTGGCGTGCCCAAAGGCTTGGGCGTGATAGTCCTGATGCGCGCGGGCAACGTCCAGTTGTTCGGGCGTCATGTCCACACCGACGACCCGGCCTTTTTCACCAACCATGGCAGACAGCGCATAGACATCGCGCCCCGCCCCACAGCCAAGATCGAGGATCGACATGCCCTCGAGATCCAGAGGCGCAATCAGACCGCACCCGTAATATCGGGTCAGCACATCGTCATGAATTTTGGACAGAATCCGCTTGAGATGATCCGGCATGTCGTCAGGCGTACAACAGGCGTTGGTCTGCAAGTCCGCACTGCTTTGCAGGACTTCACCATAATAATTCCGTACCGAATCGTGTTTCATCGCTGCTTCCCCGTCATGCGTGTCTGTACGCAGCTAGTGCAGCGGCCTTGCATTCTCAATCCGGCCACGGTCGTTCTGACGAAAGCGTGAGTGTTCTTGCGCGCAACTACCCCAGCAACTCAAAGTCCACGCCGGCACGGACAACGCCATTCACCTGAACCTCAAGCCGATGCGCGCCGGGGATCAGCCTGAAGGTAGACGCATCACCCTTCAGCCTGTGGCGCTTGGCCAATGTGAGCCTGCCGTTGTTTAAAGCCGCCTGTTTCAGCTTGTACACCTTGGGTGATGTTTTTCCCGCAGAGCGCTGAAAATAAATAATATAATCCACCAGAACCGGTTGTTTCCCTGCCCCGGTCAGATCAACGGAAAACTCCAGCGCTTCGCCGATACGGGCCTCGGAACCCAGATCAATAGTCACGGCGATATCCGCAGCAGGGTCATATCCCAGCATCTTCATCGCCTCAGGGTGACCGGCCTTGACCAAACCGCGCAGCGTATGAGAGGTCATCCACTCCAGCTCTGCCGCGGTCTGTCGCGCCTCGGTGCGCCACTTGTCCAGACGCCCAAGCACCAGGCCCGGGTCTTTCTTGGCAATATCATTCAAATGGTTGGCCACCGACCGCGTCACATACCGGGTCGGATCGCTGTGCAACCGGTCCAACAGCGGCAACGGGTCCGTCAGACCCAGACCGATGCCCTGCCCCCATGGCAGACGGGGCCGCGTTCCCTCGCTGACCAGTCGGCGCACGTGATAGCTGCTGTGGGTGCACCAGTCCTGCATCCGCCCAAGAACCCTGTCCGGGGCATGGTTCAGGAAAGGCCGAATGGCCCATTCCATCGAAAACCGCTGCGTCAGCTCCTCCAACACATCCAAAGACAGATCTACGTGATCCAGCCCGATGGCCGCGACCCATTCACCCAGCGGCGCGAAAATGAAATCGCCGAAATCATCATCCGATCTGGCAGGGTCCAGCGGAGGCGGCAAAGACCGTAAAATCACCGGGGCGACTGTCGGCAAGTCACCCGGCACGGCCTGTTGCAGGCATGTCGCGATCCAGCTCATACGCTGCTTCAGTTCCAGTTCAGGCAGACGTGACATGACCTGCGCCTGAAACGCAGAGGCGTCGAAACCCGGTTCAGCACCCAAGAACAAGTCGCTGAGAAAGCGGACTTTCTCAGCGTTGAACAACTGATCTTTCAACGAAAACCCCTGCGCCATGATCACATCGTCAGGTTGGTCGCACCGCCGTCCAGCAGGATATTCTGGCCAACGATGAAGCCCGCATGTTGCGAACACAGAAACGCACAGGTCGCACCAAATTCCTGCCGTGAACCATAGCGCCTGACCGGGATCGTCGCCGCACGGTTGGCACGCGCTTCGTCAATCGAAATACCCTGTTGCGCCGCCACACCGCTGTCCAGAGAATCCGCCCGGTCCGTGGCGTGGATGCCCGGAAGCAGGTTGTTGATGGTCACCCCGTGAGGCGCCACCTGACGCGAGGTTCCGGCCACATAGCCCGTCAGACCTGTACGCGCCGCGTTTGACAGGCCCAGAACCGCAATCGGCGCACGCACGGATTGCGAGGTGATATTCACCACCCGGCCCCAACCCTTTTCCATCATTCCGGGAAGCAGGGCCTTCATGAATGCAATCGGCGTCAACATGTTGGCATCCAGCGCCTTGATGAAATCATCGCGCTCCCAGTCCGACCACGATCCGGGTGGCGGTCCACCGGCATTTGTCACAAGAATATCAATGCCCTGCGCGGCCTCGATCACCTGCGCCTGACCGTCGGGCGTGGTCACGTCGCAAGCCACCGTCTGCACCTCGACGCCGTGTTCTGACCGAAGGCGTGCGGCTTCAGCCTCCAACACCTCGGGGCCGCGTGCGTTCATCACCAGATTCACGCCAGCCGCGGCAAGCGCCTCGGCGCAGCCAAGACCCAATCCTTTGCTGCTGGCACAGACCAGCGCGCGTTTTCCTTGAATTCCCAGATCCATCGGATCCTCCCTGTCAGTCATCGCCGCATGTCTAGCACCGGCCAGACAGGGAAGACCAGAAACGGATCGTCGATCAATAGAAGAACTCTTCCCGGATGATCTTGCCGTCGGCGACGTGATAGACACCCACTTCGCGCATATCGAACGCTTCGCCGGTTTCCTTCACGGTGCCCTGCACTTCGAAAATCACGGCAAAACGGTCTTCGCCATGAGGAAGCGGATCGCTGACAGACGCACTAGACACTTCATGAGCGCTTTCCCACCACTCATGCTTGCCACGGATGGCGTCGATCCCTTTGGTTTCCCGACCCATTCCCTGAAAATCCTGCCCTTCGACCGACACCGCATCCGGCGCATACAGCTTGGACAGGTTTTCCTTGGCCCGGTCTTCCCGGCAACCAGCCACGAGTTCATCGGCAATCTCTTTCAAATTCATTGATCCACTCCATCATTTGTTCACTATATGTTCTTTTTGCCACAGACCCATGATTCGTACCAGACCCTTTGTCTTGCTTCGGCAGGATTCCCCGCATATACGCGCGCTCATGCTTGATACCTCGAACCAACCCACCCTGCCGCCCGAGATCGCCCGACGCCGGACGTTCGCCATCATCTCGCACCCGGATGCGGGCAAGACGACGCTGACGGAAAAGTTCCTGCTGTACGGGGGCGCAATCCAGATGGCCGGTCAGGTGCGTGCCAAGGGCGAGGCGCGGCGGACCCGGTCGGACTTCATGCAGATGGAAAAGGATCGCGGCATCTCGGTCTCGGCTTCGGCGATGTCGTTCGACTATGGCAACTTCCGGTTCAACCTTGTGGATACACCCGGCCACAGCGATTTCTCGGAAGACACCTATCGCACGCTGACAGCCGTGGACGCGGCCGTCATGGTGATCGACGGCGCGAAAGGTGTGGAAAGCCAGACGCAGAAACTGTTCGAGGTCTGCCGCCTGCGCGATCTGCCGATCCTGACCTTCTGCAACAAGATGGACCGCGAAAGCCGCGACACGTTCGAGATCATCGACGAAATTCAGGAAATGCTGGCCATCGACGTCACGCCCGCCGCCTGGCCCATCGGCGTGGGGCGCGACTTCATCGGCTGTTATGACATGCTGCGCGACCGGCTGGAACTGATGGACCGCGCCGACCGCAACAAGGTGGCGGAAAGCATCGAAATCAACGGGTTGGACGACCCCAAACTGGCCGAACACGTCCCCGAGCATCTGCTGGACAAGCTGCTGGAAGAGGTCGAGATGGCGCGCGAACTGCTGCCCGCGCTTGACCCGCAGGCGGTACTGGAAGGCCACATGACCCCGATCTGGTTCGGTTCGGCCATCAACTCGTTCGGCGTCAAGGAACTGATGGAAGGCATCGGCGCCTATGGCCCGCAGCCACAGGTTCAATCCGCAGAACCCCGCCAGATTTCCCCCGACGAAAAGAAAGTTTCAGGCTTTGTTTTCAAGGTTCAGGCCAACATGGATCCCAAACACCGCGACCGGGTGGCCTTTGTCCGTATGGCCAGCGGTCACTTCAAGCGTGGCATGAAGTTGACCCATGTGCGCAGCAAGAAACCGATGGCGATCTCGAACCCGGTTCTGTTCCTCGCCTCTGACCGCGAACTGGCGGAAGAGGCCTGGGCCGGTGACATCATTGGCATTCCCAACCACGGACAGCTGCGCATCGGTGACACGCTGACCGAAGGCGAAGCGCTGCGGGTGACCGGCATCCCGTCGTTTGCGCCTGAACTGCTGCAAGGCGTCCGCGCGGGCGACCCGATGAAAGCCAAGCATCTGGAAAAAGCCCTGATGCAATTCGCCGAGGAAGGTGCGGCCAAGGTGTTCAAGCCTTCGATCGGCTCGGGCTTTATCGTGGGGGTCGTGGGTGCATTGCAGTTCGAAGTGCTCGCCAGCCGGATCGAGATGGAATATGGCCTGCCGGTACGGTTCGAGGCATCGCAGTTCACCTCGGCCCGCTGGGTCAGCGGTGACAAGGCCGAAGTCGAGAAATTCGTGGGCGCCAACAAGCAGCACATCGCGCATGATCATGACGGCGACATCGTCTATCTGACCCGCCTGCAATGGGATATCGATCGGGTGGTCCGTGACTATCCCGCGCTGAACCTGACCGCGACAAAAGAGATGATGACCTGAGGCAACTGTCTGATTGCACAGGCAGGTTTGGCTGTGCAATCCTGCGCGCATGAGTGACGACGAACTGACCTATCCCGGTGGCCTGCCCGACATGCTGGACAGCTATGAGAACCGGCGCAGCCCGTTTCAGTTCGGCACCCTGACCCTGCCCGAGCTTGACGTCGATCTGGATGATCTGGCCAAACGCATCGTGCCCGACACCGCCACCGAATTGCCACCCGGGCGCAGCACCACCTGGGATCGCAAACGCGTTCAGATCGCGCGGGAATTCGTCGGAAAGTCAGAGCTTGCCTTCCTGAACGCCCAGCTGATCTCGAATCTCAGAAAACGCTCCTTTCCGCGTCAGGCCCCTGCGCTGTTCTGCCGGTTGTGGGACGAACATTCCGACCATCTTCTTTCCGCCCTAGACCTGCGTTGGCTGGTATCGTCTGTTCAGACTTTTGCGGATCACGGTCAAACGCCGACACAGCGCGAGGTCGGACATGCCTTGCGCGTGTTCTTCAGCATGATGAAGCTGTATGAGTTCGAGCGGCTCTTCTCGGGGCTGGCCCCCGAAACGCCGTTTCAATTCAAGGACAGGAACCACGTCCCGCTGCCCTATCAGATGAAAGGCTTTTCCTTTGAAAAAGGCGGGCTTGACGTCAATCTCATCGCTCCGATCTGGACCAAGGCGATGAATGATCCCACGATTGCGCCGCTGGTGGATCACCTGATGATCCAATTGAACAAGGACCCAGGTGGAATTTTTCGACGCCTGAAACGCATGCGCGACGCCCGCGCACCGCGCAAATGACCACCTGGGGCATTGTTTCCATGGTCCGGGGGCCAACCGAAGACGTCCTTCGGTTCGTGGCCCATCACCTCGAACTGGGGGCGGATTTCATGTATATCTACATGGACGAACCCAACCGCCGCACGTTCAGGGCTCTGAGAATGCATCCCAAGGTCCGGGTCCGAAACTGTGATGACGCCTTTTGGGAAAAACGCGGACGCGCACGACCGGAAAAGCATCAGGTGCGCCAGTCGGTTCACGCCACTTTTGCCTATCGAAACACTCGGCTGGATTGGTTGACACATATCGATGTGGATGAGTTTCTTTGGCCGGCGGCCCCCATTTCCGATGTTCTGCGCGATGTTCCAGACACAGTTCCCGCGGTGCGTGTCCGCCCGTTGGAGGCCTTGGCCGGGGGCGATGACCTGTACAAAGCTCATATTCCGCATGGCCCGAACCGCGAAGCGCTGGTCGAGACCATTTACCCGAATTACGGCGCCTTCGTCATGGGCGGATTCCTGAGTCATGTTCAGGGAAAGCTGTTCGTGCGCACCGGCTTGAAGAACCTGAGCATCCGCATCCACAACTTGTTTCAGAACAAGGTGCTGCTGCCCTGCAAATACGAGCTTCCGCAGATCGATCTGTGCCATCGTCATGCCCCGGACTGGGACCACTGGATAGCGCACTACCAGTTCCGCATGGATCGTGGCTCGTATCAGGCCGGCATGGCTCCGAATGTTCCGCGCGAACGGGGGGGGCTGAGCAAGAACGAACTGCTCAATTGGATCGAGGCCGAACAGGGCATGGTCGGGCTGCGTGCGTTCTACAATGAAATGAGCGGCGCGGACGCAGAGGTGCGCGCCAACCTGGAACGCCACGGCCTGCTGCGCCACCGCCCATTGAACCTGGACGAAAAACTACAGAAACACTTCCCCGGAAGTTGCTGAATTGTTGCTGAAATTCACCGCAGACAACAGGCAGGGTCAGGTGAAATTCTCTTCATTTGACCCCGATCAACGTTTTTGTTATGTCCGCGTACAAGCCGAAATGTCGCATTACGCGCATGGCCATCCGGGCCCGGCACATCTTTGACGCGCGGGCCAGGTCAAGTGTCCGCAAAAACCGGACATACATGACAAAATTCAACGAACTGAACCTGAACCCGAAGGTCCTCAAAGCCATTGAAGAGGCCGGATACGAATCCCCCACTCCGATCCAGGAAGGCGCGATTCCGCCCGCTCTGGAAGGCCGTGATGTCTTGGGGATTGCCCAGACCGGCACTGGCAAGACCGCCAGCTTCACACTGCCGATGATCACCCTGCTGGCCCGTGGCCGCGCCCGCGCGCGCATGCCGCGCTCGCTGGTGCTGTGTCCGACGCGGGAACTGGCCGCCCAGGTGGCCGAGAATTTCGACACCTATACCAAACACCTGAAACTGACCAAGGCGCTGTTGATCGGCGGTGTCAGCTTCAAAGAGCAAGAGGCGCTGATCGATCGCGGCGTCGACGTTCTGATCGCCACTCCGGGCCGCCTGCTGGACCATTTCGAACGTGGCAAGCTGCTGCTGACCGGTGTTCAGATCATGGTGGTGGACGAAGCCGACCGGATGCTGGATATGGGCTTTATTCCTGATATCGAACGCATCTTCTCGCTGACGCCGTTCACGCGGCAGACATTGTTCTTCTCGGCGACCATGGCTTCCGAGATCGAGCGCATCACGGATACTTTCCTGTCCGCCCCTGCCCGGGTTGAAGTCGCCCGGCAAGCGACCGCATCAGAGACGATCGAACAGGGCGTTGTCATGTTCAAAGGCGGCCGTCGGGACCGTGAAGCAAGCCAGAAACGCAACGTGCTGCGCGCCTTGATCGACGCAGAGGGCGAAAAGTGCACCAACGCAATCATCTTCTGCAACCGCAAGACAGATGTCGATATCTGCGCGAAATCGCTGAAGAAATACGGCTATGACGCTGCCGCGATCCATGGCGATCTGGACCAATCGCAGCGGATGAAGACGCTGGACGGGTTCCGCGACGGATCATTGCGTCTGCTGGTTGCATCCGACGTCGCTGCGCGCGGTCTGGATGTTCCAGCCGTCAGCCACGTGTTCAATTTCGACGTCCCCGGCCACCCTGAGGATTACGTACACCGTATCGGCCGCACCGGTCGCGCCGGGCGCGAAGGCAAGGCCATCACGATCTGCTCGGTCCGCGATGAAAAAGCCCTGGCTGCGATCGAAAAACTGATCCAGAAGGACATCCCGCGCATCGACAATCCGGTCAAGGAAGAGCCCAAGCCTGAAAAGCCGAAGCCCGAGAAAAAAGCCCGGGACTCCGAAGCCAAGAAAGACACCCGGAAAGAGCGAGAGCCCAAAGGGCGTGGCCGCGGGCGCAAGGAAGACAATGGCCGGGCCGTGGTGGGTATGGGCGATCACCTGCCCAGCTTCATTGCCCTGAGCTTTGACGAGCGTCGTGCCGGCTAAATCGCCAGCACCAAGGCAAGTATCGAAACACCCAACAGCAACATCCCGGCGATTTCTCGCCGGGTGATCGTCTCGCGGAAAAACAGGATCGAGGCCATCAGGCTGAAGATCAGCTCTACCTGCCCCAGCGCTTTGACATAGGCTACGTTTTGCAGGGTGAAGGCCCAGAACCAACAAAACGAACCGCCCAGACTGGTCAGGCCGACAAACACACCGGTGGATCGGGTCTGCCACACCGCGCGCAGTTCGGCCCGGTCGCGCCACAACAGCCACAGGCCCATGCTAACAAACTGAAACGTCACGACGGCGGCCAGGGTGATCAGTGCGCGGAACCAGGCGTCGGCATCACCCAATTGCAACGAGGCCCCGCGATAGCTGACGGCGGAGAATGCAAACAAAACCCCTGATCCAAGCCCCAATTGGGACGCGCGGTTGGTCAGATGCCGCCACCAGGCGCCGCCTCCTCCGGGGGTTTTCGACAGCAAAAGCACCGCCATCAACCCCAACAGGATCGCAACCAGCGCGCCGCTGGAAACGCTGTCGCCCAAAACCAGAAAGCCGACGATCGCGGTCTGAATGACTTCGGTTTTCTTGAAGGTGATCCCGACAGCAAAGTTTCGTTGTTTGAACAACGCCACAACACAGATCGTCGCCAGGATTTGCGCCGTGCCTCCGATGACAGCGTACAGCCAGAACACTCCGCCAATCGGAGGCAAGCTGGCGCCCGTTGTCAGCATCGCCACAAACAGCCCGGCAACGGCCAGCGGCATGGAATACGCAAATCGCGCAAAGGTCGCGCCGGCGGCGGACAGTTTCACGCTGCTCAAGGATTTTTGCAGCATGAACCGCACGGTCTGAAAACTGGCGGCGGCGATGGTGACAGGGATCCAGAGACTCATGTCACCCGTTGTGTCGTCAAATCAAGACTTTGGCCAGAGCGGATGCGGCACCGGATCCTTGGCGCGCAGTAGATACTGCCGGAAAATCTGTGCATAGGAGCGGTAAACATACGCCTCGTTGCAGGCCAGATACCTGTCTTTGCCATCCCGATACAACGACGGCAGCCGATACCATGGCGCGGCGGGATTCATGTGATGAACAACATGCAGGTTGTTGTTCAGAAACAGAAACGCCAACGGCCCGCTGTCTTCGATAATCACGGTCCGCGCGCGAGACTTCTCGTGCGCGCGGTGTTCCAGAAACGTGCGGATTTTCAGCAACGCCAGCCCGATATAGGCCGAAATCAGATAGGTCCAGATCGGCATGGCCGATTGTGCAACGATCCACAGCACCGCAACCGCGCCGGGGATATGCAATGCCCAGGCCAGCAGGATCGCCCTGTCGCCGCGCCGCAGCCCTCGCCATTCGTCGCGCAGAAACAGCACCTGCCCAATGGCCGGACCCAGAACCATCCGCCCCAGAAGCGTGTTGTTCAGGGCCAGCAAAGCCCGCACGCCACCCGGCAGGTCCGCCCAGACGTTGGGATCCAGATAGTTGGACTCGGGGTCGTCATACGGGTCGGTCAAAGTGGCATCCTGATGATGCGCCAAATGCAGATCGCGAAAACGGTTATACGGAATGGCCAAGGTCAGCGGCAGCGCCATCAGCGCCTCATTCAGCCATTTGGCTCGGAACGGGTGCCCGTGCAGGACTTCGTGCGTCAAAGACGAATGCAGGGCGGCAACAAAGCCCAAAACCAGCACCGTCAACCACAGCGAAACATCCGCCAACCAGAACAGCCCGACCAGCCATGCGGCATAGCAGCCGACGATCAGGGCAAATGTACCCCATTCGGGCGACTTGGGTGTTGAGGGCTCAGCCATTGCGCCCCCACGAAACTCCGGCCCAAATTCTTTCATAGACAATGTAAAGCGCCAGGCCGATGGCGGTATTCACCAGCGCCAATGCCCCGCCGACGGCGGCCGAGCCTGTGGCGATCAGGCCCACCAGCGTCATGGTGGCCAGCCCCATGACATTCCATACGATTGCTTTCACGACAGATCTTCGCCGCGTTTCCATTCCGAACCCCATTCTTTTTGCTTTTACAACGGGGTTACCGTTCAGTGCACGCGCTGAAAATTCTGAATATGATTAACAAAATTCATCAGTTGTGATATTTTTCACCTTATGCAGGAAAATTTAGACAAACGCGACCGCGCCGCTCAATTCCGCCAACGCCTTGCCCGCGCGATGGAGGACCGTCACGTCAGCCAAAGCGCGCTTGCGCGCCACATCGGCGTGGACCGTTCGACCGTTTCTCAGTTGTTGACCGGTCATGGCGCGCGTCTTCCCAACGCGCATGTTGTGGGTGGCTGTGCCGCGGCACTGGGTGTCTCGGCTGACTGGTTGCTGAGCCTGTCCGACAGACCGGAAAGCGCGGCAGAGATTTTGGCCAGTTCCCTGTCCTTTACGGAAGCCCCTCGCGCCCTTGTCGATGAGCGGATTTTCGACTGGCACAAAGAAGCCGCCGGGTACAAGATCCGCTATGTTCCGGCCACCCTGCCCGACATGCTCAAGACGCGCGCGGTGCTGGAGTGGGAATATGCCCCCCATCTGGGTCGCACGGCAGATCAGGCCATCGGTGCATCCGAAGACAGGTTGACCTGGATGCGCAGTGCGCAGTCTGATTACGAAATTGCAATGCCATTGTTCGAGATCGAAAGCTTTGCAAGCGGCACGGGGTATTACCAAGGCCTTTGCCCGGCGATTCGTCAGGAGCAGATCGATCATCTGCTGGAGCTGTGTGAACAGCTTTATCCCCGAATGCGTGTCTATCTGTTCGATGCCAAACGGCTTTATTCAGCCCCTGTAACGATTTTCGGGCCGCTGCTGTGCGTTTTTTACGCAGGCAGTCACTATATGGCGTTCCGTGACCGGGACCGGATCGAGACGTTTTCACGGCACTTCGACACACTTGTGCGCGAGGCCGATGTGGCCGCCCGCGATTTCCCGGACCACTTGCGACAACTCAGAACGGCAGTATCCGGCAAGAATTGATGCAGCGGCGCAAAACCTGTGCTATCTTCCCTTGGCGCGAACCAACGGGCATTCCGATCACAAACGGAGGACCACAGGAATGGACGCAATTCAAACCGCTCAATACGCGCGCGCACTATATGCTGCGCACGGAGACCGGGCCGAGGCGGAAGCCGCACAGAAAATGCGCGAATGCGAAGCCGCCGGAAACCAGAAAGAGGCGCAGGATTGGCAGGCGGTCCGTCAGACCATCCGCCAGATCCGGGGACCAAATCAGGGCTGACCTACAGTTTCGGGTCGGGGTTGACCGTGTGCCCATCCACCGCAATCACCTGCCCAGACACCAGCCGTGCTGCGTCTGAAGCAAGAAAGACGGCCATATTGGCGATATCCCGCGCTTCCACAAAGCGCCCCATAGAGGTGCCCGACGCATAGCCCTGATAGACCTCATCGCGGGTCATGCCTTTTGCGGCCGCCTCTCGGGCCAAGACGCCTTCCATGCGCGGGCCCTCCACGGCACCCGGGCAAATGGCGTTTGCGCGAATGCCCAGCGGCCCAAGTTCCATCGCCAGCGTTTTCATCAACCCTATGACCGCCCATTTGGCCGAGGCATAAGGCGCTCGGAACGGATAGCCGTACTGACCGGCTGTCGAAGAGGTCAGAATGATGCTGCCCGCCCGCGCCGACTTCATTATAGGGGCCGCGTGCTTGGCGGCCAGAAAGGCCCCGTCCAGATTGACTGCGAGACAGGCGCGCCATGCATCCAGATCGATATCCTCGATCGCGTTGGTCGGCCCTGCGATCCCGGCATTTGCGCACAGAACATCCAGCCCGCCGGCGGCCCCGACAGCCTGAAACACCGCGCTCATGTAGGCCTCGTTGGTCACATCAGCCCTGTGCGCCACCCAATGGTCGGGCAAGATATCCAGGGCTGACTGGTCAATATCCGTCACCCAGACATCATAGCCGGCAGCGTCAAACGCCGCGGCCATGGCGTGACCGACACCCGATGCCCCGGCGGTTACCAATACGCGCCGGGTCATGAGGGCTTCCGGATGGCGGCACCCGCCCCTTCAGGGTAAGGCAAAGCGGCCTGTGCCTCGGCAATCCGCGCCATCGCTGCTTCGATCCTGGGCGACGGCGGGCTGGGACGGCGGGTTTCCAGACTGACATGCAGCAGAAAGCTCTCGCCCGTGGCCAACAGCTTGTCGCCTTCATACATGCTGTGAAAGACATGCAGCTTCTTGCCCTGCCCCAACAGCATCTGCGTGCGCACGTCGATCTTCGCCCCCGCATGGACCTCGTCGATGTAACGGATGTGGTTCTCGGCGGTGAAATAGCTGCCACCCGACGCGATATACTCCATATCGCAGCCGATGATCTCCATGAAACGGTCCGTGGCGGCCGCAAAGGCTTCCAGATACTTGGCTTCGTTCATATGGCCGTTGTAATCCGTCCAGTCCAACGGAACGGCGCGGGACAGGGTCAGGATCGGCTGGCTCAGATCCGCCTGATCCAGCGACGGCAGGGCACCCGGTTTCAACCGCGCATCATGCTGGTTCAGCACCGCCCCCGCGCCATAATTCTGTGCCTTGAGGGCCCGCATCATGCCAACAAGATTGTTGTCGCGAATGCGTTCCAGTTCCCGGATCGAATGCATTCCGGATTGCGCGTCTGACTGATCGGCGATCAGGTCGACCAGTTCATCGGTGAATTCCGGCACGTCCATCAGCTTGGTCCATGGCCATTTCAAGGCTGGCCCGAACTGAGCCATGAAATGCCGCATCCCCGCTTCACCTCCGGCCACGCGGTAGGTTTCGAACAATCCCATCTGCGCCCAGCGGATGCCAAAGCCCATCCGGATCGCCTCGTCGATTTCTTCGGTGGTCGCAATGCCATCCTTGACCAGCCAGAGCGCCTCGCGCCAGACGGCTTCCAGAAAGCGGTCGGCGATATGCGCGTCGATCTCTTTCTTGACATGCAGCGGAAAGAATCCAACCGAGGTCAGCAATTCCTTGGCCCGTTCAATCATCTGCGGTGGGTTTTTGTCGGTCGGCACCAGCTCGATCAGCGGCAGCAGATAGACTGGGTTGAACGGGTGCGTCACGACGATCTGTTCGGGCCGCAAAGCACCGTTCTGAAGCTCGGATGGTTTGAACCCGCTGGTCGATGACCCGATGATCGCTTCTGGATCACAAGCCTCCTGCAAGCCCTTGTAAACCTTCAGCTTCAAGTCCAGCCGCTCTGGCACGCTTTCCTGGATCCACATCGCGCCCTGTACGGCGTCGGCCATGTCGTCATGAAAGCTCAGTGCGCCCTCGGCCGGCAACGGAACGTCACTCAGCCCCGGCAGGGATCGCCGCGCATTGTCCAGTACTTCGCCTATTTTGCGTTCTGCTTCGGAGTCCGGGTCGAACACCCGAACGTCCCATCCATTGAGCAGGAACCGTGCGGCCCATCCGCCGCCGATGACACCGCCACCGATAATTGCTGCCGTCTTTGTCATGCTGTCCTCTAATCGATACAGATTACCTGCGCGCGCCCCGCCTCATCCAGATGCGGAATGCATCCGAATTGCGGTGTCACCGCGCTGCATTGTTTGGTGTCCGACAGGCAGAACCCTGCGCAGTCAGAGGCTTTTTCACAGGAGTTTCCAGCGTCGGGCAATGGTTCAAAGCAGATAAACTGCCGTATCCGCCCGCCTATCTCATAGCTTCCCCCTTTGGCTTCGCAGTCCTTGCGGGCCAAAGGGTCTTCCGCGGTCTGTGCCACCCCAACCCGGGGTAGACAAACGGCCAGAACCGTCGCGCAGATTACAAGCACCGATCGCATTGCTCACTTCCTTTTGCTGGCGCCCCTGCACTTACCGGTCATGGCAAGGGACGCAAGCAGGTCAACCTTTGGGCGCCCGTTTGACCAGCCCCAGCTTCTCGCGCACCTCGGCCGGGCCGATCACCCGCGCGCCCATGTTCTCGATGATGGTGCCTGCGCGTTCGACCAGTTGCCAGTTTTCGGCCAGCACACCCTTGTCCAGCCACAGGTTGTCCTCGAGCCCCACGCGCACATTGCCGCCCGCCAGCACCGAGGCCGCCACATAGGCCATCTGATGCCGCCCCAGCGAGAACGCGCTGAAGGTCCAGTCATCGGGCACGTTGTTCACCATCGCCATGAAGGTGTTCAGATCATCCGGCGCCCCCCACGGCACGCCCATGCACAGTTGAACCAGGGCGTTGGGTTCCAGAATTCCCTCTTTCACCAGTTGCTTGGCAAACCACAGATGGCCGGTGTCAAAGGCCTCGATCTCGGGTTTCACGCCCAGATCGGTCATCATCTGCCCCATCGCTCGCAACGCGCCGGGCGTGTTGGTCATGACGTAATCCGCCTCGGCAAAGTTCATCGTGCCGCAATCCAGCGTGCAGATTTCGGGCAGACATTCGGCCACATGCGCCACGCGTTCGGTCGCGCCAACCAGATCGGTTCCAGCCTCGGCCAATGGCAACGGGTTTTCGATACCGCCGAACACCATGTCTCCGCCCATGCCAGCCGTAAGGTTCAGCACTGCGTCCACCTCGGCATCCCGAATCCGATCGGTCACCTCACGATACAGCGCCAGATCGCGCGACGGGGCACCCGTTTCGGGGTCGCGCACATGGCAGTGCACCACGGCCGCACCCGCCTTCGCGGCGGCAATCGCACTGTCGGCAATTTGCTTCGGTGAACGTGGCACATGCGGGCTGCGATCCTGCGTCCCGCCCGAGCCGGTCACGGCGCAGGTGATGAAGACTTCGCGGTTCATTTCCAGAGGCATGGCGTTTTCCCCAAGTTATACCCAGTTTTGCCTTGGGTTTTCCCCAGGCTTCTCCACGGATTCCGATTTGCATTCTAGCCCGACTCTGGCGCAGCCTTGGGAAAACCACTTGGCAGAATGCGAATCGAACTTGATGCAATCCGCAAAAAACATACTGCAACCCGAACATCGGGCCCTGAAAACCGCCGTTCTGGTGCTGGATGAATGCAACACGCTCAGCTTCGCCTCGGCGGTCGATCCGATGCGCGCGGCCAACCGTCTGGCGGACCGGCCCGCATTTGACTGGGACTATGTGACCGCCACAGCCGAACCCGCGATGCTGACCAGCGCGTTGCAAGTGCCCGGCATCCCGCTCGCTCGCCTGCAAGGTTGCGACCTCATGATTGTCGTCGCGGGCTTCCAACTGGCCCGCCACGCCACCCCCAGCCTGCTGGCCGGGCTGCGCCGCATTGCCGGTACCGGGGCGACGATGGCCGGGATTGACGGCGGCCCCTGGTTGCTGGCCGAGGCCGGGCTGCTGGACGGTCACCCCGCGACAACCCACTGGGAAGACCTGGAAAACTTTGCCACTCGTTTCCCCGACGTGGACGTGCGCCCCGACCGCTTTACTGTCTCGAATGGTCGCCTGACCTCGGGCGGCGCGATTCCCGCTGTCGAGATGATGCTGCACATCATCGCCGCCCGTCATGGCGCGGGTTTCGCCTCCCGTGTCTCGGGCCTGTTCCTCTATGATGGCGCGCCGGACCCGGGCAAACCGCAAAGCCGCACCGGCGTTCCACATCGCCACACCGCGCTGACGGCAAAGGCGAATTCGTTGATGCAGGCATCCTTGGATGACCCCCTGCCACTGGCCCATATCGCAGACCAGCTGGGCACCAGCCCGCGCACCCTGCAACAACAGTTCCGCTTGCGCCTGAACACCACGCCGCAGGATCACTATCTGCAACTGCGCCTGGCCGAGGCCCGCCGTCTGGTCACTGACACCGACCTTCCATTGATGGATGTCGCGCTGGCCACCGGTTTTGCCTCGCAATCCAGTTTCGCCCGCGCTTTCCGCACCGCGCATGGCCAATCTGCCCGCGACCTCAGGCAAGAGCGCGCGCACCCCACCCATCACTGACCGGATCCAACTTCATCTGGCCAGAAATATCCCGGGGGAGGCACGCGCAGCGTGCCGGGGGCAGAGCCCCCTCGCCTCAGTACGGCATCGGGCGCGCCTTGTGGACAGCGTCCAGCTCGGCCAGCAACTCCTTTGACAACGTCAAATCCGCACCGGCCAATACGTGTTCAAGCTGCGCGACCGTGGTCGCGCCAAAAATCGCCGACATCATGAATGGTCGCGAGCGGCACCAGGCCAACGCCATATGGGTCGGATCCAGGCCATGTCGCGCGGCAACATCCAGATAGGCCGCGACCGCATCAAACACCCGGTCAGACTTGCGCCCGCCCAATTGAGGTGAAAGCGACATACGTGAGCCGTCCGGCACGGCCCCGCCCTGGTATTTCCCGGTCAGCAGCCCGGTGCCCAGGGGTGAAAACGCCATCAGGCCGACATCTTCATGTACGCTCAGCTCGGCCATGTCGGTATCGAACAGACGGCACAGCAACGAATACTCATTCTGTACGGACGCCGCACGCGGTGTGCCCGTCTGCTCGGCCAGTCTCAGCCATTGCGCCGTACCCCATGCGCTTTCATTCGACAGGCCAAAAGCGCAGATGTTGCCTTTGTCCACCTGAACCTGCAAGGCCTCCAGACACTCCTGCATATTTTCCAGAACGTCCGCGGTATTGTGGCCCGAAGGCGAATAATCCCAGTTTTGACGGAACATATAGCTGCCGCGATTGGGCCAGTGGAACTGGTAGAGATCGATGTAATCCGTCTGCAACCGCCGCAAGGACCCTTCGATGGCCTCGGGAACGGTTTTTCCCGTGATCGGCGCACCGTCGCGAACATATGACAACCCCTCACCCGAATGCTTGGTCGCCAGTACGAAGTCCGCCCGGCGCGACGAATTTGCAGCGTTCCAATTTCCAAGAATTTCTTCGGTACGACCAATTGTCTCTTTGGCGACAGGATTCACGGGATACATCTCGGCGGCATCCACAAAGTTGATCCCCGCATCCAGCGCCATGTCCATCTGCCGGTGCGCATCCGATTCCGAGGTCTGCGACCCGAACGTCATCGTCCCGAGGCAAAGATCGCTCACGACAATCCCGGTGCGGCCCAGAGGCTTCATCTGCATCCTCAAATCTCCTGATAAATGGCACGGCCCGTCAGGCTTCGGCCTTCTTTTCCCACCGCCCGGATTCCTCCGACCAGTATTGCGCGGCGCATCCGGCGCCGGTCAGCGTCTTCCACTGCCCCCGCGCGTGCTGCACGGCCATGTCATCATTGCCGTCGAACAGAATGCAAACCCGCTCCAGGGCCGACACCTCTTCGGGTTCGACCGGCGCGCCGTCCACCGCCATGACACACACCGCGCCGTTAGGGGACTCGGCGCTGGTGGTCAGAAGGATCGGCTGCTCGGCATCATGCGGGCCGCCTTCGCGACCATGCGGCAGGAACCCGTCCTCGGGGCCCAGCCACAGCTTTTCATCCAGCCAGTCCATCCGTGCGGGATCGGTGCCCCGCACGGCAATCTTCCACCCGGCCTGCCGCGCCTTGTCCAGCAGCACAGGCAAGGTGTGCTCCAGCGGCTGGCGGGTCAGATGGTAGAAATAGACAGCACCCATTCGCTTACTCGAAATTGTCCTGCACGAACCGGCTCAGCGCGCGCACACCCCAGCCCGTGGCACCTTTGGGCGCATAGGATGTCTCGGACGACACCGAAGCCACACCCGCGATATCCAGATGAATCCAGGGTGTATCCTCTTTCACGAAACGTTGCAGAAACTGCGCCGCCGTGATCGAGCCCGCCGGACGGCCACCGACGTTCTTCATGTCGGCGATGCGCGATTTGAGCAGCTTGTCATAGGCATCGCCCAACGGCATCCGCCACGCGCCTTCATCCTCGGCCCGGGCCGATTTCAGGAAGGCGTCACAGAATGTGTCATTGTTGGAAAACACACCTGCATTCTCATGACCCAGCCCGATGATGATCGCCCCGGTCAGGGTGGCCAGATCGATCATGCCCACCGGTTTGAACCGTTCCTGCGCGTACCACATCACGTCGCACAGAACCAAACGACCTTCGGCATCGGTGTTGATGATCTCGACCGTGTCGCCCTTCATCGACTTGACCACATCGCCCGGACGGGTGGCATTGCCCGAAGGCATGTTCTCGACAAGCCCGACAAGGCCCACCACATTGGCCTTGGCCTTGCGCTTGGCCAACGCGCGCATCGTGCCCGCGACAACACCGGCACCGCCCATGTCCATGGTCATGTCTTCCATGCCACCGGCCGGTTTCAGCGAAATGCCACCTGTGTCGAAAACCACCCCCTTGCCCACCAAAGCCAAGGGCGCATCGTCCTTGTCGCCGCCATTCCAGTGCATCACAACGACTTTGGACGGGCTGGCAGAGCCCTGCCCGACGCTCAGCAAAGTGCGCATGCCCAGTTCAGTCAGCTTGTCCTCTTCCAGAACTTCGACTTCCAGGCCCAGCTCCTGCATCTCGACAAGACGATCGGCAAATTCCGTGGTCGTCAGAACATTTGCGGGTTCGTTGGTCAGATCACGCGTCATCCGCACGCCGTCGGCAATCGCGTATAGCGGTGCAAACTCTGCTTCGGCTTCCTTGGGTTTTGAATGTCCGATCGTAATTGAACCGCTGCCTTCGCTGTCCTTGGTTTTGTGCGCGTTGAAATCATAACTGCGCAGCACCATGCCAAGGGCCAGATTTTCGGTATGCGCCTGATTGCCGACCATCACCAGCATGTCCTTGCCACCTGCGGATTTGGCCAACGCGGCACCAGCCTTGCGGGCCTCGTCGGCTTCCGGGCGGCGCGGCAGCACCACGACGTCCAGCGCTTCGGCCGCCATCCCAGCCGGCCAGGCCATCGAGATGACATCGCCGGTCTTGGACTTTCCGAATTTCTCACTTTCGACAAGCCTCGCCACAGCGCCTTTCGTCAGGCGATTGGCCCGGCGCGCCGCAGGGTTCATTTTTCCGTCCGACGGAATGATGATGGCCACCCGCCCTTCGGCCTGCGCCATCGCATCCAAGTCAAACTCCTGAAAGCGGACCGGTATCAGACTGCTCATTGCAAACTCCTCGAATTCTGTTCCCCAAGACCTAGCCCGCGCCGCCCGACTTGACCAGATAGCAGTTTTCCCCGCGTTTCAATTGCAGTAAGGTCCCGAAAAAATAACCGGCAGGCTCGGGGGAGAACGACGTGACACGAGAGGGCAGGCATACGCCGTCGCGCAGGAAGACATGCATGCGCGATTTCGGCCCGTTTTCCGGCGCAAAAGGCTTGGCGGGGGCAGTCTTGTGATCCTCGACCGCTATTTCGCCCGCCGCTTTCTACAAAGCTTTCTGGTCATCGGCGGTATTTTTCTGACCTTGATGATTCTCATCGATCTGATCGAACAGATCCGCCGATTTGACGACGTCGACCTGTCCTTCGGCCAATTGTTGCACCTGACGCTTCTGAACACACCGGCCGCCATTAGTGAAATGCTGCCCCTGCTGGTCATTCTGTCCACCATTGCCTTGTTCGTCGGGCTGGCGCGGACCTCTGAACTCGTGGTGACCCGCGCCACGGGTCGCTCGGGTATCCGCGCACTGGTCGCGCCAGCGGCGCTGGCCCTGATCATCGGTGCGCTTGCGGTGGCATTGCTGAACCCCATCTCTGCGGCCACATCCCAGGAATTCCAACGCCTGTCTGATTCCTATCGCAACAACGGCAGTTCAGCGCTTTCGATCAGCAGCGAAGGCCTTTGGCTGCGTCAATCGGCGGAAAACGGACAGGCCGTCATCCATGCCCGGGGCACCTCGAACGGGGATACGCTGGGCCTGGACGGCGTGACCATCATCACCTTCGCGCGCGACGGTAAACCCACCCAGCAGATCGTCGCCGACAGGGCGGTGCTGGAAGACGGAAACTGGGTCCTGTCGCGGGCCAAGATCTGGAATTTGCAGAACGGGCAGAACCCTGAAACCAGTTCGGTGGAGCATGAACGGCTGGAGTTGCCAACCTCGCTGACCCGGCAGCGGATTCTGGACACTCTGGGGCAACAGGATTCAGTGTCGGTTTTTGACCTGCCGCAACTGATCAAGGATCTGCGCGAAGCCGGGTTTTCGACCAAGCAATATGAAGTCTGGTTGCAAGTGCAGCTGGCCCGGCCCTTCTTTCTGGTCTCAATGGTGTTGATCGGGGCTGCTTTCACCATGCGCCACGTTCGGTTCGGCGGTACCGGAATAGCCGTTTTGACGGCCGTACTGCTTGGCTTTGCCATCTATTTCGTCCGCAATTTTGCGCAAATCCTCGGGGAAAACGGACAATTGCCCGTCTATATCGCGGCGTGGGCGCCGCCCTTCGCCGCCATCTTGTTGTCCCTTGGCCTGCTTCTACACGCGGAGGACGGCTGATGCGGAGCATGATTTCCCTGCTGCTGACCAGCGCAATCGCGTTGTCGGCACCGACCGTTCTGGCGGCGCAAACCACGTCGGCCGAGCCTGACCCGCAAGCTGCGCAGTCACAGGCCGAACCCGCCCTTTTGGTTGCCGACAAGGTCTTTATAACACCTGATAGAAAACTGGTGGCCGAAGGCAATGTCGAAGCCTTTCAGGGCGATACCAAGCTGTCAGCCCAACGTGTCACCTATGACCGGGAAACGGGTGAGCTGACGCTCGAGGGACCTATTCGCATTGATCAGGGGGGCCAGTCGACCCTTCTGGCCGATTCCGGACAGCTGGACAGCGGTATCCAAAACGGTCTGCTGATCGGTGCTCGGATGGTTTTCGATCAGCAGATCCAGATTGCCTCGGTTCAGGCGAAACGGGCAGCGGGCCGCTATACGCAATTCAGCAAGGTCTCGGCCACTTCCTGCCATGTCTGCACCAACGGTAAGCCACCCCTTTGGCAGATCCGCGCCCGCAAGGTCACCCACGACCAGTTGGAGCGGCAATTGTACTTTGAAGGCGCGCAGCTTCGGGTGCTTGATTATCCGGTATTCTATTTCCCCTATCTGCGCTTGCCGGACCCCACTTTGGATCGCGCAACCGGCTTTCTGGTGCCGTCGATCCGCAGCACCTCACAACTGGGAACGGGGGTTCAGGTTCCCTATTTCTTCAAGCTGGGGGACCACAAGGATCTGACCTTAACGCCGTACCTGTCGGGCAAGACCACGACGCTGGGGTATCGATATCGCCAGGCGTTCGTGAACGGGCGCATTCAGCTTGAAGGGGCCTATACCCGTGATGATGTCCAGCCCGATCAGGATCGCGGTTATCTGTTCGCCAGCGGTTGGTTCAACCTGAAGAACGATTTCCGGCTGACATTCGCTCTGCAAACCACCTCGGACGACGCCTATCTGGCGGACTACGGGCTGCCGGGCCTGGATCGTTTGCGCAGCGAGATAGCGCTGGAACGGATCAAACGCGACACCGCGTTCAAAACAAGCCTGATCCATTACAAAACTCTGCGTGAAAGTGAAAATCAGGACGAAATCCCATCGCGAGTCTTCGACCTGAACTATGAAAAGCGATTCTTCCCTGGCGCGCTTGGCGGCGAAGTGCGGCTGGCTTTTATCGGCCACGCACATGAACGCACCAGCGACGCCGATATCGTTGGCCGTGACATAACAAGGGCAACTGTTGATGCCGAATGGTTGCGAAGCTGGACATTTGCATCGGGCCTTCGCGCGGACGCGACGGTGGGCGCATCGGTGGATACGTTCAATATTCGCCATGACAGCAACTTTCCCAGCAATGTGACCCGCTCGACCCCGCGCGCGGCTTTGACGCTTCGCTATCCGATGACCCGTCGCGAAAAGACCGGCGCGATTCAGCTTCTGGAACCGATCGCGCAGTTGGGATGGACCCATGTCTCGGACACTGATGTGCCAGATGATGAAAGCACGTTTCAGGAATTCGATCAGGGTAACCTGCTGGCCCTGTCCAGATTCCCTGCGGAAGATCAGCGCGAAGACGGTGCCACCGGGGTCATCGGTCTGAACTGGGCCCGCTATGGTGCAGACGGACAGCAAGCGCTTGTAACGGTGGGTCAGGTGTTTCGGGCGGATGCCGACCCGAATTTCACCCTGACATCCGGATTGCAGGGCACCACGTCCGACTTGCTGGTGGCGGGGCAAATCACCACGGCCAACGGTTGGTCACTCGGCGGGCGCGGTCTGATAGACAGCGATTTCAGTTTCGTCAAAGCTGAATTGCGCGGTGCCTGGGCATCCGAATTTGCCGGCCTGTCTGGCAGCTATATCTGGCAGGAAGAGGATCCGGCGGAAAACATTGCGGATGAAATCTCGGAAATCTGGCTTTTGGGCCGCTATCAAGTCGACCAGAACTGGCTTACGAATGCCGAGGCACGCTATGATCTGAACCAGTCAGAGCCAATCCGGCTGGGGCTTGGTGTAACCTACCAGAATGAATGTGTTCAGGTTAACATGTCCGTAAGCAGACGCTTTACTTCAACATCCACTATTGAGCCTTCGACAGAATTCGGCTTTACCCTATCGCTGACAGGATACGCCCTTGAAGGCGGTGGTAACACATACAAGAGAAAATGCAGTTGATATCAGGTTTCTCCAGGTTTCTTCGTTCCGGTTGGCACAAACCGGTCACGCCGGCACTGGCCGCCGTTTTCCTCGCTTTTTCAGCGCCGCAGGTCAGCGCCCAGAGCCTGTTCTCGCCAGCGATCCGCGTGAATCAGGATATCGTCACCTGGTACGAACTGGAACAACGCCTGCAATTCCTGAATGTTCTGGGCCTGCCCGGCGGCAATGAAGCTGACGTCAGAGAAGCCCTGATCGAAGAAAAGTTGCGCAAGCAGGCCATGCGTGAAGCAGGCGTGGAAGCTGCGCCGGAAGCCGTACAACTGGGTATCGACGAGTTCGCCTCGCGCGGGCAATTGTCCACCGAACAGTTCCTGCAACTTTTGGGTGAGGCAGGCGTCGACCCGGAAACTGTCCGTGATTATGTTGCAGATCAGCTGGCCTGGCGCGACTATGTCAGCTCGCGCTATCTGTCGCAGGCCCGTCCGACCGAAGACGAGATTGATCGCGCGCTGGGACAAACCGGTGGCGGCGGCCTTCAGGTTTTGCTGTCCGAGATCATCATCCCGGTGAACCCGCAAACCGTTGCACAGACCGAATTGCTGGCGGAAGAAATCTCGCGACTTGAAACTATCGAAGCGTTTTCAGCCGCAGCGGCGCAATATTCCGGAGCCGCAACCCGCAACGAAGGCGGACGTCTGGACTGGCTGAATATCTCCAACCTGCCGCCTGCCTTGCAGCCGGTTATTCTTGGGCTTCAGAACGGTGAGATCACCGATCCCATCAGTTTGCCAAACGCCGTCGCCCTGTTTCAGTTGCGCGGATTGCGCGAGGTGGCAACCGCCGCGCCGCGTATTTCCAAGCTAGATTATGCTGCCTATTACCTGCCGGGTGGTCGCAGCGCCGAGACCCTGGCACGGGCTGCCGCCCTGCGGGAGGAGATCGACACCTGCGATGACTTGTATGGAATCGCCAAGGATCAACCCGTCGAAGTCCTGGACCGCATCGAAGCCAGCCCTTCAGAAGTACCACGTGATTTCGCCGTAGAACTGGCCAAGCTGGATCGCTTCGAGGTGTCAACAAATCTGACCCGCAACAACGGGCAGACGCTGGTGTTCTTGATGCTGTGCAACCGAGTCCGCGACCTGGGCGAAGACACCTCGCGGGCGGATGTCGCGAATGCACTGGCGCAGCAGCGGCTACAGGCCTTTGCGTCCAGCCTGGTAGAGCAGCTGCGGGCTGACGCCACCATTGTTCAGGAATGACACGCCCGATTGCGCTCAGCTGCGGTGAACCGGCCGGGATCGGCCCTGAAATCGCGGCCAAAGCATGGGCCGAGCTGCGCCAAACCTGCCCGTTTTTCTTTATCGGCGACGCCAACCACCTGCCCGCTGGCACGCCCATTGCGAAAATCCAAACCCCTTCGGATGCTGTTGCAGTCAGTGATCAGGCCTTGCCCGTGCTGCAACTGAACTTCCCTGCTGCAAACATGCCCGGTCAGCCAGACCCGGCCAATGCCCCATCGGTGATCGATGCCATCGAAACCGGCGTCGATCTTGTGAAAGCCGGGGCAGCGGCCGCTCTTTGCACCGCGCCCATTCACAAGAAGGCCCTGATCGACGGGGCCGGGTTTACCTATCCCGGCCATACCGAGTTTCTGGCTGCGCTGTCGGGCACCCGCCGGGTTGTCATGATGCTGGCCAGCGACCAGTTGCGGGTTGTCCCGGCGACAATCCACATTCCCTTGGCGCAGGTTCCCGCCGCGCTAACGCCCGACCTGCTGCGCGAGACGATCGAAATCACCGCGCGCGGCCTGCGCGACCAGTTTGGCATACAGCACCCCCGTATCGCCATAGCCGGCCTGAACCCCCATGCCGGCGAAGGCGGCAAAATGGGCAGCGAGGAGCTTGACTGGATCGCCCCAATGCTGGCCCGTCTGAACCCGGAAGATGCGAGCCTGACGGGCCCGCACCCTGCGGATACGCTGTTCCACGCCGCTGCCCGCGCCCGCTATGACGCGGCGATCGCAATGTATCATGATCAGGCCCTGATCCCGATCAAGACACTGGATTTCGACCGGGGCGTTAACGTCACCCTTGGCCTGCCCTTCATCCGCACGTCGCCAGATCATGGCACTGCACTGGATATCGCCGGGAAAGGCATCGCCAATCCTACCAGCCTGATCGAAGCTCTGAAGCTTGCCCAACGCATGGCACAAGGCTCTTGATCCTTCATCTGGCTGAAAATATCCCCGCCGGAGGCATAAAATTTCTGGCGCTGCCCCTGCGGCCTGCGTCACGGTAATCGGATCATGAGTGCTATCGACAATCTCCCCCCTCTGCGCGAGGTCATCGCCACACATCAACTCTCGGCGCGCAAATCCCTGGGTCAGAACTTCCTGCTGGACCTCAACCTGACCGCCAAAATCGCCCGTCAGGCTGGCGATCTTGCAGACTGCGACGTACTGGAAATCGGCCCCGGTCCTGGTGGCCTCACCCGAGGGCTCCTGTCCGAAGGCGCACGCAAGGTCGTGGCGGTCGAAAAAGACACCCGTTGCATCGCCGCCCTGAACGATATCGCCGCCGCCTATCCCGGAAGGCTGGAGGTCATCAATGGTGACGCGCTCGAGATCAACACGCTGGAACACCTGACCCCGCCAATCCGCATCGCGGCCAACCTTCCATACAACGTCGGCACCGAACTGCTGGTACGCTGGCTGACACCCCCGGAATGGCCCCCCTTCTGGCAGAGCCTGACGCTGATGTTCCAACGCGAAGTGGCCGAACGCATCGTGGCCCAGCCCGGCAGCAAGGCGTATGGCCGCCTCGCCATCCTTGCCCAATGGCGGGCCGAGGCGCGCATCGCCATGTCCCTTCCCCCCGGCGCCTTCACCCCTCCGCCCAAAGTCTCCAGCGCGGTGGTCCACCTGACCGCCCTGCCAGAACCGCGCTATCCTGCTGACGCCGCGACCCTGTCGCGTGTGGTGGCCTCTGCCTTCAATCAACGCCGCAAAATGCTGCGTGCCTCGCTTAAAGGCGTCGCTCCGGATATCGAGGATCGCTTGCAGGCCGCAGGTATCCAACCCACTGAACGGGCCGAGCAGGTTCCGCTTGAAGCGTTCTGTGCCCTGGCGCGCGAAATCCAGAAACCCTGATCACAAAAAAGCCCCGAGGCTAGACCTCGGGGCTTTGCAAATTCTGATGACGGCTTATTCAGCCGCTTCCGGTGCGTCGCCATCCGTTTTGGGCGCATCTTCAGCCGCTGGCGCCGGTTTGGGTTTGCGTGCCCGCGGTTTGCGCGCAGGCTTTTCCTTCTTCTCAGCTGCCGGGGCTTCGGCCCCTTTGCTTTCCGGTGTCTCGACCAGACCGCTTTCCGGAGCAGCGTCCGGTGCCGCGAAATCCATTACGTCCGGCTGCGGCGCTTCGGCGGGATCGGCCTGCCGGGCCGCTTCACGTTCCTGGCGCTCGGCGCGCTCACGGTCACGCTCGGCCTGACGTTCGCGGTTCTGGCGCTCCTGCTCTTCGCGGCGCGCTTCAATCTCGCGCTGCGCCTCACTCAGCATGCGCAGATAATGTTCCGCGTGCTGCTGGAAGTTTTCCGCCGCAACGCGGTCGTTTGACAGCTGAGCGTCACGCGCCAGCTGATTGTACTTATCAATGATTTGCTGCGGTGTGCCACGCACCTTGCCTTCAGGGCCCGAGCTGTCAAAAACCCGGTTCACGACGTTACCGCCGGAAGGACGATTGCGGTTGTTCTTGGCCCGCGAGCGGGATTTGGAAGATCTCATTTTACTTTACGTCAGCCTTATCAATGCGCTGTCGCTCAACCCGTGTTTTGCACTGCTCAGAGGCGTTTGCCGTGACGGGATGTCGACTTTTTTGGGCTTGGCGTCAGGGGTGCGCTGCAACAGCGTCAACCTCGCCGACTAATCCTGAGTAAACATGTCCTGACCGTGCAGACAAGAGGAATCTGGGATTTTCACACGCTTTTTTACTCGGGGCAGCGTTTTTTGGCTTCAGACAACAGTTTCAACCCGGCATCTTCGCGCCGACAACCCGGTCACGCCCGTCCAGATCGGGGATTACGCGAATATCCGCCAAACCCGCCGCATCAAACAAGGCAGACACCAGATTTGCCTGTGTCGGGCCAATTTCCACAAGTATTCGCCCGCCTGGCAGCAGGTAATCCGGGGCCGAGGCCGCAATCTGCCGATACGCGCCCAGCCCGTCCCCTTCATCGGTCAGCGCCATGCGCGGCTCGTGCTCCCGCACTTCGGGCGAAAGATCCTTCATTTCGGTTACGGAAATATACGGTGGGTTGGAAACAATCAGGTCAAACTGGCCTTCAATGTCTTCAAACCAGTTTGACTGCGCAATCTCGGCTCGTCCTTGCACCTTGTGGAGCACGGCATTGGCGCTGGCCTGAAGACAGGCGGCTTCACTCAGGTCGACCCCAAGGCCCGAAGCGCTGGAGCGCTCCGCAAGCAGTGTGACCAGAATACAGCCCGACCCGACCCCGAGGTCCAAAACATGGTCGAAAGGTTCGCTCAGCGCGGCCTCGATCAAGGTTTCAGTCTCGGGGCGTGGATCCAGAACATCGGAACTGACGCGAAACCTGCGCCCATAGAACTCGCGTTCGCCCAGAAGATGAGACACCGGCACCCGAATGGCACGCAAAGAAACCAGCTGGTCATAGCGTTCAGCGATCTCGGGCTGCAACTCTTCCGGGGCAATCAGCGTCACCCGGCTGGCTTCTATCCGTGCGGCATGGGCCAACAACAGGCGCGCATCGCGCGCCGGGTCATCCACGCCCGCGGCCCTCAGACGCGCGGTTGCGGCCACCATGGCCTGCGCTGCTGTTTGCAGCCCCATCATTGCGCCATCTCGGCCAGCAATCGGGCCTGATCATCCGCCGTCAGAGCGTCAATCACTTCGTCCAGATCCCCCTGCATCACCTGATCCAGTTTATAGAGCGTCAGGTTGATCCGGTGATCCGTCATCCGCCCCTGTGGGAAATTATAGGTGCGAATGCGTTCCGAACGATCCCCTGATCCCACCTGGCTTGCCCGGTCGGCGGAACGTTCGCTGTCGATCCGCTGCCGCTCGAGGTCATAAAGCCGCGTCTTCAGCACCTGCATGGCGATCTCGCGGTTGCGATGCTGGGACTTCTCGGAACTTGTTACCACCAAGCCCGTCGGAATATGTGTGATCCGCACCGCCGAGTCGGTGGTGTTCACGTGCTGCCCGCCCGCGCCGGAACTGCGCATCGTGTCGATACGGATGTCATTGGCGTCTATCTGGATGTCGACATCCTCGGCCTCGGGCAGTACCGCCACCGTCGCCGCCGAGGTGTGGATGCGCCCGCCGCTTTCGGTTTCGGGCACGCGCTGCACACGGTGCACACCGGATTCGTATTTCAGCCGGGCAAAGACATTGTCGCCCTTGATATGGGCCACCACCTCTTTGATCCCGCCCAAATCAGAAGCCTGTTCTTCGATGATCTCGAACTGCCACCCGTGGGCCTCGGCATAGCGTTGATACATACGTAACAGATCGCCCGCGAACAAAGCGGCCTCGTCCCCGCCGGTACCGGGGCGAATTTCCAGCATCGCTGGGCGCGCATCCGCCGCATCCTTGGGCAACAGCGCCAGTTGCAGCGCGTGTTCCGCCTCGGGGATGCGCGATTGTAGGTCCGGAATTTCCTCTTCGGCCAACTCCTTCATATCCGGGTCGGCCAGCATCGCCTCGGCCTCAGCCAGGTCTGCCACCAGCTGGCGCCAGGCCATGATCTGATCGACCACGGGCTTGAGGTCGGAATATTCCTTGGCCAAGGCCGCAATATCGCCGCCCGATGCGCCATCCGCCATGGCTGCTTCGAGGTATTGGAAACGCTGGGTGATCTGTTCAAGACGTTCTTCGGGGATCATCCCGGCGGTGTCTATCATCCGGGGGCTTTGGTCAAGGGCCACGTCGTGCTAAGCTTGCTGTCATGAAACGGATTTTGCTTGCCCTTTTGCTGACGTCCACGCCGGTTTTCGCCGATTACATCGGCCCCGACGGCAAGACCCGCGATTGCTATTGCACCGACACGTCCGGGTCCCGCATTGAACTGGGTGAGATGATCTGCCTACAAGTCGACGGCCGCATGTTCACGGCACAATGCCAGATGTCCCTGAACGTGCCCATGTGGCGCGAGGTGCAGGAAGGGTGTTTATCGTCCGGGTTGCAAAGCGATCCAGTTGATCACTTTGAACAGGATGAGGCGTCCTGAGCGCCGGTAGAACAGTTACATCTGCTTCAACCACCCATCAACCCGTGCCTTGTTCACATCGAAATCCCTGCGCCCAAACCGCAAACGGCCATGGATGCGCAGCGTGTCGCCGTCCTGCTGAACAGTGGTATAGTCGGGAAAACCAATCCATTTCGTGCGGGTGACATAGGTGATCATGCCTTCATCGACCGAACCTGCCAAAACCGAGGTGCGCGGCGTGGCGCGGGCGATCCGATCGAGCTTTTGCAACCCTTCCGGGCCGGTTGCAACAACGCGCAGAACGCCACCCGGCAAGTCCTGATCAACCTCTGCAACCGGTGCAATATGCCATTGCACCAGAGCTGATGGGGCCAGCCGGATGTAAGCGCCCAGCCCAAGCACCAGCGCGATCACTGCCCACAGAACCATCTTTTTCATCCCGCTTTACCCTCTTGCAGAAGCCCTATGCGGATCAAGCGCCGGGGCAAGCCGTTCCGGGCCGGTTTACCGTGACGTCACACCCGGCAGGATGCACAGCATCTCGTAGATTAGGTTGGCTGCCGTCAGGGCCGTGTTGCCGGACGGGTCATACGGAGGTGAAACCTCGACCAGGTCACACCCCACCATATTCACGCCCTGCAACGCGTGGATCAGTTGCAGCGCCTGCGGCGTGGTCAGCCCGGCAATCTCTGGCGTACCCGTGCCCGGTGCAAAGGCCGGGTCCAGGCTGTCGATGTCATACGTGACATAGACCGGATGATCCCCGATGATCTTGCGGATCTGAGAGCCGATCTGCGTCAGATTCTGCTGCCACAACTCCCAGGCCGGGAACTGGCGGAAGCCCCAATCCCTGGCTTCGGTGAAATCCGAAGCCGCATAGCCCGATCCGCGAATGCCGATCTGAAAGGTCTTGTCGGGGACAATCAGCCCCTCTTCATAGGCGCGGCGGAAGACGGTTCCGTGGGTCTCTTTCTCGCCGAACATTTCGTCATTCACATCCGCATGGGCATCCACATGCACCAGAGCCACCGGCCCATACTTTGCCGCAATGGCCCGCAGGATCGGCAGGGTGATCGAATGATCTCCCCCCATCGCCACCGGGGTCACGTTCTTTTCCAGGATCGCATCATAGCTTTCCCTGATGATCCTCAGGCTGTCCGCAAGCGAAAAGGTGTTGATCGCCAGATCCCCGATGTCAGCGATTTGCAAGCTGTCGAACGGAGCCGCCGAGGTGGCCATGTTGTAGGGCCTTATCATCGCGCTTTCGCTGCGGATCTGTTTGGGTCCGAACCGGGTGCCCGATCGCCACGAGGTGCCGATATCCATCGGAATTCCCAGAACCGCCACATCCAGCCCCGCCAGCGAGGCTGCCTGGGGCAGGCGCATAAACGTATTCGGCCCCGAGAACCGCGCCAGATCATTGCCGCTGACCGGTTGATTGAATTCAGTCATGCGCGTTGTATCCCCATCCCTTCAACTTTCTTTACCCAGCACATACCGGCAGTATGGCTAACCAATGGTTAATGCGCGTCCAAACGGTTATGTTTTTGCCAGCTTGTTCCACCCCAACAGGCAGACGATCTGCGTCGCCACATGCGCCCCCGCAATCGCCGTGGCGCCGGATGTATCGAACGGCGGAGACACCTCGACTACGTCGCCGCCCTTGATGTTGATCCCGGCGATGTCGCGCAGGATGATCTGCGCCTGAATGGAACTCAAACCACCCCAAACCGGTGTCCCCGTACCCGGTGCAAAGGCCGGGTCCAGACCGTCGATGTCAAAGCTCAGATAGACCGGGCTGTCGCCCAGAATGCCCTTGATCTTCTGTGCCACGGCAGCGGGGCCGGATTCGTAGACCTCGCGCGCGTCGATGATGTTGACGCCCAGCGTGTCCTCGTTGGTGGTGCGGATCCCCACCTGGACGGAGCGTTTCGGATCCACGATCCCCGACTTCACCGCCTTGTAGAACATGGTGCCGTGGTCCACCCGGCTCATGTCGTCGTCGGCCCAGGTGTCGGTATGGGCATCGAACTGCAACAGCGACATCGGCCCGTATTTCTCGGCATAGGCCTTGAGGATCGGAAAGCTGATATAGTGATCGCCCCCCAGCGTAACCGAGGCCACATCCGCCGCCAGAATGGTGCGGATATGGTCGGTCAGCGTGTCTGGAAAGGCAGGGATATTGGCATAGTCATAGGCCATGTCGCCGTAGTCGATGATCGCCAGCTCGCTCAGCGCATCGAAGGGCCAGCCATAAGGCGCATCGGGAGATTGCAGCGCACTGGCCTCGCGGATCGCACGCGGGCCAAGACGGGTGCCCGGGCGGTTGGTCACCGCCTGATCAAACGGCACGCCGGTCACGGCGATGTCGGCACCGGTCAGGTTCTTGGTATACAGCCGGCGCAGAAACGAGGTCGCCCCGCCAAAGGTGTTTTCATAGGACAGTCCTTTGAGGTCCGGATTGGTGAATGCCTCATCCACCTGGTTTTTTGCGTCTTCCAGTGCCATTTCGCTCCCCCATCAGCCCAACGGCTGCGCCTTTTCCACGATCCGAGCGAAGAACGATGCCCCCACCGGCGCGATATCATCATTGAAGTTGTATTTCGGATGATGCAGCCCGGCACCCTCACCCTGCCCCAGGAACAGATAGGCCCCCGGCCGCGACTGCAACATGTACGAAAAATCCTCGGCCCCCATGTCGCGCCCCATTGTGTCGATCACCCGCTCAGGCCCCGACACTTCGCGCGCGACGGCCGCGGCAAAGGCTGCCTTTTCGGCATCGTTGATCGTCGCCGGATATCCAACCTGATATTCCAGCCGTGCCTCGACACCGTAAGACGCGGCCTGCCCCTGAACGATCTGCTCCATCCGCTCCATCACCATTTTCTGCACCGAAGGATCGAATGTGCGAACCGTGCCGTTCAGATAGGCGGTGTCCGGGATCACGTTGTTCACCGTTCCGGCATGGATCTGAGTGACCGAAACAACCAGGTCTTCCACCGCATAGTGGTTGCGGCTGACGATGGTCTGGATTGCTTGCGCAATGCCGCAGGCCGCCATGACCGGGTCGCGGGTCTGATGCGGCATGGCGCCATGGCCGCCGACGCCTTGGATATGAATATCGAACGTATCGACCGCCGCCATGATCGGCCCCGGCGTTGTATGGAACGTACCTTCCGGATTTCCCGGATCGTTGTGGATGCCATAGACCTCAGAGATATCGAACCGCTCCATGATGCCTTCCTCGACCATCACGCCCGCGCCGCCGCCTTCTTCCTCGGCCGGTTGAAAGATCAGGGCCACGCGGCCGCTGAAATTTCGCGTCTCGGCCAGATACCGCGCCGCGCCCAGCAGCATTGTGGTGTGCCCGTCATGCCCGCAGGCATGCATCTTTCCGGGATTCTTCGATGCATATTCGACGCCTGTTTCTTCGGTAATCGGCAATGCATCCATATCGGCACGCAGGCCAATGGTCGGGCCGTCGCCCTGCCCGTTGATGATCGCGACCATCCCGGTTTTTGCGATCCCTTCATGCAATTCATCAACCCCGAATTCACGCAGACGCTCGGCCACAAATGCGGCAGTCTGAAAGCACTCGAACTCCAACTCGGGTATCGTATGCAGATATTGGCGCCATCTGGTCATATCGGCAGAGAAATCGGCAATTCGGTTGACGACGGGCATCTGGGGTGGACTCCTGATCGGGACTGCGGGATGGATGCATCTGACACCGGAATGAAAGGGTTCGCAATGGCCGATAATCCTCTGATCCATGACAGTGACGCAGGGATCGAACGCCTGCTGGAAATCATGCGCCGCCTGCGGGATCCCCAAACCGGCTGCCCGTGGGATATCGAACAGGATTTCGCCACCATCGCGCCCTATACGATCGAAGAGGCCTATGAGGTCGCCGACGCCATCGAGCGTGAAGCCTGGGACGAGTTGAAGGGCGAGCTGGGCGATCTGCTGTTCCAATCCGTCTTTCACGCTCAAATGGCGGAAGAGGCGGGATATTTCACCTTTCAGGACGTGGTTCGCACCATGTCCGACAAGATGGTGGCCCGGCATCCGCACGTCTTCGGTGACGAATCCCGCGACAAATCCGCCGAACAGCAGACCAAGGACTGGGAAGCCATCAAGGCCGCCGAACGTGCAGGCAAGGAACAGAAAGGCGCGCTGGACGGGGTGGCCGCCAACCTGCCAGCCCTGTTGCGGGCGCATAAACTGCAAAAACGGGCCGCGCGCGTAGGGTTCGACTGGCCCGACGCCAGCCACGTACTGGCCAAGATCACCGAAGAAGCCGCTGAACTGGAAGAGGCGCGTGACAAGATGGACGCGGACGCGCTTGAGGATGAATTCGGCGATCTGCTGTTCGTGATGGTCAATCTGGGCCGCCACCTGGGTATCGAACCCGAAGCTGCGCTGCGCCGCACCAATGCCAAGTTCACCCGTCGCTTTGAACAGGTCGAGGCCCGGCTGGCCGAACGGGGAAAGACCCCCTCGCAAAGCGACCTGACCGAGATGGATGCGCTCTGGGACGAGGTCAAAACCGAAGAGCATCGCGCCAACGGCAAACTCCCGCCGGTTGAAGTCATAGCCGCACCCAGAAACGGGTAGACAAGGCACCCGACACTTGCGAGTGTCCCACCTTCACGACCACCGGAGACGCCCATGCCCCCTCGCAAGATCATCATCGACACCGATCCCGGACAGGACGATGCCGTCGCCATCCTGCTGGCGCTGGCCAGCCCGGAGGACATCGAGGTTCTTGGCATCACGGCGGTCGCAGGCAACGTGCCCCTGGAGTTGACCGCCAAGAACGCTCGGATCGTGTGCGAACTGGCGGGCCGGACCGACACACCTGTTTATGCGGGCTGCGACAGACCGTTGAACCGCCCGCTGGTCACGGCCGAGCATGTGCATGGCAAGACAGGTCTGGATGGCCCGGACCTGCCCGATCCGCAGATGCCGCTGGCCGAGGGGCACGCGGTGGATTTCATCATCGACACCCTGCGCGCTGAAGAACCGGACACGGTAACCCTTTGCCCGCTGGGGCCACTGACAAATATCGCAACCGCGTTCAGCAAGGCTCCGGACATTGTGGACCGGGTACAGGAAATCGTTCTGATGGGCGGAGCGTATTTCGAGGTCGGGAACATCACCCCGACAGCTGAGTTCAACATTCATGTCGACCCGGAAGCTGCTGATATCGTTTTCAAATCCGGAAGGCCGATTGTGGTCATGCCGTTGGATGTCACGCATAAGGCGCTGGTCACCAAACCCCGCAATGATGCTTTCCGTGCTCTGGGAAACAAAGTCGGACTCGCTGTGGCCGAGATGACCGATTTCTTTGAGAGGTTCGACAAGGAAAAATACGGCAGCGCGGGTGCGCCTTTGCACGACCCTTGCGTGACCGCCTATCTGATCCGGCCCGAGCTGTTTTCAGGCCGTCATGTGAATGTCGAGATTGAAACCCAGTCCGAGCTGACAATGGGCATGACCGTCGCCGATTGGTGGGGCGTAACCGACCGCGCGCCCAATGCGCTGTTCATTGGGGAAATCGACGCCGACGGCTTCTTCAATCTTTTGACGGAAAGGCTGGCCAGATTATGAGCGCCGCCCTGCGCCTGGCGCGCCCCGAAGACCTGGATCGTCTGATGGCACTGGTCACCGCCTTCCATACCGAGGCCGGATTGACGCAAGACCCGGACCAGACCCGAAATGCTCTGACACCCCTGCTCGAGGGTATTCCCCATGGCTGTGTCTATCTGATCGGCCCCGGACGGGCGCCGTTGGGCTACATCATTTTGACCTTCGGCTGGTCCGTCGAATTCGGCGGGATGGACGGTTTCGTGGACGAAATCTATATCCGACCCGCTGTTCGCGGCCGCGGCATCGCGACCGAAGTTCTGCTGGCACTGCCCAAAGCTTTGTCCGAAGCCGGGCTGACTGCCCTTCATCTGGAAGTCGACCGACACAACGAAGCCGCTCAGAAAATCTATCTGCGCACCGGGTTCAAACCACGCGACAGATATATGCTGATGAGCAAGTTGCTTTAACGAGACTCGCCGCGGAAGATATTGGCCGGGTTCATGTCCTGTACCGGGTCATTCACCGAGACCGGGTCTCCGGTAATTGGGTAGGTTCCCGGACCCGCGCAGGCGGAAAGAACTGTGACAGAAGCTGCTGCGATTACCAGAAGGAATTTGGATACAGACATCGTGGTCTCCTTTCTGCAATGCATCCAGATTAGATCACGTGGCTGTGATTTACTTAGTAACAAGTTCACACATAATGTGATTTTTGCATTCTTTTTTGATACAAAAAGGCTAGTGCAAGACGCCTGCAGAACAAAAACCATTGAAATGATTGCGCAATCCGGATCACGCCTCTTTCGCAAAAAGATCGAAGATTTCTTCGAAAACTTTCAACTTCAACTGCAAGCAGGCCCGGCAATCTTAAACCCAAAGAAGGATCGAACCAGAAAGGTTCAATCAAGGGTGGATATCAGCTGAAGCCATGTTTCCCGCCGCAACTTTCACCGGGATCGTCCGGAAGATGCTGGTTCAAGGCCCATTAAACGCTTGAATCCAAGAGGTCCGAAGGGTCAACAACACCAATTGATCAATCACAGGGGTTACGGCGCGGGCGGCGGAACGACCGCTTGACGGATCAGAGACCGGACTTTGAAAAATGGGGGCCGTTGGCCCCCAATTCCATGCTTATTTCAGGATCGACGCGCCGGCGTATTCGGCCACTTCCCCCAGCGACTCCTCGATGCGGATCAGCTGGTTGTATTTCGCCAACCGGTCCGATCGTGCAAGCGAGCCGGTTTTGATCTGACCACAATTGGTGGCAACCGCCAGATCGGCAATGGTCGCGTCCTCGGTCTCGCCCGAACGGTGCGACATCACGTTGGTGTAGCGCGCGCGGTGTGCCATATCGACGGCGCGCAGGGTTTCCGTCAGCGAGCCGATCTGGTTCACCTTGACCAGCATCGAGTTCGCACAGCCACGTTCGATCCCTTCGGCCAGACGTTCCGGGTTGGTCACGAACAGATCATCACCAACCAGTTGCACCTTGTCGCCGATGGCATCGGTCAGGGCCTTCCAGCCATCCCAGTCATCTTCGGACATGCCGTCTTCGATCGAGATGATCGGATAGTCATTGACCAGCGCAGACAGATAAGCCGCGTTTTCCTCGGATGTCAGGGTCGTGCCCTCACCCGACAGAACATATTTGCCGTCTTTGTAATACTCGGTCGCCGCGCAATCGAGCGCCAGGTGGATTTCCTCACCCGGCTTGTAGCCCGCCTTTTCGATGGATTTCAGAATGAAATCCAATGCTTCACGGGTCGAGGCGATGTTGGGGGCGAAACCGCCCTCATCACCCACACCGGTCGCCAGACCTGCGCCTGACAGTTCCTTTTTCAGCGTATGGAACACCTCGGACCCCATGCGCACCGCTTCGCGAATGTTCGCGGCGGCGGTCGGCATGATCATGAATTCCTGAATGTCGATCGGGTTGTCGGCATGTTCGCCACCGTTGATGATGTTCATCATCGGCACCGGCAGAACCCGCGCCGCGGTGCCGCCCACATAGCGATACAGAGGCTGGGTGGTGAAATCCGCCGCCGCCTTCGCCGTGGCCAGCGAGACACCCAGGATAGCGTTCGCACCCAGACGGCCTTTGTTTTCGGTGCCGTCCAGCTCGATCATGGCCTGGTCAATAGCCACCTGCTCGGTCGCGTCAAAGCCTACCAGTTCTTCGGCAATCTCGCCGTTCACGGCGGCGACGGCTTCCAGAACGCCTTTGCCCATATAGCGCGCCTTGTCGCCATCGCGTTTTTCAACCGCCTCATAGGCACCGGTGGACGCGCCCGAGGGCACGGCAGCGCGGCCCATGGTGCCGTCTTCCAGAATCACGTCAACTTCGACTGTCGGATTGCCCCGGCTGTCCAGAATTTCGCGTGCGTGGATGTCGATGATGGTGCTCATGAAGCCTGTCCCTGTGACTGCGGTCGGTTGCACGCGTCATAGCAGCAACCGGCCAAAAGTAAACCGGTTCCGTTAACGCTAACACGCATATTCCCGGACATTTAGGGCTAACAATTCGTTGTTTGCGCCAACAGGGTCAGGCGGGTGCCAGTTCCCGCGCCAGACGCCGTTCGCGGACAAAGGTATAAAGACCCGAACCGATGATCAGGGTCGCCCCCGCCATTGTCAGCGCATCAGGGCGTTCACCGAACACCAGCATTCCAGCAAGGATCGAAAACACCAGACGCGTGTACCGGAACGGCATCAGGGCCGAGGCTTCGCCCACCCTCATCGCAGTGACAATGCCGTAATAGCCCAGCACGCCAAATCCGATCGCCCCCGCATAAGGGCCTGTTTGACCGGCTTGAACCGGCACGAAGGATGCCCCGGACATGACCATCAGAACCAGGCCGGCCACAGCCACCGCAATATAGGCCTGCATCGCAACGACGGATGAGGGCACGCGTGGGTCCAGCTTGCGGGTGATCAGATCGCGCGCCGCAATGGCGACCACGGACAACACCACAAACAGGGATTCCGGCCGAAAGCCCTCCATCCCCGGGCGGATGATCATCAGAACACCGACAAAGCCGACGCCGATCGCGCTCCAGCGGCGCCAGCCGACCTGCTCTCCAAGGAACAGGGCCGCACCCATGGTGACGACCAGCGGCATGGCCTGAAACACGGCCGCAACGGTGGACAGGTCGATCAGAGACAACGCCGTCACGAACGCCACCGCGCCAAAGCCTTCGGTCGCAGCGCGGATCAATGGCAGGGTTTTCCATGCCACGGGGTCAAAGATCCGCTTTCGGGTGACCACTGACATCGTGGCGAACACGAGCCCGCAAAACACGCCCAGAAACACCATGATCTGCCCTGTCGGCACAGAGCCGGACAGGAGCTTGATGAACATGTCCTCAAGTGCAAAGGCCGCCATCGACCCGATGAGCAGCAGGATGCCGTTTACGTTGTTCATTTGCGCGTCCGTTGGAAAGGGCACATCTGGTGCCTGTAGATGCACAACAACCTCAACCAACGGCATCTGGCAAGACAATTCCCGTCACGCCTGATGAATTAAAGTGAGCGGATCAATCGCGTTTTGTGATGGGTCAGTCCTTTTCCAGCGGGACGCCATACAGCTCCAACCGGTGCCCCTTCAGCTTGTACCCAAGCTTGGCGGCGATTCTTTCCTGCAGGGCTTCGATCTCGGGGTCGACGAATTCGATAACCTCTCCTGACTGCATGTCGATCAGGTGGTCGTGATGATCGCGCTCGGCGTCCTCGTACCGGGCCCGTCCGTCGCCGAACTCAAGGCGTTCCAGAATACCAGCCTCTTCGAACAGTTTGACCGTGCGATAGACCGTTGCAATGGAAATGCCTTTGTCCACGGCAGACGCCCGCGCATAGAGTTCCTCGACATCCGGGTGGTCGTCGCTCTGTTCCAGCACCTGCGCGATGACCCTTCTTTGACCGGTCATGCGCAGCCCCTTGGCTTCACAACGCCCAATAATCGTTTCCGACATGATGCCCCTCAGACTTGCTCGGGTGTCTGTCTTAATATGTCTGCGCAGGTTTCGCTACAGGGATTTCACCTTTTGCGACCTTCTGATCTGGCGCGCGTCAGATCGGCCCAGACCGGCAGGTGATCAGATGCAATATGCGCGGGACGTGTGTCGTGAACACCGTGCGCCACGGCCTGTATTCCGCTGCCCAGCGCGATCCGATCCAGCGCGCCCAGGGGCTGCGCGGCGGGAAAACTTGGTCTGGGGGGCAGAAACCGCATTTCGGGGACCAGGTGATCCAGAACTGGCTGACGTGACCACTCGTTGAAGTCACCGGCCCAAACTGTCGGCATCTGGTCCATATCCCAGTCGTTCCGCCGAATGTGCAAAATCTGCTGTCTCCGCGACGCTGGCAGAAGCCCCAGATGCATACCCATCACGCGCAATGGCCCGATATGGGTGTCGAACTCGACCCGAACCGCCCCGCGCGGCTCCAGCCCCGGCAACTCGTGATGCCCTTTTCGGCGGACCGAGATCCCCTCTCCGCGCCAGATCACCGCGTTGCCGTGCCAGCCCAGACTGCCCGCGCCGCCCAGATCGACGATCTGCCATCCCGCCTCGTCCAACATGAAATGCGGCAGCGCGGCCGGACGGGGCGGCAGGCGCTTGTCAGCCTCCTGCAACACCACGATATCCGCTTTCATGTTTTCGATGACTTGCAGAATACGTTGGGGTTGACGCCGGAAATCCAACCCGACGCATTTCTGGATGTTGTAGCTTGCGATACGCAGCGTGGACGAAGTTGGCATGAACGCGTGACCAAATGAATTGACCCTAAAGTGCCATGCCTGACGTGAGGCGCAACCCCTCTGCTTGGTTTCCTGCTGCGACAATTCCGATACGCCACCCGCCCCCGGCAATCTGCCTGTTGTTTCGGCGATTGAAACCTGGCTGGTATCAAAGCAAAGGTTCCGCTTGATCCCCGGCCCTGCAACGCTCTATCCCGATGCGGTGACGACAACGCATCGCAGCAAAAGGGGGGCCCGCATGAGCCTGAGCCAGACCCAACCCGACAACAGCACCCGGGCCAGTATGGTTTTGGTGACAGGCGGCGCGCTGTGGGGCCTTTATTGGATTCCGGTGCGGTTTTTCTACGATCAGGGCCTGACCGGCCCCTGGTCAGGGATCGCAATGTACTGCGCGGCCCTGATTGCGTTGATCCCCTTTGTCTGGCCCGACAGACGCATGCTGGCCCGGCAATGGCGCGATTTGATGCTCAGCGGGATGTTCACAGGGGCTGCATTCAGCCTGTATTCGATCAGCCTTGTCTACACCGACGTCGTCCGCTCGATCCTGTTGTTCTATCTCACTCCGATCTGGGGCACGATTCTGGGCGTCGTATTTCTGAAAGAACGCCTGAGCCTGATGCGCCTAGCGGGCCTGATCTGCGGGCTTGGCGGGCTGTTTGTCGTGCTCGGAGGCGCCGGATTCGTGCCATGGCCGCAGAACTTGGGCGACTGGCTGGCGCTGGCATCGGGCATATGCTGGGCATTGGGCACACTGGGCCTGTACAAGGCTGGCAACATGACCATCTCGGGTCAGGTTTTTGCCTTTGTGATTGGCGCGTTGTTGCTGTCGCTTGTCAGCCTGCTGATGCTTGGGGGCCAAACCCTGCCGAACATCACAAGCGAAGAGTCGATCCGCATAGCGGGATACGCGCTGCTGTCGGCCTTTTATGTCCTGCCGATGATCTACATGACCATCTGGCCAGCAACCAAGCTGTCCCCCGCAAAGGTCGGCCTGCTGCTGATGAGCGAGGTTGTCGTTGGCATCGCGTCGGCCGCCGCCCTGTCAGGAGAACCATTTGGCCTGCGGGAATTTCTGGGCGCCACCCTGATCGTCAGCGCTGCGGTGTTGGAAATCCTGCGGAAATAGACGCGGGCTGCGCGTTATGTCCCGCAGAATGTCGCATGAACCACCTCATTTTCGGCCGGAGGACGCCTCAGTTCTTCCGCATCCCCCTGATCCTCGTACGGTCGTGCCAACACAGCGTTCAACCGGTCGAAGGGCGCATAGTCGCCCTGCACCGCCGCCTGGATCATCTGTTCGATCCGGTGATTGCGCGGAATGAATGCAGGGTTTGCGGCGGCCATCACCTCCTGTGGCGTCGCTTCGTGCGCCAACCGTGCGCGCCAGTCTTTTTCCCAGGTGTCAAACGCTGCCGGGTCAAGGAACTGATCCCGCGCCGTGCCGCCGCCCAGCGCCCGGAAGGTATTGGTGAAATCCGCCTGCCCCTCGGCCATGCGCTTCAGAAGATCGGTGATCAGTTCCTGATCGCCCTCGTCTGCGGTTGCCAGTCCGATCTTCGCCCGGAACCGGGACAACCAGTTCTGTTGCAGCAGGTCCGGCATCGCGTGGACGATCTCGGTCGCCTCTTCCACGGCGGCCTCTTTGTCGTCCATCTGCTGGATCAAGGACGTTGCCAACTGCGCGAGGTTCCACACCGCGATATCGGGCTGGTTCGAATAGGCATAACGACCCATCCGGTCAATCGAGCTGTAGACGGTGTTGGGGTGATACGTATCCATGAACGCACATGGGCCATAGTCAATGGTCTCGCCCGCGATCGAGCAGTTGTCGGTATTCATCACGCCATGGATGAACCCCACGCTCATCCACTGTGCAATCAAACCGGCCTGCGCATCGCGCACCGAACGTAACAGGCCCATCGGCCCTTCTGCCTTGGGATAATGCCGCGCAATGGCATAGTCCGTCAGGCGCTTCAGGCTGTCCATCTGCCCACGCGCGGCAAAAACCTGAAATGTCCCCACCCGCAGATGACTGGATGCAACCCGGGTCAGAACAGCTCCGGGCATCGGAGCTTCGCGAAAGACGGTCTCGCCGGTTTCCACCGCTGCCAAGGCACGTGTGGTCGGAATGCCCAGGGCATGCATCGCCTCGGATACCACATATTCCCGCAGCACCGGCCCCAGCCAGGCCCGGCCATCGCCCCGGCGGGAAAACGGCGTAGGGCCCGAACCTTTCAGCTGGATGTCCCGGCGCACCCCGTCCGTTCCGACCGTCTCGCCCAGCAACACCGCACGTCCGTCGCCCAACTGCGGGTTGTACTGCCCGAACTGATGCCCGGAATAAAGCTGTGCGATTGGCTCGGCACCTTCGGGAATACTGTTTCCCGCAAAGGCTTCGGCCATGTCCTCGACATCTCCGGGCGAAATCCGCAGCAACTTGGCCAGATCATCGTTGAACGCAATCATCCTTGGCGCGCGCACGGGAACCGGTGACTGCCGTGCAAAGAACGCATCCGGCAGACGGGCATAGGAGTTATCGAAGGGGATTTTCAGGGTCATGCCGTAAACATATCCCTCGGACGCATGAATACCATAGCGGATCACACCGGCCCGTGCATAATCGCACCCAAACACGAGGAACCACATGACCGCACAAGAGATTATCGAACGCTTGAACCTGCAACGGCATCCCGAAGGTGGTTGGTACGCCGAGACATGGCGCGCCGAAAACGAAGGTCGCCCCACCGGCACCTGCATCTACTTCCTGTTGCAGAAAGGCGAAAGCAGCCACTGGCACCGCGTCGATGCAACCGAGATCTGGCTGTACCATGCCGGCGCGCCGCTTGTCCTGTCGCTCAGCGCAATGGACCAAGGCCCCGCCACCGAACATGTGCTGACCCCCGATCTTTCCTCTGGCGCACCACAATTGATCGTCCCGGAAAGCCATTGGCAAGCCGCCCGCAGCACGGGTGATTACACGCTGGTCAGTTGCACGGTCTCGCCCGGTTTCCAGTTCGAGGGGTTCGAACTGGCTGCACCGGGCTTCGATATCCCCAAGGCGTGAATGTTTACATAACGATCCCTGAAAAGGTCAGTTTACAGACGGTTGCCCATTGATCATTCTGTACACGCAGCCACAGGCGACGGAGTAACGAGTAAGAATGAAACAGGTCCTGCTGACTGTCTTGTTCTTGTGTCAAAGCGCAGCATTCGCCAGCGCAGAGCCCGCTTGCGCCGAGGCCCGTCTTGCATCCGATCTGACTGCGCCAGAGCTGATCGGGGAAGAAACGGCTGAAGATGCTGACCCGACCGTGACAGCCGAACCTGCGGTGCTGGTTTCCAGGCGTCCTGCCCTGCGACCCTGCAAGTTTCGGCAATTCGAAGCGGGCCGTGAACGAATGCAGGCGCGGGGCGCCGTGTGCGGCGACTGGACCATTCTGGGCGAAACACGCAAGCCCGTCGCGGGAAAGGCCCGCGGATGCGGGATCACGAACCCGGTTCGCGTTTACAAAATCTCTGATATCGCACTCAGCCAATTCTCATTGATGGATTGCCAGACAGCGGTCACGCTGAAAACGTGGATCGAAAACACGGCCAAGCCAGCCTTTGCCGATATGGGCGGCGGGCTGAAGGGGATGCGGATCGTTGGCCACTATGCCTGCAAGACCCAGAACAACCACCCGCGTTCACGCATCTCGGAACATGCGCGCGGAAAGGCGATCGACATATCGACCTTTGTTCTAAAGGACGGAACACAGATCACGGTCCGGGACGGATGGAACAACGCGCAAGGCGCTGTTTTGCGAAAGCTGCACGAAGGCGCCTGCGGCATATTTGGAACCGTGCTTGGCCCGGACGCCGACCGCTATCACGTCGGGCATTTCCATTTTGACACAGCCCGCCGCAAGGGCGCTCCGGTGTGTCGATGAACCTTCGGGTTGCGCCTCTATTTGTCGCTTCGGCTTTTGATCAACAAATTGATCAGCGGCACCAGCAGCGTCGCTGCCGATCCCAAAGGGTTCGATCCAATGCTCTTGACCGCCTGCACGACCTCTTTGGCCTCTGCGGTCATCTCCTCCAATTCGTCTTCAATATCCGCTATGGCCATATCGCGCACCTCGACGGCCGGTGCGACTTCGTCGTCGATATTTCGGCGTTTTGCAATCAGCACCATAAGCCCGGCGAAAACGATGTTTCCAAAGGCCAACAGCGCCGCCGCCGATGCTGGTGACATCGAGCTTTGAAGCGCCAGGAACAAGGAAACATTCAAAAGAACCACCGCCGACAATGCCGCGATGCCCGCGATGCCCATCAGAATAGTCTGCTGCTGAACCACCCCAAGACGGCGGCGCGCAATCAAACGTTCGGTCCGATAGATCGTAACCAGGTTCTTGCTCAGTCTGCTCATAACCCGCCTCCTAGCCCTGCGCGCGCCCGACGACGTACCCAAGCGAAAACGCAATCAGCAACGCCGTGATCGGATAGTCTTTCTGAAGCCGACCGAACTCCTCGACAACGTCATGTCCCAAGGACTGAACCTGGCTCAGGTCGATCCCGTGGTCTTCCAGCAGTTGCCGGATTTCATCCGACGATTTGGTGCCCTCAGGTGAACCTTCGGAACCCGCTTCCTTTTCGGCCTGCGCCTCCAACGTCGCATTCCGCTTTCGCAACTTCTCCAACTCGGCCTCAAGCTCTGCCTTGGTCGCCATACTGCCATGCCCCTGATCCATCTGTCTGGGCAATCGTCGCACAAAGAGTTGTTTTTTTGAACTGTTTTCGGATCGGGTTATCCGACCGGGTCCATCGACACCGTACTGACGACCCCGCCACCGACAAGCGCCTGAACGCCGGTGGTTCCAGGACAAGAGGTCGGCAACCCTCGCGCGACGCGCACCGCCAGATAGGCAAACGCCTGCGCCTCAAGCATGTCGCCGTCCAGCCCCACCGCCTCAACCGGTTCGACCGGGCAATCCAGCGACACGCGCAACATCTCCATCAGCACCGGGTTGCGCCTGCCGCCCCCGGTGACCAACACACAGGACGGAGGTTTCGGACAGTGCTCCATCCCCTGCACAACAGCTGCGGCGCACATACCGGTCAGAGTCGCCACCGCGTCAGCGTCATTGAGCTCCTTGACCAAACCAATCATTTCCGAAAAATCGTTCCGGTCCAGGGATTTCGGCGGCATGCGGGAAAAATACGGCTCGGCCAGAAACAGCTCCAGCGCGCCCATTTCCACCGTTCCATCGCGCGCAAGTGCCCCGTCGCGGTCCATCGGAAGCCCCAGCCGGGCCTGCATCAGATCATCGACCGGCGCATTGGCCGGGCCTGTATCAAAGGCCAGCAACGCTCCGGGCGCTTCGGGGCCTTCGAACGCCGGATCCACATAGGTCAGGTTGCCGACCCCGCCCAGGTTCAGGAAACACAGCGGCCGGTCCGCGCCGAACCATTTGGCACAGGCGAAATGAAAGAAGGGCGCAAGCGGAGCCCCCTCGCCACCCATCGCCACATCGTCGCTGCGGAAATCCCAGACCACCGGGCGCCCAAGGGCCTGCGCCAGCCCCAGCCCGTCACCGACCTGCAAGGTCCCGCGCCCGCGCGGCTCATGCGCCAGCGTTTGCCCGTGAAAGCCGATCAGATCCACATCCTCGAACTCGGACAGTGCTTCGGCATGTGCGATTGTCACCATCTCTGCCGCCGCATCGACCTGGGGTCCGTGCCACTGGCCCAGCGCGGCACGCAACACGTCGCGTTCGGCATCCGAATAGGCGCGGTATCCACTGTCCCCAAACCCGTAAATCGAATGCCCGTCGGTTTCCACCACCGCGGCATCAACCCCGTCCATGGATGTGCCGGACATTGCGCCCAAAGCCCGGAGCTTTCCGTATTTCGCGATGGTCTGGCCCAAGCCTGCCTCCTGAATTGGCTGTGTCTTTCGCCGCCTCCGGGTCCGGAATTTCACCTTTGGGTTGCAGCCCGGTCAACGTGCCTTCTGTTGGGGCGCAAAGGCAAGCGTTCCGGACCGGCCCGGCATTTTTTTTCTCAAGGCGCGTGTCTCGATCGACACCCTCCACCGCACCCCGCGCCCGAGGTGAAAAGGTGGCTTTTCCTCCCACGCGCTGCCGCCTATACAGTGCCCCGCAACATTAACCCAAAGGGCACGATATGACCTACCACCCCAAATCGGATTTCATCGCCACGATGATCGAGCGCGGTTTTCTCGCCGACTGCACCGATTATCAGGGCCTTGACGACGCGCTGATCAGTGGGTGCAAACCGGCCTATATCGGCTTTGATGCCACGGCCAAGTCGTTGCATGTGGGCAGCCTGATCCAGATCATGATGCTGCGCTGGTTCCAGAAAACCGGTCACCAGCCGATAACCCTGATGGGCGGCGGAACCACAAAGGTTGGCGACCCTTCGTTCCGCGCGGATGAACGCCCCCTGCTGGGGCCCGAACAGATCGACGAAAACATCGCGGGCATCAAAAAAGTGTTCTCGGCTTATATCGACTATGACACAGAGGCCGAGAACAAAGCGTTGATGCTGAACAATGCCGAGTGGCTGGACGACCTGAACTACCTCGATTTCCTGCGCGACATCGGGCGTCATTTCTCGGTCAACCGGATGCTGAGCTTTGAATCGGTGAAATCCCGACTGGACCGTGAACAATCACTGTCCTTTCTCGAATTCAACTACATGATCCTACAGGCCTATGACTTCCTGGAACTGAACCGCCGCTATGGTTGCTTGCTTCAGATGGGCGGCAGCGACCAGTGGGGCAATATCGTCAACGGGATCGACCTGACCCGCCGCGTGCTGGACCACGAGATCTACGGCCTGACCTCACCCCTGCTGACCACCAGCGACGGCAAGAAAATGGGGAAATCTCAGGATGGCGCGGTCTGGCTGAACGCTGACATGCGTTCGCCCTACGAGTTCTGGCAATTCTGGCGCAACACGACCGACGCGGATGTCGGGCGGTTCCTGAAGCTATACACCGAAATGCCGGTGGACGAGTGCGATCGTCTGGGCGCGCTGCAAGGGTCCGAGATCAACGAGGCCAAGATCCGTCTTGCCAACGAGGTGACAACTCTGGCCCATGGTGCGCAGGCCGCGGCGAACGCCGAAGCCACTGCGCGCGAAGTCTTCGAAAAGGGTGGCGTGGGCGGGGATCTTCCGACCCTGACCCTCAGCGAGGCCGAACTGGGTGACGGCATGTCCATCGTGCAGATCATCGTCAAATCCGGCCTCGCCAAATCCGGCAAAGAGGCCAAGCGCCTGATCGCCGAAAACGGTGCCAAGCTGGACGACGCGCCACTGACCGATGCCGGGCTGATGATTGACGCAAATGCCCTGTCTTCGCCGATCAAGCTGAGCGCAGGCAAAAAGCGCCACGCGCTGGTTCAACTGGGCTGACCCGGCAAGGCTGAAAGACACGAAACTGCAACGGCCACCCAAACGGGTGGCCGTTTTTCATTCAGTAAGCCGTGCTTATCTGCGTTCTTTTCCGCCGCCACGACCGGGCCGGTCGCCACTTTCGTCATTGTTGGCGTTATGACCGCGGCCCGGGCTGCTGCCTTCACCGCCATTGCCATGGCCGTTGTTGCCCTTACCACCACCTTTACCCTTGCCGCCTTTACCTTCGCCTTTGCCTTCACCACCGCCGGATTCACCACCGCCACCGGATTCACCTCCACCGCCGGATTCATCACCGCCACCGGATTCGCCACCGCCACCGGATTCACCTCCACCGCCGGAGTCACCTCCACCGCCAGATTCACTTCCGCCGCCGGATTCACTTCCTCCACCGCCGGACTGGCCGCCTCCATTGTTTTCGCTTTCTTCAGACGCGCCGCTGGGGCCACTTTCACCGCCTCCGACAGTTCCACCAGCATCGGCGAATCCAGACCCACCGGGTTCAGAGCCGCGGCTTTCACCCCGATTTTCTGCGGAACCAGACAGGCTTGCCGTCGGCAAATCCGTCAGCAACGCGGCCAGCCCCGGGCATTGCGCCCCGGTTACACTCAAGGTTGTTTCAAAGTCGGCCCGCTTTTGAAGCCTGTCCAGAAAGCTCGGGGTTACCTGCACACAATCGCACAACCCGGCATAGTCCCCTGCGTTGGCAAGATTTCGAGCCGTTTTCCAGTTGCAGGTTTCCGGTGCGGCAGCAGCATCGCCAACCATCACCATTCCAAAAACAGGCACAGCGACAACTGCACCCAGTATGTGTTTCGTACTTATTACCATAACAGATCCTCCTGGCGGAAAAACACACAAAGGCGCCGAGTTCTTCACTCACGAACAGGCGCGTTTTCGTGAAGTCGGCATTAAGTATTGTTGAGGATCGGCCGAAACATCGGGGCCAAGGACCCTACCCGCCAACCAAGTTCCTGCTTTCTCAATTTTGTGGACTCTGGCCCCAAAATGCAGTTATTGAACAAGTGTTCATATCCTTGGGAGGAGTTCACCATGCACCTGTCCACCACTGCCGCCCTCATTACCGGAGGCGCGTCCGGTCTGGGCGAAGCCACGGCACGCCACTTCGCCTCGGAAGGCGCGCAGGTCACCATTCTGGATCGTGACGCAGATCGCGGCGCACAGGTCGCCGCCGAGATTGGCGGGAATTTCGCGCAAACGGATGTGACCGACGAAGAGTCGGTGGCCGCAGCCGTGCGCCATGGCATGGACAAGATGGGCAAGATCACGGCCACGGTGAATTGTGCAGGTATCGCCTATGGTATTAAGACTGTCGGCAAGGATGGCCCTCACCCTCTGGATGCTTTCCAGCGTACGATCAACATCAATCTGGTTGGCACCTTCAACGTGTCCCGGCTGGCCGCTGTCGAAATGGCAAAGAATGAACCCGAACCAGATGGGGCACGCGGGGTGATCATCAACACCGCCTCGATCGCTGCGTTTGACGGGCAAAAGGGTCAGGCGGCCTATGCGGCCTCGAAAGGCGGTGTCGTGGGCATGACGCTGCCGATGGCCCGCGACCTGGTCTCGACCGGCATTCGCGTCATGACCATCGCGCCGGGCATTTTCATGACCCCGATGCTGGCGGGCCTGCCCGAAGAGGTGCAACAACAGCTTGCCGCCGACGTCCCGAACCCTGCCCGCCTTGGCGATCCGCAAGAATTCGGAAGACTGGCCGGCTTCATCGTCGAGATGGGCTATCTGAACGGTGAGGTCATCCGCATCGACGGTGCCCTGCGTATGCGCTAAACCGGGGCTCATGACCGAGCGGCAGAAAATGGAAGCGGGTGAATGGTATTGCTGCCTTGACCCGGAACTGGATGCGCTTCGCGCCGAAGCGCGCCGGGCCGTTCATGCCCATAACACATGCCCGCCGGATGCCCGTGGGGCCATCGCGCCGGAACTGGCAGCCCTGTTCGCAGTAGTTGGACGGGATTGCTTTCTCGAGGCTCCGTTTCACTGTGCCTACGGAATAAACCTGTCGTTGGGAGACCGCGTGTTTTTCAACGCAGGCTGTGTCGTGCTCGACACCGCGCCGGTGACGATTGGGAATGACACGATGCTTGGGCCTGCGGTGCAGATCTATTGCGCCGAACACGCGAAAGATCCTGCGTTGCGGGCTCGGGGGCTCGAAATCGCCCACCCGGTCAGGATCGGCGAAAACGTCTGGATCGGCGGGGCCGCGATCATCATGCCGGGCGTTACGATCGGTAACAATGCCATCATCGGAGCGGGCAGTGTGGTGACAAAAGACGTTCCCGCCGGCGAGACCGTCGCTGGAAACCCTGCCCGGCCTGTACGCGCCCACCGATAACCCTGCTTTTCCCCCAATCCGCCAGGGCCTTGATCACGAGGCGCAGCGCCTGTTTTTTTTCAGGCAGCGCCGGGTAAACGTGTCCCCAAGGGGGCGCGCGCCCGGGCAAGGGTGGATTTTGACCGCGCCGAACTCAAAAGTGTCATCGCCTGCACCGAAGAAGAATGCACCCAAAACGACCCCAATGTGGTTGCGACACATCCCGGTGTCGTTGCCTTCCATGCAATTTGGAACAGCCGCGAACCGTCGCAGACGCATTTGAACGCGCTTCATCTCGCCAGTTGCATAAAAATGCTCGACGGGTTCGCAGCCGAAGCAAGCTGAACGAATTGACGCGGATCCGCTGATCCGGTCCCCGGCAAAACCGAAGCAGCAGGCGAACTCCGGTCTTGAGCAGCTTTTTCCGCGCCGTTTGATAAGGCGGGCGCAGTTGGCGTCTACTCAGCCTGGGCTTTCTCTTCCAGTGTCAGCCATTCCTCTTCGGCCGCCGACAACTTGTCTTGCCGTTCGACAAGCGCCTCGGTCGCTTTCTGGAACTTGACCGGCTCGCGGGTAAACAGCTCGGGGTCGGACATCAATTCTTCGAGCTTTGCAATCTCGGCCTCCAGCCGTTCAATCTCGGCCGGCAGCTTTTCCAGCCGGTGCTTTTCGGAAAAGGACAATCCCGACCTGGCTTTTGCTTCCTGCTTCACCTTCGGCTTGGATGGCTTTGTTTTGATGTCTTTTTTCTCGGAAACTTCGCCCCGCTGCGCAATATAGTCGGACCAGCCGCCGGCATAGACGGTCGCCCGCCCGTTGCCTTCCATCGCGATGGTCGTCGTTGCAACGCGGTCCAGAAAATCCCGGTCGTGGCTGACCAGCAGAACCGTTCCATCGTAGTCGTCCAGCAGCTCCTGCAACAGATCCAGCGTTTCGACATCCAGATCGTTGGTCGGTTCGTCCAGCACCAGAAGGTTGGAAGATTTCGCCATCAACTTGGCCAGCAGCAACCGTGCCTTTTCCCCACCCGACAAGGATTTGACAGCCGCCCTTGCCTGCCGCTCGTCAAACAGGAATTCCTTGAGATAGCCCACGACATGTTTGGGCTGCCCGCCAACCATCACCTGATCGGCCTTGCCGGAAACCCGCATATCCGGGTCGCCGGTCAGGCTGTCCCACAAGCTCATCTCGGGGTCCAGTTGCGCACGGGTCTGATCGAACACCGCGACCTCAAGATTGGTACCCAGCGACACCGAACCTTCGTCCGGCTCCACCTGCCCCAGAAGCATCTTCAGCAAGGTCGTCTTGCCAACCCCGTTCGGTCCGACAAAGGCCACACGATCACCGCGCTGCACCAGCAGATCAAAATTCCGAACGATCTGCTTGTCGCCGAACCCTTTGGCCAGCCCTTTGGCCTCGATCACCTTGCGGCCCGATTTTGGCCCGGCCTCCAGCGTCATCGCAGCGGAACCCTGACGCTTGATCTGTGCCGCCTTTTCGGCCCGCAACGCCTGTAGGGCCCGCACCCGGCCTTGATTGCGTTTGCGCCGCGCGCTGATACCCTCAACCGCCCACTTGGCCTCGGACTTGATCAGACGGTTCAGCTTGTGACGCTGCTGGTCTTCTTCTTCCCAGATCTTGTCCCGCCAGACTTCGAACGCGTCAAAACCTTGCTCCTGCCGTCGAACCGCGCCCCGATCAATCCACAGTGTCGCCCGCGTCAGTGCCCGCAAAAAGGCCCGATCGTGCGAGATCAGCACAAACGTCGCTCGGGTCGACCCAAGCTCGCGCTCCAGCCACGCGATGGCTTCGATATCCAGATGGTTGGTCGGTTCGTCCAGCAGCATCAGGTCCGGTGCCTCGGCCATCAGCTTGGCCAGTGCCGCCCGCCGCCGCTCACCACCCGAAGCAGTCTCAACTGGGCGCGCAGGATCGAATTTCAGCCCCGCACCAGCCCGTTCAACCTTGTAGAGCTCACCCGGCTCCAACCCGCTCGACGCATAGTCGCCCAGGGTGGCAAAGCCCTCCATCGTCGGGTCCTGCTCCATATAGCCCACGGATTTTCCGGGCGGCACGACAATTTCACCGCGGTCAGCCTCGACCAGGCCGGCCATCACTTTCATCAGCGTGGATTTGCCCGACCCGTTGCGCCCAACCAGCGCCACGCGGTCACCGGGCTGTACCACCAGATCCAGTTCGGAAAACACCGGTTCGCCCCCGAAAGTCAGGGATATGCCGGACATCTGCAACAAAGGAATTCTCGCCATGCCCGCCAGCTAAACCGGCGGCCACACTGCGTCAACGCCCTGTCCTCACCTTTTCGGAAATACTCATCTTAACCGGCCAATGCCCGCAGCAGGCGTTTTCGGGCCGGAGGGATCGCCCCGATTTCAAGCCCGGTAAACACATGCAACGTGTTCATGTGGCGATCCACAACCGCGTGATCACTCACCCACCCTCCCATCATCAGATAGGTTCGCAACAGGGGCGGCATGCGCGACATTGCCTTTTTCGCATCCGGCCGGCGCCGCAGACGTGCGGCGAAACGGAACACGTCCGGAGCCTTGACCCGCGGCAACCACCGTTTCGGGGCCAGGTGGCGATGTTTGAGCATCGCAAAGGCATCAAGGTATCGCCCGGTTTCGGTCCCGGCAAAGGACGAACATCCAAACAGCATCTGGACATTGTGTTGATCGACATGGGACGTCATTGCACCCCAGGCGACACGCAGAATGTCGGGATCGTTCAGGCCCGGATGAACACAAAACCTGCCCATCTCGACCATGCGGCCACTGAACCCTTCCAACGAGCTCAGGTCGTAGAACAGTGCTGAATAGCTGCGTCCGATTTCACCGCCATGTTCCATTGTCAGCATCCGAAAGCAGCAGACCAACTGCCCGGCGGATCGCATATCTTCAACCAGGACATGGCTGCATTGCGTGTCGAAATCGTCAATGTCCGGTTGCCGGGTGCCGAATGCCAATGTCCGCAGGCTTTGTGCGGCCCTGATATCCTCGGCCGATTCCGCCATTCGGGCGCGATAGCGCCCCTTTCTCAACATAACTGCCGCCGCCACGGTCGCGTCCTCCATGGGTGCCGACCCACGAGTGTCGGCACGACACCGTTAACACAAGACATGTGACCGCCTTGTGACCAACGCAAGGTTCCGGCGCGATCAGTTGGAGCCAGGAATATTGGCCGGGTTGAAGTTGCCGATATTGCCCAAAAGCTGACGCAGGAAGCCTTTGTCCTGAACGTTGGAATCGGTCACACGGCGTTCCAGCGGAACCACGATGCCGTCTTCCAGGCCAAAACGCTCGATGTTTCTGACGACTCCACGCTGATCAAAGCTGATGGCGACCAGTTCGCGCGCCACCACTTCGGGTCGTTTCGGGCCGTAATGGCGCACCCGCGAGCGGACATAGTAATAGCCCGAATCCCGCACAACCCCGGACGCACCCGGTGCGCCGATGGCTTCTTCCACGCTGTCGCGCGTATCGACGCCCACTTTGATTTCGGCCAGTTCCTCGGCCGGAGGCACATAGCCGTGATTCTTGTAGATCGGCGTACAGGCCCCGGCCGCAGCCAGACAGGCAACAAACACAAGCGATTTCGTCGCTGGTTTCAACCGGTTCACTACCTTCAACATGCACACCCTCTTGCCTTGGCCTCTTGCGGCTTCTATCCGATTACAGAAACCGCTGCCACGGTTCAACACATAGAAAGGCTCACGAATGGGCAACGTTACATCATTTCGGGTGGCTGACCTGCCCCAGAACGCCCCGACACCCTTTGAACTGCGCCCCGCAAGCGCCGCATTGGATGAGATCAGGCAGGATCTGGGGCTGCTGGGGCTGCGCAAACTCAGCTTTTCCGGCGAGCTTCGCGCACAGGGCAAGCGCGACTGGGTTCTCAACGGCAAACTCGGTGCAACCGTGATCCAACCCTGTGTCGTGACGCTCGAGCCGGTCACGACCCGGATCGACATTCCCGTGCACCGCACCTTTCTGGCCGATTGGACCGACCCGGATGAACCCGAGTTCGAAATTCCCCAGGATGACGAATCCGAGCCCTTGGGCCCGGAAATCGACCCCGCATCGGTGATGGTCGAGGCGCTGTCGCTGGCCCTGCCGCAATATCCGCGCAAGGAGGGTGCGGAACTGGGTCAGGCAGACTATACAGAACCCGGAAAACAGGCGATGACCGACGAAGACGCCAAACCTTTCGCCGGATTGGCGGGATTGCGCGATACGCTCAAAAAAGACGAGTGACAGAGCGCAGATTTCCTGTCATAGCAGGCGGTCAGAAAAATCGCTTGAACATACCGAGAATCGCAGTATTTTCGCGCGCTCATCGGATTTTGGGTTGGACATTGCGGGGCCCGTCGCCTAAACGCGCGTCAAACCACGATAAACGAACTACGAAACCCGGGTCGGCAGCGATTCTGCGACCCCTAGTCAGACAAAGGTTGAGACCATGGCCGTCCAACAGAACAAAGTTTCCAAGTCGCGTCGCAACAACCGCCGCGCACACGACGCTCTGGTTGCTGCAAACCCGAACGAATGCCCGAACTGCGGCGAGCTGAAGCGCCCGCACCACGTTTGCGCATCCTGCGGCCACTATGATGATCGCGAAGTCGTCGCTCAGGCCGATGAAATCGATCTGGACGAAGACGCAGCCTAAGCCTGATCGAGCGCAGACCAAGGCATGACTGAACAGCCCACGCACGCCGGACGGATAACCATCTCGGTCGACGCTATGGGTGGGGACGCAGGTCCCTCGGTCGTTGTTGCCGGTCTTGCGAAATCGGCCGACAAGAACCCGGATATCAGGTTCTTGCTGCACGGGCCCGAACAGGTATTGCGCAAGCTTGTCGCCAAACGGCGCGTCCTAGAGGGGCGCGTCGTTTTTCGTGATTGCTCGGGCGTGGTCACGATGGAGGACAAGCCCAGTCAGGTCGTGCGCAACGGCAAAGAGACCTCGATGTGGTCCGCGCTGGAAGCGGTACGCCAGGGCGAAGCCCATGGCGCGGTGTCCTGCGGCAATACCGGCGCGCTGATGGCCCTGTCGATGATGCGCCTGCGCAAACTGCCGGGCGTGAACCGGCCGGCCATCGCGATACTGTGGCCCTCGCGCAACCCTCAGGGGTTCAACGTGATGCTGGATGTCGGCGCAGATGTGCGCGCCGACGCCAAGGATTTGCTGCAATACGCCCTGATGGGCGCCTCTTATGCGCGCAACGGTTTGGCCCTGAGCCGCCCTCGGATCGGGCTTCTGAATGTCGGCACCGAAGAACACAAGGGACGCGCCGAACTGAAAGAGGCGCACTCGATGATCGCGGGCTTCGCGGAACAGGCGAATTTCGATTTCGTGGGTTTTGTCGAAGGCAGCGACATCCCTGGTGACAAGGCGGATGTCATTGTAACCGATGGCTTTACCGGCAACGTCGCGATCAAGACCGGCGAAGGCACGGCAAGCCTGATCGGTGACCTGCTGCGGCAGGCGTTCAAATACTCCCCGCTATCCCGATTGGCCTCGATTCTGGCTATCACGTCACTGAACCGTTTGAAGAAACGGATCGACCCGCGACGCGTGAATGGTGGCGTGTTTCTGGGGCTGAACGGCACCGTGGTGAAATCCCACGGCGGCGCTGACGCAACAGGCGTGTCAGCCGCGATCAAACTGGCCTTCACCCTGGCGCAGTCCGGCTTTTCCGAAAAATTGGCTGCGCGGGTTGCATCCACTGCCCAGCTTGCACAAGATGCCGCGCAATCAGCGCCGCAAACAGATAAATAACAAAAAAGGCAGTACCGGAAAATGGCAGGCCGTTCAGTTGTAGTAGGTGTCGGGCATTATTTGCCTGAACGCGTTGTTCCCAATTCCGAGTTTGAAAAAACCCTGGACACGACCGACGAATGGATAAAGACCCGCTCGGGGATCGAACGCCGCCATTTTGCAGCCGAGGACGAGACGACATCCGATCTGGCCACCAACGCCGCCCAGGCCGCGCTGGCCGACGCGGGCCTGACGGCGGATGATATTGACGCAATCGTACTGGCAACTTCAACGGCGGATCTGACCTTTCCTTCGGCCGCCACCATGGTTCAGGCACGGCTGGGCATGACCAAGGGTTTTGCCTTTGACGTGCAGGCTGTTTGCGCCGGATTCGTTTTTGCACTGTCCAACGCAAATGCGCTGATTGTTTCCGGTCAGGCCAAACGCGTGCTGGTGATCGGGGCCGAGACTTTCTCACGGATCATGGATTGGACCGATCGGTCAACTTGCGTTCTTTTCGGCGATGGCGCCGGTGCAGTGGTGCTGGAGGCCCAAAAGGGCACAGGCACCGCCGAGGACCGCGGTATTCTGGCAACCGACCTGAATTCGGACGGGCGCTACAAGGATCTTCTCTATGTCGATGGCGGTGTTTCGACCCAATCCACCGGGCATCTGCGTATGCAGGGCAATCAGGTTTTCCGTCATGCCGTTGAAAAGCTTACGAAAACAGCGGAAACAGCGTTGGAACGAGCGGGGCTGAGCAGTTCGGACGTTGATTGGATCGTGCCGCATCAGGCCAACATCCGCATCATTCAGGGCACCGCCAAGAAAATGAACCTGCCGATGGAAAACGTGGTTGTGACCGTTCAGGATCACGGAAACACGTCGGCCGCATCCATCCCATTGGCCCTGTCCGTGGGCAAGCAGCGCGGACAGATCAAGCCGGGTGATCTGATCGTGACCGAAGCCATTGGCGGTGGTCTGGCCTGGGGCGCAGTGGTTCTGCGCTGGTAACCGGCGCAAACCGGCTTACACAGCCGCCCGCAATTCATTGATATTGACAGCGAATTTGCCATACCCATATGCTTCAATAGCAACAGGGGAATTAGCATGGGCGACAAAACACTGACTCGAATGGACCTGAGCGAAGCCGTCTTTCGTGAGGTAGGTCTGTCACGAAACGAAAGTGCGCAGCTGGTTGAAAGCGTTCTGAACCACATGTCCGACGCCTTGGTGCGTGGTGAACAGGTGAAGATCTCGTCTTTCGGTACCTTCAGTGTTCGCGACAAGACCGCCCGTGTCGGTCGCAACCCCAAAACCGGCGAAGAAGTCCCGATTCAGCCGCGCCGTGTGCTGACTTTCCGCCCGTCGCATCTGATGAAAGATCGCGTCGCAGCCGGGAACCGCAAGTAAGTTCAGGACGTCCAGGTTATGAGTAAGTCCCCCGATGCCTTTCGCACCATAAGCGAAGTTGCGGACTGGCTCGGTGTTCAGGCTCATGTTCTGCGATTCTGGGAAAGCCGGTTCACGCAGGTAAAGCCCGTCAAACGCGCAGGTGGACGCAGGTATTATCGCCCGAACGACATGCGTCTGTTGGGCGGGATCAAAAAACTGCTGCACGAAGACGGAATCACCATAAAAGGTGTCCAGCGTATCCTGCGCGAACAAGGCGTCGCACATGTCGCGGCGCTGTCCCCTTCCTTGGACGATCCCGGCCCAGCCACAATTGCGCCCGTCCAGGACACCGTGGTGCCGTTCGAACCAAAGCCTGCCCCCGCAACGGAACAGATTCGCATGGATCTGCGCGAACCGATCCAGCCAACCGGCAAGGACGATGCGCAGACAAACGCACGCGCCTCTGCCGCGTCACAGCCGGAGCCAGAGCCCGAACTGGACGCCGCGCCCTTGATGGGGGGAATCGCGTCGCTTGCGTGGAATCAGACAGATTTTGATGACGACCTGCTGCGGCGCATCGCTCCGATTGCGAAAGATCTGCGCCGATGGCTGGACCGGGTTGAAACACAGGCGGCGGGTTAGGACAAAAGGCATTGATTTCCTCTTGCCCCTGCCGGGAAAATCTTTATGAACACCCCAACGTCGGGCTATGGCGCAGCCTGGTAGCGCGTCCGTCTGGGGGACGGAAGGTCGCAGGTTCGAGTCCTGCTAGCCCGACCAAATTACACCGACGTTTATGGCATACAGGCCAGATCCCGCTCTGGCACCAGAGGGGATCGAGATGACAGGTGTTTGCCCGAACCAACAGCTAGAGGCGATGATCGCGCGCGGTGAGATCACCGCCGAACCAGAGGTTCTGCCTGCCCAGATTCAACCTGCCAGCCTTGATTTGCGACTGGGAACAGTGGCTTACCGTGTACGCGCCTCGTTTCTTGCGGGCGAAGGCCGGACTGTCACGGATCGCTTGACCGAGTTTGAGATGCACCGCATCGATATCTCGGATGGCGCGGTTCTGGAAAAGGGCTGCGTCTATCTGGTGCCCCTGATGGAATCGCTTGCGCTGCCCGACAGCATGAGCGCCGTGGCCAACGCCAAAAGCTCGACCGGGCGACTGGACCTTCTGACGCGGACGATCACCGATGGCGGTACCGAGTTCGACCGGGTGCCCGCAGGTTACACAGGCCCGCTTTTTGCCGAAATCTGCCCGCGCTCGTTCTCGGTTCTGGTTCGTCCCGGGATGCGTTTGAACCAGATCCGTTTCCGCCAGGGTCAGGCCGTGTTGTCCGATGCGGAACTGAGGTCCTTGCATGCCGAATCTCCGCTTGTGGACGGACCTGCCGTCATTCAGGACGGTCTGGGCTTTTCGGTCGACCTGCAACTGCCCGATACCGATCTGGTGGGCTATCGCGCCAAACCTCATACCGGGGTGATCGATCTGGATCGAATCGGTGAATACGATCCGCAGGACTATTGGGAAGAGGTACGCACCAAGGATGGTTGCATCATCCTGGACCCCGGCGCGTTCTATATCCTTGTCAGCCGCGAGGCGGTGCATATTCCACCGATGTACGCGGCTGAAATGGCGCCTTATCTGGCGATGGTCGGTGAGTTCAGAGTGCACTATGCAGGCTTCTTCGATCCCGGTTTTGGTCATGCCGCTGCCGGGGGGGCCGGTTCCCGTGGCGTGCTTGAGGTACGCTGCCACGAAGCGCCATTCGTGCTGGAACACGGACAGGTCGTCGGACGTCTGGTCTATGAGAAAATGGCTGAAATGCCGACCCAGCTTTATGGTGCGGGCATTGCCTCGAACTATCAGGGTCAGGGCCTGAAACTGTCAAAGCACTTCAAAGCCGCAAGCTGACCCCTAGAACTTCATGAACCGGCGCATTTGACGGGTCACGCGCTGTGCCTGCCTGAGGTTCTGCGCATGTCGCGGTGCGCTGGTTTTTTCGGGCCCATTCGATATGCCGGGTCCGCCCTCCTTTCGGCTGGCCAGATCGATACCCTTGTTCACACCTTTGTTGACCAGACGGCGCATGACCTGACGCACAATCATGTCGATGATCCGGTTTGCATTCATCGCTCAACTCCGTGTCCTCACGCACAAAGATAGGCGCTTTATGCGGCAACAAAAGGGCTGTTCGATCACTCTTCATCGAACAACTCGCTCTGGTCTTCGTCAACTTCGTCCTCGCGCCCTTCCCCCAAAGGGATCGCACCCGGAGGAGGCCGATTCTCCAACAATCCCGCGGCGCGCAGCTCTTTCAGGCCCGGCAGGTCGCGCGCGTTTTCCAGACCAAAATGATCCAGAAACTCAGGCGTTACCACAAACGTCACCGGACGACCCGGCGTCATGCGGCGGCGGCCCAGCTTGATCCACTCCATCTCAAGCAACTGATCGATGGTCCCGCGCGAGACGGACACGCCCCGGATTTCCTCGATCTCGGCCCGTGTGCAGGGTTGGTGATAGGCCACGATGGCCAGAGTTTCGATCGCAGCGCGGCTGAGCTTGCGGGTCTCGACCGTTTCCTTCTGCATCAGAAAGCCCAGATCAGGGGCCGTACGGATGGCCCAGGCATCCCCCACGCGCACAACGCGCACGCCACGCCCCTCATACCGTTTCTGAAGCAATTCAACCGCTTGCGCCGCATCGCTTCCATGGGGCATCCGCGCCTCAAGATCCGCAATCGTCACCGGCTCGGCGCTGGCGAACAGAACGGCTTCGACCATACGCTCCTGCTCTGCCAGCGGAGGGGCCTCGAACAGCGTACCGGTCTCTTCTGGGGCATCAGTCACGTGTTTCGGTCCTCTTGCGCAATTGGATCGGAGCGAATGTCTCGCTCTGCTTGATTTCCATATGTCCTTCTTTCACCAGTTCCAGCGAGGCCGCAAAGGTCGCCGCCGTTGCCGACCTGCGCCGTACCGGGTCGGAATCCCAGCCATCGGGCAGGTAAGTTTCCATGTCGGTCCATGTCCCGGCAAACCCGATCAGCGGTCGCATCCGTTCCAGTGCCTGTTCCATGGTGAATACCGAATCGCGGTCCATCACAAACGGGCGGAATTCATCACGGGTGCGGATGCGGGCATAGCCCTGCATCAGATCCAGCAGCGTGGCGGAATAGGTGACGGTGCGGATCCGGGTGATATCTTCGCCCTGACCGCGTTTGAAGAAATCCCGTCCCAGCTGATCGCGCGCCATCAATCGTGCCGCAGCGTCGCGCATCGCCTGCAAGCGTTCCAATTGAAACGCCAGATGTGCGGCCAGTTCTTCGCCCGAAGGTCCCTCGTCTTCGGGGTCTGGCGGCAACAGCAGGCGGGACTTGAGAAACGCCAGCCAGGCCGCCATCACAAGATAGTCGGCGGCCAGTTCGATCCGCAGCGCCCGCGCCTTTTCGACAAAGGCCAGGTATTGCTGCGCCAGCGCGAGTACGGAAATTTTCCTCAGATCAACCTTCTGCGTGCGCGACAGGGTCAAAAGAACGTCCAGCGGGCCTTCGAACCCATCGACATCAACAATCAGCGCTTCGGCCGCAAGACGATCCGCGACCGAGACAGGATCTTCGCTGAAAAGATTATCGTTCATATACCTGCCCGCCCATTAGGGCAGATAGTTCCGCCTCGGCGGCAGGGATGTCAAGTTCCTGCGGAGCTTTGCGCATCGCCAGCGCCCGTTCTGCGCGGGCCTGTGCCACATCGGACATCTCCCCGGCAGCTTCCAGCACCTCGGCGCGCTCGGCAAAGCTTCCGTTGCAGTGCAGAACGACGTCACAGCCCGCGCTTATGGCTTGCCGCGACACCTCAGCAGGCGTTCCGCTGAGCGCCTTCATCCCGATGTCATCGGTCATGATCAGCCCGCCGAAGCCAATCCTGTCGCGGATCACATCCATCATGGTTGCCGAGATGGTGGCAGGCTGCGGGTCAATCCGGTCATAGACCAAATGCGCAGTCATCCCCATCGGCAGATCGTTCAAGACTCGGAACGGCACGAAATCGCTGCGCTCAAGCTCATCCAGGGGCAGATCCACATGCGGCAAGTCATGGTGGCTGTCCAACGTGGCACGTCCATGGCCCGGAATATGCTTGAGCACTGGAAGCACTCCGCCATCCAGATGACCCTGCGCCACGGCTTTGCCGATTCTGGAAACGCGTTCAGGATCAGCGTCATAACAGCGGTTCTTCAGGAACTTGTGCGTCTCGGGACGCGCGACATCCACCATGGGCGCACAGTTGCTGTCGATGCCCAGACCAAACAATTCATCGGCAATCAGGCGGTACCTCAGATACATGGCGCGCTCGGCCTGCTCGGCGGCATTGGCTACGTGATCCAACGGAGGCAGCCATTCGCGGGCCAGCGGCGCCCGCAGGCGCTGCACGCGGCCACCTTCCTGATCGATGGTGATCGGGCAATTGCGCCCGACTGCCTCGCGGAAATCATCACACAAGGCGCGCACCTGATCCGCGTGTTCGATGTTGCGGGCAAAAAGAATGAACCCGAACGGGTTAATTTGCCGAAACAAGTCTTTTTCTTGCTGCGTCAGGCGCAGGCCCTCTGCATCTGTGATCGTGGCACCGTACTTCACCTGACGGCCACCGGGATACAATCAGCCCCTTGCGCAACAAGCGCGGCACAAAACTGGCGCGAGTCGCTCAGGTCTTGAAAGCCCAGCACGCGCAGGCGGTAAAAGGTGCGCCCACCGCTTGAGGTCTTCTGGATAACGCGCTGTTTTCCGGCCATATATTCGCCGAACTTCCCGATCAGGCGATCCCATTCCGTTTGCGCCACCTGAACGCTGTCATAGGCTCCAAGCTGCGCCAGACGCGTGCCTTTTGCCAGCGTATCAGGATCAACATCCAACCCAACCGCAGCCTTCACCGCGGCATTGATAGCGTCTTCGGAATTCTCGCTTGGCGACACCTGACCGTGAGTGGCGCGTGCCGGGCGGGTCAACGGGCGCAAGGACCGGCGCACGCCCGGCAGCGCGGCAATGGCCGGGTCCGGCAAGGCGGCTGCGAAATCGGCCGGGTCAATTGCGGGTTCTTCCTCGGGGGTGGTCAGCGATGCCAGCTGCACGCCATCCTCGGCGTTTTGCTGCGTTTTGGCTGCTTCACCAGCCAATTCCGCAACCAGCGCATCCACTGCGTTCTGGCGCAATCGGGCGGCTTCCTGGGTTGAAATCGGTTTTTCCACCACATGCAGCGCCGGTTTCGGCTTCAGATCAGCGGCAGGTACGTCTTCATCCGTCAACGAGACCGGCCGCGGCGCAAGGATCAGACGATCTGCCGGGGCGGCAGCACTGCCCTTGGCTGCCACGGCATTGACGGCCAAGCCCTGATGATCGGCCGGTGTTCCGCCCGGGTTTTCGGGCTGCACCCGCATCGGCCCTTCGGCCGCACGCACGACCGGAACGCCGCTGACATCCCGCATGACAAGCTTGTATCCCCAGATACCGACGCCGGCGACCAGCGCCAACGATGCGACAGCCCCCAGGAAATTTACGGCCCGCCCCAGTCCGAACGCGCCGCGCGGCGCGTCGTAATCCTGCATCTCGTCGGGATAGTCATACGCATCCTCGAAATGCGCTTGATTCGGGTAATCATTCTGCCCGGGGCTTTGGTGCCCCGAGTAATCGTAACTCGCCATGTCCGCCTCACTGCCCGCTTCGCGCCCGAAAATAAGGCGCGCGGGTCATTTCTTGCCTACCTCGTACCGGCGGTTCGGGCGATATTTGTTACCGCATCTCCTGCGCCGGGGTGACGCCAAGAATACCCAAGCCCGCTGAAATCACAACAGAAACGGCCCGGGCCAGCGCAATTTTCGACTGGCTTGTGGCAACATCGCCATCCTGAATGAAACGCAATTGGGTTTCGTCATTGCCCTTGTTCCACAAAGCGTGAAAATCCCCTGCAAGTTCATACAGATAGAAGGCGACACGGTGCGGTTCGTTGGTCCGCGCAGCGATCTCGACCAGGCGTGGCCATTCCGCCAGCTTCTTGGCAACCGTCAGTTCGGCGGGGTGGTCCAGCGACGCCAGATCGGCCCCGCGCAGGGTGGCGTCGGTGGCGTCGATCCCCGCCTCGGCGGCACGGCGCAGCACGCTCATCACACGGGCATGGGCGTATTGCACGTAGAACACGGGGTTCTCGCGGCTCTGTTCCAGCACTTTGTCGAAATCGAAATCCAGCGGCGCGTCGTTCTTGCGGGTCAGCATCACGAAACGCGTCACATCCGGGCCAACCTGATCGACCACATCCCGCAGGGTGACAAAGTTCCCGGCCCGTTTCGACATCTTGAACGGCTCGCCGTTTTTCCACAGTTTCACCAGCTGTGTCAGCTTGATATCCAGCGGCACCTTGCCATCGGACAGGGCCGACACGGCCGCCTTCATCCGCTTGACATAGCCGCCATGATCCGCCCCGAACACGTCGATCAGCGCGTCAAAGCCACGGCTCACCTTGTCATAGTGATAGGCGATATCGGGGGCGAAATAGGTCCAGCTGCCGTCCGACTTCTTGACCGGGCGGTCGACGTCATCGCCATGTTCGGTGGATTTGAACAAGGTCTGTTCGCGCGGCTCCCAGTCTTCGGGCTTTTTGCCTTTTGGCGGCTCCAGCACGCCTTCATAGATCAGGCCCTTTTCAGTCAGCGACTGCAGCGCGGCCTCGATCCGGCCCGTGCCATAGAGCGATTTTTCCGAGAAGAACACATCCATCTCTACGCCCAGCGCCTTCAGGTCGGCGCGGATCAAGTCCATCATCGCGTCGGTCGAAAACTCGCGCAGCTCTTCCAGCCATTCGCTTTCCGGCTTGTCGATCAGGCTGTCGCCATATTTCTCTTTCAGCGCCTCGCCAATCGGGATCAGATAATCGCCGGGATACAGCCCTTCGGCAATCTCGGGGCTGAGGCCATTGGCCTCGCGATAGCGTTCATAGGCCGACCGCGCCAGCACATCCACCTGCGCGCCGCCGTCGTTGATATAGTATTCGCGGGTTACGTCATGGCCCGAATAGGCCAGCAGGCTTGCCAACGCATCCCCAAATACCGCGCCGCGCGTGTGCCCGACATGCAGCGGACCGGTCGGGTTGGCCGAGACATATTCGACATTGACCTTCTGCCCCTGCCCCATGGTCGAGCGCCCGAAATCGGTGCCTTTTTCCAGCACAGCCGCCAACACGCCTTGCCAGACGGACGGCGCAAGACGCAGGTTCAGGAAACCGGGCCCTGCCACTTCTGCGCTTGTGATCCGGTCATCCGCTGCCAGTTTCCCGGCCAGAACATCCGCAATGTCGCGCGGCTTCATCCTGGCAGGTTTCGCCAGCACCATCGCGGCGTTGGTTGCCATGTCCCCATGGGCCGCATCGCGCGGAGGCTCGACCGCCACGTTGTCAAAGCTCAGCCCCTCGGGCAATGCGCCTTCGGACTGCATCTGCGCCAGCGCGTCCAGTACAAGGCCGCGGATCTCGGAAAACAGGTTCATTTCGGATGTCCTTTTGCTTGTCGCGGGGTTTACCACGCAAACCGGCAAGGTCAATGGACGCCTAATGTTTAAGCTTGGTTTGGCGAAACATCTCGCTAATCTCGGGCCTGTACGCCGCTACCGGAGACCGTCGATGCAACGCGCCTTGTCCTTTGCCTTGCTTTTGTCCACCGCCCTGCCTGTGCTGGCCGACCTGCCACAGCCCAAAGGCCATGTGCTGCTGACGCTGGGCGGCGCGGTCAGCGAAACAAACCTGCCTGCGCGGGGTGAGAATGACGGCGGTCTGCTGGGCTATCTGGAGGTCACGCATGACGGCGCGGCTGGTTTTGACGCAGCCATGCTGGACCGGCTGGAGCAGTTCGAGATCACGATCCCCTATGGTCCTCCGCGCAATGAGCGGGAATACAGGTTTTCTGGTCCGCTATTGGCAGACGTCATGACATTGGCGGGGGCCGAGGGGAAAACCGCTCTTCCCATGGCGCTGGATGGGTATCAGGCTGAAATCGAGTGGGACAGTATCGCCACGCACAAACCGATCGTTGCAACGCATGCTGATGGCGCACCGATGGGGATCGGAGGTTTCGGCCCGACGATGATCGTGTTCCCACCAACGAAGAACGCCGAACAGTCTGCGAAACAAGCGGCTCAGCAAGTCTGGGCCATCGCTTACATAGCCGTGGAGTGATCAGCCCGTCAGCCGCGCATGGTCCTGCAAGGCAAATCGGTCGGTCATGCCCGCAATGTAATCGGAAACGATGCGGGCCAAGGCTGTGTCGTCCCTGGCCGCTTCAATGTCATTATGCCAGCGCACGGGCATTTGCCTGGGATCGTTCATGTAGATCGGAAACAGATCTTCCACGATCTTTGCCACCTCTGCCCGCACTGACATCACTCTGGGTGCGCGATACATCCGTGTGAACAGAAACGCCCGGATTTCACGCAGTTGCGCCCAAACCTCATCCGAGAACTGGATGACAGGATACCCAAGATGTCGGATTTCTTCGACGGACTGCGCGCCAGACACAGCAATGAGATCGTTCGAAGTGTTGATGACATCCGCCACCATGACCCCGAAAACCCGCCTGAGCGCTTCGTGACGTCGGCGATAGGAATCCAGCCCTGGGTATCTGGCATCCACCTCGGCGTAACAGACCCCGACAATCGGCAGGTCCTGCAAATCGTCATCCGTGAACAACCCTGCGCGCAACCCGTCCAGAAGATCGTGATTGTTGTAAGCTATGTCATCAGAAAGGGCGGCAACTTGCGCTTCCGCGCTGGCATGGGTGTGCAGTTCAAGATCAAATTCCTGATGGCACTCGGCCAATGCCCAGGGCAGATCGCCCTCAACCGGCCCATTGTGCTTGGCTATCCCTTCCAGACATTCCCAGGTCAGGTTGCACCCATCGAATTCTGCATAGTGGCGCTCCAGCTTTGTGACGATCCGAATGGCCTGCGCGTTGTGATCAAAGCCACCATAGGGCTTCATCAACGCGTGCAGCGCGTCTTCGCCAGTGTGTCCAAAGGGCGTGTGCCCCAGATCATGCGCCAGGGCCACGGCTTCGGTCAGCTCTGGGTTCAGGCCCAGGGCACCGGCAATGGTCCGGGCGACCTGCGCCACCTCGATGGAATGGGTCAGGCGGGTGCGGTAACTATCGCCCTCATGCTCAACGAAAACTTGCGTCTTGTGTTTGAGGCGCCGAAAGGCACTAGCGTGAATGATCCTGTCCCGGTCGCGCTGAAAGCATGATCGGAAACTGCTTTCCTCCTCGGCTACGAGCCGTCCCCTGGTGCGGTCCGGATCCGAGGCAAAACTAGCTCTGTCCAAATGGCTCGTCCTTGTCGCCTGTCCTTGCACTTTCTATATTGTATGGCGTAACGGAAGGAAACCTTTGGAGACCGGCATGAATCTGCCCCCAACAGTCACGGATCGCGCCTTTGAACGCCTCGCAGAAATCGGCGCGGCGGATCAGGGTCAGGCACTGCGCGTCGCAGTGGAAGGCGGCGGTTGCTCGGGGTTTCAATACGAAATCGCTTTGGATACGCCAAAAGAAGATGATCTGGTCCTTGAAGGCAAAGGGCAAAAAGTCATTGTCGACGCCATTTCGCTGCCCTTCCTGGAAAACGCGGTTATCGACTTCACCCAGGAACTGATCGGTGCACGATTTGTGATCGACAACCCCAACGCCACCTCTTCCTGTGGTTGTGGCACATCTTTTTCGATGTAACCGTGGGGGCTTTGCCCCCACACCCCCAGGATATTTTCAGCCAGATGAAGCAGGAGTCCGCCCTCTGACCGAAAGACCAGAGGCCTTCACCTGGCGCGGTCATAGGCGTCCCCGCCTGTACCGCCACTTCAGCTTGAAGAAATTCGGTTAATAATCCGTTTCTTCATCTGGCCAAAAATATCCCGGAGCGCGAGGCAGAGCCTCGCAAATACGATCTCCGCCTTGCCGTTGGGCCCGTTCTGCGCGATAGGTTGCACCAAGTCTTCGGAGGATCGCGCATGAAAATCGCCACGTTCAACATCAACGGCATCAAAGCGCGGGCCGAAGCCTTGCCCCGTTGGCTGGACGAAGCGCAGCCGGACGTAGTGCTGTTGCAAGAGATCAAGTCGGTCGATGAAAACTTCCCGCGCGAGATATTCGAAGAGCGTGGGTTCAACGTGGAAACCCATGGACAAAAAAGCTTCAACGGCGTTGCAATCCTGTCGAAGCTTCCCCTCGAGGATGTATCCCGCGGCCTTCCCGGCGATGACGCGGATGAACAGGCCCGCTGGATAGAAGCCACCGTCGTTGGCAAAAAGGCTCTTCGGATCTGTGGATTGTACCTGCCCAATGGCAATCCCGCACCCGGCCCGAAATATGATTACAAACTGGCATGGATGGAACGGCTATATGACCGTGCCCGTGATTTGCTGGCCACCGAAGAACCCGCGTTGATGGCGGGGGATTACAACATCATCCCGCAGGCGGAGGACGCCAAACGCCCCGAAGCATGGCGCGACGATGCATTGTTCCGCCCCGAAAGCCGCGCCGCATTCCGCAAGATCCTGAATCTGGGCTTCACCGAAGCGTTCCGGGCCACCACCCAAAGCGCGGGGCACTATTCATTCTGGGACTACCAGGCCGGGGCCTGGAACCGGAACGACGGAATTCGGATCGATCACTTTCTGCTGACCCCGCAAGCGGCAGATCTAATGCGGGATTGCCAGATTGATGCCGCCGTGCGCGGGCATGAAAAGCCCTCGGATCACGTGCCTGTCTGGGTCGATCTGGATATTTAGCGGTTCAGGCCGTGACGTCGTAGCTGTATATCCATTCGTAGCGGCGTGACAATTTCCCTCCGATGGCCATAAGCGCACATTGGGCCGCCAAACGGGCGGGGCCTGACAGGTGGAAATTGCGTGCGTTCGACCCGGCAGCGGCAACCACGCTTTCGGCCCTTGGCCTGCGCGTTTGCTCGTAGGCGGCAAGCGCGCTGGTGACGCCCGAGTGTTCGTCGAATGATCGTGCAAGCGTCCAGGCATCTTCCAGCGCCAGGCAGGCGCCTTGTGCCATGAACGGCAAGGTCGGATGCGCCGCGTCCCCCAGCAATGCCAGACGACCATTCTGCCATTTTTCTGCGACCGGGCGCAGGAACAGGGCCCACAGATTCACATCCGAGACCTTTGACAGAATCTCACCGACAGGACCGCCGAACCCTGAAAAGCGTGCGCGCAGCTCGTCCGGATCGCCCTTCAGCTTCCATCCCTCTTCCCGCCAGTCCGAGCGTTCCTCGACCGCAACGATGTTCATCATGCTTTGATCGCGCAAAGGATAGGTTACGACATGCCGACCCGGCCCCATGGTCAGGGATGCCGTCACCACGCCTGAATCCGGTCGCCAGGGAATGGTGGCGCGCCAGGCGACCTGGTGCGTGAACTCGGGTGTCTCGGGCCCGTTCAGAGCCGGGCGAATCGTGCTTCGGCCACCGTCGGCGGCGATGACGCATTTGGCGCGCAGCCCCTCGCCGCTCGCCAACAGAATTTCGGCTTCGCTGGGGTGTTTCTGCACGTTGGAAACCTTGGCCCCCAGACGGACATCCACACCGGCCTGGCGGGCCGCAGAATGCAGAAGATTCAACAGATCGGCACGGTGAAAATAATAGGTCGGGCCAGCCGAAGGCCCGGGCAGCCGGCTGACAACGCGCCCTTTGCGGCAATCGCGCAAGATCGTACCGTGCGACTTCTGGCCCGCAGACAGATCCGCCACCCCAAGGGCGCGCAACACGCACATCCCGTTTTCACTGATCTGAAGGCCCGCGCCAACTTCGGTCAATGCCGGGGCTTGCTCCAGCAGGGTGACCTGCGCCCCGTGTTGCCGCAGCGCCAACGCAGCCGCCAGACCGCCGATGCCGCCGCCAATTACACAGAAATTCAACCGATTGATCTTCATGCCCCCCCGCATAACGCAAAAACGCCGGAGCCACAGGCCCCGGCGTTCGAAATTTTCCAGTTGCACCCGGCGATCAATCGTCGCGGTGGACCTTTTCGCGGCGCTCGTGGCGCTCTTGCGCCTCCAGCGTCATGGTTGCAATCGGACGTGCATCCAGACGTTTCAGCGAAATCGGATCGCCGGTCTTTTCGCAGTAGCCGTATTCACCTTCTTCGATCCGGCGCAGGGCTGCGTCGATCTTGGCAACCAGCTTGCGCTGGCGGTCGCGAGTCCGCAGCTCCAGAGCGCGATCGGTCTCCTCGCTCGCGCGGTCGGCGACATCGGGAATGTTTCGGGTGTTGTCCTGTAGCCCTTCGATCGTATCGCGGCTGCCCGCCAAAAGTTCATTCTTCCAATCCAACAGCTTGCGGCGGAAATATTCAAGCTGACGTTCATTCATGAAAGGTTCATCTTCGGCCGGGCGGTAATCCTCCGGCAGAAAAACTTCCTGTTTCATATTTGCTCCCTCGGTATGGCCAGAAACGTCGGTCGCGGATGTTTCACCTGACATTTGGCACCCCCTTCTGCGCAGCGTTTAGCCGACGGGCGTGGGATTGTCACTACACAAACGTTGCTTCAGCACGCCCTCGTGCTGTTTTGTCTAAATATGAGACAAACAACAACAAAACCCTGTTTTTCTATGAAATTTAGCAGGCCTTTTTGAGGCAGGTGTCAATTGGCAGGGTCCATTCGCGCACACGAATCAACCAAAAGGGCTTGGAGTTCCTGCAAAAATCGCCTCGACCGACGCAGGGACGCGGGTTGTCAAAATCATTGACCGTCTGTAACCCGGACAACACAACCTGCCCACGGATCACGAAAAACCACACGAGAGGCCCATGACCGCACGCTTTCAAGGTACAGCCGAATATGTCGCCACTGACGATCTGACGATTGCCGTGAACGCCGCCGTCACACTTGAACGCCCATTGCTGGTCAAGGGCGAGCCCGGCACCGGCAAAACAGAGCTGGCCAAACAGGTGGCCGGCGCACTGGGGCTGAGGATGATTGAGTGGAATGTGAAATCCACCACCCGCGCGCAGCAAGGCCTGTATGAATATGACGCGGTCAGCCGCCTGCGGGACAGCCAGTTGGGTGAGGAACGCGTGCATGACGTGTCGAACTATATACGCAAGGGCAAGCTGTGGCAGGCCTTCGAGGCCGACGAAAAGGTCGTTCTGCTGATCGACGAGATCGACAAGGCGGATATCGAGTTTCCAAACGACCTTTTGCAGGAACTCGACAAGATGGAGTTCCATGTCTACGAGACAGGGGAAACGATCCGGGCCAAAAACCGCCCTATCGTCATCATCACCTCGAACAATGAAAAGGAACTGCCGGACGCGTTTCTGCGCCGCTGTTTCTTTCACTACATCCGCTTCCCGGACGAGGCCACGATGCGCCGCATCGTCGAGGTTCATCACCCCGGCATCAAGGATGCGCTGCTGACCACCGCCCTGACCCAGTTCTATGAAATCCGCGAGACGCAGGGGCTCAAGAAAAAGCCGTCAACATCGGAAGTGCTGGATTGGCTGAAGCTGCTGCTGGCCGAGGACCTGAGCGCCGAAGACCTCAAGCGCGGCGGCGCAGATGCGCTTCCGAAGCTGCATGGCGCGTTGCTGAAGAATGAACAGGACGTGCATCTGTTCGAACGTCTGGCCTTTATGGCACGCGGCAAACGATAGCCGGACGGTGACCAGACGGTGATCATGGCTTGCCTTGGGACGGCCCGGATGCCAGCATCGGTCCATCTGGCGAAACAGAGCTTCGCCGCCCACAGAATTGGATGAAACGCGTGGCGAACGCACTGACAATCCGCACCCTGCGTGCCGAGGACAAAAGCCAATGGGCCGACATGTGGCGGGACTATCTGGCATTTTATGAAACCGCCCTGCCCGATGATGTATACGAAACAACCTTTTCCAGACTGCTGGGCGACGACCCGCAGGATTTTTCCTGTTTCGTTGCCGAGCAGAATGGCGCCTTGGTCGGACTGACACATTATCTGTTTCATCGCCACGCTTGGAAGGTGGAAAAGGTCTGTTACCTGCAAGACCTGTTCGCGCGCCCCGAGGCGCGGGGGGCAGGCGTTGGCCGGGCCTTGATCCAGGCGGTCTATGATGAGGCAGATCGTCAGGGCGCGCCGTCGGTCTATTGGCTGACCCAGGAATTCAACCACACTGCGCGGAAACTGTATGATCGCATCGGCACACTGACACCGTTCATCAAGTACGCCCGCTCATGAAGCGATTGAGTGCCCTTTTTCTGGCACTGGTTGTTGCCGGCTGCGCGACGGTTGAAACGATCGAACTGCCCGATCAGGTCGCGCCCATCGAAGCAAGCCTGCCGCCTGCAAAGTCTTTTTCAACGGCGCGCCCTTCGCCGCCTGCTCGGTCCAACAAGAACATCGCCTCTGACTTCCTGTCCCTGCATTTCGAACTGGAAAGCGGCGCCGCCCTGCCCGTTTTCACGCGTTTTGAGACCCCGGTCACAGTCCGCCTGACAGGATCGCCGACAGCAAGCATGCAGCAGGATCTGACCCGGTTGCTCAACCGTCTGAAGCGCGAGGCCGGGATCAACATCCGACAGATCGACGAAGGACAGGCCAATATCACCATCGAAGCCGTCAGCCAGAAAGACATTCTGCGCATTCTGCCCAATGCGGCCTGTTTCGTCGTCCCCAACTCCTCGAGCCTTGAAGAATATCGCCGTGACCGCCGAAAAATCAAAAGCAGCTGGACTGAACTGCGCAAACGCGAACGGCTTGGGATTTTCATCCCATACGACGTCAGTCCGCAGGAAATACGTGATTGCCTGCATGAAGAACTGGCCCAAGCGCTTGGTCCGCTGAACGATCTGTATCACCTGCCGGATTCGGTGTTCAACGACGACAATATCCATACGGTTCTGACCGGGTTCGACATGTTAATCCTGCGGGCTGCCTATGCGCCGGAACTGCGCACCGGCATGACCCGCGATCAGGTCGCCGCGGTCATCCCGGGGGTTCTCAGCCGGATGAACCCGCGCGGGGACAGGGTGCCCGTTCAACCCTTTACGGATACGCCGCGCGAATGGATTGACGCGATTCAGAAATCACTGGGACCGGGCGCAGGGTCGCCCAGACAGCTGCGCGCTGCCCGAAAGGCGGCGCGGATCGGTCAACAACAGGGATGGACGGATCACCGCCGCGCCTATCCTCATTACCTGATAGGCCGGATGGAACAATTCCGGGACCCCAACGAAGCTCAACGCCAGTTTCAGATTGCGCAGCAATTTCTGAAGGCCACACCCGGCACAGAGGTGCATCAGGCCTATGTCACCACGCAAACTGCGGCATTTGCCCTGGCACAGGAAAAGGGACCCAGTGTTCTGCCCGAGCTGAACAGGGCCATCGATGTCATGACACGGGCAGAAAATGCGTCTCTGCTGGCCACGTTGCTGTTGCTGAAATCAGAAGCGCTGAAGCAGGCGGGGCAGATACAGCAAGCACGTGCCGTCAGGCTGGACAGCCTGGGATGGGCGCGGTACGGGTTTGGCTCGGATCTGGTGGCCCAGTCGTTGTCGCGGGGCAATGACCGAAGAAACACGGATGGCACGAAAGACGGATGACGCACATATGTTGGTAGTTCTGGGAATGGCGGCACTGGGTGCGACCTTGGGCGCACTGGCCGCGAAAAAGCGCAGCGGCAATCGCGCCGACATGGCGCAATATGCCGCCGGATACGGCATTGCCTTTGCGCTGGTGGGTCTGGTGATCTCGTTGGTTCTGGTGCGTTTGGTGGGCTGACACGATGTTCCTGCCCTTTTTCGAAAACCTTCGCGAAGCTGGCATCCCGGTATCGCTGCGGGAGTATCTGACTTTTCTGGAAGGCATGAAAAAGGGTCTGGCCACCTATGATGTCGAGGCGTTCTACTATCTCGCCCGCGTGTCGATGGTGAAGGACGAACGCAACATCGACAAGTTCGACCGCGCCTTTGCCGCCAGTTTCGAAGGACTGAACGAGATCAGCTTCGATCAGGTTCTGGAAGCCGTTGACATCCCTGGCGACTGGCTGGCCAAAATGGCCGAAAAACACTTGTCAGACGAGGAAAAAGCCGAGATCGAGGCGCTTGGCGGTTTCGACAAGCTGATGGACACGCTGCGCGAGCGTCTCAAGGAACAACAAGGCCGCCATCAAGGCGGCAACAAGTGGATCGGCACGGCCGGGACCTCTCCTTTCGGGGCCTATGGCTACAACCCCGAAGGCGTGCGCATCGGCCAAAAGGAAAGCCGCCACCAGCGCGCGGTCAAGGTTTGGGACAAGCGCGAATTCAGAAACCTGGACGACACGGTTGAACTGGGCACGCGCAACATCAAGGTTGCCCTGAAACGCCTGCGCCGCTGGGCGCGCGAAGGTGCTGCGGAAGAACTGGATCTGGACGGCACCATTCGCGCCACGGCCGAACACGGCTATCTGGACGTCAAGACCCGCCCCGAACGTCACAACGCGGTCAAAGTGCTGCTGTTTCTGGACGTTGGTGGATCAATGGACCCGCATATCAAAGTGGTGGAAGAGCTGTTTTCAGCCGCACGGTCCGAGTTCAAGCATCTGGAATACTATTATTTCCACAATTGCCTTTACGAAGGCGTCTGGCGTGACAATCGCCGCCGCTGGGACCAGCAGACGCCCACGCATGAAGTGTTGCGCACCTATGGGCCCGACTACAAATGCATCTTCGTCGGCGACGCCTCGATGAGCCCATATGAGATCGCCTATCCCGGCGGCGCCAACGAGCATTGGAACGCCGAGGCCGGGCAAGTCTGGCTGCAACGCGCGCGGGATCAATGGGCGTCGAACCTGTGGATCAATCCCGTGCCCGAGAAATATTGGGAATACACCCATTCCATCGGCATGATTCAGGAAATCTTCGAAGGCCACATGGTGCCGATGACCCTGGCAGGGCTGGAACAGGGAATGAAAGCGCTGACCCGTTGAGGTCAGCGCCAGAGTTTACCCGGCAATCACCTGAATCCCAAGAAACAGGATCGCTGCCAGCATTGCTGCGGCGGGAACAGTGATAACCCACGCGGCAACGATGGTCAGGAAATGCGACCGGCGAACCAGCTTGCGGCGGCGGCGTTCTTCCGGCGCGACGCGGGGGCGTTCGGGAAAGGCCAGCCTTGCGCGTTTCAGCCTTCGCTCGGCATCCCATTCCCGGAAGAACCCGACCCCGAATACAGCGCCAACCGCGATATGGGTGGAACTGACAGGCAGGCCCAGCCAGCTTGCAACGATTACCGTGATCGCAGCCGACAGGGCGACGCAATAGGCCCGCATCGGGTTGAGCTTGGTGATCTGGCTGCCGACCATGCGGATCAGTTTTGGACCAAACAGGAACAGGCCGAATGATATCCCGAACGCACCGATGACCATGACCCAATGGGGAATGCTGACGGCATGAGTGAAATCGCCCGAGGCAGAAGCCTGCACAATCGCGGCCAACGGCCCCACCGCGTTGGCAACGTCATTTGCGCCATGCGCAAAGCTCAGCAGCGCTGCAGAGACGATCAGTGGAATTCCAAACAGAATCTTCAGCGATTTGTTGCGGTTCTCAAGCCCTTCGGACTGGCGGCGGATCACCGGGATCATCACTGCCCAGATCAGCCCTCCACACGCCGCACCGATCAGCAACGCCGTCCCGAGATCGATCTTGATGATTTTCTTGAGGCCCTTGAGCGCCAGATAAGATGCAAAGGCTCCCGCCATGATCCCGACCAGCATCGGCACCCATTTGCGGGCCGCGGCGATCTTGTCTTCCTGATAGATGATCCTGGCCTTGATGAACCACAGGAAACCGGCTGCGACCAAGCCTCCCAGAAGTGGCGAGATCACCCAGCTGGCGGCGATTTTGCTCATGGTACCCCAGCTTACGGCGCCGAACCCAGCCGCGGCGATCCCTGCCCCCATGACGCCGCCCACAACCGAATGCGTGGTGGAAACCGGCGCACCGACCCATGTGGCCAGATTGACCCAAAGCGCCGAGGACAGCAGCGCCGCCATCATCGCCCAAATGAAGACGTTGGCCGTTCCCATGCTTTCCGGCGCAATAATTCCCTTCGCGATGGTCGACACGACATCGCCCCCGGCAATGAGCGCCCCGGCGCTTTCAAAAATGGCGGCAATCGCGATGGCACCGCCCATGGTCAGCGCATTCGCCCCCACCGCAGGGGCCATGTTGTTGGCGACGTCATTGGCCCCGATATTCAGCGCCATATAGGCCCCGAACATCGCCGCGATCACGACGACAAGCGCGTTGTTGCCCTGCCCGAACAGAAAAGCGGCCACAAGGCCTGCGGTGACAATGAATGCCAGGGCAATCCCTGAGCCCACAAAGGGCCGTCCAGCCTGTGCGGTCGCCATTTCTAGGCGTGAAAAGCGCCGCAAATCCCGGTCGAGTGTTTCCAGGTGACGCGCTTCATAGTTCTTGTCGGTCATGGGTCCCCCATCGATAGCGCCCCGTCGGTTAAGTGGGATCGTTGAAATAATCAACAGCTCATATCGCAAGATCACAACTTATCGAAGGTTGTGCCTGTTTCGGCGCACGAGGAGGGTTTTGCCGATTTCGGCGCACGAACATGCGGGTCCCGACGAACATCCCGCAGGTGTGACTTGCGCAATGCCCATGTTCGGACCATATCTTTGACATGCTTCGATTGACCCCGATCCTGCTGGCAATTGGCTACGCCATCGTGATGTACCGTATTTCGGTCTGGCGCACCCATCGTGAGCTGGACGCAAAATCGACCGAATTGGCCGACCCGGTGCTGAAACGGATGACGGATCGGCTGGCCGCGGCTTTGGAAATCGATCGGGTCCCCGTCTATATCTACGAGATCGACCCGGTGAACGGGCTGGCTGCTCCGGACGGTCGGATTTTCATCACGCGCGGGTTTTACCGAAAATTCCGCAACGGAGAGGTTTCGGCCGAAGAAATGGCCAGCGTGATCGCCCATGAATTGGGGCATGTTGCCTTGGGTCATGCAAAGCGACGGATGATTGATTTTTCAGGTCAAAACGCAATGCGGACGGCGCTGATCATGGTGCTAAACCGGTTTATTCCGTTCATCGGAGCGATGATTGCGAATGCCTTGACGTCATTGCTGGCCTCGCGCCTGTCACGACAGGATGAGTATGAGGCGGACGAATATGCCGCCGCCTTGCTGACCAAGGCCGGAATCGGGATCGGGCCGCAGAAATCCTTGTTTCACAAGCTGGAAGACCTGACGCAGCAACGGGCGGGCGTTGCCCCGGCATGGTTGATGAGCCACCCGAAAACGGGTGAGCGCATAGCGGCACTGGAGGCCCTTGAGCAGCGTTGGGCGCGTGGCTGAGGGTGCGCAGCGAGAGGCCAGCCTCTCGCGCTCTCCGGGACATTTTTTAGCCAGATGAAGGGGCCCCCGTCTATTGAGTGAGCGCCTTGCCAAGGCGTGGAAGGCGGGCCTTTTTCATCAGCGCGCGCAAGGTCCATTGGTGGCCGGAAAGGCGGATGGCTTCACTCAGAACGCGATCGGCGATGGTCGCGAGGCCGTCAGGGTCCGATAGCCAGAGACTATGCAGCAAGCCGTCGGGATCTCGGCGGTCGAGCCCCTCCTCTGCCAGAATATTTCTGGGGAAATCCTTGGCGTTGACGGTGACGATGACGTCAGCCGAGGCCGTGATGGCCGTCGCAAGGACGTGGATATCGGCGGAGTCGGGCAGCCAGAGGCGCTGCTCCAGCCCCGGGACCGGCGCGCGTTCGGCCTGCGGCCACTGCGCCTGCGCCAAGGCAATTTCGGCACGGGCTTGCGCCTCGCCCGTCGGGCCCAGCTTGCGCGCGGCGCGGGCCCATTCTTCGAGGATGCGGGCAGACCAGATCGGAGTGAAATGGCCAAGGCGGGCCGCGCCCAGCAGCATCTCGCGCATCACCGTGGGATAGATGACGCAGGCGTCGAGAACGGCCCTCACAGGCGGTAGAACACTGCTTTGAGGTAGCCGCTTTCCGCCAGTTGCGGCAGTTGCGGGTGATCCGGACCCGCAAACCCGGTGTGGATCAGTTGCGCCTGTCGCCCGGCACGCCCGATCCCACGGGAGGACGCATCGCGGAACCGGCTCAGGTCAGCCGCGTGCGAACACGAACACAGCCCCAGATAACCACTGGGTTTGACCAGAGGCGCCGCCAGTCGTGCGATACGTTCATAGGCGCGCAGCCCCGCATCCAGCGCTTGTCTGGACGGTGCAAACGCGGGCGGATCGCAGATCACCACGTCAAATCGCGCGCCTTCTTCGCCCAGTTGAGTCAGAACCTCGAACGCGTCGCCCTGTCGGGTCTGGAACTCTTCAGCAAGGCCCGACGCCTCGGCCCCTTGTTTCGCGAGGTCGAGCGCGGCGGCTGAGCCATCGACGGACAATGCCTGCCCCGCACCGCCTGCAAGCATCGCCAGACCGAAGCCGCCCACATGACTGAACACGTCCAGCACCTGCGCATCGGGATGAACCAGGCGCGCGGCAAAGGCGTGGTTGGGGCGCTGGTCGTAAAACAGCCCGGTCTTCTGACCGCCTGTCAGATCCGCCATGTAGGTGGCGCCATTCATCGGCACAGGCAGGGGCGCATCGGGCGCGGATCCGCGCAATATTTGGTTGACGTCGTCCAACCCCTCCAGCCCGCGTGTACGGCCCGAGGCGTTCTTCAGCACCGTGGTCACGCCAGTGACTTTGACCAGAGCTTGGGTCAGCAGGCCCAGATGCGCCTCAGCCCAGGTCGCGTTGGGCTGAATGACGCAGGCCTCGCCAAAGCGGTCGATGATGACGCCGGGGAAGCCGTCCGCTTCGGCATGGATCAGGCGATAATACGGGGCGTCAAACAGGCTTTCTCGCAGATCGAGGGCGCGCTGCAAACGGTTCTCGAACCATGTCGCGTCAAGCTGCGCATCGATGTCACGGTCCAGCACCCGGCACATGATCTTGGACGCGGGGTTGACCGCGACCAGCGCGACGGGCGCCCGTTTGTCATCTTCGAGCACCGCCAATGCGCCCGCGGGGATTTTTCTGGTACGGCGGTCCGAGACGATGTCATTGGCGTAGACCCAGGGGAAACCATGGCGCAGGCCGCGCGCATTGGCTTTGGGTTTCAGGCGGATACGGGGACGGTCGGCAGATTGGGTCATGGCGCCCTCATAGTCCTGAACGCGCCGGTGGGAAAGCCCTAGCGGTTACGGGATCGCCAACCGCCGCGGCGTTTTGGGGCCTTTGCCGTCTGAAGGCCTTCGGTCAGAACCTGTGTCATCGGATGATCGGGGTTCTGCTCGGCATAGCCCGCGTGCAGCTCGGCCAGCGCCGTGTTCTGGTCGCGATCCGCAGGAAGGCTCAGCGCCCAGTCCAAAAAGATGCTGCGGCACTCTGGCAGGGTGATGCCGTCGATTCGATAGGCTTCGCGGATCAGACCTTTGTGGTCGTTGGGATCACTGCTGCGCGCCATCTTCTTCCCCCTTGATCACGCCGCCGATCAGATCGGCCGCGGTCGTGTAACATTCCTGCAATGCCGCCTGCAACGCCTCGACCTGTTCGAACCCGGTGGCGCGGCACAAAAATGCCGTACCGCCTTCCCCGATCTTGTCGGCTTCGATTGTCTTGCCCGACAGCAACCGCGCGGCGCATTGCACCGACCAGAATAGGTCATAGCAGTCTTTCAGAGATTGCGCCTGCGCGACATCCAGCAACCCGGCTGCGACGGCACCATCCAGACCCGACGCGACATCGCGCTGCGCGGACCCTGCCAGCAAAGCACCGGTTTCGGCCATCAATTCGATATCCATCAGCCGGCCGGGGCCGTTCTTGGCGTCCCAGATGCCGGCGGGCGCCTTGGCCGCGGCCAGGCGTGACCGCATCTCGGCCACTTCGCGCAGAACATTCCCCTGCTCTCGCGGGTGCGACAGAAACTCGGTGCGGAAGGCTTCGATTTCCTCGGCCAGTCCGGCATCCCCGGCAACAACATGCGCGCGGGTCAGGGCCAGATGCTCCCACACCCAGGCTTCGTTCCGCTGGTAATTGACAAAGCTGGCCCAACTGGTCGCAACCGGCCCCTGATTGCCCGAGGGACGCAATCGCATATCGACCTCATACAAGCGTCCTTGCGACATCGGCGCGGACAATGCCGTGATCAGGGCCTGCGTGAACCGCGCATAATACGTGCGCGTGGCCAAAGGGCGCGGACCGTCAGACATGTCCTGATCCAAAGGATCGTAGATGACGATCATGTCCAGATCGGATTGCGAGTTGATCCGGCCTGCCCCCAGCGACCCCATCCCAAGCACGGCAGCGCCGCGCCCCGGTGCAGGGCCGTGTTTGCGGGCGAAATTTTCGGTGACATGCGGCAGGATGGCCGCGATGACCGACTGCGCAAGATCGGCATATTGCCGACCTGCCCGAACCCCGTCGATTAGGCCGCGCAGGTGATGCACGCCGACCCGGAAATGCCATTCCTTGCACCAGCGCCGGGCAAGATCAAGCTGGGTTTCATAATCCGTTTCTTCCGACAAAGCCTGCGTCAATTCCGCTTGCAACGCCTCTTGCCCGGGCCAATCCGCAAAGAAACTGCCCCCGATCACCGCATCAAACACCGACGCGTTGCGGGACAGGTGCGAAGCCAGAGCATGCGAGGTTCCGACGATATCGATCAGCAAGTCGATCAGTTGCGGATTCGCCTCGAACAGCGAAAACAGCTGCACCCCGGCGGGCAGGCCCGCCAGGAACCCGTCCAAAGCCAACAATGCTTCGTCGGGCTTGGCGGTTTTGGCCAGACGTGACAGCAGTTCGGGGCGCAGACGTTCGAAAATCCGCGCGCCGCGCTGGGACCTGAGGGCCGGATATGTCGTCCATCGGGCCAGAACGTTCTTGTCGAACTCCACATCCTGTACATGGGCGGGCGCTGCACCAGGTCCGGGGGCAAAGAACCCTTCGGTCAGCTCATGCACTTCGGTCAGACGGTTTTTCAGGTCCTGCGTCAACTCGGCACTGCTGATCCCCATCAGGCAGGCGACGCGTTCGATCCCGTCGGGTGAGTTCGGCACCTTGTGGGTCTGCGCATCATGAATCATCTGGATGCGATGTTCGACTTCGCGGTGCGCGCGGTAATGATCGGTCAGCTTGTCCGCCACATCCTGTGGCACCCAGCCTTTTGCCGCCAGCGCCGCCAGCCCGGGAACCGTGCCTCGTACCCGCAGGTCAGCGTCCCGCCCGCCCGCGATCAACTGGCGGGTTTGCGTGAAAAACTCGATCTCGCGGATACCGCCCTGCCCCAGTTTCATGTCGTGACCGGGGATCGACAAAGACCCGCCTGTCCCTTTGTTTTCCCGGATGCGCAGGCGCATGTCATGGGCGTCCTGAATGGCGGCAAAGTCCAGATGGCGGCGCCAGACAAAGGGGCGCAAGCCGTCCAGGAAACGCTGCCCCGCATCCAGATCCCCGGCGCAGGGCCGCGCCTTGATGTAAGCCGCACGCTCCCACGTGCGACCGAGGCTTTCGTAATACCGCTCGGCGGCCTCCATCGCCATGCAAACCGGTGTCACGGCCGGGTCGGGGCGCAGCCTCAGATCCGTTCGGAACACATAGCCATCCGCCGTCTTCTCGCTCAACGTCGCACAGAAGTTGCGCGTGGCCCGAACCATGCTCTGCCGGGCCTCGTAAAAGTCATCGGGGTCAAAGCGCGTCTCATCAAACAGGACGATCAGATCGATATCCGAGCTGTAGTTCAGCTCATGCGCGCCCATCTTGCCCATCGCCAATATGACCAGGCCGGCTGCGGTTTCGACATCATCCTCGGTCATGCCCGGCAGCTTCTTGCGCCGGATCAGTGTCGCGATCTCGGCCTTGGCGGCAACATCCGCGGCCAGCGCACCGAAATCGGTCAGGGCCGCCGTGACCTTCTCCAATGGCCACGCACCTGCAATATCGGCCAACGCCGTAAGCAGAGCCATTCGCCGCTTGGCCTGCCGCAATCCGGGTTTCAACTGATCCGGCGGCAGATCACGCGCAGCAGCCATGACGTCGGCCAATGCCTGATCCGGGTGCATCAGGGCCTCGGGCAGCCAGCCCTTCTCTTGTTCGATCAGGCTTTTCAGATAGGGGCTGGAACCGGCGGTGCCCGCCACCAAATCCGCCATCTCGGCCGGCAAATCAGGCATCAGGGCCCGCGCTTCGGCCCCCAGGGATGGATCGAAAGCGCGCGGTAGTCTTGAAATGGCTAAAACGTCTGTCATGGGCGCAAACTGCGCATCGCGGCGCGTGATCGTCAATGAGGCATTCTGATCAGGTGTTCTGAACCGGCGTGTCCTGACTGAAACTGTTGACCCAAACGTCGTTTCTGCGTTCCCACAAAGAAGAAATCAGCATCGCCTCGCGCGTTGTCGCACCCGGGCGCAGGTAATCGGCCTTGTAGGACAGCAAGACGATATCCGGTGTCAGAACACGCAATCTCGCGTCGCTCAGTTCGAACTCGGCCATCGTCGGAGCATCTGCAAATTGGCCGACATGATCGTCACGATTGGCAAATCCCGTCGGATAGACCCCAAGAAAATCCGCGCTCAGCAACGCCCGGTCCGCGATAGCGTTGCCCTCGACCAGCGCCATCCAGACCTGCTTTTCCAAATTCAGAATCTCACTCAGCGCAGGTGCCGTTTTGTGTTCTGTCATATCCATTTCCGCAACCTGCGGCTGATGACGCTCACCGTCAACCGGCTTGCTGAATGTAAACCTTTTTTACATTGACCCCTTGCAACCCCCGCCCACGACCCCATCTAAGCAATGTGAAAAGAGTTTACATCAACCCTGGAGAGCTCAAATGACCGCATTGTCCGACCCCGCCGTCCCCGCGAATCCGGGATGGCTTTATCGAATCGAGGCCTGGCTGGATGACAAAGGCAAAGGGGCCTGGATCGCCGCCATGGTCCTTGGTTTTATCTTCTTCTGGCCGGTTGGCCTGGCCCTTCTGGCTTACATGATCTGGAGCAAACGCATGTTCAGCAAATCCTGCAGCCGCCGCAAATCCTGGCACAGCCACATGAGCGCGATGAAACCATCCGGCAACAGCGCGTTTGACGCCTACAAGGCAGATACACTGGCCCGCCTTGAACGCGAACAGCAGGACTTCGAGGCATTCCTGCGCCGCCTGCGCGATGCCAAGGACAAGGCGGAGTTCGACGAGTTCATGGACGAACGCGCCCGCGAGAACCATGAAGACGACGGAAATGGCAAGCCCGCCTGATTGACCTTGCCCTGTCCCGGCATTCCGGGACAGGGTACCCTGACCCATTTTTTTCGGACCTGATGAATGAACCACCTGCCTGACCCGGATACCCAACCAGAATTCTACAACTCGGTAACAAGCAAACGCTTTGTCGCTTGGTTGTTTGATATCGCCTTCATCTCGCTGCTCTGCACCGTGGCGATCCTGTTGAGCGCAGGCCTCGGTCTGTTTTTTCTGGCAGTGATCTATGCCGTGATCAGCTTTGTCTATCGCGTAGTAACCATCACGAACGGCTCGGCCACACTGGGCATGCGGTTCATGGGAATCGAATTGCGCGACGCATTCGGAGAACGAATGGATATGGGCAAGGCCATCGCCCACACTGCCGGTTATTTCGTCAGCATGGCGTTTGCGGTGATCCAGATCATCTCGGTGATCATGATGTTGACCAGCGCCCGCGGCCAGGGTCTGACCGACAGTTTTCTGGGCACGGTCATGATCAATCGACGGGCCTGACACGCGGTTGCGCGAAACACTTGGCGGCCTCGGGAACGGTTGCTATCATCCCTCCCGAGGCTATCTGGGAACTTCATGCGACACACGCTGCCAATTGCGCCACAATTCTATGTCACGGCCCCGCAACCCTGCCCCTATCTCGATGGCAGGATGGAGCGTAAGCTGTTCACCGCGCTTCAGGGCGAAGGTGCGGAACAGTTGAACAATTCCCTGTCGCAGCAGGGGTTTCGCCGATCGCAGAATGTACTCTACCGCCCTTCCTGCACAGATTGCGCGGCCTGCCTGTCCGCTCGGATCGACGTATCGGCTTTCCGCCCGACAAAAAGCCAGAAACGCGCGGTGAAACGCAACGGATATCTGCAACGCCGCGCCACATCGCCCTGGGCCACGGACGAGCAGTATGAGCTGTTCCGCCGCTATCTTGATACCCGACACGCCGATGGCGGCATGGCCGACATGGACGTGTTCGAATTTGCGGCAATGATCGAGGAAACCCCGATTCGAAGCCGAGTGGTGGAGTATGCAGATCCTGAGACCGGCGACCTGATCGCTGTCAGCCTGACCGACGTGCTCGATGATGGGCTGAGCATGGTCTACTCTTTCTACGATCCGAACCAGCCTCAGAATTCTCTGGGCACCTATATGATCCTGGACCATATCCAGATCGCGCGCGAAGCTGGCCTGCCCTATATCTACTTGGGCTATTGGGTCCCCGGCAGCCCCAAGATGGGCTACAAGGCAAAATTCTCTGGGCTTGAGGCCTATGTTCAGGGCGAATGGCAAAAGATCACAGATCCTGATACCTTCTGCTCTTCCTCACGGCACCCCCTGTCCACCGCTCCGATTGCCGAGCAAGTGGCCAATATCCAGCTTCCCGACCGCCACCCCACCAAGGGCTGACCATCCGATGAAACAGAACCTGCACGCCGTCACCCTCGTGGTGCCGGATTACAATGACGCACTTGCGTTTTATACGGGAAGACTTGGCTTCCAGCTCTTGAAGGACATCGATCTCGGGGGCGGAAAACGCTGGGTCCTGATCACACCGCCGGGTTCAGACGGCGGCGGCCTTCTTCTGGCCAAAGCCGACGGGCCCGAGCAACGCGCCGCCATCGGCAACCAGACCGGCGGCCGTGTGGGCTTTTTCCTTCAAACCGATGATTTCCAACGCGACTACACACAGATGCGTGCCAACGGGGTCCATTTCGAAGAAACTCCCCGCTTTGAATCCTATGGCACAGTCGCCGTCTGGCGCGATCCTTATGGCAACCGCTGGGATCTGATCCAATTCACCTGATCCGCTTCTTCATCTGGCCCCAAATATCCCGGGGATGAATTGGCCGCAGGGCAAGAAGGGGCTGGCCCCTTCCCTGCAACAAACAAGAAAAAGGGGGCCGACAGGCCCCCTTTTGCATTTTGATGATCCGGATCAGTTCGGGATCAGGTCCGGTACGATCGTGACAATCGCCGGGAAGAACCACAGAATTGCGATCCCTACCACCTGGATGAGAACAAACGGAATGATCCCGCGATAGATATGGCCCGTCGTCACTTCCTTCGGCGCAACCCCTCGCAAGTAGAACAACGCGAACCCGAACGGTGGTGTTAGGAAGGATGTTTGCAGGTTCACCGCCACCATGATCGTCACCCATTTCGGGTCGAACGACCCGCCATAGATCACCGGCCCCACGATCGGGATCACGATGTAGATGATCTCGAGGAAATCCAGCACGAAGCCCAGAATGAACAACACCAGCATCACGATCAGAAAGACCGTGAACTCGTTGTCAAAACTCTTCAGGAATTGCTGGATATAGTGCTCCCCTCCGAACGAGATCACCACCAGGTTCAGCAATTGGGATCCGATCAGGATGGTAAACACCATCGAGGTCACCTTGGCCGTCTCGCGCACCACCGGGGTCAGAACTCCGCTTGAATACAGCACCCAGCACCCGAACAGCAGCCCGAACAAGGCATACAGATAGGCTGCATACGCGATGATGAAGGCGATCCAGGTCTCCAACGTCACATTGCCCTGATTGACCCGCAGGTCAAAGTTGACCCCCATCAGCAAGGCGATGATCACGGCAAAGGTCGACCAGATGATCACCTTGCCCGATCGCCCCTGATCCTGAAGCTTGCGATAGGCCGCCAGCATGATCGCGCCACCCGCCCCCAGCGCAGCCGCCGGCGTCGGGTTGGTCACACCACCCAGGATCGACCCCAGAACCGCGATGATCAGAACCAGTGGCGGGAAGACCACGCGGATCAGGTCATTGGTCGCACATCGCGCTGCGGCTTCCTTGCAACCATACATGGCCAGCGCAAATGGCAACGCGAGCAACAGGAACGTCGCCCCAGAAGATGTCGTGGGCGAAATCAGCAAAATATCGACCAACACCATAAGCAGCAGACCAATCGCACCAACGATAAGCGGCTGTGGCGCACGCGAGGGGGCGATGCCACGACCCAGCACCAGAGTGAGGCCCAACAGCACGACGGTGATCGCGACACCCGTGCCAATTGGTGCGGCTGATGCAATCATTTCCTGTTGTGCGGCGGCCAGTTCTTCTTCGGTCAGGCGCTGAGACTCAGCTGCACCGCCAGCGGCGTCGATGGCTTCCTGCTCGGCGACGGCCTGATCCCAGGCGGCCTGACCATGCAGATCGATCATCGATACCTTGCATTCTTCCGACACGTTGGTACGCAACGATGCGCCCTGTCCGATGTCCGAGAAAGCCGAGACCGAAATGTTCTGGCTGCCGATCAGGCCGACATTGCCCAGCAACACGGTGCCGACGATCAGCGCAACCGGTGCGCCCAGCAGCCAAGTCAAACCTTCGGACCGGGTGATCGGCTCACCCGACCCGCCTGAAAGCGCCACGGCAGGTGCCTTATGGGGATTCAGCAATGCATAACCAAAGGCATACAACGCATAAAGCAGGGCCAGAAGGATCCCCGGCAAAAGAGCCGCCTGGAACAAGGTTCCGACCGAGACAACTGCCGGCTCTCCCAAATAGGTCAGCGCATCGGTACATCCCGCCTCAACTGCCCGCGTCTCCTGCGCTGTCGAGTACAAATCGCCCGCCAATGTGCCAAGCAGAACGATCACGATCGAGGGCGGAATAATCTGCCCCAGCGTACCCGAGGCCGCGATCACACCCGTTGCAAGCTCTGGCGAGTAGTTGTTCCGTAACATGGTTGGCAGCGCCAGCAGGCCCATGGTCACCACGGTCGCGCCAACGATGCCGGTAGAGGCCGCAAGAAATGCCCCCACAACCACGATGGACACGGCCAGACCACCCGGCAGTGGACCAAACACGCGCGCCATCGTCGTCAACAGGTCGTTCGCGATTTTTGAACGCTCCAGTGTGATGCCCATCAGAACGAACATCAGCACGGCCAGCAATGTTTCGATGGACTGACCGGCCAGAACACGTTCGTTCATGCGATTGACGATGAACGACACGTTGCGGTCCAGCGCGGTTTCCCAACCTTGCACAAAAACCGGCTCGGCGATCCTCGGTAACTCCGGGTATCGGAACACGGAAATCACATCCGCTTTGACCCCGGAATTCACTAGATCCCGATAGGCTTGCGAGCCCGTGTCGATTGCCTGGTGGACCAACAGCCCGGCGCTGTCCAGTGCGGCAATGATCCCGAAGGAAATCACCCCGGCGCCACCGATGGCAAAGGCCACCGGGAAGCCGGAAAGGATGCCCCCAAAGAGGCAGAAGAATACGATAATGAGGCCTATCTCGACGCCATCAAGTCCGAATAGCATTGTCTTGGTCTCCGTCCTTAATGCGCGCCTTCATAGGCTTCTTCGCCCTCACCAAGGCTGTCCTTGTCGAGGTATTTTCCAGTGCTTTCCGGCCCTTCCACATACTCAAGATACGAGCGGTACAGGAATGCGATTGCGTGCAAGAACACCATCGCGGCAAAAGCCACCAGCAAGATCTTGAACAGGAAGTATCCATTGAACCCGTTGGGACTGAACCCGATGGTTTCCACGTTCCAGCGCAGGGCGCGGGACTTGGCCACCAGCCGGTCCAGCGTGTCACTGGCCGAAGGCTTCGGCACGATCAGATGCCGCCACATGAAGTACCAGCCATACATCCAGGTCAGCACCGCCATGGGCATCATGAACAAAACCGCACCGCACATATCAACCACCCGTTTGGCACGGTGGCTGATGCCGGCATAAATGAGGTCAACACGCACATGCCCACCCTGCACGAATGTGTAGGTACAGCACAGGCACACGACCATCGCATTATACAGCTTCAGTTCTTCCGCGAACCAGCTGATATCCATCTGGAACGGGATACCCAAACCAAAGGACATATCGGGTCTGGTAAAGACCCGCTGCATGAAAACGATCACGATCTGCTGGATCACCATCAAAAGGCCTGCCCAGGCAAAGAAGCGCCCGGTGGTATTGGCGAACCCCTCAAGGCCCCGCACGATGGCCCACATGAAGTTCCGGTAGTACAGCCCGATGGCCGTCAGAACCAGAAAGAACGTGAACACCACAAAGAAGAACTCGACCGAACCACCGTAATAGACAAAGCGCATGATCGACGCCTTGTCGGACCAGTCCAGCCAGAGTTGCGGATGCGTGATGGCGTATCCGAAATTATAGAAGGCTTCGGCAATGTTCTGAATGAACCAGACCAGTCCATTCCACAGGGCGCCGAAGAACGAGATACCGTTTTCGTCCTGCATGTTGTCCCCAGGTCGTCTCAGTTGTGCATGGGATTATTGTTGCTTGCCCAAACCCCTTAGCGCAACGGGAAAGGCTCCCCCGCGACGCGGGGGAACCGGTTTTTCTTGGATCAGAATGGCTTAGCCGCGAACACGGTCGCGCTGAGCGGTGTAAACACCCGATGACAGGTTGTTCCAAGCAGACGATGCTGCCATCGACGTCATCGCGCTGTCGTGGATCTTCTTGAACAGCTCATCGCCCATGTTCTCGTCCAGAACTTCCTGGCTGGCCTGACCGAACGCGTCCCAGACACTGTCCGGGAATTCCAGAACCTTGACGCCACCCGCCTGCAGGCGCTGCAGCGCTGCGCCGTTGTTGGCCAGGAACTGGGCCAGGTTCCACTGGTGCGCTTCGGCAGCAGCGATCTCGATGATCTTCTGCTGTGCCGGGGTCAGTTCATTGAACACGTCGCGGTTGGTTGCCAGCGACAGACCTGCGCCCGGCTCGTGGAAGCCCGCAGTGTAGTAGGTCTTGGTGATTTCCTGGAAGCCGGCCTTTTCGTCGGCCCATGGACCGATCCACTCGGTACCGTCGATCGCGCCGGACGACAGCGCCTGATACACTTCCGACCCCGGAATGTTTTGGACCGATGCGCCCAGTTTACCCAGCGCCTTGCCGCCCAGACCCGGCATACGGAACTTCAGACCGTTGAAGTCTTCGGGGCTGTTGATCTCTTTCGAGTACCAGCCACCCGCCTGCGCACCGGTGTTGCCGGCCAGGAAGGACTTCAGGCCAAAGATTTCGCCCAGCTCGTCATGCAGCTCCATACCGCCGTCATGATAGTACCAGTTCACCAGTTCCTGTGCAGTCATGCCGAAAGGAACGGCCGTGAAGAACGCATAACCCGGGTGCTGACCCACAAAGTAATAGTCAGCGGCATGATACATGTCCGCCTGACCCGACGACACCGCGTCAAATACTTCGAAGGCGCCAACCAGTTCGCCTGCCGCCTTGATTTCAACATTCAGGCTGCCATCCGACATGGCGTTGATGCTGTCGGCACAACGCTGCGCGCTGTCAAACACGCCCGCCAGACCACGACCCCACGAGGTCACCATGGTCAGGGTACGCTGGCCCTGAGCATAAGCCGGTGCCGCCAATGCTGTCGCTGCAGCAGCCGAACCGCCCAGCGCGGATTTTTTCAGAAATGAACGACGATCCATATGAGTGTTCCTCCCCTTCATAGTCACGGCCCGGCAGAACCGGACCTGTCGCATTCAGTGCGCGTCAGCCTAATGTGACCGAACTGAAAGGGAATACCTACTACTGCGTAGAGAATCGGATTCTTTGCGATTTCCGGCAAGAAATCAGACCGCAAAGCATGTCTTCCCCGACGATAATCTCTGTATTCCCCGAACAAAGCCCAATCTTTTTGCATTTTCGCCGCCGCTTGCGTATCGATTCGTCCATGCAAAGACTCCGACATCTGGTCTCGCTGACCTATGCGCAGAAATTGTCACTGGTTGCCGCAATCCCGCTCGTCGTGGCCGTGGCGGCAATTGCCGTGCTTGTGGCGTACGAGGCGCGCGCGACCGCCGAGCGTGAGATCGAAGCTCTGGAACGCAGCCTGGTCGAAGCCAAGAAGGAGGAGTTGCGCAACTACGTAACGCAGGCGCGCAACGGGTTCGCCTACATCTATGGCCGGGCCGAGCCTGATGACGAGGTCGCGAAAAACCTAGTGTCCCAAATCCTGTCGGCAATGATCTATGGCCAGGATGGGTTCTTCTTTGTCTACGATTATGACGGCAACAACCTGGTCAGCCCCCGCCAGACGCAGTTCATCAACCGAAACTGGGAAGGGCTGACGGACAGCGACGGCACTCCGATCGTTGACGAGTTCATCCGCCTCGCCCGCCAGGGGGCTGGTTGGCACAGCTTCATGTGGCAAAAGCCCTCGACCGGAGAGGAAGCACAGATGATCGCTTATGTCGTCGGGCTTCAGGACTGGCGCTGGGTCGTGGGAACAGGAGTCTTCATCGACGACATCGTTGCAACGGTCGCCAACGCCAGGGCCGAGGTCGAGGCCCGCGTTCAGCGCACCTTCATGTATATCGGCGCGATCGTTGTGGCGGCGGTGCTCATTGTCTTTGCATCTGGCATGTTGCTGAACATCCGCGAGCGCAGACTTGCAGACGCCAAGCTGAAGGAGCTGACCCAGCGCGTCTTCGATGCCCAGGAAGAGGAACGAGGCCGCGTTGCCCGCGAACTGCATGACGGCATCAGCCAGATTCTGGTCGGTGTACGCTATGCGCTGGACAACGCGCGGCGCCGCCTGTCCCGCGGCGATGACGCGGGCGCACGCGATCCGCTGGACAAAGGGATTGACCATCTTGGCACCGCCATCACCGAGGTCCGCCGCATCAGTCGCGACCTGCGCCCCGGCGTACTGGACGATCTGGGTCTTGGGCCAGCGCTGAAAGCTCTGACCGACGATTTCCGGGACCGCACCGGGATCGAGACGGAATTCTCGACCGTGGTGTTCCGCAACCGGCTGGATCAGGACAGCAAGATTGCCCTGTATCGCATCGCGCAAGAGGCGCTGACCAATATCGAGCGCCACTCTGGCGCCACGCATGTTACGATAGACCTGCGCGGGCACAAGAAAGGTGCAACCATGCGGATCACCGACAATGGCCGGGGCATGCGGACCGATCCCAGCACCCCCAGCACCGGGATCGGGTTGCGCAACATGCAAGAACGCATCGAACAGCTTGACGGGTCCCTGCGCATTCTGTCATCACGCGGACCGCGTGGTGGCACCGTCATCGAAGTCAGCCTGCCGCTGAGCCACCTTCTGCCGCCGCAGGAAGACGCAACACCGAACCGAAAGGCCGGCACATGAGCGCCGAAAGCACCCGAGTTCTTATCGTCGACGACCATCCAATGGTGGCCGAGGGCATCCAGTCCATCCTTGAAAGCTATGATGAGATCCAAGTTGTCGGTACGCTTGGCAGCGGACAGGCGGCAGTGGATCAGGCTGTTGACCTTGCCCCGGATGTGATCCTGATGGATCTGAACATGCCCGGCCTCGGCGGTCTCAGCGCCACGGAAATCATCCTGGAACGATTGCCGGAAACGCGCATCCTGATCCTGTCGATGCATGACAGCCCGGAATATATCTCGACCGCGCTCAGCCACGGTGCCAAAGGTTACGTGCTCAAGGACGTTCCCACTGAAGAGATCAAGCAGGCAATTGATGCGGTGATGCGGGGTGAACAGTATCTGTGCACCGGCGCCAGCGGATCGCTCAAACCCAAGGGCGACAACGTGCGCGAAGCGCTGACCGGACGTGAACAAACCATTCTGCTGGAACTAGCGCAGGGCAAATCCAACAAGGAAGTTGCGCAAACGCTGGATATTTCCGTGCGGACGGTCGAAACGCACCGCAAGAATATAAAGCGCAAACTCGGCATATCTTCAACCGCCGGGCTGACACGCTACGCTTTGGAACATGGCGTGCTGCAAGGGACTGGCGTCGGTTTCTGATCTGCACGCGCCCGCAGCGCGTAGCGCTGCCTGGCCCAACCAGAGGATACGCGCCACAGGCGTGTTGACGATGGGTGGGAGCGGTACCCGCCGGGTCAAAGACCTTCTCCGAAAAAAACCAATGTCCCGTCTTCGTCCAGAACGTGGAATTCACGCTGATTATAGGGCTGATTGAACGGCGGCCTGACACGGCCTTCGGGCAGATCGGCCAATCGGTCGCTCAGGCTGTCATAAAGCCCATCAATGTCTTCAACATCGATATAGAAGGAGTGTTCTTCACCCAATGGCTTGCCGTCATCCCGGGGTGGGCACTCCAAAAGGCGGATCGCAACAGGACCACGTTTCAAAAAGGCATAATTGTCTTGCATGAACCCACAGGTGAACCCAAGGCGATCACAATAGAAGTCGATCTGGTCCTTCAGGGACGAGCACAACACAAATGGTGTAAGCTGCAAAATCTTGGGCATCTGACTCTCCGGACAGGAAACAGATGCATTGTACCGAGGTTGAACACTCAATCCAGCAATTGATCCTTTCGCAGCCCCGCGCGCTTGCAGTGATGCGGCAAAACGCGGCCATACAATTGCTGCGTCCGTTCCACACCGCCACACATCCCTTCAGCCTCGACAAAGGAAAAGATGCCGACATAACGACGGCGCTTGCCTCTGACCGGAGCGACCCGGTGCAGTGAATACCGGCCCTTGAAAATCTGCAAATCCCCCGGCCGCAGCTCCAGCCGGCGAACCTGCCCCATGTTCCCATCGAGAACCGAGGCCACCAGATCAAAGTTTTCATTTTCCGCCGTCCGCAGGTTGGGCACATACTCGAACGCGCCGCCCGTCTCTCCGTTCTGGATGGCCAGCGTCACGGTGTAGTTGTTGGTGTCGAAATGCCAGGGAAAGCCCTGCCCTTCTTCCACGACATTGATGATCACGTCCGCCAATGGGTCATCGTAGCGGAAAAAGCGGTCTTCGAGTTCATTCAGGGCATCGCGGACAAAGGGAAGAAAGCCGTCGAACTCGTAAATGCGCCGCAGCGGGCCGGATTTCGAAAGATTGTCGGCCGGAACAAAGGCGTTCGAACGATCATAGAACCGGCGGATCGGATGAGCGATGCCAAGCCTTGGGTCGTCCTTCGTGAAATAGGCGTTGGTTCTGTTGAAGGACCGGTGCGCCTTGGGCGCTACCCCCTCGGCTTCTTGCACCAGAAGCTTGACCCCTGCTTCGTGCACGAAACCCGGCAGAACGGCACATCCATCCTGCTCCAACTCGCGTCTCAAATCCTCGATCAGCCGATCATAAGCCGGTGAATCCGGACGATCGATTGGATAGCGGCCAAGATCAACCAGGTCCTGCAACATTTCAAGCCTCCGGGTTTTACCCCCTGCACGTTCAGCGTGGCGCAGAAAAAAGTAATGATCATGCCCGTTTCGGACATCGGCCTGACGCTTTCAGACCGCCTTATCCGCACACAAAACGGCCAATTTTCACGTCGAATTCCCGGAAATTCCCGACATGCGGCAATCTGCGCAATAAAATGTCGCAAAATACCGCCGCTGAGATAGAAAATTGGTGCAATTGCCTGTTGACGCCCCTTCCCCCCGACCATAATGTCGCCTCCAAGCAAAAAGGAGCCTCTGGCGATGAGAACGCTAGTCGTAATCGTAGGAACCACGCGCATGGGCCGGTAACGGTAAACCATAATCGAACCCATGCGCCTCCGAAAAATCGGGGGCTTTTTTTTGTCGAACGCAAGACACATGTCGCGAACGGAGCAAAGCAGATGACACGTGAGATGACCGGCGCAAAGATGGTGGTTCAGGCCCTCAAGGATCAGGGCGTGGACACGGTATTCGGATACCCCGGTGGCGCCGTGCTACCGATCTATGATGAGATCTTTCTGCAAAACGACATTCGCCACATTCTGGTGCGTCACGAACAGGGCGCGATCCACGCGGCCGAAGGCTATGCCCGATCGACGGGAAAACCGGGCGTCGCGCTTGTCACGTCAGGCCCCGGTGCCACCAATGCTGTCACCGGTCTGACCGATGCATTGCTGGATTCGATCCCGATCGTTGTTCTGACCGGGCAAGTCCCGACCTTCATGATCGGATCGGATGCGTTTCAGGAGGCCGACACCGTAGGCATCACCCGCCCCTGCACCAAGCATAACTGGCTGGTGAAGGACACGGACTCGCTGGCTGAAACCCTGCACGAGGCATTCCATGTCGCCACCTCGGGCCGCCCCGGCCCGGTGCTGATCGACATCCCGAAGGATGTGCAGTTCGCGTCGGGCGAATATGCCAGCCCGAAACCTTCGACCTCGCATTACCAACCCGCGATGAAAGGAGATCTGGAAGAGATCACCGAACTGGTTGCCGCGATGGAAACCGCAAAGAAACCGATCTTTTATACCGGCGGCGGCGTTATCAATTCCGGCCCCGCGGCCAGCCAGTTGCTGCGTGAACTGGTGGATGCGACCGGCTTTCCGATCACCTCAACCCTGATGGGTCTGGGCGCCTATCCCGCCTCGGGCGAAAATTGGTTGGGAATGCTCGGCATGCACGGCCTTTATGAGGCCAATATGGCGATGCATGATTGCGATCTGATGATCAATATCGGTGCGCGGTTCGATGACCGGATCACCGGGCGTATCGATGCGTTTTCGCCGAACTCGAAAAAAGCGCATATCGACATCGACCCGTCCTCGATCAACAAGGTCATCCGGGTGGACATCCCGATCGTCGGCGATGTGGCGCATGTGCTCGAGGATATTCTGAAGATCTGGAAGTCGCGCGGCCGCAAGACGGACGCCGCGAATGTCAAACAATGGCAGAACCAGATCGCCGAGTGGCGCAAGATCAACTGCCTGGCCTTCACCAACAGCGAAAAGTCGATCAAACCGCAATACGCGCTGCAACGCCTTGAAGAACTGACAAAAAAGCATGATCGCTACATCACCACCGAGGTGGGTCAGCACCAGATGTGGGCGGCGCAGTACCTTGGGTTCGAAGACCCCAACCGCTGGATGACATCGGGTGGTCTGGGCACGATGGGCTATGGGTTCCCCGCCTCGATCGGCGTGCAGATGGCGCATCCGGATGCTCTGGTGATCAATGTCGCCGGCGAGGCCAGCTGGCTGATGAACATGCAGGAAATGGGCACCGCCGTTCAGTACCGCCTGCCGGTGAAACAGTTCATCCTGAACAACGAACGCCTCGGCATGGTCCGTCAGTGGCAGGAGCTGCTGCATGGCGAGCGCTATTCACATTCCTGGTCCGAGGCCCTGCCCGATTTCGTGAAACTGGCTGAGGCCTTTGGCGCCAAAGGTATCCTGTGTTCCGACCCCGCCGATCTGGATGACGCGATCATGGAGATGATCAATTACGACGGTCCGGTGATCTTTGACTGTCTGGTCGAAAAGCACGAGAACTGCTTCCCCATGATCCCGTCGGGCAAGGCCCATAACGAGATGCTGCTGGGTGAGGCCGAGACGCAGGGCGTGATCGACTCCAAAGGTTCGGTTCTGGTTTAACGAAATTCGACGGATTTGGTTGAGTGCCGCGCTGTACCCAACCTGTCAAGGATGATGAAAGGGACGTAAATGTCTGCCCTACATATCAAAAAAGGCTCTACCCGCCATTCGGCCTATAACCTACGGCCCACCTTCTCGGACGTTCAGGAACGCCATACCATCGCGGTTCTGGTCGAAAACGAGCCCGGAGTGCTGGCCCGTGTCATCGGCCTTTTCTCGGGTCGTGGTTACAACATCGAAAGCCTGACGGTGGCCGAGGTTGATCATACCGGCCACCTGAGCCGCATCACCATCGTCACCACCGGCACGCCCCAAGTCATCGAACAGATCAAGGCGCAGCTTGGCAGGATTGTTTCGGTGCGTGATGTGCATGATCTGACGGTCGAGGGCGCCTCGGTCGAGCGTGAACTGGCGATCATCAAGGTTGTCGGCGAAGGCGATAAACGGGTCGAAGCCCTGCGACTGGCCGATATCTTCCGCGCCAATGTTGTCGACAGCACACTCAATTCCTTCATCTTCGAAATCACCGGTGCGCCCGACAAGATCGACGCATTTGCCGACCTGATGCGCCCGCTGGGCCTGATGGAAATCGCGCGTACCGGCGTGGCGGCCCTGCTGCGCGGCGATTGATCGAACTGTCCCGCCTTGGCACTTGTCTTGCAGCCAAGGCGGGAACACTTTTTAGGGTGGCTGGTCCTTTCAAATTCAACTCTTGCGATCTGAATGCGCTATAATTGCAATAAGGTCGGCTTTTCCCGAAAAAGATCAGGCATTTTCAGATAAAGCCTATTGCCTTTACACATGAGGGCGTTAGCCTCGAAGCTGCAACGCGACGTGGGGATACGTTGCTTGGGGTCATTCTGTACGATTTTTACAATGCACCGGGCTTCGGCTTCAGTGCGACGATGGTTTCTTTCAGAAACTAAGCAAGACGTGGGCACCCATGACTGACGATATTCGTAGTCCGGCTGAGATTCGCGCAATGTTTGGTGCGAATCTTCGGCAATTGGCAAAGCGATATCGCTCGATCTCGGCGCTGTGCCGACAACTTGGCGTAAACCGTACCCAGTTCAACAGATATCTTTCCGGTGAAAGCGTACCCAGACCGGATGTGCTGGACCGTATATGCAGGTTTTTCGATGTCGATGCCCGCATTCTTCTGAAACCGCTGGACGAGATCGAGAAGATCGAAGAACACCCCGCAACCCCGGCCCTGACAGAGTTTCTGGGCTCGGGTGCGGATGCGATCGAGAAATCCCCGTTTTCCCCCGGGTTCTACGCGGTGATCGAAAGCCTGTCGGCTGAACACCGGATGACCCTGCTGCACGCCCGCCCCTTGGCCCAATGTACGTTGATCCGTGGTTACGTGTCGCGTGCGGCAATGCCCGAGGCACCCCCGAAGGCGCGGGAAATACAGGGGATAGCGGCCGCAAGCGGTGACACTGTCTATATGCTCACCTCCCAGCGGGAAGGTCACAACAGCCGGGTCTATCTGATCTCTCCGGACCCCACGGGAACGGCAGTTCATTGGCGTGGGTCGGTCATCAGCCCGACAAATGCGACAACGCCCGAACCCGTTGTGCTAAAATACCTTGGGCACGACTCGACGGCCATTTTTGCTGCTGCGCGATTGTCGACGAACAATGTGGCTCAGAACCTGTAACCTACCGTCTCAGGTTGGTGTTTCCTCTTCATCATTCTGCGTGATCTGCCGGTACAGATGCCAACTGGCATGTCCCAGCAAAGGCAGTACCACCAGCAGCCCCAGAAACCAGGGCACCATCGCCAGAAATGTCAGCACCGCGATGAAGGCACCCCAGGCCAGCATCACCGGAAAGTTCTCTGACACGTAAGTAAAACTGGTGATCATGGCCGTTACGAAATCGAGCTCGCGGTCCAGCAGCAGAGGGATCGACAGAACGGTGATCATGTACAGAACGGTTGCAAAAACCGCCCCGACGGCCGTGCCAACGGCCAGCATTGTCAGGCCATTCAATGTCAGAAACACCTCAAGCGAGGTCGACACGTTGGTCATCGTCGCCAACCCCATGAACAGGGCAAAAATCATGTGACCCAGAAAAAACCAGAAAAGAAACACGACAACTATGATCGCGCAGATCGAGGGCAATTGTCGGCGGCTTTGCTGCATCACGACCCCGAAGATCGCGCCAAAGTCGAGCGGCTCGCCTTGTTCCAGCCTGTGCGACACCTCGTACAGACCAACAGCGGCAAACGGGCCGATCAGCGGAAACCCGATGGCCGCCAGCACCAGCCAAAAGGTTGTTCCGGTCTGAATTGTCACCCATGCCATCGCCCACCCGGACAGTACGTAAAACCCCGCAAAAATAAGGCCGAACAGCGGTGCGCGGCGAAAGTCGGCCCCGGCGCGCTGCAATGCAGTCCGCAGCATAGCAGTATCGACCGGTCGCATATCCGGAACACCAAAGGGTTTGTCCATGTTGTCTTCCTCCTCCCTGACCGGCGTTATTGCATCGCCGGCCTCTTGTTCGGCCAATTGGTTTCGGCGTGGTAAGCCGCACCGACTGACAATAGTTTCCGATCCGATCCTCTGGGCCCGAACAATTGAAACCCCATCGGCAGCCCCTGCGTGCCAAACCCCGCGGGCGCAGCAAGACATGGCAGGCCGATCAGGCTGACCGGTATCGTGACATGCATCCATCGGTGATAGGTATCCATGGCCCGGCCCGCTATCTCTGTCGGGTAAGGCAAATCAACCGAAAACGGCCAGACCTGAGCAGACGGCAGAACCAACGCGTCAAACTGTTCGAACAGGTTCGCCGCGCAACGGAACCATTCCGAGCGGATGACACTGGCGTGGTGCACCTCCATTGCATTCATTGCCAAACCCCGATCCAGTTCCCATTGTGCCGAGTCTTTCAAATCTTCCTTTTGCGACGCCAAGGGTTCCAGCCCGGCGGCCACGCTGAACGACCGCAGGGTGATCCAGCTGGTCCAGAGTTTTTCGGCATCGAAAGGCGGGGCGACGTCCTCAACCCGCGCGCCACGTGTTTCGAACACGTCCATCGCGTCTTTACAGATGTCAAGAATACCGGGCTCGGTCGGAAAAGCGCCGCCCCAGTCGCCAAGCCACCCGATCCGCAGCCCTTGCAGATCTGTGGCGGTCACCGGCGACACCGGCGCACTTTCAACGGCCAGCGGCAAGCGCGGGTCCGGACCCGAGATGACATCAAGCAGAACACCCAGATCTACGGGGCAGCGCGCCATGGGGCCCAGTGTCGACAACTGGTGCAAAAAGCTGTCCCCTACGGGATCGGAAGGCACCCTGCCCCAGCTTGGCCGAAAGCCATAAACGTTGTTCCAGGCGGCAGGGTTGCGCAAGCTGCCCATCATGTCCGAGCCATCGGCCAGCGCAACCATGCCCGTCGCCAAAGCAACCGCCGCCCCGCCGGATGAGCCACCGCAGGTACGATTGGCATCATAAGGGTTGCGCGTTGCCCCATAGACCGGATTGAACGTGTGCGATCCCAGCCCAAATTCCGGCGTATTGGTTTTGCCGATCAGGATGGCACCGGCTTGCCGCATCCGGGCGGCGATCAGATCGTCGCTGGCTGGCACGTGGTCTTGAAAAACAGGTGATCCTTGCGACGAGGCGACACCCGCCACATTCACAAGATCCTTGACTGCGATTGGAAGACCGTGCAGCGGGCCGGTGATCGGGCCGTCGTCACAGGCCTTCGCCTCAGCCATCAAACCATCTGAATCCCTCAGCGCCACGATGGCATTCACCTCACCATTGACCTTGGCGATGCGATCCAGCGTGGCCTGCATCACGTCCGAGGCTGAAACCTGCCGGTTGGCCAACTGTTTCAAAAGGTGTGTTGCCGATATCCGGGTCAGGTCCATGACACGCCAATCCATTGTCGTTTCCGGCAGCCTAGCGGGCAGCTCGGATCATTTAAACCCACTGTTTAGATGTATCTTTTCAGCGTCGTCGCAGACGGCAATGTCAGCGCGCTGATCTGCGAAAATGCAGGTTGCTGTCAGCCCCAAGCCAGTAGCGCAGGCAAAGAACGATCACGATGCAGCTGAGCACCAGCCAGATCCCGCCCCACAACATGGCAGAGCCACCGAATTCCTCGGCCAGCATGAATGCATCCGAGCGCGCGCCAGACCGTCGGATCGTGTCATCGAAGATGTCGAAAGGGACATAGATCATACTGGTCAATCCGATCACACGCAGCACCAGATCGCTTGCATCGGGACGCAGATACCACGCCGCAGCAATCATCGCAGCCCCGGTTCCGATGCTGAAAACAAGGGCGAACGGGTCGCGGATATACAGCACCGCCACCAGACACATGACGCCGCCAAAACCCGCCAGAACGGCGCGGTCGGCCCTTGTTCGCAAGGCAAGGATCAAAAGGGCCATGCCAAGCGCCAGTGAACCAAGATACCCGGCAGACAGGCTGAGAAAGCGATTGCCGCCCCGGCCGACGACAACGCCGCCCTGTTGTGATGAGATCGAAAAGCTCTCGACCGAGCCACCCGTCATCAGGATCGTCACCGCGTGAGACAACTCATGCAGAAAGACGACCAGTATCTTCAGTGGCACCGCAACCGGTGTATTCCAAAGCAGAAACACCAGGGCCGTGATGAGGATAAGCTGCCAATGCCCTTTCAGAACGTTCAGGAAAGGGCTGTTACGCTTCACCTCAGCTGTCGCCCTGGGCCTCGGAGCGGCTCTTGCCCGCCACGTTCAGGGCCAGTGTGGCCGCCATGAAGCCGTCCAGATCGCCGTCCAGAACACCCTTGGTATCCGAGGTCTCGTAATTGGTCCGCAGGTCTTTGACCATCTGGTAGGGCTGCAAAACATATGACCGGATCTGGTTGCCCCAGCCCGCATCCCCCTTGGCCTCGTGTGCCGCGTTGATGTCAGCGTTCCGGCGGTCCAGCTCCAGTTGATACAAGCGCGATTTCAGAGCCTTCATGGCGATATCGCGGTTCTGGTGCTGCGACTTTTCGGACGAGGTCACGACAATCCCGGTCGGAATGTGCGTGATCCGTACGGCCGAGTCCGTGGTGTTCACGTGCTGACCACCGGCACCCGATGACCGGTAGGTGTCAATGCGGATATCGGCGGGGTTCACCTCGATCTCGATATTGTCGTCGACCACCGGATAAACCCAGACCGAACAGAACGAGGTGTGCCGCTTGGCCGCCGAGTCAAAAGGCGAAATCCGCACCAGCCGGTGTACGCCGCTTTCGGATTTCAGCCAGCCGTAGGCGTTGTGGCCGGAAATCTTGTACGCAGCGGATTTGATCCCTGCCTCTTCACCCGGGGTTTCGGACTGAAGCTCGACCGTATAGCCTTTTTTCTCGGCCCAGCGCACATACATCCGCGCCAGCATCGAGGCCCAGTCGCAGCTTTCGGTTCCGCCCGCGCCCGAGTTGATCTCGAGGAAGGTGTCGTTGCTGTCGGCCTCACCGTCAAGCAGGGCCTCAAGCTCTTTCTTCGCGGCCTTGGCCTGAAGCGCCTTGATCGCGGCTTCGGCGTCCTGGACAACTTCTTCGTCTTCTTCCAGTTCGCCCAGCTCAATCAGTTCGATATTGTCGCTCAGATCTGTTTTGATGGCCTCGTAGGTCTCGATCGCGTCGACCAGCATCTGCCGATCGCGCATCAGTTTCTGCGCCTTTTCGGGATTGTCCCACAGGTTGGGATCTTCGACACGCGCATTGAATTCCTCAAGGCGATGCGGCGCGGTCTCATAGTCCATGCGCTGCGCCAGCAGCTCCAGCGACTTTTCGATTTCCGCCACAGTGTTCTGGGTTTCGGCGCGCATGGTCTTGTCCCAACTTGCTCAATCAGGCCTGCGTGATAGCAAGAGGTGCGAGACACCACAAGACGGGCTGAGCGTGAATGCAAGACACATTCCAAGAGTTTCTGGACCGATGGGAATTGCATCAGCCGGAACTGGTTGCCGAGACAGCCCAGGCGCGGGTGTGGAAGGTACAGTCGGAACACGGGCCGGCCGCCCTGAAACTCTATCGCGAACCGGATCGCGGCAACGAAGGACCCGGTACCGCGCTGTTGAAAACCTGGCATGACCGGGGCGCGGTTCGGGTTCTCAACGAGGAACGGAATGCCGTTCTGATGGAATGGCTGGAAGGCCCGTCTTTGGGGGACATTGCGCGGGCAGGACGCCCTGAAGACGCTGTTGCGATCCTTGCAGAAACGGCGGTGCGCCTGCATGGGAAGGCCACCGCTGACGTCGGTGGCTTGAAACCCCTGAACCAGGTGTTCGCCCCTTTGTTCGGCTGCACCTTTGCTCCGGCCTGCCCAACCCTTCTGCGCAAGGACATGCTGTCCGCCACAAATCTGGGTCAGCACCTGTTGATCAGCCAGCCCACGCCGGTGCCCCTGCACGGGGATCTTCACCCGGACAACATTATTCTGACCCACAATGGCCCGCGGGTTTTCGATGCCAAAGGATATGCAGGAGATCCGGCCTTTGAACTGGCAAATGCACTGCGGCACCCAAAAGGCATGACCGAATTGGTGCGCGATCCCCGGCAGATCGAAACCTGCCTGTCGCTATATTCCGAAGCCATGAATATTTCAAAGAAACGGCTGACCCAATGGGCAGCCGTCAAATGCGCCTTGTCCATCTGCTGGCGATCCGACGGTGCCATCGAAAACGACCCGGAAGCCGATCTTTTGCGCCTTTTTCTGGACGCGGCCGATTAGTAAAGACCGCCGGTACTCAGATCGCCTTGCGTGGCCTTGGGGCCGACCGTGATGGTTTGACCGGTGGAGGTTTGAACCTGCACGCCTGCGCGCTGCGCTTCCTCGAACAAGGGCAGGTCGGAACCAATCGCAAAACCACCGTCGTAAACACGGTCGATGAACCCATCGACACCGTCGCGGAAGAACTCGGCTACGACATAGTCGCCAGTGGCGTCATCCGGCAAGCGGGCCCCGCTGAAACGGTCGATTTTGATGAAGTGGCCACCTTCTGGAACCTTGAATGGCCCACCGCCATACTTTTCGACGGCTTTTTCCATGAAGCTCTGGAACACCGGGCCGCACAAGGTACCACCATAAGCCCCCCGGCCCATCGGGCGCGGGCGGTCATATCCGATATAGCAGCCAGCCACGATGTTCGAGGTGAAGCCGATGAACCACGCATCCTTGGATTCGTTGGTGGTTCCGGTCTTGCCGGCAGTCGGCACCGGCAGGTTCACATAGCGCGAGGCGGTGCCGCGATCCACCACGCCTTTCATCATGGACGTCAGCTGATAAGCCGTGATGGCATCCATTACCTGCGCGCGGTCCGTAACAAGGGTCGGGGCCTCGTCGGGCTCGAGCCAGGTCGAGTTGCAATTCAGGCATTGGCGATCATCATGACGATAGATGGTCTTGCCGAACCGGTCCTGAATACGGTCGACCAGAGTGGGTTCAACCCGCTGACCCCCGTTCGCGAACATCGCATAAGCCGCGACCATCTTGTACAGCGTCGTTTCTTCGGACCCCAGCGAGTTTGCAAGAAACGCGCCCATCCGGTCATAGACGCCAAAGCGTTCAGCGTAGCCTGCAACCACCGGCATCGTGACCTCTTGCGCCAGACGGATGGTCATCAGGTTCCGCGACTGCTCGATCCCGGTGCGCAAGGGCGTCGGCCCGTAGAACTTGTTTGACGAGTTCTTGGGCCGCCACAAGCCCTGTGGCGTGTTCACCTCGATCGGTGCGTCCACAACGATGGTTGCCGGGCTGTATCCGCTGTCCAGCGCGGCGGCATAGACAAAGGGTTTGAAGCTGGACCCCGGCTGGCGCTGTGCCTGCGTGGCGCGGTTGAAAACGGTATCCTGATAAGAAAACCCGCCCTGCATCGCCAGAACGCGGCCCGAGTTCACATCCATCGCCACAAAAGCGCCCTGAACTTCGGGCACCTGACGGGCAGACCACTGCCCCTCTTCGCCCTCGACAACAAGGATCACATCACCGCGTTTGAAGTTCGTCGCAAAATCACCCTGCATCCACTTGATATCGGACCGCGGAATAGTGCCATCCGCAGGGCCGTCTTCGATCCCGACGGTAAGTTGCTGATCCGAGACATTCAGAACCACGGCGGGATACCAGCGGGTCGGCAGCACCACATCGCGCGGGATTTCCAGAAGCGACAGTGCCTCGCGCCACTGTGCCTCATCCGCAAGTTTTTCTTCCGGAATCACTTCGCCGGTGCCGCGCCATTTCCCGCGCGACCGGTCATATTTTTGCAACGCCGTGCGCAGGGCCTTTGCGGCCTCGACCTGCATTTCTTCGTCCACCGACGCACGAACCGTGAAGCCGCCGGTAAAGAACTCACCTTCACCAAAGTCCTCGCTCAGTTGGCGACGGATTTCGTCGGTGAAGTAGTCACGCGGCGGCAATGCGGTGCGGAAGCTTTCGAAATCGCCGTTCTGAACCGAGCGCAGCGGCATCTCGACCTCGGACTCATAGGTCGCCTGATCGATGTAACCGTTCTGGTACATCTCACGCAGCACATAGTTTCGGCGGGCCAGCAGGCGTTCCTTTTCCCGAACCGGGTGGTAATCCGACGGCGCCTTGGGCATCGCGGCCAGCATCGCGGCTTCGTGCGGGGCAAGTTCCTGCAAGGTCTTGTTGAAATAGGTCTGTGCGGCGGCCGTCACACCGTACGAGTTCTGACCCAGAAAGATCTCGTTCAGGTACAGCTCAAGGATCTGCTCCTTGTCCAGGGTATCCTCGAGCCGGGTGGCGAGGATGATTTCCTTGATCTTGCGTTCTGCCCGGCGGTCGCCCGACAACAGGAAGTTCTTCATCACCTGCTGCGTAATGGTCGACGCACCCCGCACGGTTCCGCCTTTGGTGCGCACCGCTTCGACACCTGCCGCGACAATGCCGCGTGGGTCGTACCCCTGATGGGTATAGAAATTCTTGTCTTCCGCCGAAATAAACGCCTGCTTCACCAGATCGGGAATTTCCGCGGACGGCGTGAACAGGCGGCGTTCCTGCGCGAATTCGTCGATCAACTGGCCTTCGCCCGAATAGATCCGGCTGATCGTCGGGGGTTTGTACTGGGCCAGGGATTCGTGGCTGGGCAGGTCCCGGCCATACATCCAGAACACCGCACCGATCACCAGTGCGACCATGAAAATACCCAAGGTAACGATACTGAAGATCGCCCCGAAAAACGAAAGAATGAACCGGATCACGTTACTGCCTTTTTCTCGCGGTGGTGCCTATATAGTGTTGCACCGCCCAAGGGTCAAAACACCAAGCGTATTCTAGCCGTTTTGCGTCGCAAGGTCACTGGCCAATCAGGGATTTGCGGATCTCATCCTGCTGACGCCAGTCTTCGATCCCCTGAAAGATACCCAAGGCCATTTTCGCCCGCCATTCCGAATCCCTGAGGTTTTCTCGATCTCTGGGGCTCGACAGAAATCCAAGTTCGACCAAAACAGACGGAATATCGGCCGCCTTGAGAACCGAGAACGAAGCGGTCCGCAGCGGTTTACGGTTCATCGGCCCGCCTTGCTGGGCCATCCCGTTGGCAATCGCGCTGGCCAAGGAACTGGTCCGCGGCATCGTTTCCTGGCGCGCCAGATCAAGTAGAACATCTGCCACCTGATCATCGGCGCCGTTCAGATCGATACCCGAGATCAAATCCCCACGATCATGCCGCTCGGCCAGTTTTGAACTCGCCACATCCGAAGCATCGGCCGACAGGGTATAGACGGCAGCCCCATGGGCCTGACCTTCCGAAAGGGAATCCGCATGCAGCGAAATGAACAGATCCGCGCCAGCCCGATGCGCCAGGGCAATCCGGCGCTCCAACGAGACGAACTGGTCGTCAACCCGGGTCAGGACCACCTCATAACCTCCTGATCGCAAGAGAACTTCGCGCAGTTCGCGGGCAAAGGTCAGCATCAGGGTTTTTTCATCAACGCCGTCGATTTCGGCACCCGGATCAATCCCGCCATGCCCCGGATCGAGCATCACGCGCAACGGTCTGTCTGCCGAGCGCGCCGATGCCTGCGGCACATCAGCCGGTTCCGGCAGGTCCCATCCCGGGTTGCGCGGCGCACCTGCAGTTGCGTTGAACGTATCAAAATCCGTGCCCTTGAGGTTGAGAGTCAGCAGAGCCGCCCCCGAAACCTCGGCAACTGACAATACGGCAGTGTCTACGGCCATCGGAGCGCCCAGTTCCAACACCAGCCGCGACCAACCCGGAACATAGGCTCCGAATTGTACGCCGCTGACGCGTTCGGATTGCAGGAAATCCGTTCGGTTCAGCCCGGTCCAATCCACTTCGTTGAAGTCCAGAACCATCCGGTACGGATCCTGCAAGGTGAAGATCCGGTACGGCACCCCCTGGCTCAGGCCGATATCCACGCGAACGCCGGTTCGTCCCACATCCGTGATGCGGCTTTGGTCGGGCTGAACGCGTGCCAGCGCACTGAAATCCTGCGCGACGGCACTGCCGCACAGCGCCCAGAACAGGGCAATGCAAATGAAGATCCTGCTCATGGCCTCAAGTTTTCCCGAGATCGTTTGCCAGGCAGCCTATACCACAAGGGCTGATTTGTGAACGGCTCAGGCAGGTTCCCCGATCACCTTCCGCTGGGTCATGAAAACGCGCAACCGTTCCAGCCCGTCCTGAATGTCGGCCGTCGAGCGCGCATAGGAAAAACGCAACGTCGTATGGCCGCGTTGCGGATCGAAATCCAGACCCGGCGTGACCGCGACGCCGGCCTTTTCCAGAATCTCGGCCGCAAATGCGCGGCTGTCATCGGTCAGGTCAGACACGTCGGCATATACATAGAAAGCCCCGTCCGGAGGCGCGATTTTCGTAAAGCCCGCCTTGGGCAACCCGTCCAGCATCAGGGCGCGGTTTCGGCGGTACACGTCCAGATTGGCTTGCAGTTCGTCCTCGCAATCCATCGCGGCCAGTGCGGCAACCTGACTGGCATGCGGCGCGCAGATGAACATGTTCTGGGCTATCCGCTCGACCACGCGCACCTGATCCTCGGGCACGACCATCCAGCCCACGCGCCAACCGGTCATCGAGAAATACTTGGAAAACGAGTTGATCACATAGCACTCATCCGTCAGTTCCAGCGCGGTCACGGCCTTGGCCTCGTATTCCAGACCATGATAGATTTCGTCGCTGATGAAGGATGCCCCCTGCCCGTGTGCGGCTTCGATCAGCGACCCCATGGCGGCGTGATCCAGCATCGTGCCGGTAGGATTCGCCGGAGACGCCACCATCAGCCCCTTCAGGCCCATTCCCTGAATATCCGCTGCCACGGGTTGCAGACGGTTTTCAGGCGCGGTCGGCAGATCGACCGGCACCAATCCAAGTGCCCTGAGAATCTGGCGATAAGACGGATACCCCGGCGCACCGATTCCGACGCGATCCCCGCTGTCGAACAATGCCGTGAAAGCCAGCAGAAACCCGCCGGACGATCCGGGCGTGATGACCACGCGCCCCGGGTTCAGGTCCACATCGTACCATTCACCATAAAGCTGCGCGACACGCTTTCGCAGCGCAGGCAAACCCAGAGACACCGTATATCCCAACGGGCTTTGATCCATCGCTTTCGCCAGCGCCTCGGTCGCGCCCTTGGGGGCGCCGGTTCCGGGCTGGCCAACTTCCATGTGAATCACATGGCGGCCCGCTTCTTCCGCACGGCGCGCAGCTTCCATCACGTCCATCACGATGAAGGGATCGACCCCGGACCGGGTTGAGTTTCTCATGCCCATCTCCCATGTTGCAGCCATGGCTTTTGAACGCGTATCCCTGCTGACGTCAATCCCGGCTCTGATCCTGTCGTTTGGTGTCTGGCTGGTGGCGGCAACGCAATCCCATGGGCAAAGCCTGATCCGCGACCCCGATATCGAGCGTGGCCTGCGCGAGCTGGCCTTTCCGGTTCTGCGTGCCGCCGGTCTGAACACCAATCGGGTTCAAATCCTTGTGGTCAATGACAACACGTTCAATGCATTCGTCATCGACTACAACGCCATCTATTTGAATTACGGGCTGATCCTTACGGTCGAAAACCCCGAAATGCTGCAAGCAGTGATCGCGCATGAGGCCGCGCATATCGCGAACGGCCATCTGGCCCGGCGCGCCGAAAACCTGAAGGCGGCGCGGCGCAATGCAGGCCTTGGTACCGCTTTGGCCCTTCTTGCGGCTGTGGCCGGAGGGGGTGAAGCCGCCATTGGCATCGCCGCAGGCACCCAAGGCGCCGCAATCCGCAGCTTTCTGGGCCATACCCGCGCCGAAGAGGCCTCGGCCGACCGAAGCGCCGCAAGCTATCTGCGATGGGCTCAGATTTCCCCCAGCGGCATGGTGGAGCTGCACAGAAAATTTGCGGGTCAGGAATTGCTGAGCGTCGCCAATCAGGACCCGTACATGCGGTCGCATCCCACCAGTCGTGAACGATTGCGCGCCGCCGAAGCGTTTCTGGATGAGTTCGGCGACAAAGCCGTTCCGAATGCCAATGCCGATTACTGGTTTGCCCGCGTCAAAGGCAAACTGTCGGCCTTTTTACGCTCACCCAGTTGGACATTACGGCGCGCCAAAGAAGAAGCCGCCCAGGACATCCGCCTGATGCGCGAGGCTTCGGCCCATCATCAGAACCGTGATTTGGATCGCGCGCGCCGTGCCATCGACGCGGCACTGGCGCTGCGCCCGAACGACCCCTACTATTATGACCTGAAAGGGCAAATTCTGCTGGAAAACAGGCAAGTAGGCGCGGCTGTTGAAGCGTATGGGAACGCTGTTGAAATGGCTCCGAACGATGCGCTTATCCTGGCTGGATACGGGCGGGCGTTGCTGGCGCAGGGTCAAACCAAACAGGCCCTGAGCGTGCTGGAAAAAGCCCGCGCCCGGGACTACCGGAACGCTAGGCTGTTGCAGGATCTGGGTGTGGCCTATGCTCGGGTTGGCAATGATGGTATGGCATCCACCGTGACGGCAGAGCGGTATGCGCTGCAAGGGCGGTTGAAAGATGCCGGAATTCACGCGAAACGCGCCGTGGCACGACTGCCCGAAGGTTCACCGGGTTGGCAAAGGGCACAAGACGTGTTGATTGCGGCGGAACGACTCGACAAAGACAAAAGGAAACGGAAATGATCCTCAGACATGCTGCACCCGCCCTTCTGGGGCTTTCCATGGCGACGACCTCGGCGCAGGCGCTGGACTTGAACGCGATGAACGATGCCGAGAAGGCGGAATTTGGTGCCCAAGTGCGCGAATACCTGCTGGAAAACCCCGAAGTGATCATCGAAGCCATCAACATTCTGGAAGAGCGCAATGCCGTCGCCGAAGCCGCGGCGGACAAAGAACTGGTCGCCGCCAATGCGGATGAACTGTTTGATGACGGGTACAGCTGGGTTGGCGGCAACCCGGATGGCGACATCACGCTGGTCGAGTTCATGGACTACCGGTGTGGCTATTGCCGCCGTGCCGTTCCCGAAGTTACCAGCCTGCTGGCAGAAGACGGCAACATCCGCCTTGTAATCAAGGAATTCCCCATCTTGGGTGATGCGTCTGTGCTGTCCTCACGTTTTGCCGTGGCCACCAAACACGTGGCGGGCGACGACGCATACAAGCAGGTCCATGATGCCCTGCTGGAATTCACCGGCGAGCCAACCGAAGTTGCCCTGCGCCGCATCTCGGACGGTTTGGGGCTGAACAGCGACGAGATCATCGCGGCGATGGACAGCGATCGCGTTACGGATGAGATTGCGCGCACCCGTGCTCTGGCCCAGCGGATGCAGATCTCGGGCACGCCTTCGTTCGTGTTGGGCACAGAGATGCTGCGTGGCTATTTGCCAGCCGATCAGATGCAGCAGATCGTTAACGGTATACGTGCCGAACGCGGCTAAGGCCGGATCTGTCGGCGACGTGCCATGAAGCGGCGGGAATTTCTGGTGGCCGGAGGAGCGTTGGGTATGACGTGTTTCTCTGGCCAGTCTATTGCGCAGTCCGCGACAGGCTTCCACGTGCCGGCCGAAGACGCCCGGCATGAACGCACTTTCATGCAATGGCCGGTCAGCCGCACCGTATATCGCGATCCCGTTTTTCTGGAAATGGTACAGGGGAGTATTGCGGAAATCGCAAACACGATCTCTGCTTTTGAACCCGTCACAATGCTCGCCGGATCGGAACATCACGCAGACATCAGCAAACGGCTTTCTGCGGCGGTCGAGATCTGGGATGTCCCGACCGAAGATCTGTGGTGCCGGGACGCAGGCCCGGTCTTTGCGATCAATACCCGTGGCGCGCTTGCGGTCCAACAGATCCAGTTCAATGGGTGGGGAAGAAAACAGGTTCACGCACATGATGCGAAAATTGCCGGCAGAGTGGCCGAAAGGCTGGGTCTGCCCCTGTTGCCGACCGGGCTGATCGGCGAAGCCGGTGGCGTCGAGCAGGATGGGCATGGGACGCTAATGGCGCATGAAAGCTCTTGGGTGAATGACAACCGCAATCCCGGCCTCACTCGGGACGAGATCGAAGCCCGGTTGTTGGCGGCCTATGGGGCCAAACGCATGATCTGGTCCGAAGGAGTCTGGGGCGAAGATATCACCGACTATCACATTGACAGTCTGGCCCGCTTTACCGGCCCCGGTCGCGGCATCATCAACTTGCCGGATGAACCGGACAAAGATGATCCTTTCCACATGGCCGCGCTGGACACCCATGATCGTCTCATTGCCGCGGGCATCAACATGGACGCGATACCCGAGCCGCATTTCCGCCGTGTCGAAGACCCGGATTTCGTGGCCTCTTATGCCAATTACTACGTCTGCAATGGCGGTGTGATTGCGGCCCGGTTCGGAGACTCGGAAACAGACAGGATCGCGTCGGAAACGCTTGCAAGGCACCACCCTGGGCGTGAAGTCGTGACGCTTGACGTGGATGTGCTGGGAGAGCTTGGCGGCGGCATCCATTGCGCTACACAACAGATGCCCGGTTTTTAAATGTCGCGAAGAAACATGCTATTCAGCCGCTTCAGCCGCCGCATCCAGTTCAGCCGCCTTTTTCTCGACCTCTTCCACGATGTGATCGATCATCTGGTCGTTCGACATCTTGTGGCTGGCTTTGCCGGCCAGATAGACCATGCCGGACCCTGCCCCGCCGCCGGTGAAACCAACATCGGTCATGAGCGCTTCACCCGGCCCGTTGACCACGCAGCCGATGATCGACAGGGACATCGGCGTCTTGATGTGTTCAAGGCGATGTTCCAGCGCCTCGACGGTTTTGATGACATCAAAACCCTGTCGCGCGCAGGATGGGCACGAGATGATATTGACGCCCCGATGACGCAGGCCAAGGGATTTGAGGATTTCAAACCCGACCTTGACCTCTTCCACCGGATCAGCAGACAGGCTGACGCGGATCGTGTCGCCGATCCCCATCCAAAGCAGGTTGCCCAACCCGATGGCCGATTTGATCGTGCCGCTGACCAGCCCTCCGGCCTCGGTAATGCCCAGATGGATGGGGGCATCCGTCGCCTCGGCAATGCCCTGATAGGCCGCGGCCGACAGGAACACGTCGCTGGCCTTTACGCTGATCTTGAACTCGTGAAAATCATTGTCCTGAAGGATGCGGATATGTTCCAGCCCGCTTTCGACCATCGCCTCGGGGCACGGCTCGCCATACTTCTCAAGCAGGTGCTTTTCCAGGCTGCCCGCGTTCACGCCGATGCGGATCGAGCAGTTGTGGTCGCGCGCCGCCTGGATGACTTCTTTTACCCGGGTTTCGTCGCCGATATTGCCGGGGTTGATGCGCAGACAGGCAGCGCCCGCTTCGGCGGCCTCGATCCCGCGCCGATAGTGGAAATGAATGTCCGCCACGATGGGCACCGGGCTTTCCCGAACGATCTGTTTCAGCGCCTTGGATGACGCTTCGTCAGGAACCGAGACGCGAACGATGTCAGCGCCGGCCTCAGCCGCCGCCTGTACCTGCGCCACGGTCGCCGCCACATCGGTGGTCAGCGTGTTGGTCATGGTTTGAACGGCAATGGGTGCATCGCCACCAACGGGGACGTTGCCGACCATGATTTGACGGGATTTACGACGATAGATGTCGCGCCATGGGCGCACGTGATTGAGGGACATAAGGACGGATCCGCGTCTGCCTGAGTTGCGACTGTAGATAGTTCGGCAACGGGGTTATCGCAATGGCTAGATCACTCGGTGGGCGTTTCTGTCGCCTCGGTTTGCAGTTCCGCCACCAGTTGCTTGAGCGCACTGTTCTGTTCCGCCTCCAGATCGGCGACGGCATAGGCCTCGGACACGGCGTCTTTCGACAGAACAACACCCTTGGCGACCGTGCCCGGAGCACCCGCCGGGCCGTAATGCTCACCATTCATCGCGAAATATACCGATCCCGACGCGCCCGCACGCAATGTCGGCGGTTCTTCCGTCAGGGGCACTTCGAATACACTGCCTTGCTCGACGGTTCCCAGCGTACCTTCGAAAATGACGCTGCCATCCGCAGCCGTCACACGCATCCAGGCGGGGTCAACGGCCACGATCTTGAGCGTGGTGTCGATCTGTTCGACCACTTGCGGCAGGGCAGGTTTTTCGACCGTGTGCAGTTCAGCCACTTCGAACTGCGGCAATTCGGGCGGGCGGAAGGTTCCAACCTCGCGCGGATCAAGCGTTGAGATCGGAGCATCCCGCGAGACCAGCACCGGAACATCCAGTGCCTGCGGACGATAGAGACGGTCCAGTGCTTCGGCATTCGCCACTTGTGCCGCGTCATCAGACACGTTGCTGCGCGCCGCATCCAGCGGATCCAGATCAGACAGAACCACCGGTGCCTGTTCAACCGGGCTGACCTGTACTTGCTGAATCTTGTTCAAAACAGCCCAGCCGCCATAGCCAATGCCACCGATCACCGCCAGCAAAACCAGCGACGAGCCGATTGCGCGCGGTTCAATCTGGCTGACCAGAGACTCCTTGCCCGGAATATAGGGCGTATTGGGTGAAATGAACGGATCGCGCCCCATCGGACCGCGCGCAGGCAGAGCCCCCGAAGGTTTCCGCACCACCGAGGCCTCTGCGGACATGCCATGCGCAACCTCAAATCCGCTTTCCTCGCAGAAAGTCGCGAAGGTCTCATCGGGGTTCATACCCAGATAGCGCGCATAGGAACGCACATACCCGGCGATAAAGCCGGGTGTATCAAACGCATCTGGGTCGGCGTTTTCAATTGCAGCGATATAGTTGGCTTTGATCCGCAGCTCGCGCTGAACATCCAGAAGAGATTTGCCCATCGTTGCGCGTTCACCGCGCATCTTGTCGCCTAGGCGAACTTCGTAGTCGTCAAACCCTTTTGGTCTGACATCTACGTCCTCTTCGGATTCGCGCTGAGATCTGCGCCCAATCATCCCTGCTGCCCCATTCTGCCTGTCGCGTATTTCGCGTAAGTGGCGAATCATCCCCAGAATGATTCGTCTACTCGTTTTGTTAGCGTAAGCTTAACACGCGGCAAACTCGTTGCACACTTTGGCGTTAGGTTATCCGGCAAGTTCGGCGCGATTTAGCGCACAATGTGACCAAAGTTCGTCCATCGCCTGCACCAGACGGTTCATTTCGTCGGGTCCGTGCACCGGAGACGGGGTAAAACGCAGACGTTCGGTTCCGCGCGGGACGGTCGGGAAATTGATCGGTTGCACGTAAATGCCATAATCGTCCAGCAGCATATCGCTGAGCTTCTTGGTGTGCACCGGATTGCCGACGATCACAGGCACGATATGGCTGCCGTGGTCGATCAGCGGAAGGCCCATTCCCTTCAGCCGCAGCTTGAGGATCTTCGCCTGAGTCTGGTGCTGCTCGCGCAGCTCAGACGCGGTTTTCAGGTGCGCAACGGATGCTGCAGCCCCTGCGGCAACTGCCGGCGGCAACGATGTCGTAAAGATAAAGCCCGGCGCATAAGACCGCACGGCATCGCACATCTTTGCGCTTGCGGCGATATAGCCCCCCATGACGCCATATGCCTTGGCCAGAGTGCCATTGATGATGTCGATACGATGTGCCAGCCGGTCACGCTCGGTCACGCCGCCACCGCGCGGGCCATACATGCCCACCGCGTGCACTTCGTCGATATAGGTCAGCGCGCCGAATTCATCTGCCAGATCGCAGATTTCTTCGATTGGACCAAAATCGCCATCCATCGAGTAGACGGACTCGAACGCGATCAGCTTGGGTGCGGCGGGATCTTCCGCCTCAAGCAATTCGCGCAGATGCGCCAAGTCGTTATGACGGAAGATGCGCTTGGCCCCGCCGTTTCGGCGCACCCCCTCTATCATCGAAGCATGGTTCAGCGCGTCAGAATAGATGATCAGCCCCGGAAACAGCTTGGGCAGCGTGCTGAGCGTGGCGTCGTTGGCGATATAAGCACTGGTGAACAAAAGCGCGGCTTCCTTGCCATGCAGATCTGCCAGTTCGGCCTCGAGCCGTTTGTGATAGACCGTTGTTCCCGAGATGTTGCGCGTACCGCCCGATCCCGCACCTGCGGCTTCGACCGCCTCGTGCATTGCGTTCAGAACAACAGGGTGCTGGCCCATGCCCAGATAGTCATTGCCACACCATACGGTGATGTTCTGCTGCGAGCCGTCCGGGCGCGTGCGTACCGCGTGCGGAAAGTGTCCGTTGCGACGTTCGATATCGATGAAGGTCCGGTAACGTCCTTCGTCATGCAGCCTGGCAATCGCTGAATCGAGCTGAGCAGTATAGTCCAACGGACCCTCCTTGAATGCCCGTTTCCGGTTTCCCTTGGGCAATTAGTCTGCCACATCCAACAGCTTAACCTGTATCAGCAGCTTTGTGTTACTTTATTCAGCTGGTTACAGCCGAACAGGTGAACCCAACTTTGATTTGCATCAAATATAAGTTTGCAATGCTCACGGCAAGTATAGTTCCGGCTATCGGACGCGTGGAAACGACGCAGCCCGCGCAACGTCATTCGCGGGCTTGTGATTGCATGAACAATTCAGATCAACCGCTCTGGACGGCGCTATCAACGCTGCTAGGGTTCGCGCGAACACAGACAAGCAGGAGATACCCATGTCGCTAGACACCGTGCTGGACCGGATTGACGAAGATCTGCAAACCTCGATCGACCGCCTGATGGAGCTGCTGCGCATCCCTTCGATCTCAACCGATCCCGCGTACAAGGCCGACGTCAGCCGTGCGGCCGACTGGCTGGTTGCCGACCTCAACAGTATCGGAATTGCAGCAGAAAAACGGGAAACCCCGGGGCACCCGATGGTCGTAGGCCATGTGGGCGAGGACTCGGATGCACCCCATATCCTGTTTTATGGCCATTATGATGTGCAACCTGTCGATCCATTGAACCTTTGGACACGCGACCCGTTTGACCCTGCCATCGAAGATACCGAGCACGGCCCCGTCATCCGCGGGCGCGGGGCATCGGACGACAAAGGTCAATTGATGACATTCGTCGAAGCCTGCCGCGCATGGAAAGCGGTGCACGGAACCCTGCCCTGCCGCATCACCTTCTTCTTTGAAGGCGAAGAGGAATCCGGCTCACCCTCGCTGGTCCCCTTCCTCGAAGAAAACGCGGCCGAACTCAAAGCGGATCTGGCGCTGGTTTGCGATACATCCATGGTGTCGCGAGGTGTTCCGTCGATTGCCGCGCAGCTGCGCGGCATGCTGAAGGACGAGTTCACCATCATCGGGCCCCGCATCGATCTGCACTCCGGCCATTACGGTGGTCCGGGGCTGAACCCGCTGCGCGAGCTGTCGAAAATCGTTGCCTCATTCTATGATGACGAAACCGGGCGTGTCGCGGTCGATGGCTTCTATGAAGGCGTTCATGAAGTGCCCCAGGACCAGCTGCGCCAGTGGCAGAATTGCGGTTTCGATGAAGCGGATTATCTGAATTCGGTCGGCTATACCCAGCCGCACGGCGAAAAAGCCTATTCGACGCTCGAACAGCAATGGGCGCGCCCGACACTTGAGGTGAACGGGCTGTGGGGCGGATACAATGGCGCAGGTTCGAAAACCGTTATCCCTTCGGAAGCGCATTGTAAAATCACGTGCCGACTGGTCGGCGACATGGACCCCGACGCGCTGCGCAACAAGATCCGCAAACATGTCGAGGATCACCTGTCCCCGGATGCAAAAGTTGTCTGGGACAACGATCTGGAAGGTTCGCCCGCTTCGGTCATGAATATCGATCGCCCGGAATTCGAAGCCGCGCGCAAAGCACTGTCGGACGAGTGGGACCGCGAAGCGGTGTTTACCGGCATGGGCGGCTCGATCCCCGTCGTCGGGTATTTCAATACCGTTCTGGGGTTGGATTCGATGCTGGTCGGCTATGCCAACGAGGACGACGCAATCCATTCGCCGAATGAGAAATACGACGTCAAAAGCTTCCACAAGGGCATCCGTTCGTGGGCCCGCATTCTGGATGCTTTGAACAAGTAACGGATTTCAGCGAGGCTCTGCCTCGCGCTCCGGGATATTTGACGCCAGATGAATAAAGGATCCCTTGTTCATCTGGCCCAAAATATCCCGGGGGAGCCGCGCGCAGCAAGGGCGGGGGCAGAGCCCCCTGTCCGACCGCAACACGCGTATGACGTTACATGTGGATCACGCGGCCATAAGCGTCCAACACGCTTTCATGCATCATTTCTGACAGAGTCGGGTGCGGGAAGACCGTGTTCATCAGGTCTTCTTCGGTGGTCTCCAGCTGCCGCCCAACCACATAGCCCTGAATCAGTTCCGTGACTTCCGCGCCGATCATATGGGCCCCCAGCAGTTCGCCAGTCTTGGCGTCGAACACGGTTTTGATCAGACCTTCCGGTTCGCCCAGAGCAATGGCCTTGCCGTTGCCGATGAAGGGGAAGCGACCGACTTTGATGTCATAGCCCAGCTCTTTGGCCTTGGCTTCGGTATATCCCACCGAGGCCACCTGCGGCTGACAATAGGTACATCCGGCGATGCTTTCGGGCTTGACCGGATGCGCATGCTGGCCCGCGATCAGATCGGCAACCATGACACCTTCGTGGCTGGCTTTATGTGCAAGCCAGGGCGCGCCCGCGATGTCACCGATCGCATAAAGGCCATCGACGCCGGTGCGGCAATATTCATCCGTCACCACATGCGTGCGGTCGATCTTGACGCCCAGCGCCTCGAGCCCGAGGTTTTCGACATTCCCAACAATCCCGACAGCCGAGATAACGGTGTCGAACTCGTGCTTTTCAACCTTGCCCTTGACCTCGATATGAGCGGTGACCTTGCCCTTGCCGCGATCCAACTGCTTGACCATGGCTTTTTCCATGATGGTCATGCCTTGCTTGGTGAAGGCTTTCTTGGCCAAGGCACTGATTTCCGCATCTTCCACGGGCAACACGCGGTCCATAACCTCGACCACCGTCGTGTCGGCCCCCAGCGTGTTGTAGAAACTTGCAAATTCGATGCCGATCGCGCCCGAGCCGATGACCAGCAGCTTCTTTGGCATCCGGGGTGGTTGCAGCGCGTGCTTGTATGTCCAGACCAGATCGCCGTCAGCCTCGAGACCGGGCAGTTCGCGGGCCCGTGCGCCGGTTGCAAGAATGATGTTCTTGGCCGTCAGTTCTTCGGTGCCCTTATCGGTCTTGACGCTGACCTTGCCTTTTGCGGGGATCGTCGCCTCCCCCATCACCACGGCGACCTTGTTCTTTTTCAGCAGATGGCCGATGCCGCCCGAAAGCTGCCCGGCAACGCCACGGGATCTTTTGACGACCGCGTCCAGATCGTAACCGAAGTTGTCGGCCTTCAATCCGAAATCCTTGGCGCGTTCCATCAGATGGAACACTTCGGAGGACCGCAGCAATGCCTTGGTCGGAATGCACCCCCAGTTCAGGCAGATGCCACCAAGGTGCTCGCGCTCGACCACGACGGTTTTCAGTCCAAGCTGGGCCGCACGGATGGCGGCGACATAGCCACCGGGGCCAGCCCCGATTACGATCAGATCATAGGATTGTGCAGCCATGTGTTCCTCTCGGCGCAGGTGGTGAAAATTTAGTTTACCATTAAACTATTTTCAGAAACGCATCAACACGCGTTCCCGCGACAAATGAGACGCAGGGTAAACCTTACCTGAATATGCGGATTTCAGCCTATACGCAGGCCCATGCTATGGCTAGAACAGAAACGCCGACGCCGCTCGGACATTTGTGAACACATTGAATTCAAGGGGTTTACCATGGCCAAAACACTAAAAGATCTGGCGCTTGCTCTGCTAAACGCAACTTTGATACTTGTGGCGCTGTGCTTGTTTTTAGGCTGGAAGCTGGCATCGAAAGTCGAAAGTGTCTCGGCGGAATTCTCAGAGACAGTGCAAGTTCTTGCCCCTATTCGGGATGAGGCGAAGGGCATTCGGGGCGAGCTTTCCGCGTTGCGCGGTGATTTGACGACGCTGATGAGGGAAAACCAAGTTACGGACAGTCAAACCGCTCAAAATATCCAGGCAACATTGCGCCGCCTGAACGCAGTTGAACAAAAGCTACAAACTGCGCAGGAGCGATTCACAGAACTTGAAGAAACACCAGAGGTTTTGATCGCCCAAGCCATACAGACCGGAGCAGACATCGCGTCCGAATGGGTATTGTCGTTCAAAGGATGCGAGCCGGGAGCCTGAAGCCCCCGCACTAGCAACAGAGGCGCAAAACCTTTGTACGGTCTCAGGCCATTGCTTGCAGCTCTCGCACGGTGCTGCCATAGCCGCCCATGTCGACATAAGCCTCTTCATGGGGGGTCGAGCTGCGCGACAGTGCTTTGTTCCGGTAAGGGAAACGACCGAACTTGCGGATCACTTCGCGATGCGCACGGGCGTGCAGCAGATTGCTTGTATCGCCGCTCAGGTTCTGACAGATCAGACGCACGCAGCGTTCCTGATCGCACAGATTCTCCGAATGCATCATCGGCAGGTAAAAGAACTGCCGGGCCGGTTCATCGATCTTCTTGTCCCAGCCTCTGTCTACCGCGCATTTTGCAGCTGCCAAGGCCGCTCGGTCCGTCGCGAAAGCACGCGCTTGCCCGCGGAACATGTTGCGTGGAAATTGGTCCGTCAAAATTATGTAAGCCAGTGACCCGCTGGGATAGGTCAGCCAGAGCGAAAACTTGCCCTCGGCCGCAGCCTCCCACGTTGATTGAAAACGTGCGCGGATTTCTGAATCCAGCGCTTCATCCTCTATGTACCAGCCCTTTGGACCCACCTCATCTAACCAAAAACTCAATACTTCTTCAGGCGTTACCATTGCCTTAAACTCCGTCTTGTGCCCGTAGTTTGGACGTAACGTCATTTAAGGCCGTTTTACAGAACTGTTACAGTAACATATTGCAACACTTGCGACATAATCCTGTGTCCTAGGCATCTTCCTGCTCAGCCTGTTCGGCCTCGGCGGCTTCGATGGCGACTTCCTGTGCCACTTCAAACGCAACTGGCGAGGCCGTTGGATACAGCGTCGACATTGTGCCGGTTTCGTCCACGGGTATCGATGCCCGCTGCGTCGTCCGATACAGGGCGTAAAGTGCCATTGCGAGTAACAGTGCCGCAATAAAGAGAAAAAAGCCCGGTGGCCCGAATACGGCATCCCCCATCAGCCAGCCGGTGATCACCGGCCCGGCAATCGCGCCCAGACCGTTGATGAATACCAGCCCACCGGATGCGGCCGCCATGTCCTCGTGATCCAGAAAGTCATTCGCATGCGCGATCAGCAGTGAATATAGCGGGTTGGACATACCGCCGATCAGGAAAGCCGAAGCAAGCAGAATTGGAAACGATCCGCCCATCATCATAGCGATCGTTGCGCCACCGGCACCGGCGAGCGCCACAAGCAGGATCAGAAAGCGGCGATCCATACGGTCAGAGAACCAGCCCAAAGGGTATTGCAGGACCACTGCGCCGATATAAAACGCCGCAACGAAGGTTGAAATTTCAACAAGCGACAGCCCTGCCCGGGCGCCATACACCGCCGCCATGCCGAACTGCGCGGAAAACACACCCCCCAGAAGAAACATGCCCACGCAGCCCAGAGGCGAGGTTTCCAGTAGTTTCTTCAGGGTCATCGGTTTGGTGGTATCAAAGGCCGGTGTCGGCGAGATCGACAGCAAAATCGGTGCGAAGGACACTGAAACCAGGATCGAGGCGATCACAAAGGTCTCGTAACCAGCCGGGTCGCCGACAAGAACAAGCGCCTGCGCACTGATGATCCCAGTCATCTGGACGATCATATAGAGCGACAGCGCCTGCCCGCGATTTTCATTGCTGGCCGCATTGTTGAGCCAGCTTTCAGCGGTGACATAGACGCCCGAAAAACAGAATCCGATCACCACCCTGCCCAAGGCCCACGCGATCGGGTTGGTCAGCATGGGATACATGATCATCACGGCCGAAATAAACGACGCAAGGGCCGCGAAAACCCGCACATGGCCAACGCGCCGGATCATCTCGGGCGCAAGACGTGAGCCGCCCAGAAAGCCCAGAAAATAGGCCGACATGACAAAAGACATCTCGAGGGTCGAAAAGCCTTCGATCTCACCCCGCACACCCAGAATCGTACCCTGGAGGCCGTTTCCGACCATCAGCAACCCCATGCCGAGCAGCAGCGCCCATGCGCTGGAAAGGACCTGAATCATTGGGGCCTCCGACTAATGCCAACCTGATTTTAGTGTCGTTCTGCGATCAAAGACCGCCTACGTCGCGCTTGTCTACGACATTCCCGATCCGCGATGCTGTTTCCGCGCCTCTCAAGGGATCAAAAGCGACGCGTCGCCATAGGAAAAGAACCGGTATTTCCGGGCGATGGCATGCGCGTAGACATCGCGCATCCGATCCTGCCCCATCAGTGCCGAAACCAACATGAGCAACGTGGACTTCGGCAGATGAAAATTGGTCATCAATGCGTCAGTGACATGGAATTCAAAACCGGGATAGATGAAGATATCCGTTTCGCCTTCCCAGGGTTCGATCTTTCCTGACCTTGCCGCACTTTCGATCAAGCGCAAAGCCGTTGTCCCCACCGGGATCACCCGCCCGCCGGCGGCCTTGGTTGCCTGTATCTCAGCGGCGGCGTCGGGGCTTACCTGCCCCCATTCAGCATGCATCTTGTGTGTTGTGACATCCTCAACCTTGACCGGAAGAAAAGTCCCTGCCCCCACGTGAAGCGTCACATGCGTGAAGCTTACCCCCCGTATTGCCAGCGCCTTCATCAACGCCTCATCGAAATGCAATGATGCGGTCGGGGCGGCCACGGCACCGGAATGATTTGCCCAGATGGTCTGATAGTCCGTCTTGTCCCGTTCATCAGCCGGACGTTTGGCTGCGATGTAGGGCGGCAGAGGCATTGCTCCGGCCTGATCCAGCGCCGCGTCGAAATCCTCGCCGCTGAGATTGAAGCGTAGATACGCCTGGCCATCCGCAACCCTGTCCAGTGTGGCGCTGAGATCATCCGAGAAGACAATCTCTTCCCCAAGCTTCACCTTCTTGAGCGGCTTGATCAACGCAGACCACGTGCCATCGGCCTGTGGATCCAGCAAAGTGGCCTCGATCCCTGCGGAAACCGGCCCCTGCGCGCTGTCCCGGTGGCGTCGGCCGTTCAGTCGCGCCGGAATGACCCGTGTGTCATTCAACACCAGCCGGTCACCCGGCCGCAGGAAATCGGGCAGGTCGAAAACATGGCTGTCCGTGATTGCATCCCCCTGCGCCACCAGCAAGCGCGCAGAGGAACGCGGGCTGGCCGGCCGCGTGGCGATCAGGTCTTCGGGCAGATGGAAATCAAAATCGCTAAGTTTCATGCCCGCGCCTTACAACCCTGCGTCAGATTCGGCCATATCCTGTCAGCGGTCACTTGGGGATGAGCCGAATGTGCGTTTGGGTTCATCCGGTTTCTGCGGCACTGCGTTCGGACCATCCTGAACTTTGGGTGCCGGGGCGCGCATCAGGTCGCGCAGGAACAGAGGTGCGAGACCGGACAACGGATTTACCGACACTTTGGGCGAGGCAAGCGGGCCGGTCAGAGTGTAGTTGAAGCCAAAGACGCCCTCGCCCTTGCGCGTAAACACGCTGCCAACTGCGTTGAGGAGGTATATGGGCGAGATCGCACCGCGCAGGTTCAGCAATCCGTTCACCGTATCGATGGTGCCATCAAAAGACAGGCCCATCGACGGGCCGACGGCACTGCCGCTTAGCACTTTGATGTCTGTGGGGGTGACACGCATCCGGCTGTCGATTGCTGCAAAAAAGATACCCTGCCCCGCCATTTCATCCAACAGGCCCACAAGGCTGATGGCATTCAGCAAGGCCGCCATGGCCGGGGCGTCGGTAATCCGCGTGTTGGTGATTTTCAGTATCACGTCATAGCTGCCCGGTGCCGTCACAGGTTCGAGCTTGAGATTCATTTCTCCGCCCCGCGCCTGTGTCAGTACTCCGGCCGATCGCAGCGCGGACCCCGCATCTTGCGACGTAAGGTCAACAGCACTTCGGTTCCCTCTGGGGCTGACCTGCCCCCTGACCGGCGCGCCGCCATTGACCTGCGCGGTGAAGTTCCCTTGTATTCCGCCGGTCGTCTGAAATGCGCCCCGGAACCCGGTCAGCGCGACGGTTTCCGTAACCTGTAGGCGATCCAGAGCCACGTCCAGTTTAGGCCCGGCGCCGCCCCCGCCGCCCGATCCGCCGCTTTCGCCGAAATTCGCGCGACCCATATCAAGGACGCCGCCAAGCACACGGATATCCGGCATGGCGTTTCCGCGCCCGATCAGCTCTGCCGGGACCGCCAGCCAGTCGCCGAGGTCAAAAGAGGTGAAGCGAACCCGGTCATATTCGCCGTTTTCGCGAAACGTAATGGAGGCTGATGTACGCAATCCGGCTGCATTTATGCGCAGGCTATCCACCTTCAACTGCGATCCCAAAGTCGCTTCGGCCGTCAGAGAGCCGGTCGAATTGGCCCCCTTTCTCCAACCAAGTTCGGGTATGGCCAGCGCGACCCCCTGCAAATCGGATGTGACGGATAATTTCGGGGCAACCCCGGCGCCGAGCCCCAACGTGATATCTGCAATCCCTTTGCCGGTCAGCATCCCCGGAGGCAGGCCGGCGCCGATCTCATCCATCAATCGCGGCGACAGCTCGATCTGACCGGTCAGGGTGCTTCGCTGATCCGACTTGCCGTCTATAGGCTGCCGCCAGAGCGCCGTCAGCGGTACATCCCCGAACTGCCCCTGCCCCTGAATCTGAACGCCGGACTGATCACCAGAAAGGTCCAGAAGATCAGCACTAACGTCAAATCCGGGCACCAAGCGGTCACTGAACAGGTTGGCCAACCTTCCGTCGAAATGGAACTCGGTCTCGTCAAACTTGAGACCCTTTTTCAAAGGCAAGGAAAGGGTTCCCGCCAGCGACACCGTTCCTTTCGCTACGTCAACGGGCAACCCCGCCTTGCTGAGCAATTCCAGCGGAGGCCTGTCCAACAACGACAACGCGGCCGTCACGCTGCCTTTGGCCTGAATGCGCGCAATCGCAGGCGCGGATTTCTTGATATCCGTGTCGGGTATGATGAAGGACGTCCCCGACGCATCAACAGCACCGCCGTCATCCGCAATCACAACACCCTGCTGTGCAGTGACCGTGAACCTGCTGTTGATCAGGCTGGCCTGACCCTGCGCCTTTTCGATCGGCGGCAGCGTTTTGACAAACCGAATCTTCGCCTTTTCAAATCCGAAATCCAGATATAGATCCGGTTTCGATCCGGGCAGCAGGCGCAGGGCAAAGTCCATATCCGACAGAACCCCTTCGTACAGGTTTTCGGTCACCCACTCTCGCGGTTTCGGGGCCAGACGTTCGGGCCAGTATCCCAGAACCTTGTCCGACGTCATTTGATCCAGGTGTGCGTCCAGCTTGACGGCCCAGCCATCCGGCCGCCCGGTCAGGACGCCAAAGGCACGCACCGTGTGACCCGGATCTTCAATGGTCATCTGACCCAGATGCAGCTGGAACGGGTTGAGGACCATCTTGAAATCCAGGCTGGCCCGCGAAAGCTGAATAGGTTGCGGGAACAGGTTTGCCGGGTTCACGTTGATACCGGACAGCCGCAACTGTGCAGACAGGCTGTCCAGCACGCCATCTTCTGCACCTTCCAGATACGCCTTTCCGTCAGCCTGAACCTCACCCCAGGCCGAGACCACCGAAACTTCGTTGAAATCCAGAATCTGACCTTTGGGATCATAGGTGAAATAGGTGCGCGCGGATTCGAAGGGAACCGGGCGTGTTTCCGGGTTTGGCTGCACCGCCCCCGCCCCCAGATTCAGCGTGGCGTACAAAGTTCCGATCGCTCCGTTTTCGTCGACACCACCGCGCAAGGCACCCGAGATCGGGGCCCGCAGAACCTGCAACCAGGCAAGGGCGGGCGTTTGGCCCGCGATGTCCTCGGCTGGCAGGTCAGTGACCGAGATCCCGAATTGTGCGGCAGGTGTACCCAGAACGCTTGTATAATTGGCCTCGATGGCACTGACATAGTCACGCCCCGCCAGAACCGAAAACCCGGTTGCCAAGCGCACTTCGTTGCCGCTTCGGTTGGCTTGAATATGCCCACCGTCCAGAATCCAGGACCGCCCCTGCCGAAGATCGCGATAATCCAGTGTGATCGCATCAAGCTCGACCGAGGTCAGCGCCGATAGCGCCGGAGACAGGAAAACCTGATCCGAAGCCTCGATAAGCTGTGCCAGGTTCGGGGCCTCCTGCACCGGTGCGCTGCCGGACCCGACCGTAAGGCTCAGCGCCCCGTCCTTGTCCCGGGTCACGGCGATCTGCGCACCCCTCAGAATTATCCTTTTGGGGCGGACGTGCCCCCGCAACAAGGGGCGCATGGCCAGGCTGGCGCGCATGTCGGACACCTGCGCAATTTGCCGACCCTCAGCGTCGCTGATGGCCACATCGGTCAAACGCAGACGGGGTCGCCATCCCTCGTGAATGATGAAACTCACATCGCCAAACCGGATTTGCAGCCCGCCCAAAGCCTGCTCAAGCCGCGCTTCGACCCTGTCCCGCAGCCAGACGGGTGCGTGCATTCGTTGTCCGACAACCATGAAACCGGTGAACAGCGCCAGAAGTACCAGCACGAAAGTGCCGCGCATGGCCCACAGACCAGCGGCCCGGCGGCGAGACCGACGGCGCGCGGGCTTAACGGGCTGTGCTCCGTCGTCGTCTTCGTGCTGCTTCAAATTGCTATCCACGCCTTCCAACCCGCACGCGTTGCCCTATGATATCAGGCAGCCTTTAAAAACCTTTAGCGGAGTTTCCAATGCCCGACGTTTCAGACATCGCCCCTGACTTCACTTTGCCGCGCGACGGCGGCGGCGAGGTGACGCTTTCGGCGTTGCGCGGTAGCACCGTGGTTCTGTTTTTCTACCCCCGCGATGATACGCCGGGCTGCACCAAGGAATCCATCGGTTTCTCGGAACAACTTCAGGCCTTTGCCGATGCGGGCGCTCAAGTTTTCGGCATCTCGCGCGACAGCGTCGCCAAACATGACAAATTCGTCGCCAAGCATGGGCTGACCACACCGCTGTTGTCGGATGAGAGCTCGACCGTCTGTGAAGACTACGGCGTGTGGGTCGAAAAGAACATGTATGGGCGCAAGTCGATGGGGATTGAGCGTTCGACTTTCATCATCGATCCCGAAGGCAAAATTGCCCGCGTTTGGCGCAAGGTCAAAGTTCCCGGTCACGTAGACGAGGTGCTGGAAGCCGTGCGCGCGCTGTAACGCCCTCGACCACGGTCGCCATCCGGTTTAAGAGCCACAGGATCAACCAGGCGGAGAATAATGGTGTCCAAATCGCTGACTCAGATGGCGACCGAAGTTCTTGCAACGGCGGAAGGTCGGGAAAAGACCGCCCTGTCCAAACAGCACGCCGCCGCGTGGTTTGCGTCGCGCAAGGGCGACGCGCCCCCGATCGAGGTCGGGACGGCGTCACCCCCGCTGCGACCCGCGCGCCCGGAACGGCCAGAACTCCTGTCTCCTCGCGAGGTGCCAAAGCGCAAACCGGGCACCGAGGCGGGCCGCATCGCCCTTTTGCACGCCGTGGCGCATATCGAACTGAACGCCGTCGATCTGCATTGGGATATCATTGCCCGCTTTGGCCATGTGCCGATGCCGATCGGGTTTTATGACGATTGGGTAAAATGCGCCGAAGAGGAATCGCGCCATTTCGAGATGGTCTGCGATTGTCTGGAACAGATGGGCAGCCACTATGGCGCCTTGCCCGCCCATGCGGGCATGTGGCGCGCGGCCAAAGACACCGCAGACGACCTGATGGGACGGCTTGCGGTCGTTCCGATGGTTCTCGAAGCGCGTGGTCTGGATGTGACCCCCGGCATGATCGAGATTTTTCGCAAGGCCAAGTCTGAGCAGGCCATCGCGGCGCTTGAGGTGATCTATGCCGAAGAAGTCGGCCATGTCGCTTATGGGTCCAAGTGGTTTCACTTCCTATGCGGCCGGGAAAACACGGACCCCAAGGACGTGTTTCACGCATTGGTACGCCGGTATTTCCACGGCGTCCTCAAACCACCCTTCAACGAGGAAAAACGGGCCGAGGCCGGGTTGCCGCCCGATTTCTACTGGCCGCTGACCGAAGACCTGCCCGCGCCTGGCGAAATCACGAGCTGACGCCTCAACATAGTTTTCGGCAATTTCCCGCCGATCTTTGGGGGGATTTCTACGCAGTTGGCGCCAGACTGATCAACAAACTTGCCCGAACGCTGCCTGCCCTTTATGCAGTCGGCCCAAGGAGCGGCCGGCACTCACGACCGGTCCCGATCTTGGGGATGAGAGGTAGGACGCGTGCGAACACGTCTGGCAATAAAAATACACTCCGCATTTGAACGGTACTTTCCGGAACGCCGGGTTTTTCTGAAGTCTGACAAAGATACACGTTTTATCCGTCTCAGCTCGGAAACGCAGGTGGTCGCGGTGGCCGGTGTTGCCGTCATGGTCGGATGGACCGCTGTCGCAACTGCCATTCTGCTGATGGACAGCATCGGTTCGGGCAACTTCCGGGAACAGGCGAAACGCGACCAGGCAACCTATCAGGAACGATTGAATGTCCTGTCCGCAGAACGCGACGCCCGTGCGCAGGAAGCCCTCGCCGCTCAGGATCGTTTCAACGCCGCACTGGAACAGATATCCGCCATGCAGTCCGAACTGCTGGCCTCGGAAAACCGCCGTCGCGAACTTGAGACGGGGATCGAAGTCATTCAAACCACGCTGCGCACCACCATGAAACAGCGGGAAGATGCGCGGAAGGAACTGGCGGCGCTGAAGCAGGAAAACAGCAACACAGACATGTACGTAACGGCCTCCAGCGCGCCGGTACAGATGGCCTTCATGACGGACGCTCTGGCGCGTACGGCCGAGGAACGCGATCAGATCGCCGCCGACGCCCGCGAGGCACTGGACCAGCGCGATGATCTTGAGCTGGAAATTCGCCTTATGCAGGAACGCAGCGACGAGATTTTCCGGCAGCTGGAAGAGGCCATGGTGATTTCGGTCGAGCCGTTGGACAAGATGTTCCGTCAGGCGGGAATGCCAACAGACCGTATCATCGAAGAGGTCCGGCGCGGATATAGCGGTATGGGCGGTCCGCTGACCCCTTTATCCCTTAGCACGCGCGGTGAGGTGGACGAGTTGTCCGCCGAGGAAGCCCGCGCGAATACATTGCTGAAACAGATGGATCAGCTGAACCTTTACCGACTTGCGGCGGAAAAGGCCCCCTTTGCCAATCCTGTACATTCGGCCGTGCGTTTCACCAGCGGCTATGGCAGCCGGCGCGACCCCAAAACCGGTGGTCGCCGGATGCATAACGGGGTCGATTTCGCAGGGCCGCAAGGCACGGATATCTTTGCGACCGCAGACGGCGTCGTTACCCATGCAGGCTGGCAATCCGGTTTCGGACGGCTTGTGAAAATCAAGCACGCATTCGGAATTGAGACACTTTACGCTCATAACACCAAGATCAACGTGAAGGTTGGTCAAAGGGTCTCGCGCGGGGATCATATTGCTGATATGGGTAGCACCGGACGGTCGACCGGCACGCATTTGCACTATGAGGTGCGCGTGAACGGAAAACCCGTAAACCCAATGACTTACATCAAGGCTGCGAGAAATGTTTTCTAAAAGCAAAATCAACGAGCCCGCATCCAAGGCACCCGAGGCGGCCAAACCAGCTGCTCCGGCGACCCCAGCGGCCCCTGCACCGACCGAGTCGAAACCTGCCACTGCACCCAAGCCCAAGCCGCCTGCGTCGGTTCTGTCTTCGGATCTGCACATCACTGGCAATATCAAAACCTCTGGTGACATACAGGTGGAAGGCACAGTCGAAGGCGACATCCGCGCTCACCTTCTGACCATTGGTGAATCGGCAACGATCAAAGGTGAAGTCACCGCAGATGACGTCGTGATCAACGGACGTATCGTGGGTCGCGTACGTGGCCTCAAGGTGCGTCTGACATCGACCGCACGTGTCGAAGGCGACATCATCCACAAGACCATCGCCATCGAAAGCGGAGCGCATTTCGAAGGGTCTGTACAGCGCCAGGACGATCCGCTGAATCCGGGCCGCAGCGCCAAAGCCGGATCGAATCCGGCAGCAGACGTCAAACAGTAATTCGACCCATCAGGTCAGATCGGAAACGCCGCCGGGAGACCAGCGGCGTTTCTTTTTTGCACCTCAGCCCATACCCGGGAAACTTGTTTTGATCCCGCCGGGATCACGTTAGGGTCGGGCCATGTTGATTTTTCTGACACTTATTGCGGTGATCGCCGCAGGTCTGGTCTATTACTTCTGGTCCAAACGACAGGCGCGCCACGCCCTGTTGGCCGCTCCGTTGACTGACAAACAACGGCAGCTTGTCGACGCTCAGGTCCCGATCTTGCGGAAACTGCCGCAAGGCCTGCGCGCAAAGCTGGAAGGCAAGGTCAACCTGTTCCTTGATCAGGTTGAATTCATCGGGTGTGACGGTCTGGACGTTACCGAAGACATGCAACTGTCCATCGCAGCGCAAGCCTGTCTGCTGGTTGTGAATACCGATCTCTGGTATGACAATCTGACCACCATCCTGATCTATCCCAGCGCATTCAAATCCAGGCAGAGCCGGCACAGCGGCTATGTCGTCACCGAGAAGGAAATCGTGCGCACAGGGGAAAGCTGGAACCGCGGCCCGGTGATCCTGTCCTGGGCGCATAGCCAGCGCGGGGCCATGAACGATCATGACGGCCAAAATGTTGTGTTTCACGAATTTGCCCATCAGATCGACGATCTGACAGGGTCGGCCAACGGAGTGCCCGTACTTAGCGACGACCAAAGCTTTTCAGAATGGGAATCCGCATTCCTGACAGCCTATGACGCGCATGTCCGCGCCGTCGAATCCGGGCAGCCAACCGTAATCGACCCCTATGGCGCGGAAGGGCACGAGGAGTTTTTCGCCGTTTCGGTTGAAGTGTTTTTTGAGCGACCAAAGGCCCTGCGCAGGTCGGACCCGGAGGTTTACAAGCAACTCTCCAAGCTGTTTCACCTGGACCCTTCTCAATGGCACTAAGGGCTTTTCGACACCTGGTGCGAGGGTGCCGGGAAAATTCCCCGTTCGGCACAATTTAACAAAAGTTAATTTATGAACTACGCTTAAGCGCATTGCATTGTGGAGGAAATTTCATGTCATCAAAACTACTGGCCGAGTTCTTCGGCACCTTCTGGCTGGTTCTCGGAGGTTGCGGCAGTGCCGTATTGGCAGCGGGCGTTGCAGATGTCGGCATTGGGTGGCTTGGCGTTTCCTTCGCCTTCGGCCTGACGGTTCTGACAATGGCTTACACGGTTGGCCATATCTCGGGCGGGCACTTCAATCCGGCGGTCAGCCTGGGCCTTATGATCGGCGGGCGGTTTCCGGCAAAGGATCTGCTGCCCTACTGGATCGCTCAGGTCATCGGCGCCATCGCCGCCGCAGTGGTTCTGTATCTGATCGTCAGCGGTGCGCCCGACTTCGCCGGCGTCGGGGGATTTGCGTCCAACGGATATGGTGAGGCCTCACCCGGCGGATACTCCCTGATGTCGGCTCTGGTAATCGAGATCGTGATGACCGCTTTCTTCATCCTGATCATCCTGGGCGCAACCTCGGACAAGGCGCCGGCCGGTTTCGCCCCCATCGCAATTGGTCTGGCCTTGACCCTGATCCACCTGGTATCAATTCCGGTCACCAACACTTCGGTCAACCCGGCCCGGTCCACAGGCGTCGCCCTGTTTGCCGACGGCCCTGCCCTGTCACAGCTGTGGCTGTTCTGGGTGGCCCCGCTGATCGGCGGCGCGATCGGTGCTGTCATCTGGAAAGCGATGTCACAAGACGATTGAGTTTCGTTCAATCGACCATAAGGAACAGCCCGGCGCTCGTTGTAACGCCGGGCTGTTTCGGTTCATTCGGTGACGGTGACTTTTTTCATCACGTCGGGCTGTCCCGTAACCGCTCCGGTCTGGGAATGCCCCCGTTTGATTGCATCCACCACGTCCATCCCGTCGGTCACCTGACCGACCACGGTGTACTGGCCATCCAGAAACGGGCCGGGTTCGAACATGATAAAGAACTGCGAATTGGCTGAATCCGGGTTTTGCGACCGGGCCATGCCGACCACGCCACGATCAAAGGTCAGATCAGAAAACTCAGCCGGCAGATCCGGGCGGTCTGACCCACCACGCCCGGCATACCGCATGTCAAAGCCGTTCGCGGTGGAATTGCCGTATTGAACATCGCCGGTCTGGGCCATGAAACCTTCGATCACGCGGTGGAACACCACACCATCATACTTGCCGTCCGCAGCCAGTACCGTGATCTGTTCCACGTGCTTCGGCGCGACATCTTCGAACAGATCGATGGAGATCGTGCCATTGGCCCCTTCCCCTTCGACCTCGATCTGCAAACCGCTGGCCAGCGCCGGGCTTGCCAGCAAGGCAAAGGCGGCGGCAAGCTTATACATCTGCGGCCACCTTGACGCTGATCATGCGGTCGGGGTTCGCAGGCGGCTCGCCACGAACGATCGCGTCCACATGCTCCATGCCTTCGATGACGCGGCCATAAACAGTGTACTGACCGTTCAAGAAGTGGTTGTCCTTGAAGTTGATGAAGAACTGAGAGTTGGCCGAATCCGGATTCTGCGACCGGGCCGCGCCCAGCGTACCGCGATCATGGGGCAACTTGGAGAACTCTGCCGGTACGTTCGGCAGCGACGAACCGCCGGTCCCCGCCATACGCAGGTTGAACCCATCTTCCATGTCGCCATGCTGCACGTCACCGGTTTGGGCCATGAAGCCGTCGATCACTCGGTGAAAGGCCACGTTGTCGTATTCTCCGCTGCGGGCCAGTTCTTTCATCCGCGCGCTGTGCAAAGGCGCCACATCCGGCAGCAGCTCGATGACGACATTGCCGTCTTTCAGCTCGATGATGATCGTGTTTTCGGGATCCTTGATCTCGGCCATGAGGCCCTCCTGTCGTTTATCTTGCGCAAATACCTATGACGCACGCGTACGAATGCCAAGTGACGCATTGACCTGAGGGCAAATTGCAGGAAAAGAACCGCCTAAATCATTTGCCAATGACAAGGATCGCACAATGGGCTGGAAAACACTGGACGATATGGACCTGAACGGCAAACGCGTACTTGTGCGTGTGGATATCAACGTGCCCGTGGTTGACGGTGTCGTGACCGACGCCACCCGCATCCAGAGAATCGTGCCGACGGTGCGCGACATTCTGGCCGCTGGCGGCAAACCGATCCTTCTGGCCCATTTCGGTCGCCCCGGAGGCGAGCGGCGCGAGAACCTGTCGCTCAAGCAACTGGTTCCGACCCTCGAAAGCGCTTTTGGCACCAAAGTCCTGTTTGCCGCCGACTGTGTCGGAACCGAGGCCGAACTGGCGGCGCAGGCGTTGCAGCCCGGCCAGGTGCTGTTACTTGAGAACACGCGTTTTCACGCTGCGGAAACCAAGAACGATGCCGATCTGGCCGCAGGTATGGCCAGGCTGGGTGACGTGTACTGCAACGACGCGTTTTCAGCGGCGCACCGGGCCCACAGCTCGACCGAGGCCATCGCGCGCCTGCTGCCCGCCTGTGCCGGTCGTTTGATGCAGGCCGAGTTGCAGGCACTGGAAAGCGCGTTAGGCGCGCCCGAACGCCCCGTAACAGCGGTTGTGGGCGGGGCCAAGGTTTCGACCAAGCTGGAATTGCTGGGCAACCTGATCGACAAGGTCGATTATCTGGTGATCGGTGGCGGCATGGCCAATACGTTCCTTGTCGCGCAAGGTGTCAGTGTCGGAAAATCGCTGGCCGAAACTGCGATGAAAGACACCGCAGCCGAAATTCTGGCCAAAGCCGAAAGCACCGGCTGTCAGATCGTTCTGCCACGTGACGTCGTGGTTGCCGAAACGTTTGAAGCCAATGCCCCGCATCAAGTTTTGCCCGCGGATCAATGCCCCGACGATGGCATGATCCTGGACGCTGGCCCCGAAAGCGTGGCCGCGATCATCGAGATATTCGAAAAAAGCAAAACCCTGATCTGGAACGGACCGCTGGGCGCATTCGAACTGGAACCGTTCGACGCCGCCACCAATGCCGCCGCCTTGAAGGCGGCCGCGCTCAGCCGTTCGGGCCAGCTGATCTCGGTCGCCGGAGGTGGAGACACGGTTGCTGCCCTGAACGCCTCGGGTGCCGCCAAGGACTTCACCTATATCTCGACCGCGGGTGGCGCGTTTCTGGAATGGATGGAAGGCAAAACGCTGCCCGGTGTCGCAGCGCTGGATCAGTAAGCACCACTTGCCGCCTTTGATCGCCTGATATGGTCCATGGTAGTATCCTCTTTTGAACGGGGGATATTACCGTGAAGCCAGTTTACCTTCTTGTCCTAATGATCCTGCCCTGCTCTGCCGCAGCTCAATCCAGTTGCGGCGGCCAAACCCAGCTTGACGCCAATTTCTGCGCCAAGGAACAATGGGAGGCCGCAGATCGCGAACTCAACCGGCTGTGGGCTCAGATCAAGCCCGCAGCCGATGCGCGCGGCGACGGTGATGCCCTTCTGACCGAACAACGCGCCTGGCTGAAGGCCCGAGACGTAACCTGTGACAAGGAATTGTCGGGCGGCGGCAGCGCTGCGCCGATGTTCTACTGGACCTGCATGAAAGAACAGACCGTCGCGCGAAATCAGGCGCTGGAATCATGGCGCTGACGCGGATCAGGACGCGCTTAAATTACTGATGAAAAAATCGAAACAGGGGATTCACAACCCGAATCACCTGTGACATAGTGTTTTCAGATGCTCGCAAAGGGCACGTTTTTGAGGCTAGTTTTCATACGGCGGTAAACAGAGTGTCCCGTTCCCATCGGCCCGGTTTGGGCTCAATCATCTTCTTCTCGGTGGCTTTCATGCTTGGTGTGTATTTCACGTTTGCCGCCGTACAAGGTGACTATGGCCTGTTTCGGCGGGTCGAAATTGCTGCGGAACGGGACGCCCTGTCACAGGACCTGGAAAAGCTGAATGCCCAAATCGCCGAATTGGAAAACCTGACCCGGCGCCTGTCCGACACCTATCTGGATCTTGACCTGCTCGATCAGCAGGCGCGTTCGGTTCTTGGCATGATCCGGGCGGATGAGATCGTGATCCGCTGATCCTTTTTAGGCCGCCGGACATCTTCGGACCATAGTCGCACCGCTTTGTTTGTCGGCTGCGCCGCGCCTGCGCGGACGCTGCGTCACATTTCCCCTCGCCAGAAAGCCCCAAATGCTTTATGAGATAGTTTAACGCTAAACTATCTTGCCGAAAGGGGGAGATCGCCACTATGGCTGCGCGAAAAACCACAAAGAAACCAAATGTTTCTGCGGAAGAACTCAAGACATACTACCGCGAGATGCTTCTGATCCGTCGATTCGAAGAAAAGGCGGGTCAGCTTTATGGCATGGGCCTGATCGGTGGGTTCTGCCACCTGTACATCGGTCAAGAGGCGGTTGTTGTCGGGCTCGAAGCGGCAGCCCAGGACGGCGACAAGCGGATCACCTCGTATCGTGACCACGGCCATATGCTGGCCTGTGGCATGGACCCGGGCGGCGTGATGGCCGAACTGACAGGGCGCGAAGGCGGCCTGTCCAAGGGCAAGGGCGGCTCGATGCACATGTTCTCAAAAGAAAAGCACTTCTATGGGGGCCATGGCATCGTCGGCGCGCAGGTGCCTTTGGGTGCCGGTCTGGCTTTTGCCGACAAGTACAAGGAAAATGGCGGCGTGACCTTTACCTATTTCGGCGACGGTGCCGCAAACCAGGGTCAGGTCTATGAGACGTTCAACATGGCCGCCCTGTGGGATCTTCCCGTGGTTTTCGTGATCGAGAACAACCAATACGCCATGGGCACAGCGCAGGCGCGTTCGACCTCGTCACCCGATATCTATGTGCGCGGCGAAGCCTTCGGCATCCCCGGCGAGATCGTCAACGGAATGGATGTGCTGGCCGTCAAAGCCGCTGGTGAAAAGGCCGTTGCCCACTGCCGCGCCGGCAAGGGCCCTTACATTCTTGAGGTAAAGACCTACCGCTATCGCGGCCACTCGATGTCTGACCCGGCCAAGTACCGCACCCGCGAAGAGGTTCAGAAAGTCCGCGAACAAAGCGACCCGATCGAACATGTGCGCGAGCTGCTGCTGACCGGCAAACACGCGACCGAGGATGACCTGAAGGCGATCGACAAGGAAATCAAAGAGATCGTGAACCAAGCCGCCGAATTCTCGAAAGAAAGCCCCGAGCCCGCCGTTGAAGAGCTCTGGACCGACATTTACGCCTGAGAGGACGAATAAGACATGGCAACCGAAATTTTCATGCCCGCCCTTTCGCCCACGATGGAAGAGGGCACGCTGGCCAAATGGCTGGTCAAGGAAGGCGACACCGTATCAAGCGGTGACATCCTGGCCGAAATCGAGACCGACAAGGCGACAATGGAATTTGAAGCTGTCGACGAGGGCATCGTCGGCAAGATCCTGATCGCCGAAGGCACCGAAGGGGTCAAAGTGAACACCCCGATTGCGGTTCTGGTCGAGGAAGGCGAAGACGCGTCGGCCGTGACCGCAGCTGCACCCGCAGCCGCAGCGGTGGCCGAAGCCGCCCCTGCGGCGGTCGAGGCCCCCGCTCCTGCCGCTGCGCCGGTGGTCGACCTGTCGCCCGACTGGCCGGCAGATGCCGAGATGAAATCCGAAACCGTTCGCGAAGCTCTGCGTGACGCGATGGCCGAAGAAATGCGCAACGACGAAGACGTCTATCTGATGGGCGAGGAAGTCGCGGAGTATCAGGGCGCATACAAGATTTCCCAGGGTCTGCTGGACGAATTCGGTCCCAAGCGCGTGATCGATACACCAATCACCGAACATGGTTTCGCCGGTATCGCCGTCGGGTCGGCCTTTGGCGGGCTGAAACCGATCGTCGAGTTCATGACGTTCAACTTCGCGATGCAGGCGATCGACCAGATCATCAACTCGGCCGCCAAAACGCTGTACATGTCTGGCGGTCAGATGGGTTGTCCGATCGTGTTCCGCGGCCCCAACGGCGCCGCCGCGCGCGTGGCTGCCCAGCACAGCCAGGACTATGCCGCCTGGTACATGCAGATCCCCGGCCTGAAGGTGGTGATGCCCTATTCGGCAGCCGACGCCAAAGGTCTGCTGAAATCGGCCATCCGCGACCCCAACCCGGTGATCTTCCTGGAAAACGAAATCCTCTATGGTCGCACTTTCGACATGCCGCAGGTCGATGACCTGACCGTGCCGCTGGGCAAGGCGCGCATCTGGCGCGAAGGCTCGGACGTGACCATCGTCAGCTTCGGCATCGGCATGCAATACGCGCTGGAAGCCGCCGACAGGCTGGCCGAAGAAGGCATTAGCGCCGAGGTCATCGATCTGCGCACCATCCGTCCGATGGATACCGGTGCGATCATAAACTCGGTGATGAAGACCAACCGTCTGGTGACTGTGGAAGAGGGCTGGCCGCAAGGTTCGGTCGGCAGTTACATCTCATCCGTCGTGATGCAGGAAGCATTCGATTATCTCGACGCGCCGGTCATCAACTGCACCGGCAAGGATGTTCCGATGCCCTACGCCGCGAACCTCGAAAAGCTGGCCCTGATCACTACGGACGAGGTGATCGAAGCCGTGAAACAAGTGACCTACCGGTAAGGAGCGACAGACAGATGCCCACCGAAATTCTGATGCCCGCCCTTTCACCGACCATGGAGGAAGGCACGCTTGCAAAATGGCTGGTCAAGGAAGGCGACACCGTCTCCTCCGGCGATTTGCTAGCCGAGATCGAAACCGACAAGGCCACGATGGAGTTCGAAGCCGTCGATGAAGGCATCGTCGGCAAAATCCTGATCCCCGAAGGCACCGAAGGGGTCAAAGTCAATACCGCCATCGCGATTTTGCTGGAAGATGGCGAAAGCGCCGATGACATCGCCGCGGCCCCGGCCAAGACCCCGGAGGCTGCCCCCGCAGCCGACGCGGGCAACGAGGCCGCCGCCCCTGCGGCGTCCGAAGCGCCCGCCCCTGCCCCTGCGCCGGCCGCTCCGGTCAAGGCGGATGGCGGTCGTATCTTTGCTTCCCCTCTAGCCCGACGGATCGCTGCGCAGAAAGGCCTCGATCTGGCACAGATCACAGGCTCTGGCCCGCATGGTCGCATCGTCAAGGCGGATGTCGAGGGCGCGACGGCCACTGCGACGCCCCCTGCCCCGGCAGCCGCCGCGGCCGCGCCTGCGACCGCACCGGCGGCGGCCTCTGGACCGTCCGCCGATATGGTCGCGCGGATGTATGATGGCCGCGAGTACGAAGAAATTCAGCTCGACGGGATGCGCAAAACCATCGCTGCGCGACTGGGCGAGGCCAAACAGACCATCCCGCATTTCTACCTGCGCCGTGACATCAAGCTGGATGCGCTGCTGAAGTTCCGCAGCCAGTTAAACAAGCAGTTGGAAGGCCGTGGCGTGAAGTTGAGCGTGAACGACTTCATCATCAAGGCCGTCGCCAACGCGCTTCAGCAGGTTCCGGCCTGCAACGCCGTCTGGGCGGGCGACCGCGTGCTGCAACTCAAGCCTTCGGACGTGGCCGTAGCGGTCGCGATCGAGGGCGGGTTGTTCACCCCGGTTCTTCAGGACGCCGACATGAAATCTCTGTCGGCGCTTTCGACCGAGATGAAGGATCTCGCCGCCCGCGCCCGCGAGCGCAAGCTGGCACCGCACGAGTATCAGGGCGGCACGTTTGCCATCTCGAACCTCGGTATGTTTGGCATCGATAATTTCGACGCCATCGTGAACCCGCCTCATGCCGGCATTCTGGCGGTGGGTACCGGCGTGAAAAAGCCCGTTGTCGGGGATGATGGAGAACTGACGGTGGCGACCGTAATGTCTGTTACCATGTCCGTCGATCACCGCGTCATCGACGGCGCGCTGGGGGCAGAACTGCTCAAGGCTATTGTCGACAACCTGGAAAACCCGATGGTCATGCTGGCCTGACGACCCGAATGATGCCCGTGCCCCGGACAGCCGGAGCGCGGGCAGCCTCAAGTGTTTGCACTGAATTGAACTTGCGTGATCGGGGCACCGATTGCCCGATGCATCCAAACGCCCCACTTCCTTCCTTTAGTAGCAGACGGAAGGCAGGTGCGCGATGCTCTCAAGAAATCTCATTCTCTGCCTGACTGTTTTGGCGATACCCGCAGCCACGGCACCTGAATGTGCCATGGCAAAGCCCAACGGCTATCCGGGTGAGCATTCAAAGTTCAAGCCAAACGATCCGGCCGCGATTGCCCGGCACAAAGCCGCACAGGACAGACGGCAGGAGCTTCGCAAACAAAAACGGGAAGAACGGCGGCGCAAGCGGTTGGACAAACGCGCCAACCGCTCTCGCTGAACTGTTACTGATCCTTACCCAGCATATGATCCATCGAGATCGAAGGCTGGTCGCACCCGGCTTCCCCCACGATCTTGGCGGGGATACCGGCGACGGTCTTGCAGGGCGGCACCTCTTGCAGCACCACCGAACCGGCCGCGATGCGGCTGCAATGGCCAATGGTGATATTGCCCAGCACCTTGGCCCCGGCTCCGATCAGAACACCGTCTCCGATTTTTGGATGACGGTCTTCTTCTTCCTTTCCGGTTCCGCCCAGTGTCACCGAGTGCAGCATCGACACGTTGTCACCCACCACTGCCGTCTCGCCAATCACGATGGAATGGGCATGGTCAATCATGATGCCCTTGCCGATTTTGGCTGCCGGGTGAATGTCGATCCCGAAAATTTCGGATGAGCGCATCTGGAAGAAATAGGCCAGATCATAGCGCCCCTTGCGCCACAACCAATGGGCCACGCGATATGCCTGCATGGCCTGGTACCCTTTGAAATACAGGATCGGCTGCAACAGCCGATGACAGGCCGGGTCACGTTCGTAAACGGCCATAAGGTCCGCCCGAGCAGCTTCGAGCAGACCCGGATCGTCGGCATATGCCTCATCCACGATTTCACGCAGAACCATCATCGACATTTCGTTCGAGCACAGCTTCGCCGCCACTCGATATGAAAGCGCGCGTTCAAGGCTGCGGTGATGCAGGATACAGGCGTGCACGAGCCCCCCCATGAGGGGCTCTTTCTCGACGGCCGCATGGGCCTCGGATGTGATACGGGTCCAGACCGGATCAACCGGTGTCACATGGCTGCGCTTTTCGAACATGGCTTTGATCCTTTGCTGCGCCTAGAATGCCATTTAGTGGCAAAAAGACCAAACGCAAACCCATGATCGGTCATGTAACGAAAATGAATGAGTCAGAGCGCACCCATTTCGAAACACGAATTCGCGAGCGATTGGCGGAATTGCAGCAGATGTCAGCGTCGGGGCAGCAGGCTCAGGCTGTTGTCGAGCTGGATCAACAGGCCGTTGGACGGCTGAGCCGCATGGATGCGCTGCAAAATCAGGCCATGGCCAAGGCACAGCAGGCCAATCGCGATGTGGAAACACGCCGGCTTCTGGCCGCATTGGAACGGCTTGACGACGGCGAGTTCGGATATTGCGAAGACTGCGGAGAGCGCATTCCGGATGGGCGGCTGAATCTGGATCTGGCTGCCAGCAAATGCGTCAGCTGCGCGTCCGGCTAGCCTGAAATCTGGCAAGCTGGTGCAGAACCATCTCAAAACACTGGCAATATTGCAGATCGTCAAACCCGGGTTCATCGGCCAGGGCCCTGTTTCGCGCAACGGCCATGAGAGAACCATTGCCGTAAACCGGGTGGAGCTTGCCCGTGCGCTCCAAATGCCTGTCGGCCAATTCCGCCTCGTGGATCATCCGCACACACAAAGCCCCCCTGTCCGGCTGCGGCACGGCCAGCAAGGCGCGCGCCGCAGCACTGACATCCCCATGCAGAACCGGCCGCATCAGGCAGCTTGCCCAACCGCAAGACGCGACCAAGCACCCGGTCCGAATACAGCAGATACCTGGGCCACTTCGACCTCATAGCCCCCGGACAGACCATCCGCCGCTTTCATGGCAGTCGAATAAGTCCACCTTGGTTCGGATATCAGTTCTTCGCGCAGAACGGTTCCAACCGAAATGACACGGACCAGGTAGGATTCGCTTTCTTCGCCCAGGGGAATCTCCAGCCCCGACCAGTCATCCGCATCCGTTCGGGCACGTCGGATCCACGTAAGCTCATCCCCGGCGGTACCAGACCGAACCCGCATGTGCACAGGCGCATAGGGGCGCAATCCGTTGCCTGCAAACGAGGCAATCAGGTGTTGATAGGACGGGTCATCATAGCCGCGGGTCGCAGGCCCAATGCGATAATGTTTGGCAAGACGCCTTTCGTTTCGCAGCAGGCTGATCTGTTGCACCCTGTCATTCAGCAGCACGAATACCGATCCATCCGGCCAGACATCAGGCATCAAGGCGTCTGTTCCCAGTTGACCCCTGAGCCGCCCGGACAACGCGTATACATCCGGGGTCTCGAGCGCCGCGTCAGCGAACTGAAAAACCTCCCAGTTACCGGGTGTTCCGTCACCGATTGCAGCCAGATTGACGCCATTCATCACCGAGCTGCGCGGGCGGGATTCCAACTGACCTGCAAGCAGTTTGACCTTCAAGGCAGAGCCCTCATCCCAGACACCGACACTGGCGCGGCTCAGCGGTGTTTCGGTCACGCCGACCACTGCCCGCTGGGCAATGACGTCGCTCAGGCGATAGCCATCGTCACTGGACGAGGAATAGACCGTTGCCGCCCCGGGCCATGGATCTCCGGTAACGGCCAGATAAGGCGCATGAGGGGCCTCGGCCCCCGTGATCAAGGGCAGATCCAGAAAAACCGGCAGCACGGGGACCGGCGCCGCATATGGTTTGAGCGTTGCCGGGTCGTCATTCAATTCGGACGCTTTGTACACGCCCTGTTCAATCCGGACCGCTTCAACAAGTTGCAAGTCGGCGGATTCCAACCGGTCGATCCGGTACACCGGCCCGGTTTCAGCATCTGTCAAACGAACCAGATCCCCTGCCCCCAGGTGCATTTGAGACGGCGGAAGCGCAAACCGAACCGTATCGCGGGAAACTCTGGCTTCGCTCAACCAACGTTCGGCCGTTTGCCGCCCTTCGGCGCGGGTCATGGACAGAGGCATCTCATTCACGGATACGGAATGGGTGCGATCATCGGGCAAAACCGCCTCTTCCGCGACGACATCATGATCCGCGTCCGACTGAACAAAGCGCAGACGAACGCGCCCGGTCATTTCGGCCTCGGCCTCGCGCCGGTGTTCAACCGTGCCCTCAAGATCGCTACTGATCGCCAGATGGTCGGGGTTCAAGGCAACCGCGCCGTACCCGTCGCGCATCTGGAACTTCAACACTCCATCCCTTTCGATCGCATCAAACCCATAGCGCAGCATCAGCGGCTGCAAGGCGGAACGAGCGTTCGTCACGTCTTCGATGACATACCCGCGGACCACACCGTACAGACCAGAGACGTCTATATCCGTGACACCTGCACCGTGGCAGATTTCGGTCACCACGGAGGCCAACGTGCGAGACCCGGACCGACCGTTCAGCCAGTGCCCTCTGGGATAGTTCTCGCCATCGTCCCACTGGCTTTTCAGGTTCGGAAAGGTCGGAAACGGACGGGTATCCCATGCCCAGACATAAGCGTTTGCCATGTCCAGCATCGGCGCGCCGTAGATGTCCGAGCTCGGATTGACCTTCGGATCGCTCCAATAGCCAAGCATCGCCGTCAGATACTGAACCTGAATGAAGTCGTCGCGCAGCCCGTTTGAATACGCGGGCAACAGCGATTCCGATGACTTCGGGTCCAGGAATTTGTTCGGCTGGTTCGTGCCCTTGTCGATTGCCGCACACCCCAACTCGGTGAACCAGATCGGTTTCGATCCGGGCACCCAATCGGTCGGGTTGGGTTGACGCATACCTCCGATCCGTTCGTGATGCGAATTCGACCACCAGTTGCGCAGGTCCTTGTATCTCCAGATCCACGGCTCGTCATACCCCTGATCTTTGATCGTAGTCCTGATCTGCGCTTCCGCCTCTTCCGGAGAGGCGTAGTACCAGTCATACCCTTCACCGCCTTCGATATTGCTGCGAAGATACCCCAGGTCGTAAATCGAAGGCGCGCCGGCCTCGGCGTCCAGATGATGTTCACCGTCACGCCAATCGGACAACGGCATGTAGTTGTCGATGCCGATGAAATCGATGTTGTCGTCCGCCCAAAGAGGGTCGAGGTGAAAATACCTGTCGCTGGTGCCCTTTGGCTGGTATCCGAAGTACTCGCTCCAATCCGCTGCATAGCCGATTTTCGTGTCCGGCCCCAGAATCTGACGCACCTCGGCCGCCAAGGCGCGAAGCTGCGCAACGGCCGGAAAGCCCGAAGCCCCCCTGATCTGCGTCAGGCCACGCATCTCGGACGAGATGCAGAACGACGAAACGCCGCCGGCAGCCTTGCACAGCATGGCATAGTGCAGAATGAAACGCCGCAGGCTCCATTCCTGAGGGCCGGAATATGTGATGATTTCTTTGGCCGTGACACCGCTGTCCCCCAGCAGCCCGCCAAAGGTACCGCCCCCGGAGACCCAAGTTAAACCGGTATCCCCTCTGTCGTCAGGCCGACCACCCGGTCTGGGCCTGACCAGACCACCCGAGCCACCGCCGGTGCCGCCCGATCCGTTCGTATCCTGACTGATCGCAAAATCCTGTGCCCGTGCTGATCCAAAGAACGCAGCGACCTGTGCATCGGCCGATGCCGTCTGGTCCACAGAACCCGGACGCCCCGGCGCCACATCCAGGGTGATCCGCCCACGCCATGGCAGGTGAGGCTGACTTGACGCATCCGACCAGGGATCAGGCAGCCCGTTCCCCGGCAATTGCTCCATCAGGATGAAGGGGTAAAACATCACCCGTTTGCCGGATTGGTTCAGATGGCGGATCGCCTCGACCACGGCCGCATCGGCCGGAGTCCCCCCATAGACCGGGCGGCCGTTCTGTCGCACCACAAGCCCGGCGTCGCTTCGGGCCTGATCAGATACGATCCAGGGCATATCGCTGCTGTCGTTCTCACGCTGTTCGATCTTTGGCCGGATCTTGCAGTGTCCGCATCTCAGGTCATCACCGAACCACGACACCACCAATGATGCGGCATCGCAATTGGGCAACTCGCTTTCCAGCGCTCGGGTCGAGGAGACAAGATCCGAGGTGCCTGATGCGGAATGTGCGTTTGCAGGCCAGCTCTTGCCAGATTGTGAATAATTCACCTGAGAGCTGGCCAGAGCGTATTCTCCGGTCCCCGGTATCATGGCGACCCCGCGCACGATCTGAGGCAGTGCACTGCCATAATCGGGCATGTCCCGCTGCGTGGGGCGCACAACTTCAAATGAAAACTGCGGCACCCGGTTGCCAAAAGCGCCGAGCGGGAAGTCCTCGATCACGACATAGGCGGTTCCGCGATATGCTGGAACCGTTCCAGAGCCTTCAATCGCCTCGATCAGAGGGTCCGGCAACTGATCCCACGTGCCATGGTAAACCCGCATGTTGAGGCTGGATCGATCTTGTTCTTCTCCATCCGCCCAAATCCGCGCGACATCGGCAATCTCACCGGCGCCGACCGCAATCGCCAGCGAAATCGAGTAACTGTACGTGACGGTAGTCACCTCAGGGGTCTTGGGTTTCCCCTTGCCCCCGCCGCCGCCACCCTCTGTGGTGGTCGTCTGGGTCTCCAGAAAATCCGAAGCCCAAATGACCTGACCACCCACACGCATACGGCCAAACACGGTGGTCACCGGCGCACCTTCGCCGGTTTCCGTCAACCGAAACCGATCCATGCGGCCGGTTTCAACGACTTCACTGCCGCTGCCCATAACGGACTGGTTAAAGAACTTCTGATCAAGGACCCGCCCGACCGTCGCACCGACGGCCCGACCGATAATCGCGGTTGAAAGGCCCGCAACCGTGCCCCCGATCGAACCGCCCAGCGCGGCCCCGGCTGCAGAAAGAAGAATAGTGGCCATCAATGCATCTCCATCGGGAATTCGAAACAGGAAACGATACGGCGGTACCAGGGCCTGCTCAGTGCGTTCTCCACGACGCCGTGGCCGAAATACGCGTGAATAAAGCGGGGCTCGGGGTGCGTGGTACTGACGATGCCCAGATGCTTGGCGACGCTTGCGTCGCGCATCCGAAACAGCAGAACATCCCCCGATGCCATTTTGCCTATTGGTTTTTCGACCAGATGCCGCCTGGCAGCCACCCACATCCGTTCCTCACCCTGCGGTTCGGACCAGTCCATGCTGTAGGCCGGAACAGATTCAGGTTCCCGCCCGATCACGGCGCGCCAAACGCCGCGCAACAGGCCCAGACAATCCGCACCGGCACCTTTGACCGAGGCCTGATGCATATAAGGCGTTCCAAGCCAATTGCGCGCCTCTGTCACAATATCCTCTCTACGTATCGTCATCGTAAGCTGCCTCCGCTATTGGCTTTGCTTTTCTTGGGAACAGCCATGACCCAGTCTTCGCCCGGAAGATCTGGAAAACCTTGAAAATTCAGAAAGTTGTTGAACTTGAACTGGCAGGTTTCCATGCGTTTGTCGCATCCTGCCCGCAGTTTCACACTGTCGCCGATCGCCAGGCTTGCCCCGAAACCGGACCAAAGCGTGATCTCGCGCCCGGTTGCCGTCTGCCTGTCGTTCTTGATCGAAGACCACAACCCCTTGGCAGATCCGGACAAAACATCCACGCGTCCCCGTTCGAACCAGCCTTCTTCAATGGTCTGACCTCCTGCAACATGCAAAAGGGTGCCGCCATCGAAACCCGAGATCACACCGTCGAACCAATACCCTGGCGTGTCGGTGTTGAACCGGCAGGCCCGATCCCCCAACACAGCCGTGCAAGGCTTTTGGTAAACGCGCCCCAAGGGGCGGTTCAGCAAGTCGGTCAGGCCACGCAATTCCGCATGGAACGCGCCGCCAGAGCGGCGCAACTCACCGATTGAACCACGGAACTGAAGGACGCGCTGATCCAGATCTGCCCAATTGACCAACCAGGCCCGCACTTCGGCCCCGTCAAAACGCCCCGCTTCGATATCCTCGTCGCGAATGGCCGCGTCAGACAGGGCGCCCATCGCTTCCGTGTTGTCGATGGACAGGCCGGTGGCCTGCTCGATGGCGGCGGCCGTCAGGCCGGTGTTGGCCTTGAAGGTCAACCCGTCAAAACTCAGCTCCATGTCGTGGTCGGTGAAACCGTATTCCTGCCCGTCCGTGCGTTTGATCGCCCAACAGCGGCAGACCGTTGTCAACCCGCTTTGCAGATGCGCGTGCAGACCCTTAATATCTTCAGCCATCAGATGCGCACCTCGACCACTGGAACATTCGGTACGTCTCCGGCCTGAAAACTGGCAACACTGGTCTGGATTTTGTCGGTGTCAAAACGCACCGGCACATCAAACTCAAAACCCGCAGTGATATCGACCTCTTCCGGCGGCGGGTCCGCAAACGTGACCCTGCCCGTCGTCAGATCAACGTCAAAATCCACGCCCTCGCGGACCTCATCCTGATCCAGCCCCAGACGCACCGTCCCCAATACCGGTTTCACGATGGGGCGCGCATAGCTTGCTCCGCCCGAATGGTAGGTCTTGATCAACTGGAACTCGGTGCGTGTTCCGTCGCCTTTGGCGATCACCTGATCTCCGAAATTGATGTCCGCCGTGGCCTTGCCGGATTTGAAATCCGACCAGTCTTTCCAGCGAAAGCCGAAAATCTGACCCTGCCGCGCTTCGAAGAACGAAATCAGTGTCTCGATATCGTCCAGCGAACGCATCCCCAACCCCGCATCATATCGGCGACGCGAATGGGCCCAGGGGGTGTTGCGCTCTTCAAAACCATTGGCCAGCGTCACGATGTCCGTGCGCCGTTCCGGCCCCCCGACCGAGCCAAAGCTCAGGCTGGCGGGAAATCTCACCTCGTGGAAATTCATCAGCTGCTCCCTGATTTACCTGTTGCGATTGCCGCGCCCCAGCGCGCGGCTCATCTGGGCCGCAATCTGCCCCTGAGAGCGGCGGAACCCCTGCACGTCCGGTGTTGAAATGTTCATCACCACATTCACGGCAGGCCCGGCGCCCTGCGTCCGCACGCCCAGCTTGCCATCGGCCCCGCGCGCAAGCGGCATGATCGCCTCTGGCCCGGCTTCTCCCATCAGCCCGGTGCCGCCGCGCATGGGAAACATGGTCGGGCCGCTGACCACACCGCCATTGGCGAAGGGCATCACCCGGCCCTGGCTGAAGCTGCCGCCATCGGCAAAGGGCAGAATTCCCTTCACCAACCCGCCGACCGTGTTGGCCAGCATGCCGCCAAAGTGGTCCGTCACCGGCTTGATCGCAGCCGCATAAGCCGTTTGGATCAACGAGTTCCTCAGGATATCCAACGCACCGGAAAGGCTCATCCCATCCAGAACGACACCATCGAAGGCCTTGCGCAATCCACTGGACATGCCGCGCTCCAGCGTGGCGACATCCTTGCCGGTCTCTTCAAATGCGGCGCTGATGCGCTTCATCTGGCTGTCAAACGCCGCCGCCATAGTCGCAGCATCGCCGAGGGAATCGCCCAGCGCTTCGCCTCGTTCTTGCAGGTCCTCAAACCCGTCACGATCTGTCATCACGCTCTCCTTGTGTCTTGTCCGGATAGGCGGCCAGCAAAGCGTCCAACCCCGCCCGGTTCATTGCGGGCGCTCCGGAACCCTGCCCCAGCATCAGCCGCAGCTCTGCCGGGGTCAGACGCCAGAATTGATCCGGCGTCAGTCGCAGCCCCAGAAATCCGGCCCGCATCAGGGCAGGCCAGTCGAACCCGCTCATGCGCCCTCCGGCACCATGAAGGCGCGCGCCAACAATTCGGCTGCTGTTCTGGCGGCCGCCATGGGGCCGCCTTCGATCTCGGCATGCATCAGGTCGGCCCGGGCAATGTTCCAGCCACCGCCCCGCAAACCGGCAACGATCAGCGCCAGAACATCCGCACTGGAATACGCACCGCCCTCAAACCGCTGCACCAGCTCAACCAGCGACCCAGCATTCAGCTCCTGCTCCAGCTCCGCCAAAGCACCAAGCGTCAGTTTGAGCACCCGCTGCTCGCCATCGATGGTCAGCGCCACCTCGCCTGTCCACGGATTGGCCATCGGATCAAAGCGCCGTAAAGGTCAGAGCACCGGCACTAGCCATGCTCATCTCATAGGTCGCCTCACCGTTGTGCGAGCCCGCATATTCGATACTGGTCACCTGGAACGGGCCTTCTACAATCCCGAAATCAGGGATGATGACCTGAAAGGCCGGAGTTTCGCCATCAAAGAACAACTGCCGCGCGCGTTCATCCGTGCCAGCATCCTTGAACACGCCAGAGCCAGAGATCGAAGCCGATTTGACCCCCGCCCCGGACAAAAGCTCGCGCCATCCACCCTGGCTTTCCAGACTCGTGACATCCACACTTTCAGCATTGAAACTTATGCGCGTGGCCCGCAGCCCCGCGATGGTCTGGAACAGGCCGGTACCGTTCATATCCATTTTGACCAACAGGTCTTTTCCGTTCTGGGCAGCCATGTGCTCTCTCCGTTGATTGCTTAGTCATCTTCCACGCGGGCGCGGAACTTCAGGTCGATCTGGCGGATGGTGCCGCCGGTCCCGGTGCGCCGGGCCGAGGCCCGCTCGAACCACAGCCCCACCAAACGCCCGCGAACCAGGTTGAGTGGCGCATTTTCCAGCGCGCCACACACCGCGCCGGCCAGTGTTTTGGCAGCACCGAACCCTGCCTCCTGGGACACCACCGAAACGGTGAAGCGGTGTATCGCGCCCGCGCCTGTTCGGTCCGACGCGTCACGCACCTCTTCGGGGCCCAGCGTCACATAGGTCTGCGGCACGGTTCCCGCAGGTACGGCATCATAGATCGCGCCCCCCGATTGGCTGCTGACTGCTGCGTCCGCTGAAAGCTGTTGATACACGGCCGCCTGCAAAGCGGCGGAAACGCCATAGCTCATGCCGCCACCTCTTCATCTGCGAAACAGGTCAGGAACTTGCCGCGCGGATCATGCTCGGCCACGGCCCGGATTACGAAACAGCGATTTCCCTCGCGAAACCGCTGATCTGGCGCGGGGCGCATCGAAGACCCCATGGGCGCTCCGCGTACCACGATGCGGAACCCGACACGCGAAACGGACGCTCCGGCGATCTGCCGTTCGGCGCCACTGCGCGCCGTCACCTCGGCCCACAGTGTCCCCATCGCAGCCCATGTTTCGGTATAGCCCCCCGACCCATCAGCACTTCGCATTGGCGCCTCCAGCACCAGTTTACGGTTCAGATGCGGCGTATTCATTGCGATACCCCCGCCCCGAAACGCACCATGCGATAGCGCTGGATCAGGCTGGTGACACCAAAGGGCATACACCCAGCGCCCAATGAGGTTTCATCCCGGTATTCATAGTAATGCGCCGCCAGCAGCAGCACGGCTTGCCCAAGATCGGCAGGCAACCCGCCCCAATCCTGCGCCATCCCCGCGACAAACGAAATCTTTACGGAACCACCCGTTTCGATGGCAGGCAGGCTGGATCCCAATGGGCGGATCCGGGGCCGCTGACTATCATGCTCCAGGCGATAGGTCGCGGCGTCCGCAACTGTTTCGGCTCCTTGCTTGTCAGTCAGCGTCACGGCCTGAACTGAAACCACCGGGGCCACAGGCAGAACTTCGCCCGACGGGTCGCGCCACCTGTTCAAACTCCACGAGAAATCCCGTGTGATCAGAACCGTGCCAGTGCGCGCCTCGATCGCCGCGATGGCGGCTCGCAGGAACCCCTTCAACACTTCATTCTGCACATCATCTTCGGCAAAGCCCGTGCCCAACCTCAGATGCGCCTTGAACTGATCCACCGGCAGCGCCGCATCCGCGATGGCGGTCTCTTCGATCAACATCATCCACTCACTCCGCAATCTCGGACCCCTCCAGGGCCCCATCTTTGGAAATTGGCGGGCACGCGCCGCCCCACGTTGCTCGGACGGAGGGGAGCAGCTAGACAACGCAGAGGATCTCACTCCGGCCCGCGCCCGCCGTCCGAGGGGCCAGGGCCCCCCGGATTCAGCCCGCGTTAGGCGGTGCCGAATTTCACCAGCTTGATCGCAGCAAAGTCGCTGACATCGCCGCCGACGCGCTTGGTCGCGTAGAACAGGACATGTGGCTTGGCGCTGAACGGGTCGCGCAGCACGCGCAGATCAGGACGCTCGGCAATGGTGTAACCAGCCTGGAAGTCACCAAAGGCAATCGAGAAACTGTCGGTTGCCACATCCGGCATGTCCTCGGCGATCAGAACCGGATACCCCATCAGACGCGCCGGCTCACCTGCGGCCAAACCATCGGACCACAGGAAGCGGCCATCGCTGTCCTTCAGCTTGCGGATCACACCTGCGGTCTTCGAATTCATCACGAAGGTCCCGTTGACCCGGTACTGCGCGCCCAGCGCATAAACCACATCGACAATCGCATCCGCATCAATACCCGCATCAATACCGGTCGCGACATAGCCAAGGCTGCCCCAGGACCAGCCATCATTCGGAACCGCTCGGTGGATCATCAACCCCTTGGGCTTGTCGACGCCATCGCCGTTGATGAATGCGGCCGCCTCGGCGCTTGCAAACTTGTCGGCAATGCGCCCGGCCAGCCAGCCCTCGACGTCGAAGGCGCTGTCATCCAACAGACGCTGCGACGCTTTGGGCAGCGCGCTCAGCTCGTGCAGCGGGATCGAGATGCGATCGATCGACGGTGTTCCGGTTTCCGCTGTGGCCGAGTTTTCGTCAGCCCAGCCCGCACCTACATCGGTGTGATCGATCAGCACGTCGAACGAATTTGCCTCGACATTCACGACCGATGCAATCGAACGGATCGAGGCGGTCGAGTTCAAAACCGACTTGATCGTCTCGGCAGTCTGCGGATCAACCAGATAGCCACCATCGCTGTTGACCGCTGTTGACAGGGACTTGGCCTCCATCTCGAGGCCACGCAGCCCGTCATCTTCGCCGGACCGCACATAGGCGTCAAATGCCTTCTGATGCGGGGCTCCGTCTTCGATCGAAGCGGCAAGATGCGGGCGTACCGCGATTGTTGATTTACGATCCAGCATGGTCAGTCGCTCTTCTGTCTGTAGCAGTTTGGTATTAACTTCGGCTTTCAATCCCTTGAATTCATTCACGAAGCCAGCCATCGCCTGCTTCACCTCCTGAACCAGGGGCGCACCCTCTCCGGTCAAGGCCGGGGTTTCGGTCTTGCTCATCAGCATGTCCTGTTCTGAGTGGTTTTGAGGCGCGCTAGTTCCGCGCCAGCTCCTGCCGGGCATCGTTGAATACGTCGGCAATACAGCGCAGGGCTTCCTCGGCGTCAGGTGTCCTTCCCTTCGCCGCCACCCGCGCACTGGGCAGCATCGGGAAGGTCACCAATGACACCTCCCACAGCTCCAGTTCGGTCAGGACCCGCTGGCCCTTGTCATTCTTCACGGCCCGTTTGGTGCGGTAGCCGATCGACAGACCATCCATCGCACCTGCCCGGATCAATTCTGCCGCCTCGCGGCCCTTCTGCGTGCTCTCCAGCAGACGCCCCTTGACCCACAGGCCCTTGTCGTCCTCGCGTACTTCGTCCCACACGCCGATGGGCTGGGCCGGATCATGCTGCCACAGCATCTTGACGCGCTGACCCGCCCTGGCCAGCCTGTCAAGCGAACCCCGATAGGCGCCACGCTGCACCACGTCACTGCCCTGATCGACCTGCCCAAACAGGCTGGAATAGCCCTCGATTACCGCATCATCCGTAACCGACAAACCGTCACCGAACCTTGCGAACTTGTGCTCCAAATCCATGAACTTCTCCACGTAACCCATTGAAATCATGGCGATACCACCAAGAGAGATTGAAACGCCTGCGCCAGGATCACCGCCGCCACGCCATAAACCGTCAGCCACAGCCGACGCTCCAGCCGCTCCATCATCTCTTCGATCTGATCCAGACGCCGACACAGATGCGCATGCTGGATCTCGGCCACCCGTTCATGCGCGGCCAGACGCAGACCCGGCGCGCACTCGAACGAGGGATACCCCTCACCCATCCGCACGCTCCGGCAGGCCCAGCAAGGCGCGCTTCTCGGCGTTGGTCAGGAAGTCGGCCCCATTGACCCGCGCCCATTGCGCATCCCGTTCTGCGGACAGCGCAGGCACCTGATCCAGATCGGGCTTCAACATCAAATCCTCACCGGTAAAGCCCACCAGCCATTCCGACACCGCCGCCGCCACCCGCGTCACCAAGGGCAGAACGGTCAGACGATAGAACGCCCGGTTGGCCTCCTGATAGTTCGAATAGGTCGCGTCACCCTGAATCCCCAGCAGCATCGGCGGGACACCGAAGGCCAGCGCGATCTCGCGGGCGGCGGCTTCCTTGGTCTTTTGAAACTCCATATCGGACGGAGAGAACCCCATCGGCTTCCAATCCAGCCCCCCTTCCAGAACCATCGGACGGCCTGCATTGCGCGCCCCGCGATAGTTCGCCTCGATCTCGTCTGACAGGCGCCGGAACTGATCTTCGGCCATCACCCCGTGGCCATCGCCTTTCCAGACCAAAGCCCCCGAAGGCCGCGCCGCATTATCCAACAGCGACTTCGACCACCGCGACGCGCTGTTATGTACATCAATCGCCATCGCCGCCGCCTGCATCGGCGAGAACCCATAGTGGTCATCCTGAGGGTGGAACGATTTGATATGGCAGATGGCTTCCGCCGCAAACCGATGCTTCTTGCCGCCAACCGCATAGTCATACGCCTTGGGCCATCCATCCGCCCCCGGCACGACTCTCATCCGGTCCGAGCGCAACACATGCAGCTCGACCGGCAGGCCTTCCTCTGCCTGAACCGCCTCGACATAGGCATTGCCCGACAGCAGCAACTGCCCGAACAAGGCCTCCATCAACTCCGCTTGCGCCTGCGCCGCATTCGGACGACGCATCAGGGACAGGATCGGATGGGTATCAAACCGCTGCGCCGGATCCTGCAACACCAACGGCAAAGCCGCCGCCGCCTCGGCAATCAGCTTGACGGAACGAAACCCCACCGGGTTCCCTGAAAACCCCGTCCGCGTCAGCGACACCGCGTCCCTGGGGCTCCAGGCTACGCGCCCGCCCGTCTGCCACGCCACCAACGGCCCAGCCGCGCTTGCTTTTGCCTCGGGCGCCGCTTCAGCCGATCCACGACGCAAGAAATCGAATACCATCTGTGCTCCTTTCTGCCGCCGCTCTGCCCGGCTTGTTGAAAGGAGTTATGACGGAAAGAAGTTTAAGCCTCAGGAATGGGGCGTACGGGGGTTGGGCAACACGAACAAGCAAAGTGGGTGGCCAATTCCGAATGGATGGCTATTGGTAGAAGTACTGAAAGCAATCCGGGACCGATCGAATGACCCAGCCAGAATTGGCCATCAGAAAACGACTGGAAAGCCGCGCACTCGTAGTGGCAATGGGGGGAAATCTCTTCATGGGTGCCGCAGGAATCCTGGCCAGCATTCTATCGAATTCGAACGCGATCATGATGGACGGACTGTTCTCACTGATCGGTTTTACTTCAGCCGTTCTCGGCCGAAGGATCAGCCAACGAATTGATGCCGGACCCGACAAGCTACGACCGTTCGGCTATGCCGCAGACGAAGCCATCTTTTCAACACTCCGCTCTCTATCCCTGTTGGGTCTTGTGTTGTTTGCGATCACCAGCGCCCTCAAAAGCATCTACAACTATCTGAACGGCCTGCCCCCCGAGCCACTGAGCTTTGCGCCAATGATCCTCTATTTCTCAGGTATTGGGCTGACCTGCACCTTGCTCTGGGCCTTTCATCATTTCACCTGGCGTCGCATCGGACGAAACAGCGCAATCCTGCGACTGGAGGCCAAAGCGGCGCTTTTTGACGGGATGATCACTGCCGCGGCAGGCATCGGCTTGGCTGCCATCTACTATTTCAGGGAAGGACCACTTGCCTTGATCGCTCCGATCGGGGACTCCGTGATTGTCCTACTGCTTTGCCTGCTGGCCCTCGGGGCGTATATCCGTGAATTCAAAGGCGGATTGGGCGAGCTCGCAGGCTTAAGCGCCAGCCCCGCCACTATTGCGACCGCGCGCCGCGCCGTACGTGCAACTCTCATTGAAGATGGCGGGCGGATCCGGGATCTGTCTGTTACCAAACTGGGCCGATCCCATTTAGTGACTGTTTACTACGACCCATGTCGTTCCGTTTTCGCGCGCGAAATCGACCGCCTCAACCTGGATTTGATACGCGATATTCGAACCGTATTGGCCGGGGCTGACGTTCTGCTGATTGTCTCTGAACACCCCAGACGATGGCCAGATGAACTCGCCCCTGTCCAAAGCGCTTGATGTGTTTGCCGCACTGGGCTTACAAAATCCGCACCCTGGGTCGCCGATACGCCCCCGCAGGCCCCACGACCAACTCATGCAGCGCCCAGACCAGCGAGTCGACGCGGTCGGGCGAGCCCTGCCCCTCGAACCCGCGCGCGGTCATCTGGCACATCTGCTCCTCCAGCGCCTCCAGCCCGTCCACATGGAGCACCCGCCCCTGTTCGTACAGCGCCGCCACCGGCTCTGCCCGCGCCACCTTCCCGCGCGAGGCCCGCACCGCCCGGAACGGGACCAGAGGGTCCACCTGCCGCACCACCTCTTCCACCAGCTGCCCGCCCTGATTGACCTCGGCCACCAGCCGTTCTGCGCCAAACTCGTCCATCGCGTCAATTGCCGCCTGCGCCCAGCCCACCGGGCCAACGCCCTGCACCGTCCGATCAGCCAGCACATAGGCGCGCCAGTCCTCGGGCGGGCCTTGCAATTGCGCGCCCACCACCACGATCCCGCAGGCATCGGCGCTTGATCCCGCCGTCACCGCCGGGTCCAGCGCAACGACGATGCGATCCAGCTCGGGCATTGCCTCAACCCGCGCCGCATCCAGCATCGAGCCTGTCCACAACGCCCCTTCGGCATCGGCCAGCAACACCCCGTCCAGCTCCTGCCTCCCCAGACGCGTGCCCGCATAACGCGCACGCACCTCTTGCAGGAACGAGTCCGCCAGATTGGCCCGGTTTGCCTCGGTCGGCGCATGGGTCTGAACCGTGGACGGCGAGGCCAGCAGATCCTTCAGCACCTTCACGTTGCGCGGCGTCGTGGTTACGCAGACCCGCGGCCGCTCACCCAGCCGCAACGCGAATTGCAGCATGTCCCAGGTCTCGCCGGCCTTCTTCCACTTGGCCAACTCATCCACCCATGCCGCATCGAACTGAGGCCCCCTCAGACCCTCAGGATCATGCGCCGAAAAGGCCTGCGCCTCGGCCCCGTTGGGCCAGATCAGCTTGCGCTCGGATGCCTTCCACACCGGCCGACGATCCGGCGGCGAGCATTGCAAAATCCCGCTATCGCCAAAAATCATCACATCGCGTACCTGATCGAAGGTCTCACCAACCAAAGCCACCCGACAGGCCTTGCCCCCATCCAACGGCAAAGACCCCTCGACCATCGACCGTACCCACTCGGCCCCGGCGCGTGTTTTGCCCGCACCGCGTCCGCCCATGATCACCCAGGACCGCCAGTCGCCCTCGGGTGGCAGCTGATGCGGCAGCGCCCAGAATTCGAACAGGAAAGGGAGGGCACACAGCCCTCCCTCCCCGATCTCACTCAGAAATCTGTTCTGCACCGCAACAGGCACGGAGGCGAGCCAGCCTGCACCCGACTTCAAACCGAGCTCGGTGAAGATCGAGCGCGTACCCTCCTTGGGCAATTCCGGCTTGTCTGTGATGTTGTTCGACAAAGCTTGTCTCCACTTTCTGACAACTTCGGATCAGCCCCTCTAACTGCCCGAGTTGCTTGGCTGAACCAGCAAGATCTGCATCCTCCCCGGCTCCGATCTGTTTGCGCAGGTCTTCCGCCGCTTGCCGCAGATCGCGAATGGACCTCTCAAGCGACTGCAACAATTCAGCCGTCTGGGAAATCCGCTCTTCCGGGGTAATCAAAGTCATGTTTGCCTGTGACCTCATGCGTGAGTTTTCTCCGCACGAGAGAAGCAAAAAACGGCCACCGGGTCGCCCCGGGGCCGTTGCCCACTTCCTCTAGCATGTCACAACCTATACGGTATTAAGTGCTCAAAGTCAATGAGTTGCGCAACGTCGACGCAACACGCAGCGGTCGCTGTGTTGAGTTTTCCTTTACCTCTTACTCTCAGCTCTGGCCTGTCAAATCCTGCGCCAGCATCAGCGCATTCCTATCCGGATCATAAAACGTTGCCGTGCTGACCATACCCTCAATCGTGTCCGTTTCGCCGTCAAATTCCACACCCGCAAGTTCCAACTTTCCGCGCGCTTCCGCGATATCCGCGACTTCGAAGACAGGCACGCAATTCCCCGGAGAGGCTTCGGCCTGTTCGCCCAGTCCCAAAGTGACACGGTCGACATTGGTTCGCAATTCGCTCCATCCCGCTTCATCAATGTGGTGGATAAGCTCAAATCCCAGCTTGGCGGCGTACCATTCCGCACTGGCATGTCGATCCCGAACGGACATCGCAAGTGTGATGGTGTTTTTCAATGAAACGAGCGACATAAGGCTTTTCCTTTTTGAAAAATATATTTACTATACTTTATGGACATAAATACACTTGTCAAGCTGACATCGCGGGCTTGGTCCCTGAAAATTCTTGCCCTGCTGCACGCCAAAGTTCCGGGCCGGCAAGCCCCGCTTTTGGCAGCGACCGACGCAAGCCGAACGGCCTTTGCAGCCAGCCTTTCTCATCTTATTGAACTTGGAATGATCGAAAGAAACCCCGGACATGGGCACCCTCTGCGTCCAGAATTTCGACTTACGCCATTCGGAACCGAGGCTGCCACGATCGCCAGCAAGATAATTACTACCGCCCGCTCTGAGGATGAAATCAGACTGCTACGAAAATCCTGGACTGTGCCAGTTCTGGCGTTGACAGGTACCCCTCATCGTTTCTCGGCCATCAAATCAGGTCTTACGGTCATTACAGATCGGGCGCTGTCCTCATCCCTTCACCAATTGGAAGCACAAAACTGGATCCGACGCGACATTCACACTGCCGAGAGGATGCCATTTCCAACCTATCAGGCCGTGAATACTGGAATGGCGATCAACAGGGCCGTTGGTTTTACGCTGTAATTCAATGGCAGTCTGGTGCCGCGAACAGTGCCTTATTCGACTCAGTAGACCACCTGAAGGCTTGCCAGCGCTTGACATTTCATGGCGGAACCCTCATGTGCCCCACATCACAGCGCTGATGCGTGAGTTCAAGCGGACCTCGTCCGCCCCACAGCGCCAACTCATCATTCCAGTTCCCCATCACGCAGGGTTCTTGACGCGGCGGCCGGATGGCGCAGGATACGCCTGCTCGTCCCGAGGTCTCGCACAACCCCTGTCGGTCGCCAACGCGCGACCCTTCATGATCTGTCCCTGGGCCAACGCTCCGGGCTGCAAAGGATAGTTATTTGTTCGACTTTGATATGCTGGGCCTTGCCCCGGCACTGAACGAGGCACTCAAACGCGCCAATTTCACTCAACCCACCCCAATCCAGAACCAGGCGATTCCACTTGCTCTGAATGGTCACGACATTCTGGGACTGGCGCAAACCGGCACCGGAAAGACCTTGGCTTTTGGCCTGCCTCTGATCGATCACCTTCTGGCCCAACCCGGCAAGCCCGACCCGAAAACCGCCAAAGCACTGATCCTGGCGCCCACCCGCGAACTTGTGAATCAAATCGCCGACAGCCTCCGCACCTTGACGAAAGGCACCAAGCTGCGTGTGGCCACCGTTGTCGGTGGCCAATCGATCAACAAGCAGATAATGTTCCTTTCCCGTGGCACCGATATTCTGGTCGCCACACCGGGCCGCCTGATAGATCTGATGGAGCGGGGCGCGGTAAACCTCGGAGCGGTGCGCCATCTGGTGCTGGACGAAGCAGACCAGATGCTTGACCTGGGCTTTATCCATGCGCTGCGAAAAATCGCTCCGGCACTGGGCGCCCCACGCCAAACCATGTTGTTTTCGGCCACCATGCCGAAGCAGATGGAAGAGCTCAGCCGCGCTTACCTGACCAACCCGCAACGGGTGCAGGTCTCGCCTCCGGGCAAAGCCGCAGACAAGATTACGCAATCTCTGCACTTCGTCTCCAAACCCGGGAAACCAGCCAAGCTGCGTGAAATCCTGTCGAAGGACGTGGATGCCCTGACACTGGTCTTTACCCGCACCAAACATGGCGCGGAACGGCTGATGAAAGGGCTTGTGGCCGATGGCTACAACGCCGCATCCATCCACGGCAACAAAAGCCAGGGTCAGCGTGATCGCGCGATCAAGGCGTTCCGCGCGGGTGACATCAACATTCTGGTGGCCACCGACGTTGCCGCCCGAGGCATCGACATCCCGGGCGTCGCCTACGTGATCAACTTCGACCTGCCCGAGGTACCTGACAACTACGTCCACCGTATCGGGCGCACTGCCCGCGCAGGGCGCGAAGGCGAAGCCATCGCCTTCTGTTCCGCGGAAGAAGTTGATCTGCTGCGCCAGATTCAAAAGCTAATGAAGATCGAGATTCCAGTTGCCAGTGGCGCGATGCCCGAAGCTGTGCAACCTGAAAAACCGGCGCGCCGCCCGAACAACCCTCGCCGGGGGTTCAAACCCAAACCCGCCGACGCGGGGTCAAAACCCGCAGCAAACAAACGGCGTCGTCCACGCGGCAGACGTCCGGCGGCCTAAGATCGGAACACAAAAAAGCCAACGCCGGTTCAATGACCGGCGTTGGCGCAACACGATGGACGAAACCATTTTTCGTTCAGATCAATTTCCCGAATTCTGCTCTGCCTCAATCTCGCGCCATTTGGCGACATTGCGATTGTGCTCCTGCAAGGTTTCGGCAAATGCATGGCCGCCCGTGCCATCGGCAACGAAGAACACGAAATTCGTGTCATCCGGCGCAACAGCAGCTTCAAGGCTGGCCAAGCCCGGATTGGCAATCGGCGTCGGCGGCAAACCGTCTATCTGATAGGTGTTCCATGGGGTTGGTCGGTTCAGCTCGCTGCGGCGCAGCCCGCGCCCTAACGTGCCTTGCCCTTTGGTGACGCCATAGATGACGGTCGGGTCCGTCTGCAACCGCATCCCCTGTTTCAGCCGGTTCACAAAAACACTGGCCACTTGCCCGCGCTCTTCCGGAACTCCGGTTTCCTTTTCGATGATCGACGCAAGGATCAGCATTTCTTCGGGATTTTGCAGCGGCAACCCGTCCTGACGGCTTTCCCAAACGGCATTGATCCGCAATTGTTGCTTGTCCTGCATCGCCTGCAAAATGTCGGTACGGTCCTGGCCCGCCACAACATCGTAACTGTCAGGCGCCAGCATCCCTTCGGCCGGGATCTCGGTCACCTCACCTGTCAAAGCGTCGAACGCCTTCAACGCCTGGACCACCTGCCACGAGGTCACACCTTCGGCCAGCGACACGCGGTAACGGGTGTCCGCCTCGTTGCGTTTCTCGGTATAGGCCTCAGGCACCTCGTCTTCCAAGGGATCGAACGACGCGATTTCGACGAAATCCAGGGTCGCAGGGTTCAACTCACGCACACGGGTCTGAGCACGCGTCACACCGATACGATACTCAATCTCGGATCCACAGGTGCTGGCACCACTGCTGGTAATTTCGTCGATGATCTGCTCCATCGACGCGCCTTCCCGCACCAGGAAGCTGCCGGCTTTCAACTGCTGTGCCCGATCCGTGTAATCGGCGGCCATCCGAAAGATCGTGGCACTGCGGATGGCGCCCTGCTCTTCCAGTTCCTGACTGACACGTGTCATGTTCGATCCGCTTCTGACCTGAAGGCAGATCGCGGTTTCAAGCGGGCCTTCGGCCTTGTACTGGGTCTGCCCCCAAAGGATCAGTCCACCCATCAGGAACAGGCCGACCACCAGAATGGTCAGCGCGTTCGAAGCAATGGCCCGCCACATTTAGTTGGCCTTTCCGAAGATCACGCTGGCATTGGTGCCGCCAAACCCGAACGAGTTCGACAGGGCCACGTTGATCTCGCGCTCACGCTTGGCGTTCGGGGCCAGATCAATCGGTGTCTCCACCGCGGGGTTGTCCAGGTTGATCGTCGGAGGTGCGACCTGATCGCGGATCGCCAGAATCGAGAAGATTGCCTCGATCGCCCCCGCTGCACCCAAAAGGTGCCCGGTTGCCGATTTGGTCGACGTCATGGTGGCGTTCGCGGCGTGGTCTCCCAGCAGACGTTCGACCGCACCCAGTTCGATCGTATCCGCCATGGTCGAGGTGCCATGGGCGTTGATGTAATCCAGGTCCTTCGGCTCCAGCCCCGCGCTGCGCAACGCGGCTTTCATCGAACGTTCTGCCCCGTCACCATCCTCGGACGGTGCCGTGATGTGATATGCGTCGCCCGACATGCCATAGCCCAGCACCTCGGCGTAGATCTTCGCACCGCGGGCCTTCGCGTGTTCATACTCTTCCAGGATGACGATGCCCGCACCTTCGCCCATGACGAATCCGTCGCGGTCAACGTCATAGGGTCGGCTAGCCGCCTTTGGGTTGTCTGCATATTTGGTCGACAACGCCTTGCATGCGTTGAACCCGGCGATGCCGATTTCGCAGATGCAACCTTCGCCGCCACCTGCAACCATGACGTCTGCGTCACCTGCCCGAATGATACGGCTGGCGTCACCGATTGCATGGGCACCGGTGGAACACGCCGTCACGACCGAATGGTTCGGCCCTTTGAAGCCGTGCCGGATCGACACCTGACCTGATGCCAGGTTGATCAGAGCGCCCGGAATAAAGAACGGTGAAACCCGGCGCGGGCCCTTGTCGCGGATCAGATTGGCGGTATTCGCGATCGAACCCAACCCCCCGATGCCCGAACCGATCAGAACACCTGTTCGCAGGCGGTCCTCTTCATCTTCCGGCAACCAGTTCGCATCCTTGCAGGCCATTTCCGCGGCTGCGATGGAATACAGGATAAAGTCCTCGATCTTGCGTTGCTCTTTCGGCGGCATCCAGTCATCGGGATTGAAGGTCCCATTGGTTCCATCCCCGCGGGGCACCTCACAGGCGTAGGTCGTGGCGACACCACTGCCTTCCGCATCAAAATGCGTGATGGGACCAGCGCCGGACTCTCCGTCCAGCAGCCGCGACCAGGTTTCCTCGACCCCGCTGGCCAAAGGAGTGACCAATCCAAGACCGGTTACAACGACTCTGCGCATGAAGTGCCTCTTGCCTGCTTCCTGTTATGAGAACCGCTCTTACCCCGGCCCGGGGTGCGGGGGCAAGAGCAACGGCGATTTCAGGCGGGCTTCCCGCCGCCGGGCAATCGAAGCAGTACCGCTGTGGGTTACGGAAATCGGTGCCCGCCCTTTCACGGATCTAGTTGAAAGGGCGAAGCGTGTTTATTGGAACTGTGCCACCGGCTCATGCGCCGATTTTGCCATTTCCAGTGCATCCGTCAGGTCAAGTGTCTTTCGAAACAGTGCACGTCCCACGATTGCACCCGAGATATTGGGAATATAGGCCAGCCGCGAGATGTCATCCGCGGTACGTACAACCCCGCTCGCTATCACAGGGGTGCGCGAATGGCTGGCAAGCCCCGAGATCAGGCCAAGCTGAGCCTCGACGTCCTCCATATCGCTGTCGATATCCGTCACCACGATAGCAGCAAATGGCGCTCCTTCGAATGCGTCGATAAACGCTTCGGGCGTGAATACGCTTTGGCTGCGCCAGCCATCCGTCATTACATAACCTTGCCAGACATCGACCGACAGCACGATTTGATCCGGGTAGAGCGTGGCCAATTCCTTGACCAGTTTCGGTTCGCGCGCTGCCAGCGTCCCGATCACGACGCGACCGACGCCCTTGTCGATCCAGCGTTCGACCTGTTCGCGGGTCCGCATACCCCCCGCCAACTGAACCGGGATTTCGGCCGCGCGGATAATCTCTTCAATCAATTCGACGTTGGTATCCTTGCCTTCGATCGCGTCGAAATCGGTCAGATGCATCCATTCGGCACCCGCTTCGGCCCAGCTTCGCGCTGTTTCGACTGGGTTTACATGCCAAATCATAGCGTTGTCCAAACGACCTTTGTCTAACGTGACACACCGGCCGTTCTGCAATTCCATAGTGGGGTATATCCTCATGAGCTCGGTCCTCCGCTCAATCGCTCTGAAAATCCCCGGAAGCATACACCTTGAACGCCCTCCCAATATCACCGGGATCGGCACAGTTTGGCCATTTTGCGGCATAGTGTTAAGTTGGCGGATTTACGCGAGCGCAGGTGGGCCGTTGCGCCGAAGCAAATGCACCGGGGTTTGATTATACACCCCTTCCCGCATCAATACATAGCCCAGCTTTTTGGCAAGCTTCTGCGACGAGGCGTTGGACGCATTCACCATCGCAACCAAAGGCCCGGGAATCACCCGGTCAAACCAGTCATGCGCTGCCTTGGCCGCCTCATACCCCAGGCCCTGCCCCTGCGCCTCGGGCGCCAGAACCCAGCCCGCCTCGGGAAAGCCGTCGAAATCATCGCCCATCTCACGGTTTCCGTAAAAGAAACCGGCCTGTCCGATCAGCTTTCGATTCGATTGTTGCAGCACACCCCATTGTCCAAACCCGGCCATGTGCCAATGCCCGGCATTGCGCAAAAAGGAATCCCATGCCTCTCCGCGCGATCGGGGTGAGCCGCCAACATGCTGAACGACGCACGGATCTCTCCAGATCTCGGCGAACCGGTCAAAGTCCTCCGGGCGCATGGCACACAGCGTCAAACGCGCGGTATTTATCATGGGAGTGGATCTTATCATGCCCTGTCCACTTTGAATTTTGCCTCAATGGAAACAGTGCGCATCCGAAAATGCACGCGCAAGCATGAATTTTGAGCGGGCATAAAAAAACGGCGCCTCCGTTGCCCGGAAGCGCCGCTTTTGATCAGAAGGAAACGCTTAGGACGCTTCGCTGATGAATTTGACCGCGTCGCCGAAGGTCTGGATGGTCTCGGCTGCGTCATCGGGGATTTCGATGCCGAACTCTTCTTCGAAGGCCATGACCAGTTCAACGGTGTCCAGGCTGTCTGCGCCCAGATCATCGATGAAGGACGCGTTTTCCGCGACTTTATCTTCTTCAACACCCAGGTGCTCAACAACGATCTTCTTAACGCGATCTGCGACGTCGCTCATGTCTATTCCTCATTCCTTTACAGGGCGGTCTGCCCGATTCTGCCCTTGCCCGCACGGGTTGGCTTTGATTTGCCCGTTTCGGGCGGTTTGGGTCCCGGCGAACCGGGAAGTCGAAGGCCGACCTGAACAACCGGCCCCGCTTAGATGCGCCGCCTATAGCATAGTCGACGCAAGAGGCAAACGCTTTCGCGCTGCCCCTGTGGCGATCACAACATGGCCATACCACCGTTCACATGCAAGGTGCTTCCGGTAACATAACCCGCTTCGGGGCTGGCAAGATACAGAACAGCCGCTGCAATTTCTTCGGGTTCACCCATGCGGCCCGCCGGAACCTTGAGCAACAGACCCTTTTTCTGCTCCTCGGTCAGCTTCTCGGTCATTGCAGTCGTGATAAAACCCGGTGCCACGGCATTCACGGTAATTCCGCGCGTTGCCACTTCGTGAGCCAAAGCCTTGGAAAACCCTATCATCCCGGCTTTTGACGCAGCATAGTTGGCCTGCCCCGGGTTGCCAATTGCGGCCACCACGGACGAGACATTCACGATCCGGCCCCACCGTGACTTCATCATGCCGCGGATCACACCTTTGCACAGTTTCATCGTCGAGGTCATGTTCACGTCAATAACGCTCTGCCATTCCTCATCGGACATGCGCATGAACAGGTTGTCGCGCGTGATACCCGCATTGTTCACCAGGATATCCACCGATCCCATCGCCTCGGCCGCTTGCTTTGGCAACGCTTCTACGGCTTCCGGATCGCTCAGATTGCAAGGCAACACATGCGCGCGTTCGCCCAGTTCGTCTGCCAGAGCCTGCAATGGCTCGACTCGTGTACCGGACAATCCGACCGCTGCGCCAGCACCGTGCAACGCACGTGCAATGTCGCCTCCGATACCGCCCGAAGCACCGGTGATCAGCGCATTTTTACCTGTCAAATCAAACATTCGGTTTTCCTCTTGGTGCGTCGGCCACGACGCTTTTTGAGCTTACGATTCGGCCTGAATGGCCTTTTGAACATCTTCCGGTGTGCCCACTGCCTTGCCTGCAATGGCACGATCGATCTTGCGGATCATGCCGGACAACGCTTTGCCGGCACCGATTTCCCACGTTTCAGTCACGCCCTGCGCGGCCATGAACTGAACGCTTTCGCGCCAGCGAACCGACCCCGTCACCTGTTCCACCAGTAACTGACGTATCAGATCCGGATCACTGACGGCTTCGGCGCGCACATTGGCCACCAAAGGCACGGAAGGCGCCTTTATCTCGACGGCAGCAAGCGCTTCCGCCATGACATCTGCCGCAGGCTGCATCAGCGCACAGTGAAATGGAGCACTTACAGGCAACATAACAGCACGTTTTGCGCCTTTTTCCTTGGCAATCTCGGCGGCACGCTCCACGGCAGCCTTAGAACCGGACACAACGACCTGGGTTGGATCATTGTCATTGGCAGCCTGACAGGCCTGCCCCTGCGCGGCTTCCTCTGCAACGGCGCGCACCGCCTCCAGATCCAATCCAATAATGGCCGCCATTGCGCCCTCGCCCACCGGTACGGCACTTTGCATCGCCAGACCGCGGGTGCGCAGCAAGCGCGCGGTGTCCGCGACCGACAAAGCCCCCGCAGCCGCAAGGGCCGAGTATTCACCCAAGGAATGACCCGCCACAAAAGCCGCCTGACCAACCGAAACGCCTTCGGCTTCCAGCGCACGCATTGCCGCCATGGATGTCGCCATAAGAGCCGGCTGGGCATTCTGAGTCAGCGTCAACTCGGCGATGTCGCCTTCCCAGATCACGCTGCTCAGCTTTTCTCCCAGTGCCTCGTCCACCTCATCGAAGACGGCCTGCGCCGCCGGATAGGCATCGGCCAGTGCTTTGCCCATACCGATGGTCTGGGCGCCCTGCCCCGGAAAAACGAACGCGAGTGTCATTGCAACCTCATGGATGATGTCAGGTTGCGGCGGGGTGTAAACTGACTGATCGTCTGGCACAAGCATTGCCTGTGTTCTGCATTCTGGCACCTTGGCTGTGCACAAGCGCTTACTTGTGCCGACTTCCGATAACCTTAACTTGGGCGCAGCACAGAATCTCGGAGCGTTGCACCCATGGCCTCGACCAATTCCTTCTCAAGTTACGGAAGTGTCGCAAAGACGTTTCACTGGCTCACCGCGTTGCTGATCTTTACGGCCCTGCCGCTCGGCTGGATCGCGGACAACCTGGCCCACGCCGTATTGCATGCCTCCACAGCCCCAAGCGAGGCCGAAATCGCACGCGCGGCGCGCATGTTCTCATTGCACAAAACCGTAGGCGTCACCGTGTTCTTCGTTGCTTTGGCTCGGATAATGTGGGCCTTCACGCAAACCAAGCCCGGCCTGCTGAATGCCGACAACAAGCCCGAGGCTTTTGCCGCCGAAACTGTCCACTGGCTTCTTTATGGGTCACTGGTGCTTGTGCCACTGACCGGTTGGGTGCACCACGCCGCAACCGAAGGGTTTGCTCCAATCCTCTGGCCCTTCGGCCAAAATCTGCCTTTTGTACCGAAATCAACCATTGTGGCCGAGGTGACAGGCGTTCTGCATTGGCTGTTCATGTGGACGCTCGTCGGCGCGCTGGTCCTGCATGTTGCCGGAGCGTTGAAGCATCACGTCATAGACAAAGACAGCACGTTGCGCAGGATGTTGCCGGGTGGGTCGGACGCACCGGAGCCTCCACACCAGCATCATTCCCTTGTGCCCGCCGTCGCCGCGGTGGCCGTTTGGGCGCTTGTCCTCACCGGCGGCTGGGTCTCTGGCGAATTTGCGCGTGAGGCCGACGATGATGACGCCGACGTCCAACTGGCCGAGGTGCAATCAGACTGGCAGGTTCAGAACGGCACCCTGTCCATCACGATTTCCCAATTGGGCAGCCCGGTCACCGGCTCGTTTTCCGACTGGACAGCCGCAATTGCTTTTGACGACCCGGCCGAGCCTGGCCCGGCCGGGTCCGTCGAGGTCACGATCGCAATAGGTTCTCTCAGCCTCGGAACCGTAACCGAACAGGCCATGGGTGCGGATTTCTTCAACAACGCCCAGTTTCCGACGGCCCAGTTCGCGGCTGACCTTTTCAAAACCGAAAGCGGATATGAGGCACGCGGACCACTGACAATCCGCGACAAGACGATCGATATCATACTACCGTTTTCACTGGACCTTCAGGACGACACTGCGACCATGACAGGCTCGGTTGATCTGAACAGGTTGGATTTCGGCATCGGCGCATCGCAGCCCACCGAAGATTCGCTCGGCTTCACCGTCACAGTCGCTGTGGAACTCGCCGCGTCCCGCAGTCAGTGATGCCAAATACATACCGCCGGTGACAGGATCACCGGCGGTTTTCGTGTTCGCCGTCTTGCGCTTATTCGGCTTTTTGCGCTTCGACCGAGATCTGCACCTGCACTTCGTCACTGACAAACGGTGCGAACTGGCCCAGATCAAATTCACTGCGGACAAGGGTCGTGGTGGCGTCGAAACCGGCCCATGGCTTGTTCGCCATTGGATGGGTATCAACCTTGTTCAGTTTGGCATCCAGAATAACGGATTTGGTCACGCCGTTCATGGTGAGGTCGCCGGTGATCTTGGCAGTGTTTTCACCGGTCACTTCGATACCCGTCGAGGTAAAGGTGATCAGGTCGCCCTCGGTCGCACCAAAGAAATCCTCGGTCATGAAGTGATCTTCACGCGGCTTCCAACCGGTGAACATCTCCAATACCGGCATCGACACGCTCACGCTGGAAGCGGCGGGATTTTCCTGATCAAACATGATCTCGCCCTCAAAGCCCGAGAACATGCCGGTTGTGGTTGAAAAGCCCAGGTGGTCATAGCTGAAGACAACCTGGCTGTGGCTCGGGTCCAGCACGTATTTCTCGGCGCTGGCGAATGCCGTGGTCGCCGATACGGCCAGTGCAGCAGCAAGAAGGGTGGATTTCATAACAATCTCCGCGTTTTTTGTGAATGCAACCCGGCAGGGTTGCTCACAAACAAAATGTGCCGCCTGTCGGCGGCACACAACCTTTTTCGAGTCACAACATCTGTTCCTTTTTGAACAGAATAAAGTTCAGCCGAAAATTGTTACGCTCTTGCTCAGTTGCCCTTTCAACGCTCGGCTGACATCCGCCGATTCAAGGGGCAGCTTCATCAAAAGGCTCCCATCTACATCAAACAAGTGGACTTCGTTTTCTTCAAAACGTGCACCACCCAGCGATTCATAGCTGCGGCGCAGCACCGTCTGAGGGCGTCCGTCTTCGTTCTTTTGCAGAACACGGACTTCGCGGCGGATCGGGTCGAAATAGGCATCCGGGCGCTGATCAAGAACTTCAATTGTCAGCAAACTGACACCGACGATCAGAAACAGCATGGATGCCACCATCTTGATCGGCCAGACATCTGCGCCAACGATCGAACCCGGCATCAGCCACATCGAAAACGCCGAAAAGATCAGAAACGCTCCGGCCAACCGCGCCAGGATCAAACGGGCCTTCCAGTTTGGCGCGAAGGCAATCATTACCGGCACCGAATGCTCAAAGCGCGAGCCTGCCGCCTCTTCCCGGTATGTGTTTGTATTGGTCGCGGTCATAACACTTCACCTTTTATCAGGTTACTGTCGAATTTCTGTTTGGTCCGGGTAACGTCCGGTATGCAAAACAACTTTGAGCCGAAAAGCGTCAGCATTTGGGCGGCCCAAAGGAAATTGGGCGGCGTCTCAAAGGCATATGTGGCGGGGCTTGCTCCTGCGGTTCAAACGTGTATACGGGGCCATCCTTCGCAATCAGATGAATCGCGCAGCCTCTCGTGGCAGGGTCGCGAAGGACCGGATGGCCCCGCCTATGAAATGCGCCTTGACATAAACAGGAGTGCACATGCCACTGTATGAGCATGTAATGATCGCGCGTCAGGATCTGTCCAACGCGCAGGCGGAAAGCCTCGTCGAACATTTCGGCACCGTTCTGGCTGACAACGGCGGCAAGCTGGTTGATAGCGAGTACTGGGGCGTCAAGACGATGGCCTACAAGATCAACAAGAACCGCAAGGGCCACTACGCCTTCCTGAAAACCGACGCGCCCTCGGGTGCGGTTCAGGAAATGGAACGTCTGATGCGCCTGCATGATGACGTCATGCGCGTTCTGACCATCAAGGTTGACGGTCACGAAGACGGCCCGTCGGTTCAGATGCAGAAGCGTGACGAACGTGGCGACCGCCGCGAGCGTCGTTGATCACCGCCTGAGGAAAGGACACTAAACCATGGCCGCAAAACCATTTTTCCGCCGCCGCAAGGTCTGCCCGTTCTCGGGTGAGAACGCGCCGAAAATCGACTACAAGGACACCCGTCTGCTGCAGCGCTACATCTCTGAGCGTGGCAAGATCGTTCCTTCGCGCATCACCGCCGTTTCGGCGAAAAAGCAGCGTGAACTGGCCCGTGCTATCAAGCGCGCCCGCTTCCTCGCCCTGCTGCCCTACGCCGTGAAGTAAGGAGAGACTGATATGCAAGTTATCCTTCTGGAACGCGTTGCGAAACTGGGTCAGATGGGCGACGTCGTTGACGTCAAGCCCGGCTACGCCCGCAACTTCCTGCTGCCTCAGGGCAAAGCTCTGAGCGCCTCGGACGCCAACATCGCGTCGTTCGAAGCCCAGAAAGCGCAGCTTGAGGCACGCAACCTGGAAACCAAGAAAGAGGCTGAAGCACTGGCTGAAAAGCTGGACGGACAGCAGTTCATCGTGATTCGCTCGGCATCGGATGCTGGCGCTCTGTACGGCTCGGTCACCCCGCGTGACGCCGCAGAGGCTGCAACCGAAGCTGGTTTCACCGTCGACAAAAAGCAGGTTGTTCTGGTCAATCCGATCAAGGAACTGGGTCTGCACTCGGTTGCAGTCAAGCTGCACCCCGAAGTCGAAGTTGAAATCAAGATGAACGTGGCGCGTTCGGAAGAAGAAGCCGAACTTCAGGCCTCGGGCAAATCGATCCAGGAACTGGCCGCCGAAGAAGAAGCAGCCGCTGAATTCGAGATCGCCGAACTGTTCGACGACATCGGCTCGGCCGCATCCGAGGACGAAGAGCTGGCTGCAGAAGCCGCTCCTGCCGAGGAAGACGAAGCCAAAGCCTGATCCGGCAAGGTTTCGAACACAACAAAGGCCGTGCTTCAGCGCGGCCTTTTTTCTTGCCTCCGAGCCAAACCAGCAAATTTTAGCCCAACTCCATCCATAATCTTGCAGCCAAATACTCAGACCATATCATTGCAACTCGAAACCCCGGAGAAACGTATGCCCCTGTTCACCCGTCGCAATCTCATGGCACTCTTACTGACAGCCCCGTTGGTTGCCTGCGGTGCAGGAGAAGTATCCAAGGCGGAGACACAACAATTCAATCCTCCGCTCTATCCAAACGAAACGCCGGAACTGCGCGCGTCGATCAACAAATGGGCGGACCACTACGAGCTTCCGCGAGAGCTTGTTCACAAGCTTGCTATTCGTGAAAGCACGCATCGCCCTTGGGCGGTCAACCGACCCTATTATGGGTTGTTGCAAATCCTTCCGGCCACCGCGCGATCCATGGGATACACCGGAAACGCCAAAGGCTTGTTGGACGCGGACACCAACCTTGAGTTCGCCGGGAAATACCTTCGGGGTGCCTGGCTTTTGTCTGATGGCAACCAGGATCGGGCCATATTTCTTTATGCCAAGGGCTTTTACCCCGAAGCCAAAGCGCGCGGATTGTTGGTGGAAACTGGGCTGAAACCCGCCAACTGACGGTGATTAGCGTCAGAAAGCCGCGTGAAATTAGCACTTTTTGCTGAATAGTGACAAAAATGTTCTATTGAATGTCTCATTATTTGGAATTGCGCAGACAATTAGTACCTCGCCTTGTCATGTTTAGGAAAGTATGGTGTTCTGGCTCGGTGAGGTAAACGGGTTCCACTCTGTGTTATATGCATGCTCGACGACACCATCGGGCTGTAAGATGGGCCGCAGCTGGTAGGCACCACATGGAAATTGTCGATCTGAGCACTCTGCCGGATTCAGAAGTTCGATACACCGAATTTCTAAGGCAAATCTGTGAGAAGCATGATATGGATCATGCTGCTTATGCTGGGATGAACCCTGCTGCCGGTACGGTTGCCGGCTTTGTTACCTATGACGACGCCTGGAATGAGCACTACCAAAACCAGGGTCTGATCATGATTGATCCGACCATCCATATGGCCCGCCGCAGCATCGCGCCAGTGGATTGGAGCCGACTTGAGCGCAGCCCCGACTTCCAACGTGTTTTCCGGGATGCCCATGATTTTGGATTGCCAAACCAAGGCGTTACAATTCCCGTGCGGGGTCCATACGGAGATATCGGCCTGCTGAGCGCAACGCGCAATTGCAGCAAAGAGGAATGGCGCAAGCTATACACGCATGTCATCAGTGACTTGCAATCGATGGCAGTGCACATCCATGACAACGTGGTTTCCTCAGACGAATTGACCAGCGCGCTGTATCATCCAACACTTTCCAGACGTGAGACAGAGATCTTGCAGTGGGTTGCGGCAGGGAAATCGCAACAGGACATCGGCGATATTTTGTCCATTTCACACCGAACCGTAGAAGTGCACTTGCGTTCCAGTCGAGAAAAGCTTAGTGCGCTGACCACCCCTCAGGCCGTTGGCCGGGCGATTGCAATTGGGCTTATTACCCCAAGTTAAACAAAAAAAACGCAAAATTTCGCCAAAATACGGGAAACCCCCAATAGAAAAATCCCCTGTGTCCGGTAACGTCTAAGTTACCGAACAACCACTCGAAGGGGGAAGAAATGATCATCGTGGTAGATGGCCTGAACAGACATATGTTCAGCGAAGTTCTTGATGAAATGTTCGAGTTGAGAGCACGAGTTTTTGGCGAACGCCTGGGATGGGACGTCAACATTGAAGATGGTAAAGAGATCGACGAGTTCGATCACCTGGACCCGGCATATGTAATCGGACTCGACGATGAGGGGAATGTCGTCGCAGCCGTGCGTGCCCTCCAGACCACCGGACCACACATGTTGTCGGATGTCTTTTCGGCGATCCTTTGCGGCGAAGCACCACTTCGCAGTGCGACCATGTGGGAATCTACCCGCTTCTGCGTCGACACGCAACGGCTCACGCGTGGCAAAGAAAAGAACTCGGTCTCCTACGCGACTTGCGAGTTGATGATCGGATCTTTGGAATATGCGAAAAATGCAGGTATTCAGGACATCATCACCGTGATTGATCCGGTTATGGATAGGGTGTTGAAGCGTTCGAATTGCGCGCCTTACGACTATGTCGGTAAGACAGTTCCAATGGGTAAGGTTCACGCATTGGCCGCTCTGCTGGACTGCACCGAAGAACGCATCGCCGGCCTGCGTGAATTTGCGGGCATTCACAACGACGTCTTTATGGACGAAGAAGAAGCGTTAGCTCTGTTTGCCGCGAAGAAAGCCGCAGCACAGAACCCCGCGAACCAGGATCACAAACCACTCACCGATCTCGAGAAATATTTTGTGGAACAGATGAGCGCCGCAAAAACAGAAGCTGAACGGCAGGATGTCCTCAAGCTGATCGAAGCGCTCACGGATACGTTCACGCCAGAGCAAAGAACCGCTCTTTTGGAAACCCCCCGTGCTTTTGCTCATGAGGCCTGACCCCCTCACCTCATAGATACAAAAGCCACCCATGCGGAGCCGTCTGATTGCAGGCGGCTCCGTTTTTTGTCCCTTCTTCTGACGAAGGGAAGGAAGAGGATTACTCCTCTTCCAATGCGTCAACGGCTTTCTTAAGGTCATCTTTGCTGACTTCCTTGTCAGTGACCTGAGCCAGCTCCAACACGTAGTCCACAACCTTGTCTTCAAAGATCGGGGCACGCAGCTGCTGTTGCATCTGCGCGTTCTGCTGAACGAACTCGAAGAACTGACGTTCCTGACCCGGGTACTGACGTGCCTGGTTCATGATCGCCTGCGTCATCTCGGCGTCGGTAACTTCAACCTCGGCCTTCTGGCCCAGTTCAGCCAGCAACAGGCCCAGACGCACGCGACGCTCGGCCAGCTTGGTGTGCTCGTCCGTGGGCTCGATCGGGTCATGGTCGTGGCCTTCGACTTCTGGGTTTTCTTCGTGCCACAGTTGGTGCGCAATCTGCTTGGCCTCGGCTTCAACCAGCGACGGCGGTAGATCGAATGACACCTTCTCGTCCAGTGCATCCAGCAAAGCGCGCTTGATCACGGCGCGCGATGCACCTGCATATTCAGCTTCCAGGCGCTCTGCGATCTGGCTTTTCAGGGCTTCAAGATCTTCGGCACCGAATTTTTTAGCCAGTTCGTCGTTGACTTCCGCAGCAACCGGTTCTTTGACTTCCTTGATGGTGCAGGTGAAAATAGCGTCTTTGCCCGCCAGATGCTCGGCGCCGTACTCTTCAGGGAACGTGACGTTGACGTCTTTTACTTCTTCGGCTTTCACGCCAACCAGCTGCTCTTCAAAGCCGGGGATGAAGCTGTTCGAGCCCAGAACCAGCGGGTAATCCTCTGCCGAACCACCTTCGAATTCCTCGCCGTCAACCTTACCGACGAAATCGAACACGATCTGGTCGCCGTCCTTGGCTTTTGACCCCTTGCGGCGCGCTTTGAAATCCTGAGCGGTTTCCGCCAGATTGTTCAGCGCTTCCTCGACGGCTGCTTCATCAGCCTTGACGATCAGCTTTTCCAACTCGACCGATTTCAGATCAACTTCCGGGATCGCTGGCAGCGCCTCGTAAGACATGGCGACTTCTACGTCATCGCCTTCTTTCCAGTCCTCATTGGTCATCTTGACCTCGGGCTGAAGCGCGGGGCGATCACCACTGTCTTCGAAATGCTTGTTCATGGCGCCGTCGATGGTTTCCTGCATCGCCTCGCCCAACAGGCGCTGGCCAAACTGCTTTTTCAGCAGCGCCATTGGCACCTTGCCTTTACGGAAACCTTTCATTTCGATTTCCGGCTGCGCTTCGGTCAGCTTTTCATTGACCTTCTCGTCCAGCTCGGCTGCTGACACAACGATGTTGTAGCCACGTTTCAGACCTTCGTTCAGCGTCTCGGTAACCTGCATTATGGTAGTCCCCATAGGATTCGGGGCGCGCAAAAAGGGCGCGCCGGGCAAATTTGAAGCCTTCTATTTGCCCTGCCGCCCGCGTGCAAGGGGCAAAGGCTGAATCCAGTGGTATTTGATCGCCAAAACCGCAAAAAAGAACGCCCCGGAAACTGGGGCGTTCGCGCTTGTTCCAGCCAGACAATCAGAACTTCCAACGTGCGCCCAGAACCCATGCTTCGTTGTTGTCAAAGGATGTGCCGTCATCGAAATCGTGGTTGCGGTATTTCAGATAAACATCCGTGTTGATCGGCTCGACTTTCTGCACGACCGCGATACCCCAGGCTTTGGTGTCAGAACCGTTGCTCTGGAAATCCGAGCCATCATAATAGTCGATACCGACGCCGGTCTTGCCCCAGGACACCCAGTTGCCTTCGTACGAGATCTTACCGTACCAATAGTTCGGATTCGTGGCACCGGCCTGATCATCGTCGCGCGTACCGCCCGCAATCGTAAAGCCCAACCCGCTGGGAAGCAGGACGGAAGCGGAACCGATCGTATCTTTGCGATCCCCCGAATTGTTATCCCGGTCTCTTACCGAATAGGCAACGGCTGCAGCGAACTCCACACCACCGGCAAAAGTGTTTTCGTAAAACAGACCGACGTCATAATAGTCGTCGTCGTCGCTGCTGGACAAAATGTTCTGACCATAAGCGAATCCGGCGGAGAACCCATTGAACGACGGCGTATCATACCGCACACGACCACGCCGCGCGCCGTCAAAGTTGCTGGAACTGTCACCAACCGTAATACCGCTCAGCATACCGGTCGTGTCCCGATAGAAGAACCCTGCATTTTCATCGTTGGTAAACGAATACAGCGCGGTTCCGACATATGACAGATCAACCTCTGCGGCGCCATCAGCGACCATGCTGCCCTGACCTGCCGAAAACTTGCCGTAGCCACCTTTCAGCGAAAAATCCACATGGCGAATGTCTTCGCGGTTCCAACCATCTGCGTTGGTTCCGAATTGATCGGCAGACGCCGAACCCGGCAGGCCAAGGCCTGATTCAAACCAAAATTGGAATTCGTTGCTTCCATATGGCTGCACAAGACGCAGGCCAACACGGCTGTTCGACAGATCGTTGTCGAGAACACGGGTCTCGGTATCCTGTCCGTCATCCACCGAGATCAAGGCGGGGTGCAGTTGTCCATACAGCAGCACATATCCGCCACTATTGTTTTCGTATTTCATTTCCGCCACAGCCGGGATGGCGGTCGTCGCAGTCAGAACAGCGGCTACTGATATCGGTTTGATGTTAAGGGTCATTTCACTCACCATGAAAGGTTCGGGGTTCAGGTACTGTCCATTTGTTTACGAACTGCGCGCGTTCCAGTGGCCCGCATTCACTCCCTCGCAAGAATTGCAAATTCGCAACATGGCATATCGAAAAATTGGTTATTTTTCATTTATTTCATACAGTTACGAATCCATTCGAAGATCCAAAGCACAGTGTGCAAATAAATTGTGACGTCCAGCCATGCATCTGGCAAACATTCGGTCTGCACTGATGTGAACCTTGACGGCGGATTTCCGCCGACTCGCCGGAAATTGAGCCGTTCCACGCCCAACGAACTCAAATATTCAACTTTCTGAAAACCTCCGGCACCTGTTCCGGCAAATCTTCCGCGATCAAACCCGGCCCGAACTGGCGCGCACACTCCACATGCAGCCACGCCGCAGTTTCCGCCGCCTGCATCGGTGCCAAACCTCGCGCCAACAAACCTGCGATGAACCCTGCCAGCACATCGCCAGACCCGGCCGTCGCCAACCAAGGGGCCGCTCTTTCGTATACGGCCAAGTTGACCACGCACCGTCCATTCGGCGCAGCGATCACCGTGTCCGGGCCCTTGAACAGAACCACGCACCCAGCCCGCTTTGCGGCAGTACGCGTCGCATCCACCTTGGAAAACGCCGGGCCGTTGGCCGGTTGCACGTTCATCTGCGCGGCGATGTCCGGGAATACCCGTGTAAATTCCCCGCCATGCGGTGTCAGTACGCATTTGTCGTGCAATCGCGCGATCAGGGCGCCGGGATCCTCTGCAAAAGCTGACAAAGCATCCGCATCCAACACGGTCGCCCGCCGCGCAGCCAACGCCATCGGCACCAGCGCCTGCGCCCGCTCGAATCCCAGCGCAGGCCCCAGACAGAGCGCATTCAGGCGCGTATCCTCAAGTATTTCAGTCATTCGATCAGCCCCATCAACCCGCTGCAACATGAGGGCCGTGATCTGGCTGGCCACCTCCATCTGCGCAGACGGCGGCACGCCCAGCGTCACCAGCCCCGCTCCAACCCGCAAAGCCCCCCGCGCCGCCAAACGCGCGGCCCCTGTTTTGCCCGAGCCCCCGGACAGGATCAAAGCATGACCATGTGAGTATTTGTGGCCAACCGAACCTTTCGACAGCTTCACCCCGTCAGCCTGGGTCGTGTGAACGATCTGACCGTCTTCCAGTGTTTCAAGCCCGATCGACTTGGTTCGGACCGCCCCGCAGGTCTCCGGACCATCGCACAGAACATGCCCAAGCTTTTTGCTGTGAAACGTCACCGTCATGTCCGCAACAATCGCCTGACCAAGAATGCGACCACTGTCGGCGCACAGGCCGCTTGGCGCGTCAATTGAAACGACCTTTACGCCTCGCTCTCGCAGCAGGGCTCTGACCGGCGCATTGGCCAGCATGGAGAACGCCCCTGCAAATGACCGGGTGAGACCCGTGCCAAAAACCCCGTCAACAACCAGGTCAATGCCCTTTGGAACGCGAAGAAAATCATCCGCCAACGGGGCGGAGTCGACAGCGGAGACTCGAACCTCGTTCTTTGCCCCCCATCTCTCATAATTCACCCGCGCATCCGGAGGCAGCTTTTCCGGGTCTCCACAAAGGAACACCTCAACCGCCCACCCCTGCTTCTGCAAAAGCCGGGCCACGACAAACCCGTCACCCCCATTGTTGCCCGGTCCGCACAGCACCACTGCGCGCAGCGGATCCTCTTCATCTGGCCCTAAATATCCCGGGGAGCGCGAGGGGCTGGCCCCTCGCCTGTCCAACACGGGCCATTCTTCGAAAATCGCGTCAACAACACCCCGCCCGGCCCGCTCCATCAGTTCCAGACCGGTCACGTCACCAGACTTGATGGCGGCCTGCTCAATGGCCCGCATCTGTGCCGCTGTCAGCAATTCCATCCTTTCACCCCTTGCTCGATTCAATTTTGATTACTTTTTGTGCAAATCGCTCAAAAAATAGCACACAGCCGTTTTTCAAAGCACCCCGACCCGCACGATATCGCAATCACATTGCCGCCCGATCTTAGACGTGATCACTGCCCCTGAGACAACCATTCAAGGTGAGCCGGGATGAAAAAGATCGAAGCGATCATCAAGCCGTTCAAACTGGACGAAGTGAAAGAGGCATTGCAGGATGTGGGCGTCCAGGGCCTCAGCGTCATCGAGGTCAAGGGCTTCGGTCGCCAGAAAGGCCATACCGAACTGTATCGCGGCGCCGAGTATGTCGTCGATTTTCTGCCCAAGGTTAAGGTCGAGGTCGTATTGGACGACGACCAGGTCGACGCCGCGATCGAAGCCATCGTATCGGCCGCCAAAACCGACAAGATCGGAGACGGCAAGATTTTCGTCTCGCCCGTCGACCAAGCCATTCGCATCCGGACCGGCGAGACCGGCTCGGAAGCGCTCTAATTCACAACATTACTGACACATCTATCAGAAGGACCAAGGGAATGAGCGCAGACGCAGTTCTCAATACAATCCGCGAAGAAGACGTCGCATATGTCGACATCCGCTTCACCGACGTGCGCGGCAAACTGCAGCACGTCACGGTGGACGTCGATCTGGTCGACGAAGACTTCCTGGAAGAAGGCTTCATGTTTGACGGCTCGTCCATTGCAGGCTGGAAATCGATCGAAAACTCGGACATGAAACTGATCGCCGACACGACTTCGGCTTACATCGACCCGTTCTATGCGGAGAAGACACTGTGTCTGCACTGCTCGATCGTTGAGCCCGACACCGGTGAAGCCTATGGCCGCGACCCGCGCGGAACCGCGCAGAAAGCCGAAGCCTACCTGAAGTCCAGCGGTATCGGTGACGTTGCCTATATGGGTCCCGAAGCTGAATTCTTCCTGTTCGATGACGTTCGTTTTTCCAACAGCATCAATAAAGTATCTTTCGAAGTTGATGCAACGGATGCGTCGTGGAACACCGACACCGAATACGAGATGGGCAACATGGGCCACCGTCCGGGCGTCAAGGGCGGCTACTTCCCGGTCAACCCCATCGACGAAGCGCAGGACCTGCGTTCGGAAATGCTGTCGACCATGAAACGTCTGGGCATGAAGGTCGACAAGCACCACCACGAAGTGGCCTCGTGCCAGCACGAGCTGGGTCTTGTCTTTGACAGCCTGACCAAGCAGGCCGATGAGCTGCAAAAATACAAATACGTCATCCACAACGTGGCACACGCCTACGGCAAATCGGCCACTTTCATGCCCAAGCCTGTCGCAGGTGACAACGGCACCGGCATGCACGTGAACATGTCGATCTGGAAAGATGGCAAGCCGCTGTTCGCTGGCGACAAATATGCCGACTTGTCGGACGAAGCGCTGTACTTCATCGGCGGCATCCTGAAACACGCCAAGACCCTGAACGCTTTCACCAACCCGTCGACCAACAGCTACAAGCGCTTGATCCCCGGGTTTGAAGCCCCCGTTCTGCGAGCCTATTCGGCACGTAACCGTTCGGGTTGTGTGCGTATCCCATGGACTGAAAGCCCCAAAGCCAAACGTGTCGAGGCGCGGTTCCCCGATCCGTCATCCAACCCCTATCTGGCGTTTGCCGCCCTGCTTATGGCTGGCCTGGACGGTATCAAGAACAAGATCAACCCCGGCGAGGCGATGGACAAGAACCTGTACGACTTGCCCGCCGAGGAACTGGCCGACATCCCGACCGTCTGCGGCAGCCTGCGTGAGGCTCTGGAAGCTCTGGCATCCGATCACGACTTCCTACTTCAGGGCGATGTGTTCACCAAAGACCAGATCGACGGTTACATCGCACTTAAGATGGAAGAGGTGGAAACCTACGAGCACACGCCGCACCCGGTGGAGTACGGCATGTACTACAGCTGCTAAGCTGAGTACGGAAACGATTTGGCAGGGCGCCCCTTCGGGCGCCCTTGTCATTTCTGCCCACACGGTTTGACGCGCCGCCTTTGATCCAACAAACTGGTGAGAACACTCCCGGCCGGAGACGACAGCATGCCTTGCGATACCTCACCTTTCTCGAAATTCACAAACCTTGTGACATCCGAACAGGAGCTGAGGAGGATCTCTGGCCATCCGCTGCCACAGATCACTGCCAAAGAGGTGTCTTCACTCGATCAGATGTGTCGCGATTTCATAGCGACCTCGCCATTTTGCCTGATCGCTTCGGCCAACACGGATGGGCATCTTGATGTTTCACCCCGTGGCGACCCGCCCGGCTTTGTTCAGGTGCTGTCCGATACCCTGATCGCGATCCCGGATCGGCCGGGAAACAAACGCGTGGATACGTTTCACAATGTTCTCAAAGATCCGCGCGTCAGCGTCCTGTTCTTTGTTCCCGGCAAGATGGAAACGCTCCGCATTCGCGGCACGGCCCGCATCTGTGCTGACCCCCGTTTGCTTGAAACCATGGCCATTGACGGGCACCCGCCCAAACTGGCGCTGCTCATCCATGTCGCGACAGCATTTGCACACTGTCCCAAATGTGTAATCCGCGCACATCTGTGGCAACCCGAAGACTGGCCGGATTCGACCCATCTGCCAAATATGAATGCGATGATGGTGAAACACGCCCGCATCAATGCCACGCCTGAGGAATGGTTCGAAACGCTCAGGAAAAAGGGTGAGTTGGACCTTTATTAACCGCTTTGCCCAAGACGCAGCCCACGCTAGGCTAACCGCAGATTTCAATTCCATCGGATTACGCCCATGTTTCGCCTTGCCACCATTCTTGCCCTTTCCCTGACGTCCCCGGTTCTGGCCGCACCCTGTGGCAACACCAGCGCTGGATTTGAGGCATGGAAGGCCGATTTTGCCAAACAGGCACGCAAGGCGGGAGTGAAAAAGAAAGGTCTGCAAGCGCTGTCCCAGACACAATATGCCACGCGCACCATCGCCGCGGACCGCAATCAAAAAAGCTTCAAATACTCGCTGGACAAATTCATGCGTGTCCGAGGGGCCGATACAATTGTCGCACAGGGGCGCAAACGCAAAGCCGCCAACCCGAACTATTATGCCGCCTTTGAGCGGCAATATGGTGTTCCTGCGGGCGTTCTGATCGCCATTCACGGCATGGAAACCGGCTTTGGCAATTTCATGGGCGACAGTCAGGTTGTTTCCGCAATCACAACACTGGCCTATGATTGTCGCCGGTCAGAGTTCTTTATTCCCCACGCAATTGGGGCACTGAAACTGGTCGACATGGGCAGTATCACAATGGCGACAAAAGGGGCAAAACATGGCGAACTGGGCCACACGCAATTCCTGCCCGGCAACGCGCTGACCTATGGTGTCGATGCTACGGGCGACCGGCGCGTGGACTTCTACAACATGACGGATGCACTGGCCTCAACCGCCAATTTTCTTCGCAAGAAGGGGTGGAAACCGGGGCGCGGTTATCAACCCGGAGAACCAAATTTTCGCGTCTTGCAGCAGTGGAATGCAGCCTCGGTCTATCAGCAATCCATCGCAATAATGGCTGCCCGAATCGACAATTAGCCCCGCCGCACCGGCACCACGCGCCGCACCTGATTTCGCCACATTTCCGCCACAGTGACAAACAAAAGCCTTTAGTTGCTTGGTTTCCAAAGCGTAACCAATCGCTAGGAAATTTCACTTTTTTGCATTTTTCGCCAAATTCTCTCCAAGATGGGGTGCTAGCCTTTGAATAACAGAACGCAGAAAAGGACGGGGCAGTGGCTCGGAAGCACAGCTACCATGGCGGCCTGCAATTTGATGGCGACGCAACCGGCGCAATAGAGCGCTTTGGATCCATCGTTGCCACGACGCTGGAAGACTACGGTCATCTGGTCGAGCGCAAGGCCCTGCTCAGCGCGACCGAGGCCAGCATCGTCTCGAGCCAGTATCTTGTGCGGATGACTCTGGATACAGGCGCCTCCGGGCAGCAGGACCGCTACGAGCGCATGGATCGCGCCGCAGGGTTGAAAACCATAACAAAGCCCCGCGTGTCGCATCCCCAAAACAGGTTGGTGCTGACAATTACGCCAGTCTCGCCACTTTTGGACGACGCCGAGATTTCGGAACTGATGCTGGTGGTCACCCTGTATCGCATGGTCGATATCTGTTCGACCCGGCGTGTTGAATGGTTGTCGCCGCACACGGTTCTTACAGTCGAGCACTTCATGAGCGCCTTTGACACCCTGACACCAAGCCGAACAAGCAGGGATCGAAAGCAGATCTTTCAATCACTGACCGGACAGTTCGCCGGGATGCAGCAGTCTGAACAGGATGACACGATCACTGCCCTACACTCTCCTGCCGCGCGTCCAATTCAACTGACCGACGAACAATTGCTCAGCATCGCGTTCCGAAGCGACGAGGCAGACCTGCCCACCCAGATGGACGCAGGTGCGGCCATCGCGGATGATGATGACAAGCCAAGCGACATCCTGCGCCTTAGTAGTTGGTGCATGACCGGAGTGTTGGCCAGCATTTCAGCGCCAATTGCTGTATCGATGGCCGCAGTCAACCTGATCCGGGGCGAGGATTTCCGCCTGAACACACAGGTGCTTGTGCTCACATTCGCCATTGTCGCGCTGAACGCCAGCAACGCGTTGGCTGATGTAGCGGGTGCCTTGGGCATGTAAAAGAATTATCGAAGACCCTCCTAGGAGGCCCCGCCATCAGGCGGGGTTTTCCGTTTTTGGGATCGCGTTTGCGGCCAGAACGTATGTGTGGATGGAAAACACGACCGCGTTGGATTTCGGCAAACGCAACAACGTCTGCCGCTCGCTTCGCAGATAAGACGCCTGACGCCGGTCCCGTATTTCGCGCGGCTCACTGGCACTGCGAGGTTGGAACAACTCCGGGTCTTCGTACCACAGGGCGTTGAAGCGCCACAGCGGGCGACCGGGTTGAATACCGTCAAACAGCCTCTGCACCCGTTTCGCGACATTAGCGTCATAGCTTTCCACAGGCACGTGGATATCAATCAGCGGCCGCATGAATTTCTCGGACAAGCGCCAACTGGCAGGAAAACACAGAATGGCACCCGTCAGAACATGCTCATTTCCCCGTTTCTGAAGAATGCAGAAGTCTTCCTGCACCAGCCTGCACAGCGTATCAAGCGGTCGGTCGCGGTCGATCGCGACGGATATGCCATCCGGCCTTGCGGCCTCTGCCCCGGCCGTGGGATATGTCTGCATCAGCACCAGATCCAGCAACTCCACCGCGGCAGGTTTGGCCCCAGGATCAAGCGCAAGAACATCGTCGCGCCGCTCAGACAGAATTTCTTCGCGGCGCCGCATCTGGTCGGCAAAAGCCTCATCCTGATGCAGCCAGTTTTCCATGGTTGCCGGTTGAATACCCGGCAAAGCGCGTGGGTTTTCGACATCATACGGGATCTTGTTTTGCAGAATACGAGTCATGCCGGGGGCTTAGCATGCGCAGCTTTTCTTGTCGGTCGAAAACGACAACCTCGCCGTCGCATTTTTCTCAGACGATTGGTCGTGGCGGATGAATTGTAATTGGAACAAGCAACGAGGCCAGCCATGAACCAGCACTACCGAGACACGCGCAAGATTGACCCCAGCCGTGGCACGACATTGGGCGATGGTACGCCAAACGAAAATGACCGGATCGAGATTGGCCCGACGCAGCTTGCGTTTGACGAGTGGGCCGCTGCGGGGCTGGAACTTCCCAATCTGGCACGGATGCGGGAACACCGCTGGAAGAGGCTGACACAGGCCATCGTGGACCGCGGCTATGGCGGCTTGCTGATTTTTGACCCGCTGAATATCCGCTATGCCACCGACAGCACGAATATGCAGCTGTGGAACACCCACAATCCGTTTCGGGCGGTTTTGCTGTGTGCAGATGGCTATATGGTGATCTGGGATTACAAGAACTCCCCCTTCCTCAGCACCTTCAACCCACTTGTGCGCGAGCAGCGCTCGGGCGCTGACCTGTTTTACTTCGACCGGGGCGACAAGGTTGACGTTGCCGCAGATGTGTTCTCGAACGAAGTACGCGTACTGATCGAAGAACACGGCGGCGGCAATATGCGCCTGGCGGTCGACAAGATCATGCTGCACGGATTGCGCGCGCTCGAGGCGCAGGGGTTCGACATCATGGAAGGCGAAGAACTGACCGAGAAGACCCGCGCCATCAAAGGGCCTGACGAAATCCTGGCCATGCGCTGCGCCAGCCATGCCTGCGAAACTGCGGTTGCCGAAATGGAACGGTTTGCCCGTGCCAATGTCGGCGACGGCAAGACCTCGGAAGATGATATCTGGGCTGTCCTTCACGCCGAAAACATCAGGCGTGGCGGTGAATGGATCGAAACCCGTCTGCTGGCTTCGGGCCAGCGGACCAACCCGTGGTTTCAGGAATGCGGCCCGCGGATCACCCAGCAGAACGAGATCATCTCGTTCGACACTGACCTGATTGGTTCTTACGGGATTTGCATCGATATTTCCCGCAGTTGGTGGATTGGCGATCAGAAGCCACGCGAGGACATGATCTATGCCATGCAGCACGCCCATGAACACATCATGACCAATATGGAGATGCTGAAGCCCGGCGTGATGATCCCGGAACTGACCGCAAATTCCCACAGGCTGGACGAGGAGTTCCAGGCGCAGAAATATGGCTGTCTGATGCACGGCGTCGGGCTTTGCGATGAATGGCCGCTGGTTGCTTATCCAGACAAGGCGGTTGAAGGGGCCTACGATTATCCGCTGGAACCCGGAATGGTCTTGTGTGTCGAAGCCTGCGTGGGCGAAGTGGGTGGCGATTTCAGCATCAAGCTGGAGGATCAGGTTCTCATAACCGAAGACGGATATGAGAACCTGACGAAATACCCCTTCGATGCCCGGTTGATGGGGCTCGAGTGAGGCCGGCGCCTCATTCTGACCAATGTGACCGGCGCACGTTGCCGTGCCAGTCTTCGACAGTTGGACTTACCTGAGCGTGCGGCCCGCTGAAAACTGCGGGCCGGGATTGCCCGACGGCAAAACCCACGAGGCCAGCCAGAACAATCGCCATGACTGTACTGGGAAGTATCTTGGGAAGGTGTGCGGCAGCGTCTGCATGTGCCATCTGCGTCTCCTTTATCAATTGCTGTAGGCCGTAGATGGGCTTGATTGCGACATAAGTGAAACGAATGTTTGTTCGGTGTTGCATCACACACATTGATGGAGCGCCAACCACCCCCAATTAGCGGCCGCGCCTGTCACCGCCCGGGACATCTTTCGGATTGCAAGGCGTTCGCTTGGTTCTCACCTTCCCGTGACGCGTTTGACATAAGGGTTGTGACCCGGCGGGCTTGACCACAGTATTGGGGATGTTTCCCCGAACCGTTCAAGGAGCCGACATGCCAACGGAACGCATCACTTTTGCCGGACATGACGGCAGCCAATTGGCCGCGCGGCTGGATTTGCCGGATGGTCCGGTCCTTGCGACAGCCCTGTTTGCCCATTGCTTCACCTGTTCCAAGGACATACCTGCGGCCCGGCGCATTTCGGCCCGCCTGGCGGCCATGGGAATTGCAGTGCTTCGGTTCGACTTTACCGGCCTGGGTCATTCCGAAGGAGAATTCGCCAACACGACTTTCACGTCGAATGTCGAGGACCTGATCTCGGCCGCGCAATATCTGGCCGGACGAAACATGGCCCCTGCCCTTCTGATCGGTCACTCGCTTGGCGGTGCGGCGGTTTTGCGGGCGCGTGCCGGAATTCCGACGGTCAAGGCTGTGGTCACCTTGGGCGCACCGGCGGATCCCGGCCACGTGTCCCATCATTTCGAGGAAGCCATGCCCCAGATCGAACAGGAGGGCAGCGCCGAGGTCACCTTGGGCGGGCGCCCGTTTCGAATTGGTAAAGCGTTTGTGGATGACATTGCGGGATCGGCCCTGTCTGCCTCGATCGCTGATCTCAAGGCCGCTTTGCTGATCCTGCACGCCCCTCGGGACGAAACGGTCAGTATCGACAACGCAAGCACCATCTTTCTGGCTGCAAAGCACCCAAAAAGCTTCGTCACCCTCGACGATGCCGATCACCTGATCACACGGGCCTCTGATGCTGAGTATGCCGCGGATGTCATCTCGGCTTGGGTATCGCGCTATCTGAAGCTTTGCCCACCCGCGCCGCCCCCGGGTGCGCCGGAAGGTGTCGTTCGCGTAACAGAAGCGGATCCGAATGGCTTCATGCAGGATATTCAGGCAGGCCCGCACCATCATGCGGTTGCAGATGAGCCTGCCTCTTACGGCGGCACGGATAAGGGCATGTCGCCTTATGGCTTTGTCTCATCCGGCCTCGGCGCCTGCACGTCCATGACGATAAGGATGTATGCGCGCCGCAAAAAATGGCCGCTGACCAGTGTCAGCGTCGATGTCTGCCATGACAAAGTTCATGCTCAGGATGCCGGTTTGGCAAATGAGGGCAAAGTGGATCAGTTCCGCCGCAAAATCCGCCTGAGCGGCCCGCTTGATCAGGAACAAAAACAGCGCCTGCTGGAAATCGCAGACAAATGCCCGGTTCACCGGACACTTGAAGGCTCGGCGCATATCACGACCGAACTTCTTACCTGAGAAAAGGCCGCCGGACAGGCGGCCTTTTAATTATCTGCGGCGTGGTGCCGGGCGATGTATTGGTGGCCGCGCGGCAGGTGGCCGGGCCACAGGGGGCCGCGGCCGCGCAGGCGGTTTGGCAACCGGTGGATTCGGACGCTCGGGACGCACGGGCCGATCAGGTCGATCTGGGCGGTCGATATCAACATTCACATCGACATCGCGATAGTAGTCATTCCACAGCATCGAGTCATAGAACGGGTCATACCCGTATCCGACGCCGACCGTTACGCCGTCACAGGCCGACAACGTCAAAGTCGCGGCCGCCAGCCCCAATGCGAGGGAAATCCGTTTGATCAGTCCAAAGCGCATCTTGCCCCCCTCACAGAAGCGACCGGAACGACGCGAAAACGGCGTTCAAATCTTCGGCGAAATCCGGGTCTGCCCCGTCCCGCAGGATGGCAACAGCTATGGCGACACGGTTGCGCGGCAAATCAATGACAGTGGCCGTGAAGTTCACCCCCTTGCCATCGCGGCGCCCCGTCCCCCGAAAGACACGGGCGGGCAACCCGCCGATGCGGGTGTTGCTGGTGCTGGTAAGGGTCGGGTCTTTGACCAGAAACTTGTCGATGTCCTGCAAGTAGCGGACCCCATCCTGAATGGTTGCAACCCCTGAAGGTGAAACAAACCCCATCCAGACGTTGTCGTCCGTTACGGGGCGCAGCCCCATGACCCGAGCCACCGCACGCGGATCATCCAACCCGGTGTCTTCGATCTCACGCGGGCCGCCAGTGCGCAGCACCCAAAAATCGGGCACGTCGAACCGAAACAGGGCGCGACCATCCTCGGTATATGTCACCGGAGTGTCGGCCAGTGCTGATCCTGCCCCACCCAGCCAGACAGCGGCGCAAGCGGCAAGAATTGGAGATGATAATAAACGCATATCTCAATAACCTGATGATTTCTTCGCCCTCAGCTTGACCGCTCAAGGCGCGACTTGTCCAGCACTGCGTTGCAAAGACCCAGGAAAACCGCGTTCAGGTATTTCCCTTCCCCTCACATGTCGCCAGACTCTTGCAAGCATCACGCCCCAGTTTTTCAGACAAATACATGAGTTCTATTTCGCATAGACCCCGACGGTCTGGCCGCCCGCATCATCAACGAAACGGATCGCGTCCCCATTTTGCCAGACGTCATAGCAGGCCCACAAATCGGAAGGTGGCCATGTCGAGCAGTATTGATCCCCTCTCACCGCCCAGCGCCCGACACTGGGCCCGCCCGAGGAATACTGCGTGGTCAAGCTGGCTTCGAAAACCTGCCAAACACCCGCGCCGTATTCCAGCTTCTTGCCGGCCAAGGCTGACAGGATTTCCTCTCCGGACAGTTTCTGGAAGTCTCCGGCCGCCAAAACACCCGGCCAAAGGGCGAAAATCAGGGCAAACCGTCTCATACCTGCTCTCACATCTTGTTCCCTTGCGCACAGGCGGCTAAACCCCGCGCCAACGCCTCATCCCAATCACATAAAGGTGCTGCCGCCAATGATTCCCCGTTATTCCCGCCCTGACATGGTTGCCATCTGGTCGCCCGAAACCAAGTTTCGCATCTGGTACGAAATCGAGGCGCATGCCTGCGATGCCATGGCCGATCTGGGCGTGATCCCGCGCGAGAATGCAGAAGCCGTCTGGAAAGCCAAGGACGTGGAATTCGACGTCGCCCGCATCGACGAAATCGAAGCCGTCACCAAGCATGACGTCATCGCATTCCTGACCCATCTCGCCGAACATGTCGGCAGTGAAGAGGCCCGGTTCGTGCACCAGGGCATGACCAGTTCGGACGTGTTGGACACCTGCTTCAACGTCCAGCTGACGCGCGCGGCCGACCTTCTGATCGCCGATCTCGAAGGGCTTTTGGCAGCGCTCAAGCGCCGTGCGTTTGAACACAAGGACACGGTTCGCATCGGCCGCAGCCACGGTATCCACGCAGAGCCCACCACAATGGGCCTGACCTTTGCCCGGTTCTATGCCGAGATGGACCGCAACCTGTCCCGTATGCGCGACGCCCGAGCGGAAATCGCAACCGGGGCCATCAGCGGCGCCGTCGGCACATTTGCCAATATCGATCCCGCCGTCGAGGAACATGTCTGTGACAAACTGGGCCTTGTGCCCGAACCGATCAGCACCCAAGTGATCCCGCGTGATCGCCATGCGGCCTTCTTTGCGACGCTTGGCGTCATCGCCAGCAGCATCGAAAACATCGCCATCGAAATCCGCCACATGCAGCGGACCGAGGTTTTGGAGGGCGCAGAATTCTTCTCGATGGGCCAGAAAGGCTCGTCCGCCATGCCGCACAAGAAAAACCCGGTACTGACCGAGAACCTGACCGGGCTGGCCCGCATGGTACGCGCGGCAGTGATCCCGGCAATGGAGAATGTCGCGCTCTGGCATGAACGCGACATCTCGCATTCCTCGGTCGAGCGCATGATCGGTCCGGATGCCACGATTACACTGGATTTTGCGCTGGCCCGTCTGACCGGCGTGATCGACAAGATGCTGATCTTCCCCGAAAACATGCTGGAAAACATGAACAAATTCCCCGGTCTTGTCATGAGCCAGCGTGTTCTGCTGGCCCTGACCCAGGCAGGGGTCAGCCGTGAGGACGCCTATGCCATGGTCCAGCGCAACGCGTTGAAGGTTTGGGAACACCGCACCGATTTCAAACAGGAACTGCTGGCGGACGCCGATGTAACTGCCGCGCTCAGCCCCGAAGAAATCGAAGAGAAATTCGACCTCGGCTATCACACCAAACACGTGGATACGATCTTCGCCCGGGTATTCGGCGAATAACGTAGGTCTCGACGCCGCCTTCCCACGGCCCGGTCTGCATTTCACAGGCCAGGCCTTGTTTTTTGCCAGACCGCCCGAAATCGTTTATTCTGTGGATGATTTTTTGGGGAGAGGCACCATGATCCGTACCGTTCTTTGCTCGCTTGCACTTGTTTGTGTGGCATCTGCCAGCCTTGCATGCAGCGGGCATTCCAAACAGACGCAATCCTGCGCACCCGGCACAATCTGGGACTCTGAAACGCAAAGCTGCGCTAAATCCGTCAACAGCTGACGAATTTCTGTCCGACTTGTGAATAAAAGCAACCGTTCCACTGTTAGCTTTTTTGTAGATCGCACTATGATTTTGTGAGCAGCCCCGAGAACGGAGTAAGAATATGCGCCTTTTGTTAGCTTCAGCCCTCGCTTTGCAGGCCTTCGCCTTTGCCCCGGTGGTCCACGCCGCAGGCGGCGACAGCAGCAGCCCGCCGAAACCGACGAATACGACCAAGAAATGTTTGTTCGGTCGGGTCTATGACGAAGCCAGAGGCCGGTGCGTCAAACCCAACAAAACCAACCTGTCGGAAGATCAGCTTTACGACGCCGTCCGCGAACTGGCCTATGACGGGCAATACGGGCACGCGCAGGATATCCTGCGGATCATGGATCAGGACGATGACCGCGTGCAGACCTATTGGGGCTTTACCTACCGCAAGATGGGCGAGCTGGAGCTGGCGAACGTCTTTTACCAGAATGCCATCAATGCCAATCCCGACAATCTTCTGGCGCGCAGCTACATGGCGCAAGGCTTTGTAACCGAAGGCAAAACCGATCTGGCAATCGAGCAATGGCGCGAGATCAAGGCCCGCGGCGGCGAAGGGACCTGGGCCGAGACATCTCTGCGCGAGGCCATCCGGACAGGGTTGACCTACAGCTACTGAGCTTCAGGGTTATTTAACCCAACTCCCGTTAATCTGCCCGTGGTTCGGGAAATTTGGCACTACGGGCAGATGCAGGACACAAACGCTTTGATACAAATGGCAAATGGGGGATCTGCCCCACTTGCCGCAGGGGATGAACACGCGCCGCAAGTTGTTCCGCGCACATTGACCGGTCGGCAAAAAGCGGCCGTTGTCGTGCGCCTTCTGTTGAACGAAGGCGCCGATGTTCCACTTGAGGAATTGCCAGACGACCTGCAAGAGACATTGACCCATCAACTTGGTCAAATGGGCCTTGTCGATCGCGTCACTCTAGGCGTGGTGGCCCAGGAATTCAGCGACGCTCTGGACAATGTCGGGCTTGCTTTTCCACATGGGCTTGCAGGTGCATTGGATGCGGTGAACGGAAAGATCGCACCATCGACGGCCGCGCGCCTGCGCAAGCTTGCCGGGGTGCGCCAGATCGGCGATCCATGGCAACGCCTGCGTGAGGTATCCGTTGAGGATCTTGCCAAAATGGCCCAGGCGGAAAGCACCGAGGTGGCGGCCGTCATGCTTTCAAAGATGGATACCGCACAGGCGGCGCAGATGCTGGCCCATATGCCGGGCCCGGTTGCGCGGCGCATTACCTATGCCATCTCGAAAACAACAAATGTCACCCCCGAAGCGGTTGAACGTATTGGCTGGTCGCTGGCCGCGCAACTGGATCAGCGGCCTGCTCAGGCTTTCGACAATGGTCCCGACGCACGCGTGGGCGCGATCCTGAACCAGTCGGCGGCCGCAACACGCGACGACTTGTTGAACGCATTGGACGAGGACGACGCCGAATTTGCGGATCTGGTACGCCAATCGATCTTCACCTTTGCCCATATCCCAAACCGTATCGCGACCCGCGATGTTCCCGCCATCCTGCGTGAAGTGGAACAGCCGGTTCTTGTCACCGCATTGGCAGGTGCCGCCGCAGATGATGACAAGGCATCCGTTGAATTCATTCTGTCAAACATTTCGTCCCGCATGGCCGATAATCTGCGCGAGGAAATGGCCGAACGTGGGCGCGTCAAACAATCGGAAGCCGAAGATGCCATGACACAGGTCGTGGCCGCCATTCGCGTTCTGGTCGATGCCGGTTCCATTGTTCTGATCGAAAACGATGACGAGGAAGATGCAGCCTGACCCCGCGAACCCACGGGTATTGCGCGATCCGGCCACCTGCTGCGGGTTCAGGTTTTCCGCCCGTCTGGGCGCTTGAGCTTGCAGGCATCGGGCTGTATGTCTTCCTCAGCAATTCGCAACACGCGGTGAGACACCTCCATGCCCGTTGAAAAGTCGGAGCTCAGCCGGTTTGAGCTTGGGAAATACTATGTCGCCAACCTGTTTCTGCAGGGGGTCATCCGCGTTATGCGCATGCTTCCCTATGAGCGGCGTATTGCAACAATGGGGGCCATCGTGCGGTTTCTGGCACCTGTCGTCGGGTTTCGCAAACGTGTCCGTCGAAATCTGAAGCTGACTTGCCCGGACTTGCCTGAAGCCGAAGTCAGGCAGATCTGCCGCGATGTGCCGGACAATGCCGGTCGTGCGATCATGGAACATTTTTCTCCGGAAGACTTTATCGAACGGCAGAGCAAGGCCAAGATTTCTGGGCCAGGTATCGCTGCATTAGACGCGGCTGTTGCCGAGGGGCGTCCGGTCATGATGATTACGGCGCATTTCGGTCACTACCTAGCAGCGCGCATCGCCTTGCAGACATACAGCGGTCAGCCCATCGGCTGCCTGTATCGGCGGATGGCCAACCCGTATTTCAACGACGCTTATGTCGAAGCCTTCTACAAGACAGGCGCCCCGATGTTCGAACAGGGGCGGCGCGGAATGGTCGAGATGGTACGCTCGTTGAAAAAGGGCGGGATCATTGCCATCGTTTCCGATCTTCATGCAATGGGCGGTGAGGAACTGATGTTCTTCGGCAAACCCGCCGTGACATCCGTGCTGAACGCCGAGTTGGCCATCAAATACAATGCCGAGCTGATTCCGTGTTACGCGGTGCGTCAGCCCAACGGTATTGATTTTGAGATCGTTCTGCACGAACCGGTTCCGCACACGGACCCAAAAACCATGACCCAGTTCACCAATGACGATCTGGAAAAGATGGTGCGGCAGCATATGGGGCAATGGTTCTGGATTCACCGCCGCTGGAAACATTGGAACGGGTTGGGCATCAAACCGGAAGAAATGCCCTGATCACTTGACCCGGGTGGCGGCAACAATCGGCCCTTCCCCGGCCCTTTGAACCAGAACGACTGCCGGCAGGTCCAAACCAAGCTGAACCGTGAATGATTGCGGTGCAGTTCCATCCCATTGCCCCGCAATCTGCCAGGCCTCAACGACATTGGCATAATCCAACTCGTGCCCGGCCAGCTCTCCACGACGGATCGAAGCGTGACGCATGGGAGAATACTGAACCACATGCACGTCATAGGTATCGCCTTTCGGCAACTCGACGGGCGTCACATCCACTGTCACTTCATCGGCTGAGCGCACGGCCGTCACAAGCGCTTCGGGCGCTGCTTTCAGATGCGCTTCGATCAATCGATCAAGTTCACGGGATTGCGCCCCGACGATGTCGTGCTGCCCGTTGATCACCATCTGCGGGGTATAGATCATGGAACGCCCCCCCTCGCGGGCATAAGCCCGCTGCCGAAGCGTATGATCGGGGTTCGCATATTCGTCCTTCCACCCGATATAGTCCCAGTAGTCGACATGCAAAGCCAGCCCTATGACGTCGTTGCGCTTGGCCAAATCGTGCATGATCCGATCCGCCGGCGGGCAGGATGAACACCCCTGAGACGTGAACAGCTCGACCACAACCGGGTCTTCCTCGGCCGCGGCCTGTACCGCCACAAGGCAGGAAAACACGGTGGCCAAAGCAATGGATCTGAACATGTGAACTCTCGGGTTGGGCGGTTGGATCTCAGGGATAGCTGCTTTGACACTCAACAGCCAATCAAGGTTTCTTGAGGCTTTGATACATTCTCTCCGCGAAAAAGTGTACAATAGTATACAAAATTGCCCCTCATCGCGTGTTCAGCCTTGAACACGGGGGCTTGGTGATGCAGATAACACTCAGCAAATCCTAATATCCAAGTCATTTGAGAGGGAGGCCACAGATGCCCATCAAAGTCGGACAGGATACCGCCAAAACGCGCCGCAGTCTGAGCGTGAATGGTAAATCCATTTCCTATTATTCGATCCCCGCCGCGCAAGAGGCCGGTCTGGGCGATTTCTCGAAACTGCCTGCCGCACTCAAGGTGGTGCTGGAAAACATGTTGCGGTTCGAGGATGACGGGTTCTCGGTCTCGGTCGATGACATCAAAGCTTTTGCCGAATGGGGGGCCAACGGTGGCAAAAACCCTCGTGAAATCGCCTATCGCCCTGCCCGCGTACTGATGCAGGATTTCACCGGCGTTCCTGCCGTTGTGGATCTGGCTGCGATGCGTGATGGCATCAAGGCGCTGGGCGGCGACGCGCAAAAGATCAACCCGCTGAACCCGGTCGATCTGGTCATCGACCATTCGGTCATGATCGACGAGTTCGGCAACCCGCGCGCGTTCCAGATGAATGTGGACCGTGAATATGAACGCAACATGGAACGGTACCAGTTCCTGAAATGGGGTCAGGGTGCATTCAACAACTTCCGCGTTGTTCCCCCCGGCACAGGTATCTGCCACCAGGTGAACCTTGAATATCTGGCCCAGACCGTCTGGACCGACACCGACCAGAACGGTGAAGAAGTCGCCTATCCCGACACGCTGGTCGGCACCGACAGCCACACCACCATGGTCAACGGCATGGCCGTGCTGGGCTGGGGTGTCGGCGGGATCGAGGCCGAGGCCGCGATGCTGGGTCAACCGATCTCGATGCTGATCCCCGAGGTCGTGGGCTTTGAGCTGACCGGTGATCTGGTCGAAGGCACAACCGGCACCGACCTGGTTCTGAAGGTCGTGGAGATGCTGCGCGAAAAAGGCGTGGTGGGCAAGTTCGTCGAATTCTACGGCGAAGGCCTGGATCGTCTGCCGCTGGCCGACCGTGCGACCATCGCCAACATGGCCCCGGAATACGGCGCGACATGCGGCTTTTTCCCGATTGACGGCGAAACGCTGCGCTACATGCGCAACACCGGCCGCGACGAGGATCGCATCGCGCTGGTTGAAGCCTACGCCAAGGAAAATGGTTTCTGGCGCGATGAAAACTATGCGCCGATCTACACCGACACCCTGACCCTGGATATGGGCACGATTGTTCCAGCAATCTCGGGGCCCAAACGCCCGCAGGATTATGTTGCGCTGACTGACGCCAAGGCCGCTTTCGCCAAGGAAATGGCCGAGACCTTCAAGCGCCCGATGGGCAAACAGGTCGAGGTCAAAGGCGAAAACTATGGCATGGAATCGGGTAAGGTCGTGATCGCCTCGATCACGTCCTGCACCAACACGTCGAACCCTTACGTGATGATCGGAGCGGGCCTCGTGGCGCGCAAGGCAGCCGCGCTGGGACTGGATCGCAAACCTTGGGTCAAAACCTCACTGGCACCGGGGTCGCAGGTTGTGTCCGCTTACCTCGAGGCCGCGGGCCTTCAGGAGGATCTGGACAAGATCGGCTTCAACCTCGTCGGATACGGCTGCACCACATGTATCGGCAACTCGGGGCCGATCCAGAAAGAAATCTCGGAGGCCATTGCGGAAGGCGATCTGGTCGCCACTTCGGTCTTGTCCGGCAACCGCAACTTCGAAGGCCGCATTTCGCCCGACGTGCGCGCAAACTATCTGGCTTCGCCGCCTCTGGTCGTCGTGTACGCCCTGGCAGGCACCATGGACATCGACCTGACATCCGAACCGATCGGTCAGGACAAGGACGGCAACGACGTCTATATGAAAGACCTCTGGCCGACGCAGCAGGAGGTCGCGGAACTGGTCGAACAGACCGTCACGCGCGAAGCGTTCCAATCGAAATACGCCGACGTCTTCAAAGGGGACGAGAAATGGCAGTCGGTCGAAACCACCGATGCGGAAACCTATGACTGGCCGCCGACATCGACCTATATCCAGAACCCGCCCTATTTCCAGGGCATGGGCCCCGAACCGGGCACGATTTCCAACATCGAAGGCGCCAAGGTTCTGGCCATTCTGGGTGACATGGTCACGACCGACCACATCTCGCCCGCGGGGTCTTTTGCGACAACTTCGCCCGCAGGCCAGTACCTGATTGAACGTCAGGTTCAGCCGCGTGAATTCAATTCATATGGTTCACGCCGCGGCAACCACGAGGTGATGATGCGCGGAACTTTCGCCAACATCCGCATCAAGAACGAGATGCTGGACGGCGTCGAAGGCGGTTACACCAAAGGCCCGGACGGTGAACAGACGTCAATTTATGACGCCTCGATGGCCTATCAGGCGAACGGCACCCCGCTTGTGGTATTCGGTGGCGAGCAATATGGCGCAGGCTCAAGCCGCGACTGGGCGGCCAAGGGCACGGCGCTGCTGGGCGTCAAGGCCGTAGTCGCCGAGAGCTTTGAGCGTATCCACCGTTCGAACCTTGTTGGCATGGGGGTCATTCCGTTCGAGTTTACAGGTGGCGACACCCGCAAAACCCTGGGGCTGAAAGGGGATGAAACCGTTTCGATTCACGGGCTGGATACGATCGAGCCGCTTCAGGAAGTCCCCTGCACGATCGTTTATGGCGATGGAACCGAAAAGACCATCACCCTGAAATGCCGCATCGATACCGCCCCCGAGATTGAATACATCGAAAACGGTGGCGTGTTGCATTACGTCCTGCGCAATCTTGCGAAGGCATCATAACCGATAGCAAAGCGTGCAATTCAAACCCCCGGCCACCCGCCGGGGGTTTTTTGTATTCTGGTCATTTATTCGAAAACCTGAAACTGTTGGGCAAGGTCATCAACGGAAAACCATTCGCCATGAAGAAACCCAACGCCCTGCTGGTATGTTCGCTCAGCGTAATTGCCGTGGTCGGGATATGGGGTGTCGTGGACATTCAAGGCCTGGTGACCTGGGCAAGCGGCATCGTCCAGCAGACCTTCCACAGCCGCGGCTGGTTCGTGATGCTCGCCGCTTCGGGCATGTTGATCGGATGCCTGTTTCTGGCATTTTCACCCTATGGAAACATTCGCCTCGGCCGGGATGACGAGGAGCCAGAGTTTTCCACCGCCACATGGATTTCAATGTTGTTCTCCGCCGGTATGGGCGTCGGCCTGCTGTTTTGGGCTGTGGCGGAACCGCTGACCCATTTCAACTTCATCTCCGGCATGGCACCGGATTTCATCGCGGCGCAGCAGGCCATGCTGGCGACAAATTTCCATTGGGGGCTGCATGCCTGGGCGATTTATGGCTCTACCGCGCTGACTATTGCCTATTTCAGCTTCCGGCGCGGTACCGGGATGATGGTCAGTGCGCCGATCAAAAACCTGTTTCCCGGCGAACGCTGGGCTGAACGCGTCGGGTGGCTTTCGGACTTCATGGCGATCATCGCCATATCCATTGGTGTTGGCGGCTCCATGGCCATGGGCGTGTTTCAGGTGGCTGACGGCATCGCAGTGCTGGGCGGTCGGGAAACGGTCGGCGCCCTTTTGATTGGTGTCGTGTTTCTGGCAATGGTTGCTGCGTATATCCCGGCACTCATGATCGATCTGGGCCAGGGCATGGCGCGCCTGTCCAATGCCGCCATGCTGATCGCAATCGGCCTTGTTGCCTACACGGTGGTCCTTGGCCCCACCGAATACCTTCTGAATACCATCGTTCAGGGGTTCGGCGACTATGTCACCAATGTCATTCCCAGGGGATTTCAGACCTTTACGTTCTTCAGCGATGACGTCACCAGATGGTTCAGCGACTGGACCCTGACCTACATGGTCTGGTGGATTGCCTGGGGCCCGTTCGTGGGCGTCTTTGTCGCCCGCATCTCTCGCGGTCGCACGATACGGGAATTCGTGATCGGCGTCCTGTTCGCCCCCACGCTGTTTTCAATCCTCTGGTTCGGTGCCTTTGGTGGCATTGGCCTGTTCGAGGCACTCAATGGTGCGGGCGAATTGCTGGCCTATACGCAGACAAACATCGAACGCGTAACCTTCGCCCTGCTCGACCGACTTCCACTTTCCGTAATCACCACGCTTGCAACGGTGCTGGCCGCCTTTCTGTTCATCGTGACCAGCGTCGTAAGCGCAGCCTTTGTTCTGGGCACCTTCTCGACGGGCGGGGACGAGAACCCCCCGCCGCGTGTGCGTCTGATCTGGGGGGGATTGCTGGGACTGCTGAGCGTTGCAATGATCCTTTCGGGATCCGTGGACTCGGTTAAGATCCTCATCTCGCTTGGCGCATTGCCCTTTGTCTTCATTTCGGTCCTGCTGATGGTTTGCCTGTTCCGCGGGCTCAGAGAGGAGGGCCAACGCAATGCTGATCGGTGATCTCACGGACACATTGATGAACCTTGTCACCTTCGCGTTCATCGCGGCAATGCTCTGGATATTGCTGCGCAAGTGACCGCATTCCGGCAGCGCAAAAATCAACGTTGAATCCTGGGCGCTTTGCCGGTCATCTGAGTTCATGGAAAAAGTTGCACTCATAACCGGCGGTGCCCGTGGAATTGGGCGGGCAATAGTCGAAGACCTGCGCGGTGATCACCATGTCGCCTTCACCTGGTTGGCCAGCCACCCCGATTCAGAATTGCTGAAAGGCGACGTTCTGGCGATTCAATCGAACCTTACAAAAGACAACCAACCCGCCCGGGTGGTCGAAAAGGTCATCGATCACTTCGGGCGACTGGACGTGATCGTGAACAACGCCGGTCTTGTTCGCTCCACTCCGAAACAAGAGTTTCAGGCCGCGGACCATCGCGCCATTCTTGACCTCAACGTGCTGGCCCCCGCCGCGTTGCTTGCCGCGGCATTACCGCATCTGAAACGCGGCGCTTCGATCGTCAGCATCTCGTCGATGAACGCAACATTGCCGCCGCGCGACGCCGCGACCTATGGGGCAAGCAAGGCCGCGCTGAACCTCTGGACGCGCGCCATGGCGAAAGAACTTGGCCCGGACGGAATCCGCGTCAACGCGGTTGCGCCGGGTGCCATCAACATCCCCGAAGACCCCCGTCCTGACGATCTGACATCGCTTTTCGTCAAGGAAACGGCGCTGGGCCGGATCGGAACTCCGGAAGACATCGCCAGGGTCGTTCGGTTTCTGACCTCGGACGCGGCGGGATTCGTAACCGGAGAGGTTCTGGGCGTGACCGGAGGCTATCGCTTGTAAGGTGGCTCAAACCTCGTTTTCCAAATTACTCAACCGCCCGCAGCCTTTTCCAACGCCGGACGCAGAGTGTTTTCAATCACACGCTGCGTAATCGGGCCGGCAAAGCGCAGAATGATCGTGCCGTCGCCATCAACCACATAGGTTTCGGGAACGCCGTAAAGGCCCCAATCCAATGCCATGCGACCCTTCTCATCACGTCCAATCGCAGCGTAGGGATCGCCAAGCTCGGTCAAAAACGCTTGGGCGTTGTCCAACTGGTCTTTGTAGTTGATGCCATAGACCGGGATGCCTTCGGCGGCCAAGGCCTCCAGATTGGGATGCTCGGCGCGGCATGGTGCGCACCAGCTGGCCCAGTAGTTGACCAGCTTGACCTCTCCATCCCGCAGCGTGGCATCATCAAACAGCTTCTTTTCCGGGAACTCGCTCAGAACCACGGGCGGAGCCGGTTGACCTTCGCGGGCAGAGGGCAACGCGTTGGGGTCTTCACGGAACATACCGATCCCGGCCAACACGGCGAACGCGCCAAAAATCAAAGGCGGCGCGATCATCAGGGGCGATATCTTAGCCATTTCGCGAAATCCTTTGTTCGATCTTTTCCATTTCAGTGCGTACCTTGCGCCCTCGCATCACGCTGAACACGATCAATGCCACCAGCAGCACGATGGACACGGCATAAGACGACAAAACCGCGTCAGCATATTTTCCAAGATCGGGGATCATCCGCCCACCCTTTCCCGCGCCTGCAACGCCTTGATGCGCCGCGCGCGGATTTCAGTTCCGGTGCGGTACAGCACCAAAGCGATGAACAGCAGCACAAATCCGATAATGCACAGCAACAGCGGATAGAAGTAGATATTGCTGACTTTTTCTTCCGTATCGGCCCCGGTCACGGCTGCCGCGCGCATGACTGATGCGCCCTGATGCAGGCCCTGGTTCCAAAAGTTGACCGCATATCGGCTGAGCAGCGCGAACACGGATCCGACCAGACACAGAACCGAAGTCAGGTCCGCCGCAGTGTCCGGGTCCTCGATGGCTTCCCACAACGCGACATAGCCAAGATAGAACAGGAACAGGATCAGAAACGACGTCAGGCGCGGATCCCACGCCCACCAGGTGCCCCACATGGGCTGTCCCCAGATCGCCCCGGTCAGCAACGCAATAAGGGTCATCACGATCCCGATCGGCGCAGCCGCCCGTGCCGCCAGCGCGCTGACATGATGACGCCGCACCAGCCAGACCAGAGAAGTTGCCAGCATCATCAGCCAGCAATTGATCGCCATAAGTGCCGCCGGGACGTGCAGATAGATGATCTTGACCGTCGACCCTTGTTTGTAGTCGTCCGGCGTGAAGAAGAACCCCCAGACCAGCCCGACGACGATGCAGAAGATCGAGACGATCCAGAAAAACGGCAGGACACGTTCACTGGTCGCAAGAAACTTGCGCGGGTTGGCGTATTCCCAGAGGGCATTGGCTTTGGCTGCTATCGACATGGGCCCTATCTAGTCCGAGTTGGGGGTTTTCTCAATTGACATCAGTCAAAGTTGGGACGGTTCACCGCAGATTGATACGTAACACAGTCGCGCTGGCAAAGGGCAACAACGCGATGGTGGCAGCCGTGATCCCCGCCAGCATCAACAACGGCGTCTGCACGTCCATCCCCGTTGCCCCACGCCGGGCGACCTCGGCCCCGAAAATCAGGGTGGGGACGTAAAGCGGCAGCACCAAGAGCGACAACAGCAGCCCGCCACGCTTGAGGCCGACGGTCAGGGCAGCGCCGAATGTGCCGATCACGCTCATGGCCGGGGTTCCGATCAGCAGCGAGATGACAAGCCAGAAGAAGCCCGGTGCAGGCAGGTTCAGCAAAACCCCCAGAAAGGGCGCGGCCAGAACCAAAGGCAGGCCTGTGGTCAGCCAGTGGGCCAGCGCCTTGATGGTCACAACTGATTCCAGTGGCAGCGGTGCCGTGGCCAGAAGGTCCAGCGATCCGTCCTCCCAATCCAGCGCCAGAAGCCTGTCGAGAGACAGCAGGCAGGCCAGCAACGCCCCCAGCCAGAGCACTCCGGGTGCAATGGTGGACAGCAGCGAGGATTGTGGCCCCACTGCAAACGGCACCATCACGGTCACGATCAGGAAAAAGGCCAATCCCAATCCGAACCCGCCGCCCGCACGGAAGGCCAGTTTCAGGTCGCGCAGCAAAAGGGCGATCACAGGAAGCCTCCGTCGAAATCGTCAATGGGTTTGGGTTTGGCCTTGTTCGGGCCGACGTCCAGAACCTCGCCATCCAGGCCGAGGTCGATATGGGTCGCGATCAGGGCTGACCCGCCCTGACCCAGATGCGCGCGGACTGCATTGGCAAACATTTGCACGGCATTTTTGTCCAGCGAAACAGTCGGTTCGTCCAGCATCCAGATCGGCCGCCCTGTAACCAGCATTCGTGCCAGCCCCAGCCGCCGTTTTTGACCTGCCGACAGGTTTCCTGCATGGCGGTCCGCCAGCTCGTTCAACTGGAACGCGTCCAGCGCCGTCTGGATGCCGTTGGTTCCAAAAACAGAAGCCCAGAACGTCAGGTTTTCGGATACAGTCAGCGTCGGTTTCAGCCCGTCCGAATGGGACGCATATGCAATCTGGTCTTCCGCGCCCTGGATCTGACCCGTCAGCGGCGGCTGCAACCCGGCCAATGTGCGCAGAAGGGTTGTTTTGCCGATCCCGTTCGGCCCACGCAGAATCAGCGCTTTGCCCGGAGGCAGCTGAAAGCTGAGATGCTCCAGGACGGGAATGCCACCACGGGTGATCGACAGGTCGGTTACAATCAGAGTCATGAGACCCGCTTATCGGAATGTCATCAGAGGCAAAAGGTGGGATTTGCCGCAGTTCGGTTGTGGGAGCTCTGAGCAGAGAGGTCTGAGTGAGGGGCCAGCCCCTCACACACCCCGGGATATTTTCAGCCAGATGAAGGGATCCCGTCAGACCGGGATCAGAGCAAGCGCTATTCGGCGACCTTCAGAGAGCAAGACATTGTAGGTGCGGCACGCAGCCGGAGAATTCATGATTTCGACGCCGACACCGGCACTCTCCAGCTGGGTGCGCAAAGACTGGGGAATGTGGGCCATGTCTTTGCCCGTACCGACAAGCAGAACGTCAATTCCATCGGCCAGCTCCAGAAGTGGCTGCGCATCTTCATAACCGCCCCAGGTGGCAGGTCCTGTGGGGCCGGTCAGAACTGCGCCTTCGAACACATCACCGCCGATGCGGAAAAACCCGGGGCCATAGCCATCAACCGGCTTGGCATCCGAAAACGTAACTTGGTTCAGGCGCATTCCTTCCCTCCTTCAATCCAGGATCGGCAAGCCGGACACGACTGCTATCAGAATGACCGAATAAGCCGCAGCGCGATAGATCCGTTCGAGCTTTGGATCGAACAGAGCCTTGCCGATCAGTGTCGTGCTCAGATAGGGCAAGCCCAGCAGCAGGACAATCCAAAGGATCGACAGATCCGCAGCGCCTCCGATCAGGATGCTGAAGACGATGGCCACGTCCAGCAAAGCCAGAAAGATGATCGTGTTGGCACGAATCTTGCGTACGTCTGAAGAGCTGGCCAGATAGAATACGATAACGACCGGGCCGGTCAGTCCGGTCATGCCGCCGATCACGCCTGCGCTGCCTCCGATGGCCAGCCGTCCGGGTACACCCAGCCGCCCCTGCCAGCGCCAGCCAGTGACGATCGCCAACAGGGTCACGCCGGTGATACCGCAGGCGATCCAGCGCAGAACGACCGTGTCGGCCTGTGCCATGACCCAAAGGCCAAGCGGCACGGTTAATGCCGCTGCAACGCCCAAAGTGCTGATTTCGGTCTTGTCGCATTCACGCCATGCCTGCGGCGCCAGCGCAAAGGTCGATACGATCCCGGTGGCTGCCATCAGAAAGACGACATCGGCAATCGGCAGAAATTGAGTGGCCACCGGAACAAAGATCATCGCGGTGCCAAAACCAGTGAAGCCGCGGACAAGTCCCGCGGCTCCGATGGTAAGAACCAACCAACCCAGCCCCGGCAGGGACAAGGCCTGTTGCAACTCCTCAGGCATCGATATTGGCAAACTGGTTGCCCGCCGTGTTCGACGGCTTGGACCAGTCGCGCTTGACCCCCAGCCACAACAGGATGGTCGAGGCGACGAAGACCGATGAATAGGTGCCCACGATCACGCCCCAGATCATCGCGAATACAAAGCCGCGGATCACATCGCCACCCAGAACATAAAGTGAGATCAACGCCAGCAAAGTGGTGACCGAGGTCATCACCGTCCGGCTGAGCGTTTCGTTGATCGAAATGTTCAGGACGTCTTTGAGGTCTTTCTTTTTGTACTTCCGCAGATTCTCACGCACCCGGTCGAAAACGACCACGGTATCGTTCAGCGAATAACCGACGATGGTCAGAAGGGCCGCGATAATGGCCAGGTCAAACCGGATTTGCAGTTCTGAGAAGATGCCGATGGTCAGGATCACATCATGAACCAGTGCCGCCACGGCCCCCAGCGCGAACTGCCATTCGAACCGTAGCCAGATATAGACAAGCACCGCGCCAATCGCCAAAGCCACCGCGATGACGGCGGTCTGGATCAACTCGCCCGAGACCTTGGGGCCCACGGATTCCACGGACACGAACTGAATATCAGGTATTACCTGCTGCAACGCGTCCTCTACGGCGGTGATGGTCGCTGCTTCGACAGCCTCGGCATCTTCCTGCGCCTGGATGCGGATCATCGCAACGTTTTCGTCATCCGCAAAGGTTGGATCGAAAATCTCGGTGATGGTCACATCGCCCAGTTCCAGCGGGGCGATGGCATCTCGGTATGTGCCCACATCGATCTCGACCGCGCTTTGCGTCCGGATCGTCGTGCCACCCCGGAAATCAATACCGAAATTCAGCCCTTGCAGCATGAACGAGGTGAAGGCAATCACCATCATCAGGCCGGAAATGCCCAACCAGACCTTCCAGCGGTTGAAGAAATCGAACGAGGTGTTCTGGGGTACGAGTTTCAGTCTCATGTCAAACCTCGATCGTTTTCGGACGGCGGCGTTCGAACCATATCACGATCATCAGGCGCGTCACGAAGATCGCGGTGAAGACCGAAGTCAGAATGCCGAGGCCCAGAGTGATTGCAAAGCCGCGCACCGGGCCACTGCCCATGGCAAACAGGATCACGGCGGTGATGAATGTGGTCACGTTCGCATCCAGAATGGCAGACAGCGCCTTTTCATAGCCCAGTTCGATTGCGCGCGCCGGACCTTTGGCGGATTTCAATTCCTCGCGGATACGTTCAAAGATCAGCACGTTGGCGTCCACCGCCATACCGACAGTCAATACGATCCCAGCGATACCCGGCAGGGTCAAGGTTGCTCCGATCATGGACAGCAGACCGAACAACAGGCCCACATTGATGATCAGCGCGATGTTGGCGAAGATCCCGAACAGACCATAGCTGAGCGCCATGAAAACCAGTACTGCCACAAAGGCCACGATTGTGGCGACTTTGCCCGCGTCGATACTGTCCTGCCCCAACTCGGGTCCGATGGTACGTTCTTCGAGGAATTCCAAACTGGCAGGCAGTGCGCCCGCTCGCAGCAAGACGGCCAGGTTGGTGCTTTCCTCAACCGTAAAGTTGCCGGTGATGATGCCCGAGCCGCCCGGAATATGACTTTGGATCACGGGGGCCGAAATTACCTCGTCGTCCAGAACGATGGCAAAGGGGGCTCCGATATTGTCGCGGGTGTAATCCCCGAATTTGCGCGCACCAGACGTGTTGAACCGGAAGTTGACCGCAGGGCGACCGTTTTGGTCGAATGCGGGCTGCGCATCGACCAGTTCCTCTCCGGTAACGACCGGAGCGGACTCAATTGTGTAATAAACACCGCTTTCGTCAATCGACGGCACGATTTCTTCGCCGATGCCTGCAACGGCATCCGGATCGGTGCCGCGTCCGGCAACCGGGTTAAAGGTCAGTTGCGCCGTCGTGCCGATGATCTCTTTCAACTCACCCGCGCTGCCGATGCCAGGCACCTGAATCAGGATACGATCGGCACCCTGACGCTGAATGGTCGGCTCTCGGGTGCCCACTTCGTCGATCCGGCGGCGGATGATTTCCAACGATTGACGCACTGTGCGGTCGTCTGAGGCCAGTTTTTCTGCCTCGGACAACTGAACGACAATCGTGTCGCCTTCGGCACGTGCCTCGATATCCGTTGCCCCGACACCGGTCAGGGTCTGCACTTGACGGGCAAGACCGCGCACGACCTCAAGTGCCCGCGCCATGCCCTCAGGCTGGCTGATGCGCACGCGAATCTCATCTGGGGCCGATTCCTGACGGCGGACCGTCCCAACGGTCGAACGCTCATCGCGCAGGGCGTCACGGATATCTGGCCACATCGCCTCCATCCGGGATTCGTAGACGTCCTGCACCTGAACTTCGGCCAACAGATGTGCACCGCCGCGCAGGTCAAGGCCCAGATTGACCAGTGACGAGGGCAGCCAGTTCGGCCATTGCCCCGCCTCGGCCTGCAACTCGGGCGTGTCCACGCCCAGCTCGATCGCAGCTTTGGCGTCGTTTGATTGCTCGACCCGTGTGTAAAACGCATTTGGCAGGGCCATGATCAGGCCAGTCACGCAGACCAGCCAGATCAGAACCCGCTTCCAGGTATCAATGTGCAGCATTACCCTGCCTTTTCAAGGATTTGTAAGGTGATGTTATTTCGCAGGTTCGGTTTTGTTCAGAACCTGAGCGATGGTCGATTTAACCACACGCACTTTAACACCTTCGGCGATCTCGACTTCGATCTCGTTTTCGCCTTCCTTGACCTTCGACACTTTGCCAATCAGCCCGCCCTGGGTGACAACCTGATCCCCCCGACGCACGGCATCGACCATGGCCTGATGTTCCTTCATTTTCTTTTGCTGCGGACGGATCAGCAGGAAATACATGATCGCAAAGATCAGGATAAGCGGGAGAAACTGGGCGATTGCGCCACCTTCCATGGGATATTCCTTTGTTCAGATCTTGCGGCACCGTTCCGCAAATTTTGCCGGAACCTATGCTTTGAAATGCGCGTTTGCAAGCAAAGGTGGTCATGTGATCGGCCGCAACCTGACAAAGGTGCCACATGAACCGGTCAATCGTTGCAGATATGTCCTATGCAGATATCTCAATTTGGCTATAGTCGAACATCAGGGGGGGCAATGAGAGCTAGATACAAACCATTCCAATCGTTGACGCTTTTGCTGTCTGTGCTGACCTTGCTCCTGTGCCTGGCCGCACCGGTGAAGGCCCAGGAATTGCCTGCCGAAGCCACCGAACCCGAGGCGGAACAAACCGAAAGTTTCAAGGCACCCGTCATCGTGGACGGCGACATGTTGTTCTTCCTGCGCGGCTCCAGCGCCCTGCCCGCGCCGGAACGTGCCGAAAGCGTGCAGAACAAGATCATTGAGGTGGCCGAAGCCGCGGAAAGCCCCACGGTCGACATCACCTTTGAAGAAACCGACCTGGGTATACGCATTCGCGCCGACGGTGAAATCGTATCGATCGTAACGGTTGCGGACGCCGAACTGGACCAGATGGAGCTGGACGTCCTCGGCTTCTTGCATGGTCAGGCCATCGAAGAGGCCATCCTTGCCTACCGCTCCAACCGTACAGATCAAGCCCGGGTATCCGGAGCGATTGAAGCCGCGGGATGGACCTTAGGTTTTGTCGTCTTCGTGCTGGTTATCCTTTGGCTGCACCGGCGGATCAGGCGGCGCACTCTGAAACTGGTAAAGCGTTATTTGAAGGATGTCGAAACGGCGACGGCCAAAAGCGTTCAGGCCGAAGCAATCGCAGCCCTGATCCGATACGGGTTGAATTTTGCCCTGTTGGTCATCTTCTTTCTCGGCTTCTACTACTACCTGTCCTTCGTTCTACTGGCCTTTGCGGAAACACGCTATTTCGCGCAACTGCTGCTGACCTATCTGACAGAACCGGTACTGCTGATATTCAAGGGAATACTCAGCTATATCCCAAACCTGATTATGCTCAGCCTGATCGCATGGGTCACTTTGTACATAATCAAGGGCATGCGCGTGTTCTTCGATGCGGTCGAAGCCGGTTCGTTCGAAGTGGGCGATTTTGAAAAACACTGGGTCAATCCGACGTTCAACATCGCTCGGGTTGTCGTGATTCTGATCGCGCTCGTCTTTGCCGTTCCCTACATTCCCGGTTCGGATTCGGCCGCCTTCCAGGGTCTGACCATTCTGGTCGGCGCCATGCTGTCGCTGGGTGCCAACTCGGTCGTGTCCAACATGCTGGCAGGGCTTTTCGTGATCTATCGCCGTTCCACGTCAATTGGCGACCGTATTCAGATCGGAGAGCATATCGGCGACGTGGTTCAGATCAAACTGATGGAGACGCATCTGAAATCCATCAAGAACGAGCTGATTTCGATCCCGAACGCCCAATTGATGAATTCGGACGTCGTGAATTTCTCGAAGAAGACCGATGGCAGTGGGTTGCTGCTGCACACGACGGTTGGCATCGGATATGAAGAACCGCCCGAAAAGGTCGAAGCGATGCTGATCGAGGCGGCCAACCGCACCAAGGGGATCAAGGCCAAACCTGAACCTTTCGTGTTGTGGACGGCGCTGGCCGACTACGCCATCAATTATCAGATCAACGGTTACACCACCCGCGGCAGCATCATTCCCAAAATCCGCTCGGACCTGCATCGCAATATTGTCGCCGTTTTCAATGAGAACAAAGTGCAGATCATGACGCCATCTTACATGGCTGATCCGCCAGAACCAAAAATCCCGGCGGATGAATGGGATGGTCATCTGGCACATGAATCGCACGAGGAAGCGGATAAGTCGTAACCGGCGCTACACCCTGCCCCACAGATGGTGCATAAGCGGTTTCAGTGATTCACGCATTCAAGGATCTGAGACATGCACGACATCCGCGCCATTCGCGAAAACCCTGCCGCTTTCGACGCCGCTTTAGCGCGCCGTGGGGACGCGCCGGTGTCGTCAGATTTGCTCAGGCTGGACGAAAGCCGCCGCGCCAAGATTCTGGCGGCCGAAACAGCGCAAGCCGAACAGAACAAGGCGTCCAAGGAAGTCGGGGCTGCCAAGGCTCGAGGCGACGAAGCCGAATTCGAACGCCTGCGCGCGCTGGTCGCCGAGAAAAAGGCCGAAATCGCGCGCATGCAGACCGAGGCCAAGGATCTGGATGCCCTACTGACGGATCAGTTGATCCGGATCGCAAATCTGCCCGCCGAGGATGTGCCGAATGGCGTGGATGAAAACGACAATGTCGAGATCAGCCGCTGGGGCACACCGCGTGAACTGGATTTTGCGCCCAAGGAACACTTCGAGATCGAAGCCGTTCAGCAAGGCATGGATTTCGAAACCGCGGCCAAACTCTCGGGTTCGCGATTTGTCCTGTTGTCTGGTGGCGTCGCCCGTATTCATCGCGCTTTGGCGCAGTTCATGCTGGATACGCATATCACCGAAAACGGGCTGACCGAGGTGAATGGCCCGGTTCTGGTTCTGTCCGAAATGATGCAGGGCACCGGCCAATTGCCGAAATTTGGCGAAGACAGCTATCAGACCCGCGAAGGCTGGTGGCTTATCCCGACCTCCGAAGTGTCGCTGACCAATATAGTAAACGACAGTTTGATCGAGGAAAGCTATCTGCCCCGTCGCTACACCGCGCATTCCCTGTGCTTCCGGTCAGAGGCCGGATCCGCGGGCAAAGACACCCGCGGGATGTTGCGGCAGCACCAGTTCGAAAAGGTCGAGATGGTTTCGATCACGCATCCGGACAAATCGGATGAAGAACAGAAGCGCATGCTGCGCTGCGCCGAGGGCATTCTGGAAAAGCTGGGCATTCCTTACCGCACTGTCATCCTGTGTACCGGTGACATGGGCTTTGGCGCCCGCCGCACCTATGATATCGAGGCCTGGTTGCCCGGTCAGGACACCTATCGCGAGATCAGCTCGGTTTCGACCTGTGGTGATTTCCAGGCCCGCCGCATGAACGCAAGGTTCCGTCCCGAAGGTGGCGGCAAGCCGGAATACGTCCATACGCTGAACGGTTCGGGTTTGGCCGTTGGGCGTTGCCTGATTGCAGTGCTTGAAAATGGCCAGAACGCGGACGGCACCGTGACCCTGCCCGAAGTCCTGAGCCCCTATCTGGGCGGCAAACTGACCCTGCAACTGGACGGCACACTAGCCTGAAAAACGAAACCGGCACCACCGGGCGCCGGTTCACAATGCAAGACGGGGCGAAGGAATTTATTTCTTCGCCTTTTTCTTATCCTTCTTGCTATCTTTCTTCTTGTCACTTTTGTTCTTGCCCTTCTCGGCGTCTTTTTTGCCCTTCTTGGCCTCTTTTTTCTTTTCGTCCTTTTTCGATTTTTTGTCCTTCTTGGACTTTGCTTTCACCTTATCCTTGGCCTTGGAAAACGCTGCTTCCATTTCTTTGCGTTTCTTGGCGGCTTTTTCAGCTTTCGCCTTGGCCTTGGCCTTTTTCTTGGCGGCGGCTTCGGCTTTTTCGGCCGCCGCTTGTTCTTCTGCCGCTTTGCGTGCAGCTTCTTCCGCCCGTTTTTCTGCCGCTACAGCGGCCACGGTCTTGCGCGGGGCGGCTTTTCGTGTCGCCGGCTTTCGGGCGGCTGGTTTTGCGGCTGCTGGCTTCCGTGCCGCTGGCTTTCGTGCCGGCGCCTTGCGCGCGACAGGTTTCCCGGCAGTGGGTGTTGCGACTATTGCGGCTTTTGCGGCTTCGATCAATACGGCGGCTCGGCTCTCACCAACCCGAGGAACCTTGACCAGATCTGCGGGTGACGCCTTCGCTATCGCTTCTGCGGTCTTAAAGCCATTGGCTGCAAGGGCTTTTTCCAGCGCCTCTCCCACACCTTTTACGTCGGTCACTGCAGTCATCTAAGGGTCCTTTCTCTATCGCCCTGCCTCATCGCGTATACATTGGAAATGCATGTCCGCCAGTTCAGCGCTTGCCTTCTCAGAGCCAATGGATCAGCTATGCGCCAACCCAGCGGTTCGGTCATTTTTCGGGAATGGCACGAGGCGTTTCGCATCCTCATCCCAAAGCTTGAGGTTCAAAGCCGCTACTGCCTCGGGGAACTTGATCCGACGAGGCGTGAATTCAGGCGGCAGGTTATAGTGGCAGGCCCGCAACCGGTACGACGGGATACGTGCGTTGTAATGATGGATGTCATGTAGCGTGATGCAGGCGACGGCAGTATCGAACCACCATCCGAAATCCAGTGCAGAAGATCCATGCAACGCTGCAGTCTGCGGGTTCAGATGAGGACGGCGATCCCAATAGGTATCTTCAAAATTGTGTTGCAGATACACGAGAAACACACCCAGCATTCCGCCCAGAAAAGAAAACACCAGCCAGACCAGAATTCCGGTCATGCCCGCCACCAGGTACAACAGGCCCAAAAATACGATGATCGAAGCATTGTGCAGCAAGACGCCTTTGACACCGAAACGAACAGTGTTCTTGGGCCAGCGATAGCGAATGAAATATGTGAACAGCGCACCGACCGGCACCAGAATGAAAGGGTTTCGATACAGCCTGTAAAACAAACGTGTTTTCCAGTCCGCGTTTTTCCATTCCCGCAATGTCATCGTGTGAATTTCGCCGGTCTCACGATGCTCAAGGTTTCCGATCCCCGCGTGGTGCAGATTGTGGTTCTGTTTCATCACCTCGAACGGTGCAAAGGTGAATGGCGAAAGACCATGCCCTGCCCATTCGTTCTGCATTCGCGTTTCAAACAGCGAATGGTGCCCGCAATCATGTTGCAGCACATAAAGGCGTACCGCCGAAAAGGCGAAGACGATCCCGGCCGGGATCATAATGTACCAGCGATCCACGAATACGATCGCCAGAGACAGCGATGCGAAATACACCGCAAACGTGCCGAAATAGCTCAGTGCAGCCAATCTGTTGTCCTGAACTGCGTAGTGTCTTGTGTATTCCCTCAGATCCATCCAGTCCGCTCCCCACGATGGCCCTGTTTTAATCTGCTAAAATCCAGTCGCGGCTTGACCGCGTGAAGGCAATGCATGTGCTGACAGATGCACACACACGAATGCTAACGCGCAGAACAGGGACTGTCACGCCCTCAGAGCGAAAACGCTGAAAATTGGCGCAGTTACGCGCTGGCGTCAGGATCACCGGCACTGAAAAACGCGAGCCTCTCAAAAGAAAGAAGCGCCCGAAAAATACTGCCCTGAAGTGTCTCGGAACGCTTCAACAGCATTCGTATGCCCCTCTGAGTTGACGCGTGGAGGCTTCCGATCAGAAAAACAAACAGTTTTTTTCAGGCCTGTTGATTGACTTTATCGAGAAATTTTTTGCCATTTGCGCCATTCATCTGCGTCTCGCTTGCGGGGTGCTCTTTTAACGGCTTCGGCACCTCATCCTCTGTCGCCATCTTGACTGGCAATGCAGTCCTGCACGAGTTGCGCGGTCGCGGGCTGCACCTCAATTCAGGATCGCAGTTTGGTCTATGGGGAACGCAGCGGCGTGAACATCGCCTTGCGCTCTGATCCTGCCAAGGCACTGCCTGTCGAGGTCAACGCAGGAATACAGCGCCGCGTGACAACGCTGGTTCCGACCATATCGCGCAATCAAAACAAACGACCCAATGATGAGGCGGTCAGTTTGGTTTCGACATTTGACCTGACCTATGACAATGCCGACGCTTCCAAAGGTCTTTTCGGAGATCGAATGCGAATTGCATCGATCTTCGCGCCAGGTTCAGCCGCGACCGAGCTGGCGACGGCCATAGAACAGGGCAATGGGACGTCAGAGGGTATCGCCAATGCCGCAGAAGCGGACCGCGCATTCGTCCTTGGGAACGATTGAGTCAGTCTGTCTGTGTCAACAAAGCCCTGATTCTGGTGCGCAGCTTATCCGCGCCCCTTCAGATGCTTGGCCAATGCGCCCGCGTTTTTCTTGCGCCGACCCTTGTAAGGGTTCTTGTCCCCCTGCCCGCGCAGCGTCAGGCGGATCGGTGTTCCGGGCATGTCGAAATCCTGCCGTAAACCGTTCACCAAATAACGGGTATAGCTTTCAGGCATTTTGTCGGGATGCGAACACATCACCACAAACCCCGGGGGTCGGGTCTTGGCCTGCGTCATGTAGCGCAGTTTGATCCGGCGTCCCTGTGGGGCTGGCGGCGGGTGTTGTTCCAGCATCGCGGTCAGCCAGCGATTCAAGGCGGCAGTCGGTACCCGGCGGTTCCAGACGTCATGGGCGCGCAGGATCGCGGCGCGCAAACGCTCCAATCCCCGGCCCGTCTTGGCGGAAACCGTGATCAGCGGCGCGCCGCGCAGTTGCGGCAGCAGACGGTCAAACGACTCTTTCAACTCGCGCAGCTTTTCCTGTTTGTTGTCTTCGATGTCCCACTTGTTGACGGCGACGACAACAGCCCGGCCTTCGCGCTCGGCCAAATCGGCAATCCGCAGATCCTGCTGTTCAAACGGGATCGCGGCGTCCAGCAACACAACGACGACTTCGGCAAATTTTACCGCGCGCAGACCATCCGACACGGAAAGCTTTTCCAGCTTTTCCTGTACTTTTGCTTTCTTGCGCATCCCTGCGGTGTCAAAGATCCGCATCGGCGTGCTTTGGCCGTCCGGGTCAGCCCAGTCGATTCGCAAACTGATTGCGTCACGCGTGATCCCGGCTTCTGGCCCGGTCAACAGACGGTCTTCGCCGATGATCTTGTTGATCAAGGTGGATTTGCCCGCATTCGGACGCCCCACCACCGCAACCTGCAAGGGCTTGGCCGCGGTGATCAGCGGCGTCTCGCCCTCACCGTCTTCGTCCAGTTCAATGTCGGTTTGCGGGGCTTCCTCGACCTGTTTTTCCTCTGCCGCATCCGCCAGAGGCATCAGATGCGCATAGAGGTCCGTCATCCCTTCACCATGTTCGCCCGACAAGCGGACCGGTTCACCCAGACCAAGATTGTAAGCCTCCAGAACACCCGCATCCGCAGCATTGCCTTCGGCCTTGTTGGCCGCAAGGATCACGTGCTTGGACCGTTTGCGCAGGATCTCTGCGAACATTTCATCCGTTGGTGTCACACCGACGCGCGCGTCGATCATGAACAGGCAGACATCAGCCATGTCCACGGCACGTTCCGTCAGACGGCGCATCCGCCCCTGAAGGCTGTCATCCGTCGCGTCCTCAAGACCCGCCGTATCAATCACTGTAAAGCGCAGATCGCCCAGACGCCCTTCGCCTTCGCGCAGGTCACGCGTCACGCCGGGCTGGTCGTCGACAAGGGCCAGACGTTTGCCCACAAGGCGGTTGAACAGGGTGGATTTGCCCACATTCGGGCGCCCCACGATGGCGAGGGTCAGCGACATGATACTCAACTTTCAAGACTCAAGAAGCGCCCTTTAGCGCATCTTGCCGTCAACGGAAAGCGTGTAGATCCCCCTTGGAGGAAACGACATACAGCGTTTGCCCGGCGACAACCGGAGCCGTAGTCGCACCTCCGGGAACTTCGACCTGGTGAACCAGTGCCCCGTTAACCGGATTGAAGAAGCGCAGATAACCATCATTGGATGCAATCACAATACGGCCTCCGGCCAGGATCGGACCGTAATGTGCAAAGATCGGTCCACGGCGGCCTCGCTTGTCCTTGACAAAGCTTGGCAGATCCTGCGCCCAGATGACCGAGCCATCGGCCGCATTCAAGCGCACCAGCTGACTGCGGTCACTGATCAGGAAGATGCTGTTGCCTGAGGGCCAGACAGTATCAACCGCTCCTTCATCGGCGGTCCAGCGGCGTTCACCGGTGGCAGCGTCAAAGGCAACGGTCCGGCCAGAATGGTTGCCGATATAGATTGTGTTTCCGACAACCATCGGACTGCCGGTCACGTCAACGATCTGCGCAGCGGCCCGTCCCCGCCGCCCGCCTGCGACGGACGCATTCCAGCGACGGATGCCCCCACGGCGGAAGGTGGCCGCAACATCGCCGGACCCGAATGCAAACACAGCCAGGTCCGAGGCAATCACCGGTGCCGGTGCGCCCAGAACGTTGCCGACGCTGGGCGTGCCTTCGATTTGCCAGGCGATACGCCCATCCTTGGTGTTGATGGTCCACCCGGTTTCGTCCCCCGCAACCAGGTACAACAACCCGTCATTGACCATCGGAGAGCCGCTTCCGGTTGCGTCCAATCGCTTCTGCCACCGCACGGCGCCCGTTTTTGCATCCAATGCGGTCAGTCGCCCGAACCCGGAGGACACATAGAGAACGCCGTTCGAATACGCCATGCCGCCACCGGTGGCGTCTGCATCACCGTCGCTTGGCGGAACCAGATCGGTATCCCAGGCCAACTGGCCCTGTGGTGTGACCGCTGACACCGTCGCCCCCGCATCCAGCGTATAGATCAACCCGCCCGCAACCACCGGTTCGGCGGTGATACGTTGCTTGCGCGAGTCGCCCTGCCCGATCGACACGGACCAGATCCGCTGTGGCGTGGCACGCAGTGCCGCGTTCGTGGTTCGGTAAGCAGCCGTACCAGGGCTTTGCGGCCAGCTGGCATTCGCTTTTTGAGCTGGCAGGCTGATGGGCTGAGAGCCGCTTTTTTCCACTGTTTCCAGATCAGACGCCGGACGGATGTCTTCACGTTCTCCGGGCAAAATCGCTTCGGGAGGTTCACAGGCGGTCAATGCGGTCAAAGCCAGTGCCGCAACCGGCAATCCCGCGCGGGAAATTAGTCTTGTTACCATGGTGTTCCGAACTCGCCTGTCATTAAGTCTTTTGTCCCGCCTGGTCAGCCCTGTTGCGCCACCAATGGCTCGGGTTCGCCGCCCAACGCAACTATCAGCTGGGCCGCACGCTGTTGCAGATCAATACCGACCTCGGCGTCCTGACGCAGCGCCTGCAAGCGGTCCAGTGCCGCATCGACATTGCCCTCGGACACGTCGATCAGGGCCAGTTGCTCTTCGGCCAGCAGTCGAAGGGGCGCACCCGGCGCTGCCAGCGCTTCGAACTGCTGCCGACGGTCGGCGGCGGGCAAGGTGTCGCTTTGCAACAAAAGCGCCTTGAAGCTTGCGATCGCACGATAGATCTCGGGCAAATCCCCCTGCACGGCAACCGCGTTCAGACTGTTGACCGCCTCTTCGCGCGATCCCGCTTCAAGCTGGGACGCAGACAGCAGCATGTTCAGAACAGCATTCCCGCCCGGCGACTGCGCCTCGATTTCCCGCAAACCGGCTGCCCGTGCATCAGAATCGTTTTCCGACAGGGCCGCAAGAATCGAGTCACCCAGATCCTGCGCCTGGGCCGTATCGCGGGATTTGCGGTATTCATTGAATGCCGCCCCACCAACAATCAGCGCGACCGCCGCCACACCAACCCAGCCCCAACGGCGCAGCAGCAGATACATCCGGTCACGGCGTACCTCTTCCGTGACCTCATCAATGAAACTGTCGGTGTCGCTCATTCCTGCCCCCTGGGCTGTGTGTCTTGCATAAGTGCGCCATGTCATACCCCGCCACCAACGCCAAGCCAAGGGTCCGATTTTGCGCATTTTCACCGCTTGGCTTCTCTCTTGCGAAAAAAACTAAACCGAACTATTCAGTTTAGTGTAGAAATTACACAGCCGACGCCCCATTTCATACCAAAACGGCCCGCTTTCGTTGGCACCGAATTCTAGGAGAAACACTGAATGCGTTTGATTTCTTTCATCAACGCCCTTCTGGTTATTATTGCGTTGTATTTTCTTGTTTTTGAGCGCGACTCTTTGTTTGCTTTCGCCGGGCGTGGCGAAGCGGAAGAAGCGGCGCAGACCGAAGCCGCCGAATCCGACGAGACCGATATTGATGCCGTTGGCGTGGTCGCCCTGCGTTCGCAGGCGCGCGAAATTGACAGTGCGGTTCTGCTGCGAGGACAAACCAAGGCGAACCGGCAGGTCGAGGTTCTGTCTGAAACCACGTCCACGGTCATCTCGGAACCCAAGCGCAAAGGTGCCTTTGTCGAGGCCGGGGATGTTCTGTGTGAACTCGACCCCGGCACGCGCCCAGCGCAACTGGCCGAGGCGCTGGCCGGAAAACTCGAAGCCGAAAGCCGCATTCCCGAGGCTGAAGCCCGCTTGCAAGAGGCGCATGCCCGTGTGGCCGAGGCCGAAATCAATCTGACGGCTTCGCGCAAACTGGCGGAAACCGGGTTTGCTTCGGAAACCCGCCGGATTTCCAGCGAGGCTGCGATGAGCGCCGCCAAAGCAGGTGTAAAATCCGCCGAAGCCGAGTTGGAGGCGACCCGGGCCGGAATCGAAGCAGCCACAGCCGCAGTTGAAGCCGCGCAGCGAGAGGTCGGACGCCTGACCATCAAAGCCCCGTTCAAAGGCCTGCTGGAAAGCGACACCGCAGAATTGGGCAGCCTGATGCAGCCCGGATCGCTGTGCGCAACCGTGATTCAGCTTGATCCGATCAAACTGGTCGGGTTCGTGCCGGAAACCGAAGTCAACCGTGTTCAGGTGGGGTCCGAGTCATCGGCAACGCTGGTCACCGGTCGGCAGCTTGGCGGCCGCGTCACGTTCCTCAGCCGGTCGGCTGATGAAACAACGCGTACGTTCGAAGTTGAAATTACGGTTCCGAACCCGGATCTGACCATTCGCGACGGTCAGACCGCGACCATCCGCATCGCAGCCGAAGGCACAAAGGCACATCTGCTGCCGCAATCCGCTCTGACCCTAAGCAACGAGGGTCAATTGGGTGTGCGTACGGTCGGCACCGGCAATGTGGTGGATTTCCTGCCTGTCCGCATTCTGCGTGACACGGCTGAGGGTGTCTGGGTCGACGGTCTCCCCACAACAGCCGAAATAATCATTGTCGGACAAGAGTTCGTGACACGCGGTGTGACCGTAGCGCCGACCTATCGGGAAGCGTCACAATGACCGGTGTTGTCGCATGGGCCGCTGATCGGGCCCGCATGGTGTTGGCATTTATCGCCATCTCGCTGGTTATCGGCGGATTTGCTTATGTCTCGCTTCCGAAAGAAGGCGAGCCGGATATCGAAATCCCTGCCCTGTTTGTATCAGTGCAGTTTCCCGGGATTTCCGCAGAGGATTCCGAAAACCTGCTGATCAAGCCGATGGAGACCGAACTGGCGGATCTCGACGGGCTCAAGGAAATGACATCGACCGCTGCCGAAAATTATGCGGGGGTCGCGCTGGAATTTGACTTCGGTTGGGACAAGACCGCGATCATGGCCGATGTGCGTGACGCAATGAACACAGCTCAGGCGGACTTTCCCGAAGGCGCAGAACAATATTCCCTGACCGAGATCAACTTTTCCGAATTCCCGATCGTCATCGTGAACCTGACCGGTCCCGTTCCCGAACGCACGATGGCCCGTGTCGCCAAGGATCTACAGGACGATCTTGAGGCTCTGGATTCCGTTCTCGAAGCCGGTATCGCAGGCAATCGCGACGAGATGCTCGAGGTCGTGATCGACCCGCTTCGGCTCGAGGCGTACAACGTGACGGCGGACGAGCTGATCAACGTGGTACGGAACAACAACCAGTTGATTGCAGCCGGTGAAGTTGAAACCGCGCAGGGCACCTTCTCGGTCAAGATACCGTCGTCGTTCAAAACCGCACAGGATGTTTACGGCCTGCCCATCAAGGTCAACGGTGATCGGGTCGTCACCTTGGGGGAACTGGCACAGATCAACTACACTTTCGAAGACCGCGAAGGGACGGCCCGTTTCAACGGTGAACCGACCGTCGCGTTGCAGGTGGTCAAGCGCAAGGGCTATAACCTGATCGACACCGTCGCGCAGGTGAAGGAAACCATTGCGCATGCAAAGACCAAGTGGCCGCCCGAGCTTCAGGCGGCGGTTGACCTGGGCACATCGAACGACCAGAGCCGCATCGTCGGCTCGATGGTCAGCCAGCTTGAAGGCTCGGTTCTGACCGCGATTGCGCTGGTGATGATCGTGGTTCTTGCCTCGCTGGGTACGCGGGCCGCCCTGCTGGTCGGTTTTGCGATCCCAACCTCGTTCCTGCTGTGTTTCGCGTTTCTGGCGGTCATGGGTGTCAGCATCTCTAACATCGTGATGTTCGGCCTCATCCTGGCGGTGGGGATGCTGGTGGATGGCGCCATCGTCGTGGTGGAATACGCAGACAAACGTATCAAGGAAGGCGTGGGCCCGATGCACGCCTATGTCGAGGCCGCCCAGCGCATGTTCTGGCCCATCGTGTCCTCGACCGCAACGACACTCTGCGCGTTCCTGCCCATGCTGTTCTGGCCCGGTATTCCCGGCGAGTTCATGGGAATGCTGCCGGTCACGCTGATCTTCGTTCTGTCGGCGTCACTGATCGTGGCGCTGATCTATCTGCCGGTCATGGGCGGTGTATCCGGCCGCCTGAGCCGCCTCTTCGATCGGTCTTCGACGTGGTTGCGGGCGCGCACGCCTTGGTGGGTACGGGTGCTGATGGTGCCGCCGTCGCTGTACATGATCTTTCTGGGCGCGATGCAGGTTCTGAACCCCAACTACCTGCTGCCCGGGGGCTCGATCGCCGGCGCCCTGCTGTTCCTGTTCGGGGCGTTTGCCGGGTCCGTAACCCTGAGCGCGGCCAAAATTGAACGCGCCGAAGAGGACCACGTTCATACAGCGGACGAACACACGTTTTTTGGCCACGTCGTTCGGTTCCTTGTCGGCAATCCGATCATGCCGATCGTTTCCCTGCTGACGGTTTTCACGGCGGTGTATTTCGTGGCCTTCGTCTGGTTTCCTCAGGAATCCCGCGGGGTTGAATTCTTCGTGGAAAGCGAACCTGAACAGGCCACCGCATATGTGCGTGCCCGCGGGAACCTTTCCCTGGCGGAAAAAGACGCGATGGTTCTTGCCGCCGAAGAGATCATCGGATCTCATCCCGCGGTCATCAATGTCTTTGCCTTTGCGGGCGAAGGTGGCCTGAACCAGAATAACGGTGGCGCTCAGGCGCCGGCCGATACAGTGGGCCGGGTTCAGTTCGAAATCATCCCGTGGGAAGATCGTCCCAACATCTCGGAATCCGCTCTGTGGGGCCTGTTCGAGCGGCACTTCGTGGCGCCCGAGTATGACGGCGACTTCGTGATTGATGAACTGAATGCCCAACTTGCAACGATCCCCGGTATCATCGTCGAGATTCTGCCCTTGGAGCAAGGCCCTGCTTCAGCCAAGCCTGTGCATCTGCGCATCAAGGGTGACGGGTGGGAAGACCTGACCTCGGCAGCGATCACCGCCCGCGAGGTTTTCGACACCACGCCGGGCCTGATCAAGACCGAAGACACCCTGCCCCTGCCCGGCATCGACTGGCAGATTGACGTGGATGTCGCCAAGGCCGGTCGGTTCGGAGCCGACGTGGCAACCGTCGGCGCCATGGTCCAGTTGGTCACGCGCGGCATATTGCTGGGCGAGATGCGCCCGGACAGCAATGATGAAGAGATCGAAATTCGCGTTCGCCTGCCCGAAGAAGACCGCGTTTTGTCGACACTGGATACACTCAAGGTTCGTACCCCGGACGGTTTGGTGCCGTTGTCGAACTTCGTGACGCGCAAACCCGTGGCCAAGCTGGCCGAGATCAACCGCGTCGACCAGCAGCGATACTACGACGTAAAAGCGGATGTCGAACCGGGGCTGAGCAAGGTCGTGACCGAGGGCCCCGATGGAAAACAGGTGCGGCTGGCGGTCATGCGTGAAGTGACGGAAGGCTACACACCGACCGGCACCGTTCTGAATGGTACGGGTGGAAAGTCATATGAACTGGTTCAATTGACCGGCGCAGAAAGTGTCGACCAGCTGCGCAGCGCAATCGACGACGGGGACGCGCAGTTTGCGCTGATCAACCCGAACGAGCGAATTGCGGTGCTGACGGAATGGCTGGAAACCGGCCCGTTCGCCAACGCGATCAGCTGGGAATGGACCGGTGATCAGGAAGAGCAGGAAGAATCCGGCGCCTTCCTGGTGAACGCGTTCATGGGCGCCCTGGGGCTGATGTTCGTGATCCTGCTGGCGCAGTTCAACTCGTTCTACAATTCAGTTCTCGTGCTGCTGGCGGTGGTTCTGTCCACTACCGGGGTTCTGATCGGCATGATCGTGATGGAACAGCCCTTCTCGATCATCATGACCGGGACCGGCATCGTGGCCCTGGCCGGTATCGTGGTGAACAACAATATCGTTCTGATCGACACCTATCAGGAATACAGCAGCTATATGCCGAGGATCGAGGCGATCATCCGCACTGCGGAGTCCCGTATCCGCCCTGTGCTGCTGACCACGCTGACAACGATGGCCGGTCTGACGCCGATGATGTTCGGCCTATCGCTGGACTTCATCAATGGCGGCTATTCCATCGACAGCCCCACCGCACTGTGGTGGAAACAGCTGGCCACGGCGGTGGTGTTTGGCCTGGGCATTGCAACTGTCCTGACGCTGATCGTGACGCCATCGCTTCTGGCCTTGCGGGTCTGGGTGACAACCTATGCGATTTGGCTCAGCCGAGTTCTGGCCCGTGTAACGGCAGGCCGGTCCAGCCAGATCGCGCAGGACATGGCGATAGGGCGCTCTGCCCGGCAGATGCAGGCCACTGAAATTGTGTGGGAGGACGACTCGCGTTTTGAAGGATCAGAACAGGACAGTCGATCAGATCAGTCTGGTCGCCCCTCTGGCCCGCCGCTGAAAGCTGCTGAATAAAGGAAGAGGACCGGTTTTCCCGGTCCTTTTTCATTTGGCCATCATCACAACCGGGACCACGTCTGATGCGCGCAAATCGCATGTTCGCATCCTTTGACCAGCAGCTTGTCCCCCTGCAACGTCATCTGTGGCACCGCATCCACGTTGATCAGCGGGACCCAGAATTCGCCGCCGCCGTATTTTCCACCGCCTTCACCGACCACGTCCCAGAACAGTTTTTTGCCGATATTCGGTGTTTGGACTTCCTTGCCTGAAGCGTCATAGGCCGAAAGGATCCGACCGTAGAACTTATCTCCACACGCCGTGATTTTGATGTGCGAAATCAGGTTCTTGCGGTCAGGTTCAGTCTTCCAGACACCCACGATGGGATCTGCCACCACAATGACGGGCAGACAAATCGCGATCACAATAGACGATAGTCGTGATTTCAGTCGCTTCATCATGACAGGCACCCTCCTAGTTTGGTGTATTCTACCCTGTTTCGCTCCAAGTTTGGAACTTCAGGCCGCCTCCCCGTCCGATTGCTGCCGGTTCCACAATTGGGCATACCGCCCCGACCGCGCCAGCAACTCGTCATGCGTGCCCTGTTCGATAACCTCGCCCGCTTCCAGAACCACGATCCGGTCCGCTTCGGCAATGGTGCTGAGGCGATGGGCAATGGTGATAACCGTACGACCCTCTCCTGCGCGCGCCAGCGCATCCTTGATGTCCTGCTCGGTATCGGTGTCCAGGGCCGAGGTCGCCTCGTCCAGCAACAGGATCGGCGGGTTCTTGAGCAAAGTCCGCGCGATGCCGACTCTTTGTTTTTCACCACCTGACAGTTTGAGCCCCCGTTCACCGACCATAGTGTCGTAGCCTTCGGGCAGCGAGGTGATGAAATCGTGAATTTGCGCAGCTCGGGCGGCAGCCTCGACCTCCTCCGGGGTGGCGTCGTCACGGCCATAGGCAATGTTGTACCGGATGCTGTCGTTGAACAGTACTGTGTCCTGCGGCACAACGCCGATGGCCGCGTGCAGGCTGGACTGCGTCACATCCCGAACATCCTGCCCGTCGATCTTCAAGGCTCCTTTGGTCACATCGTAGAACCGGAACAGCAGCCGCCCGATGGTTGATTTGCCAGACCCGGTTGCCCCGACGATGGCCACGGTCTGCCCGGCAGGAACGGTCAACGAAACACCTTTGAGGATCTCCCTCTCAGGGTCATAGCCGAAATGCACGTCGTCCAGCGTGACTTCGCCGCCATTTACCTTGAGGTTGGGCGCACAGGGTTTGTCGGTGACTTCGGCGGGCTGTTCAAGCAGATCGAACATCTGGCCCATATCGACCAACGACTGCCGGATTTCCCGATAGACCGTCCCCAGAAAGTTCAGCGGTACGGTGATCTGGATCATGTAGGCGTTGACCATGACGAAATCGCCCACTGTCAGGTTCCCGCTCTGAACCCCGATTGCAGCCAGAACCATCACACCGATCAGACCACAGGTGATCAGGAATGACTGGCCAAAATTCAGAAATGCCAGCGAATAAGCCGTTTTCAACGCCGCCCCGGCATAGGCTTTCATCGACACATCATATCGTTCAGCTTCGCGGGCTTCGGCATTGAAATACTTGACGGTTTCGAAATTCAGCAGGCTGTCGATGGCGCGCTGATTGGCTTCGGTGTCCTGATCGTTCATCTCGCGCCGAAGCTTCACCCGCCATTCGGTTACGGCAAATGTGAACCAGATATACAGGCCGATTGTGACGGCGACGACCACCAGATACCAGACATCGAACAGCCACATCAGGATGATCGCCACCAGCAGCAGTTCCAGGATCAGCGGCCCGATCGAGAACAGCAGAAAGCGCAACAGGAACTCGACGCCCTTGACACCCCGTTCGATGATGCGGCTCAGCCCTCCGGTACGGCGGGACACGTGGTAACGCATCGAGAGGTTGTGAATATGCCGAAAGGTCTCGAGCGCCAACGCCCGCAGGGCCCTTTGCCCTACGGGCGCAAAGGCCGCATCCCGCAGTTGTTGGAAACCCACGGTCAGCATCCGCGCCACGCCATAGGCAACCGTCAGCCCGACCGCGCCCAGCGCCACCGGCGGCACGCCTTCACCTGCCAGGGCGTCAACTGCACCTTTGTAAAGGATCGGCGTATAGACCGCGATCAGCTTGGCCAGAACCAGCATGACCATAGCAATCACCACGCGGCGCTTTACCCATGGCTCATCCTGTGGCCAAAGATAGGGTGCCACTTTGCGGATCGTGCGCCAGCCCGAGCTTCGTTCGTCGCGCGGCACCGTATCGTCCGGGGTCATAGTAGGTGTTCGTCTCATCACGTACCTTAACTGCGGTCAGAGATTGACCCCGGCCCGCTTGGGCCAAAGGCGATGCTTATTCAGGTATGGTGAAGACCTGCCCCGGATAGATCAGATCCGGATCGCGGATCAGGTCGCGATTGGCCTCGAACAGCCGTACATACAGGACCCCGTCGCCAAACCGGTCGCGCGAGATGGCCCACAGCGTGTCGCCCCGTTGAACCGTAACCGAACGGATGGCAGCTGCTTCGCCCTGCGCGTTGGCCTGGCTGGCCGCCACGGCGGCATCCAGCACTTCAACCGGCTCTCGCTTGAACGGCGTTTCGACCCGGCTCAGCACCGTCCCGTCCGTATTCACCGCGTCCACGCGCAGCGTGTAGACACCCGGATCAATTCCCTCCAGATCGCTGCGCCAGGATCCATCCTCTTTCGGGTCGAGATCGGCGATCAGGCGATTGTTCAGGTACAGTCGAACGGCTGCACCGTCCTGCACACGTCCTGTCAACTGAACATTGCCGGTATCAGAATATCCGATTGTATCCAGTGCGATCTGATCGGGGGGCGTATCCCGCACCACAGGCGGCTGCACCAGCTCAACCCCTTCTTCGCCGGACCGCAGCACCGCAATCTGCTGATCCGGTTCGGGTGTCTGCGGCGGCAAGTCGGCGGTTTGCGTTTCCTCGGCCTCCGGCACGGTGGGTTCGGTTCCGGTCACGTCAGTTTCTGGCGCCGGAACTTCGGTCGTCGTTTCGGGCTCAACATCTTCATCGGCTGTCGCGATCGTGGCGTCTTCGGCATCGGCCGTCGTGTCCGGATCGGATGCCAGCGATTCTTCAGTTACAGGCGCTTCTTCGACCGGCTTTGGCAATGCCGCAATCAGATAGTCGTCGGACTGTGTGATCCGTTCGCCATCCTTGCTTTGCAGGACCAACCCCTGAGCCGCGTCGCTGAACGGGATCGAAACGAATTCGGCAAACTGGCCGCTGCCGTCCACGGTAAAGCTGTGCAGGGGTTCGCCGTTCAGCAGCACCTCGATCCGGCTGCCGGGCTCGGCATCGCCGGACAACAGCGCCGTGCCATCTGGCTCAACAAATATCTGATCCAGCGCCGGAGGGACCGCTGGCTGGGGCGCGGTATCATCCGTCTTGGCAACGGCAGTATCTGCGTCAGGGGCGTCGGCCGCTTTACCTGTGTCCTCGGCAGGCTCGGTCGTGGGCCCTTCATCCACAGGAGCCGCCTGTTCAGCCACTTCCGGTTCCGAAACCTGCGCATCCTGCCCTACAGGTTCCGGGGCCACGGCAGAGGCGGTTTCCTGCGGGGCGCTCGGCTCGGGCGTTTTGGTGAAGACGTCGGACAGATACAATCCACCCGCGCCCAATATCGCAACAAGACCTGCAATCACCCCCCAGATGAAATTGCCCGAGCTTCCGTTTCCCGATTTGGCGTCCATTATTTTCCTTTCACTCCACCGGGCAAAAGCTATGCGTTGAAAAGCTTTCCGACGGACAGTTGAGCCAATCTATCAATCCCGCTATCACGGGTCAAAACCCCTGACACAACCCCGGAGCCCCTCTTTGATGTCTCAGAAATCAGTCTGTGTGTACTGCGGGTCACGCAATGGAGCCGAGAAAGCCTATTCTGAAACTGCACGGCAGTTCGGCAGCCTGCTGGCGCAGGAAGGCTGGCGGCTGGTCTACGGAGCCGGCGATGTCGGTTTGATGGGTGAAGTGGCCCGCGCCGCGCAGAATGCCGGTGGTGAAACTTTCGGCGTCATTCCGGTGCATCTGGTCAAGCGCGAGGTCGGAAAAACGGATCTGACCCATTTCGTGATCACCGAGACAATGCACGAGCGCAAGAAGGTCATGATCATGAACGCCGACGCCGTCGTGGTTCTACCGGGCGGTCCGGGGTCGCTGGACGAGCTGTTCGAAGCGCTGACATGGCGCCAGCTTGGCCTGCATGACAAGCCAATCGTCGTGGTCAATGTGAACGGCTATTGGGACGCGTTGCACACATTGTTGGATCAGGTGATCGGGCAAGGCTTTGCCGACACGTCTTTGGCGGATTTCATCACCTGGGTTGAAGACGCCGATACAGCCATGATCGCCCTGCGGAACAAGCTGACTTGAGGATGGGAAACCGTGCGGGCGGTCGAACCGCCCGCCGTATTGATCAGGCCAGTCTGGCTTTGGGTTGCAGACTGTGGCGCACCACCTGTTCGACCTTGTGCAAAGGATGATTGGTCAGGGTCTTGTTGACCTCGGCCACGACCTTTCCCAGCACCTCGCTGTGCAACCGACGCCGCAACAAGCCCAGAACATGAGGGCTGGCCACCAGAACCAGCTTGTCATAGGCCCCTTTCAGCCCCTTGCGATTCAACAGGTTCGCCAGATCCTGCACGAACAGAGATTTTGCGTGCGCCTTCCACGTGGGTTCTTCAATTGCCGATTTCTGTTTTGGTCCGCCGTCGTTGCGACGACCTGCGCGGTCCGTCGGTTTTCCGGTCGGGCCGTCTTGTTCTTCGACAGCGACGACGACAAGGTTGGGATCGTCGGCATCGGTGATATTCTCCATCACCAGCGCTTTCTCTCCATCTGCAACAATAACCCAAGTTCCCTGTGTAAGTGCGACCATTGCGATCTCCTGATTAGGTTGTGTTCTGGGTATCCCTCGACCTGCCGGACATGCGGGGTTGTTGACGCACGAACAGTGCGCAGCCCAATCATTGTTTGAATTGATATGCAGTTTCTCCCTCTACCCTACAGAGATGTGTACTGGAAAACAGCAAACAAGGTACCGTCGTGCAGAAAGGGCACGTATCGGCGGGTTTTCACCGGCTGGTCATCAACCCTTTAGGCGGACATCTCGACAACGGTGATTTCGGGCGTCACGCCCAGACGAACCGGCAGGATCGAGCAGCCGATACCGCCCGAAACGACCAGATCGCGCCCATCTTCGCGTACATGGCCATAGGCATAGCGATTGCCGAATTTCGATGGCACCACAGGCGACCAGCCGAACAGGCGCACCTGGCCACCATGTGTGTGCCCAGAAAGGGTCAACGCCACCCGCCCGGGCACAGTGGGAAACACATCGGGCTCATGCGCCATCATCACAACCGGAGCGTCATCGGTGATCTGCGCCAGAGTACCTTCCAGATCGTCCAATCCTTGCGGCTTGCCGTTGCGCCAGATCGCCAGCTGATCCTCGAGCCCGGCCAACCAGATGCCCTGAGTTTCGAGTTTGATCGCGGCATTGGACAACACCGAAATGCCGTTCTGTTCCAGAATTTCGGCATAGCGATTGGGCCCGGACCCGCGCCGCTGAGCCGACCTGTCATCCCACCAGTCGTGATTGCCCAGAACGGCAAAGACACCATTCTTCGCCTCAAGCCCGGCAAGCACAGGGGCCAGGTCCTGCATCTTGACCGTGTCCGAGACACCTTTGTGGCTTGCAAAGAAATCACCCAACAGCAGGATCACGTCCGGAGCCAGCGCATTGGTTCGACGGACCACCTGCTTTACGCGGTTCAGGCCGACATAGGGCTCGCCCACATGCATATCGGACAGTACGGCGATTCTGAGCGGCGGCGCTGTCCAGTCGTCCCGCTGAATGCGCCATTTGCGCACGCGCAACCGAACCGCGGGTTCAATGATGAACCCGTAGGCGGCCGTGACAAGGCCTGCCAGCGTCACCGCCAGCAGGCCCTTTATAAACCGACGTCGGTTCAATACGTTACATCCGCGATGCGACGTTTTCCCAGTTCACCAGATTGTCGAGGAAGTTCGACAGGTAGGCTGGACGCTTGTTGCGGAAATCGATGTAGTAGGAGTGCTCCCAAACGTCGCAACCCAGCAGCGCGGTTTGACCAAAGCACAGTGGGTTCACGCCATTCTCAGTCTTTGTGACGGCCAGCGAGCCATCGGCGTTCTTGACCAGCCAGGCCCAGCCCGAACCGAACTGACCCGCACCTGCGGCACTGAATTGCGACTTGAATTCATCTACCGAACCGAAGCTTTCGGTCAGCGCCTTTTCCAGCTCGCCCGGCATGGCGCTGTCGCCCGGCCCCATCATTTCCCAGAACTGGTTGTGGTTCCACAACTGGCTGATGTTGTTGAAGATACCGTTTTGTGCCACGGCGTTTGCGTCGTAAGTACCAACGATGATCTCTTCCAGCGACTTGCCGTCCCATTCGGTGCCGGCGATCAGCTTGTTGCCGTTGTCGACATAGGCCTTGTGGTGCAGGTCGTGGTGATATTCCAACGTTTCCGCGGACATACCCTTGGCTGCCAGCGCGTCATGTGCATAAGGAAGATCAGGAAGTTCAAAAGCCATGTCGGCCCCCTGTTTAAATGTAAGTTGCGGTTCCCAAGGTTAAATGCTTTGGCAACCGCCGCAGGTCAAGGGGCGTGGCAAGAAAACCCGGAGGCAGGCGATGCTGACACAGGCGCGCAAGATGTTCTATCGCGCCCGCGGATATTATGCGGGCAATCTGAACGGCGAGCCGTTTCGTCTGGACCCGTACCATTCGAAATTCTGGCGCAAAGCCACTGCGGGCGCTTGGGAACCTGAAACATTTGCAGTTCTTGACCGGTTCCTGTCCCCTCAGAGCGACTATCTGGACATCGGCGCGTGGATTGGCCCTACGGTGCTGTATGGTGCGCGAAGGGCGCGGCATGTCTGGTGTTTTGAGCCTGACCCGACCGCGTTTCGGCATCTGGCATGGAATCTTGATCTGAACGACGTTCAGAACGTTTCGGCATTCGGGGTCGCCCTGTCAGATCGATTTGGTGTGGCACGCATGGCCTCTGTGCGCGGTGAACCCGGGGATTCTACCAGTTCGCTTCTGCACGACGGGGCGCATGGGTCTGACGCGCTGACGATCGCCTGGGACCAATTCGAAAAAACAAACGACCTGTCTCGGGTTTCGCTGGTCAAAATGGACATCGAGGGCGCGGAATTCATTGTTGCCCCCACTTTGTCCGCATGGCTGAAGAAACGCCGCCCCGCCCTTCTTCTGTCTCTTCATGCGCCTCTGCTTCCGGAAGACCAGAGGCACGAACGTGTCACCGCGTTGATGGATGAACTGGGTTATTACGCAAAGCTGTCGGATGACAAGGCGCAGCCTGTAAAGACTTCGGACTTGCTGACCGAAGACGGCCTGAACCGTTTTCACACCGTTCTCTTGCATGGGTAGAACGTCTGGCGTTTTTTTCTTCGTTCACGCGAGGTCCCGCTTGCGGCATTGATGTGTATCAGTTTGAGTGCACACACCAAGAATCATACCCAAGTGGATAAAATGAAAAGACTTTTACCGATTGCAGTCGCCGCATTTCTTGCACAAACCGCTGCGGCAGAAACGGTTACCTATCATTGCAAGATGACCAAACAGGACGCCCATGGCTGGATTGCGCCAGAGTATGCGTTCCGGATCGACCCCGCCGCATCTTCGGCGATGGCCGCCACTTCGTACCAGGATTGGGCCAAGGCAAAATTCAAAGACCGCGGCGCCAAGGGATACCGTATTATCTGGAACCTCGATCAAAAAATGGTTGCCGGCGGCAATGTCCGCGTTCGATATCAGGCGAACCTGAAAACAACCGACAATACGGTCGCCGTCCGCATGGCATTCGTTCAGGGAAATTTCGCGAACAAACCTTTCGGAGTCGGGACCTGTTCGACAGTCAAGTAAGAAAAAGCCCCGGATGAACCGGGGCTTTTTTGTTCAGTAGACCCCGACTTCACTGCCGGGCTGTGCTGCCACCTTGAGCAGTTTGAACACGTAATCCGCAGCGGAACGGAAGCAGACCACGCGGAAGGTCTGTTCATCATCCATCCAGAAAGCACCGGCCACCTGCGCCAGACGCGTGCGGCGGATCTGGCCGGGCAGGAATGCATCCGCCGACAGATCGACAGGTGCGACCTTGCCCAGTACCTCTCTTGCGCTGGCACCAGAGACGCTGAAGACGGCGCGGGCATCCGAGACATTGACCGCCAAAGCATGGGTCCCACTCAGGGCACCGACCATGTCGGCCAGTTTGGCTTCGACCTCGGCATAAGGCACCAGAACCAGCAACTCGTCTGTCGACATCCAAGCCACGCCGGTATCGCCAGTCACAAGCACCTGGCGCTGACCCGGCACTTTCTGACCGGTTGCATCCTTGACGGCCTTGGCCAGCACCTTGTCGGACAGGTCGCCGCGCAGGGTTATCATGCCTTGCAGGCCGCATTCCTGGACCTTGGCGATGCCGTCATAGCTGGCGTGGTTCAATGCGCTGATGGGTTCAGACATTCTGCTTCTCCCCGTCCTTGTCATAAAAGATCGGGTCCACGATCTTGGCTTTGTAGGTTTTGCCGTCCGTCCCCGGGAACTCGACGATCTCGCCCATGCGGTCGGGGCCGTGCTTGATCAGCCCCATGGCGATGCCTTTGCCCAGATTGGCCGAGTAATATGTCGACGTCACACGGCCGATCATGTTGCGCTGACCGTTGGCGTTGACGCCTTCGCCCACCGCGTAAGCACCATCCGGCAGAACCGATCCGTCCACAGTCTCGAGACCGACCAGCTTCCAGCGCTCGGGATCCGCCATGTGGCTGCGGGAATGAGCGCGTTTGCCCAGATAATCCTCTTTCTTCTTGGACAGCGCCCAGTGCAGCCCCAGATCCTGCGGGATCACGGTGCCGTCGGTCTCGTCCCCGATCATGATAAAGCCCTTCTCGGCCCGCAGGATGTGCAGACATTCGGTTCCATACGGCATCACGCCGAACTCTTTGCCTGCCTCCATCAAGGCATCCCAGAACGCCTGACCCTGGCTGGCGGGAACAGCGATTTCATAAGACAGCTCGCCCGAGAACGAAATGCGGTAGGCCCGGCAATCGAAGCCTCCGATCTTGCCATCGCGCCATTCCATGAACGGCAGCGCCTCTTTGCTGACATCCATGCCGCCCAACTTTTCAAGCACCTTGCGGGCATTGGGGCCGACCACGGCGACCTGCGCGTATTGCTCGGTCACGTTGGCGACATAGACTTTCCAGTCCCACCATTCGGTCTGAAGCCATTCTTCCATGTGACCATGGATACGCTCGGCCCCGCCGGTGGTGGTGTGGCACAGCCATGTGTCCTCGTCGATGCGGGCGACAACGCCGTCGTCGATCAGGAAGCCGTTTTCCGAACACATCAGGCCATAGCGGCATTTGCTGACCTTCAGCGTGGACATCATGTTGGTGTACATCATGTCCAGGAACTTGCCGGCATCCGGGCCTTTGACGATCAGTTTGCCCAGCGTCGAGGCATCCAGCAGGCCAAGGTTCTCGCGGGTGTTCTTGACCTCTCGATTGACCGCGTCATGCACGGATTCACCGGGGCGGACATAGGCATAGGCCCGGCGCCAGTGACCCACCGGCTCCCAGTCGGCGCCGTTCCTGTCGTGCCAGTTGTGCATCGGTGTCCGACGGATCGGCTGAAAGACCTCACCCCGGGCCTCACCGCCGATCGCACCCATCGAGATAGGCGTATAGGGCGGGCGGAAGGTGGTTGTGCCAACTTTGGGAATCTCGGATTCCAGCGCATCAGCAAGGATCGCCAATCCGTTGATGTTGCTCAACTTACCCTGATCGGTCGCCATGCCCAGCGTGGTATAGCGCTTGGTGTGTTCGACGCTTTCATACCCTTCGCGCGCGGCCAGTTGGACGTCAGAAACCTTGACGTCGTTCTGGAAATCCAGCCAGGATTTCATGCGCAATTGGACTTCTGCATTTGCCGGCATCAGCCAGACTGCTTCCATCGGCGCTTCGGCGGTTGTTTCCCCTGCGGGCGCCTTGGTGTTCTTGGGCTTGAAGCCAGCCGCCTTGGCGGCCGCCTTACCGGCCGCATGGGCGTCTGTCAGAACATCTTGCAACGCCAGAGGACCGTTGGACGCGCCAGCAGCAACAACGAACCCTTTGCCGTCGGCCCCCAGCGGCGGACGCTGAGGATCCGGCCGGAAATGCGCGTTCGCCTCATCCCAGATCAGCTTGCCCCCGCAATGGGACCACATGTGCACGACCGGAGACCAGCCGCCGGACATGGCGACTGCATCCGCCTCAACCTCTTCACGCGCGCCACCAACGCCTTCCTGATTGCAGATGGCGACTTTCTTGACGCGCTTGCCGCCCTTGACCTTGGCAATGGCCTTGCCCGGATCAACGCGGATACCCAACTGGCGAGCTTCTTCCGCCGAAGGTCCGGCCGTTGCGCGTGCGTCAACAATGCGCAAAACATCCACACCTGCCTGTTTCAGGATAATCGCGGTGCGGTAAGCGTCATCATTGTTGGTGGCGACGATGACCCGATCGCCCGGAGTAACCCCCCAGTTCACGACATAGTCGCGCATGGCCGATGCCAGCATCACACCTGGAACATCGTTGCCAGCAAAGGACAATGGTCTTTCAATTGCACCCGTTGCCGTTACAATTTGCTTGGCGCGAATACGCCACAAGCGGTGGCGCGGGCCCTGCACGCCCGGCGTGTGATCCGTCAGGCGCTCGTATCCCAACACATAACCATGGTCGTGAACACCCGCTCCCATGCAGCGCGTGCGCATGATGACGTTGTCCATTGTTTCGAGTTCGGAAACCAATTGTTCCACGAACTTATCCACAGGCTCACCATCCACGGTGCCGCCGTCAACCGGAGCGCGACCGCCCCAATGCGCGGTCTGCTCGATCAGCAGGACCTTGGCACCGGATTGTGCCGCCGCCTTGGCCGCCTGCAAACCAGCCACACCGCCGCCGATCACCAGAACATCGGTAAAGGCGTAGAAATGTTCATAGGTGTCGGCATCCCGGTTGTCTTTGTCAGGCGCCTTGCCCAACCCCGCCGACTGCCGGATGAACGGTTCGTAGACGTGTTTCCAGAAAGGTTTGGGGTGGATGAACGTCTTGTAGTAGAAGCCGGCCGGCAGAAACCGGGCAAAGGCCGTGTTCACCGCACCGATGTCATATTCAAGACTTGGCCAATGGTTCTGTGAAATCGCGGTCAAGCCGTTGAACACCTCGGTCGTCGTGGCACGCTGGTTCGGCTCGAACCGGTTGCCCTGCCCCAGGCCGACAAGCGCGTTTGGCTCTTCCGCGCCGCTGGCGACAACGCCGCGGGGACGGTGGTATTTGAACGACCGGCCAACCATCATCTGGTCATTGGCCAACAGGGCCGAGGCAAGCGTATCCCCCTCATATGCCTGCATCGAGGTTCCGTTGAATGTGAATGTGACCTTTTTCGACCGGTCAATCAGCCGGCCTTGTTTTGCGAGACGGGTGCTCATTGTGCGGGCCTTTCGCATGTGGAGGCGTCAAAGCCTCCGGCGGGAGTATTTTTGAAAAGATGAAGCATCAGGAGAACTCTCTCCACGTCCAGCCGGGCCGTTTGGCAGTGATGGCATCCTTGATGTCTTGCGGCGGCTCGGTGACCTGCGCGGAATAGGTGCCGAACACTTCGAGTGTCTGCGTGCAGCGCGCGGCGTGGAACCACTTGCCGCAGCCATTGGCGTGCCGCCAGCGCTCGAAATGAACACCTTTCGGGTTTTCACGCATGAACAGATAGTCGTGGAATTCGTCATCGGACGAGCCCGGACCGAAACGCTTCAGATGCGCTTCGCCGCCGGCGGCCAATTCGGTTTCTTCGGCGTCTACGCCGCAATAGGGGCAATTCAGGATTAGCATGTTGTCATCCTTTTGGCGGTCAGTCGGCGCGGGGGCCGACCTGAATTCTGTTTTCTGGCACCTTCGGGAATCCCCCTAGTGCGCCACCCCGGCGGCGACGCTTTCGTCGATGAAGCGGCCTTCCTTGAAGCGGTCCATCGAGAAGGCTTCGGTCAGCGGTGAATGGCCTGTCGCCATCAACTGTGCCATCCCCCAGCCGGAACCCGGAATCGCCTTGAAACCACCGGTGCCCCAGCCGCCATTGATAAAGCAGCCCTGCAACGGTGTTTTCGACAGGATGGGCGAACGGTCACCGGTCATGTCCACGATCCCGCCCCACTGGCGCAGCATCTTCAGGCGCGAAATCATCGGGAAGGTTTCGACCAGCGCCCGCACCGTTTCCTCGATATGGTGGAACGACCCGCGCTGCGTGAAGTTGTTGAACCCGTCGGTTCCCCCGCCGATCACCATTTCGCCCTTGTCGGATTGCGACATGTAGCCGTGCACGGTGTTGGCCATCACGACCACATCCATGCAGGGTTTGATGGGCTCGGACACCAGTGCCTGCAACGCGACGGCTTCCAGCGGCAGGCGGAAGCCCGCCATCTCGGCCAACTGACCCGAATGGCCCGCGACGACGATGCCCAGCTTGTCACAATCGATGGCACCCTTGGTGGTATCGACCCCGACAACGCGACCTTTGTCCGAGCGCACACCGGTGACTTCGCATTGCTGGATGATATCCATACCCATCGCCGAACAGGCTCGCGCATAGCCCCACGCCACTGCATCATGGCGCGCAGTGCCCCCGCGTTCCTGCCAAAGGCCGCCCAGAACCGGATACCGGGGGCCGTCCAGATTGATGATTGGCACCAGTTGCTTGACGCGCTCGGGGCCGATCCATTCCGTCTTGACACCTTGCAGCGCGTTGGCATGGGCCGTGCGCTGGTAGCCGCGGATCTCGTGCTGGGTCTGCGCCAGCATGATGACGCCGCGCGGGCTGAACATGATGTTGTAGTTCAGTTCCTGGCTCAGGTCCTCGTAAAGGCTGCGCGCTTTCTCGTAGATCGCCGCCGACGGGTCTTGCAGATAGTTCGAACGGATGATCGTCGTGTTGCGACCGGTATTGCCTCCGCCCAGCCAGCCTTTTTCGATAACCGCGACATTCTGGATGCCATAGTTCTTGCCAAGGTAATACGCGGTCGCCAGACCATGACCGCCAGCACCAACGATGATGACGTCATAGCGCTTCTTGGGTTCGGGTGAGCGCCAGGCGCGCTCCCATCCGGTGTGATAGCGCAGAGCTTCCCGCGCCACAGCAAAGGCTGAATAGTGTTTCATGTGCGAATCCATCCGGTTCGGTGATTGGGCGCAGATATGCCGTGTGACGGCATTTTAACCCTGCCGTGCAACGCCGCAATATCGCACTATTGCGACATGTCGCTCATTCGCGGCCATTTGTCCCTTTTGTCGGACGCCTCACAGGTCTAAGTCAGGGCAGCATCCTCGGAGGGACCATGACGTTCTGGGTTCTGATTTTTCTTGTCGCGCTGCTGATCGCAGCTTTTCTCTGCTTTACCCTGCTGCGCAAACGCCGTGGGGATGAACCCGCGGCGGCATACGACCTGCGGGTTTATCGCGAACAGTTGGCCGGTGTGGACCGGGATCTGGCGCGCGGGGTCATTGGCGAGGCCGACGCTGAACGGGTGCGCACGGAAATTTCCCGTCGCATTCTGGCCGCAGATGATCAAATGAAAAAAGAGGGTGCCGGCGCCGGGCCATCTCGTGCGGTCTCGGTGTTGTCGATCCTGGCAATTTCGTTGCTTCTGATCGGCGGAGCATTGGCGATGTATCATCGCACCGGGGCCGTGGGTTTGCCTGACATGCCGCTGACCGCACGGCTTGAACTGGCCAAGGAAGTGCGCGCCAATCGGCCATCCCAAAGCGCTGCGGAAGAACTGGCGACCCCACCTCGACCTGCGCAGCTGGAAGAAAGCTATGCCTCGCTGCTGAAGCAGTTGCGGGAAACCGTTGCGAGCCGGCCGGATGATTTGCAGGGTCAGATGTTGCTGGCGCAGCACGAGACGAATGCGGGCAACTTCAAGGATGGGTACACCGCGCAGCAAAAGGTGATCGAGCTGTCCGGCGACAGCGCCACGGCTGATACCTATGCGGACCTGGCTGAAATGATGATTCTGGCCGCAGGGGGGTATGTCTCACCCGAAGCGGAACAGGCGCTGATCGAAGCGCTGAACCGTGACCCCCGTCACGGCCCGGCGCGCTATTATTGGGGGCAGATGCTGGCCCAGATCGGGCGGCCGGACCTTGCCTATCGCATGTGGGTCGAAACGTTGCAGGATTCCCCCGCGGGTGCGCCTTGGGCCGAAGCAATTCGGGCTCAGATCGACGAACTGGCCTTTCGGGCCGGCGTTTTCAATGCACCGGATCTGAGCACAGCACCCGGCCCCAGCCAGGAAGACATGGCCGCCGCCGCAGAGCTGAGCCCCGAAGAACGGCAGCAGATGATTCAGGGTATGGTGGACCAGCTGTCTGATCGGCTGGCGACAGAAGGCGGATCCCCCGAGGAATGGGCCCGCCTGATCGCGGCCTTGGGCGTTCTTGGCCAGGGCCAGCGCGCCATCGACATCCGCGATGAGGCCACGGAAGTCTTTGCCGGCAATTCAGAGGCGTTGCAGATCATCGATGCGGCGGCCCTTCAAGCCGGGATCGCTCAATGATCCATGACGCTTTCGAAGAATTTGCAGCCGCGCTGCAACCGATGAGTGCCCTGATGGGGCTGGACCTTGGGGAAAAGACAATCGGCGTCGCCGTGTCCGACCGCATGCGCGGTGTCGCCAGCCCGCTGGAAACGGTACGGCGCAAGAAATTCACGCTCGATTCCGCGCGCCTGATCGAAATTGTCACCGATCGCGAGATCGGGGGCATCTTGCTGGGCCTGCCCAAGAACATGGATGGCAGCGAAGGGCCAAGATGCCAGTCAACGCGGGCATTTGCGCGCAATTTGTCCCGCCTGACCGAATTGCCCATCGGATTTTGGGACGAGCGGCTCAGCACGGTTGCGGCAGAAAAAGCACTACTTGAGGCGGATACGACACGAAAACGTCGCGGACAGGTTATTGATCACGTTGCGGCCAGTTATATCTTGCAAGGGGCGTTGGACAGGCTGCGCTTTTTGTAACGGGTCGGAGACCAGTGATGACGAATATGGTTTGGAAAAGGAATGAGGTCGAAAGCCCTTGTGTCCAGATCTGTGTCGTTCACCCGACTGAACGCATCTGTACCGGCTGCTATCGCACGATTGACGAAATCACCCGTTGGTCCAAGATGGACAGCAGCGAACGCGCCGAAATCATGGAAGATCTACCAACCAGAAAGCCGCGCCTCAGCAAACGTCGTGGCGGGCGTGCAGCGCGCATAAACGGTTCCTGAAGTCAGCCAGCCTGCTTTGGGGACGTATCCCTGTGGTCATTGGATTCGTCGCGGACCGACCCGTTTGTGTCTTGTCCGCGCAGCTCTGACTCGAACAGTGCCGCGATTTCGGATCTGCTTGTTTTTGCAGTCCCGTATTTTTTCGCTGCACGTTGGACATGCTTCGTGCTGGTCTTGTCCGCCTTGAAAACTGGCGTCTTGCGTGCCGCAAATCTTTCCATCAATAACCTAAGTGTCATCGCAAACTTCCCGCTTCCAATAACTGTGCCGCCGCGGGCCGAGTTCGAGCTCCTTAAAGGGGCCAGCTCATGAACGCATCTGTTCAACGTGAGTGGAGGCCCGCAGCGACACGGCGTAGGTAAGGACATTTCCGGTCAAATTTAGGGGGAAAACACAGGTTTTTTGGTCCGTGTTGACCTTAAGGTAAGAAATTCCACGGAAAAACCCACCAGTTCCCTTACGTCACAATTCTGGACCGGTACGGCATCAAGACCGGTTTCAAGACATGTGGTGCGTGTCGTTCCGCGAAATAAGCCAATCAGATTTGGTCAATTCGCGCTCAAAGGTGCTTTGTTCTGCCCAGAGAACAAAGCACGCAAGCCGCCTGTTGGCAGCAAGATCACAAGATGCAGGTTGGCGCGCAGAGCAGGGCCTTACCCAGCAGCCAGCCAGGTTTTGGCGTTTTCGATTTCCTCGGACGGAAAGAACTGAGTCCGTGTGCCCAATACATGACTGGCGACACGTTGTGCCATGTGCTGCCAGCTTTTGTCCCCGACGATGGCCGCGCGATCCAGTTGTCCGATGTGGCGGCTGGCCAGACGAAAATGCGCTGCAAGAGCGGACAACCCCTGCCAGCCGTCAAATTCCCGCAGGTCGATCAGCAACCGAAACCCGGAGCGGTCATGCAACAAAGCGTCCAGGTCGCGTTCGGCCTGCTTGTACTCCTCGGGGTCCAGTTTTCCCAAAAGGCTGATCTGCACACATGGGCCCTCAAGATCGGTCACGTGAATGGATCCCAGCGACTCGCGCATCCAGCGCCGGGCGGCTTCAAGCTCGGCCAGTTCAAAGACCTGAACGGGGCATGGCAGAATCGGGGCGGCCAATCGGATGCTGGTTTGCACCCAGCCCTGATCGGCAACAACCGCGATCCGGTCAAACCCCCGCCAGTGGCTGAGCCCCAGCTTGGTGTCGGACCAGGCCGCGCCCAAATCATACCCCTTGAACTCTGGCTGCACGATGGTCAAAAGCCGAACGGAATCGTGTTCTGTCAGCGCTGCTTCGATTGCAGGAACCAGGACATCGGCATAGTCGGCGCTGGTGACTTGCCCCGACAACTCTACTTCTATCAACGCACCATCAGAATTCGTATGGACCGTAATCATCGGTCAAAACCTCCAAAGCCAAACAATGACAGGAGGTTAAGTGGATTCGATCCATTCCGCCACACCCCCGGCACATTCCGGGCGGAAATAGGCGATCATCCGTCCATCCGGCCCTGCGCTTGCCGTTTCCGCCCAGGGGGCAACCCCGTGCAGGCAGAGGCGGTGCAGCACGTAAGCTTCGCCCGGCTTGGCCGGCAGTTCGGTTCGCGGGCAGGTTTCGAAAACCTCGCGACGGGCGGATTGGTAGATATCCGTAATATCGACTTCATGCAGACGCTCTTGTGGCGTCCCCGCAAGGGCGCGCCTGAACGCCGCGCCCAGGATATGATGGCTGCCTTCCCACAACACCATGGGCGACGCATCCGGGCTGGCCTCGGTCAGCGGTATGCCCAAAATCCAGGCGTGCGGTTCATCCACCCGGCGGCGACGATCCGGCCCCATCGGGCGCAAACCGTCCACATGAGCCGCGTCCCGATTTCTGCGATACCGCGCGGCGGCTTCGTTTTCCCCCCGGCGCGGGCGTGGATATCCCGGATGCATGACCGAGACTTGGCCTTTGTGAAGCGGCAACTGCCCGTAACGCCCTGCAATGAATGACATGGCGGTTCCGGCCAAAGGCCCCGATTGGCCGACCCTGCCCTGAGCGTCATTGGGCAACGCGTCAACACCGATGAACCACGTCCCGTCACAATCCAGCCAGTCAGCATGGGCCGGGTCCGTTACCGCGGCCCGTGCGGCAGGCAGCGCATGGCCTACCCAGGCCGCAAGCACTGGATCATACGGGAATTTCACCCAACCCCTGGCGCCAAAATCCTTCACAAACCCACCGCTTTGCGCAGCATATTGAGCGCCACCAGCGTAAGGAAAACGGCGAAAACGCGCTTCAAAGGTTTCGGATCCATCGCATGGGCCAGCCTCACCCCCCAGGGCGCGGTGATCATCGTCATTGCCACGACGATACAGAAGGCCACCAGATTGACCGCCCCAATGGTCAGCGGAGGCCGGTGTTCCGGTGCGATATCCAGAAACAAAAACCCGATGACCGAGGGCACGGCGATGATCACACCAAACCCGGCGGCGGTTGCGACGGCGCGGTGGATCTGCGTGTTGTAGAGGCTCATCAGCGGTACACCAAAACTGCCGCCGCCGATTCCCATCAGAACCGAAAGAAACCCGACCGCGGGGGACAGGATGGCCCGCTTTACCCCACCGGGCATAACATCACCCAGCCGCCATTCCGAACGACCCAGCCCCAGATAGGCCCCGATCACCATTCCCAATATGCCGAACAGCGCCTGCAAGGCTTCGGTCCGCAGGGCCGAGGCAACCAGAACCCCGATGATCGCACCGACGACGATCCCCGGCCCCCAACCGCGCAGGATATCCCAATCCACCGCACCCTTCTTGTTGTGCGCAAGAACGGATCGGACCGACGTCACGATGATCGTGGCCAGCGACGTGGCCAGACACAGTTGCATCAACTGCGGACCGCCGTAGCCAAGAGTTTGAAACGCATAGAAAAAGGCGGGCACCAAGACGATTCCACCGCCGACCCCCAGCAATCCGGCAAGCACGCCGGCCAGCGCTCCGATCACAAGCAAAAGGCCCAGCATCTGGGCCAGCAACATCGTCTCGGGCATCGTTCCCCCTGCCGCTTAAACTTCTGCCATGGGCGCCACTTGATCCAGCGCCCGCAGCATCACCTCGGGTCCGGCCCCATCCTGCACGGCCCCTTCCGACAAGGCGCGCCGCCATGCGCGGGCTCCGGGACGACCCGCGAAAAGGCCCAACATATGACGCGTGATCTGGTGCAAACGCCCGCCATTGGCAAGATGCCGCTCCACATAAGGCACCATATGTTGAACGATCGCGAACGGATCACGCGTTTTTCCGGTACCAAAGATGCGTCGGTCAGCATCCGACAGGACATCGCCCGGCTGATGGTACGCGGCCCGACCGATCATCACGCCATCAAGACCGGCTTCCAGATGAGCGGCTGCCTCGTCCAGCGTGTTGATGCCGCCATTGATCGATATGTGAAGATCCGAAAACTCATCCTTCATCCGATGCACAAGGTCATAGTCCAAAGGCGGAATATCCCGGTTTTCCTTGGGGCTCAGCCCTTGCAACCACGCCTTGCGGGCATGGATCGTCACCCTTTGGCACCCTGCCGCGCTGATGTGCCCAAGAAATGTGGGCAATACATCTTGGGGCTCTTGGTCATCGACCCCGATGCGGCATTTAACGGTGACATCCACGTTCACCGCTTCGCGCATGGCAGTCACGCAGTCGGCAACGCGGGCCGGGTCTTTCATCAAAACCGCGCCGAAAGTGCCGGATTGCACCCGATCCGACGGGCAGCCGCAGTTCAGATTGATCTCATCATACCCGGCCTCAGCCCCCAAACGCGCGGCCTGCGCCAGTTCTTCCGGGTCAGAGCCGCCGAGTTGCAAAGCAACCGGGTGTTCTTCAGGAGAATGGTCCAACAGATGCACCGCCCCGCCCCGCACGAGCGCCGGCGCCGTCACCATCTCGGTGTACAGCAACGTTTCCGCGCTGAGCAGCCGATGAAAATAGCGACAGTGGCGGTCTGTCCAATCCATCATGGGTGCCACGCTTAAACGCGCAGCCTGTGTTGCCTTGCCTGTCACAGCAACGCCTCCGTCCTGCTATGTTTCGAAATCCGATGGCCTGTCAGTGGTCTTGCCCACCCGAATCAAGTCAAAAAGCCCTAACACATCCCTCTGACGGCGTCCCGACGGCGACCGTCGGGATTCAGCTGTTTCCGATCAGACACCATATCGACTCATCACCATCTGGACACTGCTTTCGATCGTTTCCGTCATCTCGGCTTCGCCAAGCGCCCCACCCGTAAACAGCAGCGGCCAGAAGGCGCGCGCCTTGATCAGGCCAATGAATTCGCGCCCGGCCCGTTCCGGGTCATCGATCCGAAGCTGCCCATCCTCTGCCGCATCCTTGAGCATGGCAATGAATGTCGCCGTCTTGTCCAGCTTGCCCTGCGCTTCCGCCGCAAGCGTCGGGTTGCGCAAGGTTTCGCTGATCACCATCCGGGCCATCGCAATAACATCGGGCCGCATCAGAATGCGCCCTTCGGCCCAGGCCAGTTCAGTCAGTTGCGTACGAATGTCACGACCTTTTTCATACCGAATCTCCAGCACTTCAGCAAAGCGGCTGGACAATTCGACCACGATAGAGCGGAACAGGTTTTCTTTACTTTCAAAGTACTTGTACAACGTACGCTTGGACACTTCGGCCCGTGCTGAAATGCGGTCCATACTGGCCGCCGCAAAGCCCTTTTCCTGGAACTCTGCCACGGCAGCTTCGATGATCTGTGCGCGCTTGGACGCATTATGTGCGCTGCATTCGTTCATGTCAGAGCTATAGACCTGTTGACGCGCCTTGGTCAAACACTAGGTAAACGCAGAAGTTTACAGAGGCAAAATTATATGCCATGAGTAAACCCGCGAGTTTACCAATTGCGGAAACCAGCACCAACAGGAGACCCCCTCATCATGGCTCTTAAATTGAACCTGAACGGCACGACCCACGAGGTTGATGCCGAACCCGGAACGCCTCTTCTCTGGGTGATCCGAGACGAACTGAAACTGACCGGCACAAAATTCGGCTGCGGCGTGGCATCCTGCGGGGCCTGCACCGTGCACGTAAATGGTGAGCCCGTCCGTTCCTGTCAGACATTCATTGAAGACGTCGAAGACGCCGAAGTCACGACCATCGAAGCTGTCGGTGACGACAAGATCGGCGCCGCCGTACAACAGGCCTGGGTCGAACTGGATGTCGTCCAGTGCGGCTATTGCCAGTCGGGTCAGGTGATGTCGGCTGTCGGGCTGTTGTCCGAGAACCCGAAACCGTCAGTCCAGGAGATTGACGAGTACATGTCCGGCAATGCCTGCCGCTGCGCCACCTATCAACGCATTCGCGCCGGCATCCAGCGCGCGTCTGAAATTCTGGAGGCCTGATCCATGACCATCAACACTTCTCGCCGTGGGTTTCTGAAAAACGCCGCCGCTGCCGGTGCCGTCCTTCTGGTCGGCACCCGTCCGGACGGTGCGCTGGCCGCGGCCTCGTCCGAGACCGCGCAGTTCAATCCATTTGTGAAGATCGATGCCGATGGCACCGTGACCGCCATCGTCAAACACTTTGAAAAAGGTCAGGGCCCGGCGACCGGACTGCCGACGCTGATTGCCGAAGAAATCGGCCTGACCATGGACCAGATCGAATACGAGTTCGCCCCCTCGGATCCGAATGTCTACAACAACCTGCTGTTCGGCCCATTCCAGGGCACCGGCGGTTCGACCGCGATGGCGAATTCGTGGCTGCAATACCGTCAGGCCGGTGCTGCCGCGCGCGAAATGCTGATCAACGCCGCCGCGCAAAGCTGGGGCGTGGATGCATCCGGCATCACCATCGAAGACGGCATCGTGAAGGCAGGCGACAAGTCGGCTCCGATCGCTGAATTCGTGTCCGCTGCGTCGCAACTGGACGCTCCGGCAGAGCCACGCCTGAAGGACCCATCCGAATTCCGTCTGATCGGAAATGAAACGGTGCGCCGCAAGGATACGGCAATAAAAAGCAACGGCCAGGCGATGTTTGCCATGGACGTCCACCTGCCCAACCAGATGATCGCCATGATCAAACGCCCCGAAGCAAAGGGCGGCATCGCGCTGGGCTTTGATGACAGCGCATCGAAAGAGGTCAAAGGCTATATCAGCGCCGCGGTTCTGCCCAATCAGGCAGGCGTCGCGGTGTATGCCGAGAACACCTGGGCCGCGATTCAGGCACGCGATGCGCTTGAGGTCGAATGGGACATGTCCGGCGCGGAAACCCGCAACTCGGACCAGATCAAGGCCGAGATCATGGCCGCGCTGGAGGCTGAGCCCACGTATAACGTCAACAAGGCGGATTTTACCGCTGTGGCAGCCGCCATCGACGGCGCGGACAAGGTCGTTGAAAAAACGTTCTACTTCCCACTGCTGGCCCATGCCCCGATGGAACCGTTGAACTGCACCATCGAGCAGACCGCAGACGGAGACATCGTTCTGCATGACGGGGCACAAATGCCGACGGGTCCTCATATGGCCTACCAGCAGATCTTTGGCCTGCCGGCCGAGAAGATCCACATCAAAACCATGCTAGCAGGCGGGTCGTTCGGGCGCCGCGCCACCCCGGATGCGGATTATCAGGTCGAGGCCGCCCTGGCCTTTTTCGTCACTGACCGCTCGCGCCCGGTGAAACTGGTCTGGACGCGCGAAGACGACATTCGCAGCGGATATTACCGACCGGCCTTTGGCCACAAGGTCCGCGTGGGTCTGGACGCCGAAGGCAACATCGTCGGGTGGCAGCACCAGATTGCCGGCCAATCCGTGATCAAGGGCACCCCGTTCGAGGCTGTTCTGGTTCATGACGGCATCGACCACAGCTCGGTCGAAGGCGTTTCGGACAGCCCCTACAGCATCCCCGGCATGGCGGTGGGTCTGACCGACACGCCAAAGGCGACGACGGTTCTGTGGTGGCGCTCGGTCGGGCACACCCACACCGCCTATACGATGGAAACCATGATGGATCTGGTGGCCGAGGCCGCCGGTCGTGATCCGGTGGAGTTCCGTCTGGCCCATCTGTCCGACAGCGGCAACCCGGACCAGCAACGCAAGGCAGCTGTTTTGAAGCTGGCGGCCGAAAAGGCAAACTGGGGCAATGCGCCAGAAGGCCGGTCGCAGGGGATTGCCGTTCACAAGTCCTTTGGGTCTTACGCGGCTGAAGTGGTCGAAATCTCGGGCGATCCGGAAAGTGGCATCAGGATTGAAAAGGTCACCTGTGCCGTGGATTGCGGTATCGCCGTGAACCCCGATATCGTGCGGGCCCAGATGGAAGGCGGCATCGGCTATGGCATTGGCCATGTGATGCGTGACCAGATCACCCTGACAAGCGGGGCTGTGGATCAATACAACTTCCCGGATTACGAACCGCTGCGTATCGGGGATATTGCCGCAATCGACGTGCACATCATGCCATCGGCCGAAGCGCCGACCGGCGTCGGAGAACCCGGCACGCCACCGTCGGCACCGGCTTTGGCCAATGCGATCAAGGCCCTGTCAGGTTTGCATGTGGCGCAATTGCCCATGGAAGAACATGGCGTAAGCTTTGCCTGAAAACAGCTCTCCGCGCCGGTCAATACCGGCGCGGGGCGTCCCATGAAGCCCCAAGTCAGAATTTGATCAAATTTGGTGACAAAGCACATCCATTGAAGTAAATCACTGGGGAGTTTCACCGACGGAGCCCCCAATGGATCTGAGAGCCCTGCACAATTTTCGCGTTGCCGCATGTGACCTGAACGGTCAGATGCGGGGCAAACGCGTGCCCCCCGGCTATGCCGACAAACTGGGAAAAGGCGCCGTGCGAATGCCGTTTTCGGCACTGAACGTAGACCTGTGGGGCGCTGATATCGAAGGAAGCCCGCTGGTCTTTGAAACCGGCGACGCTGATGGGGTGCTGCGCCCGACCGAACGCGGCCCGGTCCCCGTGCCCTGGCTGGATACGGAAACAGCGCTGGTGCCGATGTGTCTGTATGATGATGACGGCGTACCCTTTCCGGGCGACCCGCGGCATGCCCTGTCCGCCACACTCGACCGCTATGCGCAACGCGGCTGGTCCGTTGTTGCCGCGACAGAGTTGGAGTTCACGCTCGTTGACGCTTCTGGCGCGCAGCCGCAACCGCCGGTGAATCCGATCACAGGGCGGCGCCTTGCGGATGAGGCCGTTCTGTCGGTTGCCGAAATGGACGCGTTCGAGGCGTTCTTTACCGACCTGTACGATGGCTGCGCCGCAATGGGCATCCCCGCGCAGACGGCCATTTCCGAAAGCGGCATCGGTCAGTTCGAAATCAACCTGAACCATCAGGACGCCATGCGCTGCGCTGATGATACGTGGCTTTTCAAGGCATTGACGCGTGGATTGGCGCGCAGGCACGGATTTGCGGCCACCTTCATGTCCAAGCCTTATGCCGATGACGCGGGCAACGGAATGCATGTGCATTTCTCGGTGTTGGACCAGAATGGGCACAATGTGTTCGACAACAACGGGCCGGAAGGCACCGAGATATTGCGGTCTGCCGTAGCGGGCTGTGTCGCGGCCATGCCGGGCAGTACGCTGATATTTGCACCCCACGGCAACTCCTACACACGGCTCGTACCGGGTGCACATGCGCCCACGGGCGCCTGCTGGGCCTATGAAAACCGAACCGCTGCCATTCGTATCCCGGGCGGGGCGCCCGCCGCACGGCGCATCGAACACCGCGTCGCCGGCGGGGACATAAACCCGTATCTGATGCTGACCGCAGTTCTGGGCGCGGCACTTGTCGGCATCGAGGACGGCTTGACCCCACCTGCCCCGATCATGGGGAACGCCTATGACATCGCGGACCTGCGTCAACTGATGCCGGATTGGTCGAGCGCGATTGACAGGTTCGCCACGGATCCCCTGGTGGCCCGGCTGTTCCCCGCTGACCTGATCCGCTATCTGACCATGACCAAGCGACAAGAGATCACCCGATTTGCGAACATCCCGCCCGAGGATCACTGGCTGTGCTATCTCGAGACGGTTTGAACCCCTTGCCGCGTCAACCAGTCTCGGTTAGGGTTAATTTGATCAAATTTGGTGACATATGAAAATCGGTATTCTACAAACCGGCCACACCCCCGAAGTGCTACAGGAAGAATTCGGGGATTATGACGAACTTTTCCCCGCGTTGCTGCGTGACAACGGGTTCGAGTTCGTGACCTTCGCCGTCGTGGACGGCACTTTCCCCGATGGTGCGGATGATGCGGATGGATGGATCATTACCGGATCGCGCCACGGGGTTTACGAGGACCTTCCCTGGATCGCCCCGCTGGAAGCGTTGGTGCGCGAGATCCGGGAAAGTGGAAAACCCCTGATCGGCGTTTGCTTTGGCCACCAGATCATTGCTCAGGCACTGGGTGGCAAGGTCGAGAAATTCTCGAAAGGATGGGCCGTAGGTCGTACGGAATACGAATATGACGGCAGCAGATTATGGCTGAATGCCTGGCATCAGGATCAGGTTGTCGAATTGCCGAAGGAAGCGCGGGTTCTGGGCCGGAATACCTTCTGCGAAAACGCGATGCTGGCTTATGGGGACACAATCTGGACAGTTCAGGCCCACCCGGAATTCACCAACGGATTCGTGGCAGGCCTGATGCGGACACGGGGCAAGGGCGTGGTGCCCGAAGACCTGATGCGCGAAGCCGCAAATCGCGAGACGGCCCCGGACGACAACGCCAAAATCGCGCGCCACATGGCCGAGTTTCTAAAGAAAGAGAGAGCCTGATGGCTGATTGGACCGACAAACTTCCGGAAGCCGCAAAGGCATATTTCCATGGGCAACGACTGGACGAAGTTGAATGCATCATTTCGGACCTGCCGGGGATTGCGCGCGGCAAGGCGGTGCCTGCATCAAAATTCGCAAAGCAATCCTATTTCCACCTGCCCGACAGCATCTTTTACCAGACCATCACAGGGGGCTGGGGCGAAGCGGCCGGCGATGACGGGTTCATCGAGAAGGATATGATCCTGAAGCCCGATTTCTCGACCACTTCCGCTGCGCCGTGGACGGGGGATTGGACATTGCAGGTGATCCACGACGCCTACGACCGGGATGACAATCCGATCCCCTACAGCCCGCGCAACGTGCTCAAGCGTGTTGTGCAGCTTTATCATGACAAGGGATGGAAGCCGGTTGTTGCGCCAGAGATGGAGTTCTTTCTGGTTGCCCCCAACGTGGACCCGGCGCAGGGCATCAAACCCATGATGGGGCGTTCCGGCCGTCCGGCCGCGGCGCGGCAGGCCTATTCCATGACGGCCGTGGACGAGTTTGGCCCGGTGATCGACGACATCTATGATTTCGCCGAGCATCAGGGGTTCGAGATCGATGGCATCACGCAGGAAGGCGGCGCCGGGCAGTTGGAAATCAACCTGCGTCACGGCAATCCGGTGAAACTGGCCGATGAAGTCTTCTATTTCAAACGTCTGATCCGCGAGGCCGCGCTGCGCCACAATTGTTTTGCCACCTTCATGGCCAAACCGATCGAGGAAGAGCCGGGCTCGGCTATGCATATCCATCACTCGATCATCGACATGGAAACCGGTCAGAACATCTTCTCTGGTCCTCAAGGGGGTGAGACGGACGCGTTTTATCACTTCATCGCCGGTTTGCAGAACCACCTGCCCGCCGGTCTGGCAGTCATGGCGCCCTATGTGAATTCCTACCGGCGCTATGTGAAAGATCACGCGGCACCGATCAACCTGGAATGGGCCCGTGACAACCGCACCACCGGTATTCGCGTGCCCCTGTCCGGCCCGGAATCGCGACGCGTCGAGAACCGCATCGCCGGGATGGACTGCAACCCGTATCTGGGCATCGCGCTGTCGCTGGCCTGCGGCTATCTTGGCCTGGTCGAGCAGGAACGCCCACGTCGTCAGTTCTATGGCGACGCTTATGAAGGCGAGGGCGATATCCCGCAGGTCATGGGCGAAGCGCTGGACCTGTTCGACGAGGCCACTGCCCTGCACGAGGTTCTGGGCCCTGAATTCGCCCGCGTTTACGGCATCGTCAAACGGGCCGAGTACGAAGAGTTCCTGCAGGTCATCTCTCCTTGGGAACGTGAACACCTGCTGATCAACGTCTGAGACCTTCCGTGAACCTGCTCTATTCCAATGACCGCAAAGGTGAGTACCCAGACAGCTGGTATGCTGCGACGGCAAATCCGATGGATCGCTTTCCTGCGTTGTCAGAAGACACCAAAGCGGATGTATGTGTAGTCGGTGGCGGTTATACGGGGCTGTCCGCGGCTCTTCATCTGGCCGAAGCCGGGTTCGACGTCGTGCTGCTTGAAGCGCACCGCGCGGGCTTTGGCGCGTCGGGCCGAAACGGCGGCCAGTTGGGCAGCGCGCAGCGGATGGATCAGGAAGACCTCGAACGTCTTGTTGGCGATGCTGACGCCGCCAAGCTGTGGGATTTGGCCGAAGACGCCAAGGATCTGGTCAAATCCCTGATCGCCAGACACCAGATCGCGTGTGACCTGAAACCCGGCATCGCCGTCCTGGGCCTGAGCAGATCTGAGCAGAAAGAACTGCATGACCACGCTGGCCATCTTTCTGAGCGGTACGGATATGACCAGATCGAATTGTTGGACGAAAACGCAGGTCACGCGCTTTGCCCATCACCCGCTTACAAGGGCGGGTATCTGGACATGGGTGCGGCACATCTGCACCCTTTGAACTTTGCGTTGGGATTGGCGCAAGCCGCGGCCAAAGCGGGCGTTCGCATCCATGAAAGCACCGAAGTGACCGGTATTGACGAGGGCCAGACGGCTGTGATCCGAACTGCTCACGGCAACGTTCGGGCCGAGCACGTCATTCTGGCCTGCAACGGGTATCTGGGCGACCTCAATCGTTCCGTCGCCGCCAGGGTCATGCCCATCAACAATTTCATTGCGGCCACCGAACCCCTTGGAGAGGACACCGCCCGGGTTTTGACCCGGGATGTGGCGGTTGCGGATACGAAATTCGTGGTGAACTATTTTCGCCTCAGCGCCGATGGCCGCCTCTTGTTCGGAGGCGGCGAAAGCTATGGCTATCGCTTTCCATCAGATGTCGCCGCCAAGGTCCGCAAACCCATGACCGAGATTTTCCCGAATTTGCGGGATGTGAAGATCGACTATGCCTGGGGCGGAACGCTGGCCATCACCATGCGGCGGATGCCGTATCTGGCCCGTGTCGCACCCAATATTCTTTCGGCTTCGGGATATTCCGGTCACGGTGTCGGCACTGCGACCCATGCCGGACAACTCATGGCGATGGCGATTCAGGGTCAGGCCGAAGGGTTTGACACGATGGCACGCGTGCCCGCGCTGTCTTTCCCCGGCGGCCCTGCCCTGCGCAGCCCGCTTCTGGTGCTGGCCATGACATGGTTCGCACTGCGCGACCGGCTTGGGGTCTGATCCACGTAAATTGCGACAGATTGGTGAATTTTCGCCTGCCCGGCGATTGAGGGCTTGGATTGCCTTCCGATTATCTTTATCTTTCCCAAAGATAGAATTCGGGAATTCCAAATATGACGCTGCCCCCCAACGTTCACGACGCCGAACCCATCCCTGCCGCCGCCAAGGACGCGATCGAGGCCCTGATGCAGTCAGGTGACCTGTTCCGCTATACCGCACCGCAGGATGCCCTGGTGGCCCTGCTGGAAGCCGAGTTCGCGGAACTGTTGGGCACGAAATACGCCTTGGCGGTGTCGTCCTGTTCGGCCGCGCTGTTTCTGTCGCTCAAAGCACTGGGCCTGCCTCGCGATGCGCGTGTTCTGATCCCCGGCTTCACCTTCGCGGCCGTGCCGTCTTCGGTTGTCCATGCCGACTGCATTCCGGTTCTGTGCGAAGTGGGTGAAAACTATCGCATCGACATGGCCGATTTCGAGGCCAAGCTGGACAACGTTCAGGCAGTCATCATCAGCCACATGCGCGGGCATACATCCGACATGGATGCGATCATGGCCTTGTGCGACGCACGAAACATTCCGGTGATCGAGGATGCCGCGCATTCGCTGGGCACCACATGGCATGGCCGCAATATCGGTACGATCGGAAAGGTCGGATGTTTCTCGTTCCAATCCTACAAGATGATCAATGCCGGCGAAGGTGGCATCCTGATCACGAATGATGCAGATCTTGTAGCGCGGGCCGTCATCATGTCGGGCGCGTATGAGCACAATTGGAAGAAGCACAAAGGTCCTCAGGGTGACAATTCACCCGAACTGGAAGAGGCCTTTGCCCGCTGGCAGAACAAGCTGCCGCTGTACAATCTTCGCCTGAGCAACCTCAGCGCGGCGGTGATCCGTCCGCAACTTCCGGAACTGGCGCGCCGCGTCCGCGATGGCCTGGCGAACCATGATTACGTGGCTGGTCGCCTGAACACCTCGTCTCATATCGAGGTTCCCGCCCCCCTGCCTCCCGAGCAGCGTGCGCCGGATTCGATCCAGTTCAATCTTGTCGGAATGCAGGAACATGAGATCCGCGCCTTTGCCGCAGCGTCCGAGGCACGCGGCATCAAGGTTCAGGTTTTTGGTCTGAGCGAAGACAACGCCCGCGCCTTCTGGAACTGGCAATTCCTGCCAGAAAGTTTCGACCTACCCAAGACGCGCGACATGCTGATGAAGGCCTGTGACGTGCGCCTGCCCGTCCGCCTGACCCGCGAAGAGCTGGACGTGATTGCAGACATCCTGCTGGCATCGGTTGGCGAAGTGACCGGCCCCATGCCGGTTTATGGCACTTAAAGCAACGGCGCTTTGAACAAGAAAGGCCCGCACAATGCGGGCCTGTTTCTTTGTTCGGAACGGATCAGTTCAACTTGGACAGTTTTTGCTGCAACTCGGCCAGCTGTTTCTTGATGTCGTCCAGATCCTCTTTCGGTTCGGACTTGTCCTCTTCCTTTTCCGGGCTGGACCATCCGCTGGACAGCCCACTGGTCATCGCCTTCAGGAAAGCCTGTTGCTGCGCCTGCAATGCGTCAAAACCCGGCATCTGAGACATCGGATTCATCGCGCTCATGTTTTCCATCATCTTGTTTTGGCTTTCGCGCAGCATCTCGAACGAGCTTTGCAGAAACTGGGGCATCATCCCCCCGCCCGGCAGCATGTAACTACGCACCAGATCATTCAGTACATTCACCGGCAGCACGTTTTCACCCCGGCTTTCATGTTCGGCAATGATTTGCAGAAGATACTGGCGCGTCAGGTCATCGCCGGTTTTCAGATCAATGATCTGTACTTCGCGCCCGTCACGGATGAACCCCGCGATATCTTCGAGCGTCACGTAATCGCTGGTCTCGGTATTATACAGCCGACGGCTGGCATAGCGCTTGATAAGCAGCGGTTTTTCTTGGTCCGACACCGGGTTCCCTCCCCAAGGATGATGCGTTGCAGCACAGGTTATGCGAGTGCAGCACAAAAAGAAAGGGCAGGTCAATGGACCTGCCCAACGCGATTGCACCTAATGGGAGGGTTGGGTGCGCTTCGCGGACGTTTCTTACTTTGCAGCTGCAGCTTTCTTGGCTGCGGTGGTGACCTCGTTGGTCGCTTTTTTGACGGCAGCGGTTGCTTCTTCCGCGGCGTCTTTGCCGGCAGCCATCAGCAGCTCGACGGTTTCGGTCTGAACTTTTTTCGCGATTTCAGCGAAAGCCGCCAGGTTTTCAGCTGCAACTTCAGCCGACGCGCTTGCGAAGTCAGTTGCGGCTTTTGCGTAGTCAGCAGGCTCTGCCTTGGCTTTCGACATCTCGCTCAGCTTGGCCAGGGTGTCCTTGGTCCATTTGTTCGAGATCTCGGCCGATTTCTCAGCAGCGTCCAGGGCAACGCCCGACAGCTTCTCGTTCAGCGAAGCGGTCGATTTGAATGCGCCTTCCATTGCGGTGGTGTCCACCGGAAATGCACCCATCATGTCTTTCATGATCGCGGTAAAGTCTTGGGTCTTTGCCATTGTCCTAATCCTTTTAGCCTGTCCGGGCCCACCCCGGGTTTCATCAGCTTGAGGACAATATGATTGCTGCACCGCAGCATTGCAAGTTTTTTCTTGCTGCGACGCAGAATTTTTAAGTTTCAAAATGAAATCAGGCGTTTGGTTTCGCCACAACATAAGTCCCGGGTGCGGATGCAAGGCTCGGGTGCTTCGAATCACCCGGCTCACGGGCCGGAACCTGCTTGCCGGACCGCTTCTTCAACCACGCGTCCCACATGGGCCACCAGGACCCCTCGTGAAAATCAGCTTCTTTCAGCCAGGTGCTGGCGTCCGACTTCATATCCGGGTTGGTGTAGTGGCCATATTTCTTCTTGCTGGGCGGGTTCACGATGCCCGCAATATGACCCGATTCTGAAACCACGAAGGTTTTGGACCGCGAGCCCATTTTCTGCACGCCGCGGTAACAGTCTTTCCATGCCGCGATGTGGTCGGTTTCGCAGGTTATGGCCATCAGCGGCACATCCACGTCTTCGAGTTTCAGCTTGTGCCCCATCAACTCGAAACCGTCGGTTGCGAACTCGTTGCGCTGGCAGAGGCCTCGCAGATATTCCACGGCCATTTTTGCTGGCAGGTTTGCACCATCGCCGTTCCAGTAGAGCAGATCAAAGGCCGGAGGCACTTCCCCCATCATGTAGCTGCGAATGGCCGGACCATAAATCAGGTCGCGTGATCGCAGGAACGACATGGTGCGCGCCATGATCCACGACCGCAGAACGCCCTCCTTTTTTACTTCCTCTTCGATTCCATCGATGAAGTCGTTTTGCAGGAATGGCGTAAACTCACCCTGATCGGAAAAATCCGTCAGTGCCGTGAACAGCGTTGCGGATTTGACCGATTTGTCGCCACGCTGTTTCAGCAAGGACAAGGTCAGGCTCAGCGTCGTGCCCGCGATGCAATAACCCACTGCGTTGACCTCTTTGACCTTGCAGATCTTCTTGGCCGTTTCGATTGCGGTCAGGAAACCGTCCTGAATATAGTCTTCCATGCCGGTTTCGGCATAGCTTTCATCCGGGTTCACCCAGCTTACGACAAACAGGGTATAGCCCTGTTCGGTGATCCATTTGATCATGCTGTTCTGGGCTTTCAGATCCAGAATATAGAACTTGTTGATCCAGGGCGGGAACAGAACGATGGGCGTCTCATAAACCGTTTCAGTCACCGACTTGTACTGGATCAGCTCCATCATGCGGTTACGATATATGACCTCGCCCGGCGTCGTCGCCAGGTTTCCACCAACCTCGAACGCGCTTTCATCCGCCAGTTTAACGACCAACTCGCCATCATTGGCTTCGAGGTCTGAAACAAGGTTCTCCAACCCTTTTATCAGCGACTGACCTTCGGTCTCGACCGCTTTTTGCAGGGCATCCGGGTTGGTCGCCAGAAAATTCGTGGGCGCCATCATGTCGATGATCTGCTGCGAGAAATACTGTAGGCGTCGTTTGTCCTTGGCATCCAAATCATCGACCGACGAGACAGCCTGCGCGATCGCTTCCGCGTTCGTCAGGTATTGCTGCCGGATCAGTCGGAAATAAGGGTTTGTCTCCCAAAGGGGATTGGAGAACCGCTTGTCACCGGGCTTGGTTTCCTCGGTTTCCACCTCACCCGTTGTCAGCGCTTTCTGCGCTTCGGCAAAGTTGAGAACCGACTTGCCCCAGAATTCTATCTGTTGCTCCAACAGTTTGGCGGGATTTTGCCATGCATCGGCCCAATACGCCGTTGCTGCTCGTGCGAAAAGCTCTTGATTCGGGCCGTCCAGCGCTGGGGTGTGCGACTTTTTTGACGCCATAATTTCAATCAGGCGCTTCGAGAGCTGCTCGACCTTTTCCATATTTTCTTTAATGCGTTCAATATGTTCTTCGGACACGTCCGGCATTTGGTCTTCACTTGTTGTCATTTTAACAATTCCACCCTAACCTCGCTGCCATGCAGAATAACGTCGTGGGTGCTGGGGGGCAAAGCGACGAATGGTCCGAACTCTCAGGATGACACTCAGGAGGCCCCATTTATGCGCTATATGATGACCTACGACCTTATGGAGTCCATGCGTAACACCAACCAGTGGCTTGGTGCAACCGCAAGCGCGATGGCGTCCTACCCGCTGTTTTCCATGACACCCAACCCGGCGTTCAGCTGGATGGCTGCCTGGGGCGAAGTCACCGAACGAACCTTCCAGCGAATGATCGTCAAACCTGACTGGGGCATTCGAACTTTCACCTGCGAGGATGGAAAGGACCATCTGGTCGAGATCACGACAGTTCTGGAACGCCCCTTTGGCGATCTGGTTCACTTCCGTGTCAACGGCCGGGAAGAACAACCGCGCAAGGTCCTGCTGGTTGCGCCCATGTCCGGCCACTACGCCACGCTGCTGCGCTCGACCGTCAAAAGCCTGCTGGTCAATTGCGAAGTTTACATCACCGATTGGCATAATGCGCGCGATATTCCTGTGTCTGCCGGCAAGTTCGATGTCGAAGACTACACGCTCTACCTTGTAGATTTCATGAAGGAACTGGGGCCGGACACGCATGTCGTCGCGGTTTGTCAGCCCGCCCCGCTGACACTGGCGGCCACCGCCTATCTGGCCGAGGTCGAACCCAAGGCTCAACCCAGCACTCTGACACTGATTGGCGGGCCGGTGGACCCGGACGCGACCCCGACCGACGTCACCGACTTTGGACGCCGTGTGACGATGGGTCAGCTGGAAGAAACCATGATTCAACGCGTCGGATTCAAGTACAAAGGTGTCGGGCGTATGGTCTATCCCGGCCTGCTGCAACTGGCCTCGTTCATGTCGATGAACGCCGATCGCCACTCCAAGGCGTTTTCCGATCAGATTCAGCGTGTTATCCGCAACGAAGCCTCGGACCTGGATGCCCATAACCGTTTCTATGACGAATATCTTGCGGTGATGGACATGACGGCCGAGTTCTATCTGTCGACGGTCGAACGCGTGTTCAAAAACCGCGAGATCGCACGCAACGAATTTGTTGTCGCCGGCCACAAGGTGGATATCGGCAAGATCACCGATGTTGCCGTGAAATCGGTCGAAGGTGCGAATGATGATATCTCGGCGCCCGGTCAATGTATTGCTGCCCTGGACCTGTGCACCGGCTTGCCAGACAGCAAAAAGGCCAGCCACGTAGAACCCGGAGCGGGCCACTATGGCATTTTCGCGGGCCGCAGCTGGCGCGACAACATTCGCCCGCTTGTGATTGATTTCATGAATGAAAACAGCCGCAAGAAACCTCGCCGCGCAGCGAACACCAACAAGGTCGCCTGATGAACATGGGCGGGCCGGCACATGGTGGCCTCGCCTTTTCGTGCAGTTGCGGCCAGTTGAAGGGTCAAATCTCGGACCGGGGCGTTCGGCTTGGAACCCATGTCGAGTGTTTTTGTCATGACTGCCGCGCGGCGCAGCTGTATTTCGGGCAGCCCGACCCGGCCCCAGGCCCGGTCGACATCTTCCAGATGGCACCGGATGAAATCGAAATCACCGCCGGAGGCCAATTCCTTTCCGCCATGAAGCTCAGCCCAAATGGTATGCTGCGATGGTATGCCAGCTGCTGCAACGCCCCGCTGGCGACGACGCCACAGACTGCACGTTTGCCCTTTGCAGGGTTTATCGTCGGCAGGATGACCGGTGATGTTTCCGCATTGGGGCCGGTCACGACCCGTGGGTTTGTCCCTCGACCCGATGGAAAACAAAAACACGAAAAGGTCAGGTTTGCGGCTTTTGGCCTTTTGCGCCGCGCCCTGCTATCGCGCCTGTCAGGACGGTGGAAGAAAACGCCGTTTTTCGACCCCGAGACCGGCGATCCTGCGGTCGTACCGAATGTCATTTCGAAAGACGAACGCGCGGCGCTTTGCCCCTAGACAAACCTTTGCGGGATATTCAGCCAGGTTTCCAAGGCTTTGTTCACGGCATCGGGCGCTTCAAGCGGCAGAAGATGTCCGGCATTTTCAACGATCTCCAACGCGGCCTCCGGTATCAGGTCAGACATGAAAGAATGCCGTCTGACCGGGATAAGCGTGTCATGGGCACCGCACATGATCAAAGTGGGGACTTTGATGCGGCGCAACGATCCCTGTTGGTCGGGTCGGCGCTGCAAGGCACGCATTTGGCGCACAAAAGCTTCGGCGCCCAGATCATTCGCCATTGCCAAAAGATCATTCAGAATCGGGATTCGCCTGGGCCCCGGCGCCAAAGTATCCGTCCCGACCAGTTGGCGCATGACCTCTTCCAGCCGCCCACCCAGGGCCCCGATGATCAGATCCTCGCGACTGGCCGCGATCTGAGGTGTGTCCGCCTGTGCATCCGTCGACATCAGGCACAGGCGCGTCACCCGTTCCGGTGCCCGCCGGATCAGTTCCAGCCCCACAACACCGCCCATGCTCAGGCCCGCCAATGCAAACCGATGTGGCAGCTGATCCAACAGCCCCGAGGCGATCTCTTCAATGCGCTCGCCTCCGGAAACGGGTGCAACAGTGATAGGCCGTGACCGTCACAACACCTCGATCTGAGGTCGAAACAGCCGGGCATCACACATCAACCCAGGCAACAACACCAGTGGTTCGTTCACGCGGGGGCTCCATCTGCTCGGTTTTCCGAGTCCGTCCAGTTGTTGTCAGGATGAGAGTTTTGCCACAGCCGGGCAAGGAAAACTTCACGGGTAGGCGATGGCGCGAAATGCCGGGAAATCGGCGTAACGGGATTGCCGGGCCGCAAGGTCTTCACCGGGTTCAGCGCCGGGCCTCAACAGACACCCACGCGGAGCAATATAGCTGTCGATCCGGCGATGCGGCCTGGGCCGCCACACAAGGTTGAACGCGCAGAGCTTGGGGAAGAACCAGATTTCGGAATACTCCAGATGATCGTGCATCCACCACGCCATATCCCGCCAATCCCGGCCCTGCGCATATTGATCCGCGAACCACGGGATAACGATGGAAGCCCCGGCGATCCGCGCATCCCCTTCCCCGCGATCCCAGATATGGCATTCCAGCGGGTGATCGTTTCGGGCGCAGTTCAGCTTGTTCTCATTGCCAAACCGGTTCAAGGACGATGAACGATAACCCGACCTGACCGCGACCCGGCCAAATGTCTCTTCCAATGGATCAAGAAGGGTTTCGCAAAACGCGCGGCCTGTTTCGATCGCCAGATCCGGGTTGTCCGGAATATTCTGCTTTTGGTGGAAGTTGCCGATTTCCGAATACAGAAAATCGCGCATGAAGAAGTGCCGGGACAAGCGGACACGACCCAGGGTCTCAAGGCTCCACATGCTACCCGGCTTACGCATCTTGCATCCTTTTTATCCAATCAATCAGGGTTTATTCCACCCCCAAGCCCTTCAGCCACTCCAGAATGCCAGCAACGGCGGCATCGGTTTGACCCGGCGACATCAACCGCCCCGCGATAACATGTGAAGACGGATCGTCACCCGGCCCCATCGTCACCAGCCTGACCGTTGCCGGAGCGCCCCAGGCCTCGGCAACCTTGTGCGTCCGGTCCGGCCGCACAACCTGATCATCATCCGAAAACCAGAACAAGGCGGGTATCCGGGCGTCAGAGAAATCCAGCGCATAGACCGTATCAACCAGCACGGACATCGGCACGACGGCTTCCCACGGGTAGACCGACGTCCAGTACCTGTTCTTCTCTGGGTCCGGCCCTGACACATCGCGTTCTTGCCCCATGAGAACGGGCAGCCAACTTCTTGCCCAAGGCAACGAAGGCACCCACGCCGCGACGGTATTCACACCAAAGTTCGGCGAGACAAAAACCATGCCGACCACATCCTGGCTGAGGTCTGCATCCAACGCAGCGGCCGCCGCCAGCGTTCCTCCGGTCGATGTGGAGATGACGATCACCTTTTCCCCGACCGCACGCGCTGCTGCCAGCCCTTCGGCGGTATCCTGCATCCAGCCCGAGGCCGTACCCTCGGCCATTGCCGGCCCATCCCGACCGTGACCTTGCAGCCGGGTGTAGACCAGATTGGCGCCCAAAGCGTCAGCCACCAGATCAGGAACGGGGCGGATTTCCTCGGAACTTGCTGAAAAACCGTGGATGTACAGAACAGAATACGGCGTGCGCTGTTCCTTGTATCCGTCCTGCCAGATCACGCGCTTTTCGACACCCGGAACGATGTCATCATAGGCGGACTCGGTGCTTTCAAAATAAACCTGAACACCTTCACCAAATTTTCGAGAGTCAAAGGTCGGGTGCAGGTTCACTTCCTCGCGCGGGCCGAACCAGAAGACCAGGCCGCCAAGAACAACCAGCGCCAGAAGAGCGCGCCCCAGAAACCAACCAAAGCGCCGCATCAGGCTTCTCCCAACACGTCAAGAACCGCGGTCTTGATCAGACGCAGGCACTTCTCGTCCGAGAAGCGATGATCGGCCCCCTTGACCAACAGCAGCCGCATGTCAGGGCCCGCAGCATGTTCCAGCAGCCGCACGGCTGTTTCGGTCGAAACTGCCGTGTCTGCGGTGCCTTGCAGGAAACGAACCGGGAACGGCAGATCCAGTGCGCCCCGCAGAACCAAATTCTGGCGTCCGTCTTCGATCATGCGCTTGGTGATGATATAGGGTTCCATATAGTCGGACGGCAGCTCGACATGGCCGACAGTGTCCAGCGCAGCTTTTTGTTCGTCGCTGAACGAAGCCCAATACCCGTCATCGGTGAAATCCGGCGCGGCGGCGATTGTCACCATGCCTGCAATTCGCTCGGGCATGACTTTGGCCAGCAGCAATGCCTGCCATCCCCCCATTGATGAGCCAACCACGATCAAAGGTCCGTCCGTCAATGCCTTTACCGCAGCCAATGTGTCCTGATGCCAGTCACCGATACAGCCCTCGGTGAACGCGCCCGAGCTTTCGCCGTGGCCGGAATAATCGAACCGCAAGAACGATTGCCCCCGCGCCTGTGCCCAGGCTTCCAGATGCACGGCCTTGGTGCCTTCCATGTCCGATTTGAGCCCGCCCAGAAAAACGATGGTCGGTCCTGCCCCTTCGGTCTTGTGATAAGCCAGTCGCCGCCCCTGCGGCGTCTCCAGAAAATCCGTCGCTGCCATGAAATCCTCTTTCTCGTTAGGCAACATCATGCACGGCAGCACGATGGTCGCAATTCCGGAATTCGATTTCCCGTTGCGTCAGCTACGCACCTTGCGACACTTGACAGTAATTGTTGCACCTGCCACATGGGCCGAACACACATAACCCGCAACCGGGCGTTCAGTGGGCGCCAAACCGACGAGGAGAGCCGATATGGCCCTGGATTCTCAATCCGTCTCTCTCACCTTTCCCGATGGCAATGCACGCACCTACGCCGCAGGCGTCACGCCCGCGCAGGTGGCTGCCGACATCTCAACCTCGCTGGCCAAAAAGGCCATCTCGGCCACCGTTGACGGCCAGCACTGGGACCTGCAATGGCCCATCGAATCCGACGCGCAGATCGCCATCCACACCATGAAGGATGAGGCCCAGGCCAATGAGCTGATCCGCCACGATCTGGCCCATATCATGGCGCGCGCGGTTCAGGAGATCTGGCCCGCCACCAAGGTCACCATCGGCCCTGTCATCGAAAACGGCTGGTATTATGACTTCGACCGCGAAGAGCCGTTCACGCCGGAAGATCTCGGCCTCATCGAGAAAAAGATGAAAGAGATCATCAACAAGCGTGATCCCGTCACCACCGAGGTCTGGGACCGCGAGCGGGCGATCGAGTTCTACAAGGCCAACAACGAGCCCTACAAGGTCGAGCTGATCGAGGCTATTCCCGGCAACGAGCCGCTGCGCATGTACTGGCACGGGCACTGGCAGGATCTGTGCCGAGGTCCGCACCTGCAACATACCGGGCAGGTTCCGGGGGATGCGTTCAAGCTGATGTCCATCGCCGGCGCCTATTGGCGTGGCGACAGCGACCGTGCGATGTTGCAGCGTATCTATGGTGTGGCCTTCACCGGAAAGGAGAAGCTGAAAGCGCACCTGCATATGCTGGAAGAGGCCGCCAAGCGCGACCACCGCAAGCTGGGCCGCGAGATGGACCTGTTCCACATGCAGGAAGAGGCCCCCGGCCAGATTTTCTGGCACCCCAACGGCTGGACGATCTACACCCAGTTGCAGGACTACATGCGCCGTCAGCAGCGCAACGGCGGCTATGTCGAGGTCAACACGCCGCAGGTTGTGGACCGCAAACTGTGGGAAGCATCCGGCCATTGGGACAAGTATCAGGAAAACATGTTCATCGTCGAAGTGGACGAGGAACATGCCCGCGAAAAGGCGATCAACGCGCTCAAGCCGATGAACTGCCCCTGCCATGTGCAGATTTTCAATCAGGGCCTGAAATCCTATCGCGACCTGCCGCTGCGCATGGCCGAGTTCGGGTCTTGCAACCGCTATGAGCCGTCAGGTGCGCTGCACGGTATCATGCGTGTGCGCGGCTTTACCCAGGACGATGGGCACATCTTCTGCACCGAAGACCAGATCGAGTCAGAAACCGCAGAGTTCATCCGGTTCCTGTCCCGGATCTACAAGGATCTGGGATTCGAGAACTTCTCGGTCAAATTCTCGGATCGCCCCGAGAAACGGTCGGGGTCGGATGAAGTCTGGGACAAGGCCGAAGCCGCGTTGCTCAGCGCGACACGTGCTGCCGGGATCGAGCCGGAGCTCAACCCCGGTGAAGGCGCCTTTTATGGTCCCAAGCTGGAATTTGTTTTGACGGATGCGATCGGTCGCGATTGGCAATGCGGCACGCACCAGGTTGACTTCGTGCTGCCCGAACGCCTTGATGCCACCTATATCGGCGCTGACGGCGGCAAGCACCGCCCCGTCATGCTGCATCGAGCGACGCTGGGCTCGTTCGAGCGTTTCATCGGTATCCTGATCGAAGAACACGCCGGCAAGCTGCCCTTCTGGCTTGCGCCGCGTCAGGTCGTGGTTGCGTCCATTACCTCCGATGCGGATGCCTATGTCGCCGAAGTGGTCGAAACGCTGCGCGCCGCCGGTGTGCGGGCCGAAGCCGACATTCGCAACGAAAAGATCAACTACAAGGTTCGTGAACACTCGGTCGGCAAAGTTCCGGTCATTCTGGCCGTCGGCCATCGCGAAGTTGAAGACCGCACCGTCAGTGTCCGGCGTCTGGGCGAAAAACAGACGCAGGTCCAACCGCTTGACGTTGTAACAAACGAGCTGTCGCAGGCAGCCACCCCGCCGGATTTGCTGTAACAATCGGCAGCATATTGCTGGGAATCTGGCCCCCGAATTGGGGCCAGACTGAAACACTTCGCTCTTTCTTCATCAAAAACAATGCATTACGCTGCAAGAGGGCAAGCCGCCCTTTGACGTGCTTGTGAGACACGGGCTCGTGAATTCAACTCTGTCTATCAAGCTACTACCTTTGTCATTGTCACAAGCAGACATACCCAGTCATCAAGAGGATTACCGAGATGTCGAACACAGCCAAGTCCCTGGTTATCGCAACCGCAGTCGCAGCCGCCGTATCGGGCGCCGCAACCACTGCATCCGCTCAGGCAAAGGAAAAATGCTATGGCGTATCGCTGGCCGGTCAGAACGACTGCGCCGCGGGCCCCGGCACCACCTGCGCGGGCACCTCGACCGTTGATTATCAGGGCAACGCATGGACCCTGGTTGATGCAGGCACCTGCGCGGATATCGAACTGCCCGCACAGGCAGACGGCACCCCGCGCAAAGGCTCACTGGAAGCTCAGGATCGCGACCTGCCGGCATAAGAACGGCCTGACGAATTCAGGGGGCGGGCACCATCGCCCGCCCCTTCCCTTTCGTGATCAAGGAACTGGCCCATGTTGGATGATGCCCACAGGTCGAACCGCCTGCCCGCAGCTCCGGGCGTTGGTTACAAGCCGCAACACTTCGCTCAGATTCTTGAACACGCACAGCCCGTCGCATGGTTGGAAATCCATGCCGAGAACTACATGGGCGACGGCGGGCGGCCTCTGGCGCAGCTGCGCCACCTTTCCGAACAATTCCCGATCTCGGTCCATGGCGTTGGCCTGTCCATCGGCGGCGAAGGCGCGCTGGACTATGATCACCTGGCCCGGCTGAAACATCTGGTAGGCTGGCTGAATCCCGCCAGCTTTTCCGAACACCTGGCCTGGTCCACTCATGACACCCATTTCTACAACGACCTGCTGCCCCTGCCCTATACCGACACAACACTGACGCGCGTTTGCGATCATATCGATCAGGTTCAGGACACCGTCGGACGGCAGATGCTGTTGGAAAACCCCTCAAGCTATTTGGCTTTTGAAGAAAGCACCTGCTCCGAGCCGGACTTTCTGCGCGAAATTGCACGTCGCACCGGATGTGGCTTGTTGCTGGATGTCAATAACGTCTTTGTCTCTGCCACCAATCTGGACTTTTCTCCTCAGGGTTACATCGATGCCTATCCACTGGAAAAAGTGGGGGAAATCCACCTTGGAGGTCATGACGAGGATGAAGACGATCACGGCCACCCGCTGCTGATCGACAGCCACGGGCGTGAAGTCGTCGATCCGGTCTGGGCGCTGTTGGATTACGTGCTGGAACGTACGGGGCCGAAACCCGTCCTGATCGAGTGGGACACCGACGTACCGGACTGGTCCATTTTGCGAGAAGAGGCCGTTCGCGCGCAGACCGCCCTTGAACGGACCCCGGCATGAGCGTTTCGCAATCCGAATTTCGCGCGGCCATGATGGATGCGTCAGCCCCTGTCCCCGAAGGTTTGCTGGACGCCCAGGCGCAGCCAGCCGGTCGTCGTTTCAGCGTCTATCGCAACAATGTCGCCGTGTCCTTGACCGAGGCGATGCATCAGGCGTTTCCAGTCATCACCAAGTTGCTAGGGCCACAGAACATGGACGGGCTGGCCGGGATATTTCTGCGCCAGCACCCGCCATCATCACCGCTGATGATGTTCTACGGTGAAGCCTTTCCCGAATTTCTGGCCGAAATGCAGCAGCTTTCCCATCTTGGTTACCTGCCGGATGTGGCGCGGCTGGAACTTGCGTTGCGCAAGTCGTACCACGCCGCCGACAGCCAACCCGCCCCGGCAGACGCGCTGGCCGTAGACCCCGAACAGGTCATGCGAGCCCGGCTGCGTTTGGCCCCGGCCATGCGGGTGGTACGCTCGGACTGGCCCATTCACGCGATCTGGCGTTTCAACACCGAAACCGACGCGCCGAAACCCGATGCGCGCGCCGAGGATGTTTTGATCACACGCCCGGAATTCGACCCGGTTGCCCAGTTGCTGCCCGCCGGCGGCGCCGATTGGATCACCCATATGCAAGGCGGCGACATGATCGGCGAAGCATTTGAAAAAACCGCTGCGGCGCAGCCGGAATTTGACCTTGGAACCACTCTGGCACTGCTTTTGCAGGGCGGTGCAATAACTTCTGTGACTATCGAAAGGCTGGAGACATGACTGCCCTGATCTCACTTCACAACAATGTTCTGGGAAAGGTGGACCTGGCGTCCAACTGGCTTACACCCACGCTGGCGCGACTGGTCTTTGTCGCGGTTCTTCTGGTCTATTACTGGAACTCGGCGATGCTGAAGATCGACGGCTCGATCTTTTCACCTTCGGCCGGTGCCTTCGGTCAGATTTTCCCCAAAGCCGCCGAAGCCGTCCTTTACGACGTATCCCAAATGACGTTCTTTCAACGGGTCGTCATTTTCTTTGGCACGATCGCAGAATTCGTCCTTCCCGCGCTGCTGCTGGTCGGTCTGTTCACCCGCCTGGCGGCCTTGGGTATGATCGGTTTCATCTGGGTGCAGACCCTGGTCGATGTCACCGGCCATGGCGTGAAACTGGGCAGCCTGTTCGACGCGGCGCCATCCATTATGGATCAGCGCACGATGTGGACGTTCTTGATGCTGGTGATCGTAATCAACGGTGCAGGCCCCATCTCACTTGATCGGATCCTGCGTCTGAAATGACCTAGAAATGCGCTTTGGGCTGGTCCGGCTTACCTGCTGCCAGCCCAAGCACCCCGGCAACCCCGGCAAACGCGATCGGGAACATGGTGAACACACCAAATCCGAATGCGTAATACATCGCCGCCGCTGAAATCAGCAGCAGGATCCCTGCAACAAGGGCGAGCGCGGGCGCCATCGCGCCCCCGGCAATGGCCAACAAAGGCGCAATGATTGAAACAGCCTGAATCACGTCAGGGTTGTCCACCTGCCTCAGAACGCCGTCTATCTCGCCGACGTGATCGATGACAACCACCTTCGCATACCCGAAAAACCCGACGATCATCCCGATCAGCCCGGCAATAACGCCCAAGATCATGGCGGCATTACGCATTTAACGTCCTCACTGTTGCTTGCAGGCACATAAGCATTCCTTAAGAAATACCAAGCTGCGCGCGTGTTTCCGCAGTCCAGCCAAGAAACAGCTCTCCGCCTTTCTCGAACAACGGGCGCTTCATCAGGGTGGGATGCTGTTTCAAAAGCTCCAAAGGTGCTTTCGCGCGCTGGTTGTCGTCCAATCCGCGCCATGTCGTTGACCTGGTGTTGAGCAAAGCGTCGCCGAAGTCAGCAAGAGCCTGCGACAGCACAGCATCCGGCATGCCGTCGCTGCGGACATCCACGAACTCTGCGTCTGGCAATGTTTTCAATGCTTTGCGACAGGTGTCACAGGTTTTCAATCCATAAAGGCGCATGTTTTTACTGCTCCTGCATTTGATTGCATTTTTGGCAAACTTGCCAGTTTCAGGCGGTTATTCTTGATTTTTTACTTCACCGTGCAATGTTGAAAAAGGCGAAACACACGAAACGGACTGTTCAGAAAGTGCCAAACAGTCTTTTTTTGTGGTGACGCTGACCACAGCCCCCACCAATTTGTGGGACAATGCGCAAGTAGAAGGAGACACGGGACATGCCAACCGGCACCGTGAAATGGTTCAATACCACTAAAGGTTATGGTTTTATTGCCCCTGATGAAGGGGGCAAAGATGTGTTTGTACATATCTCGGCCGTAGAACGGTCCGGCCTCACCGGACTCGCAGACAATCAGAAAGTCTCGTACGAGTTGCAGGACGGACGCGACGGCCGACAAATGGCTGCGGAATTGAAGCCGTTGTAACGACATCCCCGCTGATCGCGGGATGGATCCATTAAGGATGGCGGCCAATTTCCGGCCGTCAACCACCCCCTACCGGGCCTGTTCCATTACCCGCGCGCGGATTGTTCATTTACGCGGCGTCGATGGTGTATATCCGTTGCAGTGGTGTCGGATACCCCGGGTTCCTGCGACCAGATCACCGCCCCGCCCGCAAACCGGATTTCCCAGGCTTCATTGTGTGCTCGGGGCGACGCTGGCACGTTGCGACGCCCTTCGTTCCGGTTTCAGGTCATCGTGCATGCGTCGCAAAAGCCCACACACTGCTTAGGCGATGGGCCGCTTGGCACGACAATCCAAAGAAATTAGCGCCCGGCAATTCGAATACTATTTGCGAATGATCTCTTCGAATTCGCGCCACTCCCGAGCCGTCATGCCCGAGCTTTCCTGCGTGACGTCCTCACCCGCCAGCATACGGCGCAGGCTTTCAACCATCTGAGCCGACAGGTTGACGGCCCCAAGACGGTAATCCTCGAACGCTTTATAGGCAAAGGGCACCCAGTCGGCGACAATCTTGCACATCGTATCAGCGTAAACGCGGATTTCATATTGAGCATGAGGGTCAGCGCGCAGCCGCAGAAAATGGAACAGGTTGTGCAGGTCGACCTTCCAATACCACTGCGTATAGATGTTTGCGGGCAGGTTCATCCGGGCCAGTTCACGTGCCAGCCCCTGCTGCCCGTCCTGGCTGATCATCGACTCGTAATTGTCATAGCACCGGGCGCTGTCGGCCTTGAGGATGTCAAGAACACGCGCGGCCTCTTCGCCTTCCAGGGCGGATCCACGGCCTTGATTGTTCACCTCTGATTGGGCGGCCACATGTTCGGGTGCGGGAATATAGAACTCACGATCCAGAATCGAATACCGTGCCGAGTATTCATTTACATTGGCCGTACGGTGCCGAATCCATTGCCGCGCCACGAAGACCGGCAGCTTCACATGCAGTTTGACCTCGCACATTTCGAAAGGGGTCGAATGCCAGTGCCGCATCAGGTACCGGATCAGACCTTCGTCATTCTGAACCGATTTGGTTCCCTTGCCATAAGACACACGCGCGGCCTGACAGATGGCCGCATCATCGCCCATATAATCAATCACGCGGACAAAGCCGTGATCCAGAACCTGATGCGCGGTGTACAGGTGATCTTCCATTCCCGCTGAAACGACGCGACGAGTGGGATGCGATTGGGCACGTTGCGCTTCGATCTCGGCCTGTTGGTCAGCGGACAGCGGCATCAAGTTTTCCTTTCTGGCAATGAGTCGCCCCCTACTATATCTCGCCAACCGCAACATCGAAACCGCGATATATGCCGCAACCCACGCAAAATTCAGTTCGCCAGACCCAGCGGTCTCGACACACTAGGTCGGCGCGCTAAGCTCTTTGCAAACTGAGTCGAAAAGGATGAGCAAAATGGCGCTGACATATCTTCACACCATGGTCCGCGTGAAGGATTTGGAAAAATCCATGGCGTTTTACAAGCTTCTGGGCCTGAAGGAAACACGCCGCTATGACAGCGAAGCCGGGCGATTTTCACTGATTTTCATGGCCCCTCCGGGGCAGGAGGATGCGCCGATCGAGCTGACCTACAACTGGGACGGTGATGACGGCCTTCCCAGCGACAGCCGCCATTTCGGTCACCTTGCATACGGCGTCGACAACATCTACGAGGTTTGCCAGCACCTTCAGGACAATGGTGTCACGATCAATCGCCCTCCGCGTGACGGTCGCATGGCCTTTGTACGCTCACCCGACAATATCTCGATCGAGCTTTTGCAAAACGGCGATGCTCTGGAGCCGAAGGAACCCTGGGCCAGCATGGAAAGCGTTGGCCACTGGTGATCCGGTGGGTCATAACGCTTGGGTTGGCCGTGCTGGCCAGCCCGATCAAGGCCGAGACGTGTCGTCTGGCCCTTGCATTGGCCATGGACATTTCAGTGTCGGTCGATGAGGCCGAGGACTTGCTGCAACGGCAGGGTTTGGCGGCTGCGCTGATCGCACCCGAAGTGCAGGAGGCCTTTTTCTCCTCTCCTATGCCGGTTGCTTTGGCTGTTTACGAATGGAGCGGTCGCTCCACGCAGCACGTCATTTTGAATTGGTTGCTGATAGAAGATGTTGCCGACCTGCTTTTCGCCTCCGGTCAGATAAGTGCCTCTGTGAGATCAGATTCCGGATCAGCGACCGCCATGGGCTATGCCCTGGCTTACGGGTCTACCTTGATGAACCAGGCACCCGACTGCTTGTTTCAAACGATTGACCTGTCCGGAGATGGTTCAAACAACGATGGCTATGGGCCGCAAATAGCCTATCGTCACTTCGCGTTCCAGAATGTGGTGGTCAATGGCCTCGTGATCAACGCGGCGGATTTTGAAGGCGAACTTTTTCTGATCCCGTTTTTTGAAAACAACGTCCTGCATGGTCCCGGTGCCTTTTTGGAGGTTGCTCAGGGGTTCGAAGATTTCGAACGGGCCATGCGGAAAAAGCTGAAACGGGAATTGAGCGGTTTGCAGATTGGTGCGCTTGATGAAGACCCGCAATAAATCCGCGCCTGAGTGCTGCTTTTGCGGGCCTGTTCTCTGGACCGGCATTTGAACAAGGCCGCCAGGCCTGTGCATCAGTGCAGGACGGTTTTGGTTCTGCGCGACACACAACCCCGGTCAGTAGATGTATCGGATCTGGTCGGTCCAATATCGCTCCACCCGGCGCAGTGACGTGGTGATGTCTTCGATACCTTCCAACTCCAACACGCCCCTGCTTTGCAATCCTTCGGCGTGACGCGCAAACAGGTCGGACACGATATTGCGGATTTCCCTGCCTCGTGGTGTCAGACGTACGCGGACAGAGCGGCGGTCAATCTCGCATCTCTGGTGGTGCATATACCCCATCTCAACCAGCTTCTTGAGGTTGTAGCTGACATTGCTGCCCTGATAGTAGCCGCGGCTTTTCAGCTCACCTGCCGTCACTTCGTGATCGCCGATATTGAACAGCAGCAACGCCTGAACCGCGTTGATTTCCAGCACGCCGACGCGCTCGAATTCATCCTTGATGACATCCAGCAGCAACCGGTGCAGCCGCTCCACTAGGGCCAGCGCCTCAAGATAGCTGGTCATGAACCCCTTGGCTCCCAGCCCGGAGACCTGCATTTCGATACTCATCCGACCCTCCGATTCAATCGTGCTGTTTGAGACACGATGACCTGAAAGTCCGAAAAATCGGTTAAGCCGGTTTTTTCTTATTTTTGAAAGGTCTGCGCGATGTTTGAAATCAGACTGGCAAACTGCGCCGGCGGCTGCACCTGACCTGTGACCCATTGATAAAGGTCCTGATCGTTTTCGTGCAGCAGCGCGTCAAAGACATCCAGCCCGGCGGCATCCATATCGGCCAGGTTGCGATCGGCATAAGCGGACAGAATGATGTCCATCTCTTTGATCCCGCGCCGCATGGATCGCATTTTCATTCGCTTGATGCGTACGTCCCGGGGTTCACTCAATTCTTCTGCTCCAGCATCAGACGCATTTTCTTTTCCAGTCGCGCCGCACGTTCAGCGCAAACCCGCATCTCTCCTCGGATGGCGCGCAGTTCGGCCACCGCGGTCGACAGTTCCATTCCACCTTCGCCCTCTTCCACCGGGGCATCCATGCCATCGCCCTCACCGGTCAGCAGCCACATGATCGAGACATTGACCAGCCCCGCCATCATCGACAACCGGTTCGCACGCGGCTCGGACAGATCGTTTTCCCAATCGACAATCGTCGTCTTCTTGACGCCAAGGCGGCGCGCCAGCTCTGCCTGGGTCATTCCGGCCGCTTCGCGCGCGCCTGCCAAACGGTCCCCGAATGTCGCAGACTCAGGTCCATACCAGTCTTTTTCATCATTCATCGGGGTCTCCAATTCACATTGTCCATACGGCTTGATCGTCATTCCGGCGCACCCTATGACAGTCGGGTTGAACATACAAACCGAGGCCATCCATGAGTTTCCTGTCTGCGACACTGTCACGCGTCAAACCATCGCCCACGATCGCCATGACAGCCAAGGCCGCCGAGTTGAAAGCCGCCGGGCGCGACGTGATCGGCCTGAGCGCGGGTGAGCCGGATTTCGACACCCCGCAAAACATCAAGGACGCCGCTGTTGCAGCGATTGCCGCCGGAAAAACCAAGTACACCGCACCGGACGGCATTCCGGAACTGAAGCAGGCGGTTTGCGCCAAGATGAAGCGCGATCACGGGCTTGACTACACGCCCGCGCAGATCTCGGTTGGAACGGGCGGCAAGCAGACGCTGTACAACGCCTTGATGGCAACAATGAATGACGGTGACGAGGTGATCATCCCTGCGCCATTTTGGGTAAGCTACCCCGACATGGTTTTGCTGGCAGGTGGAACGCCGGTTGTTGTTGAAACGACGCTGGCGAACAGCTTCAAGCTGACGGCAGAACAACTGGAAGCCGCCATCACCCCAAGGACAAAGTGGTTCATCTTCAACTCGCCCTCGAACCCGACAGGCGCAGGGTACAGCCGGGATGAGCTCAAGGCCCTCACCGATGTTCTGATGCGCCATCCGCATGTCTGGATCATGTCGGACGACATGTATGAACACCTGGCCTATGACGGGTTTGAATTCTGCACGCCTGCCGAGGTGGAGCCCGGCCTGTATGACAGGACGCTCACCTGCAACGGTGTTTCGAAAGCCTACGCCATGACCGGCTGGCGCATCGGTTATGCGGCCGGTCCGGTCGAACTCATCTCGGCGATGCGCAAGATCCAGTCGCAATCCACCTCGAACCCCTGCTCGATCAGCCAGTGGGCGGCGGTGGAAGCGCTGAACGGAACACAGGATTTTCTGGCCCCGAACAATGAAACGTTCAAACGCCGCCGTGATCTGGTGGTGCGCATGTTGGACGAGATTGACGGCATAACCTGCCCGACACCCGAGGGCGCGTTTTATGTCTACCCCTCGATCGCCGGGCTGATTGGCAAAACGACACCCGCGGGAACCGTCATCGAAAACGATGAAGCCTTTGCCACGGCCCTGCTGGAAGAGGCGGATGTCGCCGTCGTGTTTGGCGCGGCCTTCGGCCTGTCACCCAACTTCCGGGTCAGCTATGCGACGTCCGATGCAGCCCTGACCGAAGCTTGCGCTCGTATTCAGCGCTTTTGTGCATCTCTGAGGTAAACATGTCTGCCGACCTGCCCGAATATTATTTTCGCATCCGTGAAAACGGGGCCGCGGTGTTTCGGATCGATACGGAAAACCGCCAGCGCCGGATCGAGATGGACCAGATCGCCGTCATCAACATCCGCAACGGTGAGGTCAAGCCGCACGGCCAACGGGTTTTGTCCGAACGGGATCAGGCAGAGATCGCCCAATGGATGGACGAGCGCCGGGCCGTACTGGCCCAGCGCGACATCGACGACATTCACCGCGCTGTCGACTATCTGAATCTGACAACGCAATGGGCGCAGTCCAAGGCAAGCGACGAACAGCTTGAGGATGTAACCGACAGGTTGCTGATGGCGATGCACGATCTGCGCACGGTTCTGGTTCGGAAAAAGGCCGACCGGTTGAGCAAAGACTAGGCAGGTTCCGCCGGCGCCTGCATCTGCCGCACCGAATGCATCCAGAACCGGGCCATCAGCAGCACCGCCGCGAAAGCCAGGCCAAGCACCAGCCCCAGCCAGACACCGATGCCGTCCATCTGACGGACGAAGCCGAAATAGTAGGACGCCGGAATTCCCACCACCCAATAGCTGAGCGCCGCCATAACCATCGGTATCTTGGCATCCTGCAAACCACGCAGCAGTCCCAGCGCAATCACCTGCGCCCCGTCGACCAGTTGGAACAGGGCAGCCATGGCCAGCAACCCTGTCCCGATTGCCAGAATTTGTCCGCGCTGCGGATCATCGGCCTCCATGAACAGGGAAATCAGCGGCTCGGCATATGTCAGGAACAGGATGACGGTCACGACGGACATGACCAGCGACATGCCCGTCACGGCAATCGCACCTTTCTCCAGATGCGCCTTGTCCCGGCGGCCCAACGCGTTGCCGGCCCGGATGGTAGCCGCATTTGACAGCCCCAGGTGCACCATGAATGTGGCCGACGCCAGATTCAGGGCGATCCCGTGCGCGGCCAGCGGGACCTGACCCAGCCAGCCCATCATCACGGCGGATGTTGCAAACAGCGACACCTCGGCCAGGGTGGTCAGGCCAATGGGCACGCCCAGTTTCCACACGCTGATGAACATTTCCCAATCCGGACGCCAGAAGCGCTGGAACAGGCTGTGTTCCGGCAAGGTCCGGACCACATAGACGACAACCGCGACCAGTGAAACGACCTGCGTCGCGATCGAAGCGATCGCAGCGCCCATCACGCCCAGTTCCGGCGCGCCCCAATTGCCAAAGATCAGCGCATAGTTGGTAAACCCGTTCACAACCGCCGCCGTAACCGTGATCCACAGCACGATCTGAGTTCGCTCCAGAGCCGCAAGGTAGGACTTCAACACCATCACGATGAGCGCCGGAAACAACCCCCAACCTGCAACGCGCAAATATTCCGACGCGGTTTCAGCGATATGCGGCTCTTGCTTCATGGCGATCAGGATCGGATAGGACCACCACAACAACGGCATGACCACCGCAGCGTATAGCAGCGACAACCACAGCCCCATGCGGGTCGAGCGGCGAATGCTGGTTTCGTCCCCTTCTGCCGCTGCGGTGGCAACCATCGGCATGACGGCCCAGCCAAACCCGGCACCAAACAAAAACAGAACGAAATAATAGCTGCTGGCCAGGGTAACCGCCGCCAGCGCCTCGACCCCGTACCAGCCCAGCATGACGGTATCGGTCAGGCCGATGGCAAACTGCGCCAGGTGGCCACCGATCAACGGCAGGCCAAGCACGGCAATTGCCCGAAAGTGGGCCGGATATGTCATCACTTTTGTCATCGCACCAGCCATATGCGCGGGCTTGGCGCGAGACAAGAGATGATCGCTAAAATGTCAACATGATACTTCGGTGCCCGCTTGCGCAGTCCAGGCGGGCACCGGCGTGATTAACGAGCGTCCGGATGCAGTGCTGTACCCAGAATATGCTCGGAGCGGTGAATCACGTGATGCGCCTGCCCCACGATCAACGGATCGGGCTCACCCACAGTGTCGTGATCCTTGCCCGGATAGTCCAGCGTCGACAGGAAATGGCGCATACAATTCAGCCGCGCGCGTTTCTTGTCATTCGACTTGATGATCGTCCACGGCGCGTCCGCGGTATCGGTGTAAAAGAACATGGCCTCTTTTGCTTCGGTATAATCGTCCCACTTGCTGAGGCTGGCCTTGTCAATCGGTGACAATTTCCACTGTTTCAGAGGATCCGTCTCGCGACTTTTGAAACGACGCTGCTGTTCTTCCTGCGTGACTGAGAACCAGTATTTGTAAAGCTGGATGCCCGAACGTACCAGCATCCGCTCCAACTCTGGCGTCTGCCGCATGAATTCCAGATATTCATTGGGAGAGCAGAAGCCCATCACCCGCTCGACACCGGCGCGGTTGTACCAGGACCGGTCGTAGAACACCATTTCGCCAACTGTTGGCAGTTCCTGAATATAGCGCTGGTAATACCACTGCCCCTTTTCTTCCCAAGTGGGTTTATTCAAGGCCACGACTCGGGCCTGACGCGGATTGAGGTGCTCCATGAAGCGCTTTATCGTACCGCCCTTGCCGGCAGCATCGCGCCCTTCGAACAGCAGAACGAAACGCTGCCCGGTTTCCTGCGCCCACAACTGAACCTTCAGCAACTCTGCCTGAAGCTTGGCCTTCTGTTCTTCGTACACCGACCGCGCCATCTTGCGGCCATAGGGGTACTTGCCGCTTTCAAACGCCTGCCGGATCTTTTCAGGGCTGGGCTCTGCGACCTCTGCAACCGGCGTCGGCCTGGTCTTGACCTGAGTTGAATTTGTTTCGACCCGAGCAATGGCTTCCATGAAATCTTTCCTTTTCTGTTGTCCCGGAAAGGAGCTAGCAGAAAGGCCAAGGATGCGCTTTGATTGGGGTCAAATTGATGCCTCAAAAACCCATATATTCCGCACTGGATACAAGGTTCCGATACAAACGCCGTTTTTCAAGCCGTGCTCGAGCGGCCCTTGCCTGAATCCTTAATAGGATCGTCTAATCGACCTCGGCCAACATGGCCGAGGCTGGCGCCCGTTTGGCGCACCGGGTCGCTGATCCCCTTGTTTCAGGCTTCATCTATGCCCCCAATCGTCAGGGTTGTCAGAGTTGTTGGGCGACAGACCCAATTCGTCGCCTTCCGTCGAACATCCCAGCCCCAGAACCGTGCGGTTCGCATAAGAGAAGTAGGAACAGACCTGATTGATCTCGAGGATTTCTCCATCATCCCACCCTGCCGTGCGCAGCGCCGTCACATCCGCTTCGACCAGATGGCCCGGATCCTCGGTCAGTTTGCGCGCATAGGTCATGGCCGCCACCTGCGCTGCATCCAATGGCGCGGCGGCCGGATCACGGGCTTCGATCGCCGCCCGGATCGCGTTTCCCCGTTCTTCGTTGCCCAGCAACCGCTGCAACCCTGCGAAATGGTGTTCGACGCAATACCCGCATCGGTTCAGAGAGCTGACCCACACGCCCAGCACCTCGAGAAACCATTTCGGTATCTTGTTGCCCGAGTGATGCAGCACCGCCTTGTAGATCGCCATGTGCCCTTCCATCGAATGCGGACGCAACGAATGCGCCATCATGATATTGTCCACATTGTTGCCCGGGCCCGTGACGCGGTCATAGAGTTTCTTCAGCCTGCCTGTGGCCTGCTCGAATGGGATGGTTCTGATCCAGCTCATTTGGCTTCCTGTTGACGTGATTGCCTGTCCTTCAGAGACTAGAAGCGCTTTGAGCCCGAGGCGAGACGAATTCGACACACCGTCAGAAAGAACCCGGACCAGCACAGACCGCAATTCGAACATCGGCCCGGTTTCCCGAAACACCAACACGGCAAGTCCAGTTTAAGCCCTGCGAGCATCCGCCCTAAACCATCAGCCGTTCGGCACCCCGGTCAGATTGGGCTAGACGCCCTCTATCTCCATGGTGCGGAACTCATTCTTCAGCCAGTTGTGTCGGGCACACATCGGTCTTGTGAAATGCTGACGTATCAATTTGCTCATGGCCTTCTGGATCAGCACCGACGTTGTTGCCGGGTATACTTCGGTTGTAAACAGCGATACTGTGCGAACGAAGTTGCTGCCGGGAAAAGGCATGGCCTTTACGCTGTTGTGAAACCTCTGCGTTCGGTGAAAGCACGCCGCCGTCGTGATTGCCCAGCCACTGCCCTGCGCGACCAGGCCGATGATGGATTGGTTGCACTCCAGTTCAAACCGGTTGGGCAGGCTAAACTTGCTTCGGGCCAGTTGAGTTTCAATCTGCTTGCCGATCACATAGTCACGCGAATACCTCAACAATGGCAGGTCGGCATCCGGATTGAACAGCTCTTCCGGGGACCCTTCGAACTTGTTGGGAACCACGACGATGAAGGGGTCTCTCATCAACGGATATTCGATCAGCCCCTCGGTACGACCCAGCGGTCGTGTGGCGACGCCCACGTCAAGCTTGTGTTCCTGAAGTTTGGCAAGAATTTCGTGGCTTGGGCGCGTGAAATGGCGGAAATTGCACCGCGGCAGAGCCTGCGCCAGAAAACGAACAAGGTCGGGCGCGATCTGGTTGTCGAAATCATCGATCAATGCCAGCCGCAGATCCGTCGCATGCTGCCAGTTTCCCGTTCGTATCTCGGCCTCACCGCGTTTCAACACAGTCAGACCCTCACGCACATAGCGGGCAAACACCTCGCCCGCCGGCGTCAGGCCCATCGGGCGGCGCCCATGGTCGACCAATTCAATTCCCAACGCGCGTTCGAGGCTGCGCAGGTGGTTCGAAACCGTGCTGATCGACAAGTCTGTTTCTGATGCGACTTGCTGAATCGATCCGGATTTGGCGATCAACTGAAACACTTCCAGCCATCGAAGACTCAGAGATTTGGACACGGCAACCGACCATTGTTTCGATTTGTTCGAAACTAGCGAAGCAAAGTTTTGCCCATGCGGCAATGAAGAAGTTGATCGAAACGGTCGATTCTAGGCTTTCATCCGCACAAAATCCGGGTCGTACGGGCTTGGGCTGATAACCGTCGCACCAATCCGTTTCCCGCAGCTGTCCAGTTCCATTTCGCGGCCAAGCTGCGCCAGGGACGGATGAATGAAAGCGTGCGCCAGATTTAGCTCCGTGCGATACCCCCATTCGCCCGACGTGATGGTGCCAACGACAGTATCATCCTGCATCAGTGATGCGCCGGGATGCGCGGGGCCAAGGGATGAATCGATGCGCAAGGGGACCAGCTTGCGTCGTGGTCCATCCGATTTCCGTTTCAACAAGGCATCACGCCCCACGAAGGCGCCCTTTTCCAGTCGGACGAACCGATCCAAGCCGGTTTCAAAAGGATCAAATTCGGTGATCAGATCGGCTTTCCAGTGCAAAAAGCTCTTCTCCATGCGCATGGATTCAACGGCCCTGGCACCGAACAGTTTCAGCCCATGCGTTTCGCCGGCCTCGCGCAAGGCAAGATAGGCCGCAAAAAGCGAGGCATTTGGAACATGGATTTCATAGGCCAGCTCGCCCGAGTAACTCAGGTTCATGACCGTCGCCGGAGCAATACCGACAAAGCACTCGCGCACGCTGAGCCACGGGAACGCATCTGCCGACCAATCTCCTCTGGCGCAGGCTGACAAGACAGAACGCGACTTCGGGCCAGCCAGAACCAGAATGGTCTGATCATTTGTCAGGCTGCGCAACTGAACGTCCTCATCGCTGCGCAGATGCAGGCGCAACCAATCCATGTCGTGAAACTCGCTTGCCGCGGCGGAACCATACCAAACGCGGGCCGGCCCCCTGTCGCAGGCGGGCAGATTGGCAATCGTCGCTTCTGCCTTGATCGTACCATGGTCATTCAACAGGTATCCCAACCCGACACGCCCCTCACGCCGAGGAACAAGCCCGCAAAACAACCGATCCAGGAATGCGTGCCTGTCCGATCCTGTGATCTCGATGCGGTTGAACCCGTTTACCTCTGCAAGCCCGACGCCGGTTCGAATGCTTTCGACTTCGGCGGCCACCAAATCGAAGGTTTCGTCAAAATCGAAACTGAGCGTCGGCGTGAAATCGGGATCGGGTTTGAAATAGTCCACCCTTTCCCATCCGTTGACCACAGTGAACTCGGCCCCTTCGGATGCCAGAACAGGCGTCAGAGGGGTCGTCTTGGCGGGTCGGCCCGCAGGGCGATGTTCATGCGGAAAGTGGAACCTGAATTCGTTCTGGTAATCTTCAATCGCCTTTAGTGCCGTGAGTTCCACATTTGCATGTCCGGCGAACCTTCGGGGATCGAGGCACCACGTGTCATAGCATGCCTCGCCATGCACGATCTGCTGTGCCAGCAACCATCCGTGACCGCCACCTTCACCCAGCCCGGCCCGCAGGCCAATGATACAAAACGCGTTGCGTTTTCCCGGGATCGGACCGACCAGAGGCGCCCCGTCAATTGTGTAGGTGATTGGCCCGTTGACCACGGTGTGAATACCAACCTCCATCAAGGCAGGCATGCGCGCGAAGGCCCCTTCCAGCACATCGGTCACACGGTCCAGATCATCCGGGCACAAAGCGTTCACGAAGTTCGGATCGATCCCGTCCATACCCCAGGTCTTACATCCCTGCTCGTAGAACCCGAGTAGCAGCCCGTTCTTTTCCTGTCGGCAATAATAGTCGCTGATCGGGCAGCGCAGCAGCGGCATCCGATGCCCGGCATCCCGGATAGCCTCGATTTCTTCGGTCAGGAAATACTGATGTTCCATGGACGACACGGGATGATGAACACCCATCATGGCGCCGACTTCGTTGACCCTGTAACCACAGGCGTTGACGACGACATCACAGTCGATATCCCCGTGCTCGGTATGCACGGTCCAGGTGTCATCGCTGTGCTGTGTCAGCGCGGTCACCGGCGTATTTCGATACACCTCGGCGCCCGCCTTGCGTGCCCGGCGCGCAAGGGCCTGGCACAACTGCGCCGGATCGATGTCGCCGTCCAGAGGATCCCAAAGCCCACCGATGAGATTTTCGGTCGAAATCAACGGGTGTCTCCGGGCACATTCATCCGCGTCTATCACCTCGAAATGCACGTCCATTCCCCGCGCCATGGACGCAAAGTGACGATAGCCCTGCATCTGCCCTTCGGTGTTGGCCAGACGGATGCCTCCGTCTGCGTGGTGATAGTTGATCGGGTAATCCGGATCGTCGGCCAGTTCCTTGTACAGACGGATCGAATGAGATTTCAGGCCGACCATCGTCTGGTTCATGCCGAAATTGGTGACCTGCGCCGCCGAATGCCATGTCGTGCCCGAGGTCAGCTCATTCCGTTCGACCAAAACCACATCGGTCCACCCTTCCCGGGTCAGGTGGTAGAGCGTCGAACATCCGGCGATCCCGCCCCCTATCACAACGGCTCTGGTACGCGACTTCATGGCATTGCTCCTTCAACTTCGGCACCAGTCTTGCTGAATAACGGGATAGGCAGACAACAGGGCAGATGCGGGTGCCGGAAAATCGAAACCGCGATTTCGGATTCTGAAAACGGCACTTCTTCTTTGATACCGGGACAACTTGGGTCCTACGGTGCAGGAAAACGCAAGGTGACGAAAACACATGCCATCCGACAGCCTCAAACGAAGCGGACGCAAAGCACGGCATGCGCAGCGTGCGGCCAAGCCCGTCATTGATCCTTGCCCGCCCGGTCAGAAAGGCGGGGCATTCAAGCCCTTGAGCCTATCGGAAATCGAGAAAATCCATGACACGGCGCTGCGTTTGCTGGAAGAGCTGGGGATGGGAGACGTGCCGGACAGGCTGGCGATCGATCTCAGGGCGGCGGGTGCCCAGGATCGGGCACAGAACCGGTTGGTTTTTCCCCGTTCAATGGTCAAACAGGCCATCGCCTCGGCCGCGAAGAGCTTTACCTTTCATGGCCGGGATGAAAAACGATCCATCGAGGTGGGTGGCGACCGCGTGTATTTTGGCACCGGCGGTGCTGCGGTTCAGACCCTTGATATCAACAGTGGGCTTTATCGCCCCTCCACCCTGGCCGATCTGCATGATTTCACCCGGCTACAGGACACGCTGGCCAACGTCAGTTGGTTTACCCGATGCTGCGTGGCAACCGACGTCCCGGATGTGTTCGATCTGGACGTCAACACCGTTTACGCTTTGGTACGCAATACAACCAAGCCAATGGCAACGTCTTTCACGTTGGCGGAACATGTCGGCCCGATCGTCGACATGCTGGATATCGTCGCCGGCGGGGTCGGGGAATTCGCCAAACGCCCCTTCCTGAAAGCGCATATAAGTCCGATCATTTCACCAATGCGATACGGCGAGGATGCCGTGGACGTGGTTTATGAATGCATCGCCCATAACATACCGATGTCCTGCATCACGGCCGCGCAGGCGGGCGCAACCGCCCCGGCAACTCTGGCCGGATTTCTGGCGCAATCACTGGCCGAAACGCTGGCCAGTCTCGTGATGGTCAATGCGATCAAACCCGGCTTTCCGATGGTCTTTTCCAACTGGCCTTTCATCGTGGATCTCAGGACCGGCTCTTTCGCAGGGGGCAGCGGCGAGACCGCAATCCTGAATGCGGCGTCGGCGCAAATCACGAACTGGCTGGGTTTGCCGTCTGGCGTGGCCGCTTCGATGGCCGATGCCAAGGCCATCGACGCCCAGCATGGGGCAGAAAAAGGCATCACGTCGCTGGCGGCAGCGCTGGCAGGAGGCAATCTGATCTATGAAAGCTCGGGCATGACGGCATCTCTGCTCGGGGTCAGCTTCGAGGCCTTCGTTCTCGACAACGAAATGCACTCGCACACCTATCGTGTCTTGCGCGGGATCGAGGTCACCGAAGCGAATCTTGGCTTTGACGCCATATGCCATTCGGTTCTGGGCGATGGGCATTTTCTGGGCAGCGAGCAAACCTATGAAGCCATGGAACGAGACTATTTCTATCCGAAACTCGCCGATCGTCAGGAGCCCCGCACCTGGCAAACCGATGGTGCGATGGATGCGTGGTCATCCGCACGGCGCGTCGCTCAAGAGGTGTTGAGCACGCATTACCCCAAATACCTCACCCCTGAACAAGACGCCGAAATCCGCCGGCGTTTTCATATCCTGTCTTGAAGAGCGGCGGGCATTTCCAGCCCGGTCCTGAACCGTTAGGGTCACTGAGGAAACTAGCAGAGGATGGGGCATCATGGCCGATTCATTTTTTCAACCGGTGTCCGCCATGGAACTGGCCCGATTTGCCGGCATTCCCGCATTCATGCGCCTGCCCATGCTGGATCTGGCGCACGAACGGATCTCGGAGGTCGAACTGGGCATCGTCGGTATCCCTTGGGACGGCGGAACCACCAATCGCCCCGGCGCCCGGCATGGTCCGCGGCAATTAAGAGATTATTCCACCATGATCAGGGCGATGAACCCGGTTACGGGTGTGGCACCGTTTTCAATGGTGAACTGCGCAGATCTAGGAGACGTCGCCCCCAACCCCGTCGACATAGAAGACACGCTGGATCGGGTCACGCGTTTCTACACGGATCTTCGAAGCCGCAACATCACACCATTGACCGCCGGAGGAGATCACCTGACCACCCTGCCCGTCCTGCGAGCCCTGGCCGCTTCGGGTCCGGTTGGCCTGATCCAGTTCGACAGTCACACGGACTTGTTCGACACTTATTTCGGAGGTCACAAATTCACCCACGGCACCCCGTTCCGTCGAGCGGTCGAGGAAGGGTTGGTGGACCCGAAGCGTTTTGTACAAGTCGGGATTCGCGGCACCGCCTACAACACTGAAGATATCGAATGGGGCGAGGCGCAGGGCATCCGCATCATCCGTATCGAAGAACTGTTCGACAGGGGCATGGTCGACGTTATGAACGAGGTACGCGATATCGTTGGCATGCAGCCGACCTATTGCACCTATGACATCGACTTTGTCGATCCAACTTACGCCCCCGGCACAGGAACACCTGAAATCGGCGGGCCCAACAGCTTTCAGGCCCAGCAGGTCATTCGCAGGATGTCCGGTCTGAACCTTGTTGGCGCCGATCTTGTCGAAGTGTCACCGCCATTCGACCCCCAAGGCGGGACGGCGTGGCTTGGCATCTCGCTGATGTTCGAGTTGCTGTGTGTTCTGGCACAGGCGATCGACGCGCGGCGCTAGGCCCGCGCGACGTTCTCGGCGATCATCGAAATCATCTCGAACATCACGGCCGCCGCCGTCAGCGCGGTGATGTTGTTGGGGCTGTCCTTGGTGGGCATCATGCAGACCACATCGCCGCCGATGATGTTCAATCCGCGCGCCGCGCGCAGGATGCCGACCGCCTCATCTATGTCAAACCCCTTCTCACCCGGTTCCAGATTGGACACGGCCGGCGCGACGGTTGGGTCCAGACAGTCCAGATCGAAGGTGATGTAAACCGGGCGGTCACCCAAAACCTCTTTGGTCTGCGCGACCACATCGGCCAACCCGCGCTGTCGGAACTCTCGCATTGTGACGATATTGTACCCGTAGTCATAAGACGGTTGCAGCCAGTCCAGGCTGCGTGGATGGCCCCGCAGACCGATCTGCATCGACCGGGTTGGATCCACCTGCCCCTGATCGGCCAGATAGGCCCCCCAGTGAGCCGCTGATTTCTTGGCACCAAGAAAGTGATCAACCTTGGTGAAGACATCCGTATGCGCGTCCAGATGCAGAAAGCTGACCGGCTGCCCGCCTGCAAGCTTGCCGCCACCCAGGGCCTGAACAATGCCACCGGTGATGGAATGGTCGCCTCCGACGGAAACGGGGCGCGCTCCGGCCGCGTCTATGGTCTTGTAGAATTCAGTGATGCGTTCGATGCAGTCTTCGTTGTCGTTGGCCTTTGGAAAAGGCACATCACCAACATCGGCGATCCGCGCACTCTGCCAAGGATCAATTTCAAAGACCGAATGCACCCTACGTTGTACGGCCGAGACATGCCGCAACGCGCGTGGTCCCAGGTGCTGGTCCCTTTCGGTCGTGCCGTTGCCCGTCGAATGCGGCACGCCCGCCAGTGCGATATCCTGCCCTTCGGGCCCGACATTGGGACACCGGAACAGTGTGGGCACGCCCCACCAATACAGGTTGTCCATCATCGATTGTTCGTACGGGTCGGTCATGATTTCCTCGGATCAAAGAAAAGCGCCCCCGATCAGAACCGGGGGCGTTTGCGTTCAGAGTTTTTCGTCTTCTCGTCGGAACGCGCCCTGCACGATCCGGTCCATGACCATGGCAAGGAACAGGATCGCAAAGCCCCCCAGCAGGCCCGGCCCCTTGGCAGCGTATTGCAGCGCCTCGAGGATTTCCTTGCCCAAACCGCCCCCGCCAATCAGTGAGATGATCACGACCATGGACAGGCACATCAGGATCGTCTGGTTCACACCGGTCATGATCGATGGCAGCGCCAGCGGGATTTCAACATCCTTCAACAGTTGCCATTTCGACGCGCCAAAAGCGACGGCAGCTTCTTTGATGCTTTCCGGAACCCCGCGCATGCCCAGTGCCGTCAGGCGGATCACAGGCGGCATGCCAAAGATGATGGTGGCCAGAATCCCCGGCGGGTTGCCGGTGCCGAAGAAGGCGATGATCGGGATCAGGTAGACGAAGGCGGGAAGCGTCTGCATCAGGTCCAGAACCGGTTCCGCCGCGCGATAAGCGCGCTGCGATTTGCCGAACCAGATACCCAGCGGAATGCCGAAGACGACGCACAGCAACACCGCCGCACCGACCAGAGCAACCGTTTCCATCGCCACGTCCCAATACCCCAGCAACGCGATATAGGCCAGGGAAGACGCGGTGAAGATGGCAACCCTTGGTCCCGCCGCACGCCAGGCCGTCACACAAATGACCAGCATGACCACCGGCCAGGGCGACCCAATCAGTGCAATCGTCAGCGCATCAAGCACCGAGCGCACGCCCGCCACGATCCCGTCAAAGATGTCGCCGCCCGCCGCAGCGGCCGCATCAATCCTGGCCTCCATCCAGTTTGCCAGGCTCGAGAACAGCGTGCCGTTGCCCTCGCCAAGAAACATCGCAGACACTTGCTGTTCCGGGAACGCGTCCAACAATGGAAGGGATGCGTTCACGGTGAACTTGTACACAATCAATGGTCCGATTGCCGCAACAAGGATCGCGCCCATGACGATGTTACGGGTCGAACGCCCACTTTCAGTGCTGTCGGGATCGATGCGCCAGTTCGAATACTGTTTTTCGTAGACGCGGTCGGCATAGAACCCTTGAACCAACTTGAACACCAGCAACATCAACAACCCGGTAATCAGGATTCCTGCCGCCTCAGACTGCGCAGCGGCAGCCCTTTCCAGACTTGTGGCCGCTGCTTTTTGTATGTTCTCGGCCAGTTTGGTGAAACGGTCGATGTCGGCCTGTTCCGTGGCATCCGCTGCGCGCGCCAACAGTTCGGCCGCACGTTCCTGCTGACGCGCAGCGCGCTCGGCGAAATCCGCGCCGGGATTGCCCCACGCGCCCCTGCCGATCTGGACCCACGCGATGATCTCAAGGATCAGAAAGGTCCAGAACATGCCCCAAATGGCGCGTGACGCAGACCAGAATGGCCCCAGCACCGCGGCCCACTTGTTGAACGTGTTTGGAATCGCGCTGGTCGCATCATGAATCTTGTGGAACGCATTGACATAGTAGTCACCGTTCGGACCCGCGAACTCTTTGATGGAAAGGTCCAAGGCCTCGCGATCGACCTCGATATCAGAGGCGGCGGTTACTTTCATCTCTGTTGCAGCATCAGTCATTTTTGCCCCCCTGGATACCGCGCAACAGGCGCGGCTTGGTCACGACACCCACATCGATACCCGCATCCGTGATGACGACCGGCAGATCAGAATTCACGGCCAGGTCGATCAATTGATCCAGATCCGCGCCCTCGTCGGCTCGGGGCGCACCGTCAAGTGGCCCTGAGTAACTGTCCACCGGCTCCATGATGGAATGCGCCTTGACCAGTTTGAGTTTTGAGATGCCCTGAACGAATTCGCGCACGTAATCGTCGGACGGGTTCATGACGATGTCTTCGGGGGTTCCGATCTGTACGATGACGCCATCCTTCATGATCGCAATCCGGTGGCCGATCCGAATGGCTTCGTCCAGATCGTGGGTGATGAACAGAGTGGTTTTTTTGAGCTGCGCCACAAGTGCTTTGAACTGGTCCTGCAACTGCAGGCGGATCAGCGGATCAAGGGCAGAGAACGGTTCATCCATCAACAGGATTTCCGGGTCCGAGGCCAGCGCCCGCGCGATCCCCACGCGTTGCTGCATCCCGCCCGAAAGCTCTTTGGGCAGGCGGTCCTCGTAACCTGTCAGATTCACCAGGCTCAGCGCGTGATCCGAGACGGCCCAGCGCTTTGACTTGGACACCTTTCGGATCTCCAACGGATAGGCCACATTATCGCGCACGGAACGATGCGGCATCAGCGCCATGTGCTGAAAGACCATCCCGATTTGCTGGGCACGAATGCGGCGCAACTCGGAATCCGACAGTTTCGAAACATCGTGACCCAGAATCTCGATCCGACCCGCCGTGGGTTCGATCAATCGATTCACATGTCGCACCAATGTGGACTTGCCCGAGCCGGACAGCCCCATGATACAGAAAATCTCACCCCTCGGCACTTCGAACGTGGCGCCCTGAACGCCGACAACACAGTTGAACCGCTCCAGAACCTCCGGCTTGCCTATGCCTTCGTTTCTGACCGCTTCCATTGCCTCTTCCGCACGCGAGCCGAAGATCTTCCAAACGTTTTCTAATTTTACGACAGGTTCGTCCATTTATCCCCCACAGGGCGATGCCCTGCCCGACAGAAAAAGGCCGCCGCGGTTTTGCGCGACGGCCCAAAGAGTGGTGATTTAGTTGGTCAGCCAGCCGATGACGGTGTCTTCATTCGCAGCCACCCATTCCTTGGCGAAATCCGCAGCTTCGATGTTGTCGACGGCCAGCGCCTTACCCATCGCGCTAAGATCGTCGCCTGTCATCTGGTAGTTGCTGAACAGGGCGGCCACTTCGGGATAGCTCTCTTCCAGTTCCTTGGCGTAGTGCAAGTGAAGCGTTGCTCCGTTCCAGGCCGAGGACGCCTCGGACTTGGACAACCAATCCGGATCATCCGTGGGCTGAACGATTGTCCAGGTGGCCGGATCATGAGGCGGTTCTTCCAGAACCGTCAGATCCTGTGTCACGAAGATATAGTGGGGGCTGTAGCAAAACCCGATCCACGGGTCGCCCGCTTTGGTTGCATTTGCCAGATTGGCATAGGCAATGGTTTCTTCGTATTCCGTCAGCTCGAAGATCTGGTCATAGCCATAGGACTTGGCCCGGATCTTCTCGACAACGGTCGACGCCCAACCCGGCGCACCGATCCATACCTCGGGTGTTCCGTTGCCATCAGTATCAAAGATCGCAACCTTGTCGGGGTCGCTCAGGTCATCGATCGATTTGATGTCATATTGTTCCGCGATATAGGTCGGCACGCACATGCCCTGTTCGGCCTGAACCGGGTTTTGGTTCATGACGACGGTGCCGTTTTCCTTGACATAGGTATCGTGCAGGTTCTGCTGATTGGGCATCCACACTTCCGGATGGACATGCATCGAACCGCTGTCCATCGCCTCGAAGACAATCGGGTTGGTGCCGTTTTGCAATTCCACGTCCAGGCCGAGGTTTTCTTCGATCACGACCTCAAGAATATGTGCCGTGGCGTTCACCGAGGCCCAGTTGGGCACACCGATCACGATATCCGCGGCCATGGCCGGCCCGGCAATCGCGAAAGACGCGCTTCCAAGTAGCGTTGCAATTTTTTTCATCTGATATCTCCGTGTTGGGTAGCTTCCGCGCTTGTTTTTCTCACCCTCTCGGGCGGCGGTGCGCTCAGGTTTTTGGTGTGGAAAGGTAGTGCCTTTCGGTTTTTTGGGGCCAGCAAAATCAAATGCTGACATAGCCCCGAAAGTGAAGCATGCGGATGCGTTGCCCATCAAGGGTTACGTCTTTCTACCTCATGAATGCGATATTATCATAAGTTTGTTTCGGCTTCTTGCAATTCAATGCGGTACTTCCGAAACCTCTGAAACCGAAAATTCCCGCTGATTTCTTGGGCACTGAATTGCCTCGTGCGGAAGGCACAGCCAGTTTCAAAACGGCTTTTGATGCTTTCCTTTTGCAGGAAGCAATTGATATCAAGCAGATATTGCTGCACCTGATAAAGCGTGTCGCGCACGCCCCACCCTCAAAACGAGGCGTGAAACCTCTCCGTGGCGGTTCCGCCACCTGACCGTACGACCAAGCCCCCCCTGACAAGAAACCGTTCAACACTCTGTGAAACGTGTTGAGTATTCTAGTTTTGCAGCTGGCGCTTACCTACCTACTAGTAGATAATATCATGCGTCGTAACCAAGGAAGAGACCTGACCCCATGGAAATCAATTCGGACTTCTCTGACCGCGTTGTCGTTCACTCTGACCAGCTGGAATGGCAGGCCTCTCCCATGAAGGGTGTGGATCGCAGGATGTTGGACAGGATCGGAGGCGAGGTCGCACGGGCCACCACTATCGTGCGTTATGCGCCGGGGAGTCATTTCTCTGCACACACCCATACCGGCGGCGAGGAATTCATTGTCCTTGACGGTGTATTTCAGGATGAACACGGTGACTATCCGGCGGGCACCTATGTGCGCAATCCGCCAACCTCGCAACACACACCGGGGTCGGAACCGGGATGCACGATCTTCGTCAAGCTCTGGCAATTCGACATGAACGACCGAACCCAGTTTCGCAAAAACATGGTGGATGAGCTGCGCGCGCCCGCGAACGGCATCGCCACCGCAGTCCTGCATGAGGATGCGCGCGAGATAGTGACCTACTCCGATCTGGACGCGGGCGCGACGCTGCGCTCGGACGCCCCTGGCGGGATCGAGGTTCTGATAATCGACGGGTCGGTCACCGAAGGCGGGGGCGAACTGGTCAAAAACGATTGGCTGCGCCTGCCTGAAGGCCACAGCCTGACGGCCGTTGCGGGGGCGAACGGGGCCAAGATCTGGATGAAAACAGGCCACCTGCCTTACGCCCAACCGCCGGCGGTGTGACCGATGTCTGAACAAAAACCCTTGGCGCTCGTCGCCGGAGCGGGGGCTGGGCTTGGCCAGGAGTTGGTGTCGCGTTTCCAGGCCGAAGGCATGGTGACCGTGGGTCTGGGCCGAACCCAACCCGACAACCCAATCGGTTCCTTTCATCAGGTCGATCTGTCCGACCCCGACGAAACGGCACCGGTCATAGCCGATTTGATTGCCACTTACGGGCCGCCCAAGATCGTGGTGCACAACACCGCAGAACTGGTGATCTCACCCTTCCTGAAAACAACGCTCAACGATTACCAGCGAAGCTGGACGTCGATGGTGCAAACGCTGATCGTGCTGGCGCAATCGGTGATGCAGCCGATGGTCCGTGGCGGTGGCGGAACCTTGATCGTGTCGGATGCAACCGCCTCTCTGCGCGGTGGTGCACAGTTTTCAGCATTTGCTTCGGCCAAGTTTGCCCTGCGCGGGCTGACACAATCGCTTGCACGAGAGTTTCAACCGGCGGGCGTGCATATCACGCATTTCATTCTGGACGGCATAATCGACACGGCCCGGTCACGCGACCGGCACAGTCTGGACCCAGCCAAAATGATGAAGCCCGAAGATATTGCCGAGGTATATTGGCAACTGGCGCAACAACCCAGGTCGACTTGGACCCACGAGCTGGACCTGCGTCCTTCAACTGAGGGGTTCTGATCCATGCGCACCGATACGCTCATCATCGGCGGCGGGCTTTCTGGGCTCAGCCTGGCGACACAGCTTGTGGATCAGGGTCAGGAAGTTCTGGTTGTTGAGGCGCGCAGCCGTCTGGGCGGACGCATTCTGACCGAGGTTCAGGGGAACGCCCATCTGGACATGGGTCCGGCTTGGTTCTGGCCCGGGCAGCCACGTATCGCAGCGCTGACAGACCGGCTGGGCCTGCACCGGTTTGACCAATTCAGTTCCGGCGCGCTGAGTTTCGAAGATGAACAGGGCCGTGTTGAGCGGGGCCGCGGGTTTTCATCCATGGAAGGGTCATATCGTCTGGTCGGGGGGCTCGCTGCTTTGACAGATGCGCTGTCGGCACGGTTGCCGGATGGGGCAATTCACCTGTCCACGCAGATCACCGCCTTGGCCTGCACCGAAGGTGGGGTTCGGGTCACCACGCAATCTGGGCAGCATATTTTGGCAAACCGTGTGGTACTTGCCGTGCCCCCACGCATCGCGGCCGAGTTGATCTATGAGCCCGCCCTGCCCGATGGCACGTTGTCAGCCATGCGGCACATCGCGACCTGGATGGCCGGGCAGGCCAAAGCGGTTGCGGTCTATGACACTCCGTTCTGGCGCGAAGACGGACTGTCAGGGGATGCTATGAGCCGGCACGGTCCCATGGTGGAAATCCACGACGCGTCGCCTGCCAGCGGTGGTCCCTTCGCGCTGTTCGGTTTCATCGGCATCCCCGCGCAAGCTCGCCGGGATGAAGGGGATTTGCGGCAGCAGGTTCTGGCTCAGCTGGGGCGATTGTTCGGGCGCAAGGCGACCAGCCCCGGCGCGCTTTTGCTAAAAGACTGGGCGTTTGATCGCTTCACAGCGACCGACCTGGACCTTCAGCCCGTATATGCCCATCCGCAGTACGGCATGCCGAAGGCCATGACACGGATCTGGGAAGACCGGATCATTTTCAGTGGCACCGAAACAGCCGCGCAATTTGGGGGATATCTGGAAGGTGCATTGGAAGCAGCAGAAAACACCGCGGCATTGTTGAGCGCAAATAGGATGAACGTGGTATGGAACTAGATACAAAAACCGCTTTGCTGAATTCTGCCGAATTTGCCGTACGCAGCAAAGGCTTCGACGGCTTCAGCTATGCCGACCTCGCCAATGATGTGGGCATCCGCAAGGCATCGATCCACTATCACTTCCCGACCAAAGCCGCGCTGTCAGCCGCTTTAATGACACGCTACCATACCGAGTCTACGGGACGCTGCGACGAGATCGAGGAAACTTGTGACACGGCGGGCGGGCGTATGCGTGCGCTGATCGCGCTGTATCGCGCGGCTTTGAACGACGGAAAAACCCTGTGCTTATGTGTGTCGCTGATCATCAGCCGGGAAAGCTTGTCGAATGAGGTCACCGACAAAATCCGCGAGTTCCGGCGCATGATGACCCGGTGGATCGAGAATGTCTTTGCGCTTGGCAAAACCGATCATTCGATCACTGGCGTTGAAGATCCGAAAGCAGAAGCACGCGCGGCATTGGCCTTGCTGGAAGGCGCTCATCTGACGGCGCGGGCCGAGAATAGCGCCCAAACCTTTGATGACGCCGTGGAAGTGCTAGCAGCACGTTGTTTGTGACACGGCCTAAGTTAGCTTATACAAAATGGCCGCGTCGATTGTTGAGGCGCCTGCCCGCCTCAACCCGGTTTTTCATACGAGGCCGGCAATTCAACCCGCAAAGCAGAAAGCCTCACTCCAGCTTTACCCAGGCCGAATTTCTGGCAGAGCTTTGCACGCATGCGGCCACAAACCTGACGCCTTCAAGCCCATCCCGGACCGTTGGATAGACAACGGATGCGTCAGGTGAACTTCCGTTTCTGAACGCCAGTATGGCTTCGGCTGCTTCGCCATAGATATTGGCGAACCCTTCCAAGTAACCTTCGGGGTGTCCCGGGGGCACTCTGCTGAGCCGATTGGCCGCATCCCCTGCCGCAGCCCCATTTCGGGTGATCAGACGCTTTGACTCTCCGTAAGGAGTAAACCAAAGATAGTTCGGGTCTTCCTGAGCCCACTCGATGCCGCCCTTTTCGCCGTACACACGCAATCGCAGAGCGTTTTCGTTACCGGGCGCAACCTGCGAAGACCACAGCATGCCACGGGCTCCGCCTTGGAACCTCAGCAACACATGCGCGTTATCGTCGACCTGACGACCCGGCACAAAAGCCTGCAAATCCGCCGCAAGGCTTTCTGCCCTCATTCCAGTTACAAAGCAGGCAATATTATACGCATGAGTTCCAATATCACCGGTTGATCCTCCGGCACCGGAGCGTTCCGGATCAGTCCTCCACTCGGCCTGCTTGAAATCCTGCGGCTCGGTCAGCCAGTCTTGGGGATACTCAACCTGAACCACGCGGATTTTTCCGATATCCCCGTTGGCAACCATCTCACGCGCTTGCCGAACCATTGGATAGCCCGTGTAGTTGTGGGTAAGGATGAACAGCGCGTTTGAGTTTTCAGCGGTTTTGACCAGTTTCTTCGCATCACCAAGGGTCGACGTAAGCGGCTTATCGCAAATCACGTGAATGCCGCGTTTCAGAAACTCACGCGCGGCAGCATAGTGAACGTGATTTGGCGTGACGATCGAAACCGCTTCGATCCCGGATTTCAAACGCGCTTCTCGCATCGCCATCTGCTTGAAGTCATCGTAAACCCGCTCGAGGCCCAGCGCCTCGCCGCTTTCCCGAGATTTTTCGGGCGTCGAGGACAACGCGCCTGCAACCAGCTCGAACTTGTCATCCAGTCGCGCAGCTATGCGGTGGACACCGCCGATAAAAGCATCGTTTCCACCGCCGACCATACCAAGGCGAATGCGCCCCGCTCTTTCTTCGTTGCGTCCTGTTACCATCAGCCTATCCCCAGCATTTTCCGATTGGCCGCTTCGTCGGTGCCGCCGTCGGCAAAGTCGTCAAAGGCCTTCTCGGTCACGCGAATAATATGATCAGAAACGAACTGCGCACCTTCACGCGCGCCGTCCTCGGGATGTTTCAGGCAGCATTCCCATTCGACCACGGCCCAGCCATCAAAGTCGTTTGCCGCCATCTTGGAAAAGACAGCCCCGAAATCCACCTGTCCATCGCCAAGTGACCTAAACCGCCCTGCCCGATCGACCCAGCTTTGATAGCCGGAATAGACACCTTGCCTTCCGGTCGGATTGAACTCGGCATCCTTTACGTGAAACATCCGGATGCGGTCTTTATAGATGTCGATATTGTCAAGGTAATCGAGGCATTGCAGGACATAATGCGACGGGTCGTACAGCATGCACGCCCGCGCATGGTTGCCTGTTCGTTCAAGGAACATTTCGTATGTCACCCCGTCATGAAGATCCTCGCCGGGGTGGATTTCATAGCAAACATCAACGCCACAGTCTTCGGCGTGGTCCAAAATCGGCACCCAACGACGGGCAAGCTCATCAAATGCGGTTTCAATCAGACCAGCAGGACGTTGGGGCCAAGGATACACGTAAGGCCAGGCCAGCGCGCCAGAGAATGTTGCATGAGCCGAGATTCCCAAATTCCGAGAAGCTGAAAGCGCTTTCTTGACCTGATCAACGGCCCATTCCTGCCGGGCTTTGGGGTCTCCCCTGACGCTTTCGGCCGCAAAACCATCAAACGCCGTATCATAGGCCGGGTGAACAGCGACAAGTTGGCCTTGCAGGTGCGTCGATAATTCCGTGACTTCAACGCCGTTCTCTTGGGCTTTGCCCTTGAAGTCATCGCAATAGTCTTTGCTTGTCGCGGCCGTTTCAAGGTCGAACAACCGCCCGTCCCAACTGGGCACTTGAACGCCCCTGTATCCGCAATCCGCCGCCCATTTGGTTATGGCGTCCCATGAATTGAACGGCGCTTCGTCACCGGCAAATTGTGCAAGAAATAATGCAGGCCCTTTGATCGTCTTCATTCAGTTTCCTCCCCGAAACCAATGCCTCTATGGCGGCAAGTTTTCCTTCAGATAGATGTCGATGCGGATGCGTTCCTGTGATTTGTTGAAAGGGACTTTGTCCGATGTTGCACGCAACAGACGCACGGCGGACCGCACCAGATGCCCGGAGTCCTGCGAGATCAGCGCGTCAAAGGTGCCACGGCGAAGCGCATCACGACTAAGCGGCGTGAGTTCATGCGCGATAATGACCAGATCCTTGCTGATCCTGCTCTCTGACAGAAATTGAACCAAACCCGCATTGCCCGCGGCGGAAGAGTATATTCCGACCAGGTCAGGGTAGGTTTCAAATATCCCAGGCATCATCTTGTAGATCAGATCCGGGTCATCCCTGCCCTCGACAGACGCCACGACTTCCAGATGAGGGAATTCTTCAGCGACAACAAGATCAAATCCCTGGCGCCGCTCCAGATGATCACGTGCCAAACGTGAGCCCGTCAGAACCAAAACCTTACCCGGACGATGCACAAAGCGCCCCATCAACTGAGCTGCGGTTCGCCCGGCCGAAACGTTATCGATCCCGACAAAATGATCTCTGTCCGAGCTTGGCAAGTCGGACACCAATGCAACCACTGGAATGCCTTTGTCCCTGACCCTCTTCACAGCGTCGCGGACCGAAGGCGTTTCCGGCCCGAATACGGCCACTCCGTCGACGTTCAGGCGGTCGACCCCATCCAGAATGTTGACTATGTCCTGAGGCTCGAACGGAGCGACCTTTTTTATCGTGACCCGTGTTCTTTCGATGAACTGATCGCGCGATTGTTCAGCTATCTGATCGCATATTGCCTCGACAAATTCATTACCGGCATCCGGCAGAATAAAGACGAAATTGTAGACACGGTTCCGCGCGAGGTTGGCAGCAGCGGTGTCGCGCACATACCCAAGTTCATCAATCGCCTTTTGCACTTTCTGCACGGTCACCGCCCGCACACCGGGACGCCTGTTCAAGACCCGGTCAACAGTCGCCAGACTGACACCCGCAACGCGCGCGATGTCGTTTACGGTTGGCTTTTTCACCAATTCTAGTTTTTGCTTTTGGTCTTCCACGTGTCTTTCAGCCCTCAATCTCCCGTGCCAAGCCTTCGAACAACAATGCAACAGCTTCTGCACCCGGGTCGTTATGTCCGATCAGGTTTTCTTCGGGAACATAGGCTGCACGGCCTGCTTTGGCACGATGAATATTTGCGGTTTTGTCAGCACCTTCGCGCGCGGCTTTCGCGGCTTGCACCAGCCCTGAAGGTAGCGCCTCAAGCGCAGGTGCCAGAGCATCAATCATTGTCCTGTCGCCAACTTTGGCCCCACCTACTTGGCTGACCCGGTTCAGACCTTCGACCAAAGACTTTGATATGGAAGCGCCACTGGCACAGGCGTCTCCGGCGGCATTGAAAAAGATCGCCAGGATCACACCGGAAGATCCCCCCATGGTCTGGCTCAGCTCATTGCCCAGCGCGGGAAACAATTGCGTCAGGTCCGCAAGAGGCATTCGATCCAGGCTTCCCTGCAAAGATCTGGCTGCTGTCGCCAAGGTACTGCCCGTATCTCCATCTCCGGATTTCGCGTCCAATTCGTTCAGGTCTTTCTCGGCTTGGATCAGCAGTTCGGCCAAGCGATTTATTGTTTCCTTGGTCGCCGGGTTGTTCGACGGGATGGGGTCAATCGGGGTCAAACCATCTGGCAAAGGAGCAATTCGAACCGGCTTTATCGTTTTGACCCCTGGCCATGCCACCAACTCGACCGGTTCTTCCAGCGCCAACAAGTCACTCGGATCAACCGGCAGAATCGAAACAGAAAATCCATGCATGTCCAGCGAAGTCATCAGCGGTGCCGGACCGATAATATGTCCCGCGATACCGGTTTCGGACAAGGCGTGCGTCAAAACAGACATCTCAAGCGGTGTTGTAGACCCCAAATTGTTTACCAGCGCCACGCAGTCACCCGCCCCCACTCGCTGCTGCAACTTTTCCACGACGGTGGACATTGCGGTCACGGCATTTGCGAACTCCACCTGCTCAACACCTGGCTCGCCGTGAATACCCAACCCGAGCTCTGCTTTGCCGGGGGCAATCCTGTCTTCTTTCGGGGAACCCGGAACGGTGCAGGTGTCCAAACTCATCCCGATACTGACTACTTTCTCGACTACGTTCTTAGCGGCCTTGGTTACAGTTTCCAGATCAGCCCCACGTTCTGCCAATGCTCCGGCAATCTTGTGCACGAACAAGGTCCCTGCCACGCCACGCGGTTGCGGAAGGTCAGGAAGGGCGATGTCATCATCGACCACCACCATTTCCACCTTGCGCCCCAATGCGCGGGCGCGCTCGGCCGCCAGTCCAAAATTCAGCCGGTCGCCAGTATAATTCTTGACGATCAGCAAACACCCCGCCTCACCGGTCACGGCCAGAATGCCCGCCAGGACAGCTTCTACCGATGGGGAAGCGAAAACCTCTCCGCATACGGCCGCAGTTAACATTCCCGCGCCCACAAACCCGGCATGGGCAGGTTCGTGGCCGGAACCTCCGCCCGAAACCAGGGCGACTTTCGATTTGTCCCAATCCGATCTGTAGACAACTTTGATATGAGGGTACCCATCCAATCTGGTCAGTGCCCCACCTGAGGATGCAAGAAGACCATCTATCGCCTCGGTCACGAGGGTTTCTTTTGTGTTGAGGAACTGGGCCATGCTTTTGCTCCTTAATTCACGCGCGCGCCGGACGCGTCAAAATACAACGGGTTTCGTGGGCTAATTTTGATAGTCTTACCTGCGGGGTAATCTTGATGGACATCGATCAGCGTCACGACCGGGTGGCCATTCAAGTCCAGATGAAGTCGGGTTTGGTCACCCAGGTGTTCGGCACGTATCACGCGCGCGTCACTGCCTTCGCCTTCAATGATGTTTTCCGGGCGAAGACCAATCTGCAGGCCCTTGTGATCTCCTCCGAACAACTCCGACGGAAGGATATTTATCCGCGGCAGACCCAATCGACTGGCAACATAAACACTGCACGGGTTTTCATAGATGTCCCTTGGCGTGCCGTACTGAACCAGCCTGCCCTCTTCCAGAACTCCGATATGCGTTGCCATTGTCATGGCCTCAACCTGATCATGAGTCACATACAAAAGCGTAGACCCAAGGTCGGCCTGAATTCTCTTGAGCTCGACGCGCAGATCCGCTCTCAGCTTGGCATCCAGTGAACTAAGCGGCTCGTCCATCAAGAAAATTTGGGGATCCCGCACCAATGCGCGGCCAATCGAAACACGCTGCATCTCTCCGCCGGACAATTCCGTGGCCTTGTTGTCCAGCTTGTTCGGGATTTGCAGGATTTCCGCGACTTCGTTCACCTTTTTCTTGATCTGATCCTCAGGGGTTTTCAGGATCGGCGAACGCAGTGGAAACGACAGATTCTCGCGTACCGTCATATGCGGGTACAGCGAATATTGCTGAAAAACCATCGCCACATCGCGTTGGGCAGGCGTTTCCAGGCCAACATCTCGGCCGGCGATGCGTACCGATCCCGAATCCATCTTCTCGAGTCCGGAAATCAATCGAAGCGTTGTCGTTTTTCCCGCACCTGTCGGACCCAAAAGCACGACGAAGGCACCATCGGGAATTGTCATCGAGATACCGTCGACGGCTTGAACAGTTCCGAATGACTTCGAGATGCTCTGCAAAATGACTTCAGCCATTGCTCAGCACCTCTTCGTTCAGGGCGGATTTCAGCGCCCGGCCCGTGGAGCGCTCAAAAAGAGTCACCGTTGTCGAACGGAAATCCAATCCCACGGTTTCACCCGGCGCAACCTTTTCACCTGCGCCGATGCGGGCCTTCAACTCACCGTTCGGGCTTTGCAATGTCACGATCTGGGTTGTCCCCAGGTATTCAGCTGCCAGAACTTGGGCCCTATAGTCGCTGTCGTCGGACAAAAACACATGTTCCGGCCGGACACCGAAGACCAGTTCCCCTTCCGCCCCCTCCATCAGCTTCGGGACCGCTTCGTCATGGCCGTTCAGCCTGACCCTTTCAGAGCCGGGTGCCACTTTTCCCTGAAACAGCAAGAAGTTCATTGACGGAGATCCTATGAAATCCGCCACAAACATGGTCGCAGGTTTGTCGTAGATTTCTTGCGGCGTTCCGAATTGTTCGATCACTGCGTTATTCATGACAACAATCTTGTCGCCCATCTGCATGGCCTCTAGCTGATCGTGTGTGACGTAAACCGTTGTCGCTCCCATGCGATCGTGAAGCGCGCGCAACTCTTCAGCCATATGCTCGCGAAATTCGGCGTCCAAAGCGCCGAGAGGTTCGTCCATCATGAACGCTTTGGGCTCGCGAACGATCGCCCGCCCAAGTGCCACGCGCTGCCTGTCGCCACCCGAAAGCCCCCCCACCGGGCTTTCCAGAATGTCAGTTATCCCCAGAATTCCGGCAACTTCTTCGACTTTGGCTTTGACGGCCGCACGTGACATGCCTTGTGAAATCAGTGGATAGCTGATGTTCTTGCGAACATTCATGTGCGGATACAGCGCGAACATCTGGAAAACGAACGCTATGTCACGTTCTGAAGGCGGCTTTTGGCTGATTTCCTCACCATCCAGATAGATTTCGCCGGAAGTCGGAAGTTCCAGCCCCGCAATCATCCTGAGCGTTGTCGTCTTTCCACATCCCGACGGACCAAGCAGCATGAAAAACTCACCGTCCTCAATTGTAAAAGAGCTTTCGCGTACAGCAGTGAAATCGCCGAACATCTTCTTTACGTTTTTGACTATGATCTGGGCCATTTCTACTCCGGAAAATGGCTGACGATGATGAACATGACGGTTCCGATCAGCGTGACGATGAAGGAATAGGTGAACGCCCAAAGGACAAAGGGCTGCATCAGCATGAAGACACCCAGTGCGATCAGGATGGTGGCGACCATCTCCCACGGGCCGCGGCGGAGCCGCATCAATCCGGTAAGAAACTCGCTCATTTGCGTACGGCTCCGAATGTGATCCCGCGCAGCAGGTGTTTGCGCATCAGGATGGTGAAAATCATAACGGGGATCAGGAAGATCGTCGCACCAGCCGCAACCGCTGGCCAATCCAGACCGCCGATACCGATGATGGTGGGGATAAACGGGGGCGCTGTCTGCGCGTTGGCCGAAGTCAGCAGCACGGCGAAAGCATATTCATTCCATGCGAAGATCAGGCAGAAGATCGCAGTTGACGCAATGCCTGTGGCGGCTTGCGGCAGCACCACTTTGTAAAAGGCCTGAAACCTCGTGTAGCCATCTATGAGGGCGGCTTCCTCGTACTCTCTTGGAATTTCGTCGATGAAACCCTTCAGCAACCAAACCGCTAGGGAGATATTCACGCCCGTATACAGGAGGATCATTCCCAGATGCGTGTCGCTCAACCCAAGGTTTCTGAACATCAGGAAGATCGGGATGGCGACAGCGACCGGAGGCATCATCCTTGTACTAAGAATGAAGAACAGAAGGTCGTCTTTGAGCGGTACCTTGAACCTGCTGAACGCATAGGCGGCCAGCGTGCCGAGGAAAATACTCAAGAACGTGGAGCCAAATCCGATGATGACCGAATTCATGAAACGCTCGCCGAACTTGGAGGGCCCAACGATCACCATGTCATATTGGCGGACGATCTCATCGGCCCAGTTCTGCGGCGGGTTGGCTTCCAGAAACTCCTGCGTCTGCCTGGTGCGCGTGGTGAAAAGATTGACGTAACCTTCGAGCGTTGGGTCAAAGACCACTTTGGGCGGGTAGCTGATCGCGTCGGCGGGGGATTTGAACCCGGTCAGCAAAATCCACACCAGCGGGATCATCGTGATCAGCGCATAAGTGATGACCAGGATTCCTGCGATCCATTTGGACCGGTTCGAAGGTTCAGTGACGGAAAAGCTACTCATCTCTGTTTCACCTTGTTCAGGGCTTTGACGTAGATCGACGCAAGGCCGAACACGGTGACGAAAAGGATGATCGCATAGGCTGACGCGTAGCCCGTACGCCACTTTTCAAAAGCCTCCCGCTTGAGATTGATCGAAGTGAGTTCCGTAACGGACCCCGGCCCACCGCCGGTCAACTGCACCACCAGATCAAACATTTTGAAGTTCTCGATCCCTCGAAACAGCACTGCCAGCATCAGGAATGGCAGCACCATCGGGATCGTAATCGTAAAGAACTGCCGCAGCTTGCTGGCCCTGTCGATCTCGGCCGCCTCGTAGATGTAATCGGGAATACTGCGCAGCCCGGCCAGGCAGATCAGCATCACAAACGGCGTCCACATCCAAGTGTCGACGATGACGATGGCCCAGGGCGCCAACGTCACAGAACCCAGCATCTCAAAACTTGACGGGTCTTTGCCGGTGAACCACGAAACGATATAGTTGAACAGGCCGATCTGAGGCTGATAGAGAAACTTCCAAAAGTTCCCGACGACAGCAGGGGACAGCATCATTGGCAAGACAATAATCGTGGTCCAAAGGTCATTTCCCTTAAACTTCTTGTTGATTAGCCACGCCAAGGTGAACCCGATCAGAACCTGAAAAAAGATCGTCCAGAAGAGAAAATGCGCCGTCGCCTGCATATTCAACCAGGTGTCGGAATCCGTCAGGATACGCTCGTAATTCCTGAACCCGACATCCTTGACCTCGCGCCCTATCCGATTGGCTTTGTAGTTGGTAAAGCTAAGCTGGATTGTCCAAATCAACGGAAAAATGTTGATTGCAAGCAGCAGGAAGATCGTCGGGGAAATGAATATCCAAGCAATTGCTCGATCGGATAACCCTCTGATTTTGCGCGCAACTCGCGTGGGCGTTGCCTGCGCAACGCGATCTATGGTCCGGTCAGACATTTCTTTGCCAGTTCTTGTCGGTTTGGGACACACGGGTCATGGTGGAGCGGGCTTGAACCCGCTCCTGCCCTGCTTCCGGATTAAAGCTTGCCTTCGTCTTCGAAGACTTCGGTCCAATCCTCGATCAAAAGATCAAGCGCTTCCTGGGCGGTGCCTTGATCGGCGACAACGTAGTCATGGATACGTTTCTGCATGGCCAACAGCAATTCCGCATAAGCAGGCTCCTGCCAGAAGTCCTGCACACCTGACATGGCTTCCAGAAAGTCACCGGCAAAGGGTTGGCTGTCCACGAAGCCGGGGTCTTCCAGCACGGAGTTATGTGCTGAATAACCGCCCAGTTCCCACCATTTGGCCTGAACTTCGGGTTGCGCGAACCACTTGATGTACTCAAGCGCGGCATCCTGTTTGTCAGAATAGCTGACGACAGAAATCCCTTGCCCGCCCAACGTTGAACCTGCCTGATTTTGCGGCGGGTTCACGAAGAAGTCGATCTTGTCGCCACCGGTATTGGGATCGGCATAGAGTCCCGGGAAGAAAGCAAACCAATTCATGGCCATGGCGACCTGACCTGACTTAAAGGCGTCCAGGCTTTCACCCATGTAAGAGTTTGTGTACCCCGGAGGTGTCGCTGTTTTGTAGAACTCTTTGTAGAATTCCAGCGCTTCGACGGCTTCGGGTGAATTCACGGCGCCTTCCATGTCATACGAGCCCGGCGTATTTTCATACTTGAACCCCCATGGGTAAAGCGCACTCGTCACACCCATTGTTATCCCTTCCGAACCGCGCTCGGTAAAGATCGCAGCGCCGTACACGGTTTTTCCATCGATCTCGCGACCTTGGAAAAATTGCGCAATCTGCAACAGCTCTTTCTGGGATTCCGGTTCACGCAAATCTTGACCGGTAGCTTCTTTATAGGCGGCTTGGATATCGGGATCTTCGAACCAGTCCTTGCGATAGAACCAACCGTTCGCATCACCCATTGCAGGCAGCGCATAGTAATTTGGCGTGCCCTTTGGCCAAGTCGAATAAGCGTACACAGTTGCCGGCGCGAAATCATCCATACTGATGCCTTCAGCATCAAAGAAGTCATTCAGCTTTACATAGTGACCGTTCTCGGCTCCGCCGCCAATCCATTGGCTGTCCCCGATCAGCAGGTCACAAAGCTTCCCTCCGGAATTCAGCTCATTCAGCATGCGGTCCGCAAAGTTCGGCCAGGGCACAAACTCGAAGTTCATTGTGTGGCCAGACTCGGCCTCGAATTCCTTGGATAGCTCAACCAGCGCGTTGGCCGGGTCCCATGCCGCCCAACACAGTGTCAGGTCTTCAGCATTTGCCTTAGTAGAAAGAGTAGTAGCGGCAAGGACTATTGCGCTGGCAGACGCCAGTTTTGAGTAAGTCATCCATTCCTCCCTTTTTAACGCCGTCAATCGAGGATGTGCGAATCGCGGCATAGTTCCAAGGCTATTTGAGGTACGCACCTCAAGTCTAGATAATTTTGAGGTTCGTACCTCAAAGTGCCCCATGTGACTTTAAATTTATCCCCTATTCCTTTGTTTTTACGAAATTTACGGCGCGTCATCTCCTTCTGCATACTTTGCAACAATCCACTGGAAAAACCGCTAGTCTCAAAACAGTTCTTTGAAACTGACCTGCTGGCAGCTTTGGATAGCCAGTTCTCAAAGGCCTTGCATTGCTGGATTTTCGGCTTTCCGCCCCCCGCCCGAACGCGCGGAAATCGATGGACCAGAAGACGCAAGACGAGCCAAATTCGGCTGTTCACAACGGATCGGAAACCAGCGCATGAGCGAACTCAACATTGTCAGAATGAAGCGTTACCCTATCAAGGGTCTGAGTCCGGAGCCGCTGAACACAGTCAACCTGAGCGCGGGTGAGGGTGTACCTGGTGATCGCCTTTTCGGCTTTGCTCGCTACAATTCCGGCTTTGACCCGACTGACCCTAAGCCACTTCCTAAAGACCGCTTTGTTGTTTTACTGAAAGAAGCTGGGCTTGCGGGTCTCAGGACACGTTTCGACGCAACAACTCAGCAGTTGGAAATTGATGTGGACGGCCGCACCCACTGCTTCCGCATGAGCGAGCCCCAAGGAAAAACGGATGCCGCCAGACTCCTCTACGATACGCTGGAACTACAGGATCCTGAACCGCCTAAATTCGTGTCTTCGCACCCGCATCGTTTCACGGATGTTTCAGTCGTTTCACCGAAGATGATGAATGCGGTATCGGTACTCAACTTAAGCTCTGTTGATGCGTTAAGCAGAAAGTTGCGCACAGACATTCACCCGGCCAGATTTCGGGCGAATATCGAAATTGACGGATTGCCACCGTTTTCCGAGCTGAGCTCTGTCGGTTCCACCTTTGTGTTCGGCGATGTCAGGCTGCGGATACTCTCGCGGACGAAAAGATGCGCCGCTACCGAGGTGAATCCTGAGACGGCCCTACGAGACTTGAACATTCCGTTCTTACTTCGAACCCATCTGGGCCATATGGATATGGGGGTTTACGTAGAAGTGCTGGATGGCGGCACCCTCTTTGCTGGCCAAAAAGGAAAATGCCCGCAGGAATAAGTGGCCCAATTGATCAGACACTTAAACGTCTCCGGAATTCTTTTGGCATTCATCGGACGTGATCAGACCAACCTGTGCTCGGAATCACGCAATGCAACTCGCGAAAATTGCAGCATGAATCCAGATCGTCGAATGGAAATGATGCGAAACGGATACAAATGGCGGTGCTGTACGACAAATTGGAAGCAGTCTCTGCTAAGCCAGTACAGTTGCCCTTTTTGCCGCACCAAGTTCGCGCGGCCCGGCGAGAGCGACTGTGCGTGTTCGTTTATCCTACGCTCATTCATCAGGTCTTCGACATTGTAAAAGGCACAGGAAACCGAAGGTACATTATCACGGCCCGACGAATGATCCTGGGGTTGGCCTTGAATTCCTTGAATGGGCTTGAGTTGGTCATAGGTGGAGGCTTCGAAAGCCCCTGCCCGTTTCAATCCGAGTTCTTCTGACAAGACTGTTTTATATGTTCACCTGTTTTCGCAATTCAGGTCTGCTTTAGGGTTGGTGTAATAATGGTTCAGAGCTTGCGAAGGAAATCACTGCACTCCAGCGAAAAGTATTTGTTTCTTGCGGTCTGCATCCCTTTGACACAAATCGAAATCGTTCTCATGCAAAAAGCCCCGAGGGGAAGGCGCAACTAAGAAATGCCCAAAATCATCTTGCCCCGCGACAAGCGCAACCAGAGTTTTCACGCCGTTTTTCTGTTTCATTGAGGGTTTTATGAAACGCAACGCCGCGCCAATGCGTCTGTCGTCTGTGTTATTGGGTCCCGATGCGTGAAAGAGATGCCCGTGATGCATGGATGCCTGCCCTGCACGCAATTCCGCAGCCACTGCATCTTGTTCGTTCACATCGACTGCGATTTCCTGCCCGCGTGATAACAGATTGTTTTTGCTGAAGGTGTCTACGTGAGGCACGATACGGTTTTTATGGCTGCCTGGAACAAACTTCATACACCCGCTTTGCTCAGACGCTTCTGAAATCGCAACCCAACAAGTAACCTCTTCTGCATCATCCAATCCCCAATAGGTCAAGTCCTGGTGCCACGAGACGATTTTCGATGATCGCGCCTCTTTTACGAAAAGTGCACCGCTCCAAACCATGAGGTCCGGCCCCAACACCGTTGAAGCAGCCTCAGTCAGCTTCGGATGGCGGAGAAGTGCATCGAATGATGGTATCAGCCTGTCCGGATACGAGTATAGAAGCTTGAGTTTCTCTGGGTCATCTCTGAGGATGCGCTCTGCTTTCTCAAAATCATCGCGCAGCGTTTGAACCTCGGATACTGTCAGAATATCCAGCGGAGCCACGAAACCATCTCTTTCATAAGTCTTCGCTATATCAGGAATTCGTTTAACCATTGTTATTATCCGGAAATGTTAACTGCACCTTCATTGATCGGCTTCGATCAGACGCAACCTCGAAAGCAGTGACAGCCTCCCCAACTTCGAAGGAATGCGTCACCAGATGGTCGACGTTTAGTAGTCCGCTTCGCATCATTTCGACAGCGACCGCGAACTCGGAATGGAAACGGAAAGATCCGCGAAGTGCAATCTCTTTTGCAGTCAACGCCTGCATCGGCACTGTCATGTCTCCGCCCAGGCCAAGCTGAACCAAAGTTCCACGCGGGCGCAAGCATGCGACGCCAGAAGCCAGGGCCGATTGAGCCCCGGAACATTCCAGTTGGACGTCAATCTGGCCCTTGTCCTTTTCAAACCGTTCCAACATTTGCGGATCAGTGTAGGTGTTGATGACATCGTCTGCCCCGCATTCACGCGCTATGGCTAGGGTCTGGTCCGAGATATCTGTCGCGACTATTCTGGCCGCCCCAGAACGACGTGCCACCAAGGTCGTAAGGCAGCCGATCGGGCCGCATCCGGTGATAAGCACCGTTTTACCAACCAGGCTTCCAGCTTGTTTAACCGCGTGCAAACAAACCGCCAGCGGTTCTGCCATAGCGGCCTGTGCAGGGCTCAACCCGTCTGCCGGAACACATTGACTGGCTTTCGCCACGAGTTTGCTCCGAAAAGCGCCTTGGATATGCGGGAACGGCATTGCGCTGCCATAGAACTTCATATCAAGACAGTGGTTTTGCTGCCCGTTCAGACAATAGTAGCAGGCTTGGCAGGGGCGGGATGGAGAAACTGCAACCAATTGACCTAGGTTCAGCCCCTGCACACTTGACCCGAATTCTACGATTTCGCCGGCGACTTCGTGTCCAAGCACCATCGGTTGAAGCAACTTGATCGCGCCGAAGCCACCGTGGTTGTAGTAATGCAGGTCAGAGCCGCAAATCCCCCCCACGCGCAATGCAATTAAAACTTCGTCTTGTCCCAGGTCGCGTACATCCCGGTTTTCCAACCTCAGATCTTTCGCAGCATGGATAACAACAGCAACACTGGCCGAAGACATTGCGCAGACTCCCTATACACATCGCCAAAAGATACGGATAGTCGGTGCCGACAACCAAGGGATTTTTGCATGACGCTTGAAATGTTCAGCCTAAGTGGAACTCGGGCGCTGATAACAGGCTCCAGTCAGGGAATTGGATTTGCACTGGCGCGAGGTTTGGCCGCTGCCGGTGCGCAGGTCGTTTTGAACGGGCGCGACACCACAAAACTGGCGGCAGCAGCCTCCGAACTAAGTGAAACAGGCGCCTCGGTACGGGAACTTGCGTTCGATGCGACCGATCATGAAGGCGTCCGATCTGCTGTGGACGACTTTGAAGAAAAGGTTGGCCCGATAGACATCCTGATAAACAACGCCGGAATGCAACACAGGACGGAGTTACAGGATTTCCCCGCTGATGCCTTCGAGCGCCTACTACAGACAAATGTCGCGTCCGTCTTTCACGTCGGACAGGCAGTGGCACGACACATGATTGAAAGAAAGTCTGGCAAGATCATTAACATTGCGTCGGTTCAATCCGCATTGGCAAGACCGGGCATTGCGCCTTATACGGCAACAAAAGGTGCCGTGACCAACCTTACAAAAGGCATGGCAACTGATTGGGCCAAGTATGGTCTGAACTGCAATGCCATTGCGCCTGGATATTTCGATACACCTTTGAACGCCGCATTGGTTGCTGACCCAGCGTTTAGTGCATGGCTCGAGAAACGTACTCCAGCCGGTCGCTGGGGCAATGTAGAAGAACTTGTCGGTGCCGCCATATTCCTTGCGTCCCCTGCATCCAGTTTCGTCAATGGACATACTCTCTATGTCGATGGTGGAATAACGGCGTCACTTTGATTTGTGGCTTTCAATCCTCTGTTAAATGCGACTGACAGTAGATACCGTTTACAGCGCCGACGCCAAAGCAATCACCACAACAACAATCAAGGAAGCCGCCATCGCAAAGTTGATCCTTCGATGCGATCTTTGGCTTATATCAAGGCTGCCCAGTTTTGCGCCAGCACCCAGCCAGATCATGTGCACTGGCACCCATATCATATTGAAAACAAGTATTTTTATGACGACCTCCCAAATGGGCGCATCGGGCAAAAAGGCAAACCCTGAAAACAATGCTGTGCTGACCACGTAAGCCTTGGGATTAATGAACTGAAGTGTCAGCCCGTTCGCAAAACCAAGTGGCGAAACCGCTGGAGAAAACCCGACCTTTGAGCCAGCGCTGGCAATTCGCCAGGCCAGAAATACCAAATACCCGAGTGAGGCGCATAGCAGCAAAGTTCTGAGCGCCGGTATAGCCAAAGCTACCGCAGCGACTCCAGAGACAACCAACATCATGTTGATGAACCCGCCCAGCATCAAACCAGCCACAAAGGCAAGTCCAGCTCGAAAACCAAATGCTGATCCAATACCCGCAGTTGTTAGAACGCCTGGGCCCGGCGTAATCAGCAGAAAGAAAACCGCGACAGCAAACTCAAACACTCTTCAGATTGGCCTTTTACAGATCTCTGCATTCTGGCACAGCTGTGATCACCGATCCGTCCTTAAGGTGTTGCAGAAGATTGTCGACGGTTAGGTCACCCATAGCTGCACGCGTCTCAATAGTCGCGCTACCAGCGTGAGGGAGCAGAACGACATTGGACATCTCGCGCAATGCTTTTGGAACACGCGGTTCGTCCTCGAAAACATCAAGCCCCGCCCACCCAAGCTCGCCGTTTTGCAATGCGTTGATAAGGGCAGTTTCGTCGACGACCGAACCTCGACTAACGTTTATCAGAGTGCCGCCCGCCCCCAACGCGCGAAGCACCTCAGCGTTGACCAGCCTATTGGTCGACGGACCGCCGGGCGTGATGCATATGAGGACGTCAACATGTTCTGCCATTTCAACCAAATTGTCGAAATAGCGGTACGGGACATCCTTTTGATTGCGGGTGTGATAAGAGATTTCGGGGGCCCACGGCTCTAACTTATCAACGATCGCCTGACCAATGCGACCAAGACCAAGAATGCCTATCTTTTGATTGTCTGCTGATCGGGTCAAAGGGGCATTGCCTTCAACCTCCCACCGTCCGGACCGAACGTAATTGTCGTCACGTAAAAGCTCTCGGTAACATGACAGCAATAGCAGAACGGCGGTGGTTGCGACTTCTTTGTTCAAAACATCAGGTGTGTGTGTCACAACAATTCCGCGCTCAGCCGCAGCACTAGCGTCGACGGCGTCGTAACCGACCCCATAGACACTGATCATCTTCAGATTGCTGAGTGATATCATCAGATTATGCGGAACACCATCGTGCCCGTTCGTTACGATATGCGTAATACTATCCGCGTTGAAATCGTCCAATTGATGAATGTCGAACGCTGCGGACAGGCGTTCTCGCATCCGTTCAGTGATCCCGCCGATTTGCAATAAGTCAGTCATCTTGGCCGACCGTTTGCCGCTGAACACCAAGCCCATCGATGCGAAGCTCCATGACGTCGCCTTTTTTCAGGTAAACTGGTTCCGGTTTAATCCCCATTCCAACACCGGGCGGTGTTCCAGTTGAAATGACGTCGCCGGGGTGCAGTGTGAAAAGTTGGCTTAGATGTTCAATGATCTCGGCAACGGAAAAGATCATCGTAGAAGTATTCCCGGTTTGCATGCGCTGACCGTTTACATCCAGTGACATACCAAGACATTGAGGATCCGGCACCTCATCCCGGGTCACTAGCCAAGGACCTGTGGGGCCAAATGTGTCGCAAGACTTGCCTTTGGTCCATTGACCGGTCAATTGAGTTTGAAAGTGCCTTTCAGACACATCGTTCACGATGCAATAACCGGCAACGTATTCGAGCGCATCAGCCTTGGACACGTATTTGGCCGTTTTGCCGATGACGACGCCCAGTTCGCATTCCCAGTCGGTGTGAGTAGATCCGCGCGGCATGACAACATCATCATAGGCACCAATGACGGCTGAGTTTGCCTTGAAAAAAAGTATCGGATGCTCTGGAATATCTGCGCCGGTTTCTGCGGCATGGTCCGAGTAATTCAAACCGATGCAAAGAAATTTTCCGATGCCACCGACACACGGTGCGATACGAGGATCCCCCTCGACAATTGGCAGGTTATTCGGATCCAATGAGCGCAGATTATCAAGCGTTCCGTCATCCAGAACATCGCCCGTAACATCATTGATGTGGGCGGACAAATCCCGCAATTGACCCTGGGAATCGACCAAAGCAGGCTTTTCCGAGCCCTCGGCTCCGTAACGAACAAGTTTCATTTCTGTTCCTTTTAGTGATTGTCGCGTGGCATGAAGTCTCGCGCGATATCGCGGTAGTTTTCGGCACCCTTGAGCGTCATACCGCGATCCAACCGATCTACTTTTTCGCGGAATATTTCCTGCCATGGGGATTGATTGGGCGGCATTGTATACCCACCCTTTGCCTCCAGATCGCGGGCGCGTTCATGCAGTTCTTCAAGCGAAACCAGCATATCTGCTGTGCCTTTGCCAAGATCGATGCGCAGTCGGTCGCCAGTTCGCACCAAGGCCAACCCACCGCCCTCTGCAGCTTCTGGTGAAGCATTCAGGATAGACGGGCTTCCTGATGTGCCGGATTGCCGGCCATCACCGATGCAAGGAAGGGCTTCGATGCCTTGTTTCAACAAATATGCAGGCGGACGCATGTTCACGACTTCTGCGGCACCCGGGTACCCTTTTGGTCCTGCTCCGCGCATAATCAGAATACAGTTTGCATCAATTTTTTCGGCGGGATCATCGATCCGATGGTGAAAATCCTCGGGCCCATCAAACACAACCGCCCTGCCCTCAAATGCATTAGGATCATCCGGGTTCGACAAGTAGGTCTCTCGAAATGCCTGCGAAATCACAGATGTCTTCATAATCGCACTCTCGAACAAGTTGCCCGAGAGATTGATGAACCCCGCCTGTGGCTTAACCGGGCTACTGACAGGCTTGATTACGTCGCTATTCTGAGACCGGCGCGTCGAGCAATTTTTGCCTATCGTCTTACCGTTCACCGTTATCGCATCGGGATGCGGCAGCAATCCAGCATCAAGAAGCTCTCCGACAACGGCGGGAACACCCCCGGCCTGCTGGTAATCTTCGCCCAGATATTTACCCGCAGGCTGCATGTTAACCAACAGAGGAACGTCGTGGCCAAGCTTCTGCCAATCATCGTTGTTCAATGGAACACCAAGATGCCGGGCGATCGCATTCAGGTGTATCGGCGCGTTCGTCGATCCACCGATCGCCGAGTTTATGACAATCGCATTCTCAAAAGCCTGACGTGTCATCACATCACTGGGGCGTAAATCCTCCCAGACCATGTCCACAATGCGTTTACCCGTTTCATAACTGATTTGACCGCGCTCTCTGTACGGGGCTGGTATGGCTGCTGATCCTGGCAATTGCATACCCAAGGCTTCAGCAAGCGAATTCATGGTCGTTGCTGTGCCCATCGTATTGCAATAACCCACCGAAGGTGCCGCGGCGGCTGCGATCTCCATGAACTCATCGGTGTCGATTTCATCAGCCGCAAGGTCTTCGCGCGCTTTCCAAATAACCGTTCCTGATCCGGCGCGCTCACCTTTCCACCAGCCGTTGAGCATTGGGCCGACCGACAGGGCAATCGCTGGGATGTTGACGGTCGCAGCGGCCATAAGAAGTGCGGGCGTGGTCTTGTCGCAACCAATGTTCAGAACAACGCCATCAATCGGATACCCGAATAGACTCTCAACCAGGGACAGATAAGCCAGATTGCGGTCGAGAGAGGCCGTTGGCCGTTTACCGGTCTCTTGTATCGGGTGGACCGGTATTTCGATGCACGTTCCCCCGGCGGCGATGATCCCGTCGCGAACGCGTTTGGACAACTCGATATGATGCCGGTTGCAGGGGCTCAAATCACTCCCGGTCTGAGCAATCCCAATGATCGGCTTGCCCGATTGCAGTTCTGCGCGGGTCAATCCGTAATTCAGGTATCTCTCAAGATACAATGCCGTCATCTCAAGGTTCTCAGAATTCATGAACCACTTGCGAGATCGCAGATCATTTTTTGATATTTTAGTCATTGGCCTGACCATCCCCCATCAATTATGTGCGTGTGTCCCGTGGTGAATGCACTTTCATCGCTCGCCAAATAGACGACCAATGCAGCAATCTCTTCTGCCTTCGCTACACGCCCCATGGGCTGACGCGCCACAAATTGTGCAAGGGCTTCTTCTCTGCTGCCCAGTTGCTCGCCCAACGCATCTACGCGGTCACGCCAACTGGGACTGTCGACTGTTCCCGGACAAATGCAATTGCACCGAATTCCTCGTGTTATGAAGTCCACGGCTACCGATTTCGTCAGCCCAACAACGGCAGCCTTAGTCGTTCCATATACAAAACGATTTGGCGCACCGATTATGGAACCCAGTGCAGAAGACATGTTGATAATCGAACCTCCTCCGCGCTCTAGCATCCCCGGCAATACAGCCTTTGTCGTGCGCACCATTGAGCGCACATTCAGGTCCATGGCGAAGTCCCATTCTTCGTCGGTTGCATCCAGAATAGTTCCGTGATGCACGAACCCGGCGCAGTTGAACAAAACATCCGGCTTCGCTCGCGCGACCCCATCATGAATACTGTCATTATTTGTCACATCCATCTCGAAAATTTCGAGATTTTCGAGATTCCGATCGCGAATCAAATTTAGTTTTTCAGGGTTAATATCCGTCGCATAGACTTTCGCACCCTCTCTTGCCATCGCAATTGCGCTTGCAAGTCCGATCCCTTGTGCGGCGGCTGTAACCAGCACGTTTTTTCCCTTAAGTCTCTCTGACATATATATTTTCCGACCCTAGAAGTGGCGACTGGACACGTGTTTCTTCGTCCCACAGATCAACCGAGAAGCAAAGAAACCTTGGTGGATTTGCAACGACTTCTGGCATGTGGGCCCAGAGCCGTTAGCGTATGACAGAGATTTTGGTTTGGCCATAACCATGCGTGGCGCACCTTCGGAAGGACAGAGGATTATGAGCAAGCAGTTCAAAGTAGCTCTATTGGGAACCGGCTTGATGGGCGCTCCTATGGCGAGGAATATTTTGCGCGCCGAAATTCCGCTAACTGTATGGAACCGCAGCTTGGATAAGGCAAAACCGTTGACGGCGGAAGGCGCGACATTGGCGGAAACTGCCCCGCTGGCGGTTTCGGGTGCAGACGTAATTGTAACGATGCTGTCGGACGGATACGCGACCGGCGCGCTACTTTCTGACGAGGCTTTCCGCAAACAACTCAAACCCGGAATGATCTGGATTGATATGTCCAGCGCCAAACCCGAACACGCCCGAGAACAATCCGCGCAATTGTCTTCGATGGGGTTGCAGCATCTGGATGCCCCGGTTTCCGGCGGCACCAAAGGTGCCGAAGCTGCCACGCTTGCGATCATGGTCGGTGGTGATCAGGACGTTATGGAGCGCGTCCGACCGGTTCTGTCAGCAATGGGCCGCCCTGTGCATGTAGGCCCAAGTGGTTCTGGTCAATTATGCAAATTGGCCAACCAGACGATTGTCGCTGTGACTATATCGGCTGTCGCCGAAGCGACTTTACTGGCTCAGCGAGGCGGGGCACACCCTGCCGCGTTGAGGGCCGCACTGAAGGGGGGATTTGCTGATAGCATTATCTTGCAACAACATGGCGAACGCATGTCTGACGGAAATTTTGTACCCGGAGGTTTGTCCAAGTTTCAGTTAAAGGATTTGGACAACACGCTGGAGGAAGCGCGAAGCCTTGGCGTTGAGCTACCTAGCACCCAATCTGTGCGCGACCGTTTCGAATATCTGATAGACGAAATGGATGGGGCCGAACTGGATCATTCAGCTTTGTATCTGGAACTCAAAAAACGGAACGGATTGCTATGACGCGGATCCTTGTCATAGGCGGTGGAGGAATGCTGGGTCAGAAACTGGCCCATCGCCTTTCGCCCCATGAAACTTTTGGAGCGGATGCCCAAGTTTCACTGTTCGATCTCTCGTTCCCACCCGATAGTGCGGCAGGTAATCAGATTGTAGGGGACTTGACCGCGTCAGGCATGGCTAAGTCTTTTGCTGCGCAGCGACCGGATGTCATTTTCCATCTTGCAGCGATCGTTTCTGGCCAAGCCGAGACAGACTTTGCGTTGGGCTGGGATGTAAACCTTATGGCGACGTGGGCACTGCTGAACGCACTTAAGGATGAACACGAGGCATCAGGAAGGGAGTACACTCCTCGCCTGGTTTTTGCCTCATCCATAGCGGTGTTCGGGTCACCGTTCCCTGAAAAGATAAGCGATGAGTTCCTTTCGGCACCTTTGACCAGTTACGGAGCGCAGAAAGCGGCGTCTGAACTGATGATCACGGATTTCAGCAGGAAAGGATATATCGACGGTGTTTCCTTGCGCTTACCCACATTGTGTGTCCGCCCGGGCAAGGCGAACGCTGCCGCTTCGTCCTTCTTTTCAGGAATAATCCGCGAGCCATTGAATGGGGATGAGGCTGTCTTGCCAGTTGCCGAAACTGTTCGACACTGGCACGCTAGCCCCCGCGCCGCTGCGACTTTTTTGACCCACGCCGCAACATTGGACACGCAGCTTTTGAATGACCGACGCGCCTTGAACATGCCAGGTGTCAGTTGCACCGTCGCCGAACAAATCGAAGCTCTGCGCAATGTCGCCGGTCAAGACGCTGTTGGCCTAATCAGGCGAAAACCGGACAAGGCAATTGAAGGAATAGTCAAGAATTGGCCGCGCGACTTTCAAACAGATCGCGCTCTGAAGCTGGGGTTTGAGGCGGAATCAAGTTTTGATGATATCATTCAGGTGTATTTAGAAGACGATTTTCGGCCTTAATCGCCCATCGTCTTTCCGGTTAGATGGCGTTTCAGATGATTGTGGATTTTCTCCCGTGTTAACTGCTCATCCCCTGATAATGCCGCTTCAAGTATATCTGCATGATGTCTTATGTTCTGAGAAATGAACTCAAAGTTCCGGTCTGCCACCATCAACTGCTGTCTGAATTGCGCGTAAATCCGGCTATGCAATTGTTTTAAGGTTTCCGAGCCACAGGCAGAAATAAGCGTCTGGTGAAACTCCTTCTCCGAGGCAAACCAGATCTCGACAAGGTCGCTTGGGTCGTCCGTGGCGTGAATGCGTTTTTCGATATGGCTGAGTTTGTGATGTGCAGCCGTCAATCTTGCTTCCCAATCCACCCCGCCATTTCGGATCGACATTGCGGTGCCTTCGGCCTCCAACAGAACACGGACGTGCGTCAATTCGATAAGCTTCTGCGGTGAACGCTTTGGTACGCGGAAACCTTTTTGTTCCTGAAAGTCCACCAAACCAACAGCGGCCAAACGAAAAAGGACTTCACGAACCGCACTTGCGGAACAGCCATACACTTTACGTAGTTCTTCGGCCCGCACCTTGGCTCCATGCTCGAATCCATTAGAGATCAGGCGCATCTTAAGGTCTTGATAAATATCTATTTCTTCGTTCATCCCAGCATGCACCTTAAAGTTTTGTCCAAGTAGCGTCCTAACCTTATTTTCGAATTATCGCAAGAATCTCGAAATTTTTAGAAATTTCAATTTTTTCTTGTTGCATTCGATTCGTCGGCTTAACGTTTACCTGCGTGACAGCAAAGGAGGCGGCAAGATCTTCCACACCGCGCAACGCACAACGTCTGGGAGGACAATATGAAAATAGTCAAGACAGCGGCCGTGGCGGCCGTAGCCACGACAATGGCAGCCGGTTTCGCGATGGCCGAAACAACGAAGCTTAGAATTCAAACGCATTTTTCGCCCGAAACTCTGTCTGGCCAGATGGCTGCAAAATTCGTTGAAGACATTCAGGAAATGTCGAACGGCGAAATCGAAGTTGAAATGTTCTATTCCTCTTCGGTGGTCAAATCAGTTGAAACCTTCGATGCCGCAGCTACGGGAATTCTGGATTGCGACATGACGGGCGGCGGCTATCAGACCGGGAAAAACCCGGCCTTCCAGTTTGCGGGTGACCTGCTCGGCGGATATCAGAACCCATACCAGCAAATGGCTTGGCTTCTTCATGGCGGCGGAAGAGAAGCTGTAAACGATCTATACAACGGCTACGACATGGAGTTCATCGGATGGTGGATTCCCGGGCCGGAGTCGCTTTCTTCGACCAAGCCGATTGCAAAAGTGGAAGACTTCAAGGATTGGAAATTCCGCTCGCCTCCGGGCCTTGCAACCAAAGTGTTCGCGGAACTTGGTGCTTCTCCGATCGTGATGGACTTCAACGAAATCTTTACGGCTTTGGAAACCGGCATCATTGATGGTGCGGATGCTGCGAACCTGACTAACAACGTGGGCCTCGGTCTGTACGAGATCGCAGGTCATACAAACTATCCCGGTTTCCACTCGATGCCCGCAGATCACCTAGCCTGTCGCAAAGACGTCTGGGAAGCGATGCCTGCGCACCACAAGAAGATCATGGAAGTCGCAATGGATAGCCTGGCATTGCACAATGCGACAATCAATGAAGTGCAGAACGCTCAGACTGCAAAAGACCTGAAGGCAAAAGGTGTTCAGTTGTACGAATGGTCGCCTGAAGACCTGGCAGCGTATCGCGCGGCCGTTCAGGTTGGTTGGACTGAGTTCGCAACGACTCCTGAGGCACAGGCGCTTTTGGAAAGCCACATCAACTTCCTGCGTGACCTGGGCGCAATGCAGTAATCAGGCTTCGACCGCATTAGGACACTCGGAAAGGCCGCATCAGCGGCCTCTCCGCATCTGCGCCAGGGTTCAGAACTTCATGAAAATTACCAGAATTATAAGTCATGTACTGCAGTACGACATGCCGGAAGTTCTGGGCTACTCGCAACAGTATTATGACAGGCGCACAACCCATCTGGTCGAGATTCAGACAGATGAAGGGGTAACCGGTTGGGGCGAGAGCTTTGGTCCCGGAAACGTAGCCATAGCCAACAAGTCCATCGTCGAAAAGGTAATCCAACCAATGGTCCTCGGCTTGGACCCCTTGGACAAAGACGTGATCTGGCACAAGGTGTACAACCTTTTGCGAGACCATGGCCAAGGCGGAATGCCAATACAGGCTTTGTCCGGGGTGGACATCGCACTTTGGGACATCACCGGAAAAATCTCTGGCCTCCCCCTCCATAAACTTGTCGGGGGCGCGCATCGCAAAAGCGTTCCTTGCTACGGCTACGGAATGATGCTCCGGGATGAACCGATTTCTCATCTGGCCAGCCGTTTTGAGGATGAAGCCGCTAAGATCAAGGCAATGGGATTTACCGCCACCAAAATGAAAACGGGCTTTGGCCCGAAGCCTGATGTGAAACTGTGCGAAGCAGTTCGACGCGGAGTTGGTGACGACTTTCCTTTTATGGTCGATGCGAACCATGCCTATACGACTTCGGACGCGTTTTTTGTCGGTCGGGCGCTGGAAGAACTGGACGCATATTGGTTCGAAGAACCCGTCGCGCCAGAAGACATGGAAGGATACCGAGAATTGCGCGCTTCGCTTAAAGTCAACATCTCGGGCGGAGAGGCGGTATTCAATCGCTGGGCCTGGCGCAGTCTTCTTGAAAATCGAGGTATAGACATAGCGCAGCCAGAAGTATGCGCTTTGGGCGGTGTTTCAGAGTATCTCAGGGTACTGGCCCTATGCCACGCACATTTCACTCCGGTCGTAAATCACGTCTGGGGCAGCGCCATCGCCGTCGCAACTAATCTGCACCTACTGGCGGCCATGCCAGCAATTCCAGGCGGTTTGCATCCTTGGGAGCCGATGCTGGAGTTCGACACAACGGACAACAAGTTTCGGGACGATCTGCTGACCGTACCGCTGGAAATTCAAAATCAGGTCAAGGCCAATAATGGCCGTGTCATGATCCCGACTGGCCCCGGACTGGGTGTCGAGCCGGATCGAGACTTTATCGATCATTACAGGATCGAAGGATAGGGACGAGGGTTACGCGATGCACAAGAATTCAGGCGGACCAATTGAATGGCTCATACCGTTGGCCTTCGTCGCGACTGCCAGTTGGCTTGTTTGGCATCTTCCAGCATTCCTGTTGGATTGGCTGCCTTACACCTCTGAATCCCTCAAAAGTCAGGTAACGGAAATATATCTACGCAGCGACGTCACGCCCGAATTGCCTGGTGTGTTCGGGGGGTTTGTCGACATCATCGACGTGGCTGCGCTCGTCCTTCTGCCGTTTCTTGCAGTGATTGGTACAAAGACCGTGCGCCCGGCGACGATGGAGTTCGAAGGCTCGACGGTTATGGATCGTTTCGCCCTGTTCATCGGCCGAGTTACGATGATGATGATCGCAATCATGACTGTCGTCATGCTCTACGAAGTCTTCATGCGCTATATCCTTGAGAAGCCGACCGAGTGGGCCAACGAAATGACACTGTGGTTCGCCAGCTTTGTGTTTTTGATGTCTGGCTACTATGCCATGCAGCAACGCAGTCACATACGAATATTCCTGCTTTACGACGCAGTTCCACGTTGGCTTCAGCGCGTTTTTGACACGGTTTCAACAATACTGATCGTCCTGTTTGCCTTCTTTCTGGTCTACGGCAGTTACAAACAGGTGTTCGTCAACAAGCTCTATAAATGGGAGCTTTACGGCTCCGCCTTCAATCCTCCGATCCCGGCGACGTTGCAGCCGATGGTACTGATCGTGATTACGCTCGTCGCAATGCAGGCAATTTTGAACTTGGTCGCGGATTGGAACAAAGAACCGGAAATCCACACAGATGAACCGGACGAAGACGAAATTGAAATGATCAAAAGGGCGGTGGGACAAGACTGATGGATATTGGAACAATCTCACTCATCCTGATGGTCGCCCTGATCATTCTCCTGGCGATCGGGATGCCCCTGGGTCTGGCCTCGGCTTCGCTTGCGGTTCTGGTTCTTGTCCTGAAGTTCGAACCGACACTTCTTTTGAACCCGTTTTCATTCGGCGACGGGATTCTCACCGGGCGGCCAGGCACTGGGCCGCTCTATATCCTGGCGCAAAAGATATACGGGCTCTTAACGGACTACGTGCTTATTTCCGTGCCTTTGTTCATCTTCATGGCGTCGCTGCTAGAGCGGTCCGGGATCGCGCGCGACATGTATTCGTCGCTGAATGTATGGCTGTCCAGAACGCGTGGCGGTATCGCGATCGTGACCTCGATCATGGCAGTGATCATGGCGGCCATGTCCGGCATCATCGGCGGTGAGGTTGTCCTGCTGGGCCTGATCGCCCTGCCCCAGATGCTGCGCCTCGGTTATGATCAGAACCTCGCGATCGGCGTCATCTGCGCCTCGGGGTCGCTGGGTACAATGATCCCGCCTTCGATCGTTCTGATCATCTATGGGCTGATCACCGAAACCTCGATCAAGTCGCTGTTCACCGCATCTTTCATTCCCGGCTTCATGCTGGCCTCGATGATCATCCTGTACATCATCATTCGCACGCGGCTGAATCCTCACCACGCGCCGCTGCCGAAACCGGACCCGAGCGACCCCGAACCGGCCGAAAAGCGCAAACTGTTTGCGGCCTTCATGAGCATCGTCGTCGCTGGCTTTTCTACTGTTCTTTTTATCCGGGCTGCGTTCTTCGAGCTTTCCGGCTCGAACGCTGCCAGCCAGGGCGAGCCCGCACGGCTGGGTACGGCTGACTACCTGCCTTGGTTTGCCAGCATCACCATCGTCGCCCTACTGCTGATCTTCTTTGTCTTTGGGAGACAGCGCGCAAAAATCGGCTGGGAAATGGGCAAAGGTCTCGTCGCGCCGCTGGTCGTCATCGGCGTCGTGCTCGGCTCGATCTATGGCGGGATCACGGGCATCACCGAGGCTGCAGGCATGGGTGCCTTCGCTGTTCTGATCATCGCCATTCTGCGGGGCGAAGGATCATTCGAGCTGGTTTGGGACAGCTTGATGCGGACGCTCAAATCCACAGGCACCATCATATGGGTAACCATCGGGGCCGCCGCGCTGGCGGGTGCCTACACCATTGCCGGCGGACCTCAATACGTGGCCGACCTGATCGTCGGGCAAGACCTGCCGACCATGCTGGTCATTCTGGTAATGATGCTGATCCTGCTGTTCATGGGCGCGTTCATGGATTGGGTCGGCATCGTGCTGTTAATCATTCCGGTCTTTCTGCCGATCGTCCTGCGCCTTCCTATCGAGGAAATCGGTCTCATTGGCGAGTTGCAACCGAGTCATGTCGCGATCTGGTTTGGCGTCGTGTTCTGTATGAACATGCAGGTCAGCTTCCTGTCGCCCCCGTTCGGCCCGGCTGCGTTCTATCTGAAATCTGTGGCTCCGCCGCATATCAGCCTGACGGATATCTTCCGCGGCTTCCTGCCATTCATCGGGATCCAGTTGCTGGCACTTTCCGTTCTTCTGATCTGGCCGGGCATCATCGCGCTGCTTTTGTGAGGTTGCACACATGCTGACACAGAAACAGATTGGCAAGTTCCAGACCGATGGATACCTCGTGGTCAAGGATGTAATTCCCGGTGATGTCCTGGATCGGGTGCAGTCCGAATACTCGGATGTCCTGAACCGGCTCTATGACGGTTGGTACGAAAAAGGGCTGGTCAAGGACGAGCCGTCCGGAATGTCTTTCTGGGACAAACTCCTGTCCGCCTATCAGGCCGGTTGCGACTATTTCCAGCCGCTGGACATCTCATTGCCCGGCGACCGGATCATGGCGGACACACCTTTCCATATTGGGCCCGCCGTGTTCGACTTGCTGACGGCCCAACCCATGCTGGACATCGTCGAGCAGTTGATCGGGCCAGAGTTGGTCAGCAATCCGATCCAGCATGTTCGGCTGAAGCCCCCTGCCCTCAAGCTGTCCAAGGACGAGGTGCGGGCGCATATCACCGCAACGGACTGGCATCAGGACCGGGCAGTTGCGTTGGAGGATGCGGACCAGACCGACATGGTCACGGTTTGGATCGCCGTCAACGATGCAACGGTCGAAAACGGCTGCCTGCAAGTGCTGCCAAAGGCACAGGACCAATCCATCCTGCCGCATTGTGCGCGGACGCAGACAGGCATTGCCGACGGGTTCATTGACGAAGACCGCGCCCTGCCCCTGCCTGTCAAGGCGGGCGGGATCATCCTGTTTCACCCTCTGACACCACATGCGTCACTGGTCAATGAAACGGATCGGTTCCGCTGGTCGTTCGACATCCGCTTCAGTGCAGCAGACCAACCCACCGGTCGAGACCATTTCCCAAGCTTCATCGCGAGGTCCAGATCGCGCCCCGAAACCGAGCTGCGGGATTGGCGTGTCTGCAAGTCAAATTGGGAGGCGGCGCGGGCAAGGCTGTCCGGGCAACCGCACATAGATATTCACCGGTGGACATCGGACTCGCCCTTTTGCGCTTAGATCCGGCTACCAGGAAAGCTGATTATGACTTTTGTACGTTTAGATCGAACGGATAGCGTGGTGGTTGCAACTCGGCCTCTGGAGGCCGGCAGTTTGGTCGAGGATGTCACGACCAATGCGCGCATCCCCTCGGGCCACAAGGTCGCCACGCAGATGATTGTACCGGGCGATCCGGTAAGAAAATATGCCCAGATCATCGGTTACGCGACCCAAATGATCCACCCCGGCGATCATGTGCATACCCACAATGTCGAGTTCCGCAACACCAGCGTGGACTATGAGTTTGCGACGGATCACAGGCCTATGAGACCCGCCGCTTCGGTTGATACGTTCATGGGCTACCACCGGGACAACGGTCGGGTCGGTACGCGCAATTACATCGCGGTTCTGACCACCGTGAACTGTTCGGCGACGGCGGCTCGCATGATCGCCAATCACTTCACGCCGGACAAGCTGGCCGAGTATCCAAATGTCGACGGCGTGGTGGCTTTTGTCCACGGAACAGGCTGCGGAATGGCCGATTCAGGCGACGGTTTCGAAGCTCTTCAACGGGTCATGTGGGGGTTTGCCAAACATCCCAATCACGCTGCCGTTCTGATGGTCGGTCTGGGCTGCGAGATGAACCAGATCGACTGGCTGCTGGACGCGTATGGGCTGAAGCAGAACCCCACTTTCCAGACGATGAACATCCAGAACATCGCCGGACTGCGCCGGACCGTGGAAATGGGCATCACCAAGATTAATCAGATGCTTCCCATTGCCAATGAGGCGCGGCGCAGCGAAGCCCCTGCGTCCGAATTGATGGTTGCGCTACAATGCGGTGGATCGGACGCCTGGTCCGGAGTGACCGCGAACCCGGCGCTTGGACGCGCCTGCGATCTGTTGGTCGCCCAAGGCGGCACGGGTGTCTTGGCGGAGACGCCGGAGATTTACGGAGCCGAACACCTTTTGACCCGCCGTGCCCTTGATCGCGCAACCGGGGAAAGGCTGATCGGACTGATCGATTGGTGGCAGGACTACACCGCCCGCAATCACGGTTCGATGGACAACAACCCAAGCCCCGGCAACAAACAAGGGGGTCTGACGACCATCCTTGAGAAATCGCTGGGGGCGGCGGCGAAGGGCGGAACCAGCCCTTTGACCGGTGTGTTCAAATACGCCGAACCCATCACCGCCAAGGGCTTCACCTTTATGGACAGCCCCGGATATGACCCAGCCTCGGTGACAGGGCAGATCGCGGCCGGATGCAACCTTGTGTGCTTCACCACGGGGCGCGGCTCTGCATTTGGATCGAAACCGGCGCCCACGCTCAAAATCGCCACCAATTCGGAATTGGCAGCGCGCATGCCTGAAGACATGGACGTTGATGCGGGCGACATCCTGACCAAAGGCGTCAGCGTCGAAGAAAAAGGACAGGAAATATACCGACGACTGCTCCAAGTCGCCTCGGGCGCGCGAACCAAGTCCGAGGCGCAGGGCTTGGGTGATTACGAATTCGTTCCCTGGCAGATCGGAGCGGTGATGTGAAACGGATCCTTGTAGCCGGCGGCGGGTTGATAGGTATCCGCCACGTGCGCGCCGTGATTGAGCATCCCGGCTGCACGTTGGTCGGGTTGGCCGATCCAGACGGCTCGATCCAGATCGACGCGCCGCGTTTTGCCAGTATGGACGAGGTGTGGGACCCGGTGGATGGCGTCATCATTGCAACGCCGACCCGCCTGCATGCCGAACATGGCATTCTGGCCGCATCCCGCGGTTGGCACATGCTGATCGAAAAGCCGGTTGCCGCGTCGGTCGATGATGCCCTGCGCCTGAAGAGGGCCGTTCGTCAAGCCGAAGTCCGCAGTCTGGTGGGGCACCACCGGCGGTATCACAGCACCTTGCAGCACCTGAAAAAAGTGATCGAGAAAGGTACGATCGGACAAGTCATCAACGTCTCGTTGTTGTGGGCCATGCGCAAGCCCGAAAGCTATTTTGAACAGAACTGGCGGACTTCGGATGGCAGCCCGGTCATGATCAACCTGGTGCATGATATCGATGTCCTGCGCTTTGTGATCGGAGAAATCTCGGATGTCGTCGCCCTGCCCGGTGCGTCGATCCGCGGATCGGATCGGATAGAAAGCGGCGCGGTCGCGATTGCGTTCGAAAACGGCGCGACGGGCGCCATCAGCTTTGCTGACACCGCGCCCAGTCCTTGGGGGTTTGAAGCCGGAACCGGCGAAAATCCGAACATCGGCACGACCCACCAGGACATGATGTGGATCACGGGAACCAGCGGCGCTGTCAGTTTTCCCTCCATGACCCTGTGGCGCGGAAATGATTGGAGCACTCCGGCCCAAAAAAACCAACTTACACGACCGGAACAGCAACGCGCACCGCTGGAGGCGCAACTGGATCACTTTCTTGACGTGATCGACGGCGCGTCTCCACTGATCGACGTCGAGGATGCGGCCCGGACGCTCGAAGTCACATCAAGGATCGAAATGGGGCTTAAGGCGCGATCAGCTCGAGTGCGGGCGCCGGCCTGATGTACATGCGGTCCGGCAATATACCTGCCACTCAAGAACCAGCGATTGTCCTCCGGGCGAATTAGCATCCAAACCGCGAAACCGCACACGCCAGACACAAGAATGAAAACCACACACATTCACGGAAAGGGAAACCAATGAGCAAACCATCAATCGGGTTTATCGGCCTGGGTCTCATGGGCGGAGCCATGGTGAGCCGGCTGTTGGACCAGGGATACTCGGTCACCGTGTTGGGAAACCGAGACCGCACACATCTGGACGCCGCCATTGACCGGGGCGCTCGCGAGGCGCAAAACGCCCGGGAACTGGCTCAGGCCAGCGACTTCGTGATGCTGTGCATGGGAACCTCTGAACAGGTCGAGGGCCGTATGCGCGGCGCTGATGGAGTGATCGCGGGATTGAAACCCGGGGCGATCGTCATCGACTTTGGCACCTCACTTCCGGGCAGCACGCGCGCCCTGGCCAAGGAGGTTGCCGCAGCCGGCGGAAGCTATCTTGATGCGCCGCTTGGCCGGACGCCCTCGCACGCGCTGGAAGGCAAGCTCAACATCATGACTTCCGGCGACAAGGCGGCCTTTGACAAGGCCGAGCCGACACTAAAGGACCTGGGCGAGAACGTCTTTTACCTTGGCCCGGTCGGATCGGGACACACCATCAAACTGATCAACAACTTCTTCGGAATGACCGTTGCGAACGCGATGGCCGAGGCCTTTGCCATGGCCGACATCACCGGCGTTGACCGCAAGCAGCTGTACGACGTGATGGCCGCAGGGCCGCTGCATTCCGGAATGATGGATTTCGTGAAGGCCTACGGTGTCGAGAATGATCCAAACCAGCTGGCCTTTGCCATCAAGAACGCTGCAAAAGACCTTGGGTACTATGATCGAATGGCGCGCGAGGCAGGCGTTTCAAGCGTGATGTCGCAGGGGGCGCTTTCGGCGCTGAAGGACGCGCGCGACCACGGTCAGGCGGATGACATGGTCAGCCAGATGGTTGACTACTACGTCAAGCGTTTCAACACCTGATCGATGGGCGTCACCGCCAACCCCACTGCGGACCTGCCGCGCCTTGGCATCGTGCTGATGCTGATGGCGTGGCTGATCTTTTCGCTGGTGGACCTTGGGGCCAAGTGGTTGGCGTTGGCCGGCGTGCCGGCATTTCAGTTGGCGTTCATGCGCTATGCGGGGCACTTCGTGATCTCGGTGGTTGTGATCGCCAAAGGTGGGATTGAGGCCGGCCGGTTCAAAACGGACCATCCATGGCAAGTCATAAGCCGGGCCTTGTTGCTGATCTCGGCGACCGTTTTCAATTTCTATGCCCTGCGGTTTTTGCCTCTGACCGTCGTATCGGCAATCATGTTTTCCAGCCCGGTCATCGTGTGCTTCCTGTCCGTCTTCGTGTTGAAAGAAAGCGTGGGCCCATGGCGTTGGGCGGCCATCATCCTGGGATTTCTGGGGGTGTTGGTTGTCGTGCGGCCGTTTGGTTCGGCCTTTCATCCAACCATGTTGCTGATCGTCTACAACGCCACGGCGTTGGCCCTGTACTCGATCATGACGCGCAGGCTGTCCGGAGTTGTTGCCGTGGACACCATGCAATTCTACCTCGGGCTTACCGGGACTGTGGTTCTGTTGCCCTTCGCCCTCTGGTTCTGGGTCCAGCCGGAAAACACCTGGAGCCTGATTGTCCTGATCGGCCTTGGCGTCTTTGGCTGGGGCGGGCATCAACTGCTGACGAACGCGCATCGGTTCGGAACGGCCAACCAGTTGATGCCATTTACCTATTCGTTCCTAGTCTATGTTGCGATCTGGGGTTATCTGTTCTTTGACACGGTACCCGACGCATTCACGTTGGCAGGGGCTGCGCTTATCATGGCTGCCGGTCTCATCATCTGGAAAAGAGAAAAGAAATGACGCGAATTGCCTGCATCGGCGAAGCAATGATTGAATTGTCCATGCTGGAAACCGGCGCAAAGGTCGGCGTCGCGGGGGATACGCTGAACACAGCCATCTACATGCGCCGCGCAGCGCCTGACCTGCAGGTGGAGTATGTGACATGTTTGGGTGACGACCCGTTTTCGGGGCGCATCGCGGACTTCATCGACAGCCATCGCATCGGGACATCCGGCATCCGTATCATTCCGAACGCCTCTCCTGGATTATACGCAATCACGACATCCGCGGACGGTGAACGCAGCTTTACCTATTGGCGCAGTGAGGCGGCCGCCCGCCAGCTTTTTGCCGATCACAATTTCAGCCCGCTAAATGGTTACGACGTGCTCTACTTGTCAGGTATTTCCGTGGCCATTCTTCCGCATGCGGTTCGGCTTGCACTTCTGGACTGGCTCGAAGGTTCTTCCGTCCGGTTGGTCTATGACAGCAACTTTCGTCCGCGTCTTTGGGACAGCGTTGAACACGCCCGGCAGATCAACCAGCGGCTTTGGCGGCGTGCTGACATTGCCCTGCCATCCATCGACGACGAGATGGCACTGTTCGGGGAAAGCGCGGATCAGGTGGCAGCACGCTTTGCCGTCCATCACGGCATCGGTGCGTTGAAACGCGGAGAGAATGGCCCTCTGTCCATCGGTCAGAACATTGAACAAACCTATGAACCTGCCAAGAGCGTACTGGATACCACAGCAGCGGGCGACAGTTTCAACGGTGGGTACCTCGCGGCCTTGCTGACCGGGAAATCACAGGCCGAGGCCCTGATGGCTGGACACAATCTGGCATCCACCGTTGTTCAGTTCCGCGGCGCCATCATTCCCGGATAAGTGGCGCGAGGTCTTCGGCGCCGACAAGACGCAAAAGCGGCACTAGCGGATTTTGCTGCTTTACCGCTGCGTCAATCTCCGACGCGCAAGGATCATTCAGCGCCCTGCCCTTGGCGGTCTCGGACGTGCAATAGGAAATCCAGGCCCGCACCCCCGCGATCACCGCCTGAGACCCGGTTTCACGGAGTGTGGGAATAAACCGATAGGACAGCTTTTGGCTGCCATCCATCGCTATTTGGTCCAAACGGTGCGCCAGCTCGGGGTTTTCAAACCGGCGCAAGAGAGCCTCGGCATAGTCCATGACCTGCGCTTGCAGCGCAGCGGGCAGCGTTGCGCCCGCATCCTTCATCAACCCGGAAACCAGCGGGCGCAAAACCGGGTCTCGAACCGCTTCGTGAACGTAGGTCAGGCCCCGCTCCAAACCTGCATAAGCCAACAGGGAATGGGCACCGTTCAACATGCGCAGCTTTCGCATCTCGTGCGGGGCCACATCATCGACCAGTTGCACGCCAGGCCAATCCGGATGCGGACCGGCAAAATTGTCTTCGACCACCCACTCCGAGAACGCTTCGGTCGGAACGGCCATTGGGTCGCCGCTGATTGCGCGAACGGCGTCCGTAGTGGCCGGGGTAATCCGGTCGACCATCGCGTTGGGAAAGCAAACGGCATCCCAATTGACGTCCAGACCGGCTGCATTCGCAAAATCGGAAACGGCCATCTCGAGCGTTTTTCCGTTTTCCATGCGGTTGTCGCAACTCAGCACCGTCACTGGCTTTCGCCGTTCCGCAAGGCCAAAAGCCAGAAACCCGATCAGCGTCGCAGGCCCTTGCCCCGCCAGATCGGCGGCAATCGCCGAGTCCTGAAGGTTCAGCTTGCCCGCGGCATCCAAATGATAACCTTTCTCGGTCACGGTCGCCGAGATAATCTCGGCATCCGCCATCGCGTCTAAAACCGCTGCACGATCCTCGGGCGCGACCAGAACGTCCCGCAGAGCCTTGATGCGCCGGACGCCCTGCCCCTGTACGCACAGGTCGTACTCGAAACCCTGACGGGCCAATCCATCCCGAACCGAGGATGAACGCAGGCTGACGCCGACAACGTCCCATCCGCCCGCTTGATCGGTGTAGTCCAGCAAATGCGCCCGGGCAAAGTTTCCAAGGCCGAAATGAAGAATTGTACCCATTTAGCTTTGCAACCCGTAAACCTGTTTCGCCAGATCAACCGCCAGCAACCGCGCAAGATGCTCGGCACTGTCCCGACCGAAGTAACCGCGCGCAACCTGCTCGGCCAGATGAATCGCCACTCCCCGCCGCCAAAGGTCGTGTCGTGCAGGAATGGACAGAAAGGCTCGCGTGTCGTCATTGAATCCGGCCAAATTGAAATATCCGGCCGTTTCAACAACCTGATCGAAATACCGCGCAATCCCGGCTGGGCTGTCATGGAACCACCAAGGCGGCCCTATCCGAAGGCATGGCCAATGTCCCGCCATCGGGGCCAGTTCACGGGCATAGGAGCTTTCGTCCAGTGTAAACAGAATGATGCGCAGTTCCGCCGTGTTTCCGACCCGGTTCAACAGTGCCTCAAGGCCCGTGACCCAGTCCATCGCTATTGGAATGTCGGCCCCCTTATCCCGTCCGAAGTCCCGCATTACAGCGGGGTTCGTGTTGCGCTTGCTCCCAGCATGTATCTGCATGGTAAGACCATCATCGACAGACATCTGTGCCATTTCGATCAGCATATGCCCATAGAACCGGCGAGCATCCTGTTCGGTCCCTTCCCTCCGTCTCAGCCGCTGGTACATCGCATCCGGATCTTCCAGCCACTCGGTCTGCACGCGTTCGATACCGTGGTCGGTGGCTGTACAGCCCAGCTGGATGAAATAAGCCCGCCGCATCCGCAGCGCATCGAGATAGCCATCATAGCTGCCCAGATCGCAACCTGTCAGTTCAGCCAACTTGTTCAGGTTCTGTACGAACTCCGGATCCGCCCCATCCAAAACCCCGTCTGGGCGGAACGTCGGAACAACCCGCCCGCCCCAACCGCTTGCACGGATCTCCTGATGCTCCACGAGGCCGTCGAGAGCGGAATCCGTGGTGGCCAGAACCTCGATCCCGAACCTGTCGAACAAAGCCCTCGGGCGAAATTCGGGTTGCGCGAGCTTTTCTGAGATCTTTTCATAGATCAGGTCTGCCGTGCGCGAAGACAACTCGTCAGACACGCCCAGCGTTTCATGCAGAACGTAGTTCATCCAGATCCGGGATGGCGTTCCCAGAAACAGATGCCAGTGTTCGGAAAAGGTGCGAAAAACGGCGCGAGGATCCTTCTTTCGCCCCTCTTCCCCAACGCCGAGTTCTGACAAGGGAACGCCCTGCGAATAGAGCATACGGAACACGTAGTGGTCGGGAACCACCAACAGCTCTGCCGGGTTGGGAAACGGCGCATCGGTTGCAAACCACCCCGGATCGCAGTGACCATGCGGAGACACGATCGGCAGGTCCTTGATGCACAGATACAGGTCTTCTGCCATCCCATTCAAATTGCCAGTCAATTCTGCCTCCGATACTGCCGCCCGCAATTGTTAACACAGTTTTTAATGGTTGCATCTTTCCCGTTCGAACCCGCAGACTGACCGGGTGATCCGGGGGATTGAATGAATATAGCGTTGATTGGTTTGGGGATGGTTTCTGGCACGCATGTCGCCGCCATTCGGGCATCGGAACAAGGCCTCAGTCTTGCCGGCGTCCTCGGGCGCAATCCTGAAAAAACAGCTGAGTTCGCGCGGCGAAACGATACCCGCGCATTCGGCTCGGTTGAGGAAATTGCAAACGACCCAAACGTTGACTTTGCGATTATCGCAACCCCGCCCGATCAGCGCACAGAGTTGGTGCGGGTTCTTTCGACCGCTTCGAAACCGATCCTTATGGAAAAACCCATCGAAAGAACGCTGGACGCCGCGACAGCCATTGTCGAGCAGTGCCAGATGTCTGGCGTGCCGCTGGGCATCGTCTTTCAGCACCGCGCCCGCGCCGCCTCGCAGGCGCTGAAATCAGCCATCGAACAGGACGAGTTGGGCGCGATCGCCACGGTCGAGATCCGTGTCCCCTGGTGGCGCGATCAAAGCTACTATGACGAACCGGGTCGCGGCACTTATGCACGCGACGGTGGCGGCGTCATGATCTCGCAGGCAATCCACACGCTTGACTTAGCGATGTGGATGCTGGGGCCGATCTCGAACATTCAGGCCGTGATGAGGAAAACTCCACTACACGATCTCGAGGCCGAGGATTGGGCAGGTGCAGTCTTTGAAATGGACAGCGGCGCGGTGGGCACGTTGATGGCAACCACCGCCGAATTTCCCGGGTCTGCTGAGTCCATCACGATCCAGGGCACCCTAGCCAAAGCGCATCTGGAGTCAGGTGCCCTGACCGTGACCACTTTCGACGGCCGGGAATCCACGGTCGGCGAGACCGCCGCCACAGGCGGAGGGGCCGATCCCATGGCGTTCACACATGCCTGGCACCAGGCGGTCATCGAGGATTTTGCCAAGGCCGTTTCCAGTGGAACGCTGCCCATGGCCACCGGACACAGTGCCCTTTTGACACACGCCGTCATAGACGCGATGCAGATCGCCAATCAAACCGGCCAGAAAACACGGGTCATCTCATGAGCCTGACCTGCGTCGCCCTTGGCCTGGACCACCGCCATATCTATGGCATGACAGAAAACATGCGCAAAATCGGCGTGGACTGCGTTGGCTATTGGACACAAGGCGATCCGGAAACGCTGGCGGGCTACGTCAAAAGGTTTCCCGATATTCCGCGGCTGGCCCGACTGGAAGACGCCCTGACCTGCGGCGCGGATCTGGCGCTGATTTCGGCAATACCGGCAGATAGGGCCGCGTTGACGATCCGCGCCATGCAGAATGGCATGGATGTCATGAGCGACAAGCCGGGCTGCACGACGTTCGAACAACTCGAGCAAATCAAGCAAACGGTCGCGGACACCGGTCGGATCTGGTCGGTGAACTTCTCGGAGCGGTTCGAAACGCCCGTCAGCACCCGGGCCACCGAGCTGGTCGAGGCCGGTGCCATCGGGCGCGTGGTCCAGACGGTCGGACTTGGCCCACACCGATTGAACCGGGCGACCCGGCCAGAATGGTTTTTTCAGCGTGACCGATATGGCGGCATTCTGACCGACATCGCCTCTCATCAGATTGATCAGTTCCTGCACTACACGGGTTCGAAAACCGCAGAAATCACGAACGCCTATGTGGCGAACTATGCAAACCCTCAAGATCCCGGACTGCAGGATTTCGGCGAGGTCAATCTGCGCAGCGAGAATGGCACCGGATACATCCGGGTTGACTGGTTCACGCCGGAGGCCTTGCCGAACTGGGGGGATGGTCGTCTGACGATCCTGGGCACCGAAGGATATATCGAGTTGCGGAAATACGTCGATGTGGGCGGAGCCGTAGGGACAGATCATCTGATCCTCGTCAATGGTGAAACCTGCCAAAAGATTGACGCCTCCGACGCCGGCCTTCCCTACTTCGCGCGATTGGCCGATGACATCCGCAACCGGACCGAAACCGCGATGTCGCAGACCCACTGCTTTACGGTCATGGAACTGGCACTGCGCGCGCAGGAAATGGCGGAACGCAGATGATCAACGTTGCGATCCTCGGCGCAGGTATCGGTGCGCAACATCTGGACGCTCTGGAACGGCTTGACCGCACCTTTTGCGTAGCCGCCGTGGTCGACCAGAACACGGACCGGATCGAACAGATACGGCAGAACTCGGGTTTTCAAGCATTGACCAACATTCAGGATGCTCTGGATGATCCCGCGATTGATGTCATCGACATCTGCCTGCCGCCCCATCTGCATGTACCAATCACGCTTGCGGCACTGGCTGCTGGAAAACACGTTGTCTGCGAAAAGCCTCTTGCGACCTCGATGCAGGATGTGGATCGGATCACGGCAGCCGCACGCAGCGCGGGCAAGCAGGTGTTCCCGGTCTTTCAATACCGGTGGGGCCCGTCACTGGCCCAACTGCGCCACCTACAACGCGCAGGCCTGACCGGAGCGGTCCAAACTGCCGCGCTTGAAACCCATTGGTCCCGAGGGGCAGACTATTACGCGGTGCCGTGGCGCGGAACATGGGCGGGTGAACGCGGCGGCGCGGTTCTGGGCCATGCCATCCACAACCATGATCTGCTGACTCATATTGCGGGTGATATCGCCTGGGTGTCTGCGATGACCACAACGCGGGTCAACCCGATCGAGACCGAAGACTGCGCCGCGATCTGCTTCGGCATGACTTCCGGAGCCTTGTGCACAAGCAATATCACCTTGGGCGCAGCCAAGGACGAAACCCGCCTGCGGTTCGTCTTTGAAAAGGTGACTGCCACTTCTGGCACCGAACCTTACGCTCCGGGTCAAACGCCCTGGTCATTCGTCGCACGGGATCCGGCGGATCAAGCCGCTATCGACGCGGCTCTTGCCGCTGCCGCTGCCGAACCAACGGGGTTCGAAGGGTTCTTTACTGAAATCGGCAAGGCGCTGCGGTCCGAGGCAAATTCGGCCGTTACGTTGAAGGATGGCGCTGCGTCCATCGGCCTTGTGACGGCGATTTATCACGCGGCGCGTACCGGGCAGCGCGTTGCTCTTCCTGTCAGGCCCGATCACCCGCTGTATGAAGGATGGCTGCCATGAAACAATGTTGGCGTTGGTTCGGACCCGAGGATCCGATCGCCCTGGCCGATCTCCATCAGGTCGGGGTTCAGGGCATCGTCACCGCGCTGCATCACATCCCTCCGGGACAGCCCTGGGATGAACAGAGCATCGCCGACCGGCAGGCCGTTCTGGCCGCGGCCGGGTACAGTTGGGACGTTGTCGAAAGCCTGCCCGTCTCCGAGGCGATCAAGACGCAGTCGGCGGACATGGCCGAGCATCTGAAGGCGTACAAATCCAGCCTCCGGGCCCTGTCCGCCCGTGGCGTCAAAGTCGTTTGCTACAACTTCATGCCGATCCTGGATTGGACGCGCACCGCCCTTCGCGCCCCGCAGCCGCATGGCGGAACGGCCATGCTGTTCGACCTGACCGACTTTGCTGTATTTGACATACATATTCTCGAACGTCCGGGCGCGCCCGAAGACTATTCCAGCGCCGTCCAGCAAACGGCCAAGAATCGCTTCTTGCACATGTTGGATGAATCCAAAGCCCAGTTACAGCACAATGTCACTGCGGGATTGCCCGGCGCCAACGATCAGTGGAGCGTGCAGGACGTGCGCGCTTTGTTGCAGACATATGCGCATATCGACCGTGACCGGCTGCGCGCAAACCTTGTCGATTTCCTGTCCGAGGTCGCTCCAGTGGCCCAAGAACTGGGGCTGCGCTTGTGCTGCCATCCTGATGACCCGCCATTCTCGTTGCTTGGCCTGCCGCGGATCATGTCCAGGTCCGATGACTACGGCGCCGTTTTGGATGCCGTTGATATACCGTCGAATGGTGCAACGTTGTGTACCGGATCCCTGGGTGTTTCCCCTGAATTCGATGGGCCGGATTTCGTGCGCCGGCATGGCGGCCGGATTCACTTTGTTCACTTGCGAAATACCCGACGCATCGCAGGGTCGGACAGACAGAAGCCGGATTTCTACGAGGCCCCGCATCTGGAGGGCGACACCGACATGGTCGGAACCATTCGCGAGTTGATGAACGAACAGCGCCGCCGCAAATCCCAAGGACGCAGCGACTGGCAAATTCCGATGCGGCCTGACCACGGACAAGAACTGCTGAGCGATCTGGGCGGACACAGCACTCCGGGCTATCCGCTGATCGGGCGCATGCGCGGGCTGGCGGAACTGCGCGGCATAATGGCGGCGTTCTCATGACGCGTCCGGTCAGGCGGTTTCTTCCCGCCCGGAACACTTCTTTGCTTGCCTGAACGCCGCATTCTTCGTTTACTTACGGCACGTAAACGGGCAGCGGGGTGTCTTCCGGACTCGCCCGGCGTCTGTTCAAGACGCGTGAAACTCCCGCGAAAACCGATGCGATTGGGCATCATTTTTCGAAACGTCTGCCATACGGAAATGGCGGAAAAACGGGAGGAGTCCAAATGAAAACTGCAGGCGTAATCGGTCTTGGCGACATGGGCAGCGGCCTTGCCAAGAACCTGATCAAGAATGGCTTTGAAACATCAGGTTTCGACCTGAGCGAGACACGCATGACGGCATTTGCCGACATGGGCGGCCTGCCCAAGAACAGCGTTGGACAGGTTGGTCGTCACGCCGACAGCGTATTTGTCATGGTGATGAACGGAGATCAGGCCCGCGATGTCATTCTGGGTGAAGACGGGCTGGTTGCGAATATGGCCAAAGGCGGAACGGTCATCCTGTCGGCGACCATTACCCCCGCCGAAGCCCACGCTATCGGGCAAGACATGGAGGGCTCGGGCATTCATCTGATCGACACGCCGGTCTCGGGTGGGTTTCCCGGCGCGCAAAACGGCACATTGACGATGATGGCTGCCGCCGCAGCGGATGTGCTGGACCGAAACGCCGAAGTCATGCAGGCAGTGTCAGCAACCATTCATCGGGTCGGAGAAAACGCCGGCGACGGCCAAACCGTGAAAGCCTGCCTGCAATCCCTTATCGGATCGATCTTTTCCGCCACATTCGAGGCTGCGGCCCTGGCGGCCAAAGCCGGTGTCAGCGGTCAGGCATTGCTTGACGTGTTCTCATCCTCTAGCGCGGGGTGCGGTGTGGTGAATACCGCCCTTGAAAACATCATTGATCGCAAGTTCGAAGCTACCGGCAGCCACATCGCAACCATGCACAAGGACCTGACGATCTCTCTGGCACTGGCCGGTACGTTGGGCGTTCCGATGCATACAGCCTCGTCCGCAATGCAGATCTTTCACGCCGGAAAAACCAAATACCCGAACGGCGACAATTGGGTGTGTACCCGCGTCATCGAAGAGATCGTTGGCGCAGAATTGCATCGCTGAGGGGGCTGAACATGAAACTAGGTGTGATTTGCGACGGCATTTCCCGCGATTTGCGGCATGCCGTTGACGTGATGGACGAATTCGGTCTGGACTATGCAGAGCTTCAGTTCGTTGGTGATACGGAGGTTGGGGACCATTCCCCGCAGCAAATTGCCGAGATCGACGCGCTCTTGCGTGACCGGGGCAAGCCTGTGTCCTGTCTGTCGCGCCATATCTTTGCCGGGATGACAGCTGCAAACAGGCCCGGTGACGACCTGCACACCGGGCACATGGACGCCTTGAAACGCGTAATCGACATGGCGCATGTTGTTGGGTCTCCGCTGGTTCGGATCATGACCCAACGAAAAGAGCAGATACTCTGGGGAAAAAACGGCGCCGAAAAGTGGAACGTAGCACATGGGGTATGGGACTCGATGCCTCCGTTAATCGCGCCAGCGGTTGAGCTGGCAAGGGCCGAGGGCGTGACGTTAGTCGTAGAAACCGGAAACGGCACCCTGGTCAACTCCAACTATACAGCCCGCAAGCTGATTGACGAGTTGGATGCGAAGGATGCGTTGAAAGTTCTTTGGGACCCCGGAAACAACTGCTGGTGCCATGAACTGGCATACCCGGACGGTTACGAAGAACTGCGCGGCGGCTATCTGGGGCACATTCACATCAAGGACGTGAAGGTCGACACGCCACGGGCAACACTGGAAGTGCGCCGCATGGGGGAAGGTCAGCTTGCGCCTCTGTTCCAACCCATCGCCGACGCTCTCCGATCCGACGGCTATGATGGCGTGATTTCATTCGAAAGCGTTTATCATCCCGGCAACGGAAAATTCGAAGATGGGTTTCGTCTGTGCATAGACAGGTTCAAAAGCCTGTTTGCATGAAAGAAAGCTATAGAGTGTTATTAATCAGATACTTAAGCCTCAAAGTTGAATGCCGTATGGGGTGCGGAAAGCTGGGCGCATTCGCGCAAGATCAAGGAAAGGGTCTGATGGATGAAGCAAGAGTTTTTTGAGCTGTCCATTGAAACGCCCGGCAAATCCCTCACCGACATCAGCGGGATTGTTCAGCGTGCGGTGTCCGAACATAGATTTGGCTCGGGTCTGCTGACCCTTTGGTGCGTCCACACAGGTGCCGCGCTGTTGGTACAGGCCAATGCCGATCCCGAAGTGGTCAAGGATATCGAGACGTTCTTCGAGAAACTCGTACCCAAGTCACCAGGCAAGTATCGCCACCGCCCGACCGAAGACGACAACGCCCCGTCGCATCTGCGGGCGCTGTTGACGCAAACTCAGGTATCGATCCCGGTCGAACAGGGGCAGCTTCCGCTGGGCCGCGTGCAAAGCCTGTACCTGTTCGAACATCGCGAGGCACCTAAAACCCGCCGGCTGAAGGTGCACTATATCGGGGATTGATGCCTTGGGTCCCATGGAGGGTTGACGGTGCTACCGCCCCATCCAGCCCCCGTCGACGACAAGGATTTCACCGTTGACGTAGTCCGACGCGGCAGAAGCCAGAAAGACCACCGGTCCGGCAAAATCACCAGGCGTACCCCAGCGGCCCTGAGGTGTTCGTTCCAGGATCGACTTCGACCGGACCGGATCGTCCTGCAGGGCTTGGGTATTGTCGGTCGCGATGTAACCAGGGGCGATCGCATTCACGTTCACGCCCTGCCCGGCCCATTCGTTGGCCAAAGCTTTGGTAAGCTGTCCAATCCCGCCTTTCGAGGCCGCGTAGCCCGGCACAGTGATTCCCCCCTGAAATGTCAGCAGCGATGCAGTGAAGATAATCTTCCCCGAGCCGCGTGCCAGCATGTCCTTGCCGATCTCGCGAGACAGAACGAACTGCGAGGACAGGTTCACCTCGATCACTTCGTCCCACCAGTCGTCCGGGTGTTCGGCGACGGGTTTGCGTTTGATTGTGCCGGCATTGTTGACAAGGATATCAATAGTTTGTCCGTCTGCCCTCAACTGATCAATAAACGCATGCAGCGCAGCGCGATCCGAGAAGTCGCATTGGTAAGCCCGGAAATTGCGTCCCATCGCCGTAACGGCTTTTTCGACATCAGACCCGGACAGCTCGAGCGAGGCCGACACTCCGATGATATCAGCTCCGGCCGATGCCAATGCCTCGGCCATGCCGCGCCCGATGCCGCGCTTGCACCCGGTCACAAGGGCCGTTTTTCCCGTCAGGTCGAAACTTTGCAAAACACTCATGAACGCGGTCCTACTTCGATCAGGCTTTTCATTGCGGTTGGGCTGCGATCCAGTGCTTCGAACGCTGCCTGAATGTCTGCCAGAGGGCTTACGTCGGTAATCACAACATCCGCGTCCACTCCGCCCGAGGCAACAACTGCGATGGCTTTCTCGTAATCCTCCGGCTCATAGACCCGAGCACCGATCAGTTGCAGTTCTCGCCAGAAGAATTGGAACAGGTCGATCTGGGGCTTTTGGGCATGGATCGCGACCATCACGATCCGGGCCCGCGTCGCGGCAACGGCGGTCATCGCATCAACACCGGGCTGCGTTCCCGATACCTCGAAAACCACATCCGCCCCTTTGTCGCCCGTGCGCGCGTTGATCGTCGTCACCAGATCGGTTTCGATTGGGTTGATCGTGTCAAAACCAAGCTTTTCGGCAATCGCCAGACGGTTCGGATTCACTTCGGAGATCACGACATTGCCACCCGCGTCCCGCGCGACCATGGCAACCAGTATACCGATCGGGCCGCCGCCGATGACGACAACGTCCTCGCCAAGTTGCAGGCCAGACAGCCGCACATCGTGGCAGGCAACGGCGACCGGCTCGATCAGCGCCGCGTGATCCATGCGCAAGTCATCCGGCAGAACGTGCAACGTGTGGGCCGGAACAGTCCAGATCTCTTGCATCGCGCCATCGGTGTCGAGGCCGAGAAACTTGAGATTCTGACAGATATGCTGATGCCCCCGCTTGCAAGCTGGGCATTCTCCGCAGTGATCAAGCGGTCGGACAACGACCTTCTGGCCGGGCGTTATCGTATCGACGCCCTCGCCCACCGCTTCGACGACACCTGACATCTCATGCCCAATCACCCGGTTCAGGCCGACGCGGGCATCCATGTTGCCGTGGTAGACGTGCATATCCGTCCCGCAAATCCCGCAATAGGCAACGCGAATGGAGACCTCGCCGGGGCCCGGAACTGTCGCCGCGGCCTGTTCTACGGCAAAGCTCTTATTGCCCCGATAATACGCCGCAGAGATCGTCTGGGTCGTCATGTATGCATCTCCTTGTGTTCCTCATTCAGTTTGTCCCAGTCGAATTCCACTCCGGTTCCCGGCGTATCCGGGGCCACGGCCAGGCAGTTTTCCACAACCAGCGGACGGGTCGTGTACTGGTCTATCGGGAATGAGTGTACTTCCAGCCACCCCGCGTTGGGTTGCGCCGAAACGAGGCTGACGTGCAATTCCTGCATGCCATGGCTGCAAACCGGAATGCCATGCTGAGCGCTCAGCGCGGCCACGCGCAACCAGCCGGTGATCCCGCCGCAATTTGAGGCATCGGGCTGGATGAAACTCAGCTTCGCATCATCAAAGGCGTACTCGAATTCGTGAATCGTGTGCAGGTTTTCACCCATGGCAAGGGGAACGCCCGTGGCTTCGGCAATTCGGCCATAGCCTTTGTAATCATCTGGAATAGTCGGTTCCTCGAACCACAGGATATCGCAGTCGGCGAACCCTCGGGCGGCCTCGATGGCCTGTTCGACGCTCATGGAGTAATTCGCATCGACCATGAAGAACCGGTCCGGTCCCAGCATCTCGCGCACCGCCCGGGCGCGCGCCAGATCATCGGCCAGATCCGGTTGACCGACCTTGATCTTGACCGCGTTGAACCCACGCGCAAGGTAGCCTTCGGTCTGGCGCAGCAGTTTCTCCAACGAGAAATTCAGGTCGATCCCGCCAGCATAGGCCTTGCACTGTTTGGACGCTCCGCCGGCCATTTGCCACAGCGGTGCATTCTGCGTTCTGCCGCGAATGTCCCAAAGGGCAATATCCACGGCCGAAATAGCAAACGAGGCGATCCCGCCCCGTGCAACGTAGTGCACATGCCACTGCATGGCATCGTACAGGCTTTCGATCTGTTCGGCGTCTTGTCCAACCAGGAACGGCGCTAGGTCATGCTGGATCATCGCCAAGATGGCATGACCGCCCTTGCCGCCCGTATAGGTATACCCAACCCCCTCGACCCCATCCGACGTTTGAATGGTGACGGTGATCAATTGAAAGAACGTGTGATCCCCATGTTTGGCATCGACCAGGACTTCGGCGAGCGGGACGTTGAACAGCCGCGCTGAAACACTTTCTATGCGATTCACGAACCCAAGACCTTCTGCTGCCTGGCAATAACCCGAGACTGTAAAAGGATGACCGCAAAAAGAAAGCCTCCACGTATGACCATCTGCCAATAGGCGCTGAAACTGATGGTCCCCTGACCGTTTTCAAAGTTCAGAACGTTGAACACCAGACCCAGCAAAAGCGCTCCGGCCACGGTCGCAGGGATCGACCCCATCCCACCTGTCAACAAGGTGCCGCCCACAACGACGGACGCGATGGCCGACAATTCCCAGCCAATACCCTCAAGGGGTTGTCCGGCTCCAAAGCCCGAGGCCAGAAAGACGCCAGCCAGCCCTGCGCAGCCGCCCGAAAGCAGGTAGACGAAAGCCTTGGCGCGATTCACCTTCAGCCCCATGAGGTTCGAGGCATCTTCGCTGCCACCGATCGCCAAGACGGTCCGCCCGATGGTTGTTCTTTCCAGCACCAGCCAAAGTGCCAGCGCCAGTCCGGCCACGATGACGATTGCCCATGGAAACAAGCCGAACGCCTGCCCCATGCCAAGCTTGGTGAAATTCGACCCCCAATCAACCGAAATTGTCTGGGCGCCCGAAATCACCAATGCGCCGCCTTTTGCGGCAAGCATCGTCGCCAAAGTGGCAATGAAGGGCGGGATGCGAAGGATGATAATACAAAAGGCGTTGATCGCTCCGAAGCCCACCCCGGCAAGCACGGCCCCCGGCAGCGCAACCTGAATCCCGTATGGGCTGAGATAGGCCGCAACAACCGAGGTAAAGGCCGCCACGGATCCAACCGACAGATCAATTCCGCCGGTCATGATCACAAAACACATGCCCAGCGCAATCGCGATGAACATCGCGTTGTAATTCAGGAAAGACGAGAAATTGTAGGCGCTGCCAAAGTTGTCATAGCGCATCACCCCAAACAGGATCAAAGCCAGCAGTGCGATCCACACTGTCACCGAAGCAGAATTGCGCCGAAGGTACTTTCGCAGGTCAAAAGCCGTTTCATCCAACATCGATCAAGCCCTCCGAAACTGCTGGACCCAAACGGCCAGGATAATGATGACAGCCTTGGCGATCAGTGCAACTTCGTCCTCTACCCCGTTGGCCAGCAACGTATATTTGACCAACTGGATGATCACGGCTCCCAGAATGGCGCCAAAGATCGGCGCCCGCCCGCCTTGTAAAAGCGCCCCGCCCACAACCGCGGCCGCGATGGCATCAAGCTCCATCAGATTGCCGTTGCGCGCAGCGTCCGAGGCCGAGTTGATCGCAACCACGATCAGACCGGCCAGGCCCGCAAGCACCGCGCAGATGACATAGGCCCCGATCTTGACGCGCCGGACGGGACCGCCCGACAGATATGCCGCGCGTTCATTGCCGCCTATCGCCAGCAGGTAACGGCCCCATGTGGTTCTGGTGATCACCCAGAACAGCACACAGGCAATGGCCAGCGCCAACCAGCCTTGAAACGGCAAGCCAAGCACTTTTCCGGTTCCAAGATAACTGAATGAAGGGTTTGAAAATGTCTGTAGGTTCCCGTTCGTCAAAACCTGGGCAATACCGCGACCAGAGATGAAGAGAATGAGCGTTGCTACAATGGGCTGAACGTTCAATATGGCAACCATCACTCCGTTGAACACCCCGCATAACCCTGCGATGAACAGCGGCAGGAAAATGGCCAAAGTGACGCCGAGCATTGGATTAGCGGCTCCCAGATCCGACAGAAATATCAGCGGGGCCAGCGCCCCCGCCAGAGCCATGACCGCGCCAACCGACAGATCAATCCCACCCGTGGCGATGACCAGCGTCATACCCATGGCCACGATGGCGATCGTGGCAACCTGGCTGATATTTACGAACAAAGTTTGCAGTTGCAGGAAATTGGGGGTGAAAAACGCGTTGAACACCAGCAGGGCGACCAACGCGGCGATGCCGCCGTGAAAGCGGAAGGGCATCGATGCGACCCGTTGCGGCAACTTCATTGCGCGGTCCATGAACCAGTTCCTTCTTCATGATGCGCAAGCGCGCGCACCAGTATGTTCTCGGTAATCCCGGGGTTGGTCAGTTCCTTGACCGAACGCCCCTCGTGCATGACAACGATGCGGTCGGCGCCTTCCACCAGTTCTTCGAACTCCGAACTGATGAGGACAACGCCGAAGCCCTTTTCGACATAAGACCGAATGAACGACTGGATCTCTCGCTTGGCGCCGACATCCACGCCTCGGGTCGGCTCGTCCAGTATCAGGATGTCGGGCTGCGTCGCCAGCCAGCGGGCAAGCAGCACCTTTTGCTGGTTGCCGCCGGACAACTCGCGAATGGGCTGGTCCATATGCGCTGCCTTGATGCCCAGATTGTCGATGAACGCCTGAACGATCTCGCGCTCGCGGGCAAAGTCGATCTGACCACGGCTGGCCAGTTTCGGCAGCAGGGCCAGCGTCATGTTCTCGCGCACGGACATGTCTGGAATGATCCCTTCGGCCTTGCGATCTTCGGTCAGAAAGCCAACCCCGTTTGCGATTGCGTCACCCGGACCGGACGGTTGCCCGACCGCACCGTGCAGCTCGATTACGCCGCTGCGTGCCCCGTCTACACCGAACAAAGCGCGCGCCGCCTCGGTCCGACCCGAGCCCAGAAGCCCGCCCAGCCCAACGATTTCTCCGCGGTGGAGCGTGAGGTCAAAATGCGTCAGCCGCGGGCCTGTCGAAACAGAGTCGGCCCGCAAGACGATTTCGCCTTTCTTGGCCTTTGCGCCCGCGAAATCCGTCAGACCGTCTGCCGCGATCTCGTCTTTGTTGCGGCCCAGCATGTCCGCGATCATTTCCAGTTTGGTCGTGTCCCGGACGTTGCGCGTGCTGACGGTACGCCCGTCTCGCATCGTTGTGACCCGATCGCAGATCTGGAACAGCTCATCGAGGAAATGCGAGACATACAGGACGGAAACGCCCTGTTTCTTTAACTCGCGTACCACACCGAACAGAACTTCGACTTCGCTGGCATCCAGTGAAGACGTTGGTTCGTCCATGATGACCAGTTTCGCGTCCAGCGAAACGGCCCGTGCAATCGCAACCAACTGCTGGATCGCTGTCGAGAAACTTCCCAGCGGCTCGGTCACGTCGATATTTATGCTAAAGCGCGCAAGAACCTCGCGTGCGCGCCTGTTGCCCTCGCGCCAGTCGACCAGAAAGCCGAGACGTTTTGGCTCGTACCCCATGATGATGTTCTCGGTCACCGACCGCAGAGGCACAAGGTTGAGCTCTTGATAGATCGTGGCAATTCCGGATTCCTGTGCTTCGCGCGGGGTGGAAATGCGACTTGGCACACCCGCCAGATGGACGTCTCCGGCATCCCGGTCGTAAACTCCGGTCAGGACCTTGATCATCGTCGACTTGCCGGCACCGTTCTGGCCGATCAGCGCATGAACCTCGCCGGGTGCGATCTCAAGGCTGGCCTGGCTGAGTGCCGGTACACCGGCAAAGGACTTTTCAATTCCCGACATCGAGACGAGCGCATTCATGAGATGTCTTCCTCCGATTGCTTGCAGGCGGCGCCGACCACAGGCCAGCACCACCCACCAGGGAGAATCAATAGGCTTCGTCGATGTGATCGGCCGCATTGTCCTTGGTAAAGATGCGATCTTCGACCTTCACCCATTCCGGGATCGTCTCACCAGCCGCGTATTTCTTCATGACTTCACAGGCCAATGGGCCAAAGAAGGGAGAGCTTTCCACCGTTACCCCCATCTTGCCATCGATAATGGCCTGAAGCGCGTCGCGTGTCCCGTCGATCGAAACGATGGTCACGTCCTCGCCGGGCTTGCGGCCAGCCAGTTCCAAAGCCTGAATCGCGCCGATCGCCATCTCGTCATTATGGGCGTAAACCACGTTCACGTCTGGATGCGCCTGAAGCAGGGTTTCCATCACTTGTCGACCCAGGTCGCGTGCAAAATCACCGGTCTGAGAGGCCACGATCTCAAAACGGTCATCCGCTGCAATCGCGTCGTCGAAACCTTTTTTGCGGTCATTTGCAGGTGAAGACCCTGTCGTGCCTTCCAACTGTACAATGATGCCTTTGTCGCCGTCGAAATTCTCCATCAGCCATTGTGCGGCCCGGCTGCCCTGATCAATGAAGTCGGACCCAAGGAATGCCACGAAATGCTCGCCCGGCTTGGCAACGGCCGGATCAACCGAGCGGTCCACCAGAAAGGTTGGGATTCCCGCAGCACGGGCCTTCATAACGGCAGGGATCAGCGGCTTTTCTTCCCGCGGGGGCAGGAACAGAACGTCGATACCTTGCGCGATCATGCTGTCCACATCCGCAACCTGCTTGGCAGCAGATCCAGCCGCATCCGTCGCGATCAGATCCCAGCCACAGGCCTCGGCCGTGTCATGGAACGATTTCGTCTCAGCAATGCGCCACGGGTTGTTCGACTCCATCTGCGCAAAGCCGACCTTGTAGCGATCCTTCTGCTCAAGCGGTGGTAGATCCTGTGCCATCGCCGTAGTGCCCAAGAGCGCACCCGCGACAACAGTCGAGATCAAAAGAGTTCTGCGTTTCATGGTTATTCCTCCTCCATTGGTGCGGTCGCCTCCGTTTTGACCGCAAGTTTTCAGGTCATGCCCAATTCATGTAAGTCGTCTGTTTCCTCAGATAGCCATCGAAGCCATAAGCGCCGTCTTCACCCCCAACACCGGACAGCCCCCAACCGGTGTGAAATCCCTGCACGGCTTCGCCATTCGAGCGGTTCAGGTACAATTCGCCGAACTTCAATCGGCTCGGGGCCTCCATCAATCGGCGGTGCGATGCCGTAAAGAGATAGGCAGACAGCCCGAATGAAGTGTCATTCGCAAAACTTATCGCCTGATCAAAACCCTCGACTCGCATGGCTGTCGCGACGGGGCCAAAGACCTCCTCTTGCATCGCGGCATTGCCGTTGTCGGAAACCTCAAGAACCGTCGGGGACATCCAGTGCCCCTTGCGATGCGCACCGTCCGTCAAGGGCCCACCTTCGAGATGGACCGTGGCACCTTCGGCGATGCTGCGTTGGATGATATTAGCGACCTTGGTCACCTCGACTTTACTGACTTTGGGACCCAGATCGCAGTCTTCCATGGGATCCCCGATCGACAAAGCACGGGCTGCGGACACGAATTTTTCAAGGAACTGATCCGCAATGTCGTGATGCAGATACATCCGCTCGTTGCAGGTGCAAATCTGGCCGCAATTGGCAAACCGGGCGCCAATGGCGGCCGAGACTGCGGCATCAATATCCGCATCCTCCATCACTATGAACGGAGCCTTACCGCCAAGCTCGAGCCGGACGACCTTGATCCGGTCGGCCGCGGCGCGAAATATCTCTTTCCCGGCGCGTGTGCTGCCGGTCATCGTGATCAGTGACGTATCGGGGTGTTCGACCAGCCGCTGCCCCACCACCGGCCCCTTCCCCGTCAGAACATTTAGAACACCGGGCGGAAACCCGACCTTGTCGACAAGCTCGGCGACCGCAAGACCGGACAACGGCGTGATTTCGTGCCCCAACAGAACAACGGTGTTGCCCGCGACCAGCGCGGGTCCGACTTTCCTGGCGGCCAATGCCAAGGGATAGTTCCAGGCTGTCAACGCAACGACAACGCCATAAGGATGACGCCGGATCTGGATTTCCTCCGACTTGTTGTCCGATGCCACTATGTCACCCGAAATCCTCCGGGCCTCTTCAGCTGCATGGCAAAGAAAAGTGACGGCGGCATCTACTTCACCTCGGGCTTGCGAGATCGGCTTGCCCTGCTCGGCCGTGATCAGAGCTGCCAGACGACCGGCGTCGGCCCGGATAGCCTCGGCGAGCTTCAGAACCAATCGCGCCCGCTCGATCGCCGGGCGCGAATACCACGCGCCAAAAGCGCGGCGGGCCGCCTCGACCGCTGCGTCCGCATGAGCGGCAGTGCCATCTGGAACTTGCGCAACGATCTCTTCATTTGCAGGGTTCTCGACATCAACCGTGCCCGCGCCAAAGTCGGCAAAGCGGCCATCGACAAACATCGAATGGCGAATGACTTGACCCAACTCCCCCACTACAGATCGCAATTTCGCCTCCCGCGCTTGCTCGGCCAAACCACAGTGGCGACCGCACCGTCGATCAAAACACTAATAATATTATTTCGTCAACACTAATATTAATTATTAGAAGCTAATATTAGTTGCACACCTTCTGCATAGTCGATAAAAAGGATGCGAACAAAAAGGTTGAGCGATGAACAATCAAGCGAACAAAGCCGGGCAGCACAGGGGTGTGGGACGAGTCGCGGGCCGGCAGCGCGTAACGATGCACGACATTGCACGCGTCGCCGGATGCTCGCAGACGACAGTATCGCTGGTCCTCAACAAAAACGATTCCGTCAAAATCTCCGAGGACACCAAGCAACGAGTCCTGGATGCCGCCAACACGCTTGGATACGCCATGCCCTCTCAACTCAGGAAACCCCAGGACAGCGCGCGCCGGCCAGCGGCGTTGGACGGAACCATCGCTTTTGTCGTGGATGATCTGGCGTCGAGCCCCGAAATGGTAAACGCGTTCAACGGCGTGAAACAGGCCGTTCGGGACACCGGAAATCTTGTATTGCTGGCAGAAACCCAAAACGACCCCGAGGTCGAGCCCAGAACGCTTAGTTATTTCCTCGACCAACAGGTTGCGGGCATCATTTACGCAACCGTTTTCACCCGGCGGGTGGTTGTTCCGGAAATCCTCAGGCAGACCGCTACCCCGGTTCTGCTGCTGAACTGTTTTTGTGACGACCTCTCTTTTCCTGCGGTGATCCCCGGCGAAGTCGCTGCTGGACATACGGCGACCAACGCCCTGATCAAGGCTGGGCACAAGCGAATCGCCACCATCACCGGCGAGCCGTTCATGGAATGCGCCGCAGGACGAACGACCGGGTATAGAAACGCTTTGGCTTCTGCCGACATTCCATTTGACGAGGACTTGGTCATCGAGGGCAACTGGCTGCCCAGCGCAGGCTATGCTGCCACGCGTGAATTGATGGACCTGCACTCTCCGCCAACCGCCATTTTCTGCCAAAATGACCGCATGGCGATCGGCTGCTATGAAGCGCTCAAGGAACTTGGCCTGTCCATCCCCGAGGACATCTCGGTCATCGGATTTGACGATGACGAAACCGCGCGACACCTGTCGCCGCCCCTGACCTCGATGATCCTTCCTACTCGGGCGATGGGACGCTGGGTCGTCGAACAACTGTTCCACGGACCAACTGATGGTCAGCGGCACCCTCTCGTGAAGCTTGAATGCGAACTGGTCGAGCGCGACTCGATCAGCGAACCCAAACGCCGGACCTGAAGGCGAAATCATGACGGAAACCTTCGATCACATCGTCATCGGCGGCGGCTCTGCCGGCGCCGCAGCTGCAGCGCGACTGGTAAACCAAGGAAAGTGCAGAGTTCTGGTGTTAGAGGCCGGTCATTCGCATCGCCATCCTTTGCTGGACATGCCGCCGGGCATCTTCAAGATGATCAACGGGTCAAAGTTCATGACCTATCACAAAACTGAACCGCAAGACCATCTGGACGGTCGTGTGCATGACATTCCGCAGGCCAATGTGTTGGGCGGCGGGTCTTCCGTTAATGCACAGGTCTATATGCGTGGTCGCCCTTCTGATTATAACGCGTGGGACGACCTGCTACGAGCGACCAACGACGGGGTCGGCTGGGGATGGGACGATGTGCTGCCCTATTTCCGCAGGATGGAAGACAATAACAGGCTTCACAATGACCTGCATGGCAGCGACGGTCCGGTGCAGGTTTCGGATCCAGGGCATATCGATGACATGTCCCGTTGGTTCGTCCAGTCGGTTCAGGCCCTTGGCGAACCATTCAACACGGACTTCAACGGCGCAACGCAGCGTGGTGTCGGGTTCTATCAGTTCACCAATCGCGCTGGAAAGCGCAGCTCGTCGGCCTATGCTTTCCTCGCCCCTCTAGAGATGAACCCGAACTTGACCATCCGGCTTGGCGCAACGGTCAGCAAAGTCATCATTGAGAACGACAGGGCCGTCGGGGTGCAGTACCGAGACAAACGCGGAGCAAACACCGTCCGGTGCGATGGCGAGGTTGTCCTTGCTGCGGGCGCTCTGGTCACGCCGAAAATCCTAATGCTGTCAGGTATCGGACCGGATGCACAACTTGCAGAACACGGTATTCCCGTCATCTGCCCATTGCCCGGGGTCGGACAGAACCTGATCGACCACCCCGAAGTTCCCATCACCGCCTTTGCCAATGGTCCTTACGGATATTTCAAACAAGGTGAGGGCTGGCGGATGCTGCGCAACGGCATCCAGTTCAAACTGTTCGGCAGCGGCCCGGTGACTTCCGCCGGGGTCGAAGCCGGCGCCTTTGTCAATCCGTCGAACCCCGACGGAGAACCGACCATTCAGGCCTTTTGCGTGCCCATCGTCTATCTGGATCGCGATGCGCTGGACGAGGTGCAGGATGACTTTGGCCTGACCGTTACGACCGTGGTGGTCAAACCGAAATCACGCGGAGAGGTTCGGCTTCGCTCGGCCGATCCTCACGCCCTGCCGGTGGTCTCGCCCAACCTTCTGAAGCATGAAGACGACATGCAGGAGATGATCCGGGGGCAGCAGTTCTTTCGCCGGGCATTCACGTCCGGCCCGCTTGCGCGAAGGATCCGCGAAATCGTCATTCCAACAGCGGATGACGATCAGACGCTGCGAGCACATTGCAAGCGGTTCGTGAAAACCAACTATCACCCGGCGGGCACCGCGAAAATGGGCCGGGACGGCGACGGAATGGCCGTGCTGGACGCCAGAATGCGCGTGCGCGGGATCGAGAGCTTGCGGGTGTGCGACATGTCCGCCGTGCCGGACATCAACGCCGGCAACACAAACGCACCTGCCATGATGCTGGGTGAACGATGCGCCGACCTGATCCTTGGCATCGGTTCGGCCCGCGAGATACGCATTTCCTGACCTGAGCTGCGACGTCACCATTGGTTGATCCAACTTCTGGCGCAATGAAATGGCCCCCGCCCTGCCCGTTGCACCGAAAACAGAATACCCTGCCACAAGCCGTCAGGACGTTCCCCGCCAAAGGTGCAGGAGCGTGTGGCATACGCCCTACAGAAAGTTGTCCCGCCTGGGCGTGAAACAATCGATCAACTCTCCGGCAGTAAGGCAAACACACCCATGGCTTGCACCGGACGGAATGATCAGGCTGTCAATAAGTCCCACCCAAAGCGACCCTGCCAAAACGCGACAATGAGCCCGGGGCCTGTCTCGTGCGCCGAGGGTACGGTCTGCTTCGCTTCTGATGGATAGCGCATGCGTCAAATCGCTGGAATTTCGGCTCAATTCCGGATCAGAAAACACAACTGAAGTGAGACAGGTATGAGTGGCGGGGAGACAGGGATTCGAACCCTGGGGACGCTCTCACGCCCAACGGTTTTCAAGACCGCCGCATTCGACCACTCTGCCACCTCCCCGTCGAAAGCAGGGTCTAAGGCGAAGTTCGCGCAGAGGCAAGTCGAAATCGGGAAATCTTGCCGAAGCCCATGCAGCGGTCTTTCCATGACACTTCAGCCACGTTATGATCCGTACGAAAGACCGCAACAGGCTGGCACACAGAACTAGCAGATCGGCAGTGGGGTTCGGAAAACGAAACCCCTTCAGGCAAGGGAAAAGCAGATGAAGCGAGCGATCGAGACACGCCCGGGGCCTAAACGGCTGGCGTATCTGGCGTTGACTTTGACGATACTGGCCGGATGCGAAGAAGTTTTGTCAACTTCTGAATCGACTGAAAAACCGGAAGACAATTCGGGAAAAACAGAACTCCTACCCGAGGTGACTTCCGGCTCTCAGCGTGATGTCGAGGCCCCTGAGGTTTTTCAGACAACCGAAGCAGGGCTTTGGGATGGCCGGCCTTCTCTTGGCGGGATATGGGTTGCGCACCCGGATGCGTCCCAACCTGAACGTGTCGTGATCAAAAACACGTCCAACAACAAATCGGTGACCGGCGCCCTTTTCCGGCGCGAGCGCAACCTGCCCGGGCCTGCGCTTCAGGTCTCGTCCGCTGCCGCGAAAGAACTGGGAATGCTTGCGGGTGCGCCGACAAAAGTCAGTGTCGTCGCACTGCGCCGGGAGAAGCTGGAAGAACCGTCGTCGGAGGATGCGCCAGAAGCAGAAGAATCAGCCGCCGAAACCACGGCTGCGGTTGCTGATGGAGCTTCTGACACGCAAGCGTCCGCAGAGCCGGAAAAACCGGTCAAACGGAAGTGGTGGCAGAAAAAGGAACCAGCCGCCGCGGCTGGTACGGCTGCGGTTGCAGCCGGTGCGGCCAGTTCATCCGATGAAACGGCTGATGACGTCGAGCCCGCAAGCGAAGATGCCGAGACTGCCACATCAACCGACGATCAGGCCGATGCACCTGCCGAAAAACCTGCCAAGCGGAAATGGTGGCAGAAGAAAGCCCCCGCCGCTGCGGCTGCGGGAACGGCCGTGGCCGCGGCAGACACAACAACCGACAGCGCAGACGTAGCCACCGAAGCCGCTGCGGCCGTGGCGTCGCCCTCTTTGTCGGATGCACCGGTCACGCCCCCTGCCGAGCAACCTGCCAAGCGGAAATGGTGGCAAAAGAAAGACCCCGCCGCGATCACCGAAACACCGCTGGACCCGGTAGAGGGGGCCGCAGCAGCTATTGATGCGTCAGACGCCACTCCTGTTGCAGCAGCCACAACGTCGGCGACATCTTTGAGCAAACCGTATGTTCAGATTGGAACCTTCAGCGTTGAGGCAAACGCCAAGTCGGCAGCCCAAAAGGTGCGTCGCAACGGATTGCCCACAGTTGTTCGGGAACTGAAAACAGCGAATAGTACAGTCTGGCGCGTGCTGGTCGGCCCCGCCACAACCCGGGCCGAGCGCAAAGCCTTTCAAAAGGACGTGAAAGACCTTGGCTTCAAAGATGCGTTCACGGTAACCGACTAATTCAGGGAGGCGTAACATGCTGTCCTCAATACGAACATCTGTTCTGGCTCTCGGGCTTGCCGTTCTGGCGATACCAGCCCAGGCTTTTGATACATCCGCCCGCGCGGCTTACGTGATCGACCAAACCACCGGTACCGTTCTGCTGTCGAAAGAAGCCGACCAACCGTTGCCGCCTGCGTCGATGTCCAAGCTCATGACGCTTTATGTTGCGTTCGAAGCATTGCGGGACGGACGCTTGACGCTGGACGAAACTCTGCCTGTTTCGGAACACGCGATGAGCTATGGCGGCTCGACGATGTTCCTGAATACGCAGGATCGCGTTCGTGTCGAAGATCTGCTGCGCGGCATTATCGTTTTGTCGGGCAATGACGCCTGCGTCGTCATTGCCGAGGCGCTCAGCCCGGATGGAACCGAAGCGGGATTTGCGCGATACATGACCCAGCGGGCCAAGCAGATGGGTATGAACAATTCGAACTTCGCAAATTCGAACGGCTGGCCCGCCGCCGGGCATATGATGTCGGCTCATGATCTGGCCGTTCTTGCAGACCGGCTGATCACCGACTTTCCGGAATACTATCCCCTTTTCGCCGAAGAAGTTTTCGAATTCGATGGCCGCGCGCCGTCAAACGCCCGCAACCGCAACCCGCTGCTGCGGCTGGATATCGGCGCAGATGGCCTGAAAACCGGCCATACACAAGAAGCGGGCTATGGCCTTGTCGGGTCCGCCAAACAAGGCGACAGGCGTGTGATCTTTGTGCTGACGGGGCTCGACAGCACCGGCCAACGGGCAGAGGAGGCTGAGGCCGTGGTTAACTGGTCGTTTCGAAATTTTGTCGAGAGGACAGTTGCCACCGCGGAAACGCCGATAGCCGAAGCCAAACTGTGGATGGGCGAGAAAAAGACCGTGGGACTTGTTCCCGAAGGTGATCTGAATGTGCTGTTCCCGGTTCTGGGCACTCAGAATGTCGAGGCCGAAGTGGTCTATGAGGGCCCGATCAACGCGCCCGTCAAAAAAGGTCAGCAACTGGCCGAACTGGTGATCAAGCCCGAAGGGTTGCCGGAAATCCGGCGCCCGCTTGTGGCAGCAGAAGATGTTGCGATTGGCGGGTTTGTGGTGCGTATGCTGACCGTCGGCGGTATCGTATTGAAGGACGTGATCAACAACCCGCTGGAGTCGATGTGACGAAAGCGGGGTTATTTCTGACCTTCGAAGGCATTGACGGTTCAGGCAAGTCAACACAGGCGCGGATGCTGGCGGAACATCTGCGCGCGCAGGGTCACGAGGTGGTACTGACGCGCGAACCCGGCGGTTCCGCGGGGGCCGAGGAAATTCGCAGCCTGGTTTTGGAGGGCGACCCGGATCGCTGGTCGGCCGAGACCGAGATCCTGCTGTTCACAGCAGCCCGCCGCGACCATCTGGAGCGTACAATCGAGCCCGCGCTGGCGGCAGGGAAGGTGGTGATCTGCGACCGCTTTGCTGACAGCACACGTATGTATCAGGGCTTGTCCCGGGGTGACCTGCGAAATCTGGTGGATCAGTTGCACAGCCTGATGATCGGGCGCGAACCGGACATGACGCTGCTGATCGATATGGACCCTGAAACGGGCCTGGCACGCGCCAAGGGGCGACAAGGCACCGAAGAACGGTTCGAGGATTTTGGCCCGGAATTGCAAAAGAAGATGCGCGCCGGCTTTCTGGCGCTGGCCGATGAGTTCCCCGACAGGTTTCACATCGTGGATGGCAACAGGGACATGGACAGCGTTGCGCAGGATGTGACAGAAATCGTCCAGGCAGCACTGCGGTAGACGATGAACGACGATATCCCTTCTCCGGATCAGGTGCCGGGCGCGCCACATCCGCGCGAAACCGTTCGGCTTTTTGGCCAGGATGCGGCTGAACAGGCATTCCTGACCGCCTACACCTCGGACCGTTTGCATCACGGTTGGCTGCTGACAGGGCCACGCGGTGTCGGCAAGGCGACCCTTGCCTGGCGAATTGCAAGATTTCTGCTGACCACTCCGCCGGCCGAGGATGGCGGGTTTTTCGGCGCGCCGCCTCCGCCCGAGACGCTCGATATCGATCCCGATCACCCGGTGGCCCATCGCATTCAGGCTGGGGCAGAACCGGGTTTGGCGGCGATAACCCGGTCGCTGAACGATCAGGGACGGCTGCGCGGTGAGATCGTCGTGGATGACATCCGCAAGCTTGGAAAGTTTTTTGGCCTGTCCTCTGCGGACGGCGGCCGCCGCGTCGTGATCGTGGATTCAGCAGACGAAATGAACGTCAGTGCCGCCAACGCGTTGCTGAAAATGCTGGAAGAGCCGCCTGCCCGTACCACCCTTTTGCTGGTATCGCATCAACCCTCACGCCTGTTGCCAACCATCCGTTCACGCTGTCGCACGCTGCGCTTAGGCCCGCTGAACGCGCAAGACATGCAAGCCGCCCTGTCACAAACGGAAACCGACATTCCCGCGCAGACAGAACACCTTGCCGCGCTTGCCGCAGGTTCAGTCGGAGACGCCGTGCGTTTGATCAATCTGGGTGGTCTGGACATCTATGCCGAACTGATCGCCATTCTGGGCACCTTGCCCCGCATGGATCGCCAGCGCGCGCTGGCCCTGGCCGAAGCGGCAGCACAGCGCGGCGCGGCGGACCGGTTCGAACTTTTGCTTACCCTGATCGACATCGCTCTGTCACGGCTGGCCCTGACCGGGGCAACGGGTACGCCCCCGCTTCCGGAAGCCGCCCCCAACGAGGGTGAAACACTGGCGCGTCTGTCAGCATCGCCAAATCAAGCCCGTCGCTGGGCCGAGGTCGCCGCAACGATCACAGCCCGAGCGCGACATGGTCAGGCAGTCAACCTTGACCCTGCCGCTCTGGTCCTAGATACGGTGTTCAAGATACAGGAAACTGCCGGTCAGAACAGATGAGCGACACCCCCCAGATTACCGACAGCCATTGCCATCTGGACTTCCCGGATTTCGAAGGCCAGTTGGACGACATCATCACGCGTGCTGCCCAGGCTGGCGTGACCCGGATGGTGACGATCTGCACCAAACTGCGCAACGAACCCGCCGTCCGTGCGATTGCCGAAGCCCACGCGCCGGTCTTCTATGCCGCCGGCACACACCCGATGAGCGCCGCGGACGAGCCATTGGCCTCGGTCGATGATCTGGTCGCCCTGACACGGCATCCTAAATTCGTCGGTATCGGTGAAACCGGCTTGGACTACCACTATACCGCCGACAGTGCCGAAGTGCAGAAACAGTCACTGCGCATTCATATCGAAGCGGCCCAGCGCACCGGGTTGCCCCTTATCATTCACGCCCGCGCAGCTGATGAAGATATGGCCCGCATTCTGGCCGAAGAATATCGCAACGCACCCTATTCCTGCGTCATGCACTGCTTCTCATCGTCTGCTCAATTGGCCAAGGCCGCGCTGGAGCTGGGGTTTTATCTGTCCATGTCCGGCATCGCAGCCTTTCCGAAAAGCCAGGAGTTGCGCGATATCTTCGCAAACGCCCCGGTGGACAGGATTCTGGTGGAAACTGACGCGCCCTATCTGGCCCCGCCGCCCTATCGCGGCAAACGAAACGAGCCGGCCTATACTGTGCACACGGCCCAAAAGGGGGCCGAAATCTTTGGCATGGACTATGCCGCCTTTGCTGATCAGACACAGAGGAACTTCGACCGGCTGTTTACCAAAGCGGCATCATACAAGGCCGCCGCATGACCGGCTTCCGATTTACAATTCTGGGCTGCGGGTCCTCTGGCGGCGTGCCGCGGCTGGGCGGTCAGTGGGGCGATTGTGACCCTGCGAACCCCAAGAACATCCGACGCCGCTGTTCGATGCTGGTCGAACGCGACGGGCCAGATGGGACAACCTCGGTTCTGATCGACACCACACCAGATATGCGCAGCCAGTTGCTGGATACAGGTACAGGGCGGTTGGACGGGGTCGTCTATACGCACTCTCACGCAGACCATGTGCATGGAATCGATGATTTGCGCATGATCGTGTTCAACATGAAAACCCGCGTTCCCGTTTGGGCGGATGGCGACACCCAGAACGCCTTGTTGGGGCGGTTTGGATACGCGTTCATTCAGCCGGAAGGCTCTCCTTATCCTCCGATACTCGAGCTCAAGTCCATCGACGGTCCATTTGAAATCGACGGCCCCGGCGGCCCGATTCCGTTTCGTCCTTTCAAAGTGAATCACGGTTCGATCGATTCCCTTGGATTCCGCATTGGGCAACTCGCCTATCTTCCGGATGTCGCCGAGATCTACGACGATGCCTGGCCCGAAATGAAAGGGCTGGACTGCCTTGTCATCGATGCCCTGCGCCGTTCACCTCATCCAACGCATGCCCATCTGGAAAAGACGCTTGGATGGATCGAAGAACTACAACCGAAGCGCGCGGTTCTGACCAACATGCATATCGATCTCGACTATGCGACCGTCGATGCGGAAACCCCCGACTACATCACCCCCGCCTTCGACGGGATGGTGATCCATCAGTCGCAGTAGGCCGCTGCCCGTCGCCCGCATGATATCGCAGCAGGCCCGTCGCACGGGGGCCACATGCTGCAAAGCCTGATCGACGTCATTCTTCCGGTTTTCCTTGTGATCGGGGCCGGGTATACGGCAACCCGCACGGGGTACTTCAAAGAAGCGCATGTCGATGGGCTGATGAAGTTCACCCAAGGCTTTGCGATTCCCTGCCTTTTGTTTCTGGCCATCGCGCATCTGGACCTCAGCGCCAGTTTCGACCCCCGGCTTTTGGCCAGTTTCTATTCCGCTGCCGCCCTGTGTTTCACAGCAGGCCTGTTCGGCGCGCGCATCATTTTCGGGCGCGATTGGGAAGATTGCGTTGCCATCGGGTTTTGTTGCCTGTTCTCAAACTCTGTCCTGTTGGGTTTGCCGATAACCGAACGCGCATATGGGCCCGAGAACCTGACCGGCAACTACGCGATCATCGCCTTCCATTCTCCGTTTTGTTACGGCGTCGGGATCACGGTGATGGAGGTCGTGCGAAATCGCGGTCATGGTGGCGTGCGCATGGCACGGTCTGTTTTGTCCGCAATGTTCAAGAACGCGCTGATCCTTGGTATCGCCCTTGGGTTTCTGGTCAACCTGTCCGGCCTGGCGATCCCTGCCGTGGTCGACGAAGCACTGGGGTTGATCACCCGTGCTGCCCTGCCCGGGGCGTTGTTTGCCTTGGGCGGTGTGCTGGTCAAATACAAGCCCGAGGGCGACCTGCGCACCATTGCTTATGTTTGCTGTATCTCTTTGATGCTGCATCCCAGCCTGGTGTGGGTGTTCGGCAAATCCACGGGCCTGCCGCAGGATCTGTTTCGGTCGGGGGTTTTGAATGCGGCCATGGCTCCGGGTTTCAACGCCTATATCTTCGCCAACATGTACGGTCGCGCAAAACGGGTCGCAGCGTCGGCGGTACTTATCGGAACAGCCTCGTCCATTCTGACCGTCTGGCTATGGCTGACACTTCTGGGCTAACTGAGGTGTTGACTTCAGTTTGATGTGAAACATCTATCGCGCAACGCAGCAGGAGATCCGAATGTCACATGCCATAATTGTCGCTCATGGCCAACCGTCAGACCCGGAACCGGCCGAAGCTGCACTTGCGGCATTCGCCGCCAAGGTCAACGCGCTTACCGGGCATATAGCGGTGGATTCGGCCACCCTGGCAGCGCCGGGTGCGTTGGAGGCGAAGCTGAACCGCGCGCCCGAAAACTCGGTCATCTATCCACTTTTCATGGCAAAAGGGTGGTTTGTCACCAGCGCTCTACCCAAACGGCTTGGGCACCATCCGGCACGGATTTTGGACCCGCTTGGAATTGACCCAGACCTGCCGGCCCTGACCGCAGAGGCCCTGCGATCGGAATTGTCCGACAAACACTGGGCCGCTCGGTCCACCGATCTGGTCATTGCCGCGCATGGTTCCGGGCGCAGCCGGAACCCGTCGACCGTGGCGTTGCAGTTTGCGAAACGGCTTGCAGAACTGATTGCGTTCAAATCCGTTCGCGTCGGTTTCGTCGAAGAGCCACCTTCCATATCTGACGCTGCAAACGGTACCGAAGATCAGGCGCTGTGCCTTCCGTTCTTTGCCTGTGCCGGAGGGCATGTGCAGGAAGACGTCCCGCAAGAGCTGGATCGCGCGGGGTTTTCAGGCGTGGTCCTGCCGGTGGTGGGAGAGTTGCCTCCGATCCGGCAACAGATTGCGAAAAAGATAAATGCGGCATTCGATTCAGCTTGAAGCCCCGATACGTGCCCATCGTGTTTTCTGAACGAATTCAGGTTTGCGCCTTGCTCAACGCTGAATACATGCGATGGCAAGACCGGCCGTCGCGCTTGGCCTGATAAAGGGCCAAGTCTGCTGCGTGAAGAATGTCGGCGGCGTTGGGGCAGTCGAACTGCGTGGACAAGGCAGTGCCAATACTGGCCGAGATCGAGCAACACTGATTTTGAAAGGTCATCGGTTCATTCAACCTTGATATCAGACGACCAGCAATGCAGGCCAGTGTATCTTCCCGCGTCAGATCATTGAAAACAATGACGAATTCATCCCCCCCGACCCGAGCCACGGTGTCGTTGCTTCGTGTTTCCTGCTGCATGATGCGGGCGGCCTGCTGCAAGACGAAATCACCCGCCGCATGGCCCAGCTTGTCATTTACAGATTTGAAAAAGTCCAGATCCAGATGCATGAGCGCGAAGGTGGAATTCCCCGAAATCAAATGCTCGAGCAAGTGATCCATCGCCCTGCGGTTCTTCAGCCCGGTCAATGTGTCGGTAAAGGCCTGCTCTTCGGCTGCAAGCATCGCACCTTGTAGCCGAAGGTTGAGAGAGCGGGATGCCTCCATCGCGGCGGATTTGGCTTCGACCAGATACAACAGCTCAATCGCCAGATCCGTGCCCGAGAAATCCGCACTTGTCAGCGAATAGTCCCGCACCGCATCCAAAATCGAGATACCAAATGACAGATTGATGACCGCGCCACCGGAATGCGGCAAAGGAGCGACCAAGCCTTTGAGGGTTGTGCGCGGTTCATCATGAAACCTCAGATGCAGCTTCGCCCCCGCCATTGACATCAGGGCGGGAATGGTGGTGATCGTTCTGGGGCGGATCAGTTCAAACACATCCAGAAATCCCTGCCCCACCAGCGGCAGTTCAGGTCGCAACTTTTGCAGGGTCGGACCTGCTTGCTGAATATGCCCGTTTTGGTCCACCAACAGGAACATCGGGCAAAGCGTTTCCAGCAGACCTGCCAGTTCTTGGGTATCTGTCATCCGTTCCGAGCCCCCAGATCAAAATGCCGCCCCTCAGCAAAAGCGCTTTCAACCAACATGATGGAAATGACGTCACTGCCTTGCTGCTGCCCCTCGTGTGACAGCATCACCAGCGCACCATAGTCATCCGCCATTGCGCGCAGGACCCCAACCATGACATTGGAATACCCTGGCAGGCCCGGAGAGCAACTCAGCTGAAATTCCGTGGCTGACAGCTCTCTCAGTTCCAAGGCCGGCAGGGTCAAATCAGACACGGCCAGCCGCACGCGGTCCGCCAGATCGTCGAGCGAATGAAGAAATTCCACGTAACTGACGCCGCCGAACCTGAGAAGGCGGCGCAGCCCTTCCATATTCGGATGAGACACGAGATACGTTCCCAGGTCCTCAAACACTTCGGCTTGCGGCCGATCGAGGTCTGCGCTCAGCGCCTTCATTACCTTGGACGTCATGTCATCGTCATAGACGAGCATGGCCTCGAACTCGACAAACCCCAGCCGCGCGGCTTCGGTCACGCGCAACCAGCAGGATCGCCCGTAGGTCGCACAGACAAAGGACTGTATCGCCCGATTGATCAGACCATGCATCAGTTGCCCCAGTTTGGTGTCCTGTGCACTGTGGCCGGAAAAACCTTAACAAATGGCCAAAATCCACCCTGAGTTGTAGCTAATTCAACCGAGTATCAGCGCGATACCACCTGTCCGGTCAGAAATCCGTGGGCGCGCCGCCTTCCGCTTTGCGGCGTTCGACAAAAGCGGCCAGCTCCTCGCGAATGCTTTCATCGATCGGGGGGGCTTCAAAGCTCGAGATGATCTCCTTGAACATGTGATGCGCGCGTTCTGCCGTCCAGATACCGCCGGCGACCTCCCATCCTTCATAGTTTTTCCAATCACTCAGGAAGGGTTGATAGAAGGCCGTGGTATAGCGATCCTGCGTATGCTGAATGCCAAAGAAATGACCGTCATTGCCGACTGCCCGGATCGCATCCAGTGCAATCTCGTCCGGCCCTGTGGCGGTCAACTCGGGGTTCATATAGCGTTGAATTTGCTGTAGGATTTCGCAATCCATGATAAACTTTTCCGGGCTGGCGATCAGACCGCCCTCAAGCCAACCGGCTGCGTGGTAGACCATATTGGTGCCCGATTGCACGGCGGCCCAAAGCGAGTTCGAAGTCTCCCACACCGACTGCCCGTCCGGCACATTTGCCGCACAAACACCCGAAGACCGCATGGGCAAACCATAGAACCGCGCCATCTGGCCGGTCATCTGGGTCGAACGCATATATTCCGGTGTTCCAAAGGCCGGCGCGCCGGATTTCATATCCACATTCGACGTGAATGTACCGATCACACAGGGAATACCGGGGCGCACGTATTGGAACAGCGCAATGGCACACAGCGCCTCGGCCAAGGACTGCGCCACGGCACCCGCCATGGTAACGGGGGCCATCGCACCCGCCAGCGTAAAGGGCGTGACAACAATCGCCTGACCACGCCGCGCCAGGCGCAGACACCCGTCGATCATCGGGTGATCATGTTTCAGCGGCGAGGTCGAGTTGATATTGGTATACATCCGCGGCGCGGCTTCGAACTCCTCGTGGCTCAAACCGCCTGCGATGCGCACCATCTCCATGACATCTTCGACGCGTTCCTTGCCCAGCGAATAGGCGTGCATCGCCTTGTCGGTCAGGGTCAGCTTGTCGTACAGCACGTCCAGATGGCGCACGCTGGCGTGGATATCGACCGGCTCGACCGGGTATCCGCCGGCGAAATGGATGCAGTTGAAGTATTGCGTCAGCTTCAGAAGGTTCCGGCACATCTCGCGATTGCCCGGTACTTTTTTCCCGATCTCCATGTCCCAGTAATTCGGCGGGGAAGAGACGTTGCCGAACAGGATGTTCTTTCCTCCGATTTCGATCTTGCGATCCGGATTGCGAGGGGTGATCGAAAAACGGCTGGGAGCCTTGGCGATCATCTCCATGACAAAGTCCCGCCCCATGCGGACATTGTCGCCGTCGATGGTGCACCCCGCCTCGCGCAGGATGCCTATTGCCTCATCGTTGTAGAACTCGATCCCGATCTCTTCAAGGATGCGCATCGCCCCTTCATGGATCGCTTCGATGCCGGCCTGATCCAAAGGTTCTGTGGGTCGATCGATATTGACCGGCGGATCCCAGGGCATCTGGTCAATCGCTGCACTGCCCCTGCGCGCAGCCGCCCCTGCGCGCCCTCCTCCGCGGCGCTTGCGTGTCTTGGTCTCGGCCATCGGTGCCTCCTGTTCTTGCTTTCGTCAAGCAAGCCCCGAAGAGACGCCTATGGCCGCTCCGTCTGCGACAGAATATGTCGGTTTTTCATTCCGTTTTGTCGAATCTCGGATTTGAAAATCAGATTTTGGCCAACCATTCGGGAATATGTCCGATATCAGGCAAAATCACATCCGCCATCGGAGCCAAAGCATCGGCCTCGGCCAAACCGGTCAAAACACCGATCGTGGTCATCCCCGCCGCACGCCCGGCCTGCAAGTCATGAAGACTGTCACCCACCATCGCGATACGAGATGGCTCGACCCCGATATGGGCGGCAAAGGCCAGCAACTGGCCCGGTCCCGGCTTGAACCCGTGACCACTGTCATACCCGGCGACGAAATCGAAATGCCCCCTTATTCCGACAGATTCGAGATGCTGCAAAGCGGGATGTTCACTGTCATTCGTCGCAACGCCCAGCTTGATTCCGGCATTTTGCAGACCTTCCAGGAAAGGAACCAATGGCACGGCGGGCACCTGCGGGGCCGAGGCGGCCTCGGAGTTCATCAAATCAATGATCTCCTGCAAGGTCACGCCATCGACATGGGCAATCAGAACTTCTGCGATTTCCTCGACCGTGGCGGCGATTACAATGCTGTCTTCGGTATATTTCCCTTGCTCGAAATCATATCCGATGACACGGCCAAGCTCGGTGGCGCGATCTTCTTCCCCGTTGGACAGGCGCAACAGCATCGATCGTCCGAACCCTCCCCACGTATTGGCAAAGTCAAACAGCGTGCCATCTTTGTCAAAGATGATCGCATCTATCGGCATCCGGTGCTCCTGCGGAAAATATGGTTATGTCCAGTGTATCTCAGCGCCGCCGGACAATACCGCCCTTGCCTGGGCGGGAAGATCATAGGCGAGTGAATTGGCGTCACAAAACGCCATGACCCACGAATCGTCAAGCACCAGAAAATCAAGAACCGATGCTAGAAACTCGGTATCGCTTGCCCGATCGCGCACATCCTCGATCGATGCGCCCGTAGAGCCCAGAAAAACAGGCAAAAGCTCGTCATTGCTGACCAGCCAGGCCAGGGCCGTCAGCGCAAGAGTTTCGGCGGATTCAGAGGATATCGGCATAAACTTGGGTCAGATCCGGTCTTGGAAAGGGTTTGTTAACCAGAGTCATAAACACTTTGTTCACGCATGCAATCAACGGTGAACAACTATGTCTGTGCAGGGAACCATCCTTGTCCTCGACGGGGTATCGACCAATCGCATCATGCTGAAGGTACAGCTGACGGCGGCCTGGTATCACGTGGTGCAGGGCGAAAAGCTTGAAGGGTTGCCCGCACTCGTGCGGCGTACGCAACCGGATCTGGTTCTGACGGCCCAGACGTTGCCGGACGGAACGGCTGCGGATGTGAAGAAGGCGATCGTGAAGGAACCCGGCCTTGACGACGTTCCGGTCGTGGCGATTGCCGCGCAAAATGACCGGGACGCCCGGCTGCGGGCGTTGAAGGACGGGCTGGATGATGTTCTGACGCACCCGTTCAAAGACACTTTATTGTTGGCGCGGGTTCGCAGCCTTCTGCGTGCCCGTGCGGCCACTCAGGATTTGCAGGTCGGCAACGGATCGCAACCGATTGGCTTCGCAGAGCCGACCCAACCGATAATCAGACCGTCCAAAGCGGCGCGGGTTGATATCCTGACCCACACGGCCCGAAACGGCACGCTTTGGCAAAAGGCTCTGGAAGATCAACGTCAATTTGATTTGAACTGGCATCTTCAGTCAAACCTGCGGGGTGTTTTGTCCGGCTCTGTTCCTGATGCGATCGTGGTTGAACTGGGCTCGAACCCGGCCGGCCTGAATATCCTTGCCGACCTCAGATCACGCGGCGTGACCCGGCACACGGTTTTGATCGGGGTGCTGAAGGACGAAGACGCCGGACAGGCTTCGGAAGCTCTGGACCGAGGGGCCGATGCTGTCTGTCTGGGCGGGTTCTGCGCGCAGGAGATCCTGCTGCGGCTTGAAAACCAGATTGCCCGCAAAGCGCGACTGGATCAGATGCGGGTCTCTCTCAAAAGAGGCATCGCGGAATCCTGGATCGACCCGTTGACCGGGCTGCACAATCGCCGCTACGCCATGCGCGCGCTGGATCAGATCGCGCGCCAATCCGCCAGAACGGGGCGCAGTTTTGCGATAATGCTGGCCGATCTGGATCACTTCAAGGCAATCAATGATGGCCATGGCCATGCAAGCGGCGATTACGTTTTGACGCAAGCGGCGGAACGTATGCAAAATGCCTTGGGATCCCGTGGCTTTGTCGCCCGCATCGGGGGGGAAGAGTTCATGATCGGCGTGCCCGATGTATCGCCCAAACAGGCATTGAACCTGGCCGAAACCGTTTGTGACAGCATCTGTCAGTCCCCGTTCCTGTTACCGGACCATGGGGCACAAGTTGATGTGACGGTCAGTATCGGGTTGAAGTTGTCTCAGGTCGGTTTCGCCCCGCAAGACTGTGCGGCTGAAAGCGTGGAAAACCTGATCAAATCCGCGGACAAAGCGCTTTATGCTGCGAAGAAGGCAGGGCGCAATCAGGTGAGTATCAGGCAAAGTGCGGCCTGATCAGTTCAGTCTCTTTTCTTGTGCCCATGCGGCCCGCGTTTGACGACCTCCTGCAATCGGTCTGCATAGGCCTGCCGCTCATCATCGCTCATGGCGGTCACACGTGCCAGCCATTGCGTTTGCAAGGCCTGCTGCAAATCGGCGGTGGCCTGTGCTTGTTGTTGCAACAGAACCTGAACCGCGACCGGGTCAAAGGGCGTTGCGCGCAACGCCTGACTGAGCGCTTCAAAATCCTGAGCGCGACCCTTGGATCCCTTTTTGTGCAGGCCCGTCAGCTCGCCCCGCATAGCCTTTCGATCATCCTTGGGCAGGGCCCGGTACAACGCGGGGCCGAAGCCGGGCGGTGATTTGGCATGATCCCCACCTTTGAGGCGCAATACGGTGCCCACAGCGATACCGACAACCAGCAGGTTCAGCGCCAGTGACAGGGCCAGGACGACAGGAACCCACCTGCGTTTGGGCTTGGGATCAGCGTTCATTCCGTGCTCTCCAGAAAACTCGAGTCAAATCCAAGGTCCGCGACGAGGAAGGGTGTCTCCTCTGACGTCAACAGGTTGGCCGGGTCCGGCAGAAAGGCCGGTGCGGAAAACCCGATCCAGACCCCGGCAGCGCTTGCGGCGACAAGCCCGCCAAGGCCCTGCCATCCTCCTACATTGCTTATCAACCTGTTCCATATCGAAGGCATCGGCTGCGGTGCAGGCGCAAGACGACCGAGGCGAACAGTTTCAGCATCCGTCTGGATGCGCACGGCAAGATCGTCCGGCAGTGTCGGTCGCTGCCGCTGTGCCTGTGCAAACAAATGATCCAGTTCCAGGTCTTCATCCGCCATTGTCATACCCCAGTTCTTCGCGTCGTACGGCCAAGATCGCGGTCAGGCTGCGCTTGCCTCTTGCGGTCAGGCTTTCAACTGCTTCTACCGAAATGCCCATTATCCCGGCAATCTCGGGGTTGGGCAGCTCTTCAATATGGCGCAGCACGACCGCTTGTCGCTGCCGCTCGGGCAGCTCAGCCAAAGCCGACTGCAGGGCATCCTTGCGCGCCTCGTCCTGCATGCGGTCAACAACGCTGGCCTTGCCATCTTCGGGCTCTGGAACGTCCGACAACCTGTCAGGTGTCTTCCTGCGCCTGATGTCCACGCACAGGTTCAGCGTCACCCGATACAGCCAGGTCGAAACCTTGGCCTGACCCGACACCCAATTCGGCGCCATCTGCCATAACCGCATCATCGCATCCTGCGTCACGTCTTCCGCCTCGGCCCGATTGCCCAACATACGCAAAGCAACCGAGTAACAGCGTGGCCCCAAACGATCGGTCAGGATCCGTGCCGCCCCCGCCTCGCCGTCGGCGAATTGCCTCAGCAACGCATCGTCGCTGAGTGTGTTCGCGGCGCAATCCGCACCGCGAACATCTTGTGGGTGGGAGGTCAGATCCTCCATCCTGCATCAGTTATCGCTTGCATTCGATTTTTGATGCTTTTTCTTATGGTGCCGTCCCATCCGATCTTTGGCATCGGCAAATTCCTGTTCCGAGATTCCGCCACTGTTGTCCGCATCCATCCGATCAAACATCTTGTCAGCCCGGCGCGGTTTCGGCAACTCATCCTGGCTGAGGAAGCCATCTTTGTTCGCGTCGTTGTTTTCGAACATCCTGGCAACCCGATCGCTGGCTTTCTTCTGGGCGGCAGCCTGCATTTCTTCCTGGCTCAGCTTTCCATCCCCATTGGTGTCCGCCTCGGTGAAACGAGCGGTGCGGTGCGCCTCCATCTCTTGTTGCGTCACCTGACCATCGCCATCGGCGTCCAGTTCCTGAAAGGACACCGGCTCGCGGCCACCCGGGCCAGCGGCCAGAACAGAAGTACCGGTAATCGCAACAGCCGACATAACAATGGCCGAGATGAATGTAACGTTTTTCATTTCCGTTTCCTTTTGTTGACGCGGCCCGAGTGCCGCCGCTCATACCCATTCAAACGGGCCGTGCCAGGGATTCCGTCGCTAAAGTCGATATTATTTTTTGAAAGGTTCGGGACCGCCCCAAGACGAGGTGCCGGGCAGACGTTGCAAAGCGACGCACCCCCCTTTTAAATTTCCACGATCAGGCCCATTATCCGCAAAAGATTACTGCGCGAGTTACATTATGACGGATCAGACGATCGAGACGACCTCTGAAGATGAGCGTGAGACATGGCCCGCCCTGGTCAAGGGGTTTCGCTGCAAATGCCCCAACTGCGGGGAAGGCAAGCTGTTGCACAGCTATCTCAAGGTCAATGACTCCTGCTCGAACTGCGGGCAGGAGTTGTTTCACCATCGCGCAGATGATGGGCCCGCCTACCTGACAATCCTACTGGTCGGCCACCTGCTGGCGCCAGCTCTGCACGTGTCCTATGTGCATTGGCGGCCCGATCCGTGGACCATGGCCATCGGCTTTTCCGTCGCCTGCGTTGCCCTGTCCCTGTACCTGTTGCCACGCCTGAAAGGTGCGGTGGTGGCGTATCAGTGGGCACGCCGCATGCATGGCTTTGGAAAAACCGCGTGACCCGACCCAGTTGACCAGTTTGGACATGACACCCGACAAAACAGCCATCCGGGACGCAGCGACGGTTATCGTGCTGCGGGACAGATGGACAAACCCCTCGATCCTTATGGGGCAGCGCGGGTCCAAAGCGGCCTTCATGCCGAACAAGTTCGTCTTTCCCGGTGGCGCGGTTGATCCGGCTGACGCGGATGTTCCATTGGCAACGGATTTGCCGGATCTGTGCTTTGAACGTTTGGGCGAACAGGCCGAGCCGGGGATTCAACACGCCCTCGCCGCGGCCGCCATACGCGAGCTTTGGGAAGAAACCGGTCTTGTTCTTGGCCAGCCGGGTACATGGCCTGGTCATGTACCTGACGATTGGCAAAGCTTTGCCGCGTTGGGTTACCTGCCAACTGCGGCTGCGCTTCAGTTCGTCTTTCGCGCGGTAACTCCACCGGGCCGTCCCCGCCGGTTCGATGCGCGGTTCTTTCTGGTCGACGCCGACGCTCTGCAAGGTGATGTGGATGATTTCAGTCACGCCTCGGATGAGCTGTCGCACCTGCAATGGGTGCCACTGGATCGGGCACGGGATCTGGATCTGCCGTTTATCACCGAGGTCGTTCTGGCGGAAATAGCGGCCCGGGTTACGTCCCCCGAGCCGCCATCGTCGGTTCCATTCTACAAAAACAACGAAGAAGCCAACCTGTTCCTGCGTCTCAGGGGCTATCCGATGCCAACCCACGACTGACGGATCGGTTTCACCGCATCCGGCTGACCACCACCGTCACTTCGGGCTTTTTGCCAATTTCGGCTTTGGCTGTCTGCCGCACGATGCGGCGCATTTCTTCTTCCAGCTTGTCGTCATCGCGCAGGGTCTTGGCGGCGGCCCGCATCAGGAACTGGTTCAGGTCCTCTTCCAGAACTTCGACCAACGCGGCACGGGACGTGCCGGTTTCGGGCAGCCCCATGGTATCGCACCACGGCTCGCCCAGCGGTTCGTCTTCTTCGTCCAGAACCACCGTCACCGTAACATGGCCGTTCAAAGCCATGCGGATACGATCCCGCACCACGCCGTCAAGGGCGCCGATCTTCACGGTGCCGTCCAGATATGTGCGACCGGTTTCAACATAATCGACGACCACAGGCGCATTGCCGCTGAGATCCAGCATGGTGCCGTTCACTGCCAGCACTCCGGTTCTGCCGCCCTGCTCTGCCAGTTTGACATGCTCGCGCAGGTGCCGGTGTTCGCCATGCATCGGGATCACGAATTGCGGATCGGTCAGTGCGTGCACTTTCTCGAGGTCCGGCCGGTTCGCATGGCCCGAGACATGATAAAGGCCCGAACTGTCATCGACGACATCCACGCCCTTTTCGCTGAGCTGGTTCATGATAAAGATCACGCCCCGCTCGTTCCCGGGAATGGTTTTCGAGGAAAACAGGAACAGATCGCCCTCGGCCAGCTCCAGACCACGGTACTTGCCACGGGCCAGTTGGGCGCTTGCGGCCCGTCGTTCCCCCTGGCTGCCGGTCACGATCAGCATCAGGTTCTGGCGCGGAAGGTCCAAAGCCTCTTCGGCGCTGATCACCTTGGGAAAATCCGCAAGAATACCGGTTTCGGTCGCGGCTTCGATCATCCGACGCATCGCGCGCCCCAGCAGGACGACGGAACGCCCGGCCTGCGCACCTGCCTCGGCCAGCGTTTTGACCCGCGCGACGTTTGACGCAAAAGTGGTCGCCACGACCATACCTTCCGCGCCTTCGACCAGCTTGACGATTTCGGGGCCAACTTCGGATTCCGAACGCCCCGGATGGGTCGAAAACACATTCGTACTGTCACAGACCAGCGCCTTGACGCCGGGCTTGGCGACCTCGGCCCACAGGTCAGGGTCAAAGGCCTCGCCAACGACCGGTGCTGCATCCAGCTTGAAGTCGCCCGAATGCACGACACGCCCTGCGGGTGTATCGATGACCAATGCGGCACTTTCGGGAATCGAGTGCGAAACCGGAAGGAAACCAACTGTGAACGGCCCGACGGACACCTGTTCAGGCCAGGCGGAAACGGTCGTGACCGCCTCGGTCGGGTGTGCGTGTTCTTCCATCTTGCGGCGCGCGATATTGGCCGTGAAGGCGCGCGCATAGACCGGCGCGCCCAAAGCTTCATAACAATGGGCCACGGCACCGACATGGTCTTCATGGGCGTGCGTGATGAAAACACCATCCAGTCGGTCGGCACGCTCTTTCAGCCATGAGATATCGGCAAAGATAAGGTCAACGCCCGGCGTTGTGTCCATATCGGGAAAAGTGACGCCCAGATCCACAAGGATCAGGCGTTCCTTTCCCGGTTCACCGTAGCCGTACACATAGGCGTTCATGCCAATTTCGCCCGCGCCACCCAGCGGCAGGTAGATCAATCTTTCACTGCTCATACGGAGCCATTATCCTTGTTGTAGCGATGGATCACGGTCAGGCCGTGCATCGTCAGATCATCCTCGATTGCGTCGAACCCCACGTCGGCCTGATCGAACAAGGGGGCCAGCCCTCCGGTTCCAACGACTTTCATCGGCATTCCATATTCAGCCTTGATCCGGGCGATCAGCCCCTCGATCAAACCGGAATATCCCCAATACACGCCCGATTGAATACAACCAACCGTATTCGTACCGATCACCTTGTCAGGTCGGGAGACATCGATATGCGGCAGCGCCGCGGCGCCCTGATGCAGGGCCTCAAGGCTCAGGTTCACACCGGGGGCGATAATGCCCCCCACATATGCGCCGTCGGCGGCGACAACGTCGAAATTCGTTGCGGTTCCGAAATCCACGACAACCACATTGCCACCATGCCGGTCAAAAGCGCCCACTGCATTGGCCAGTCGATCCGGGCCAGGCACCGTGCCTTCATCCACACGCGGCGGGACCGGCAACAGGCAATCAGGCTTGCCCACAACCAATGGCCTGCACCCAAAAAAACGATCGGCGAAGATGCGCAGGTTGAACACGACGCGCGGCACGGTTGAGGCGATGATCACATCGGTGATGTCCGCCTCGATCCCGTAATGCTTCACCAGCGTCGAATACCATGTGAAATAAGCGTCTGCCGTGCGTGCGTGGTGGGTCGAGGTGCGCAGGGTGCACAGGAATTCCTCACCGTCCCAGATCGAAAAGACGGTATTGGTATTGCCGCAATCGATGGCCAGAAGCATCCGCGCCCCTCTCAGAAATAGACATCCGCCGCAGGAATGCTCACGCGGCCTTTGGCGGTGTTTAAGACAAGGTTACCGCTTGCGTCCACCGTTTCGAAGGTTCCAACCGTTTCCGACGTACCGGTCCGCGCGGTGATGACCTCGCCCAACCGGGCCGCGCGGGACAGCCAGGCGGTGCGGATCGGTTCGAACCCATAGGTGACGAACTGGGTTTCATACGCGGCGTAGGCCGCGGCCAGTTCGGTAAGAAAATCCTCGGGCGAGACATGCGCCCCGGTTTCCGAAAGAAGTGACACGGGACGAACCGCGCCGGGCTCTACCGCGTCCGCATCCGGGGCATTGGCCAGGTTCACTCCGATGCCGATGGACAGATGCGCCACGCCATGCCCCTGCCCCGTGCTTTCCAGCAGGATACCGGCAAGCTTGCCGCCGTTCAGCAGCACGTCATTGGGCCATTTCAGCGACAGTCCGGCAGCCCGCCCGGTAACGGCGACACACGCGTCAAAAAGGGCCAGCGCCGCCACGAAACTGCGCAAGGCCGCCTGTTCCGGCGCGCCCTGAGGACGCATCAGCAAGGTCGCCGCCAGGTTGCCCATCGGGTTGGCCCAGCTTCGTCCGCGCCGCCCGCGCGCCGCCGTCTGGTGATGCGCCATGATCCAGACGGGACCACGCGCATTCGGAGCAATCCGCGCCGCTTCATTCAGCGTGCTGTCGACTTCCTGCACCTCGTGCAGGCCATAGCCTTGGGGCCATTTTGTCATATCAAAAAGGCTCGGTCGCGCAACCGAGCCCCTCTTTCCGGTTGTGCAAAACGATCAGTTGACAAGCGTGGCCGCCGCGGCGGCTGCCGCGCCCTCGACGCCGAACTGATAGAAGATACCGACCAGCATCAGGGCCGCAGACCCCATCAATGCCACCCACAGAACAGGGGTCGACCGGGTTTCGATCGGCTCTTCGTTCTCGGCCCCGAAATACATGTAGAACACGATCCGCAGGTAATAGAAGGCACCGATGACCGAAGCGATGGCCGAGACGACGACCAGACCGGTCAGACCCGCACTGACGCCCGCCTGCCAGACGCCGAATTTCGCAAAGAAACCAAGCATCGGAGGCACGCCCGCAAGGCTGAACATCAGGATCAGCACCGCCAGCGCCTTGCCCGGATCACGCTTGGAGTATTGCCGCAGAGCGTCAATGTCGGTGATGGGTTTGCCGTCACGCTCCATCATCAGAATGAAGGCGAAGGTGCCGATATTCATGGTCACGTAGATGGCCAGATACATCAGCATCGCCTTGATACCCAGCTCGGTACCGGCGGCCAGACCAATCAGCGCATAGCCCATATGGGCAATCGACGAAAACGCCATCAGACGCTTGATGTCGCGCTGCCCGATCGCGGCCACGGCCCCCAGCAACATCGACAATACGGACAGCAGGACAATCACTTGCTGCCAGTCTTCGACAACACCGCCGAACGCGTCATGCAACAGGCGCGCGAACAACGCCATCGCCGCAACCTTCGGCGCCGTGGCAAAGAAGGCCGTGATCGGCGTGGGAGACCCCTCGTAAACGTCCGGCGTCCACATATGGAACGGAACGGCCGAGACCTTGAAGGCCAGACCCGAGATCAGGAAGATCAGACCAAACAGCAGCCCCAACGAAACATCGCCATGGTGAACTGTCTGAATGATGCCCGAGAACAACGTGGTGCCGGTGAAGCCATAGACCAGCGACGCACCATAAAGCAGCAGCCCCGAGCTCAGCGCACCCAGCACGAAATACTTCAGACCTGCCTCGGTCGATTTCGCGCTGTCACGACGCAGAGCAGCCACGACATAGAGCGACAGCGATTGCAGCTCGAGCCCCATGTAAAGCGACATCAGATCGCCTGCGCTGACCATCATCATCATCCCCACGGCGGCCAGTGCCACCAGCAAAGGATATTCAAATCGCAGCAGATCACGGCGCGCCATGTATTCCTGGCTCATGACCAGTACGGCACCCGCCGACAGCAGGATGGCAACCTTGGCAAAGCGGGCAAAGCCGTCATCGACGAACATGCCGTTGAAGGCCACGTTTGTACCCCCGCCCTGAGTTGCAATCCAGATTGCCAGAAGGGCCATAAGACCTGCCGTGGTCCAGACCAACAAAGGCGCCAACCCGTCCTTTGTCGTGTAGACAGCCCCCAGCAGCGCCGCCATCGCATAAAGCGCCAGAACGATTTCCGGCAGGATGATTGTCAGATCAGCCTGGATCATGTCTCCAAAGCTCCCTTAATGCGAAGCGGCTGTCTGGGTCGCAGCCTCAGCCGCGGCCAGAGCCGTGTCATAGTTCGAAATCAGAGCCGCTGTGGATTGCCCGATTACATCGGTCACCAGCGACGGGTAGACACCCAGCAGGATGGTCATCACGATCAGCGGGGCGAAGATCAACCGCTCGCGCGAGCTCATGTCGGTCATCGCCTTGAGGCTTTCCTTGATCAGATCGCCAAACACGACTCGGCGGTAGAGCCACAGCGCATAAGCCGCCGAGAAGATCACACCGGTTGCAGCCACCGCCGTTACCCAGGTGTTGACCTGGAACGCGCCCATCAGGGTCAGGAATTCGCCGATGAAGCCCGATGTGCCCGGCAGGCCGACATTGGCCATGGTAAACAGCATGAAGACCAGCGCGTATGCGGGCATCCGGATCACCAGACCGCCATAAGCCTCGATATCGCGGGTATGCATCCGGTCATAGATCACGCCGACACACAAGAAGAGCGCTGCCGAGATGAACCCGTGGCTGAGCATCTGGAAGATCGCGCCATCGATGCCCTGCTGGTTTGCCGCGAAAATACCCATGGTCACAAAGCCCATATGCGCGACCGAGGAATAGGCGATCAGCTTCTTCATATCCTCCTGTACCAACGCCACCAGCGAGGTATAGACAACCGCGATGGCAGACATCCACAGCACCAGATCGGTCATCACGGCCGAACCCACCGGGAACATCGGCAGGCTGAACCGCAGGAAGCCATAGCCGCCCATCTTCAGCAGGATCGCCGCCAGTACGACCGATCCCGCCGTGGGCGCCTGAACGTGGGCGTCCGGCAACCAGGTGTGCACCGGCCACATCGGCATTTTCACCGCGAACGAAGCAAAGAAGGCCAGGAACATGAGGGTCTGCATGCCACCGACAACATAAATGCCCAGCACGCTGAAGCCCTCGGACGAGAACTGGTGCGTCATCAGCGCGGCAATGTCCGTGGTGCCTGCGTCAGCATACATTGCAACCATGGCGACCAGCATCAAGACCGAGCCGAGGAAGGTATAGAGGAAGAACTTGAAGCTGGCGTAGATCCGATCCTTGCCGCCCCATATCCCGATGATCAGGAACATCGGAATAAGACCTGCCTCGAAGAACAGGTAGAACAGTACAAGATCAAGCGCCATGAAGACGCCCAGCATCAGCGTTTCCAGCAGCAGGAAGGCAACCATGTATTCCTTGACGCGGTCCGTGACATTCCAGCTGGCCAGAATGGTCAGCGGCATGATGAAGGTCGTCAGCAGAACGAACAGGACACTGATGCCATCAACACCCATCTTGTATTTGAGGCCCATCAGCCACTCACCCTCTTCCACCATCTGGAAACCGGGGTTCGACGGGTCAAAGCCGGTATAGATGCCGATGGAAACCAGGAAGGTTACCGTGGTGGCCAGCAGAGCAATCCACTTGGCGTTCCGCTGTGCCGCCGCATCGTCACCCTGCAGGAACAAGGCCAGAATGCCTGCGGCGATGGCGGGGATAAACGTGACGATCGAAAGGATATAATCCATTACTGGGCCCCTCCGCCGATCGACATCCAGGTCACAAGGGCCGCGATGCCCAGCACCATCCAGAAGGCATAGGTAAAGATGTACCCGGTCTGCGCCTTGCCGGCGAGGCGGGTGAAGAAGGGAACGACGCCCATTGCTACTCCGTTCAGGAAGCCATCGATTGTATTGCCGTCACCGCGTTTCCACAGGAAGCGGCCAAGCGCCACAGTGGGTTTTACGAAGACCGCATCGTAGATTTCGTCGAAATACCACTTGTTCAGAAGGAACAGGTACAGCGGACGCTGATTTGCAGCCAGACGTGCCGGCAGCGACGTGTTCACGATGTAGAACCAATAGGCCACGACAAAGCCAAGCAACATGGCGACGAAGGGTGAAACCTTGACCCATTTCGGAGCCGCATGCGCATCGTCCAGAACATGGTTGTCCGGCGCCATGTAAAGCGCGCCCTCGCCGGGCTGGCCCGCAAAGACATAGTGATGATCGCCACCCTTGGCACCCTTCTCACCATGACCTTCATCGGCATGGCCGTCAGCTGCGTGGCTTTCATCCGCATGGCTGTCTTCACCGTGCGAAGCATCCGCCGCCGCATGATCACCGGCATCGGCATGTTCTGACGCTTCGGCAACCGGAATACCGTAGAACTTGCCGACCTTGTCCGCATGGCCAAAGAAATTGCCATACCAGATCATCCCGGCAAACACCGCACCCAGCGACAGAACGCCCAGCGGCACCAGCATGGTCATCGGGCTTTCATGTGCGTGGTCATGCTTGTGCTTGTCGCCGCGCGGTTTGCCATAGAAGGTCAGGAAAATCAGACGCCAGCTATAGAACGAGGTGAACATCGCCGCGATCACCAGCATCCAGAAGGCATAGCCGGTTCCGCCCGCATAGGCGCTTTCGATGATCGCGTCTTTAGACAGGAACCCGGCAAAACCTATTGTGGTAAGCGGAATGCCGACACCCGTGATAGCCAGCGTTCCGATCATCATTGCCCAGAAGGTGTAAGGGATCTTTTTGCGCAGACCGCCATATTCCGTCATCTCCTGCTCGTGATGCATGGCGTGGATCACGGACCCCGCACCGAGGAACAGCAGCGCCTTGAAGAAAGCGTGCGTCAGCAAGTGGAACATGGCCGCCGAGTACATGCCGACGCCCGCGGCCACGAACATGTATCCCAGCTGGGAACAGGTCGAATACGCAATAACGCGCTTGATATCGGTCTGTACCAGACCCACGGTCGCCGCGAAGAACGCTGTCGAGGCCCCAAGGAAGGTGATGAACCCGGTCGCGCCCGGCGCGAACTCCATCAGCGGCGACATGCGGCAGACCAGGAACACGCCCGCTGTCACCATGGTGGCCGCGTGGATCAGGGCCGACACCGGTGTCGGCCCTTCCATCGCGTCGGGCAACCAGGTGTGCAGGATCAGCTGCGCGGATTTACCCATCGCACCGATGAACAGCAGCACACAGATCACCTCGACCGCGGTCCATTCGCCCCACAGGAAATGCAGCTTTTCTTCTGCAAGCGCGGGTGCCGATGCGAAAATGTCCGAAAAGTTGATGCTGTCGGTCAGGAAGAACAGCGCGAAGATGCCCAGAGCAAAGCCGAAGTCGCCGACACGGTTGACGATGAACGCCTTCATCGCCGCCGCATTTGCCGAAGGCTTGCGATAGTAGAAACCGATCAGCAGGTAGGATGCGACACCCACGCCTTCCCAGCCAAAGAACATCTGCACGAGGTTGTCCGCCGTCACCAGCATCAGCATGGCGAAGGTAAAGAAGGACAGATAGGCGAAGAAACGCGGCTTATAGCTTTCGCCTTCGCGCCATTGCGGGTCGTGATCCATGTAGCCAAAGCTGTAGAGATGCACGAGCGCCGAAACCGTGGTTACCACGATCAGCATGATGGCGGTCAGCCGGTCCAGACGGATGGCCCACGAGGTCGAGAGCGACCCGCTTTCGATCCAGCGCATGATCTCGATCTGTTGTGTGTGCCCGTCGAACGAGAAGAACACGAGCCATGACAGCAGACAGGCCAGAAACAGCAGGCCCGTGGCCGTCCACATGGCCGCTTTCTCGCCTATGAACTTCCAGCCAAAGCCGCAGATCAGTGCGCCCACCAGCGGGGCAAAGAGGATTGTGGTTTCCATGATCCCTTACCCCTTCATCATATTGACGTCTTCAACCGCGATGGTGCCGCGGTTGCGGAAGAAGCAGACCAGAATGGCCAACCCGATCGCCGCCTCGGCCGCCGCAACGGTCAGCACGAACAGCGTGAAGACCTGCCCGACCAGATCGCCAAGGAAACTGGAAAACGCCACGAGGTTGATATTCACCGCCAGCAGCATCAGTTCAATGCTCATCAGCAGGATGATGACGTTCTTGCGGTTCAGGAAGAGACCGAAGATGCCGATGACAAACAGCGTCGCCGCGACCGTAAGATAGTGTTCAAGTCCGATCATGGTCTCAAAGTCCCTGCCCCGGTTTCACGTCCTTCAATTCCATTGCCTTGGCCGGGTCGCGCATCATCTGGCCGACGATGTCCTGACGCTTGATGTCCTGACGGTGGCGCAGCGTCAGAACGATGGCGCCGATCATGGCCACCAGCAGGATCAGGCCCGCCAGTTGGAACAGAAGGAAGTATTGATCGTAAAGAATGACGCCAAGCGCCTCGGTGTTGTGACGGTCCGCCGGGACCGGCTGCGCCAGATTGGCCGCTGCGCCCTGCGCGCTGTCCCAGGCCCCGAAGGCTATGACGAACTGCATCAGGATGACCAGACCGATCAGCAAGGCAAGCGGCATATAGCGTGCCATCTCGGCCTTCAACTCGGCAAAGTCCACGTCCAGCATCATAACGACGAACAGGAACAGAACCGCGACCGCACCCACGTAAACGATGATCAGCAGCATCGCCACGAACTCGGCCCCCAGCAGCACGAACAGCCCCGCCGAGGATAGAAACGCCAGGATCAGCCACAGCACCGAGTGCACCGGCTGGCGGCTGATCACCGTGAACAGCCCGCCGGTGATCGCGCTGATGGCAAACAGATAGAAGGCAAAGACGGTCATTGATCCTCATCCTCGTTGTCGCCCATGACCTCTTGCGCCAGATCCAGCGCGCGGGTCATGGCCGGGATGCCGGCAAAGACCGACATCTGACCGATCGTTTCCACGATCTCTTGTTTCTTGGCACCAGCTTCCAGAGCGTGGCGCACGGTCTGACGCACCGCCGAATCCGCCTGCGCGCCCTGGCAGGTCAGCCCGGCCAGCGTCAGCAGCAGGCGGGTCTTGGCATCCAGCCCGTCTTTGTTGACGGTATTGCCGAACATCATCTCCATGACCTCTTTCGGCATGGTCGGCCACAGCGCCTCGAACCCCTTGGGCGAGAAGCTTTCCATCGCCGGGTTCATCGCCTTGGCCATGTCCTGAGCCTGTTTCATCATCAGCTCGAAAGGATTTGTCGGGCTGTCAGTCATCGGTAAGGCGCGTCCAGTTCCAGATTGCGGGCAATCTCGGCTTCCCAGCGTTCGCCGTTGTCGAGCAGTTTTTGCTTGTCATAGAACAGCTCTTCGCGGGTTTCCGTTGCGAACTCGAAATTCGGGCCTTCGACGATGGCATCGACCGGGCAGGCCTCCTGACAGAAACCGCAATAGATGCACTTGGTCATGTCGATGTCGTAACGCGTGGTGCGGCGGCTGCCGTCTTCGCGCGGCTCGGCGTCGATGGTGATGGCTTGCGCAGGGCAGATCGCCTCGCAGAGTTTGCAGGCGATGCAGCGTTCTTCACCATTCGGATAGCGGCGCAGAGCGTGTTCGCCGCGGAAACGTGGGGACAGAGGCCCCTTTTCGTGCGGATAGTTCACCGTGGCCTTGGGGGCGAAGAAATACTTCAGCCCCAGTTTCATGCCGACCCAGAAGTCTTGCAGAAGGAAGTATTTGGCAGCGCGGGTATAGTCAATTTGAGTCATATCAGCCTCCTACGCTCCAACGGGCAAATGCGCCCCAGAACCAGTCGAATTTCGCCGCGAAGGCCACGAAAACCACCCAAGCCAGCGAGAATGGCAGGAACACTTTCCAACCCAGCCGCATCAGCTGGTCATAGCGGTAGCGGGGCGTGATCGCCTTGACCATCGCGAAGATGAAGAAGAAGAACGCCATCTTGGCGACCATCCACAGCACGCCATCGGGCAGGCCCGGGATCGGCGACAGCCAGCCGCCGAAGAACAGCAGAGAGGTCAGCGCGCACATCAGGAAAATCGCGATGTATTCGCCTGCCATGAAAAGCAGGAAAGGCGTGGCCGAATATTCGACCTGATAACCGGCAACCAGTTCAGATTCCGCCTCGGGCAGGTCGAAGGGCGGGCGGTTGGTTTCGGCCAGGGCCGAGATGAAGAACAGGAACACCATCGGAAAATGCGGCAGCCAGTACCAGCTGAAGAAGCCGAACGAGCCGTCCTGAGCGCGCACGATGTCGCCAAAATTCATCGAGCCGGTCGAAATGATCACACCGATGATGATCAGGCCGATCGAAACCTCGTAGGAAATCATCTGCGCGGCCGAGCGCAGCGAGCCCAGGAACGGGTACTTTGAGTTCGACGCCCAACCGCCCATGATCACGCCATAAACCTCGAGCGAGGACACGGCGAATACATAGAGGATGGCCACGTTGATATCCGACAGAACCCATCCATCGTTGAACGGGATCACCGCCCAGGCGATCATGGCCAGAACGAAGGATGTCAGCGGTGCGAGGATAAAGACCGTCCGGTCGGCGCCCGCAGGAATGACGACCTCTTTCACCACATATTTCAGGGCATCCGCCACCGATTGCAGCAGGCCATAGACGCCCACCACGTTGGGGCCGCGGCGCATCTGGACAGCAGCCCAGATCTTGCGGTCCCCGTAAACAAGGAACAACAGTGAAATCATCACAAAGGCAACAACGGCAAGCACTTGCGCCAGAATGATGATGGCTATTCCGCCTGGGGTGTTAAAGAATTCAGCCATTGGTCCTCACACCGTGGGTATTCCGTTTTCCGCGCGCGATGCAAAGGCCAGAAGCCTGCGCAAATTGCGGCTGGGTCGGCGCGTTGGTGTAAACAGCATCTGCCGCCATTGCGCCACCCTTAATATTCGGTTTCACATGCAAATCTGGCGCGGCGAACTGCCACCCGGCAGCCGCTTTTGCCTGCGATATGAAACAGGTCTGGGTCATTCCGCCGCGATCTTCTCGGATTTGCGGGCCTGCGCCTGTGCCGACAGCTCGGCCATCAGCTGTGAAGCCCGTGCAATCGGGTTGGTCAGGTAGAAGTCCTTGATCGCATAGCGGAAAGTTGCGTTGCCCAGAGTACCGGTGTCGAGAGCTTTCACTTCGTTCTCGATCACTTCGTCGATGCGGGCCAGATGCGGAACCGCCTCGATCAAGGCCGTGCGCAACTGCGCCAGAGAGTCGTAGGGCAGTGTTGCGCCCAGTTCGGCCGACAAGGCGCGCAGGATGGCCCAGTTCTCCTTCGCCTCACCCGGCGCAAAACCGGCCCGCATCGCCAGTTGAGGGCGACCTTCGGTGTTTGCGAACACGCCGTTTTCCTCGGTATAGGCCGCGCCTGGCAGGATCACATCGGCGCGGTGTGCGCCCCGGTCACCATGGCTGCCCTGATAGATCACAAAGGCGCCTTCGCCGATCTCGACCTCGTCCGCGCCAAGGTTGTAGATTACATCGGCGGCGCTGATCGCGTCCATTCCGCCTTCGTTCGTGGCACCCACATCCATCGCACCGACGCGCGACGCCGCAGTGTGCAAAACGATCAGACCACTTTCCGTATTGGCCGCGATGGCTTGCGCAGCAGCCAGCACGGCGGCGCCGTCCGCTTCCTGCAAAGCGCCCTGCCCGATGATGACCAACGAACGTTTGCTCTTGATCTCATCATCTCCGCCCATGTCGACAACTTTTTGCAGCGCTGTTCGATCATCGCCAACGTGGTGATACTCATATGTCAGATCGACCGCAGGACCGACCAAAGCGACTTCGGCCCCATGCGCCCACGCCTTGCGGATACGCGCGTTCAGGACAGGCGCTTCGTCACGTGGGTTGGTACCGATCAGCAGGATGCGTTCCGTGGTGTCGATGTCTTCAATCGCGGCGGTACCAGCGTAAGCGCCACGATTGCCCGCCGGAAGCTTTGCGCCATCGGTACGGCATTCGACAACACCACCCTGCCCTTCGATCATCTGTTTCAGCGCAAACGCCGCCTCGACCGGAGCCAGATCGCCCACGATACCGGCAGGTTTCTCGGCGCCCTTCAGCGCCTCTGCTGCCTTGGTCAGTGCCTCGGACCATGAGGCCGGGCGCAGCTTGCCATTTTCACGGACATAGGGCTTGTCCAAACGCTGACGGCGCAGGCCATCCCAGACGAAACGTGTCTTGTCGCTGATCCATTCCTCGTTCACGCCGTCATGATTGCGCGGCAGGAAACGCATGACTTCACGACCTTTGGTATCGACGCGTATGTTCGATCCCAACGCATCCATCACATCGATGCTTTCGGTTTTGGTCAATTCCCACGGACGCGCAGTAAAGGCGTAGGGCTTGGAGGTCAGCGCCCCGACAGGGCACAGATCGATGATGTTGCCCTGCAAATTCGAATCCAGCGTCTGGTTCAGATACGAGGTGATCTCGGCATCCTCACCGCGCCCGGTCTGACCCATCTGAGTTATCCCGGCAACTTCGGTGGTGAAGCGCACGCAGCGCGTGCAGCTGATGCAGCGGGTCATTGCGGTGCCAACCAGCGGGCCAAGATCCAGGTCATCGACCGCCCGCTTTGCTTCCTTGAAGCGGGATCCCGACATGCCATAGGCCATCGCCTGATCCTGAAGGTCGCATTCGCCACCCTGATCGCAGATCGGGCAATCCAGCGGATGGTTGATCAGCAGGAACTCCATCACACCTTCGCGGGCCTTTTTGACCATGGGCGAGTTCGTCTTGACCACCGGGGGCTGGCCTTCAGGCCCCGGACGCAGGTCACGCACCTGCATCGCGCAGGAGGCCGCAGGTTTCGGCGGCCCGCCGACGACCTCGACCAGGCACATCCGGCAATTGCCAGCGATCGACAGACGCTCGTGATAACAAAAGCGCGGCACTTCGACCCCGGCTTGTTCACAAGCCTGGATCAGGGTCATCGCGCCATCGACTTCGATTTCCTGTCCGTCGATATTGATCTTGCGGAGGTCAGACATGGCTTTCAATTCGCCCTCAAATAAACGCCAATGGCGCTGTTTCTTTGGATTTCTTTCTGCCCCAGAGTGCAGAATGTGTTGGGGTTGTCATAGGTCACGCCATTCGAAGCCAGATACGCCTCGCCCTTGGCGCGCATCCGGTCCTTTTCAGCATCCGATTCGACGTAAGAGCGGATTTCGGTGTCCGAATACCCCAGCTTGTTCGCCTTGGACCGCAGCCCCCACATCACACTGATCGCTTTCAATCGACGCCCGCTGATCGAGGGGCAATATTCCGAAATTTCATTTGCGATGGCGATGTAATAGAGTTCGTCGTCGATCTCTTTGACATCCCTCAAGGGCGGCTTCGCATTTGCTACGGCAGGCAATGTCACCAAGGCAGCCAGGGTGAGTGTTTTGGCAAAAGACATGGATCTTCCCTTCGTTTTGGACGCACCAAAACGAACCGGTCCGGTCTTGCTAGGCAATAGCGGCCGGCAATCCGTGTCGTGATATGCAAAACCGCGCGTCATGGCCGTTGGCATTTTCCCGCAAAGGTCAATTGATCATCACTGATGCGCAGGTTCTGCGGTTCAGTGTCCGGCCCCACTTTCCAGTCGATCCGCGAAGACCCGAAATTCTGCACGCAAAACTTGGTTCCTTCGTGTCGGCCGGCCTCACGCGCGCCGTCCAGCGATGCGGACGCACCCTTTACCACAACGGTAAAGTCCGTTGGCGATGCTTTCTTGTCGACCGCCTTCGCCTTTGCCTTGAACGCCTTTCCATCGAACAGAATACGATCTTCCGACGGCTTGATGATGCCGCAGGCGGACACGCTTGCCAGTGCCAGCAGGACTACAAGGGTTTTTCGGGCCTTCATACTATCCCTCTTCGTGTTCTCATCTGCCGGGACGCCATCAGAACGCCGCCACCAATGCCATAAGCCCAATCACAAACATGCAGGCCCAGCCCAACACATACAGCACGGACCGAAGGCCACTGTTCGGCTTGCCTATGCCTTTGATGTGCACCACCAGCATCACCAACCGCGCAACCAAAGCGACAGACGCCAGCAGATTGACCCAGAACGGGCTGGCGCCCAGCAATACCGCCGCGGTCACAACAGCCACAAACGCCGGAAGCGTTTCCGTTCCGTTCAGATAGGCCCGGTTCAGTCGATAGGCCTGGTCGGAATAGTCCTGCTCAGGGGTTGCCCCCGGCGCGAGGCCCTTGCCCTGCTTGGCCAGTGCTGAAAACGGGGCCAGGAACAGAACCACCAGCGTGAAAAGCACAACCGATGAAATCGCGTGGCTGTATTGCGCAAACATGTCCATCCCGATCACTCCGCCGCCATCGCACCCATACGGCCCGATTTCTGAGCCTTGATGCGGTCTTCGATTTCTTCCCGGAAATTCCGGATCAGGCCCTGGATCGGCCAGGCGGCCGCATCGCCAAGGGCGCAGATCGTGTGACCTTCCACCTGTTTGGTCACATCAAACAGCATGTCGATCTCTTCCAGCTCGGCCTCACCGCGCACCAAGCGGTCCATGACCCGCATCATCCAGCCGGTGCCTTCGCGGCAGGGCGTGCACTGGCCGCAGCTTTCGTGTTTGTAGAATTTCGACAGGCGCCAGATCGCCTTGATGATGTCGGTGGACTTGTCCATCACGATCACCGCCGCCGTTCCAAGCCCCGAGCCCAGATCGTTGCGCAGATAATCGAAATCCATGATCGCGTCGCGCATGTTCTCACCGCGCACACACGGAACCGAGGATCCACCGGGGATCACGGCCAGCAGATTGTCCCAGCCGCCGCGAATGCCGCCGCAATGGGTCTCGATCAGCTCCTCGAAGGAAATCGACATCGCCTCTTCGACCACGCAGGGGTTGTTGACGTGACCCGAGATCGCAAACAGTTTGGTGCCCGCGTTGTTCTGGCGGCCGAAACCTGCGAACCAATCCGCCCCACGGCGCAGGATCGTAGGCACGACAGCGATGGATTCGACGTTGTTCACGGTCGTCGGGCAGCCATACAAGCCCGCACCTGCGGGGAACGGCGGCTTCATCCGCGGCATGCCCTTTTTACCTTCGAGGCTTTCAATCAGCGCGGTTTCCTCGCCACAGATATAGGCGCCTGCCCCGTGGTGCAGAAACAGGTCGAAATCCCAGCCCGAGCCGGCGGCGTTCTTGCCCAGAAGACCCGCGTCATAGGCCTCGTCAATCGCGGCCTGCAACGCCTCGCGTTCGCGGATGTACTCACCGCGCAGATAGATGTAGCAGGTGTGGGCGTTCATGGCGAAAGACGCGATCAGGCAGCCCTCGATCAGCGTATGCGGATCATGGCGCATGATCTCGCGGTCTTTGCAGGTGCCGGGTTCGGATTCGTCCGCGTTGACAACCAGATAGGAAGGGCGTCCGTCGCTTTCCTTGGGCATGAACGACCATTTGAGACCAGTCGGGAAACCCGCGCCGCCGCGTCCGCGCAGCCCGGAATCCTTCATCGTCTGGATGATCCAGTCGCGCCCTTTTTCAATCAGGCCAGCAGTGCCGTCCCAATGCCCGCGGGCCTGCGCACCTTTCAGCGTGCGTTCATGCATCCCGTAGATGTTGGTAAAGATCCGGTCCTGATCCTTCAGCATCGCGTGTTACCTTCAGCTGTCCTGACGCATGCGCCAGAGTTGAAAAATGTTGACGCCCGCATAGATGAAACCCGCCAGAGCGGCGAAATCAAACAGCAGCGCATGCCGGGCTGTCAAACCCAGCGCGGGGCCAATGAACACGTTCATCGCAAGCCAGATCAGCATGGTCACGGCGATGACCACCCCGATATGTCGGCCCTTGCGGGCTATGGCCTGTTCCTTGTCCTTGTCCATCTTCCCCCGAAGCCCGGAACGGGCATCCGTCTAGTCTTCGTATGTGCCCTCGGATTTGGCACGTTTGGCGAATTCGGTTTCCTCACCCGCAGCAAGCTTGGCCGCCTGCTCGATCCAGCCATCGCGTTCGATCCGGCCTTTGAATTTCAATCGCGCATCGACCCAGGCCACCTGTTCGGGCGTCCAGGCCGCGATCTGGTCGTAGTGATAGAAACCCAGCTCGTTCAGCGTTTCTTCCAGCTTGGGGCCGACGCCTTTCAACAGTTTCAGGTCATCGGCCTTGCCGTCGCGTGCCGCGGTTAGAGTGTTAGGCTGGGTCTCCTGAACTTCCGGGCTATCCGACTTTGCTGCAGCGCCCTCGGGAGATGCCGGTTCGGTATGGGTCGATTTTTTGGTTCCACTCTGTTGTGCCGCCGTCTTGCCGGGCTCCGGCTTTTTCGGCGGTTGAGGAGCGGAACCGGAAGCTTTGGCTTTGCCATCCTTGCCAAGCCACGGTGTCAGGATCGGAACTTCGGTTCCGTCGATACGCTTGACCGTGTCTCCAAGCTCTGTCGCCAGTTCAACACTTGCGTTGTATTCCGGCTTGCCGGCTTCATATTCGGACAGGCTGGAAAGCCCTTTCAACGGCTCGGCCGCGTAACGCCCGTTCTGAGGGCCGGGCGTCGGCACCTTGCCCGCCACCAGATCGTCGAGGATCCTGCCAAAGCTCTCGGCGGTCAGATCCTCGTAGTAATCCTTGCCGATCTGCGCCATCGGCGCGTTGGTGCAGGAACCGAGACATTCGACCTCTTCCCAGCTCAGCTTGCCATCGGCAGAAAGTTCATGCGGTTTCGCGGCGATCTTTTCCTTGCAGACCGCGATCAGATCTTCGGCCCCGCAGATCATGCAGGATGTCGTTCCGCACACCTGAATATGCGCCACAGATCCAACCGGTTGCAGCTGGAACATGAAGTAGAAGGACGCCACCTCGAGCACGCGGATATAGGCCATGCCCAGCATGTCGGCGATGGATTCAATCGCCGGGCGGCTCAGCCAACCTTCCTGCTCTTGCGCGCGCCACAGCAGCGGAATGACCGCGCTGGCCTGGCGGCCTTCGGGGTATTTGGTGATCTGCGCTTCGGCCCACTGCTGGTTGGCAGCGGTGAAGGCAAAGCTTTCGGGTTGTTCGGGGTGAAGACGGCGGAGCATTAGCGGTCAATCTCTCCAAATACGACATCCATGGTGCCGATGATGGCGGCGACGTCGGCCAGCTGGTGGCCTTTGGCGACGTGGTCCATGGCTTGCAGGTGCAGGAAACCGGGCGCGCGCAGTTTGGCGCGGTAGGGCTTGTTGGTGCCGTCGGCAACCAGATAGACGCCGAACTCGCCCTTGGGGGCTTCGACCGCGGCATAGACCTCACCTGCGGGGACGTGGAAGCCTTCGGTATACAGCTTGAAGTGGTGGATCAGGCTTTCCATCGAAGTCTTCATGTCCGAGCGTTTCGGCGGGGTGATCTTGCCACGCGCAAGCACGTCACCGGGGCATTCGCGGATTTTGACGATGGCCTGCTGGATGATCGACAGCGATTGGCGCATTTCTTCCATCCGCACCAAATAGCGGTCATAACAGTCGCCGTTTTTGCCGACGGGGATCTGGAATTCAAACTCGTCATAGCATTCATAGGGCTGAGCGCGGCGCAAGTCCCATGCAAGGCCCGACCCGCGCACCATCACGCCCGAGAAACCGTATTTCTGAATGTCATCTTCAGTCACGACACCAATATCGGCGTTGCGCTGTTTGAAGATGCGGTTTTCGGTCAGCAGACCGTCAATGTCGTCCAGAACGGCGGGGAATTCGTGGCTCCAGGCCTCGATATCGTCCAGCAGTTCCGACGGCAGGTCCTGATGCACACCACCGGGGCGGAAATAGGCCGCGTGCAGGCGGGCACCACAGGCACGCTCGTAGAACACCATCAGCTTTTCACGCTCTTCAAAACCCCAGAGCGGCGGGGTCAGCGCGCCCACATCCATAGCCTGCGTGGTCACGTTCAGCAGGTGGTTCAGGATGCGGCCGATCTCGGAATACAGAACCCGGATCAGCGAACCCCGACGCGGCACTTCAACCCCGGTCAGCTTTTCGATGGCCAGACACCAGGCATGTTCCTGGTTCATCGGCGCCACGTAATCCAGACGATCGAAATACGGCAGGTTTTGCAGATAGGTCCGGCTTTCCATCAGCTTTTCGGTGCCGCGGTGCAGCAGGCCGATATGCGGGTCGCACCGTTCGACGATCTCACCGTCGAGTTCCAGCACAAGGCGCAGAACCCCGTGCGCCGCAGGGTGTTGCGGGCCGAAGTTAATGTTGAAATTGCGGATCTTCTGTTCTCCGCTCAGCGCGTCCGTGCTGCCGTCATCGTATCTTGAGCCGTCCATCAACGCCCTCGTTTCTTTTTCGCATCGGCCCGAACCCGAACCTTTTCCGCCTCGGCCGCTTTGGCTGCGGCCCCGGCCAGAAGAACCCCCAACGCGCCCAGAATGATCAACTCACCCATCATCTCAGCGGCGCTCCAACTCTTGCAGTTTCAGCCCGACCCACCACAGCAAGGCGATCGTGCCAAAGGGAACCAGACACAGCAGGCACCAGTATTTGTTGATCCCGAAGAACGGCAATATCTTCACCATCGGAATGATGGTCAGCGCGGACAGGATCAACCACCAGATGCCACCCATTATTCTGTCCCCTGTTTCTCATCCCCCGGCAGAATGTAGTTCGCACCCTCCCATGGGGACATGAAATCGAACTGACGGTATTCCTGCACCAGGCTGACGGGCTCGTAGACCACGCGCTTCTGCGCCTCGTCATAGCGGACCTCGGTATAGCCGGTGGTCGGAAAATCCTTGCGCAGCGGATAGCCGCGGAATCCATAATCCGTCAGGATGCGGCGCAGATCCGGGTGACCCGAGAACAGGATGCCGAACATGTCGAACACCTCACGCTCGAACCAGTTGGCCGAGGGGTGCACGTCAACGATGGACGGCACCATGTCTTCTTCACGGATCGAGACTCGCAGCCGGATGCGCTGGTTCTGGTACATCGACAGGAAGTGATAGACCACATCGAACCGTTTGGCGCGTTCGGGGTAATCCACGCCAGTGATATCCACCAGCGTCGAGAATTTGCAGCTCTGGTCGGATTTCAGGAATTCGACGAATTCCACAAGGTTTGACGGTGCCACATCCACGTTCAGTTCGCCATGGGTCACGTCCCATGACAGAACGCAATCAGAGCGTTTGATTTCCAGCTGTGCGCCGAGTTCCTTGAGTGCTTCGCTCATCAGCTCTCTCCTCAGCGGACAATTGTGCCGGTACGGCGGATTTTGCGTTGCAACTGCATCAGACCGTAAAGCAGTGCCTCAGCAGTCGGAGGGCATCCGGGCACGTAGATGTCCACCGGAACAACCCGGTCACAGCCACGTACGACGGAATAGGAATAGTGGTAATACCCACCGCCATTCGCGCAGGAGCCCATCGAGATCACATAGCGCGGCTCGGGCATCTGGTCATAGACCTTGCGCAGCGCGGGCGCCATCTTGTTGGTCAGCGTTCCCGCCACGATCATCACGTCCGACTGGCGCGGAGACGCCCGGGGCGCGATGCCGAACCGTTCCGCATCATAACGTGGCATCGAGGTATGCATCATCTCAACCGCGCAGCAGGCCAGTCCAAAGGTCATCCAGTGCAACGAGCCGGTGCGGGCCCAGTTGATGATGTCTTCGGTCGAGGTCAGCAGGAAACCCTTGTCCTGCAACTCGGCGTTCAGGGCCTGGGTGGCGACTTCCTTGTCGACACCGGCAGTGTTGGCTCCTGTCATCACTCCCATTCCAGTGCCCCTTTCTTCCATTCATAGGCAAAGCCGATGGTCAGAACACCCAGGAACACCATCATGGACCAGAACCCGACATCGCTGATGTCTCTGAAGCCCACGGCCCAGGGAAACAGGAAAGCGATCTCTAGATCGAAGATGATGAACAGAATCGAAACCAGATAGAATCGGACGTCGAATTTCATCCGCGCATCGTCGAAGGCATTGAAACCACATTCATATGCGCTGACCTTTTCGGGGTCGGGATTGCGGACGGCCAGTACGACGGCGGCCAGAATCAAGACGATCCCAAGGCCCACGGCAACGGCCAGAAACACCAGAATCGGGAGGTACTCCCGCAGCAGGTCTTCCACGAATAGCTCCTTTCCTGCGCACGCATCTTGTCGGGTGCGCCGTCAATTGGCGTGTTGACTGGACATTCTCTATCTCTGCGGGGTCAGAGGGTCAACCGAACACAGCCCCCTTCGCGATCAAACCTGCGTTTGACAGCGCGGCATAGAATCGCAGCACCTGCGTTTGACTTTGGCTTGGCGGAACCTGGTAAAACCTACTTGTTCCATGCAGGTTTTCGTTTTTCAAAAAACGCCGCGATCCCTTCGCGTGCCTCTTGTGTTTCCCAGCGCTCGACCAACTCGCCTATGGTCTGATCGATCACGGCATCGTCGATGCGCGGACCCAGAGCGCGTACCAGCGCCTTGGCAGAGGCAACCGCCCCGGGCGCGCAAGACAAATAGGGGCGAATTTCGTCCTCAACCGCGTCCGAAAGCCGATCTGCCGAAACAGTTTTCGCCAGCAGGCCCAGATCAACGGCCTCGGACGCATCGAACAAACGAGCTGACATGAACACCCGGCGCGCGCGGGCTTCGCCCATACGGGCGATGACATAGGGGCCAATTGTTGCGGGGATCAGCCCCAGGCGCGTTTCGGTCAACCCCATCTTCAGACTGTCGACCCCGATCGCGACATCGCACACGGCCGCCATGCCCACCCCGCCCCCAAAGGCATTGCCCTGCAACGCCCCGATCAGAGGCTTTGGCATCGTGTTCAGAGCCTGCAACATCTCGGCCAGCTTGCGCGCCTCGACAAAACGCGTCTTTTTGTCAGCCGCCATCTGGTCCTGCATCCACCCCAGATCACCGCCGGCACAAAACGTCTTGCCCGCTGCGACCAGAACGACCGCCCGGACCGCGTCATCCTGACCAAGTTGCGATGCCGCCTCGGTCAATTCCGTGATCATCTGCCCCGACATGGCATTGTGTTTTTCAGGCCGGTTCAGGGTAAGCGTCGCGACACCGCGCATATCCGTCGAGATCGTGATCGTTTCAAACATGTCAGCCCCTCAAAGCCCTGGCCATCTGCGCGGCCTCTTCAATAACGTCGATATCCAGGCCAGTTTCATACCCCAGCCGCTGCAAATGCGCCGCAACTTCCTCGGTGGCCACGTTACCGGCCGCACCCGGGGCGTAAGGGCAACCGCCCAACCCACCCACGGCTGCATCGAACACCCGCACGCCCAGCGCCAATGCCGCATCAATGTTGTCGATCGCGCGCCCGTTGGTGTCATGGAAATGCCCCGCCAGCCGCGTCACCGGAACCCTTTCGCGCACTGCCAGAAGCATATGTGCAACCTTGTCCGGAGTTCCCTGCCCAATCGTGTCGCCCAGCGAAACCTCGTAACAGCCCAGCGCGAAAAGCCGATCAGCAACCTCAGCCACTTTTTCGGGCGGCGTCGGACCGTCATACGGGCAATCCGTCACGCATGAGACATAGCCACGAACCGGCAGGTCGATATGGCGCGCCGCCTCCAGAATCGGCGTGAACCGCTCGATCGACTCGGCGATGGAGGCATTGATATTGGCCTTCGAGAATCCTTCGGAGGCCGAGGCGAACACGGCGATCTCGTCCGCCTTGGCCGCCAGCGCGTCGCCATAGCCATGCATGTTCGGCGTCAGCGCGGCATAGCGCACCCCATTCGCACGCGTGATCCCCCCCAGCACCTGAGCGGAACCCGCCATCTGCGGCACCCATTTCGGGGACACGAAGCTTGCAACTTCGATCCGGCGAAACCCCGCACGGCTGAGACAGTCGATCAAGGCGATCTTGTCCGCGACCGGTATTTCGCGCTTTTCGTTTTGCAGCCCGTCGCGCGGCCCGACCTCATAGATTTCGACCAGCTCACCCATGTCCGCCCCCCTTCTGGATTGTCGTCGTTTCAAGCAATTATCGTCTGACCTTGGCACGCCGCGTTGCGCGGGTACAGATCAAGCTTCGTCCTCCAACCTCACCAGAGCAGCCCCGGCTTCGACCTGCGAACCATCCTCGACCAGCACTTCGGCAACGATCCCGTCCCGCGCCGCAAGCAGCGAATGCTCCATCTTCATCGCTTCCAAAATGGCCAGACGATCGCCTTCCTGTACGGTTTGTCCCGCTGTGGCAAAGACGGCTTTGACCAGACCGGGCATAGGCGCCTCGATCACATTGGTGTCGCCGGTCGCGCTGGTATCCCGGTCAAGCGGATCGATGACGTCGAAACTCTGACCGTAATCGGTGAAAACCGTCAGGGTCCTGTTTTGTGCGGCAACGCGAGGCATCGGCGTGCCGTTCAACATCCAGCGCCCGGCGGTGCGTTCCGCAACGACGCGGTTTTCGCCAACCTGCCAAATCTGGCGATCCGGCCCATCGACCTGCACATCCAGATCCAGCACGTCGTCGCGACGGGACAATTGCACGGCACGATGCAGCGGCGCCCACAGCGAAAACCCGGTTTCCGGATCGACATCCACCAGATCCAATGCCGTCATCGCAGCCGCGACCGCGGTAACATCCGACGGCTCGGGTTCCTGCACCAACGTTTCAAGGTCTCGCCCGATCAGCCCCGTATCGACATCGCCCGAGGCAAATCCTTCGTGACGCGTCAACGCGCCCAGAAAGGCCAGATTGGTAACAGTACCTGCAACTTCGGTCTGTTGCAGCACCCGGTTCAACGTCTCAAGCGCAACGGCACGCGTCGATCCATGCACCACCACCTTGGCGATCATCGGGTCATACCACGGGCTGATCGTGTCCCCGGCGCGAACGCCGCTATCGGCGCGACAGTTGCCGGGGAAAACCAGATGAGTCAGCGTTCCCGTCGCGGGCAGGAACCCTTTCGGCACATCCTCGGCATACAAACGAGCCTCGAAGGCATGGCCAGAGATCGCAAGATCATCCTGTTTCTTGGGAAGACTCTCGCCTGCGGCCACGCGAAGCTGCCACTCGACCAGATCGATCCCCGTGATGGCCTCTGTCACCGGGTGCTCCACCTGAAGGCGCGTGTTCATTTCCATGAACCAGAACCTGTCGGGGCGCAGCCCGTCAGAGGCATCGACGATGAATTCGACCGTGCCCGCGCCTTTATAGCCGATCGCCTCGGCGGCGCGCACGCCGGCCTGCCCCATAGCCTCGCGCATTTCAGACGTCATGCCCGGGGCGGGGGCTTCTTCGATCACCTTCTGATGGCGGCGCTGCAACGAGCAGTCCCTTTCAAACAGATGAACGGCATGGGTACCATCGCCGAACACCTGCACTTCGATATGGCGGGGTTTGGCCACGAATTTTTCGACCAGCACGGCATCATTGCCGAAGCCGGTCCGGGCCTCGCCCCGCGCGCTGTCGAGCGCGGTCGCGAAATTCTCAGGGCGTTCAACAAGGCGCATCCCCTTGCCGCCGCCGCCCGCAACGGCCTTGATCAGAACCGGATAGCCGATCGCATCCGCCGCACCGGCCAGATGCTCGGGGTCCTGATTGTCGCCGTGATAGCCGGGTACGACCGGAACGCCGGCCTTCTCCATCAGAACCTTGGCCGCGTCCTTGAGGCCCATCTTGCGGATCGCATCCGCCGAAGGGCCGATGAACGTCAGCCCCGCCGCCTGCACGGCATCCACGAAATCGGGGTTCTCGGACAGAAAGCCATACCCCGGATGGATCGCCTGTGCACCGGTATCCAGCGCGGCCTGAATGATGACGTCGCCCTTCAAATAGCTGTCCGCCGGGGCGGGGCCGCCAATATGAACCGCCTCGTCCGCCATTTGCACATGCTTTGCCGCCGCGTCCGCATCGGAATAGACAGCAACGCAGGACACGCCCATCTTCTGAGCCGTCTCCATCACCCGGCAGGCGATCTCGCCCCGGTTGGCAATCAGGATTTTGTTGAACATGTCTTTCACCCTTCCACTGCCAGATCTTCGACTAGACGGAACCGTTCGCACACGAGTTTCATCTCAGGATCAAAGCCGCCGTTTCGCTGGAAATATCGACGATGATCTTCCCGCCATCCTTCAAGCGTTTCATTTTCACCTTCCGCCAAGGCGAATTCCTCGGTCACATCGCAGTAACGCTGGATCGAAACATCAACGGTTTCAATGACCAACGCCGGAGTGTCATCCCAGTTCAGCGCAATATCGCGGCGACCGGACTTGGGCATCTCAAGGCTGTCATCAGGATAGTTTCTGAGCGCGTCGCAGGTCGCTGTTTTACGGCCAGAACGGACCAAGGCCAGAAGCTCTGAACTCAGCACGGGGTTGTCGCCGAATTTGAAGGTTTGTGCACCCGGATAGCGGGCTATTATGTCTTTCAAACTCTCGCTCATCTCACATCCTGAACACGCCGAAACGTGTCTCCTCGATCGGGGCATTCAAAGCGGCGCTGAGCGACAGGGCCAGCACATCGCGGCTTTTGCGCGGGTCGATGATGCCGTCATCCCACAGCCGCGCCGAGGCGTAGAGCGGATGCGACTGTTCCTCGAACATATCCAGCGTCGGGCGTTTGAACTCGGCCTCTTCTTCGGCGGACCATGTTCCACCCTGCCGTTCTATCCCGTCGCGTTTGACGGTGGCCAGAACGCCAGCGGCCTGTTCCCCGCCCATCACTGAAATGCGCGAATTCGGCCAAGTCCACAGAAAGCGCGGCTGATAGGCACGACCGGCCATGCCATAGTTCCCGGCCCCGAACGAGCCGCCGACCAGCATCGTGATCTTGGGCACCGACGTCGTGGCCACCGCCGTAACCATCTTGGCCCCATGCCGCGCGATGCCTTCGTTTTCGTATTTGCGACCGACCATGAACCCGGTGATGTTTTGCAGGAACACAAGCGGGATTTTGCGTTGCGAACACAGCTCGACGAAATGGGCACCCTTCTGCGCCGCCTCGGAAAACAGCACGCCGTTATTGGCGATGATCCCCACCGGGCAGCCTTTGACATGGGCAAACCCCGTGACCAGCGTTTCGCCGAAGCGCGGTTTGAATTCGTCGAACCGAGACCCATCGACCAGACGCGCAATCACTTCACGGATGTCATAGGGCGTGCGCAGATCAGCAGGGACAACGCCCAGGATTTCCTCGGGGTCATAGGCCGGATCTTCGGGGCTGGCCCAGTCCACCGTCTGCGGCTTGCGGCGATTGAGTGACCCAACCGCCCGACGGGCCAAGGCCAGCGCGTGGGCATCATCCTCGGCCAGATAGTCGGCGACGCCGGACAGGCGCGTGTGTACATCGCCGCCGCCGAGATCTTCGGCGCTGACGACCTCGCCCGTTGCTGCCTTGACCAGAGGCGGGCCGGCCAGAAAGATGGTGCCCTGTTCCTTGACGATGATCGTCACATCCGACATCGCCGGCACATAAGCCCCACCGGCCGTGCAGGAGCCCATGACCACAGCGATCTGAGGGATACCCTTCGCGCTCATCCGCGCCTGGTTGTAGAAAATGCGGCCAAAGTGGTCGCGATCGGGGAAAACCTCATCCTGATTGGGCAGGTTCGCGCCGCCACTATCGACCAGATAGATGCAGGGCAGATGGTTTTCCTCGGCAATCTCCTGCGCCCGCAGGTGTTTTTTGACCGTCATCGGATAATAGGTGCCGCCTTTCACGGTGGCATCATTGCACACCACCATGACCTCACGCCCCTGCACCCGGCCAATGCCCGCGATGACGCCGGCACAGGGCGCGGCATCGCCATACATCCCGTGCGCCGCCGTCGCGCCGATTTCGAGAAACGGAGACCCGGCATCCAGCAGGTTCGCCACCCGCCGCCGGGGCAACATCTTGCCTCGGGATTCATGCCGCGCGCGGGATTTCTCACCACCGCCCATGCGGGCGGCTTCGGCAGCGGCAGAGATTTGCGCCAGTGCATCGAGATGCGCTGCGCGGTTGGCCTTGAAGCCCTCAGAGGCAGGCATGGCTTTGGATGTGAGTTTCATAAGTCCTCCTGTGGCACCGCGACAACAGCAGGCTTGTGCCCCGGTGTTTTCTGGGATTGTTCGAAGAAGGGCAAAATGCGTGGTGCACGCGAGACATTCAAAACGATCATTCGGCAACCTCAATTCGGAAAAGTTTGCCCGTTAAACCAACCGCCGGGAGAACGAACAGGGCAATGGTCAAGATGAACCCCAAAAGGTTAGGTTCAGTACCTCCCCTTTCTTCACGATAGTAGCTGGTCGCGCCAATCTCTGAAAACACTATGAAACCAAAGGTTGCGCTTACCAGAAACACTAGCATTCTTAGGGCAACTACAATCCTGCTATGGTGCTCTTGCTCAATCCGCAAAGCAGATCCACAGGACGGGCAAGATTGCCAATGAATCTTGGTCGGACGATTGAATCTACGAAACGCTCGCAACAGTTTTCTTTGTGATATTGCAGCAGCGCATACAGGACACTTAGCTGTGTACGGGTAACCAACAGTTTTCCAGATCAGGCTATTCATTCGGTTAGGAAAAGTATTAGCAGCCATCTCTATGCTCCCCCGCCGCCCGAGCCTTCAACTCTTTCCGGATCACCTTTCCTGTAACGGTCATCGGCAGTTCCTCCAGAAATGCCACCTCGCGCGGATAGGAATAATGCGCCAGACGGTCCTTGACCCAATCCTGCAACTCGGCACCCGTGGCCTCGGCCCCCGGTTTCAACACCACATACGCCTTGACGATCTCGGTCCGCAGCTTGTCAGGTTTGCCGACCACGCCCACGGTGGCCACCGCCGGATGGGTCAGCAGGCAATCCTCGATCTCGGCCGGGCCAATGCGGTAGCCGGCCGAGGTGATCACGTCATCGTCGCGGCCTACAAAGCGCAGATAGTCGCCTTCCCACACGCCGCGATCTCCGGTGATCAGCCAATCACCCCGGAACTTCTCGGCCGTCGCTTGCGGATTGTTCCAGTATTCCAGCAGCATCGAGGCCGAACCCCGCCGGATGGCGACATCGCCTTCCTCGCTGGTCGGGATGCCGTCATCGTCGATCACCGCGACTTCATGCCCGGGCACCGGCTTGCCGATACAGCCGGGTTGAACAGGGAAATCCTCGGCGCAGGAGGATACGACCATATTGCATTCGGTCTGGCCGTAGAATTCGTTGATCGTCAGACCAAACGCACCTTGGCCCCAGGCCAGCATCTCGGCCCCCAGCGGCTCACCCCCGGACGCGACCGAGCGCAAACCCGGGATCGCCTGATCCGCCGCCTTGAGCATCCGCAGGGCGGTCGGCGGAAAGAACACATTCCGCACCCCGCCCCGCGCAATGATCTCGGCGCAGGCTTCGGGGGTGAACTTCTCAAGCCGTGCCGCGACAACCGGAATGCCCAGCGCAAGGCCCGGCATCAGCACATCGAACAACCCGCCGATCCACGCCCAATCCGCCGGGGTCCACAGACAGTCTCCTTCGCGCAGGTGATTGTGGCTGATCGAGACACCCGGCAAATGCCCGGTCAGAACCCGATGCCCGTGCAGTGCGCCTTTAGGGCTGCCGGTTGTACCAGAGGTGTAGATCAATACGGCAGGATCCTCGGGCCCGGTCGCGGCATAGGGCAGCGCAGGACCGGTCACGCCAATTTCGGATGCGATCAGAGGTTCAGCCAGATCGCCCAGCAAATCCGCCCCTTCAGCATCGGTCAGCACGATCTGAACGCCTGCATCGCCCGCCCGCGACCGCAGCGCATCCTGCTTGAACAACTTGAACAAGGGCACCGAAATCGCGCCGATCTTCCAGATCGCCAGATGAGCTGCCGCACACCAGGGTGACTGGCTCAGCAGCACTCCGACCCGATCACCGGGCCGGACGCGGGCCAGCAGGGCGCGGGCGATCCCATCAGCCATTTGCGCCAGTTGCCCATAGGTTATCTGCCTCTGCCCTGATCCGGTCAGATCGATAAGCGCCACCTGATCACCCGGATGGTTCAGACATTGCTGCGCCATGTTCAGCCGGTCCGGTATGTCCCAGCCCCCACCTGAGCGCAAACCCGGTATGCGCTCAGCGTGCAGCAACGCGATTTCCCCTTGTTTTCCTGATGCTTCGCGACCTGACCTTGGGCGGACACATCACGCAAACTTGATGCAGATCAGAGTGGCCGGACACCGCCTTTGCGAAACCAAGAGCATCAACATAACCAAAGGCAAGAATATGACAAAGAAACTCGCCGCTTTGACACTGTCTACCGCACTGGTCGCCCTGGCGGCTCCGGCTTTGGCCCAGTCGCAAGGGGACTGGACACTGGGTATCGGTGTTGGCTATCTGGACCCGAAATCCGACAACGGCACGCTGGCCGGTGCGCCAGCGACGATCGACGCGGACACCCGCCCGATTTTCACCGCCGAGTACTTTATTCGCGACAACCTGGGCATCGAGCTTCTGGCAGCGACCCCGTTCAAACACACCGTAGCCCTTGGCGGTACGGACGCGGCCACGGTCAAGCACCTGCCGCCCACCTTGTCGCTGAATTATCACTTCCCGACCAACAGCGTCTGGAAACCCTATGTCGGCGCCGGTCTCAACTATACGATCTTCTTCGACGAGCAATCGCCCCTGGGCAACATCAAGGTCGATGACTCCTTCGGCGTCTCGTTGCAGGCGGGTCTGGATTACATGGTCACCGACAACGGGGCGATCCGCCTGAACGTGCGCTGGTTCGACATTGACTCGGACGTTTCGCTCAACGGCGCCCCCATCGGCACCGCGGAAATCGATCCCTGGCTGGTCGGTGTTTCCTACGTCCATCGGTTCTGATCCCGTTTCCAAAGCGCCCTGCGGTTACCTCGTCCGCAGGGCGTTCTTTCTTTCAGAGCATTTCATTCATCATTTCGCGGCCGATCAGCATCCGGCGAATCTCGCTGGTGCCTGCACCGATCTCCATCAGCTTGGCATCCCGGAAAATCCGGCTGACCGGCGCATCCGACAGGAAACCCGCCCCGCCCAGCGCCTGAACCGCCTGATGGGCCTGAACCATCGCCTGTTCCGACGCGTAAAGGCAGCACGCTGCCGCATCCTGCCGGGTCACGTCACCGCGATCACACGCCTTGGCGACCTCATAGACATATGCTCGCGCCGAGTTCATCGCGGTGTACATGTCGGCAATCTTGCCCTGCATCAACTGAAAGCTGCCGATAGGTTTGCCGAACTGCTTGCGTTCAGCCAGATAAGGCATCACTTCGTCCAGACAGGCGGCCATGATGCCGGTCCCGATGCCTGCCAGCACGACCCGCTCATAATCCAGCCCCGACATGAGCACAGCAACACCCTTGCCCTCTTCGCCCAACACGTTCTCGAACGACACCTCGACGTCTTCAAAGATCAGCTCAGCCGTGTTCGACCCGCGCATACCCAGCTTGTCGAAATGGGGCGAGGTTGAAAAACCCTTCATCTCTTTTTCGATCAGAAATGCGGTAATACCTTTCGATCCGGCATCGGGGTCGGTCTTGGCATAAACCACCAGAGTATCCGCATCCGGCCCGTTGGTGATCCAGTATTTGTTTCCGTTCAGACGGTAATGGTCGTTCCGCTTTTCCGCGCGCAGCTTCATCGACACCACATCCGACCCGGCCGAAGGCTCCGACATGGCCAGCGCCCCCACATGCTCGCCCGAGATCAGCCGCGGCAAATACTTTTGCTTCTGTTCTTCATTGCCGTTCAGCTTGATCTGGTTCACGCACAGGTTCGAATGCGCCCCGTATGACAAAGAAACCGAAGCTGAAGCGCGCGCGACCTCTTCGACGGCGATCGTATGCGCCAGGTAAGACATGCCTGCACCGCCGTACTCTTCCGGCACGGTAACACCCAGCAGACCAAGCTCTCCCATCTCTTTCCACAGCTCGTTCGGAAAGGCATTTTTTGAATCGATCTCGGCCGCCATCGGCTTGACACGCTCCTGCGCCCAGCGATGCACCATCTCGCGCAGGGCATTCACATCCTCACCCAGATCGAACTTCATCGTGGCCATGAACATCTGCGTCTTCCCTCCGCTTTAATGAACAAGTGTTCAATAAATCTCTAGCAGTGAATCTTTTGCCGGTCAATCTTTGTGACAGCGCGTCCAAAACGGAAAACACCGCCCCGAAAAGGGCGGCGTTTCAAAAGATCGAGCGTGCGCCGCAGGCGCACTCCGCTTGGTCAAGACTGATAAACCGCGCTCACTTCGGCCCGGATGATCCGGGCGATCAATCGACAATCCTCCAGGGAAAACGTCAAAGGCACGCGCATATCCATAACGCCGGCCAGAACGCGGTCACTTTCCGGCATCCGCTCGCTATCGAAATATCGCCAACTGTCATAGCGCGACGTGAATCCTGTCGGTTCGGCACCGCCGAACCACTTCAACTCAACCCCACGCGCCGCGCAACGGCTGATCACTTCGGCTATCCGTTCAGGCGCCCAATCCAGCAGCAGGAACTGAATCGAAGAACCGACATAGGTTTCCTCTTCGGGCCGTTCGACGATCGTCAGACCCGGCGTACCCCGCAACCCGGTTTCGATCTCGCGATAACGTTCGTTCCACCGGGCCACCTGCCGGTCCAGATCCCGCAATTGCGGGCGCAGGATCGCCGCGCGCAAATTGTCCATCCGGCCAGAAACGTTGGGCGTGGTGTATTTGATCCGCTCGAACACCTCAGGCCCCGGCGCCGCCAGATGGCGTTCGTACAACATGTAGGACCCCGACAACATGGTGGCCTTGGCCGCCAGTTCCTCGTCATCGGTGACCAGCAAGCCCCCTTCGCCCGAATTGACGTGCTTGTAGGTCTGACAGGAATAACACCCGATCGCGCCCTGCCGTCCTGACAACTGACCGCGCCAGGCTGCCCCCATCGTGTGTGCGCAATCCTCGATCACGATCACCCCGGCCGCGTCACACATCTGCATCAGCCGGTCCATATCACACAGATGCCCGCGCATATGGCTGAGCATCAGAACACGGGCTTGATCCAGCTTGCCCTCAAGATCATCCAGATCAATGGTCAAGTCTTCCGTCACTCCGACAAAAATTGCCCGCCCTCCGACCGAGGCAATCGACCCCGGCACCGGGGCCAGCGTGAACGCATTGGTTAAAACCGGATCGCCCGGCTGCACGCCTACCGCACGCAGGGCCGTGGCCAGAGCGTAACCGCCAGACGAAACCGCAAGACAGTATTTGGCCCCCATCTGCGCGGCAAATTCCTGCTCCAGCAGGGCCGTTTCCCCCAACTCTCCGGGGACGACATTGTATCGATGCAGACGCCCATGGCGCAGAACGGCCAGTGCCGCCTCGATTGCATCTTCCGAAAGGGGTTCCTGCTGCGTAAAGCTGCCAGAGAATACGTCGGTCATGGTCTTGTTCTGAGGCTCCGAAAGGGTCCGGTCAAGGTTTCAGGCTGCCGCACCGATCAGATCAGGCACGAGGCCGGGCAAGTCGTCAAAATGATGCAGAAGGGCTTCGGGTTCCAGCGCCGCCATGTCATCCCCCGATGGCCCGAAGGTAACCAGCACCGAAGGAACGCCCGCCGCCCTGGCGGTATTGCGGTCGGTATCCGAGTCTCCGACCAGTACGCACAAGTCCGGATCTCCCCCGGCACGGCGCGCGGCTTCACGCAACGGCGCCGGGTCCGGTTTGCGTACCGGCAGCGTATCGGCCCCGACCAAAGATGCAAAACGGTCCCGCACCCCCAAGCGAGTCAGCAACAATTCGGCCAGATGTTCCGGTTTGTTCGTGCAAATGCCCACACCGTAACCCGCGTCACTCAGCATCTCGACCGCCTGTAGTGCGCCGGGATAGAAACTGGTGTGGGTGTCGATGTCCTGCGCGTAGGCCTCAAGAAGAACCGGATAATAGGCCTGCACCGTATCCTCGTCATAGGCCCCGACACGTTTCAGCCCGTGGGTCAGCATCATGCGCCCACCTCGCAGCGCCACACCGGAATCCGGCCCGTGGACCAGTACATCCCCGTGCCCCATTTTGCGGAAACAATGGTTCGCGGCCGCCAGCAAATCACCGGATGTATCCGCCAAAGTGCCGTCCAGATCGAAGATGACGGTGCGCATTTCGCCCCCTTGCTCGGCAGGTTTTCGCCGTATCCTGTTTCAATCGGCAATCTTGTTTGATGGCCGAACGGCTTGCGCCTTTGACCTCAGCGGATAAAACGGACGGCAACAAAACACAAAGAGAAAACGAATTCATGACCACTGCCCTCGTCATCCTTGCCGCCGGAAAAGGCACCAGGATGAATTCGGACCTTCCCAAAGTTCTGCATCCCATCGCTCAGGTTCCGATGCTGATCCATGCGATGCGCGCCGGATCTGTCCTGTCGCCCGAACATACCGTGATCGTCACCGGCCACGGGTCCGAAGCCGTGGCAAAGGTTGCACGGGCCGAGGATGAAGGGGCGCAGATCACCGTGCAGGAAGACCAGTTGGGTACGGCCCATGCGGTCGCCCAGGCCCGAAGCGCATTGAGCGGGTTCGAAGGTGATGTGGTTGTTCTTTATGGCGACACCCCGTTCTTGCAGCCCGACACGCTGGAAAGGATGATCGAGGCACGGTCAGGGAATGACCTTGTCATTCTTGGCTTTGAAGCAGCCGATCCTGCCCGTTATGGCCGGCTGGTCATGACTGGCGACGTGCTGGAACGCATTGTCGAATTCAAGGATGCGTCAGATGAAGAACGATCCATAACATTCTGCAATTCAGGACTTTTGGCCTGCAATGCTCAGCTGCTGTTTTCGCTGATCGACGAGGTCGGAAACGACAACGCTTCGGGCGAATACTATCTGACCGACGTGGTTGAAATTGCGCGCCGCCGGGGGCTGAACGTGACCGCAGTCGCGTGCGACGAGGCGCAGACGCTGGGCGTGAACTCTCGCGCTGATCTGGCGGCCGCCGATGCCGTATTTCAGGCGCGCGCCCGTGCCGAGCTGCTTGACCTGGGCGTCACCTTGATGGCGCCTGACACGGTGTATCTGGCCGCGGATACGGTGATCGGGCGCGATACGGTGATCGAACCGAATGTGGTGTTCGGACCGGGCGTCACGGTCGAAAGCGGCGCAACGATCCGCGCCTTTTCTCATCTTGAGGGCTGCCATGTCAGCCGGGGCGCTGTCGTCGGCCCCTACGCTCGCCTGCGCCCCGGTGCCGAACTGGCCGAAAACACGCGGGTCGGCAATTTTGTCGAGATCAAGAATGCCGAAATCGCCGAAGGCGCGAAGGTCAATCACCTCAGCTATATCGGGGACGCTTCGGTTGGCGCTGCGACCAACATCGGCGCAGGCACGATCACCTGCAACTACGATGGCGTGATGAAGCACAAGACCACGATTGGTGAGAATGTCTTTGTCGGCTCGAACACCATGCTGGTAGCGCCGGTCACAGTGGGCGACGGCGCGATGACCGCGACGGGCACTGTCGTGACCAGGGATGTGGACCCTGATGCGCTGGCTGTTGCGCGGGCCAAGCAGGAAAACAAGCCCGGATATGCGCGTAAATTGTTTGATATGTTGAAGGCGAAAAAGGCTCGCCGCGATAAAAAGGCCTGAGATATGTGTGGAATAGTAGGTGTTTTGGGGCAGCACGAGGCCGCCCCTATTCTGGTAGAAGCCCTGAAACGGCTGGAATATCGCGGCTATGACAGCGCCGGGATTGCAACCGTCAACGACGGCGCATTGGGCCGGCGGCGCGCGGTTGGCAAGCTGGTCAACCTCAGCGACCTTCTGGTGCATGATCCTCTTCCCGGAAAATCCGGCATAGGCCATACCCGCTGGGCTACGCATGGCGCCCCGTCGGTCAACAATGCACATCCGCACAAGGCGGGCCCGGTGGCCGTCGTTCACAACGGCATCGTCGAAAACTATCGCGACCTGAGGGCCGAACTGGCCGAACATGGCGTTGATTTCCAAACCGAAACCGACACGGAAACGGTTGCCCTCATGACGGAACACCACCTGAACTCGGGCCTGTCCCCGGTTGAGGCCGCGTTCAAGACGATCGACCAGTTGGAAGGCGCCTTTGCGCTGGCCTTTCTGTTCGACGGAGAAGACGACCTGATCGTGGCGGCCCGCAAGGGATCACCACTGGCCATCGGACACGGGGATGGCGAGATGTATGTGGGCTCTGACGCCATCGCCCTGGCGCCTCTGACCAACCAAATCACATATCTGGAAGAAGGCGACCGCGCGGTTCTGACCCGAACGTCGCTTGAAATCCGCAACGAATCCGGTGAGTTGGCCAACCGGGAAAAGCGCAAGATCAAGCTGGATCATACGCGCGCGGACAAGGGCGAGCACAAGCATTTCATGGCCAAGGAAATCGCTGAACAGCCCATCGTTGTGGCAGAGGCGATCCGGTCCTACCTGCCCACGGGTGGTGACCGCGTGGCACTGCCCGATGCCGATCTGGATTTCAGCAAGCTGGACCGTCTGACCATGGTGGCCTGCGGCACCGCGTTTTACGCCTGCCTGACCGCGAAATACTGGTTCGAGCAACTGGCCAAGATGCCGGTCGAGGTCGATATAGCCAGCGAGTTCCGCTATCGCGAGCCTCCGATCACGGATCGAACACTGGCGCTTTTCGTCAGTCAGTCGGGCGAAACCGCCGACACGCTGGCCGCGTTGCGGTATTGTGAGGGCAAGGCAGACAAGATCGTTTCGGTCGTCAACGTGCCCGAAAGCTCGATTGCACGCGAAAGCGATATCGCCTTGCCGATCCATGCCGGTGTCGAAATCGGAGTGGCGTCGACAAAAGCCTTCACCTGCCAGTTGAGTGTGCTGCTGATGCTGGCGCTCAAGGCCGCAGCAGACCGGGGCACGATGACGGATGAGGACATCGCCGATCATGCCGCCGCGCTGCGCGGGTTGCCGACCGTGCTGAACGCCGCACTCGATCAGAACCGGGCGATCCGCAAAGCGGCCCAACGCCTGTCCGAGGCGCGCGACGTCCTGTTTCTGGGCCGTGGCCTGATGTATCCGCTGGCAATGGAAGGCGCGCTGAAGCTGAAGGAAATCAGCTATATCCACGCCGAAGGTTATGCGTCAGGAGAGTTGAAACACGGCCCCATCGCCCTGATCGACAAGCATATGCCCGTGGTTGTCATGGCACCCCGTGACACCGTGTTCGACAAGACCGTGTCGAACATGCAGGAAGTGATGGCGCGCAAGGGCAAGGTGATCCTGGTCTCTGATGATGACGGCATTGACGAGGCCGGCGACGGCGTCTGGAGCACCATCCGCATGCCGCATGTTCACACCAGTCTTGCACCGATCCTGTATTCGGTTCCCGCGCAATTGCTGGCCTATCACACGGCGGTTGCCAAGGGCACCGATGTGGATCAGCCGCGCAATCTGGCAAAGTCGGTCACGGTGGAGTGAATTATGGCCAAGCAGTTCCCACAGCTTGAGGAAGCGCATCAAAAGTTCATCGAAGATCAGCACATGTTCTTCGTCGGCACCGCTGGGGCCGAAGGTCGTGTCAATATTTCCCCCAAGGGAATGGACTCGCTGCGGGTACTGGGGCCGAACCGCATCGTCTGGATGAACCTGACCGGCAGTGGCAATGAAACGGCGGGGCATCTTTTGCAGGTCAACAGGATGACGCTGATGTGGTGTTCTTTCACCACACGTCCGATGATCCTGCGCACCTATGGCACGGCACGTTGCCTGCATGTCGGGGATGATGGATGGGACGACCTTGCCGGCCTATTCCCAAATCACCGAAGCGCACGGCAGATCTATGACCAGTCGATCGACATGGTACAGACCTCTTGCGGCTATGCCGTGCCTTTCATGGAATTCCAATCCGACCGCGATACAATGCAGAAATGGGTGGATGGAAAATCAGACGAGGACATCCGCTCGTATTGGGTGGAGAGGAACAGCCATACGATTGATGGAAAGCCAACTGGCGTACCGATGTGAGTCCGATGCTGAGTGGATATCTCGATCAGATCAAAGCGCATGGTGACCCCGAGCGGGCGACCCAGATGGCCAGTTACCACAAGGCGGATCGCATCTATCTGGGCGTCGCGAACCCGGTTCTCAACGACCTGACCAAGGCGTGGCGGAAAGAACTGGACGTACCGGCGCGGGTCGCATTGGCGGACGGGCTATGGCAAAGCAACATCCACGAGGGGCGACTTGCCGCATCCAAACTCTTGACTCAGGCACGCATCCGACCGGATGCGGCGGTTTGGAATTTGCTTCAAAGCTGGCTGCCGGATTTCGATGCCTGGGCCGTTGCGGACCACGCGTGCATGGCGATGCAAAAACGGCTTTCAGCAAATCCCGAACGGTTGGACGAGGTCGAACTGTGGACCCGAGCCGATCACATGTGGACCCGGCGCGCGGCCTTGGTCGCAACCCTGCCCTGGACCAAACAGAACCACCCCAAGCCTGACGATCTGCACCGCCGTGACCGCATCCTTGGCTGGGCTGCGGGATATGTTTCGGACCGCAACTGGTTCATCCAGAAATCCATCGCCTGGTGGCTGCGCGAACTGTCCAAACATGACCCAGAACGCGTGATCGCCTTTCTGAAACAGCACGGTGATGCCATGAAGCCGTTTGCCCGCCGCGAAGCAGGCAAATACCTGAAAAATCAGTTCACATAGACCTCAAGCTCGACAAGTTCGTCGAAGGGCACCAACAGGGCCCTCATGGCGTCCAGTGACAAGCGGCTGCCGCTGCTGTCCGGACCGGAAACCGGGACCAACGTGATATAGGCCTGCGCCCCGGTCCGTGGCACGACGACACGCGCCGTAACTTCGCTGTCCACCAGCGGCGTCTGCATCCAGCGCCCCGGAGTGGTCGGATCCCCAAGCCCGGCGATGGTGGTTTTCGCGCCAACCCAGTTCGGGCGCGCGGAAACCGGTTCGGGTTGCAACACCTCTTCGGCAACTGCGGTGCCCGTTTCCGTGTCAGGCACCGTCTGGGCGGGCGCGTCGCCCCCGCCGAACACTCGATCAGTCGTTGACTGCACGGCGTCGCATCCGGCCGTCATTGCGCATGTCAAAACAAGTATTTTCTTCATGCCGGAAACCTACAACCCTGCGCCCACCTGTTCCAGCGCAAAGCGCAGTTCGCACTTGTCGCGGCCATGTTCCAGCTTTACCTATGTGGCATGACAGCTCCGCTAATCGACCCGTTTGCCCGCGCCATCACGTATCTCCGCGTCTCCGTCACGGATCGCTGCGACTTCCGCTGCGTGTATTGCATGTCCGAGAACATGACCTTTCTGCCCAAGAAAGACCTGCTGACATTGGAGGAACTGGACCGGATGTGTTCGACCTTCGTCAGAATGGGGGTCGAAAAGCTGCGCATTACGGGTGGTGAGCCTTTGGTGCGTCGCAACATCATGACGTTCTTCAATTCGATGACACGTCATCTGGACAGCGGTGCATTGAAGGAGTTGACGCTGACAACCAACGGTTCGCAACTGCACCGATTTTCCGAAGACCTTTATGCGGCCGGTGTGCGTCGGGTGAATGTCTCGCTGGACACGCTGGATGATGACAAGTTCGCCAAGGTAACGCGCTGGGGTCGCCTGAAACAGGTTTTGAACGGAATCGACGCCGCGCAAAAAGCTGGCCTGCGGATCAAGATAAACGCCGTTGCCCTGAAAGGGTTCAACGAGCCCGAACTTCCCAAAATCACGGAATGGTGCGCCCAGCGGGATATGGATCTGACCTGGATCGAGGTAATGCCCATGGGCGATATCGGAAACGAAGACCGCCTGGATCAGTACTGGTCGCTCAAGGACGTGCGGAAAGAATACGAAAACCACTATTCGGTCACCGATCTGGCCGAACGCAGCGGTGGCCCGGCCCGTTACGTGCGGCTCGAGGAAACCGGCCAGAAAATCGGCTTCATAACGCCGCTGTCGCACAATTTCTGTGAAAGCTGCAACAGGGTCCGCCTGACCTGCACGGGCGAACTCTACATGTGCCTGGGTCAGGAAGACATGGCCGACCTGCGCGGCGCCCTGCGCGATCATCCCGATACCGAACAGCCACTTGAGGACGCGATCCGATCTGCGATCAATCTCAAGCCCAAAGGGCATGATTTCGACTATTCCCGTCAAGCCGTCGATGGCCGGATGAGCCGTCACATGAGCCATACAGGCGGCTGATATGCCGGATCACGACGGCCGCCCCACGGCGTTGTACCATGTGTACTGCGCCCTCACGTCTCTGGCTGCGCCCCTGATATGGCGGGTCGTTCGGAACAAGCTGCGGGCAGCAAACGTACCTGACAAGCGGCAACAAGAACGCCTTGGCCATGCCAGCCTGCCCAGACCAAATGGGCGTTTGGTCTGGTTCCACGCCGCCAGCGTCGGTGAAAGCCTTTCGGTCCTCAGCCTGATCAGACGGCTGGCAGACCGCCTGCCCGAGGCCGAGTTTCTGATCACCTCGGGCACCCCGACCTCAGCGGCTCTGATCGAAAAACGCCTGCCGCCCCGTACACGGCATCAATTCCCGCCGCTTGACACGGCAGGCCCGGTCCGGCGCTTTCTGAACCATTGGCAACCAGAGGGCGGGGTTTTCGTCGAAAGTGAGATTTGGCCGCGTTTGATCGTCGAAAGCGCCAAACGCGGCGTTCCGCTGGCCCTTCTGAATGCACGACTGTCGGACAAGTCCGTTGCCGGTTGGAAAAAACGCCCCAGAACAGCGCGGTTCGTTTTGAACAAGTTCAACCTGTTCCTGACGCAAAACGACAAAACCGCAGCCAACCTGGCAGCCATGGGTGCCCCTGCCGGTCGCGTCCGGCCCGGCACCAATCTCAAGGCCATGTCAGACCCTCTTCCCATAGACCACGGCACGCTCGAAGACATCGGTTCTCAGATTTCTGGCAGACCTGTGTGGATCGCCAGTTCAACCCATGCCGGTGAAGAGGAAATCGTTCTGGCCGCGCATAAATCACTTCTGGAACGCTGGCCCGATCTGCTGCTGTTGCTGATCCCCCGCCACCCAGAGCGCCGCGGCGATATCGCAAAACTACTGGACGCCTCCGATCTCAACGCCGCGTTCCGATCAGAAACTTCCCCGATCAAAACCGAAACCCAGGTATATGTCGCTGATACACTGGGCGAGACCGGCACATGGTACGCTCTGTCTCCCATCGTGTTCCTGGGCGGCTCCCTGAAAAACATCGGCGGCCACAACCCTTTCGAACCGGCCCAGGCCGGAGCCGCCGTGATAACCGGCCCCGGATACTTCAATTTTGCTGAAACTTTCGCGCCGTTGATCAAAACCGGTGGCGCCATCGAGGTTCGGACCAAAACAGATCTCTCTGCGGCGGTCGACCATTGGCTTTCAGACGATCAAGCCCTGACCCGGGCCCGCAGCGCCGCCCAATCCTGCGTCAAGATGCAAAGCAACGCACTGGACTCCGTCGTGGAAACGCTGTGCCGTTCGCTCGACCTGACGTGAGCACGCGGGATCCCTTTTCATCTGGCCAAAAAAATCCCCGGGGGTGTGGGGGCAGAGCCCCCACCCGCCCCATCAGGCCGCCGGCATCCGCTGCTCGACGATCTCTGCCCACCAGCTGCACCCGGCGGGAATCGCCTCATCGTTGAAGTTGTATTCCGGGTGGTGAACCATGGCCGTATCGCCGTTACCCACTAGAATATAGGCGCCAGGGCGCTCCTCCAGCATAAAGGCAAAGTCCTCGCCGCCCATGACCAAAGGCGCATCATCGCAATCACCAGATACCGACCGGGCAACATCTGCGGCAAACTCTGTCTGCTCTTCACTGTTCACCATCACCGGATACCCGCGGATGTAGGTCACATCGGCGGTGCCTCCGAACGTTGCCGCCACACCATTGCAGATCTCATTGATCCGCTTTTCGGCCAGATCCCGCATATCCTTGCTCATGGTGCGCACGGTACCCTTGATCTGAACAGTCTGCGGGATCACGTTGAACGCCTTCGACGAGGTCTCGAACGACGTCACCGACACCACGACCTGATCGATTGGATCGGCATTGCGCGACGAAATGGTCTGAAGCGCCAACACCGCCTGCGCGGCCAGTACCGTCGTATCTACTGTTTCATGCGGCTTGGCAGCATGACCGCCGCGCCCTTCGAAAGAGATGTCGAACTGATCGGTTGCGGCAAAGAAGGAACCGGGGCGGATGGCGAACTTGCCCACAGGTTGTCCCGGCCAATTGTGCATGCCGTAGACTTCCTGAATATTCCAGCGGTCCATCATGCCATCTTCGCACATTTCACGACCACCACCGCCGCCCTCTTCGGCAGGCTGGAAGATCACAACAACCGTGCCATCGAAATTTCGGGTTTCAGACAGGTACTTCGCCGCACCAAGCAGCATCGCCGTGTGGCCATCATGGCCGCAGGCATGCATGGCGCCCGGCGTTTTCGAGGCATAGTCCAGCCCCGTCGCCTCATGGATCGGCAGCGCATCCATATCCGCCCGCAAACCGATCACCTTGCCGCTGCTGTCCGATTTGCCCTTGATCACGCCAACAACGCCTGTACGCCCGATGCCGGTAACGACCTCGTCGCAACCAAACTCCTGCAACTTCTCGGCCACCATTGCGCTGGTGCGGTGCGTTTCGAACAGGATTTCAGGGTTTTGGTGCAGATCCCGTCGCCAGGCAGTGATCTCATCCTGCAATTCGGCAAAGCGGTTTTTGACTGGCATGTCTATTCTCTCCTAATTCAGTTCAAGCCGCCGGCATTCGGCGCTCGACCATTTCTGCGAACCACGAGCATCCGATCGGGATGATCTCGTCGTTGAAATCGTATTCAGGGTGGTGCAACCCGGCGCTGTCACCGTTGCCCAGAACGATGAAGGCTCCGGGCCGTTCCTCCAGCATGAACGAGAAATCCTCGCCCCCCATCACCATCGGCGCCTCGATGCAGCTGCCCCCGACCGAGACTGCGGCCTCTGCCGCATATCCCGTCTGAGTTTCGGCATTGATCGTCACCGGAACGCCGCGCGAGTAATTGACGTTCACGGAACCACCGAATGTTGCTGCAATCCCTTCGGCGACCTCTTTGAGGCGCTGTTCGATCAGATCTCGCATCTGGTTGGAATGGGTTCGGACCGTGCCGCGTATCTGCGCCGATTGCGGGATCACGTTGAACGCTTTCGATGACGTCTCGACAGACGTCACCGACAGCACGGCTTGCAGGATCGGATCGGCATTGCGCGACACGATCGTCTGCAATGCCACGATCATTTGCGACAGCATCACCGTCGTATCGACCGTCTCATGGGGTTTTGCAGCGTGACCGCCGCGCCCTTCAAGATGGATGTCAAATTCGTCCGCTGCTGCCAGCAAAGGGCCCGAACGGATCGCGAACTGCCCGGTCGGCAGGCCCGGTACGTTGTGCATCGCATAGACTTCCTGAATGCCGAACCGGTCCATCAGACCGTCCTTGCACATGGCCTCGGCGCCATTCCCGCCCTCTTCGGCAGGCTGAAAGATCACGATTGCAGTGCCATCGAAATTGCGCGTCTCAGAGAGGTATTTTGCCGCCCCCAAAACCATGGCGGTATGCCCGTCATGTCCGCAGGCATGCATCGCGCCTGATGTCTTCGAGGCATAGTCCAGCCCGGTCTGTTCCTGCATCGGCAGCGCATCCATGTCGGCGCGCAGGCCAATCACCCGGCCCTGCGTGTCGCTCTTTCCCCGAATGACCCCGACCACGCCGGTGCGACCGATGCCTGTAACGACCTCATCACAGCCGAATTCCTTCAGCTTTTCCGCCACCAGCGCGCTGGTGCGGTGCGTGTCGTACAGAATTTCCGGATGTTGGTGAATGTCACGCCGCCAGCCTGTGATCTCTTCGTGCATCTCTGCGAGGCGGTTTTTGATCGGCATGTCACTCTCCCTCAAATTATGCGACGGGCAATCGTCGTTCCACGATCTCGGCAAACCAACTGCAACCGGCGGGAATCGCATTGTCGTCAAAATTGTATTCCGGGTGATGGCACATGGCCGTGTCCCCGTTCCCGATAAAGATGTAAGCTCCGGGCCGTTCTTCAAGCATGTAGGCGAAATCTTCCGACGGCATGATCGGATCAGTGCTGTCATTGACCTTGCCCGCCACGGCCTCGGCCGCCTCGGCAGCGAATGCCGTCTCGGCCTCGGAATTCACAGTCACAGGATAGCCGGGCGTCCAGACGACATCCGCCTTTGCGCCGAAGGCCGAGGCCGTATCCTCGGCGATCCTGCGCACGCGCTCTTCCGCAATGGCGCGGTATTCGGGGTCGAGCGTCCGGACGGTCCCCTGCAAGCGGACGGTATGCGCGATCACGTTCGACGCGACGCTGTCCGTTTCGAACGTGCCCACAGTCAGCACCACGCGTTTGATCGGATCGACGTTGCGCGACACGACGGATTGCAACGACACAACGATATGCGAGGCTACCAGCGTGGTGTCTACCGCGTCATGCGGTGCAGCCGCGTGTCCGCCCTTGCCGGTGATCGTGATCTCGAATTCATCAGATGAGGCCAGCAAGGCGCCGGGTCGGATCGCGAATTCGCCCACCGGCAACCCCGGCATATTGTGCATGCCATAGACCTCATCAATGCCCCAGCGATCCATCAGGCCGTCCTGACACATGGCCAAGCCACCCGCGCCGCCTTCTTCTGCCGGCTGGAAAATCAGAACCACAGTGCCATCGAAGTTTCGCGTTTCGGCCAGGTACTGGGCGGCCCCAAGCAGCATCGAGGTATGCCCGTCATGCCCGCAGGCGTGCATCTTGCCCGATACGGTCGACGCATAGTCCAACCCCGTCGCTTCTTCGATCGGCAATGCGTCCATGTCGGCGCGCAATCCGATCACGCGCCCGGTCGTATCCTGCCGTCCCCGGATAACGGCCACGACGCCCGTCCTGCCAATTCCCGGCGTGATTTCATCCACACCAAATTCCCTGAGACGCTCGACAACGAAAGCAGCCGTTTCATGCACGTCATACATCAGTTCAGGATGTGCGTGCAGGTGGCGGCGCCACTTGGTAATATCGCCATGCATCTCTGCAAGTCTGTTTTTGACAGGCACCTCAAGACCCTCCCCTGAACCACTGAAGCCACGTTGAATGTTACGCCGCGCTCAGCCTTTCAACCAAACGTTGCATGAACCCATGCCCAGCTTCGAACTGCGCGATCGATATGAACTCGTTCGGCTGATGAGCCTGCGCGATATCACCCGGGCCGCAGATCACGGCTGAATACCCGGCCGCCTGAAACTGCCCCGCCTCGGTCCCATAGCTGACGACGTGGCTGGCGTTGTCCCCGGTCAGGGCGCGCACCAAAGCTTCGGCTTCTCCGTCCTGTTCGGGCACCAGCCCAGGGATCGCGAAATGCTCGGACAGTTCGATGCGCGCATCGGGGTGAACGGCCTGCATCCGAGCTTCGACCTGGCGGACCTGTTCGATATAGGCATCGCGCCATTCAGCCTGCGTTTCGTCCGGCACCGTGCGAAAATCCATCATGAAAGTGCAGTCTTTGGCGGTGATGTTGTGCGCTGTCCCGCCTTCAATCATGCCGACATGACAGGTTGTCCACGGCGGGTCAAATACAGCCGCGATTTCGCTCGGCTTAGCAGCCATGCTTTCGGCATTTCTGTGATTTGCCCAATCGATCAAAGGCGCCGCCGCCATGATCGCGTTCACGCCAGTATGCATGATCGAGCTGTGCACTTCGAACCCGACGATATGTGTATCAATGCCGAACCCGCCCTTGTGCCCCGTCACCGCCTGCATCATCGACGGCTCACCCACTATCACTGCCGATCCCTTGGGCAGAACCTGTTGCATTGCTTCAATCATGGGCGGCGCACCGGTGCATCCGACCTCTTCGTCAAAGCTGAGCGCCAGCTGAAGCGGCCGGCTGATATTGGCATGGTGTGCTTCGACCAGGGCCCAGATGGCCAGGGCGTCAAACCCCTTCATGTCGCAGGTGCCGCGACCGAAGTACTTGCCGTCTTTCTCGGTCACCGTGAAAGGATCAGTGTCCCACGGCTGACCGTCCACCGGCACGACATCCGTGTGACCGGACAGAACCACCGCGCCTTCTTCGGATGGACCAACATGCGCAAAGATCGCGGCCTTGTGCGGTTGGTCCGGATCTGGCCAGCGGTGGCTTTCGATTCCGTGGCCCTGCAAGTAGTCCTGAACCCAATCCACCAGCGGCAGATTGGTATCACGGCTTACGGTCGGAAATGAGATCAGCTGAGTCATGATCTCAAGCGGGGTCAGGCGTTTCGCCATTGGGGTCAATACCCGCTGTCCGTGGTCAGAATGAAGTGCCCTGCCTCAACCTCTTGATATTGCGAAGGTTCCGGCGTGTAGTTGGTGGGGTGAATAGGAGAAGGGATCGGTTTGAAATTCAGATCCTTTTCCGATTTCCGCTTGTTCGGGTCCGCGATCGGAACCGCCTTCATCAGCGCCTGTGTATAGGGATGCTGCGGGTTCTCGAACACCCGCGCCCGGGGCCCAAGTTCGACAATGCGCCCCAGATACATGACCCCGACATAGTGGCTGACCCGTTCGACAACGGCCATGTCGTGGCTGATGAACAGGTATGACAGGCCCAGCTCGGACTGCAATTCCATCATCAGGTTCAGAACCTGCGCCTGAACCGACACGTCAAGGGCCGAGACCGCCTCATCCGCAATGATCAGCTTGGGGTTCAGGGCCAAAGCGCGGGCAATTGCAATCCGCTGACGCTGACCGCCGGACATTTCATGCGGGAAGCGACGCATGAAGCTGCGCGGCAATTGCACCTTGTCGAACAATTGTGCCACGCGATCCTGAAGTTCGGATCCCGACGCCACATCATAATTGCGCATCGGCTCGGCCACTTGGTCGACCAGCTGCATCTGCGGGTTCAGCGAGGCGAACGGATCCTGGAAAATCATCTGCATGTCCAGCCGCGCCTTGCGCAAACCAGACGGATCAAGCTTCATGATATCGACACCGTCCAGATCAATCTCGCCCGCCAACGGCTCAACCAGCCGCAGGATCGAGCGCCCTGCCGAAGACTTGCCGCACCCGGATTCCCCTACAAGACTGAGCGTTTGCCCTTTGTTCAGAGTGAACGAGACATCCTCGACCGCATGAACGTTCGAAATCGTGCGCCGCAAAAGCCCGCCTTTGACCGGGAACCGTGTCGTCAGGTTCTTGACGGTCAGCAGAACCTCTTCCGTACCCGGAATTGGCGCAATATTCTGCCCTTCGACCCCCAGCAGCTTCATCGGCTCGGGCGCAGATTTACCCTGCATCTCGCCCAGTTTCGGCACCGCGGCCAGCAACGCCTTGGTATAGTCGTGCTGTGGGTTTTCGAAGATTTCCTTGACCGTGCCTTCTTCGACCTTGTTGCCGCGGAACATCACAACAACGCGGTCAGCCATCTGGGCAACCACGGCCATGTCGTGGGTGATGAACATCACCGCAGTTCCGGTTTCCCGCTTGAGGCGGTCCATCAAGGCCAGGATCTCGGCCTGAATGGTCACATCCAGCGCCGTGGTGGGTTCGTCGGCGATCAACAGGCGCGGCTCACAGGCCATCGCCATCGCAATGACAACACGTTGGCGCATCCCGCCCGACAACTCGTGAGGGTATTGTTTCAGACGGCGCTCGGGCTCTGGGATACGAACCTGACGCAGCAATTCCAGCGCCCGTTGCTCGGCCTGCGCTTTCGTCATGTCCTTGTGGATGCGCAAACCTTCGGTCAACTGGCGGCCCACGGTGAAAACAGGGTTCAGCGCGGTCATCGGCTCTTGAAAGATCATCCCGATTTCGTTGCCGCGAATCTGCTTCATCAGATCTTGATCGGCCTTCGCCAGGTCCATTTCTTCGCCATCACGACGATCAAACAGCAATTCACCGCCCGCGATTTCGCCGCCACCGAACTCGACCAGACGCATCAAGGACAACGATGAAACCGACTTCCCCGAGCCCGATTCGCCAACGATACAAACGGTTTCGCCTGGTTTGACCTCGAACGAGACGTCCTCAACACCAACAACGGGACCGTCCTTTGTCTGAAACTCCACCCGCAGTTTTTTGATTTGAGCAATAGGCTGATCCAGCACGTGCGCGCTCCCTTGACGAGGTTATTCTTGTTGTGAATGCCGAACGCTACGGCGGGCCACCGGGAAAAGTCAAACCCATTACACATTTTCGCGACGGCACCACTTGCATTTTTCTCAAGTTCTGTTTCGATACCCAACGTAACCGCCTTGGGGAGGCAGCGCCGATTTATGTCGTTAGCGCTATTATCTTTATTGATCAAAAACTTACCCCGAAGCGGCAACGCCAAACCCGCAGGCCTTGCGGAGATAATCGAGACACGAACGTGTCCAATTCGGGAGTGACTTATGAAAATCAAAACCCTTTTGCTTGGTGCGATCGCAAGCACGGCAATGGCCCCGATGGCCTTTGCCGAGCGCGGTTCGGACGGCAATGTCAGCATCATCTATTGGCAGGCTCCGTCGATCCTGAACCCGTTCCTGTCCGGCGGTACGAAAGACGTGGAATCAGCCTCGCTGGTGATCGAGCCACTTGCCCGCTACGACCAGGACGGCAACATGGTGCCATATCTGGCGTCAGAAATCCCAACCGTGGAAAATGGCGGTGTCAGCGAAGACCTGACGTCGATCACATGGAAAATCGCACCGGGAATCACATGGTCTGACGGCTCTCCGTTCACCGCTGCTGACGTAAAGTTCACCGCCGATTACTGTATGCACCCGGAAGGTGGCTGCGCGCAGGTGACCAAGTTCGAAGGCGTCACCTCGGTCGAAGCTGTTGATGACCTGACCGTCAAGGTCACTTTCGACGCACCGACCCCCTTCCCCTATGGCCCGTTCGTCGGCGGTGAAAGCCCGATCCTTCAAAAGGCCCAGTTCGAAAACTGCATGGGCGCCAAAGCCCCGGAATGCACCGAACAGAACTTCAACCCGATCGGCACCGGCCCCTTTGTCGTCACCGAGTTCAAACCGAACGACGTGATCACCTTCAAGGCCAACGACAACTATCGTGATCCGGCAAAACCTGCCTTCGCGACCGTGACCTTCAAAGGCGGCGGTGACGCGACGGCTGCAGGTCGTGCCGTCATGGAAACCGGTGAATTTGACTATGCCTGGAACCTGCAACTGGCTCCGGAAGTGATCGCACAGATGCAGGAAGGTGGCAAAGGTACGCCGGTTGCAGGCTTCGGCCCGCTGGTCGAGCGCATCATGCTGAACCAGACCAACCCGTCGCCCGAGTTGCCGGAAGGCGAGCGTTCGACGGCCAAGCATCCGCACCCATTCCTGAAGGACCCGGCCGTTTACAAAGCCATGTCGATGGCCATCGACCGTCCGCTGCTGGTGGAAATCGGCTATGGTCAGGCTGGTAAAGTGACCTGCAATTGGGTTCCGGCCCCTGCGGCGTTCAACTCGACCTCGATGACCTGCGACACCCAGGATATCGAAGGCGCCAAGAAACTGCTGGATGATGCCGGTATCGTCGACACCGATGGCGACGGCGTCCGCGAGAAGGATGGCGTTCCGCTGAAGATCGTCTATCAGACCTCGACCAACGCTGTCCGTCAGGACTTCCAGGCACTGATCAAGGAGTGGTGGAGCCAGATCGGCATTGAAACCGAACTGCGCAACATCAACGCATCGGTCTTCTTCGGTGGTGACCCGGGCTCGCCCGACACGTTCCAGAAGTTCTATGCCGACGTTGAAATGTACGCCAACACCTTCAACGGCACCGACCCGCAGTCCTATCTGGGCAACGGTCTGTGCGACAAGGCACCGCGTCCCGAGACGCAGTGGCAGGGCGAAAACATCAGCCGCTTCTGCAACGAAGAGTTCGACAAGCTGCACGCTCAATTGGCCGAAACCGCGGGTCTGGAAGCGCGTGCGGAAATCGCCAAGCAGCTGAATGACATCATGGTTCAGAATGGTGGTATGATCCCGCTGGTTCACCGTGGTCGCCTGTCGGCACATGCAAACACACTGGGTGGCGTTGTCCTGAACGTTTGGGACAGCGAGCTGTGGAACATTGCGGACTGGTACCGCAAAACCGGTTCCTAAGCACTGACCTTGCAAAACCGCGCCCCGATCGTTATCGGGGCGCGGTCATTTGCATCCCACCCCAACAAGAAGACGCATATAAAGGCGCCTCTTAATGCTTAATTTCACAATCAGACGACTGGTGCTGGCCGTTCCAACGCTGCTGTTCATCAGCCTCGTCATCTTCCTGCTCCTCGAACTCGCACCCGGCGATCCGATGGCACAGGTTCCGCTCACCGTTCCCCCCGAAGTCAAGGAAAAGATGCGCGAGGCGCTCGGCCTTGGCCAGCCGATGCATATCCGGTTCTGGAAATGGATCGTGCAATTCTTCTGGATCGAACCGCAGGTTCTGATCGACCACATCTTCGGCACCAATTTTTCCGCAGGCGACCTGCGCGTGATATCCTGGCAGACCCGCTCGCCCGTCATGGACATCGTCGTTCAGCGTATCCCGCAGACCCTGTGGGTTGTCGGCACCGCCTATGTTGTCGCCATTCTGATCGCCCTGCCCATCGGCATCTATTCGGCCTATCGCCAGTATTCCTGGTTCGACCAGATGGGCACCTTCGTGTCGATGGTCGGCTTCTCGGTCCCTCCGTTTTTCTCGGGCGTTCTGGTGATCGTGATCTTCTCGGTCCAATTGGGCTGGTTCCCGTCGATCTATGACACGACCCATGTCGTCAACAGCTGGGACAGCTTCGTCGTGCAGCTGAAGCAGATGATCATGCCGGTCATGGTGCTGGCGTTGCAGATCACTGCACAGCTCAGCCGTTTCATGCGCGCCTCGATGCTGGACAATCTCAACCAGGATTACGTCCGCACCGCGCGCGCTAAGGGGCTCAGCGAATACACGGTCGTCATGGTCCACGTCCTGCGGAACTCGATGATTCCCGTGGTCACGGTCATTGCACTGGGTATCCCGGCCATTTTCGGCGGCGCCATCATCACCGAGCAGGTTTTCAAGGTGAACGGTATCGGCCAGTTGCTGATTGGCGCCATTCAGGCCAACGACCTGCCGATGGTGCAAACCCTGACCTTCATCTTTGCCGTGCTGATCGTGCTGTTCAACCTGATCGCCGACGTCCTGTATGGCATTCTGGACCCGAGGATTCGCTATGACTGATCACGACAAATCAGATACGCTGATTCCCGACGAAGGTCTGGCCCCGGCATCCACCGCGCTGCCAACCGCTGATGTGATGGAGGAACTCACGACACCGCCGCGCAGCCAATGGCGCGACGTCTGGGATCAGTTCAAGACGCACAAGGGCGCCATGGTGGGTGCGGTGCTGTTCATCCTGATCGTGGCGGGCGTCTATCTGGGCCCCTATCTCTGGAGCATCGATCCAACACAGATCGATATCCGGGCCCGCAATCAGGGGCCAAGCTGGGCGCATCCCTTCGGCACCGACCAGTTGGGCCGGGATATTCTGGCGCGCATGATGTCGGGCGGTCAAACCTCGGTATCGGTGGGCATCACCGCGATGCTGCTGGCACTGTTTCTGGGATCGTTCATCGGCGTTCTGGCCGGGTTCTTCAAACGGCTGGATGGTCCGCTTATGCGTCTGACAGACCTGTTTCTGGCCCTGCCCCTGCTGCCCTTGCTGCTGGTCATGATGCTGCTGTTCCGTGAACCCCTGTCCGCCGCGTTCGGGCTGGAGCGCGGGATCTTCATCCTGATCGTCTGCGCCATCGGCATCACCTCGTGGATGCCTACGGCGCGGATCGTACGGGGTGACGTGCTGGCCATCAAAGAGCGTGAATTCGTTCTGGCGGCCCGGTCCATCGGCACCAGCAACACTCAGATCATCACGCGGCATATCCTGCCGAACGTGTTGTCTCCGATCATGGTATCGGCGACGCTGGGGATTGCGACGGCGATCATTACCGAAAGCGCGCTTTCCTTCTTGGGTCTGGGCTTTCCGCCCGACTTCCCGACTTGGGGCCGCCTGCTGTTCGACGGAGTCGATTATCTACAGCAATACCCCGAGCGTGTGTTCTGGCCTGGTCTGGCAATCTCGCTGACCGTCCTGAGCGTCAACTATCTGGGTGACGGTCTGCGCGATGCGCTGGATCCGCGGATCCGCGGTCGTTGAACATTCTCAGCCGGCGCGTTTCATCGCGCCGGCCAACAGCACGATCAAAACGGCCAATGGCAGCAGCACGGCGAATGCCAGACGCAGGCCGAACACTTCCGCCAAAAAGCCAATCAACGGCGGACCGATCAAAAGCCCCCCATACCCCAATGTCGCCACACTTGCGATGGCTTGCCCCGGTGGCACATTCGGATCGCTGGCCGCCCGGCTGAATGCCAGCGGCATGATCACGGCATACCCTATTCCCATCAAGGCAAAGCCGGCCAGCACGGGCAGGATCGTTGCTGTTGAAACCACCGTGAAAACCCCAAACGCCGCGCAAATACCGCCAAACCGGGCGGAAACGACCGGACCGAACCGGGTGATGACAAGCGCGCCTGCAAGTCGAAAGGCCACCATGGTCACTGAAAACACCGCATAGCCCAAGGCAGCGACGCTTTCGGACGCCCCTGTGATGTCACGCAGATATATCGCGCTCCAGTCCGCGACGGCCCCTTCGCCCAATGCTCCGCACAAGGCGGCTATGCCGACCAGTATCAACGCCCCGGATGGCAAGGCGAAAACCGTACTCTGAGGCCCTTGGGATTGGCGCGAGGTCCAGCTTACCCAGGATGACGCAAGCGCAAGGCCAACAACCACGCCACCCGCCAACAGGAAGTGCACAAGAACCGTCAGCCCCATCTGAACCGCGACATACCCGCTGAGCGCGCCAAGTCCGGCCCCAAGGCTCCACATTGCGTGGAACGAGGACATAACGGGTTTGTCATAAGCCTGCTCTACCTCGGCGGCCCATGCATTCATTGCAACATCCATCGACCCGTGAAAGGCGCCAAAGACAAAAAGGAACACTGCCAGCCCCCAAAGCCCATCAGCCATGGCAAGCAGGATCAGCGACCCCGTGTACAGAACCGCAATGATCCGGGTGATTGCAACTGCGCCGAATCGATCCGTAAGCCGCCCGGTTATCGGGAAAGAGCAGACAGCCCCCGCAGCCATGAACAACAGGCCGTATCCAAGCGCCTCATGGGACAATTCCAAGCGGTCACGTATGGCGGGAATGCGCGACGCCCAGATTCCGAACAGGGCACCATTCAGAATGAACATGGCGGCGACAGCGCGCCATGCTGCAACTATGCTTATCATTCCAAGCCCTCGCTCTGCTTGCCCAATGCCCCTGTTCTACAGATCAGACGAACACTGGCAATTGCTGCTCAACCGAGCCGTTTGCGAATGCGTCGCACCGAGTACCACACCCCGGCGACAACCGGGATCGTAACCGCTGCCGTCAGCATGCCCTTGCTGATGCCAGAGGCCGTCAGCGGATACAAAAGATAGCTGACCAGCGAAACCGCGTAATAGCTGATGGCAACCACGGAAAGCCCCTCGACCGTATGTTGCAAGCGCAGTGCCAGATCAGCGCGACGGTCCATGCTTTCCAGCAACGCCTGGTTTTGCGCGCTGCGTTCCACATCCACTCTTGTCCGCAGCAACTCACCCGCGCGGATCGCCCGATCCGACAAGGCCTGAAGCCGGCGTTCCGTGGATTTCACGGTGCGAATTGCAGGGTCATATCGGCGCATCATGAAGTCAGCGAAATTCTGACCACCCTCGAAACGTTCTTCTCGCAACACTTCGATCCGCTGGTTGACGATGGCCTCATACGCCCCCGTAGCTCCGAAACGGAAAGAACACCGGGCCGACAATGTCTCGAGCTCGATCGACGTTGCCAGCAAATCCTGTAACAGCGCGTCAGGCTGCGCCGAGTTGCCGGTCATCTGCCCCATCAATCGAGTGAGTTGCCCGTCCAGCTCTCCGATACGCGGCATCAGCTGCTTGACGCGCGCAAAACCCAGCATCGACATCGCCTTATACGTTTCTATTTCGCAAAGACGCTGAATAATCCGTCCCGTCCGGCGCCGTCCGGTGCCCTCGGCCACGAACAAGGCAAAGCGCATGTGACCTGCCGGATCGATCCGAAAATCACTGGCACAAACCGCTGCATCGTCCAACACCCTGGACACGGCCAGGCTTTCCGGCTCGAACCAATCCAGCAGTTTCGACTTCACCAAGTCGTCACTGTCGCGTTCAACGACGCGCATCAATACTGACGTAACCCTTTGGCCAGGACTGGCCATCAACCAATCGGGCGGAAAGACCTCAAAGTCAGCCGGATCAAAGGCGCGATCACTCACATTCTGCGCGATCGCCGTGTAAGTCACGAATTCGGTATGCTGCTCCCACTTCAACCAATGGCGGCCAATCTGACCCGCGTAATGCGTGGCGTCCGGCCGAGGGTGCTGCGCACCGTGGCGATCCAGCAGGTCGATCAAATGAGCCAAATCCTCACGTCGATCGCGCGCCACGGCGGCCTCGGGCTTTTTGATCGCAAGAAAGACCACCGTACAGGGCATTGACGCGACCGGGAACGGTCGCGCATGCAGTTCATTTGCCAGCGCATAGCGAAGGGGATGGTCGTCTATCGGTGTCATGTATGGCTCCGCCTCGTCACGCGCACTATACGGTACATAATTGATACATCAATTCTCTTTTTATTTCATATACTTACAGGGATACAACGGTATACAACCCTGCTATCTCATTGATTTGGCTGCCACAGCTCGATGGGGTTGCCTTCGGGATCATGGATGCGGGCAAATTTTCCAACTTCGCTGTCCCAGTCAGGATTGGTTTCCACCGTGATTCCAGCCTGCTCAAGCTGCGCCGTCAGCGCGGCCAGGTCATCAACACGAAAATTGATCATCCACTGTTGATCGGTCCGTCCGAAATATACAGTGTCCTCCTCAAATGGCGCAAAGACCGTATAGCCTTCTCGCTGCTTCCAGGGCACGGGGTCATAATGATTGACGCCCAGGTGCTTCTCATACCAGGCGCTCAGCGCTTTAGGGTCGCGGGCGCGAAAGAACACTCCGCCAATACCATTCACTTTCTCCATCCTCGACCTCCTGCCATCTGTGCCGCCACCCCAGACTACCACACTCCGCCTGCTTCATCTGGCTGGAAATATCCTGGGGGATTGGGGGCAACGCCCCCATGCACACTCAAAAAGAAAAGGGCGCCCAAAGGCGCCCTTTGCAATCTGATCAAACGCGACGATCAATCGATCATCGGCAGCAGCTTGTCCAGCGACTCCTTGGCGTCGCCGTAGAACATCCGGGTGTTCTCTTTGAAGAACAGCGGGTTTTCGATGCCGGAATACCCGGTGCCCTGACCACGTTTCGAGACAAACACCTGCTTGGCTTTCCAGCATTCCAGAACCGGCATTCCGGCGATGGGGCTGTTGGGATCTTCCTGCGCCGCCGGGTTCACGATGTCGTTCGAACCGATGACGATGGCCACATCTGTGTCCGGAAAGTCGTCGTTGATCTCGTCCATTTCCAGAACGATATCATACGGCACCTTCGCTTCGGCCAGCAAAACGTTCATATGGCCCGGCAAGCGGCCCGCCACAGGGTGGATTGCGAAACGAACGTTCTTGCCCTTGGCCCGCAGCTTGCGCACCAGTTCGGAAACCGATTGCTGCGCCTGTGCCACGGCCATCCCATAGCCCGGAATGATGATCACGCTGTCCGCGTCGTTCAAAGCCGCAGCAACGCCATCAGCCTCGATAGCGATCTGTTCGCCTTCAACGGCCATCTGTTCGCCCTGCGGGCCACCAAAACCGCCCAGGATCACACTGACAAAGTGACGGTTCATCGCCTTACACATGATGTAGGACAGGATCGCACCCGACGAGCCCACCAGCGCACCGACCACGATCAACAGGTCGTTGCCCAGCGAGAAACCGATCGCCGCAGCCGCCCAACCCGAATAGCTGTTCAGCATCGACACCACCACCGGCATGTCAGCGCCGCCGATGCCCATGATCAGGTGATAGCCGATGAATAACGCCGCCAGCGTCATCAGGATCAGCGGGAACAGACCACCTGTCGATGTGTACCAGATCAGGCAGATCAGCGAGAGACCCGCTGCCGCCGCGTTCAACGCATGGCCACCGGGCAGCTTGGTCGCTGCCGAGGTCACCTTGCCCGCCAGCTTGCCATAGGCGACAACCGACCCGGTAAAGGTGATCGCACCGATGAAGATGCCCAGGAACAATTCCACATGCAGGATTGCCAGCTCAGCCGGGGTTTTCTTGGCAATCAGCTTGGCAAAAGACCCCAGATCGGACAGATCCGCCTGGCTGGCACTGTCCGCAATGGCCATGACCTGTGCCACGTTGCCGATCTCGAAATGCGCGTTGAAGCCAACGAACACGGCCGCAAGACCGACCAGCGAGTGCATCGCCGCAACAAGCTGCGGCATCTCGGTCATCTGGACGCGCTGCGCAACATATTGGCCGATGAAACCACCGCCCGCAATCAACAGCAGCGACAATAGCCACCGCCCCGCACCGGGGCCAACCAGCGTGGCAAAAACCGCCAGCGCCATACCGACGATGCCGTACCAGACCGCGCGCTTGGCGCTTTCCTGGTTCGACAGACCGCCGAGGGACAAGATGAAAAGGACAGCCGCAACAACATAGGCGGCAGTGGTGAAGCCAAATTCCATGTGCCCGGCCTCCTTAAGATTTCTGGAACATGGCGAGCATGCGCCGGGTTACGAGGAAGCCGCCGAAGATGTTGATCCCGGCCATGAAGACGCTGAGCGCCGCCAGCAGAATGACGAGGAACGACCCCGACCCAATCTGCATCAGGGCCCCAACGATGATGATCGACGAGATCGCGTTGGTGATCGCCATCAGCGGTGTGTGCAGCGAATGCGAGACGTTCCAGATCACCTGAAAGCCCACAAAGATGGCCAGCACAAATACGATGAAATGCTGCATGAAGCTGGCCGGAGCAACCAACCCCACCAACAGCATCAATGCGCCACCGACACCCAACAGAGTAAACTGCTGCTTGGTCTGCGCCTTGAAGGCTGCGATTTCCTGCGCCTTCTTCTCTTCCGGGGTCAGTTCCTTGACTTCCGGTTTCTTCTGCACCGCAATCGCCTGTACTTTGGGCGGTGGCGGCGGGAAAGTGATCTCACCCTCATAGGTCACGGTCGATCCGCGGATCACGTCATCTTCCATGTCATGATTGACCTTGCCGTCCTTCTCGGGCGTCAGGTCGGCCATCATGTGCCGGATATTGGTGGCATAGAGCGATGAGGACTGCGCCGCCATCCGGCTGGGGAAGTCGGTATAGCCTATGATGGTCACGCCATTGTCTGTGACGACTTTCTCATCCGGCACGGTGCCTTCGACGTTTCCGCCGCGCTCGGCCGCAAGGTCAACGATGACCGAGCCCGGCTTCATTGCCTTGACCATGTCTTCCAGCCACAGCTTGGGCGCCGGACGGTTGGGGATCAGCGCCGTCGTGATGACAATGTCCATTTCCGGGGCCAGCTCTCGGAACTTGGCCAGCTGCGCATTGCGGAACTCTTCTGACTGGACGGACGCATACCCACCGGTGGACGCACCATCCTGCTGTTCTTCTTCGAAGTCCAGATAGACGAACTCTGCCCCCATCGATTCGACCTGCTCGGCCACTTCCGGGCGCACATCGAACGCGTAGGTGATTGCACCCAGCGAGGTTGAAGTGCCGATCGCGGCAAGCCCGGCAACACCGGCCCCGACGATCAGAACCTTCGCAGGCGGCACCTTGCCAGCCGCAGTCACCTGACCGGTGAAGAAACGGCCAAAGTTGTTGCCGGCTTCGATAACGGCGCGGTAGCCGGCAATGTTGGCCATCGACGACAACGCGTCCATCTTCTGCGCCCGGGAAATACGCGGCACCATTTCCATGGCGATCACATTTGCGCCCTTGGACTTGGCAAGTTCCATTCCTTCTTCGTTTCCGGCAGGATTGAAGAAGGAAATCAGCGTCTTGCCCTTGGTCAGACGCTTCAGTTCCGTCTCGGTCGGGATACGAACCTTGGCGATGATATCTGCGGCCTTCCACAGCGATGCCGCGGTCTTGACAACCTCAACGCCCACAGCCTCATACGCCGCGTCCGAAAAACCGGCGGCAGCACCTGCGCCTTTTTCGATCAGGCACTCATAGCCCAGTTTTTGCAGTTGCACGGCCGAGTCCGGTGTCATCGCGACCCGGTTCTCGCCGTCCAGTATTTCCTTTGGCGTGCCTATCTTCACTGGCAGTCCCCCTAATTCTTACTCGGTCTGAGCGGGTGATCGGTATTCTTTGTTAAGCAAAGATGTATCCTGCGCAACATTATTTCGCAAGCGCAGCATTTTTGACGTGATGTCATTGCGGACTCCACCCTAAATCCAGCGCCGTGTCTTGCGTTCGTAACGCGCGAAGTCGGCGCGAAAGGTACGACGCAGGCGGTCTTCTTCCGGCAGGATGAACCGACGCTCCAACACCCAGACGAAGACTGGCACAAGAACCAGGGACAGGACGGCATCAAACCGAAGGACAAGACCCGCAAGAATCAGAACGTCGCCCACATAGATCGGATTGCGACTGCGCTTGTAGATGCCGGATTGCACCATCGATGACGGGGTTTCATGCGGGATGACGGTTGTCTTGTGACGGCGGAATTCGACCACCGCCAGAACAGCCATCAGGATTCCACCTCCGATCAACACCCCGCTCAGAAGATCCGTCAAACCACCCTCAAGCGACAGGCCCAGCTTCAGATACCTGGCCTGCAACCAGGCAAAAGCTGCAAAAGCAATCAACCAAACCGGCGGAACGTCCATCCAGCGCATGCAAAGCCCTCATTGAATGACGACAAGATCAAGCACATGTCGCTTCTGCGCGATGTCCTACCGCTTTTGAGCCAAAATGGCAAAAGACCAGTATGTCGCATCGCATGGACTCATTATCGCGGATCGACTACCTCAATAGCAATCACCGACGTTCACACGAGTTAGCGAGCCTTCATGACTGATTTTGCGGCAACCAAAGCCATGTTCGACCTGCCAGAGGGCGTCATCTATCTGGATGGCAACTCTCTGGGCCCCCTGCCGAAATCAGCCGGTGCCCGAGTGCAACGGATGCTGACGGACGAATGGGGCCAGATGCTGATCACCGGATGGAACAAGGCTGGTTGGATGGCCCTGCCCACCGCGCTTGGTGACCGGATTGGCCGCCTGATCGGAGCAGAGCCCGGCAGTGTGGTGACCGGAGACACCTTGTCGATCAAGGTCTATCAGGCCGTGGCCTCGGCCCTTGAACTGAATCCGGATCGCAAAGTGGTTCTGTCCGACAACGGCAACTTTCCTTCGGACCTGTATATAGCGGATGGCTTGCTGCGCTCGCTTGGGGACGCGTATGAGTTGCGCGTCGTTGATCCCGAAGCCGTGGCCGGCGCAATCACCGAAGAGGTCGCTGTTCTTTTGTTGACCGAGGTGGATTACCGCTCGGGTCGGATGCACGACATGAAGGCGCTGACCGAACTGGCGCATGCCAACGGCGTGGTAACGGTCTGGGATCTGGCCCATTCCGCGGGGGCCATCCCCGTGGACCTTTCAGGGTGCAACGCCGATTTCGCGGTCGGGTGTACTTACAAATACCTCAACGGCGGCCCCGGCGCGCCAGCCTTCATCTATGTCGCGCCGAGGTTGGCGGAACGCACACGCCCCGCCTTGTCCGGATGGCTGGGGCACGAAGCACCGTTTGCCTTCGATCTCGACTACCGCCCCGGCAGCGGCATTGAACGGATGCGGGTGGGAACGCCGCCCATCATCCAGATGACGGCCTTGTCGGCTGCGATGGACATCTGGGATCTGGCGGACATGACCGACGTCCGGGCCAAATCGATTGAACTGACCGAGCTTTTCATAGAACGCGTCGAGGCAACCTGCCCGGATCTGCAACTGGCCAGCCCCCGTGATCCGCAGCAGCGCGGCAGCCAGATCTCGTTCCGTTTCAAGGAAGGGTATGCCGCCATGCAGGCCCTGATCGCCCGTGGCGTGATCGGAGATTTTCGAGCACCCGACATAATGCGGTTCGGCTTTACACCTTTGTATATCGACGAATGCGATGTCGAACGCGCCGTCGGGATTATGGCCGATATCATGCAGAACCGCCTGTGGGACACGCCCGAATACAGGGTTCGTCAGCGCGTTACCTGACTTCGAGTCCGGCGCCGAAAAGGGCCGCGACCTGTGCGACCTGCTGTTCATAAACCTCGGCCCCGGCGCCAATCAGCTTCAGCCCCTTGAGCGTGGCCGTGATCGTCCGACCGGTCTCTGCCGCGTCAGCCAGCAGGCGAACCCGGCCCGCCTTTTCCTGTTGCGTCAGCCAGTCCGCATAAAGCGCGGCCAGCTTGGCCTCACCCGCCGCGATGATTTCCGCAGACAGGGACTTTGTGTTGTCGAGTATCTCAAGCCCGTGGGGCGAGGCCAGAATTTTTGCCATCCCCTCGGTCTGCGCCTGGATCGCGCGGCTCAGAACCTCGGGCACCGAACCCTGGGTGGCCAGCGCTTCGGCCACCGCAACGCTCTTTTCGGCATAGTACAGCTCGGTCAGTTTGCTGACGATCGCCTCTTTGTTCTTGTAATGCAGATACACCGCCGGCCGAGACATCCCCGCGCCGCGCGCGATGTCGTCCATCGAGGTCTTTCGGTATCCATAAGTGGAAAACGCCTGAAACGCCGAGTTCAGGATCGCCTGTTGCCGTGAGCCGTCACCATTGTCTTTCATATCCGAAGCCCTGACATTTTTTGTCCAATTTGTCAATTGACATCCTGACACTTTCGTCCAATTATGTCAGAAACCAGCCACAGCAACACGAGGTGCGCCATGGCGACGACCCTGAAGATCAACGGCAAGCAACATCAGGTGGATCTGCCTGATGACGTCCCCCTTCTTTGGGTTCTGCGGGACGAGGTCGGGCTGACCGGCACCAAGTTCGGCTGCGGCGTGGCCGCATGCGGGGCCTGCACCGTGCATATCGATGGCGAGGCCGTGCGCTCGTGCCAGGTGGCGCTGTCGGATGTCTGGGGTGACGTGACCACGATCGAAGGGCTCGGCTCGCCGGACGCGCTGGCCACGATCCAACAGGCCTGGATCGATCATCAGGTCGCGCAGTGCGGATACTGCCAGTCCGGCCAGATCATGCAGGCCGCGGCATTGCTGGCGGAAAACCCGGACCCCACTGACGCAGACATCGACGAAGCGATGCAGGGCAACCTGTGCCGCTGCGGCACCTATCCCCTTATCCGCGCAGCAATCCATGACGCGGCATCCAAGCTGAAGGAGGCGTAAGCAATGGCTTCCGTTGGAAAAATCCTCCGCCGTACGTTCCTGATCGGCTCTGCCGCGATCGTTGGCGGCGTGGCCTTCGGGGCCTATTACGTGACCCGCCCCGCGGCCAACCCCTTGAAACCCCGCGAAGGCGAGGCAGCGCTGAACCCGTTTGTGCTGATTGACCAGAATGGTGTCACATTGTTCGCGCCCCGCGCGGAAATGGGTCAGGGCGTCCGAACCACATGGGCCGCGCTGATCGCCGAGGAACTGGATGTCGATCTGGATCAAATCACCGTTCTGCATGGTCCTGCTGCGGCGGCCTATTACAACTCGGCCCTTGTGGGCGAAGGGTTGCCGAACAAGGGGTACGATATCTCGAATTTCCAGCACAATCTGGGCGAGGCGCTGGGCATTCTGGGCAAGACGCTCAGCCTGCAAGTCACGGGTGGCTCGACCTCGATGAAAGATGGGTTCGACCGGATGCGGCAAGCCGGTGCTTCGGCCCGTGAAACACTCAAACGCGCTGCCGCAGACCGGTTGGGCGTCGACCCCTCGGATCTGAAAACGGCGTCAGGCCATGTCATTGCACCCAACGGCGACAAGATCGCCTATTCAATGCTTGCCGAGGATGCCGCCGGGCTGGAACCCGTTGAGGTACCGTTGCGAGACCCGTCTGAATGGCGCTATCTGGGCCGAAGCCAACCGCGTCTCGACATGGTGGGCAAGGCGACGGGCACCGCTGAATTCGGCGTCGATGTCCGCCTGCCGGGCATGAAATTCGCCAGCGTCCGAATGAATCCCAAACTGGGCGGCGCGATGAACGGCTTTGACGACAGCGCCGCAAGATCCATGCCCGGGGTTGAGCAGGTCGTCGATCTGGGCACAGGCGTGGCCGTGATCGCAAACAACACATGGTTGGCCAATCAGGCAGTCGAGGCCATTGTTGTCGATTGGGGCGACGCGCCCTATCCGCCGGAGACCGAAGACATCTTCGCCAGGATCGCCGAGGCGTTTGACGACGCACCGAACTCGACCATGCGCGACGACGGCGATGTCAGCGCGAGCCCGGAAAACGCCACTGAAATCACCGCCGAGTATCGCGTGCCCTATCTGGCCCATGCAACGATGGAGCCAATGAATGCCACCGGGCTCTACACGGGAAATGCGTTGGAACTCTGGTGCGGCAACCAGGCCCCCACACTGATTCAGTTCCGCGTCGCCAACACTGCCGGTCTGGATACCGAAGCCGTCCAAATCCACACCACCTATCTGGGTGGCGGGTTTGGTCGCAGGGGCGAACTGGATTTCGGCGAAATCGCAACCAAGGTTGCCATGGCCATGCCCGGCACACCGGTTCAGACGACCTGGAGCCGCGAAGAGGACATGCGTCACGACTATTTCCGCCCCGGCGCCATCGCCCGGATGCGCGGCGCGGTTCAGGACGGCAAAGCCGTGCTCATTGACGGGAAGGTCGCGGCCCAATCTCCGACCCAACAGGCGGTCGAGCGCTACACCGGGTTCCCCGGCGGCGGCCCTGACAAGGTGCTGGTCGAAGGTTTCTTCAACCAGCCCTACGCGGTACCGAATTACCGCATGAGCGGCCACATTGCTGATTTGGCTGTTCCCGTGGGGTTTTGGCGCTCGGTCGGCAACAGCCATAACGGCTTTTTTCACGAGACATTCATGGATGAGATGGCTCATGCCGCAGGCCGTGACCCGCTGGAGTTCCGGCTGGACCTGATGAAGAACGAACACGCGCCGTCGGCGGGATGTTTGGAAGCGGTGAAGGAAATGTCAGGCTGGACGGGTCAGACGACCGAAGGCGTCGGCCGGGGCGTGGCTTTCACATACAGCTTCGGCACCCCGGTGGCCCAGGTCATCGAAGTGGTCGACGAAGACGGCACCATCCGCATCAGCAAGGCCTGGATTGCCTGCGACATGGGGCTGGCGCTGGACCCGGAAAACGTCAAGGCACAGATGTTCGGCGGCATGATGTACGGCCTGTCTGCCGCATGTTTCGGCGAGATCACCTTTGCGGAAGGCGAAGTCGAGCAGTTCAACTTCCCCGACTATGACGCGATGCGGATGCACACAGCCCCGCAGGTCGAGGTGCGCGTGCTGGAAACCAATCGGCATATGGGCGGTGCGGGCGAGCCCGGAACACCGCCTTCGATGCCGGCACTTGGCAATGCGCTTTTCGACCTGACGGGCAAGCGCGCACGTTCACTTCCGCTGATCAATCAGTTCAACCTATTGATCTGATCGTCTTGGCGCCGCCTTTTGACTTGAGGCGGCGCTTTCCTTTTTCGCCCCTTGAGGATCAGAAGCTGACAGAAAGAAGAATGGACGCTTCGGTCGTATCCAGATCATCTTCGAACAAACTCAGATATCCCAGTGTCGCCTCGACAAAAACGGCCTCACTCGCACACACACACCCACGCGCGAGGCCCAAGTCAAGTCGGCCTGCGATCCAGCGCCTAATCCAACATTTTCACGGTCGAACCAGTAGGTCGCGCTCAGCGTCGCAAACGGAGACACGATCGATCGCGAAGTGACAAATGGCCTGCTGATTTCCAACTCAGGTGTTAAGGCGCTGTAACTCACTGAAGCAACTTCGCCAACTATGTTGACCGGAACACCTGCCACAGTGCCGCTCAGATCATAGTCTTCTGCGCTGTAGTTGTAATAGTCATAGGCAATCGACGGACGTAACAGGAAATTCCCGGCCTCGTACTGACCGATCGCCTCCAGATTGGCTCGCCACCGGGTCCGGTCGAAATCGCCACTTAACCCCAGCACGTTCACATCCGTCGAAAACTCGCCAAAGGTCGCCAGTCCATTCAGCACCCATCTCTCGGACATGCGCCAGGCAAAATAGGGGCCCGCAGCAAGCCCTTTAGTGTCTTGTCTGAATTGACCCTGAAACCCTTCGACATCAAGGTTCTCATATTCAACCTGAAATCCAACGACCAAGTCCGGCCTGACAAGCCTGTCGAACCCCGCCGCAAAATAGTTGTCATTTATGTCGACTTCTCTGACCCCGCGCGTGTCTTCGATTTCGGTATAGGTGAAATCTGTCCATACATTCCATGTGGACGGCGGCGCGAGATCTCGGCCTTCGGTCAAAGGAGGGCCCACAATAGGAGCGGTAACAGAGGGATCACATAATGGCGCGTCAAGTTTACCCGTCGCTACGTCAACACACTCAACACCGACAGCACATGCCCCGTCAGCAGCACTTTGTGGTCGAGTACGAGGTACAGCGGCCGCAGTTCCACCTCCAGCAAAACCACCACCAGAGCCACCGGAACCCCCACCGGAGCCACCAGAACCACCTCCGCCACCGGAGCCGCCTGAGCCCCCTCCACTGCCAAAGCCGCCGCCAGAGCCACCTGAACCGCCTCCGCCGCCACCTCCACCGGGCAAGCTCCAGTTTCTCTGTTGGTTTTGCGTATCGATCAGGCAATCTTTGCCATTTGGTGCTCCACCGAATTCGAACAATCGGTGCACTCCACCATTTCCGTTAGAGACAAAGGGTGAAAAGCTTAGATGAACGCCTCTGTGAGACTTGTTCCACGTGTCCACCGTTGTGTTGCCTTGCGCGGCTTCCAAACGAAAACCGCCTTGCACAGTCGCAGACAACCAAACGGAGGATGCTGAATCACGCGTGCGTCCGATGTAGAGCAGCTCACCTAAAGAACCACACTGCCGCGCCATCACGTCAGCTGCGAAACCGGAAGTTGCGAAAAATGTCGCTGCGAGAAACCTAACTGATTACAGTCGCCTTTGGGCTGATTCTTGCATATCTCAATCTCGCACCGTTTCGTGGCATCGGGGGCAAGCATTCAGACCTGCTGGCGGATAAACAAGGGTATTGGGCTCGTCTCACAAACAATTATTCGAATGTTGCGATACAGAGACGGGGAATCGAGGGCAGCCCGCTGGCGCCGGTCAAGCAGATTGCCTTAGCCTTGCAGAACGATTTCTACAATTCCAGTTTCTAACCGCATCGCCGAAGGCTTCGAACAGGGGGCGCGAGACCGGGTCATTGATCGCATCCCATTCCGGGTGCCATTGAACCGACAAGGTAAAGCCGGGCGCATCCTTGATATAAATCGCCTCGGGCGTCCCGTCCGGTGCATGGCCATCAATGACCACGCGCTGCCCAATCGTTTTGATGCCCTGACCGTGCAAGGTGTTGGTCATGACCTCGGTTGCGCCGAACAGTTTGTGGAAAACGCCGCCGTTTTCCAGTGCCACCACATGACGCAGAGCAAACTTTTCCTCCAAGGTTCCATCGGGCGGCATCCGGTGGTTCATCCGCCCCGGCAGATCGCGGATCTCGGGATAAAGCGTTCCGCCCATGGCAACGTTAACTTCCTGAAACCCCCGGCAGATGCCCAAAAACGGCTGTCCCCTTTCAACGCAGGCGCGAACCAACGGCAGAGTTATGGCGTCGCGTGCCCGGTCGAATTCGCCATGTGCATCGGTTGCAGGTTCCCCGTATTCTTCCGGGTGCACATTCGGGCGACCGCCTGTCAGCAGAAAGCCGTCACAGACCTCCAGCAACTCATCTACCGACACGTAACGCGGATCTGCGGGTATCAACAACGGAAGACATCCTGACACGTTGGCCACGGCATCCGAATTCATCGTTCCCCCAGCATGTGTGGGGTATTGATCGTTCATGAGGTACGAGTTGCCGATGATACCGACGACAGGCCGAGACATTCCGCTTTCCCTGCTGTTGTTGTGCCTGTCAAGGAAGCTAGCGGCAGCGGATTTAACGTGCAAGAATACACGCCCTGCATGAAAGCGCAGGGACGTGTTCGAAGACGCACTGTACGTTCTGGTCTGCCCAGCTTAATTAGAAAAATTTTCCAACAAACAGCTACGCGGGGGAATAATTTCCCCACTCAGATGGAAAGACGTATTAATACAACGCTCTCGTTAAATCTCACCGATCAGGCCGGCTGCCTCAATTCCCGCCATTGCGGCCAGCGCATCATTGTCTGATGTGTCTCCGGTAACCCCAACGGCGCCGATCACGGCCCCCTTGCGATCACGCAACAGCACGCCACCCGGAACAGGCACGACCTGACCACCATAGACGCCATTTACAGAGGCCATGAAATAGGCTTGTGTTTCGGCGCGTTGCATCTGCGCAGTGCCCGCCATTCCCAGCATGACCGACCCATAGGCCTTGCCCTGCGCAATCCCGAACCGGCCCGGTGCTGCACCATCCTCGCGCTCGAACGCAATGACATGCCCACCGGCGTCCAGAACCACGACGGAGAGCGGCTTCAACTCCATCTCTCGGCCCTTTTCCAGGGTTTTTCGGATGATGGTGCGGGCCTTGCGTAGGGAAACTGACATCTGAAGGTCCTCTCGTCAGATTGAAGTTCGACAAAGCCCACAAACGATCGGTCTGTGGGCTTTTTTCGGTGTTATCTTTGGCTGGCTTTCAATTCCAGACGGCGCGCATGTAGGACCGGCTCGGTATAGCCCGAGGGCTGAACCCGGCCCTTGAACACCAGATCGCATGCGGCCTGAAAGGCGATACCGTCAAATCCCGGCGCCATCGGTGTATAATTCGGATCGTCTTCATTCTGGCGATCCACGACAGCGGCCATCTTTTGCAGTGCGGCCATGACCTGAGCTTCATCCACGATGCTGTGATGCAGCCAGTTGGCCAGTGCCTGCGACGAAATCCGGCACGTCGCGCGGTCTTCCATCAGGCCGACATCGTTGATGTCGGGCACCTTGGAACAGCCCACGCCCTGATCGACCCAACGCACGACATAGCCGAGGATACCCTGCGCATTGTTTTCAAGTTCACGCGTGATTTCCTCGTCACTCAGATTGCGCCCAGCCAGCAAGGGGATGGTCAACAGATCCTTCAACGTACCACGTGCGCCGCCTGCGGCCAGCTCGTCCTGACGGGCCAGCACATCGACCTTGTGGTAATGCGTTGCGTGCAGGGTCGCGGCCGTGGGCGACGGCACCCAGGCACATGTCGCTCCAGCCATCGGGTGGCCGATCTTGGCCTCAAGCATATCGCCCATGCGATCCGGCATGGCCCACATGCCCTTGCCGATCTGCGCCTTGCCCTTCAAGCCACAGGCCAAACCAATATCGACATTGCGATCTTCATAGGCCGCAATCCATGGCGTATTCTTGATGTCGCCCTTGGGCAGCATCGGACCGGCCTCCATCGAGGTATGAATTTCATCGCCTGTCCTGTCCAAGAAACCCGTATTGATAAAGGCGACCCGTGATTTTGCGGCGCGAATGCACTCTTTGAGGTTGACCGAGGTGCGGCGTTCCTCATCCATGATGCCCAGTTTCACCGTGTTGCGCGGCAGGCCCAGAATGTCTTCGACCATGTCGAATATCTCGACCGAGAACGCGACTTCCTCGGGTCCGTGCATCTTGGGCTTCACCACATAGACAGAGCCCTCGACAGAATTGCCCCCGTCTTGCTTCAGGTCGTGCATGGCGATCAGGGTGGTGCACAGAGCATCCATAAGGCCTTCGCCGATCTCGCGCCCTTCTGCGTCAAGCACGGCCGGGTTGGTCATCAGGTGACCCACGTTGCGCACCAGCATCAGTGACCGGCCTTTCAGCTTGGCCTGATCACCCGACGGAGTGGTAAAGCTCAGGTCCTCAGCCAGTTTTCGAGTGAACGTGGTGCCGCCCTTGGTGACCTCTTCGGTCAGGTCGCCTTTCATGAGGCCCAACCAGTTGCCATAGGCCACGACCTTGTCGGCAGCATCGACGCAGGCAACCGAGTCTTCACAATCCATGATGGTGGACAGCGCGGATTCCAGCCGGACATCTGCGATGCCCGCGGGATCGGTCGCGCCTATGTTGCTTGTGGGGTCGATCATGATCTGGATGTGCAGACCGTTGTTTTTCAACAGCACAAAGTCGGGCTTGTTCGCCGAACTGCCAAACCCGGCAAATTGGGCGGGATCGCCCAGCGCAGGGGTCAGCGCACCGTCGGTGATACCCAATTCGGTGACATCCGCCCATGATCCCGACGCCAGAGGCACGGCATCATCCAGAAACGCCTTGGCCCATGCGATCACCCGCGCGCCGCGCGCCGCATCATAGCCACCGCTTGCCGGCAGATCCCCCATTGCATCCGTTCCGTACAGCGCATCATAAAGGCTGCCCCAGCGCGCGTTGGCCGCGTTCAGGGCAAAGCGTGCATTGGTAATCGGAACAACCAGTTGCGGGCCCGGGGTCAGGGCGATCTCGGGGTCGACACTGGCCGTTTCAATCTGGAATTCGTCGCCTTCTTCGACCAGATACCCGATCTCTTTCAGGAAAGCCTCATATTCAGCGGCATCGGTGTTCTGCCCCTTTCGGGACATGTGCCACCCATCGATGCGGCTTTGGATCTCGGCCCGTTTGGCCAACAGCTCACGGTTTTTCGGCCCCAGTTCGTTCACCATCCGCGCCATGCCGGCCCAGAACTTCTGCGAAGAGACGCCCGTGCCCGGCAGCGCCTGCGTCTCGATGAACTCAGCCAAAACCGGATCGATCTGCAGTCCGCTCAGGGTCTGTCTGTCCGTCATATTCCTGCTCTCCTGCGATTGTGCGCCATTGTATGCACTGTGACTTAGGCGGAAAGTTTCCGATAGGCAACTTTCATCCCGTCATTTGGGGCATTCGCTTCGGCTTGAAGCTGTTTCAAAAACCTCAAGGCAATGGCAGGGCCGGTTGCAGCGCCGGAACGAAGCCCCTAACGTCGCGCCAGTCCCGAACAGATACGAGGCCCAAGATGCGCGACGCTGCCCCTACCACGATCTACCTGAAAGACTACACACCGTTTGGCTATCTGGTGGACAGCGTGCACCTGACCTTTGATCTGGACGCGCACGCCACGCGCGTCACCTCGCGCATTGCGTTCCGGCCCAATCCTGACGCCACTGACCGCACATTCTTTCTGCACGGGGAAGAACTGAAACTGATCCGCGCCGCCATTGACGGGGCCGAGATCACGCCAGACGTGACCGACAAGGGGCTAACCGCAGATGTCCCGGACGCACCGTTCCTGTGGGAAGCCGAGGTTGAAATCGACCCCGGCAACAACACTGCGCTGGAAGGTCTGTACATGTCGAACGGCATGTACTGCACCCAGTGCGAGGCCGAGGGGTTCCGCAAGATCACCTTCTATCCCGACCGGCCCGACGTGATGTCCACCTTCACCGTTCGGATCAATGGCGACCTGCCGGTTCTGCTGTCGAACGGCAACCCGTCGGGCAAGGGCGATGGCTGGGCGGAATGGGTCGATCCATGGCCCAAACCCGCCTATCTGTTCGCTCTGGTCGCCGGAGACCTGATCGCACATCCCGGTCAGTTCACCACCAGGTCAGGTCGCACCGTCGAACTGAACCTCTGGGTCCGTCCCGGAGACGAGGGGAAATGCGCTTTCGGCATGGAGGCGTTGAAGAAGTCGATGAAATGGGACGAGGACGTCTATGGCCGTGAATACGATCTGGACGTCTTCAACATCGTCGCCGTCGATGACTTCAACATGGGCGCGATGGAAAACAAGGGGCTGAACATCTTCAACTCGTCGGCCGTTCTGGCCAGCCCTGAAACTTCGACCGACGCCAATTTCGAACGGATCGAGGCGATCATCGCGCATGAGTATTTTCACAACTGGACCGGCAACCGCATCACCTGCCGCGACTGGTTCCAGCTGTGCCTCAAGGAAGGTCTGACAGTTTTCCGGGATGCGCAATTCACCTCGGACATGCGCTCAGGCCCGGTGAAACGCATCCACGATGCCATAGACCTGCGTGCCCGGCAGTTCCCCGAGGACAACGGTCCGTTGTCGCATCCAGTGCGGCCAGAAAGCTTTCAGGAGATCAACAACTTCTACACCGCCACGGTTTACGAAAAAGGTGCCGAGGTGATCGGCATGCTGAAACGGTTGGTCGGGGATGCGGCCTATGCCAAGGCGCTTGATCTGTATTTTGAACGCCATGACGGTCAGGCCTGCACGATCGAGGACTGGCTGAAGGTTTTCGAAGACACCACCGGGCGCGATCTGACACGATTCAAACGTTGGTACAGCCAGTCGGGCACTCCGCGCGTCAGGGTTCAGGAAGACTGGGCCGACGGCACCTATACACTTACGCTGAAACAGCGAACCGATCCCACGCCGGGACAGGAGAAGAAACTGCCTCAGGTCATCCCGGTTGCAGTCGGCCTGCTTGGGCCCAACGGCGATGAGGTTCGCGCGACCGAAGTGCTGGAACTGACGCAGGCCGAACAGAGCTTTGCGTTCACTGGCCTGGCGGCGAAACCCACAGCATCGATCCTGCGCGATTTCTCGGCACCTGTCATTCTGGAACATGACCAGTCGAACGCGGAACGCGCGTTTCTTCTGGCGCATGACACGGACCCGTTCAACCGTTGGCAGGCAGGACGGGATCTGGCGCAGGACACCCTGATGCGGATGATCCTTCAGGATGCGGCACCGGATACCGATTACCTTGACGGATTGTTGACTGTGCTGCGCAATGACGAACTGGACCCGGCCTATCGTGCGTTGATGCTGGGCTTGCCGACACAATCGGAATTGGCAGCGGCCTTGCATGACCGTGGCCACACGCCCGACCCCATGGCGATCTGGGCCGCGGTGGAAACGTTGCGGCAGGCAATAGCCCAGACCGTACAGGATTTGCTGCCCCGCCTGCACAGTGAGGCTTTGGTGGACGGCCCATACAGCCCGGACGCCGAGCAGTCCGGCAAACGGGCACTTGGCAGCGCTGCGCTGGCACTGACCTCTCGTCTTGACGGCGGGGCGATGGCGGCCGAGGAGTACGACACAGCCGACAACATGACATTGCAACTGACGGCGCTGTCTTGCCTTTTACGCGCCCGCAAGGGCGAGGCGCAGCTGGATGCCTTCTACGACCAGTGGCAGCATGACCGGTTGGTCATGGACAAGTGGTTTGGCCTGCAAGTCGCGATGGCGGCGCCCGAGGCGACGCCCGCAATTGCCGCGACCCTGACCGAGCATGCGGATTTCAACTGGAAAAACCCGAACAGGTTCCGCGCCGTCATGGGGGCCTTGGCGATAAACCACGCAGGGTTCCACCAACCGGATGGCGCCGGATACGCCCTGCTGGCCGACTGGCTGATCCGTCTGGACCCGGTGAACCCACAGACCACGGCCCGAATGTGCTCGGCGTTCCAGACCTGGAAACGGTATGATCCGGATCGTCAGGCCCTGATGCGTGCGCAGCTTTCCCGCATCGCGGAAACACCGAACCTGTCGCGGGACACGACCGAAATGGTGTCCCGCATCCTCGGCGCATGACGCCTTACAGCTTTGCCCGCAGCAACCGGAATTTGCGAACGCTGGCCATCCTGGCCGGTGTTTATGCGGCGTTGCTGGCGCTGGTTGTCCTGTTTGACGCGGCCTGGTGGATCGCGGGGCTGCTGTCTTTGGCCACGCTGCCCGCAGTTTGGGACGTGGTTCAGAACACCAGCGCGGGCATGCAACTGGATCAGAATGCGCTAAGCTGGTTCACGGGGAACCGGCAGGCAGAGGTCGCGCTGCGCGACATTGACCATTTCCGGTTTGACACCCGTTGGGATTTCTCGGTTCGAGTGTCGATTGTTTTGCATTCCGGCAAACGAATCCGTCTGCCGGATGAGTCGCTTCCGGCGCATCTGGATTTGGAAACCCTTCTGAAACAAGCCGGATTTCGCGTAGAACGGCATCATTTCACTGTTTTCTGAAACACTGGACCTTTGAGGGGCGAATTGGACACAAAAGAAAGAAATTAATAGGCAATTTACTTGATTTGAACCCGATATCCCGCCAGACTTCGGTGTCAGTTATACGTTTTTACAGTTTTGAGTATCGCCATGTTTCGGTCGCTAAGGGCACTGTTCGCCCCATCCACAGCTACTCCTACAATTGCTTCAGCAGACCTGTGCGCGACGAAATCCGCGCTTGCGGCCGCCTTGCCCGAGCAGGGTCAGCTCAATATTCCCGTTGCAACATCCGATCGCGATGATCTGATCGGACATTCCGCGATCGAACATGGCCGCTACCTCGCCCGGCAGGACCGCTGGGCAGAGCTGTCGCAGGAAATGCGCGTGGCTGATCAGGATCGCGCCGCCGTTGCTGATGGTATGCCTGTGGCCGATCTGCTGGCCTTCGGTGCCAGATCGGACGTTGTACTGGCCGCTGAACATGCGCTCTCGGATGGCGCGGCCATTTCGGATTACGACCTGTTGGGTGGCATCTCGGAACTTGAAGGCGAGATGGCGGACAACCCCGATGACCCGATGATCGCCACCGTCGTTGCTCTTGCCCATATCGATCTGGCGTGGGCATGGCGTGGAACGGCCTCGGACGCGACGCTGCCACCTTTGCATCGGTCACGCTGCGCCGCGCATTTCGACCGGGCCGCAGCAATCCTACCCAAATGCAGAAAGGATGCTCCCGACAGCCCCCTGATTGCAGCGACCGGATGTGCGCTGCTGGCTGGTCAGCGCAAATCCAACGCGCGGGTGGCCGAAGAATATGAACGGCTGATCACGCTGGATCCATGTAATCAGCGCCACATGCGCGCGATGGGCAGCCACCTTCTGCCCCGGTGGTTCGGCAGCTACGAAGAGCTGGAGCTGCAAGCCTTGCGTACAGCCGCCAGGACACAGGATATCTGGGGCGCGGGCGGATACACATGGGTTCAGTTCGACGCCATTGCATTGGACGAAGAGGCCTGTGCCCGCGTCGATATCGAGTATTTCCTTGAAGGTCTGCGCGATATCCTGCGCCTGCGGCCCGATCAGCAGATGATCAACATGTTGTCCTCCTACTGCGCGATCACTGTCCAGAACGGATTTGGCCTGAACGATCAGGCCGACCTTGTCCGTTCGCAGATGCGCGACACGGCAAACCGGCTTATCCGCGATCACCTGACAGAATTGCACCCGTTGATCTGGGCGCATGCGGCCAACGGTTTCAACAATTCCGTCCGCATAAACTCGCCCGAACGATTTGCAGCGCGCGGTCAGCGCGATGCCTTGCGCGCCATCTCGGATCTGTTCCGGGAAGAACTGCGCAGCGGTATGGATGTGACATTCACACCGTCGGGCCTGCGGTTTTCCCAGAACTGAACACGACAGGATTCCCCCTTGCCCCTAGGCCCTCCCGGGCCTAATACGCAGGCTTAGACTTCTGCGGAAATGAGGCGCGCCATGCTCGATCTGACATACGAAATGCCCAAACCCAAAACCATTGCCGGGGCCAAGCACGATTGGGAACTGGTGATCGGGATGGAGGTGCATGCTCAGGTCTCATCCAATGCCAAGCTGTTTTCGGGTGCATCCACCCAATTCGGGGCCGAGCCGAATTCAAACGTGGCCTTCGTGGACGCGGCGATGCCGGGGATGCTGCCGGTGATCAATGAATACTGCGTGGAACAGGCAGTGCGCACCGGACTGGGCCTGAAGGCGGATATCAATCTGAAATCGGCCTTTGACCGCAAGAATTATTTCTACCCCGACCTGCCGCAAGGGTATCAGATTTCCCAGTTGTATCACCCGATCGTGGGCGAAGGCGAAGTGCTGGTCGAACTGGGCGACGGTACCGCGCGCAAGGTGCGGATCGAGCGTATTCACATGGAACAGGACGCGGGCAAGTCGATTCACGACATGGATCCGCATATGTCCTTCGTCGACCTGAACCGCACCGGTGTCTGCCTAATGGAGATCGTCAGCCGCCCCGACATCCGCGGGCCGGAAGAGGCCGCGGCCTATATCGCCAAGCTGCGTCAGATCATGCGCTATCTGGGTACCTGCGACGGCAACATGCAGAACGGCAACCTGCGGGCCGATGTGAACGTCTCGATCTGTTTGCCCGGCGCCTATGAGAAGTATCAGGAAACACAGGATTTTTCGCATCTGGGCACGCGCTGCGAGATCAAGAACATGAACTCGATGCGCTTCATCCAGCAAGCGATCGAGGTCGAAGCCCGTCGTCAGATCGCCATCGTCGAGGCCGGCGGCGAGGTCGAGCAGGAAACGCGCCTCTATGACCCGGACAAGGGTGAAACCCGTTCGATGCGGTCCAAGGAAGAAGCGCATGATTACCGCTATTTCCCCGACCCCGACCTGCTGCCTCTGGAAATCGAGCAGGCCTGGGTCGATGATATCGCCGCCAGGTTGCCTGAGCTGCCCGACGAGAAAAAGGCGCGTTTCATCAATGACTTCGGCCTGACCGATTATGACGCATCCGTGCTGACCGCCGAGGTCGAATCCGCCGCCTATTTCGAGGAAGTGGCCAAGGGCCGCAACGGAAAACTGGCGGCGAACTGGGTCATCAACGAGCTGTTCGGCCGCCTGAAGAAAGACGACCGCGACATTACCGACTCGCCGGTTTCGCCCGCGCAGCTGGGCGGGATCATTGACCTGATCGCCTCGGACGCGATTTCGGGCAAGATCGCCAAAGAACTGTTCGAGATCGTCTATACCGAAGGCGGCGACCCGGCGCAGATCGTCGAGGAACGCGGCATGAAGCAGGTGACCGACACCGGCGCGATCGAGGCCGCGCTGGACGAGATCATCGCCGCCAACCCGGCGCAGGTCGAGAAGGCCAAGGTGAACCCGAAACTGGCGGGCTGGTTCGTGGGTCAGGTCATGAAAGCCACCGGCGGCAAGGCGAACCCGAAAGCCGTCAACGAACTGGTCGGCAAGAAGCTGGGCTCGTAAACCTTTCGTTTCGTACAAGCCTGCCGGCAATCTTTGGCGGGTTTGTACAATCCGGTTTCTCACGAAATCTCAAGACTTGGGGTCAAGCCATCGGCTTGACTTCCTGCTGTTCGCGCCCTTTCCTCCGCCACAGAGAGGTGAGGTATTATGCAAAGCAGATTTGATCAGGAACTCGAAGACCGGCTGGTGCGCTATGCCGCCATCGACAGTCAAAGTGACGAGACATCCCCGACGACCCCGAGCACTCAGATCCAGTTCGACATGCTGAACCTGTTGCGTGATGAGCTGATCCAGATCGGCGCGCAGGATGTTGAGATGACGGGCGACAGTGTTGTCGTTGCGACCATTCCCGGAACGGCGCCGGGGTCGACCGTGGGCTTTCTGGCCCATGTCGATACGGCCCCTCAGTTCAACGCAACCGGCGTCAAGCCGCGGGTGATCAAGGGGTATAACGGTGGCGACATCACCTTTCCGGACAACCCGGATCTGGTTCTTTCTCCGGATGACCACCCCTATCTGGCCGAAAAGATCGGCCACGACCTGATCACCGCGTCGGGCACAACCCTGCTGGGCGCGGACGACAAGGCCGGTGTATCGATCCTGATGACGATGGCGCGACACCTGATCGAAAATCAGGACATTCCACATGGCCCTATTCGTATCGCGTTCACTCCGGATGAAGAGATCGGCCGGGGCGTCACGGAACAACTTCCCAAGGATCTGGGCGTGGATTTTGCCTATACGCTGGATGGGCAGCAAGTGGGTGAGATCGAGTATGAAAGCTTCTCGGCCGACCGCGCCGTAATCCGGATCGAGGGTGTTTCGATCCATCCCGGCCTGGCCAAGGAAAAGATGGTGAACGCCACGCATCTGGCGGCAAAGATCGTGCAGACATTGCCTCAGGCCACCATGACGCCGGAAACCACGGACGGGCGCGAAGGCTTCATCCATGTCACTGACATGAACGGCGGATCATCCGAGATGGAGATCAAGCTGATCCTGCGTGATTTCGAGATGGACGGGCTGGAGGCGCAACGAAACATCGTGCGGCAGGTCTGCGCCGCCGTGCAGGCCACGGAGCCGCGCGCGACCATCACCTGCGACATCAGCCACCAGTACCGCAACATGCGGTATTGGCTGGAAAACGACATGACTCCGGTCGAGCTGGCGCGGGATGCGTGTCGCGAACTGGGGGTTGAGCCGCTGTCGGTACCGATCAGGGGCGGCACGGACGGATCCCGCCTGACCGAATTCGGCACCCCCTGCCCCAACATCTTCACCGGGATGCAATGCGTTCACGGCCCGTTGGAATGGATTTCAGTGCAGGACATGGCGCTGGCGACGGAACTGTGCCTGTCGGTTGTGGCCAAGGCGGCACAGGCCGAAGCGAATGGTCAGAGCTGAATTCCGCCGGATGGGCAAGGGCTCTTTCACCCGGGGGGCAGCGTGTTAAGTTGGCGCGGAAACGCATTTAGGAACAGTAGATGAAGCGCTACGAATACAAGGTCATCCCCGCCCCGCAAAAAGGTGTCAAAGCCAAAGGCGTGAAAACGGCCGAGGGCCGCTTTGCTGTCTCGGTCGAGCAACTGCTGAATCAGATGGGTCAGGATGGCTGGGAATACCAGCGGGCCGAGCTGTTGCCCAGCGAGGAACGCTCGGGTCTGACCGGATCGACCACGAACTGGCGCAATGTGCTGGTGTTCCGCCGCGTGGTGGAAGAGGAAGTCGATGCCTCGTGGGTCGGCGCAGTACCTGAGATGGATGAAACCCCGCTGGCCCAGCCGATTCCGGGCCCCGACGAGGTACAGGCCCCGAAACCAATTGCCGCAGAGACGGACGAGCCGCCTTTGTCGTTGAAGCGGTCTGATGACGCCGTTGATGAAAACGGCCCTTCGAAAACATAGGCTTGGGGGCTGGTACGACCGCCAGAACGATTGCAAATGCCCTGTGGCCTTGTGCAGGACATCCGTGTTCGCTCTGACATACGTCAAGTCGATCCGGGACGGCCCAACCGCATTGGAAAGCAATAAGGGCTACACCCTCGGGAAATCTGTGGCATGTTAGCCGGGTATTCTGGAGGGACATCGAAATGGCTATTCGGCAGACACAAGGGCGGGCACGCCTGTATGACAGCATTCTCGACACGGTCGGTGACACGCCCTGCATTCGGGTCAATCGGATCGCGCCAGAGCATGTGACCGTCTATGTGAAATTCGAGGCCTTCAACCCGGCAGGCTCGGTCAAGGACAGACTGGCGCTGAACATCATCGAGGCGGCGGAACGTGACGGGCGGCTGAAGCCCGGACAAACCGTTGTCGAAGCGACATCCGGCAACACCGGGATCGGGCTGGCCATGGTGTGTGCGGCCAAGGGATATCCTCTGGTCGTGACGATGGCCGAGAGCTTCTCGGTCGAACGGCGAAAGCTGATGCGGTTTCTGGGCGCCAAGGTTGTTCTGACCCCCAAGGCGCAAAAAGGGTTCGGCATGTATACCAAGGCCAAGGAACTAGCCGAGGAAAACGGATGGTTCCTTGCCAGCCAGTTTGAAACTTCTGCCAACGCCGATATTCACGAAAACACGACGGCGCGCGAAATTCTTGCCGATTTCGAAGGGCAACGGCTGGATTATTGGGTGACGGGCTACGGGACCGGCGGCACCGTTTCGGGTGTTTCGCGCATACTGCGGAAAGAGCGGCCCGACACCAGGATCATCCTGACCGAACCGGCAAATGCCGCAATCGTATCATCAGGTTACGTCAATACGCGCAACGCTGACCATCAGCCGACCGAAAGCCACCCCGATTTCGAGCCCCACCCGATTCAGGGCTGGACACCGGATTTCATCCCCTGGGTTCTTCAGGAAGCCATCGACAATTCATACTATGACGAGTTGATCCCCATTCCCGGACCCGAAGGGATCGCATGGTCGCGCCGGCTTGCAGCCGAAGAAGGGATATTCACCGGGATTTCGGGCGGATCGACCTTTGCGGTGGCCATGAAGCTGGCCGAATCCGCGCCGGCAGGCTCTGTCATACTGGTCATGTTGCCGGACACCGGCGAGCGATACTTGTCGACCCCCCTGTTCGAGGGAATCGAAGAGGTCATGACACAAGAGGAATACGCCATCTCGGCATCGACGCCGTCCGCGCAGATGGAGGCGGGTTGACACGTAAAGGTCTTCAGACGCCGATATCCAGGGCCAGCGCGTGGATGCGCGGCACGATGTCGCCCAGCGCCTTGTGTACCGCACGGTGGCGGGCGACGCGGGATTTGCCTTCGAATGCGCTGGCGCGGATACGGACGTTGAAGTGGCTTTCACCACCGTCCTGATATCCCGCATGGCCCCTATGGCTTTCGCTGTCATCGATCACTTCAAGCTCGCGCGGATCAAAGGCGGCTTGCAGGCGGGTTCGGATCTCGTCGGTCACACTCATTTTTTTGCTTAGCGGCAAAAATATTGCCGCACCCCTCTTCTACTTTCGGCTGCTTAGATTAAACTGCTGCCTCCGAGTCGAAAAGACGCGTTCTTGAGGATTAGAGCATGGCGAAATCAGACCCCTTCGGATTCGATATGTCCGTTTCCAGCGCCAAAAAGAAGAATCCGCGGGGACGCCGGGGCATGTCGGGTGCCTCTGAAACCTCGGTCCGGATCTGTGACCACGAGGGATGTGAAGAGCCGGGAAAGTTCCGCGCGCCAAAAGCACCGGATGTCCTGGATGATTATTTCTGGTTCTGCCAGCAACACGTGCGGGAATATAATCAGAAGTGGAATTTCTTTGACGGCACCACCGAAGCCGAGCTGAACGCACAGCGTTCGAAAGACAAGGTTTGGGAGCGCGAGACCAAGCCGATGGGCGACCCCGAAGCACGTGCCTGGGCCCGTTTGGGGATCGAGGATCCGCATCAGGTTCTTGGTGCCAACAGCACGCAGAACAAAGGCCGCACGACGGGTGGCGGCGGACGACGCCTGCCGCCGACCGAACGCCGTGCGATCGAGATTCTCGAGGCCAATGACAGCTGGACCAAGGCCGAAGTTCGCAAAGCGTACAAGAAGCTGATCAAAGTGCTGCATCCGGACATGAACGGCGGCGACCGCTCGCAGGAAGAGCAATTGCAGGAAGTTGTCTGGGCCTGGGATCAGATCAAGGACAGCCGGAACTTCAAGTAGCGGTCACGGCTTTGCCTGCTTTGCGTTCGCGGCGCGCCCTGCCTGAATGGTTGGGTGCCGCAGACGACACAACCTGAAAAAACTGCACAAATTCCGTATGGAACCCTGTTTCATTCCACACGAAAGTGGTGGAGGATTTGGGACAGGAGTTTCCAGGGATCAGTTTCGTGCGCACATCCATTTGCCTGTTGCTCGTCTCGCTAAGCGGGCTCATCGCTGCCAGTTTCATTCCCACTGACGCGGATTGGCTGTTCCTTTTGGCGCTGATTTGCGTGATGGCCAGCACAATCCTGTTCATACGGGCCTGGTTCAGGTGGCGCCGGGCCAATACATGGATCATCGTGGACGGCTCGAACGTCATGCACTGGAAAGATGGCACGCCGGATCTGGACACGTTGAAGAAGGTCCTTGAGACTTTGAAGCGCGCAGGGTTCAAACCGGGCGTCATGTTCGATGCGAATGTCGGGTACAAAGTCGAAGGCCACTATATGGACGACCGGAAGCTGAGCCGCGCCCTGGGCCTACGATCCAAGCAGGTCATGGTGGCCCCCAAAGGGACACCTGCGGACCCGCTGATCTTGAAGGCGGCGCGGGATAGCAAGGCACGCATCGTCACAAATGACCGGTTTCGGGATTGGGTAGACGAGTTTCCGGATGTGTTGAAAGCGGATCGTTTGGTAAAAGGTGGCTTTCGCAAAGACGAGCTTTGGTTTTCGCTATAGCCAAGCAACGGTTGACCCAAGGCACAGATGTGTGAGGCCATCACAACGGTGCTGCACTGAGAAATTGCCTATGGCAACCGATCTGAGAGAACACATTTGAAGGGGTTTGTTGAGGCCAGGGATCAAACCAGGGGCGGTTCGGATTACAACTATTCGCGCTTTAGTTCGGGTATGAGCTTCGCAATGCAATTGCTTCCCGGCGCTTCAAACAGCTTAAGCGAGTTTGCTGCGACTCTGCGGTGCCGTCACGCAATTCGGGGAACAGTGCGAGCAGTTCTTCGACGTCTTCACGACAGAAAGACTTCAGCGCTATGTCGCCCAGAAAAAGACTTTCACTGCGTAACCCCTGCGAGTGCAGTACCGCGTGTCGAGAGCAGGCAATGTGGTAATATGTGATGTCTTCACCTGTATGCACCTGCTGAATTGTTCCGTCATTCACCAAGTGGATTGCCGCAACAAAGACCCGATCTTGTCCGAACAACAACTCGGCGCGCCAGCCTTCCAGCATGATCCGATGTTGCGGGGACACAAAAACATCCTGGTTGGGTTGACCCTTGCAAATCGCGTCGCGCCGAATGCGAACGGGTCTAAATTTTGGTTGCAAAGCCAGTGTTTGTGCACTCAGCTCTTTTTTCCCGATCCACAAAATCGGCAGCGTTTTCCCACCTGACACGCAAACTCTGTCACCGATCATCAGGTTCTCGACCGGGCGTGGACCGGCCTCGGTCTCGATCAGGGTTCCAGCAACAAAACAGGGCGGATTGTTTGGATCAAGATCTCCGGTTGTGATTTGCCAGTTTCCGGTTGTCATTGGCCCGGTGGGGTTGTTGGTGTCCCAGGCATAGATTTCGGTCCCAACCTGAATAAACTCACCAGATTCGCCGGTACCTCTGTAGTTACCTTGTCCGAGGTACGTGTAGGGTACGAACGGACCACCGTTGATCGAAATCGTTTGACCCGAGACAGTGGCTGGATCGGTCTTGTTTTGGACGATCAAGTCGCCTTGCCCGCTTGTGTTGACCGAATGAAGTAAGACATCAAACGACATACGTTGTGTCCGCTAAGCAGGTTGGACCAAAAGGAAACTCGCAACGAACAAACTCCCTCTGTGTGTTGACTGAACAGAACACCACAGACCTCACAAACTCACAAAGAACGCCAAAAACCACATTTAAAAGTCATGTTAACGCGCCGAAGAAGCATTTCAATGATAGTATGTTAATGTTTGCATTTGAACGAGGCGCGAAGGTTGTTGCCAACCTTTCACCGAGGACTTCTGGGTTATGCGCAATCGGCCTCAAAGCTTGTTAACGCGAGGTGCCAAATCGTAGTGTGGGTCATCATTCTGGAATGACACCCCATGCGCAACGATAGGGCCAGTTTGCAAGAAAAACATGCGCACCTTTGGGCGTCTTTCGCTTTCCCTTGCCCTTGCCCGCAATATGTTGCACCACACACGGGTTCATACCCGGTGAACGGGCCAAAGGATAAGGACTAGGCGCATGGCTGACGGATCGATCGATATCAACGCAAAACCTACCGAGGATATCTCGGTCCGTGACGTGTTCGGCATTGACAGCGACATGGCGGTCAAGGGTTTCGCCGAGCGCAGCGACCGAGTGCCGGTGATCGATCATACCTACAAGTTCGATCCGGAGACCACGCTGGCGATTCTGGCGGGCTTTTCCCATAACCGTCGTGTGATGATCCAAGGCTATCACGGCACCGGCAAATCGACCCACATTGAACAGGTCGCTGCCCGTCTGAACTGGCCCGCCGTGCGGGTGAACCTGGACAGCCATATCAGCCGGATCGACCTGATCGGCAAGGACGCGATCAAACTGCGCGACGGCAAGCAGGTGACCGAGTTCCACGAAGGCATCCTGCCCTGGGCGCTGCGCAACCCCGTGGCCATCGTGTTCGACGAATATGATGCGGGCCGCGCCGACGTGATGTTCGTCATCCAGCGTGTGCTGGAGCATGACGGCAAGCTGACCCTGCTGGACCAGAATGAGATCATCACCCCGAACCCCAATTTCCGCCTGTTTGCCACCGCCAACACGGTCGGTCTGGGCGACACCACGGGTCTGTATCACGGTACGCAGCAGATCAACCAGGCGCAGATGGACCGCTGGTCGCTGGTGTCGACCCTGAACTATCTGAGCCACGACGCCGAGACGATGATCGTTCTGTCGAAGGCGCCGCATTACAACACCGCCGACGGCCGCAAGACCGTCAGCCAGATGGTCACCGTCGCCGACCTGACACGGACCGCCTTCATGAATGGCGATCTGTCCACCGTCATGAGCCCGCGGACCGTGATCAACTGGGCCCAGAACGCCGAGATCTTCCGCAACGTGGGCTATGCGTTCCGCCTGTCCTTCCTCAACAAATGCGATGAGCTGGAGCGTCAGACCGTGGCCGAATTCTATCAGCGCTGCTTCGATGAGGAGTTGCCTGAGAGCGCCGCGAGCGCAAGCTTGGGGTAAGCACCCGAATTGCGCCCGTTACGGGCGCAATGCCTCCGGCGGGGATATTTTTGGCCAGATGAAGTCGGATCCGTTACAGTTTTCAACGCCGGGCAGGTCATTTTGATGAGGGCTTAAGGACATGGCACAGAAGAACGACAACCCTGCTGATCCGTTCAAGAAGGCCCTGGCCGAAGCAACCAAGGTCATGGCCGATGATCCCGAGCTGTCGGTGACTTATACGGTCGACCCTTCGGGCATGTCGGGCGAGTCGATGCGGCTGCCTCAGGTCTCGCGTCGGATGACGCGTGAAGAGGTGCTGTTGGCGCGTGGCACGGCAGACGCCTTGGCATTGCATCGCAAATATCATGACGACGCGACCCATGCGCGCTATGCGCCCCCGGGCGATATGGCGCGGGATCTGTACGAGGCGATGGAGACCGCCCGCTGCGAGGCGATGGGCGCGCGGGACATGCCGGGCACCGCCAGCAATATTGACGTCAAGATCGGGCATGAAGCAATCCGGCGTGGGTATGATCAGTGCAAGCAACCCGCCGATGCACCTCTTTCGGTTGCGGCAGGCTACCTGATCCGGCATCTGGCCACCGGGCGTGAGCTGCCCTCTGCCGCCGAAAACATCATGAACCTGTGGCGTGGTTTCATCGAAGAGCAAGCGGGTGGGACGTTGGAGAACCTGGACGAGATTCTCTCGGATCAGGCGGAGTTTGCCAAATTCGCCCGTCAGGTGATCAAGGATCTGGGATATGGCGACCAGCTTGGGGATGACCCCGATGAGCTGGACGACGAGCAGGAAGACCAGGCCGAGGAAGACGCCGAAGAACAGCCCGATCCGGACAGCACCGGTCAGGATGATCAGGACGAACAGGACGCCGACGCGACACCTGAGCAGACGCAGGAAGAGCAGCAGGATCAGTCTCAGGCCCAGGTCTCGATGGACGAAATGGCCGAAGACGAGATGGGTGACGAGGCTGAGATGCCGGATGGCGAGGCGCCTCTGGAGCCGCCTGCCCCACCGCCGGCATCTGAAGCGGACCCGGATTACAAGGTCTATCTGGACACCCATGACGAAGAGATCGCCGCCGAGGATCTGGCCGAACCGGCCGAGCTGGAACGCCTGCGGGCCTATCTGGATCAGCAGTTGGAGCCCTTGAAAGGCGCGGTGTCGCGTCTGGCCAACAAGCTGCAACGCCGATTGCAGGCGCAGCAGAACCGCAGCTGGGAGTTCGACCGCGAGGAAGGCATTCTGGACGCGGGCCGATTGGCACGAGTTGTGGCGAATCCGACCACTCCGCTGAGCTTCAAGGTCGAAAAAGACACCGAGTTCCGCGACACGGTGGTAACGCTGCTGCTGGACAATTCGGGGTCGATGCGCGGACGTCCGATTTCGATCGCCGCCATCTGTGCCGATGTTCTGGCGCGGACGCTGGAGCGGTGCAATGTAAAGGTCGAAATTCTGGGCTTTACCACGCGGGCGTGGAAAGGCGGTCAGGCGCGCGAGGCGTGGCTGAACGACGGGCGCCCACAACAGCCCGGGCGCCTGAACGATTTGCGCCACATCATCTACAAGGGCGCGGACGCCCCTTGGCGTCGTGCGCGGCCCAATCTGGGTCTGATGATGAAAGAGGGCCTGCTGAAAGAAAACATCGACGGTGAAGCACTGGAATGGGCTCATCGCCGGATGCTGGCACGGCGCGAACAACGCAAGATCCTGATGGTGATCTCGGACGGTGCGCCGGTCGATGATTCGACGCTGAGCGTGAACCCGGCCAACTATCTGGAAAAACACCTGCGCGACGTGATCGCGATGGTCGAAAAACGCAAGATGGTCGAACTTTTGGCCATCGGGATCGGCCATGACGTGACCCGGTATTATGACCGGGCGGTGACGATTACCGATGTAGAGCAACTGGCCGGCGCGATGACCGAACAACTGGCGGCTCTGTTTGACAGTGACCCGCGGGCGCGGGCTCGGGTCATGGGGATGAGAAAGGCCGGCTGAGGCTGATCTTCTGCCCGGCGGGCGTGTTTCCCCGAGGGCGACATGTTTTTCGTTGCTGATCATCGGCTTGCTCAGGCGGGGTGTTCCCGTCTGGACATTTTTTGAAATGCGCCTCAGGGTCACGCTCAAATGCAGTGAATGAGGCCGCCCATGTTCCAATCCTTCGAAGTGACCGCCCGCCCGGAACAGGGGCCACCGCGGCTGGCCGCCTTGCGCGAACAGATGGTGCAAGAAGGGCTGGATGGGTTTCTGATTCCGCGGGCGGATGCGCATCAGGGAGAGTATGTCGCGGCGCGCGATGAACGTCTGGCCTGGCTGACCGGGTTCACGGGCTCGGCCGGGTTTTGCGCCGCCCTGCGCGACGTGGCCGGAGTTTTCATCGACGGGCGCTATCGCACCCAGGTCAAGGCACAAGTTGCCGCAGATTTCACCCCGGTCCCCTGGCCCGAGGTAAGCCTGAGCGCCTGGCTGAAACAGCAATTGCCCAACGGCGGCAAGGTCGGTTTTGACCCGTGGCTGCATGCGGCGGGGCAGATTTCCGGCACATTGAGTGATCTGGAAGGATCGGACATCGAACTGGTGAGATGCGAAAACCTTGTGGACCGGATCTGGGCCGATCAACCCGCACCGCCGATGAACCCGGTCAAGGCGCATCCGATCGAATTTGCCGGGGAAGGTGCGGACAGCAAGATCGCCCGTCTGGCCGAAGACCTTCGGCGGGCCGGACACAAGGCAGCGGTGATCACCCTGCCGGATTCCATTATGTGGCTGTTGAACATCCGTGGGTCGGATATCGCCTATAACCCGGTGGCCCACGGCTTTGCCATTCTTCATGCAGGAGGTCAGGTCGATCTGTTCATGGCGGCAGAAAAACTGGCCGGGTTACGGGATCATCTGGGCTCTCAGGTGACTTTGCGCGCTGTGGGCGAATTTCTGGATGCGGTTGCGGCTCTGGCCGGTCCGGTGCAGGTGGATGCCGCTTCGGTACCTCAGATCGTGGCCGATGCGCTGGGTAATGCGATGACGGATGGCGGCGATCCCTGCGCCCTGCCCAAAGCCTGCAAGAATGCGGCTGAAATCGCGGGCAGCGCCGAGGCGCATTTGCGCGATGCGGTTGCGGTTACCGAGACGTTGTGCTGGCTGGACCAACAGGCCCCGGGCAGCGTGACCGAAACACAGGTTGTCACCCGGCTGGAAGAAAACCGGCGTAAGGACAATGCGCTTCAGGACATCTCGTTCGATACCATTGCAGGCACGGGTCCGAACGGCGCGATCATGCATTACCGCGTGACGGAAGAGACCGACAGCCGCCTGGAAAACGGCCATATTCTGGTGCTGGACAGTGGCGGGCAGTATCTGGACGGCACCACCGACATCACCCGAACCATCGCCATCGGTGACGTCGGAACCGAGGAAAAAACCTGCTTCACCCGGGTTCTGAAGGGCATGATTGCCATGTCGATGCTGCGCTGGCCTGCGGGCCTTGCCGGGCGGGATATCGAATGTGTGGCCCGCGTGCCGCTGTGGTCTGCGGCACAGGATTTCAACCATGGGGTCGGACATGGGGTCGGCGCCTATCTGAGCGTGCATGAAGGGCCGCAACGGCTGTCCAAAGTCAGCCATGTACCGCTGCAACCCGGCATGATCCTGTCAAACGAACCCGGGTATTACCGGGAAGGCTCCTTTGGCATCCGCATCGAAAACCTTGTGGTGGTGGAAGACGCTCCTCTGCTTCCCGGTGGCGATCCCGAACGCGCGATGCTGAACTGGCGCACGCTGACCTATGTACCGATTGACCGCAGACTGATCATGGTCGATATGTTGACGACCGACGAACGCGACTGGCTGAATGCCTATCACCGCGACGTTGCGGAAAAAATCCGCCCAAGGCTGGGACATGACGCACAACTGTGGTTGGATGCCGCAACTGCCCCAATCTGACACGGGTCTGTTACATAAAACAGGCAGAGGGGTGGCCCTGATACGACGACGGAAGGAAGAGGAATGGCTGAGATCACGATCCGGAAAGCGCCGGGCAAATGGACTGTCCGCTCGGGCGGTGCGATCCTGGGCGAAACGAACAACGCGCTGGAACTGCTTGAAGGCGACAAGGATCCGGTGATCTATTTCCCGCGCAACGATGTTGCGATGGCGTTTCTGGATCGGACCGACAAGGTGACCCACTGCCCCGGCAAGGGCGACGCGACGCATTTTTCCATCGTCAACAAGTCATCCGTTACCGACAACGCGGTCTGGAGCTATGAGGAGCCGATTCAGGCAGTGGCCGAGATCAAGGACCATCTGGCATTCTACCCGGCTGAATCGGTGAAGGTGGAGCAGATCTAACGCCAGACCCCGCGCCCACCTCACGCAGCTGTGGCATGCACGTGAACGGCATTTGCGGCACACTTGCTCCGGGGTAACACCGGAGGCTTTCATGTCGATTTCACGTCGCGGTTTTGCTGGGATGATCGGGGCTGGTGCAATGGCACCCAGTGTGCTGTGGGCGCAGCAGGATCCGGTTCTGGACGCGTTGCGCAGCACGCTGAGCGGGCGTCGGACCGCATTTGAGGCGCAGATGGCGTATCTGAAGGACCGCGGCCAGCCGGACGTCGTGGCCGGGTTGCTGACTGCGATGCGTTTTGCCGACAGGCGACGGGATGAGATTGTCGAGGTGATGGAGGCCTTGACCGGGCAACGGCACGGCAATGACTGGTTCGAGTGGATGCTGTGGCAAGAACGAAACCCGCAGATTGTCCCTCATCCGTCGTTGATCCCGTTCAAGCGCGAGGTTCTTCTGGGGATCGACCCGAATTTCGATCTGCTCCTGCGGCCCGAATATCTGCAACGCGACAAGATGAAGATCCGCCTGGAAGAGATCGCCTGGGGCGGTGTGTACAAGGATGGCATTCCGTCCCTGGACAATCCCACCCTGATCTCTGCTTCGAATGCGGGGTATCTGAAAGGCGATGATCTGGTATTCGGCGTGGCCATCAACGGGGATGAGCGTGCCTATCCCCTGCGGATCATGGGCTGGCACGAGATGTTCAACGAGGTGATCGGCGGCGTGCCCGTGGCGCTGGCCTATTGCACGCTTTGCGGGTCGGGCATCCTGTTTGAAACCCAGGTGGCGGGGCGGCGAAAGCCGTTCATTTTCGGGTCGTCAGGTTTCCTCTATCGCTCGAACAAGCTGATGTTTGACCGAGAGACGCATTCGCTGTGGAACCAGTATACCGGCAGGCCTGTTGTGGGGCCTTTGGCGAACAGCGGCATCACGTTGAAACAGCGCCCTGTGGTGATCACGACATGGGACAGTTGGAGGACCTCGCATCCCAAAACCCGTGTTCTGTCGCTGAACACCGGGCATCGGCGCAATTACGGATCAGGGGTCGTTTATCGCGACTATTTCGCCTCGAGCGAGCTGATGTTCCCGGCGGTTGTGGATCAGTCCCGGCATCGGCAGAAGGATTACATCTTTGCCGTGCGCCAGTTTGGTGCAGCCCGCGCCTGGCCTCTGGATGCGTTCAAGGGCAAACCGGTGATCAACGATGCAATCGGTCGGACACCTCTGGTTCTGATTGGCGATCCCAAAGAGCGCAGCGTGCGGGCCTATGAGCGAAAAACGCATGCGTTCCGGGCGACGCAAGGCGGGTTGCAGGATAGCGCGGGGAACGGTTGGGCCGTCACGGAAGAGGCTTTGATCGGGCCGGATGGAACGCGTTTGCCACGAGTCGCCGGTCATGTTTCCTACTGGTTTGCGTGGGACAATTATCTGGGCGACGCAGCCAGCGTGTATGGTGAGTGAAACTCAGGAATGCTCTTCGGCAGCCGTGGCCGCAAGCGCCCTGTTATATGCCTTGAGCGCATCGACGTGATAGAGCGCCCCAACCGGTGTTTCAGAGCCGTCGTTTTCCAGAATGACAACCGGAATGCAGGGGATGTCGTCACGATCAAAATAGGGCATGGCGGCTTCCAGCGTGGCGCTGGCCTGAATGCACAGGCCCTGGTCGATCAGCCCCTGCGCCTCTTCCTTCGTGATCGACCGCGGATCCCCAAGCGGGCGCATCACGGCTCCGGCGCGAAGCATTGCCAGCAGATAAGCCTGCGGCCCCGCGGCCAGGTGGACATCACGCCGTTCCAGCTGGGTCAGGAAGAAAGACCGGTCCACCAGGCGCGAGGCCAAGGCCGTGGACATGGATACGCTTACCATCACGGCAAGGCCGATCTGCCAATCGCCGGTCAGTTCAAAAACGATCAAAGTGGTCGAGATGGGCGCGCCCAGCACCGCCGCAGCCACGGCGCCCATTCCGGCAAAGGCATAAAGCGTATGCGTGCCCGACACATCCGGCAGCAACCCGGTGGCGATCAGACCGAAGGCCAGCCCGGTCAACGCCCCGACCATCAGAGACGGAGAGAACACCCCACCGCCCATGCGCCCGCCCATGGTAATCGCCACCGCAACCGTTTTGATCACCGCAAACAGGATGGCCGTGGTCAGCACCAGATCACCGGTCAGGGCGCGAATTGTCGTCTCGTACCCCACGCCGATGATATGCGGAAACCAGATCGCCATCAGCCCCAGCATCGCCCCGGACACCGCAGGGCGCAGCCAAGCCGGAATCGACAGGCGGTTCTGGATATGGCTGCCAATATCCTCGGCAAAGAAAATCGACCGCATCAGCAGCAGCGCGACAAGTCCGCAGATCAGGCCCAGGATCAGGAAGGCCGGAAGCTCGACATAGAATTGCAGCGATCCCGGCGTCTCCAGCGTGAACTCGGTGACGTCGCCATATTCCAGCCGGTTGATCACCGTTCCCGCGACCGAGGCGATGACGATCGGGGCAAATGCGTGAACGGCGAAATGGCGCAGCACGACCTCGAGCGCGAACAAGGCCCCCGCAATGGGGGCGTTGAAGCTGGCCGACACGGCCGCGGCAACGGCACATCCCAACAGGTCACGTCCCGTGATCCCATCCGCGTGTATGCGGTTGCTGACCCATGTGGAAATCACTCCGGCCATATGCACCACCGGCCCCTCGCGGCCTGTTGACCCGCCCGAACTGAGCGTGATCAGCGAGGCAAAAAACGACGCGATGCCCGCCTTGACCTCGACCCGCCCGTCGGTGATGGCCGAACCTTCGATCACGTCGGCAACCGACCGGACTCGGCCGTCATTGGTGAACCGGTTCAGGATGATGCCGACGACCAGGCCACCGAAGATGGGAATGATCAGAACCATGAACCATGGCAGTTTCTCGGCGTGGCTGTGCAGCAGCAGGATGTCATCGGTATCGTAAAGATAGGCTTGCAGCGCGCGGATGGCCTTGCGGAAGCCAAGCGCCATGAAACCGGCCGCGATCCCGATGGCCAGCGCAATGAACCAGAACTGGATCTGGCTTGGCCCCCGGCGCAGCATGACCCGCCACGCATCCTTGATCGCGGCCAGAGCCTGATTGAACTGGTTGCGCAGAACGGTGCGGGTCGATTGGGTCATTGGCCCTCGGGGATCATCACTTAACCCTTAGTAAGCCACGGAGCGCCCATATAAAAGTGAGATAGCGACAGTGTGAGCACCAATTCACGCCATCGCCGCATCAGGCCTGCAACAGAGCCCGGGCGGCGGCACGGGCTTCTTCGGTGATGGTGTCGCCGGCCACCATGCGCGCGATCTCGTCCACCCGATCCGGTTCGGCCAAAGGAATGACGGTGGACAGGGTTTGTCCGTCAGTAACCTGTTTCTGCACCCGCCAGTGATGCGCCGCCCGTGCGGCGACTTGAGGGGAATGGGTGACAACCAGAACCTGCCCGCCCTGCGCCAGCGACGCCAGCCTGCGCCCGACGGCATCGGCGGTTGCCCCACCGACACCGCGATCGATTTCGTCAAAGATCATCGTCCGGGCACTGTCGTCGCCAGACAGGCAGACCTTGAGGGCCAGCAGGAAGCGGCTGAGCTCACCCCCCGAGGCGATCTTGTTCAGCGGTCCCGCCGGCGCACCGGGGTTGGTGGCCACGGTGAAGGCCACCGCGTCGGTGCCTTCGCGGCCGGCTTCAGCCGGGGTGATCTCGGTCTGGAACACGGCGCGTTCCATCTTGAGCGGGGCCAGTTCCGCCATGACGGCCGCGTCAAGCCGTCCGGCGGCGGCCTTGCGCGCGGCGCTGAGGTCGGCTGCGGCGGCGTCATAGGCCTGTTGCGCCGCGTCCACGGCCGCTCGCCTGTCTGCCAGGTCGGCATCCCCTGCCTCCAACCGGTTCAACCGGTCACGCAGAGTGTCGGCAAACGAACCCAGATCATCCGGGGCCACGTCATGTTTGCGGGCCTGCGCACGGATGGCAAACAGGCGTTCCTCGGCCTGTTCCAATTCCACCGGGTTGAAGTCCAGCGCCTGAAGGCAGGCATTCACGCCATCCTGCGCCTCGCCCAACTCGATCATCGCGCGCCCGAGCGCTGCTATCGGTTCTTCCAACTGGCCGCCCGCATTGTCCGAGACGCCTTCCAGCCAGCGGATGGCGTCGGACATGGCCCCTTCCGCCCCGTCCCCGGACAACAGGGCAAAGGCACGCGCAACATCGTCGCGAATCCGCTCGGCCCCTTGCATCATGCGGCGGCGGGCATCCAGCTCGGCATCCTCACCGGGTTTCGGGTCAAGCTGGTCAAGTTCGGCGACCGCGTGACGCAGGAATTCTTCCTCGCTGCGGACGGCAGCCAGAGCGGCCTCGGTCTCGGCCAGCGCCTTGCGGGTACGGGACATCGCGGCCCAGGCGGTTCGCACGTTTGTCAGCTGCGCTGAGACCTGTGCGAATTCGTCCAGCATCGCCCGATGACCACGTGGGTTTAGCAAACCGCGGTCATCATGCTGTCCGTGCAGTTCGATCAGGGTCTCGGACAGCGCCCGCAGAACTTCGCCCGAGCAGCGGCGGTCATTGACCCAGGCGGTCTTGCGCCCCTCGGCCGTGTTGACGCGACGCAGGATCAGTTCCTGCCCCCCCGGCAGGCCGGCTTCAGCGAGGATCGCATGTGCGGGATGATCGGCAGAGAGTTCAAATTCGGCGACGACCTCACCCTGTGCGGCCCCCTGCCGCACCAGCTCCGCGCGCCCTCGCCAGCCCAACACGAAGCCAAGCGAATCCAGCAGAATCGATTTGCCCGCGCCGGTCTCGCCGGTCAGTGCGTTCAAGCCCGGCTGAAAGCTCAATTCCAGCCGGTCGATGATCAGCATATCGCGGATATCAAGGGCGCGCAGCATGTGGTCTTCAGCGTCCCGGACCAAAGGCCATCGCGATTACAACCATTCACCTTTGATGGTCTGACGATAAATCGTGCTGAGCCAGTTGTTACCGCGGCTCTTGAGATCAAGCCCGCGAGAGGTCAACAGTTTGTACGCATCGTCATACCATTCCGAGGACTGGTAGTTGTAGCCAAGAATGGCACCTGCGGTCTGCGCTTCGTCCAGCAGGCCAAGCGACAGATAGGCCTCGACCAGACGATACAGTGCTTCGGCGGTGTGGGATGTGGTCTGAAAGTCTTCGACCACAACACGGAACCGGTTGATAGCGGCAATATAGTGATCCTGACGCAAGTAGTAGCGCCCGATCTCCATTTCCTTGCCCGCCAGATGGTCGAAGGCCAAATCGAACTTCAGAACCGCCGATGTGGCGTATTCGCTGTCCGGATAGACCTCGATCACGGTCCGCAGAGATTGCAGCGCCTGGAAGGTCAGGCCCTGGTCACGCCCTACTTCGTCGATCTGATCATAATAGCTGAGCGCCAGCAGATACTGCGCATAAGCAGCATCTTCATCCGTCGGATAGAAATCGATATAACGCTGCGCCGCCGCGCGGCTTTCTTCGTAATTCTGGTCCGAATGGAACGAAAACGCCTGCATGATCAGCGCGCGCTTGGCCCAGTCCGAATACGGATACAAACGTTCTACTTCCGAGAAATACCACGCCGCGTCGTCCGAGCGATTCTGCGACAGTTCGTATTCACCTCGGGTATAGATCTGTTCCGGCGTGAACCCTTCCAGGTTCTGTTCACGGTCCGCGCCCTTGTTGCCAAAAAGGCCGCCGGCGTTGCCGCATGCCGTCAAAACTGCTGCCAGAAGAATCGCACCCGCGAATCTGACTGCCGCTTTGCTGCCAACCATACCGCCCATCCTTGTCGTCTTGCTTAATGGGGTTTGCCCCGATTTGAGCCATGGTCTAGCACAGAAAATTCCGGTGCAAAACGCCTTATGCGACTTCTGGCGCAAATGTCGTCAGAGTTGATCTGATCAGGCCACTTCGGGAATTTCGTTGACAACAAGCCCCTGCCCCGGCAGGCGCGCGGCCTGTTCCGGTGTGCACAGCACCGGGCGCACGGCGCCTGGCGTTTCGAACAGGTTGCGCAGCAATGTGTTGGTCAGCGAATGACCCGACTTGTTTCCGGTGAAGTGACCCAAAATCGGCCCACCAGCCAGATAGAGATCACCCAGAGCATCCAGCATCTTGTGACGCACGGCCTCGTCGACCCGGCGGAAACCGCCCGGTGTCAGAACTTCGACGCCCTGAACGACCACGGCATTTTCAAGCGTGCCGCCCAAGGCCAACCCGTTTTCGCGCATCGCCTCGACATCCGTGCGACGGCAGAACGTGCGACAATCGCTGAGTTCACGCGCGAAGGAACCGTTGCGCATATCAAGCGTTTTGCTCTGGCTGCCAATGGCACCGTCTTCGAAATCGATATGGAAGTCGATGATCAGCCCGTCAGCGGGCGCAAGGCTGGCGCTCGCGCCTTCGCGGGATGCGGTGACGGTTTTCAGAACCTCATAGGCCAATACCGGGCTGGCCTGACGGCGCACGCCTCTGGCCATAATGCCACGCACAAATTCGATCGAAGAGCCGTCCATGATCGGAACTTCGGGGCCGTCGATCTCGACAAGCGCGTTGTGCACGCCACATCCGGCCAATGCAGCCATGATATGTTCGACGGTGGAAACCGAAACACCGGCATCATTCACCAGACGCGTACAAAGCGGGGTCCGTTCAACCGCATAGTAGATCGCCGGGATCATCGCGTCGCCCAGTTGAATATCCGTCCGCTTGAACCAGATGCCATGACCAGCCGCCGCCGGTTTCAGGACCATGGTCGCCGGCTTACCACTGTGCAGCCCGACGCCTTTAAACGTGACCGGAGATTTGAGCGTATGTTGCAAAATGGGCCTCGGTGAGTAGTGTCCAGCCTGCTTGGGCCGTGTTGGACACTGAGTTAAGGAAGCCCGCGTCAAGGCTCAACTCACTCTTTGCAACCGATTGAAACATGTATGTAACAGATCGGCAAAACCCTGCTTACATAGTTGCAAGTTACTGTTAATAAACAATTAAGGGCCGCCAAATGGCAGCCCTTTGAGTGGATTTTGTTACCGCGATCAGTTGGCTTGACGGCGCAGGAAGGCCGGAATTTCGATACGGTCCTGATCCGGATCGGCCTCTTCCTGAAGCGGCGCGGTCGCCTCGGACTGTCGCAAAACGGGCTGCTGCCGGGGCGGTTGGGCCGGTGTATCCGAGGCATGACCTGTCATCCGATCGATCAGACGATTGAAGCCAAAACGCGACCGCTCCTCAGGTTCCGGTTGCGAAACCGCTTCGGGTTGGCGAGGCGCTGCCGGTCGCTGTGGCGACGACGGAACCTTCTGCACAGCAGCCTGCAAACGCTGCAATGCCTCGGGCGACGGGGTGCCGGCAGCATGCCCGCGCGGTGCCACGAATGCCTCGGGCGCGGGCTCAACGTGCTCTGGCTGCGGCTCGAATTCGGCCACACGCGGCTGATAAGCGGGTGGCGGCAGGCCGTCATCGTCACGCTCGTCGCGCGTCTGGAATTGCGGCCGCGCCGGTTCTTCGGCGGCTTCGAACAGCGAAGGTTCGCGGTTTTCTTCCGGCTGCGGGGCAGGCTCTGCTGCGTCGGCAGCTACGCGCGCTTCTTCCTGAACATGCTCTTCAGCCGAAACCGTGCGGGTCAGCGGTTCGGACATCGAACGGCGCGCCACCGGGACTTCGGTCGTTTTTTCGCTGGCGTCGATGCCGGTTGCAACAACAGACACGCGCATTCCGCCTTCCATGGCGGTATCCAGCGTCGAGCCGACGATGATATTGGCCTCGGGATCCACTTCCTCGCGGATGCGGTTGGCGGCCTCGTCCAACTCGAAAAGGGTCAGGTCGTGCGACCCGGTGATGTTGATCAGCACGCCTTTGGCGCCCTTGAGGCTGATTTCGTCCAACAGCGGGTTTGCAATGGCCTTTTCCGCCGCCTGGATGGCGCGGTCTTCGCCTGTTGCCTCGCCGGTGCCCATCATCGCCTTGCCCATCTCGTCCATCACGGCGCGAACGTCGGCAAAGTCGAGGTTGATCAGGCCGGGGCGCACCATCAGGTCGGTCACGCCTTTGACGCCCTGATACAGAACGTCGTCAGCCATCGAGAACGCCTCGGTAAAGGTGGTCTTTTCATTGGCCAGGCGGAACAGGTTCTGGTTGGGGATGATGATCAGCGTGTCGACGACCTGCTGCAGCGCCTCAACCCCATCTTCGGCCTGACGCATCCGCTTGGCACCCTCGAACTGGAAGGGCTTGGTTACGACACCGACGGTCAGTACACCCAGCTCACGCGCGGCTTGCGCGATGATCGGAGCAGCCCCCGTTCCGGTACCGCCGCCCATACCAGCAGTGATGAAGCACATATGAGCGCCAGCAAGGTGGTCCACGATCTGTTCGATACTTTCCTCGGCGGCGGCCGCGCCTACGGTCGGGCGGGCCCCTGCCCCCAGACCTTCGGTGACTTTCACGCCCAGCTGCACCCGCGCAGAGGACTGGCTTTGTTGCAGCGCCTGTGCGTCGGTGTTGGCGACCACGAAATCAACGCCGTCCAACTGTTTTTCAATCATGTTGTTGACGGCGTTCCCGCCTGCGCCGCCAACGCCAAATACTGTAATCCGAGGCTTCAGTTCGTCGTGCCCGGGCATCGAAAGATTCAATGTCATGCTCTGTCCGCCTGTATTTATGTCCCGCCAAAGCGGTGTTTTTCTTACCTATCCTTGCACGATTCTAACGGCCTGATGCCAAAAGGTCACGTCAAAAATCGCGTTTTCCCACAAAATATGGAGGAAATAAGGCATAAACCGGCGGCATTTCGCAGGTCATGCCAGATATAGCGGAAACAACGGCGCCCATCACTAGACAACCGGCATGAACGCGAGGACACATTCGTTCATCGCGCTCTGATCGACTGTCATCTACATTGCGGAACACTGCTCAGGTCCTGCCGCGAGGCCTCTTTCGGGCCTTGTGGATATTTTGCGGGATAAATCGAAACGCTGCAACCGATTTCTTCAGCTGAGCGGTGCATTTGGACAGTCCAGGCCGCGGTCAGTCATGGATCGCACTTCCTGTATTTCCCCATCGACGAATGAGGCAAGCCGCACCATCAAACGACCTTCATGCAAAAATGGCCACCAACAGACCGGAATGCCGTCCGGGTCATTGTCGTACAGAAAACACAACTGACCGTTTGGCGTCGTGATCTGCCCGTAGACACAGCCCTGCCCCTCTTCGCGCCAGACCGACATGCGGCGATTCAGGAATTGTTCGGTTCCCACCAGGCCACCGCTGCGGATTTCGTAGAATGTCAGAGTTTTGCCGACCGCCGCGTCCAGAAACGCTTCGGGCGTGATCATGGTCTGGGCCGAGGCCCAGCAAGGCAGCAGCGCCGCGCACAGAGCACCCCCGCGCAGGACTCTACCAGTTGTCACGGAACCACCGTACGGCGCGCTTGAACGGGCGCGCGGCATAGGTGTCGACCGGGATTTCAAAATCCCACCATTCATCCTGAGGATGGGCCGCAAACAGGCTGAGGCCGACAGCGGATGAGAACCCGGGCCCGGTGGCTGATTGCGGCAGGCCATGCACGCGCAAGGGGCGGCCCAGGCGAACGCGTTGACCGAGGATGCGCGTGGCCAACCCGTCCAGCCCCATGATCTGGCTGCCGCCGCCGGTCAGCACGATCTGCTGGCTTGGCATATGTTCAAACCCGGCGGCGTCCAGCCGGACGCGGACCTCTTCAAGAATTTCCTCGACACGCGGGCGCATGATGCCGATCAGCTCGGCACGGCTGACGGTGCGGCGGTCGTGTTCCCAATCGCCGGTGTCACCACCGATATCAATCATATCCCTGTCGTCGGCCCCGGTAGCATGAACGCCGCCATTGAATGTCTTGATCCGTTCCGCCACGGCGGCAGGTACACCCAGGCCCATCGAGATATCGGCGGTCACGTGATCGCCGCCCATGCGCACGCAATCGGCATAGATCATGTGCTTTTTCATGAAGATCGACACGCTTGTGGTGCCGCCGCCCATGTCGATACAGGCGGCGCCCAGTTCCTGCTCGTCTTCGACCAGCGCCGAGATGCCCGAGACATAGGCCGAGTTGGCAATACCCGCGAGTTCAAGATCACAGCGCTTGATACAGCGCACGATGTTCTGGATCGCTGACGAATCCACGGTCAGCATATGCATGTCGACCGCAAGGCTCTGGCCCATCTGCCCGCGCGGGTCGATCAGGCCAGACCGGTTGTCGAGCGCAAAATTCACCGGTTGAGCATGAAGCACTTCACGCCCGTCACCATAATCCGGCACGTCGCAAGCGTTCAGAACCCGGCCCACTTCGGCCTCGGTCACGATCTGACCGTCAAGATCGACTTGCGCATCCAGCCCGTAAGAGCGCGGGTTCGCGCCCGAGAAACAGGCGATCACATGATCGACGCGGATGTCGGCCATCTTCTGTGCGGCCTGAAGCGCGGTGCGGATGGCACGTTCGGTTTCTTGCATGGCTGTGACTTCGCCGAACTGGACGCCCCGCGACCGGGTGGTCGCGGCACCGATGACGCGAAAACCCGTCTGCCCCGCCATGGAACCGATGGTGTTGTCCTCGCTCAGCCGACCGGTTCCGTCAAAGCGCAGCACAAGACAAGCGATTTTCGAGCTGCCCACATCCAGAATCGCAATCACGCCGCGTTGCAAAGCCTGTCGCCGCATCTGACGCATGGCACGTTGGGACTGATAAAGATCGGTCATCATGGTCGTTACTGCCCGTTACTCACTGTCACTTTTGTGTTCCACCAGTCTTCGCTGGCGGCTTTGGTCATTCGGATGGTCGGACGCTGCCCGAGGCGCATGTCGACCACGGCCACGTCACGTTCCAGAAGGTCCTGTACCTCGTTCACGGCAAGCACGCGTTCCAACGCACGCACCGGGCGTTCGGTCGGCAGCATGATGCGCTGGCCACGGTCCAGCACCAGATCCCAGCGCCGCTCTCCCACGCGCACCAAGCCGCGCACGCGATTGCCCAGGCTGCGCGAAGTCCGCAGAAGCTCCAGTGCTTCTCCGACATGATCGTCGGCGCCCGTCCCCGCGATCAGCGGCAGATCGGCGTGATCCTTGCGAGAGTTGGCTTCCTTGACATGCGCGCCTGTCTCATCCAGCAGTTCAAGCCCCTCGCGCGTTCGCCAGACGATCACCGGCTGACGCTCGACGACATCGACTTGCAGGATGCCTCCGGGGCGGATTCTGACGGTTGCGGATTTCACCGGGTCCAGCCCGGTGATCGTGTCGCGGATCTGTTCCACATCCAGATCCCAGGAACTGATCGGGAAATCCAGCGGCACGATTTCGCGGATGTCTTCGGACAGGTCGGTTCCGGCCCCGTCGATGGCCATCAGGTTGACCATGAATTCGGGGCGCTCCTGAATCGAAGTGCGCACATCGGCGATATAAGCGGCAAGTGCGTCGCGACGGTCCTGCGAGGCAAAGAAGATGCCAAGCGCGGCAGCGATGGCGCAGATCGGCAGGCCCACCTTGACACCAAGGCGAATGCCCGGCGTCAGCATCCAGCGTTGCAGCCGATAGCTGAGACGGGACGGCGCAGGGTCACTGCGTCTTGCGGAGCGGGAAAACACACGCGCACCGCGCAGGCGCAAAAGCGGTTCGGCCTCGTGCGAGTCCGTGTCGGCCGAGGCGAAATCGGCATCCGGTCCCGCAAGTGGTTTGCTGCGGTGGATTTCCAGTGAACGGCTGGCGGTCAGCGGTCGCATGAGGCGTCCTCCACCATCCAGGCGCAGAGCTGGCCGAATGTCATTCCAAGATGAGCGGCCTGTTCCGGGACCAGAGAGGTTGGCGTCATGCCGGGCTGGGTATTGGTTTCCAGCAGGAACAACCCATCGGCACCCTTGCTGTCATCCCAGCGATAGTCCGTGCGGGACACACCCTTGCATCCCAGCACGTTATGCGCCCGCACAGCGTAGTCCATGCAGCGGTCGAAAATGTCCTGTGGGATGTCGGCGGGCAGGACATGCCACGAGCCGCCAGGCTTGTATTTGGCGTCATAGTCGTACCAGCCGCCATCTGTCATGATTTCGGTCACGGTCAGGGCGCGGTCGCCCATCACGGTCACGGTCAACTCGCGGCCTGCCACGTATTTCTCGACCATCACCAGATCAGGCATCGCCTCGTCCAGCTGCGGCGGGCCGTTGGCATTTTCGTGGACGATGTAAATCCCAACGCTGGAGCCTTCATTGTTCGGCTTGGCCACATAGGGCGGCTCCATCACGTGAACTTCGACCACCTCGACCTTGGGCACGATCACGCTCGGTACGACGGGCAGCCCTTCGGTTTGGTAAATCTCTTTGCTGCGCTGCTTGTCCATTGCCAGCGCCGAGGCCAGCACACCGGAATGGGTGTAAGGGATACGCATCCACTCCAGCAGGCCCTGCACACACCCATCTTCGCCCCAGCGGCCATGCAGGGCGTTGAAAACCACATCCGGTTTGATGTCCACAAGGCGCGCGCAGAGGTCGGGACCTGCGTCCAGTTCGACCACTTCAAAGCCTTCTCCCACAAGGGCGGCCGCGCATTCGCGCCCAGAGCTGAGAGACACCTCGCGTTCCGCCGAGGGTCCACCCATCAATACCGCCACTTTGGGGTTTGTCCTGCTCGACATACCCAATGTGCGCCTCAATGTCCCCGGACCTTATGTGGTGGTCCGTACTGTGTTTATGCCTTTGATCCGTCGCCTGAATTTGCCTGTTATGGTCTGACGGTTGGGGCTTTATTCTGTCAGCGGATCACCGACCCGCATGATTTCCCACTCTAGCGTGATGCCGCTTGTTTCGTAAACCTTTTTTCGCACCTCTTCGCCAAGACGTTCGAGGTCGGCAGCGGTGGCCAAGCCGGTATTGATCAGGAAATTCGAGTGCTTCGGGCTCATCTGCGCACCGCCAAGCGTCGCGCCGCGCATTCCGGCGTCGTCGATCACTTTCCACGCCTTGAGGTCATGCACGTCATCCGCCTGCCCGGTCGAAGAAAACCCGGCTGGATTGCGAAAGGTCGACCCCGCACTGCGATCTTTGGTCGGCTGGGTTTCATCGCGCTTTTTCAACTGCGCCGCCATACGGGCATGGAGATCTTGGGGATTGCCTGAAGGGCCCTCGAACACAGCCGAAATCAGCACTGCGCCTTCCGGCAGGTCCGTCTGGCGATAACGAAAATTCAACTCTTCGGGTGTCAGGTCCACAAGCGCGCCTTGCCGGGTGACAATCGTGGCCTTGCGCAGAACATCCGCCGTGTAGCTGCCGTAACAGCCCGCGTTCATCCGCACCGCGCCGCCGATCGAGCCCGGAATGGTGCGCAGAAAGGTCAGGTCGACACCGGCATCCGCCGCCTTGCGCGCAACATGCGCGTCCAGCGCAGCGGCTCCTGCGGTGACTGTGTTGCCCTCGACCGAGATAGTATTGAACCCGCGCCCCAGCCGGATCACCACGGCCCGCAGCCCCCCATCCCGAACGATCAGGTTCGAACCGACACCCATCGGAAAGACCGGGGTTTGTGCCGGCAGTTCCCGCAGGAACGCTTGCAGGTCTTCGATATCGGCAGGCTGGAACAGGTAATCGGCCGGGCCGCCAACGCGAAGCCATGTGAGCTCAGAGAGAGGCCGCGCCCGAGACAGGCGACCTTTCGGAACGGGAAACGTTGTCATGCGTCTGCACGCACCGCCAGGCTACGTCCGCCCACACCGCCCATGATTGCAGCGAACAGAAAGGGAAGAACGCCGGCGGTCAGCCAGACCAGTGGGCCGAACGCCTGTTCTTCTTCGCCGGTGCCAATACCGGCCAGCACCACGATCAACGCCAGCCCGGCGGCCGAGGCCAGACCGATCAGCCACAACAAGCCGCGCAGGCCCAGCCAACGGCCCGCCGTGAAACCGGCGGCGGCACCTAGCAGGAAAGAAAGAATTGGCAGATAGGCAAATGTGGCGACGGACGCCATGGCGGACCTCCTGAAACTGGCCGGTTATTCGTCAGCCGCCTTCATGCCCTGCATTTTCATCTTTGTCCAACGGGTCAGATAAATCACGGGCCAGCGCAGCACGGACATACCCATGGCCAGCACCAGCAAGCCGATCCACGGGCCGTTCTGATAGGTGACATACCCCAGAATCGGAATGCCCACGGCGATCAGGATATAGGCGCGTGTCCAGTGGTTGTCTTTGCTTGGGATCATTGCCAGCAGATTCGCGGAAACACCCCACAGACCGGCAAGGGCGATGGACCAGTTCATTCCATGACCTCCCCGCGCACCCATTTTCGCCAGTAATACCGGATGGGGTTGCGGAACATCGAAACGAATCCGCCGAAGGCGAAAACCGACCAGAACCAACCGTGATCATAACCCAGCCAGACGATCAGAACCGGAGCGCAGATCAGCAGGGTCACGCCCGGTGGAAACTGCATTCGCATCGGCAAGAACGCCACGATCGTGGCGCAGATCACCCAAAGGGCGGCAAGGATCATCGAATAGTCCATCTGTCCCCTCCGAGGACATGCGGCGGCTGCGGGCAACTTTTTTCACTTTCAGGTTGTGCACCAAACAGAAGGGAAGTCAAACAGCTTGTTTTCGTTGCAATCTCTCGGGCAGACCATTGGCCCAGGCGCTGATCGTACCGGCCCCGAGACAGACGACGATATCGCCTGGGCGGGCCTGCTCGCGCACAAGCCGCTCAAGATCGTTTTCGTCAAACAGCGCGCGGGCGTGGCGGTGGCCGTGACGGATCAGGCCCTGCACCAGATCGTCGCGCGATGCGCCTTCGATCGGGTCCTCTCCGGCGGCGAAGATATCGGCGATGGCCACGACGTCGGCGTCATTGAAGCAGGTGCAGAAATCGTCAAACAGGTTGGACAGGCGCGAATAGCGGTGCGGCTGGTGCACGGCGATCACGCGACCTTCGGTCGCCTGTCGCGCGGCCTTCAGGACTGCGGTGATTTCAACGGGGTGGTGGCCATAGTCGTCGATGATGGTGACACCGTCGACTTCTCCGACCTTGGTAAACCTGCGATTGACGCCACCGAAATTGGCCAGCGCCTCACGGATTTCAGCGGCTTTCATGCCCAAATGGCGGGCAACAGCAACGGCGCTGAGCGCATTGGAGACATTGTGGTCGCCCGGCATCGGCAGCGTGCAACCTTCGATCACCGTGTCTTCGTATTGCAGGTGAATGTCGAAATGCGCGACGCCGCCTTTGTAGGTCAGGTTCTCGGCCCGCACGTCAGCCTGCGCGTTGAAGCCATAGGTGCGCACGCGGCGGTCGGTGATACGGCCCACGAGGGCCTGCACTTCGGCATGGTCGGTGCAGCAGACGGCCAGCCCGTAGAAGGGCAGGTTCGAGACGAATTCGTGGAACCCATCCCGCAGGGTGTCGAAATCGCCCCAATGCTCCATATGCTCGGGGTCGATATTGGTGACGATTGCGATGGTCGCGGGCAGGCGGTTGAACGAGCCGTCGCTCTCGTCCGCTTCGACCACCATCCATTCGCCCTGCCCCATCCGGGCGTTCGAGCCATAGGCATGGATGATGCCGCCATTGATCACGGTCGGGTCAAAATCCCCCGCCACCATCAGTTCGGCCATCATCGTGGTCGTGGTGGTCTTGCCGTGAGTCCCGGCGATGGCGATGTTGGATTTCAGCCGCATCAGTTCGGCCAGCATGTCAGCCCGGCGCACCACCGGAAGGCCGCGGGCACGGGCGCCGTCAAGCTCGGGGTTGCCCGGTTTGATCGCGGTCGAGACCACCACAACGGCCGCGTTTTCAAGGTTTTCCGCGCGCTGACCGACAAAGATTTCGGCCCCCAGACCTGCCAGCCGGTCGGTGATCTTCGATGCCTTCAGGTCCGAGCCCTGCACCTGATACCCCAGATTGAGCAGCACCTCGGCGATACCTGACATTCCGATCCCGCCGATCCCCACAAAGTGAATCGGCCCTACGTCCTGCGGCAGTTTGGTTGCTGGGTTCATGTGGTCTCCTTCTGCGCCAATTGTTCGACAAGGGCGGTCAGACGCTCGGTGGCGTCAGGTGCCCCAACGGACAAGGCTGCATGGGCCATTTTCTGTGCGGCTTCGGGGTTCGTGAGAACCGTGGTGATTTGCTGTGTCAGCGCGGGAACGTCAAGAGCCTTTTCCGGGATCATGATGGCCCCGCCCGCCTGCACCAAGCCCCGTGCGTTGGCTGTCTGGTGATCTCCGGCGGCGGCGGCAAAGGGGATCAGAATCGACGGGCGCCCGATGACCGAGATATCGGCAACGCTGGACGCGCCAGACCGCGAGATCACCAGTTGGGCATCCGACATGCGACGGGGGACATCATCAAAGAAGGGCTGCACATCGGCGCGGATGCCGTGTTCGTTGTAGAAGGCTGTGACGCGCTCGCCGTCCTCGTCCCGGGCCTGATGTGCCACGCGGATGTGAGTGCGGATTTCTTCGGGCAGTGCGGCGATGGCACCGGGCACCACATCGCTGAGGATGCGTGCGCCTTGCGACCCGCCCATGACAAGGACCGACATCGGATAATCACCGGGCGGAATGTAACCGGCCGCGGCGCGGTCCAGAACGGCGGACCGGACCGGGTTTCCGGTGTGGATACCATGCGCGCCCTCGGGCAGGTCCGTGGGCCACACACCGCAGGCCACCTGCGCGACACGGGTGGCGAACAACTGGTTCACACGCCCCAGCACCCCGTTCTGTTCGTGGATCATGCGGGGGATTTTGAGCATGGTCGCAGCGCTCAGCGCCGGGATCGAGGGATACCCGCCGAAACCGACAACGACGTCGGGCTTGTCCCGCATCATCTGGAACACCATGCCAGCCACGCCACCGGCAATCTTGGGGCCGGCCATGGCCTTGGCCGCCAGACCGCCACGCGCGAAAGTGGCCGATGATGCCTCTACGATCTCGGTCGAATGCGGGAAACCACCGGTATAGCGGGCGCCGCGCAGGTCGGTAGACAGGCGCACACGCCAGCCCTTGTTCAGCATCGCCTCGGCCAGCGCCTGAGCCGGGAACATGTGCCCCCCGGTACCGCCAGCCGCAATCAACAGGTATGGAGTCCCCATTATCCTCGTCCGCGCAGAATTTCGCCAAGCTCGCCCTGTGGGCGGGTTCGGGTGAAGGCCAGCAGCATTCCGATCGCAATACCCCCTGCAATCAGGGATGAGCCGCCATAGCTGACAAAAGGCAGCGTCATGCCCTTCGCGGGCAACAGACGAACCGCAACACCCATGTTGATCATCGCCTGCACGCCGAACATGCAGGCCAGACCGGTGCCCGCCAGCCGGATGAACATGTCGCGTTCCCGCATCAGGCGCAGCAACGAGCGTACCACGACCAACGAATAAAGCGCGATGATGATCAGTACCAGGATCAGGCCGTATTCTTCGGCCGCGACGGCAATGATGAAATCGGTATGCGCGTCCGGCAGCGACCACTTGACCTGCCCCTCACCCACACCGACGCCGAACAGCCCCCCTTCGCGGATGGCGTTGGTGGCATAGCCCAACTGGGTGGTCGGATCGACCTCTTGATTCAGAAAGCCATCGATACGGCGGGCAAAGTGTTCAGAATTGGAATAGGCGAACATACCGCCCAGAACAACAAACCCGGCCATTCCGACCAGCAGCAGCATCGGCGCCCCGGCGACAAAATACATCACCCCCCAGCCGAACAGGATCAGGCAGGCCTGACCGAAATCAGGTTGCATCACCAGCATGCCGACAATCGCCATGCACAGGGCAAATGACCAGATCCGCCCCGGCGGGCCGTTGATCTCTTGTGAGGCCGCCAGCAGCCATGCAGCAACGACGATGAAGCCGGGCTTCAGAAACTCGGACGGCTGAAGCGAGGCGAACCCCAGCGAATACCAGCGCACCGCGCCCTTGCCAAAGTCGGTCCCGAACACGGGCAGGAAAACCAGTGCCACGAAGGCCCCCAGGAAACCCAGCACCGCCAAACGACGCACCAGCGTCGGCGACATCATCGAGGTCAGAAGCATCGCAATCAGCGCCAATCCGCCGAAGATGGCCTGACGTTCGACATAGTGGAACGGATCGAACCCGTTTCGCCCGGCCAGCGGTGGCGAAGACGCCAGCCCCAGCAATAGACCGATGGCAAACAGGATCAGAACGCAGGACATCGTCCAGCGATCGATTGTGCGCCACCATTTCGGTAGAATCGGTTCTCCGCGCTGGTCCTGGACCGCGCCATACACCATCTCAGTCATGAGATACCGCCACTCTCTGCCTCGTCAACGCCCCGTTTTCGGGGTCTGGTTGAGACTCTACAGGGATTTTTGTGTTTGGGCTAGTAGGATGAAGCCACAAGGCATAAATCGACCTTCCAGGCCCAAAGCACCCCCGGCTGCACGTGGCGGCCTGTGGTTATTGCAGCTTTGGACACGCCGCTCAGCGGAGTGGCGCGCGTTGATCCACAAGGCGGGTTGTTATGCGTTATTCCTTGATCGCATATCGGTCGGGTTCCTCAAACACGTCAATGACACGAGACCCCGCCTTGATGGTCCCTCCGTGCGCGACTCCACTTGGGATCGAGTAGCTGTCGCCGGGGCGGTAGATGCGGGTCTGGCCACCGATCGTGAGTTCAATTTCACCCTCAACCACCGTCCCCCATTGGGCACCATGCGAATGCAGGGGAAGCTCCATGTCTTTGAGAAAAGTGAAGAAAGCGACCAGCCCTGCATCTGATCGAATGACGGCCGTCTGCACCACATCTTCAGGAAAAGGCACATCCAGTTTTGGAAATGACGAAATAAATTCGGGGAATTGCATTCAGAGTTCCTTTTGCCAGTTTGTCTTGTCAAAACATCTTTGCGGTATGGCCACAGCATGTCAGTGCGCTGAAACTCTGGCAATCGCCCTGTCAGCCGACCTGAGATTTGCGAGAACGCGGCGAGCGCGCGCCGCGCGACTTCGGCATGGGCTCTTGCCATCTTGTTTAATCCACGCCATCCCCCGCGCATGACCTACGACACGATCATCCTTGGGGCCGGGGCTGCCGGCATGATGTGTGCGGCCCATTGCGGGGGGCGCGTGCTGGTGATTGACCACGCCAAGGCACCCGGCGAGAAAATCCGCATCTCGGGCGGGGGGCGCTGCAATTTCACCAACATCCATGCTGGGCCGGGCAACTTCCTGTCGCGAAACCCGCATTTCTGCAAATCCGCCCTTGCACGTTACACGCAATGGGATTTCATCGATCTGGTCGGACGTCACAACATCGCCTGGCATGAGAAAACCCTGGGCCAGTTGTTCTGCGATGGCTCTTCGAAACAGATCATCCGGATGTTGCTGGATGAAATGAGCGGTGCAGGAGCAGAGCTGTGGATTCAAACCTCGCTGCGCGATCTGCGCAAGACCGAAAGCGGCTTTGTACTGGAGGTGGAGCGTGACGGGCAAAGGCAGCACCTGACCTGCACCAATCTGGTGCTGGCAACGGGCGGGAAATCGATTCCCAAGATGGGCGCAACCGGGCTGGCCTATGACATCGCGCGCCAGTTCGGGTTGCGGATGACCGAGACTCGGGCGGCGCTGGTGCCGTTCACCTTCTCGGACGGGCGGTTCAAGGACCTGTCCGGCGTTTCACTGCCCGTGCGACTGTCGAATGATCGCGCCAGCTTCGACGAGGCGCTGCTGTTCACCCATCGCGGTCTCAGCGGGCCGTCGGTGTTGCAACTGTCGTCATACTGGCGCGAAGGTGAGGCAATCCGGGTGAACCTGATCCCCGACCTGCCTCTTCTGGATCTGTTGCGCGCACAGCGGCAAAGCGCGAGCCGCAAGGCGCTGACCACTGAACTGGCGCGGCATTTGCCGGCCCGGCTGGTCGATTACCTGCGCCGGGTCATTCCGATGTCCGGGAAGCTGGCGGATCAGTCGGACGCGAAACTGACCGAACTGACCTTGGCCTTGTCTGCGTGGCAACTGGTGCCGTCGGGAACCGAAGGGTATCGCACCGCCGAAGTCACCTTGGGCGGGATCGACACGGATGACTTGTCCTCGAAAACGATGGAGGCCAAGGATGTCCCCGGCCTCTATGCAATCGGTGAAGCGGTGGATGTCACCGGCTGGTTGGGCGGCTACAACTTCCAGTGGGCATGGTCGTCAGGCCATGCCGCAGGTGTTGCAATTGCCGCCGGGTGTTAGCCTACGACGTTGTAGCCGCGCCCGCGCATGCAGTTGCGCACGATCACTTCCTTGTTCTGGTTTTTATTGATGACGTCTGCGCCAGCGCCAACCAGGGCACCTGCCACAGCCGCGCGACCAAGATTGTCGCTGCTGTCCTGAACGATCCCGGTAACGGCCGCGGCACCCGCTGCGCCAATTGCTGCGTTCCCTGCGGTAGAGCCATCAACGCTGCTCTGCGATGCCGCCAGTTGTTGGCATTGCTGCAGGTCCACGTTGTAGTTCGGACCGACCGGGCCGTCCACGATGGGCTGATAGTTGGCACCCGTGTTCGTACAGGCCCCAGCAACAAGAATGGCAGGCAGGATCAGAGAAAGTCTACGAAATGGCATGGTCATAACCTCGTGTTGAATCTGCTGGCAGGCAAAACCAATAATGGTGCCGCGTCAAGCTGATAGCATCCAAGCTTGGCCCAGCCGGCGGTCTATTGCAAATGGCTATTCTGTCAGCCTGCGCTTGACCTGCGCTGCAAAATCCTCGCCGCGCTGTTCGAAATTGTCATATTGGTCGAAACTGGCAGCAGCCGGGGCCAGCAGCACAGTGTCGCCTGCCTCCGCATCTTCCATGGCCTGCGCCACGGCGGCCTCCATCGTCGTACAGACCTGCGTATCAGCCTCGAGCTGCATCGCAAAACTCGCGGCTTCGCGTCCGATGACATATGCTTTGATGACCTCGCCCGCCGCCGTGTTCAGGGCTGATATGCCGCCCTCTTTCTCAAGACCGCCGCAAATCCATCGGATCTTTTTGAACGCCGTAAGCGCTTTCAGGGCGCTGTCGACATTGGTCGCCTTGGAGTCGTTGACATAGGTAACCCCATCGGCCTCGGCGATGATCTGGCTGCGATGCGGCAGGCCCGGATAGGAATGCAGCGCATCTTCGATCACGCGCGGGGCAAGGCCCAGCGACCGACAGGCGGCGTAAGCTGCGCAGGCATTCTGGTGGTTATGCGCACCGGGCAGGCCCTGGATGGCGCGCAGGTCGATAGACCCCGCCTGCCGCCCCTTGCGGTATTCCGACAGGAACCCTTTGCGCGCAAAGACCTGCCAGCCCGGCCCGGTCAGTTTCCGCGCCACCGAGATACGTATCACCCGGTCATCCGATGGCCCTTCGGAAAGTTGCCCGGCCAAAAACGCACCTTCGGTTTCGTCGACGCCAATGATCGCACGATCCGGGCCGCCTTCGGAAAAGAGGCGCCGCTTGGCCGCGAAATATCCACCCATGCCGCCGTGGCGGTCCAGATGATCTGGCGACAGATTGGTGAACACCGCCACATCGGGGGTAAGAGCGCGGGCCAGCTCGGTCTGATAGCTGGAAAGCTCCAGCACCACGACCGAGCCATCTCCGCCCGGATCGATATCCAGAACACCGCGCCCTATATTGCCCGCCAACTGCGCCTCGCGACCGGCCTCGGTCAAAATGTGGTGGATCAGCGCCGCCGTGGTGGATTTCCCGTTCGATCCCGTCACCGCGATCACGCGCGGCGAGGTGTCGTAGTTGTTCCATTCCGGTCCGGCAAAGGAGCGGAAGAACAGGCCGATGTCGTTGTCCACCGGCACGCCTGCATCCAGGGCTGCCGCCACCACGGGGTTCGGTTCAGGATAGAGATGCGGAATGCCCGGCGAAACGATCAGCGAGGCGATGTCGTCAAACGCCCCATGCTTGCGCAGGTCGGCGCAGGTGAAACCCTCGCCTTCGGCGGTTTCACGGGCTGCCGGGTTGTCATCCCAGCACACCGGCTCCGCCCCGCCCGCACGCAGCGCACGCGCAGTGGCCAGACCGGACCGGCCCAGCCCCAGAACGGCCACTTTCTGCCCTGCAAAGCCTTTGACCGGGATCATTCACTTCGGTCCTTTTTAACCCACATCCCTATTAATAGGGACAAAGTGATCGTGTAGAATATTAAGATACCCCAAGAAATCGAGAGAGCGGCTTTGTAACCGTCAAAGATAGTTACCACCGAAAAAGGCAACAATATTAGTACGACGCCCCAGGCTATGGCTAAGATCCGCAACTGCAGTCCCCAGCCCAACTTCTCAACGGCTTTAAAGCCCTGATCCGGCAAAATAAACTTCAACCCTCGAAGTGGAATAAGAAGTGCATTGCACATCAAACAATAAATGATCAGCAAAATCAGCGCCATTGCTGGAATATAGGCTAGCCACCTCTTTGGATTACTTTCAGTGACAAACAATTCAGCCACGTACCACACGCCCCACGCCAGAACCAAAGCGGCAACAAGCGATTGAATTGAATTGGCTATCCACTCAATATGGGGCCGTAGGCGTTCGAGAAATTCGATCACTTCACCTTACCTTCAGCGTCGCCAGACCGATCATCGCCAGGATCAGCGAGATGATCCAGAAGCGGATCACGATAGTCGGCTCGGCCCAGCCTTTTTTCTCATAATGATGATGGATCGGGGCCATCAGAAAGACCCTCTTGCCCGTGCGCTTGAAGTAGAGGACCTGAATGATCACGCTCAGCGCCTCGACCACGAACAGGCCGCCGACCACGGCCAGAACCAGCTCGTGCTTGGTGGCCACGGCGATGGCACCCAGCGCGCCGCCCAGGGCCAGCGATCCGGTGTCACCCATGAACACTGCCGCCGGAGGGGCGTTGTACCAGAGAAACCCGAGGCCGGCTCCGAACAACGCGGAGGTGAATATGAAGATCTCACCGGTGCCCGGGACGTAATGCACATCGAGATATTCGGTAAAGTCGACCCGACCGACCGCGTAGGCGATCACGCCCAGGGTCGAGGCTGCGATCATCGCAGGCATGATGGCCAGCCCGTCCAGACCGTCGGTCAGGTTCACCGCATTGGCGGCCCCCACGATCACGACAATCGCAAAGGGGATATAGAAGATGCCCAGATTGACCAGCGTGTCCTTGAATACGGGGACAGCCAGTTGGTTCTGCAAGGCTTCGGGATGGTGCAACGTCGCCCAAAGCGAGGCCAGCACGGCGATGATCACGCCCAACGCCAGGCGCATCCGGCCCGAGACCCCTTGCGAATTCTGTTTTGAAACCTTGGCATAGTCGTCCGCAAATCCGATGGCCGCATAAGACAAGGTCACAAAAAGAACCATCCAGACATACGGATTGTCCAGCCGCGCCCAGACAAGGGTTGACGTGACCAGAGCTCCTACAATCAGCAATCCGCCCATCGTCGGTGTGCCTGCCTTGGAAAAATGCCCTTCGGGGCCGTCGTCACGGATCGGCTGGCCTTTGCCCTGTTTCTTGCGCAGCACGTTGATCAGGGGTTTTCCGAAGATGAACCCAAAGATCAGCGCGGTCATGAAGGCACCGCCTGCGCGGAAGGTGATATACCGGAAGAGGTTCCAGAAATCCCCTCCGTCCGACAGAGCGGTCAACCAGTACAGCATGACAATACCTTTCTCACACGAGGCGCGCGGGCAAGTTCACCCATCAAGCGCGCCCCCTTGCCCCATTTTGCGCAGACCGTCAACAATCGCGGCCAACGCCATGCTGAGTGAGCCCTTGGCGAGCACCGTGTCTCCATCCCGGATCAAAGCAGGCAGATGTTCTGCCATTTCCGCACTGGTTGCGAACCAGAGCCCACGTTTCTTCTCGGGCAGCGCGCGATGCATCGCCTGCATCAACGGCCCGATGCAATGAACCTGATCCACCCGCGCCATCGCCTCGATATCCGCCATGGCGGCATGCATGGCCTCTTCCTGGGCGCCCAGTTCCTTCATGTCACCCAGAAACGCAATGCGGCGGGTGCCTTTGGAGGCGGCCAAGACATCCAGCGCAGCCTCCATCGAGGTCGGGTTGGCGTTGTAGCTGTCATCCAAAAGCTCGATCTGCCCACCCCCTGACAATGGCAAGCTTTCGCGTACCCCACGCCCCTTGACGGGTGACCACGCTGGCAGGCCCGCGATGGCCTGATCCAGATCGACCCCCAATTCGACGCAGGCCGCCAAAGCGCCAAGCGCGTTCATCGCGAAATGCGTGCCGGCGGAGTTCACCTCGAATTGAATCACCTGATCACCGACCAGTGCCCTGGCCTTCACTGCGTTGGACTCGGGTTGAACATCGGTCAGCCGGTAATCCGCCGCGCTGCGCCCAAAATCAACAATCCCCGCCCCATGCGCCTGCGCTGTCTGGCGCAGGATGTCCGCGTGGTCGATATCTGCATTGACGATCGCAGCCCCGCCAGGTTCAAGCCCTTCAAAGATCGCCGCTTTTTCCCGGGCAATACCAGCCACCGACTCGAAAGCCTCCAGATGCACTGCCGCCACGGTCGTCACCAGCGCCACGTGCGGGCGGGCCTGTTCGGCGAGCGGGGCAATTTCACCGGGATGATTCATGCCGATCTCGATCACCGCAAATTCCGTATCGCGAGGCATCCGCGCGAGGGTCAGGGGCACGCCCCAATGGTTGTTGTAACTGGCGACGCTGGCGTGGGTTTTCCCTTGGGTTTCCAGAATTGTCGCCAGCATTTCCTTGGTCGATGTTTTACCCACACTGCCTGTCACGCCGACCACGCGCGCATCCGTTCGGGCCCGTGCTGCTTTCCCCAGGGCCTCTAGCCCCGCCTGAACGTCTTTGACGATCAGCAGGGGGGCACCTTCGGGCACATCGTCCGGAACACGGGAAACCAGTGCGGCGTCTGCTCCTTTTTCCAGCGCCTGTGCGACGAAATCATGCCCGTCCCGCGCCGCTTTCAGCGCCACGAACAGATCGCCGGGTCGAAGGGTGCGGGTGTCGATGGATACGCCATTTGCGGTCCAGTCGGTCGTCGCCTGACCGCCCGTCGCCGCGGCCGCTTCGGATGCAGTCCAGAGCGTCATGCGACCCTCCCGTCCAGCGCTGCAACGGAAATGCTGGCCTGTTCCACATCGTCGAAGGGCAGAACCTGATCCCCCACGATCTGACCGGTTTCATGCCCCTTTCCGGCGATCAGCAGCGCATCACCGGGTTGCAGCGCATCGATGCCGCGCAGGATGGCCTCGGCGCGGTCGCCGACTTCGGTCACGCTGGCGTCGCCTGCTGCCTCTGACGCGCCTGCCATCACGGCCGCGCGGATGACTGCGGGATCTTCGCTTCGCGGGTTGTCATCGGTGACAAAGACCACGTCTGCATGGTGGGCTGCCGCCCTGCCCATCAAAGGGCGTTTGCTGGCGTCGCGATCCCCGCCCGCACCGATAACGGCAATCAGACGGCCCATCACATGCGGGCGCAGCGCCTTGAGTGCCGTGGCAACAGCATCAGGCGTGTGGGCATAATCCACAAACACCGTCGCGCCATTGTCACGCGTGGCTGCCAGTTGCATCCGCCCGCGAACCGTCGTCAGATGGGGCAGAGTTTCGAACACGCTTTCAGGGCTGTCCCCGGCAGCAATCACCAGCCCACAGGCCAGCAGGATGTTTTCGGCCTGGAACCCGCCGATCAGGTTCAGGCGGGTCTGGAACGTTCGGCCCTGCCACGCAAAGCGCAGGTCTTGCCCCGTGGCGTCGAACCGTTGGTTGATCAGACACAGGTCGGCATCGCCCAGCCCCACCGACAGCACCGACTGGCCGCGCATCTCGGCGATCCGCCGGACCTGGGCCCCTTTCGGATCGCTCAGGTTGACGACGGCCGTTCCATCCTGCGGCAAAACCCGGTCGAACAGACCGGCCTTTGCGTTGAAATAGGCCTCGAAGGTTTCGTGGTAATCCAAATGGTCCTGCGTGAAGTTCGAGAAACCGGCGGCGGTCAGGTGAACGCCATCAAGGCGGCGCTGTTCAAGGCCGTGGGACGAAGCCTCCATAGCGGCATGGGTCACGCCGTTCTCGGCCGCCTCGGCCAGACAGCGGTGCAAGGTGATCGGCTCGGGTGTGGTATGGGCCAGTGGCGCTGTCCACGCACCTTCAACCCCGGTGGTGCCGAGGTTGACGGCGGCGTGGCCAAGCGCGGACCAGATCTGCCGGACGAAGGTGGAAACAGATGTTTTGCCGTTCGTTCCCGTGACGGCCACGATGGTTTGCGGCTGCGCGCCGAACCACAGCGCCGCGGCACCGGCCAGCGCCTGACGCGGGTCTTCCACCACGGCCAGCGCTGCGTCCGAGGCTGCCAGTTCGGCCTCGGCGATCTCTGCCCCTTCGGCATCGGTCAGGATCGCAGCGGCCCCCATGCGCAGGGCAAACTGGATGAACTCTGCGCCATGAACGCGGGACCCGGGCAGCGCGGCAAACAGGAAGCCCTCTTTCACCTCGCGGCTGTCAACGGCCAGACCAGTGATATCCGGGTTTGCGCCCTCTCTTGCGGTCAGGGCCAGCTGGCTGAGTTTCTTCGTCCTTGTGCCCATGACCCACCTCTTGCCGGACAGCCTAGTTTGAGGTCAGCGTTATAGCAGCGCCCGCCTCAGGCTCAAGCCGGGGACGCAACCCCAACAACGGTGCGACGCGTCCGATCAGTTCGGCGGCAACAGGTACGGCGGTCCAACCGGCCGTGCGACGTTTTTCACCGTAGGCCACGATCGAAGGTTCGTCCAACGTCACGATCAGAACGTATTGCGGATCGTAGGCCGGGAAGATCGTCGCGAAGGTGGCAATGACCTTGTCATCATAATACCCGCCGCGCGGTTTGGGCTTGTCGGCCGTACCGGTCTTGCCCGCCACGTCATAGCCCTTGACCTCGGCGAAACTGGCGGTGCCGTCCGTTACGACTTTGCGCAGCATCTTTTGCGCCTGCCGTGCAGTGTTCTGCGACATGACACGAGGCCCGTATTGCGAGCCGTTCTGGCGTAGAATGGTCGGGCTGACGTAATGCCCGCCATTGGCAATCGCCGCGTATCCCGCGGCCAGATGCATCGGGCTGGTCGACAGGCCATGGCCATAAGAAATTGTCACGGTACTGAGCTCGCCCCATTTCTTCGGCTTCAGCGGCACACCGCCCTTGGCCTCGACAATCTCGAATGGGGTCGGATCGAACATGCCAAGCGAGTCCAGAAACTCCTGCTGCCGTTTGGCACCGATTTGCAAGGCCAGACGCCCCGTGCCTCGGTTCGAGCTGTGGACGATCACATCCGCCACGCTGATCTTGCCATAATTCTTGCCGTTGAATTCGCCGATGGGAAAGCGGCCGATCTTCATCGGCCCGGACGTATCGATGATGGTGTTCGAATTCACCAATCCAAGTTCAACGGCCTGGGCCGCGGTGAAAATCTTGAAAACAGATCCCAGTTCATACACGCCTTGTACATAACGGTTGAACAGCGGGCTGTCCGAGGGGTCAAAGCCCGAGGTCGGCGGGCGCGGACGGTCATTCGGATCAAAAGAAGGCAGCGAAGCAGCGGAAATAACCTCGCCCGTATGCGCATTCATTAGAACGGCCGAAGCCCCCTTGGCGTTCATGATCTTCATACCGCCATAAAGAACCTGTTCAACTGCGGCTTGAATCGTCAGGTCCAGCGACAGTTGCAGCGGCTTGTTACCGTTGGCCGGATCGCGCAGATAATCGTCGAACTGCTTTTCCACACCAGCCACGCCGATCACTTCGGCGGCGCTGACGCCTTCACGACCAAAACCGGACCCGCCCAGGATATGAGCGGCCAGCCGCCCGTTGGGGTAAAGCCGCATTTCACGCGGACCGAATAGGATGCCGGGATCACCGATGTCGTGCACGGCCTGCTTCTGCTCGGGCGAAATGCGTTTCTTGATCCACAGAAACTTGCGATTGCCGGTGAAGTCCTTGATCAGCCGCTCTTTGTCCAGATCAGGAAAAATCGCAACCAACTGCTCTGCGGCGGCGACGGGATCGATCATCAAAGGGGGCTGCGCGTAAACGGAATAGGTGTCCAGATTGGTGGCCAGTATGCGCCCTTCGCGATCGACGATGTTGGCGCGCTGCATGGCAATCGCTGCGCCCGGCGCGCTGGCCAGAGGCTCTTGTGCTTCCGAGGTCGCCAGCATGCCCATGCGGAAGCCGACAACGGAAAAAGCGCAGAAGAAGAACAGGCCCAGCACCAGCAGACGCCCTTCGGCACGGGCGCGGGCGCGATCTTTCATATCCTCGTGACGCTTGCGGATGTTCTCGCGCTCGATTGCCTTGGGGTTTTCGCCCCGCGCGCGGGCATCCAGGATTCGGGCCAGGGGGCGCAGAGGGGTGCGTGTCATGGAATTTGCACCTCGCCCAAAGCCTGAATGTCAGTGATGGCCTGCAATTCAATCGGATCGACGACGGGCAGGTCCGGGTCTTCGGCATAGGCGATCTGATCCGCGCGTCCGAACTGCTCGGCCCGCAACGGCAGCAGACCAAGGCGTTCAAAGTTCAGGTCGGCCAGTTCGCGCAGCCTGTCCGGGCGGTTCAGATAGGCCCATTCCGCGTTCAGAACGGCCAATCGCACCTGTGCCATTCCGATCTCGCGCTGCAAAGACTGGGTTTCCTTTACCACTTGCTGGGTCCGGTAGTTTTCCTGATAGGCCCACAACGCCAACCCGAACACGGACAGAGCAGTCAACACATACAAAACACTCTTCATCTTGCCCTTCCCCCCAGTTGCGGCATCCCGATGGCCCGCGCTTCAATTTCCCCTGCCGGAGCATCGGTTCGGATCGCCACGCGCAGTTTGGCCGAGCGCGCGCGCGGGTTTTCCTGCAATTCCTGTTCGTCAGGCCCCACCGCCTTGCGGGTCTTCAGTGTGAATTGCGGCTGTTCCTGTTCAATCTCGGGCGCATAGCGGTTCGCGCGCCCCGTCTTGCCCGCGCGGGACTGGAAAAACCGTTTCACCATTCGGTCTTCAATGGAGTGGAAAGTGACAACGGCCAGTTGCCCGCCGGGCTTCAAAGCACGTTCAGCGGCCATCAGCCCCTGAAACAGCTCTTCATATTCTGCATTCACGGCGATCCGCAGCCCCTGAAAGCTGCGCGTGGCCGGGTGGGATTGACCCGGTTTAGGACGCGGCAGGCAGGATTCGATGATCTCGGCCAGACGCAGAGTCGTGGTGATCTGCTCTTCCGCGCGCGCTTTGACGATCGCCCTGGCAATCCGGCGGCTGGCGCGCTCTTCACCATAGTGGAACAGGATGTCGGCCAGTTGCGCCTCGGTCGCGGTATTGACAAGATCGGCGGCGCTTTCGCCATCCTGGCTCATGCGCATGTCCAAAGGGCCATCCTTCATGAACGAAAATCCACGGTCGGCCTGGTCCAGTTGCATCGAGGAAACGCCAAGGTCTAGAACAACGCCGTCCAGGTTCTGCGCATATTCATCCATACGAGAGAACACGCCGGGCTGCATCACCAGCCGATCACCATAGGCGCCCGCCCAGTCTGACGCCATCTCAAAAGCCAGCGGGTCGCGATCCACGCCAATCACCTTGTCGGCCCCGGCCTCCAGCAATCCGCGGGTGTACCCGCCTGCGCCGAAGGTTCCGTCCAGCCAGACGCCCGTGACCGGCGCCACCGCCGCCAGGAGCGGGCGCAGCAAGACAGGGATGTGAGGAGCGTCCGGTTTTGGGTGATCCGCGGCCGCCATGCCGTCACCCGCCCTCGACTTCATCGAGGAATTGCAAAGGATCAACATCGTCGCCAAGGCCGTCCAGCCATTCCTCGGTCGCCGCCAATTCTTCGGATTCGTAGGTCTCGGGCTTCCAGATCTGAAAAGTATCCCCGGCGGCGATAAAAAACGCCTCGCCCTCAAGGCCAATCTTCTTGCGCAGCTTTGCCGGCAGGACCAGCCGCCCGGTTTCGTCGACATTGGTCGGGAAGGACTGCCCGTGGAACAGGCGCTGCAACATCTTGCGCTTCATCGAACCGCGAGGCAGCGCGTCGATCTTGGCATCGACCTCGTCGATGGCCTGCATGGTATAGCATTCCAGGTATTTGCGGCGATGATCCCCGTAGACGATCACAAGCTCTGGATTGTCGCCGGGTTGCCAGTTGGGATCGGAGGATTCAAGCACGCGGCGAAACGAGGCCGGGATCGACACCCTGCCTTTCGCATCCACTTTATGGTGGCTTTCACCTCTAAACCTGCGCGCCAAGACGACTGTCCCTTTCGCTTGCGCCCCACTTGAAATTCGCGTTCCCCCCGGATGAAAAACGGCGGGTTGATCTGCTGCCACTGATCAACCCGCCGCATTGACCCGCTGTGCGGGATGTCCAGCTGCACGCGCCACCTGGGGGGATGTCTGCTCGCCCGCGCGCCGGATCTCTTGATTGATGAAAGCGAGATGCCTGTATGAAACCTGATTATTTTTGGTCGGGGTCGTTTGGTGCCCCTGCTGCCTCGTCCTCATCGGATGTATTAGGGATGCCATGGGAATTCATGGAAATCAACAGGAATTTTGCGAACCGTGTTCCATGTATCACGCTTCAGGAACAATACTACCATGAAACTTGAACACAATAACACCAACTATAGGCCAGAGCAACACAACACCCCCTAGATATAGATGATTTGAGGCTGAAATTTTTTTCCCACGATTTCCCAAAAAATCTAAAGAATTGCCGTTTTGATTGGAAAAACCCAGCATCCTTGGGCAGCGATCTCGCAGAATCATTCGCTTTTCGCGCGCAATTCCGACGGGACTTCGCCCCCGACAACCACATCGGCCCATGAAATCCCGTGGCGTTCAGGCAGTACGCCCTACGACCTGCGAAACCGGTAAACTGGGCAACAGGGAATAGTTGAACCGCCGCGCTTTGCCTGGCGCTTCGGTCACACGCACGTCTAAAATCGTTTTATTGCGCACAAATTCCAGCCAACACCGCTCAATTAGAGGGCAAGCCGTGGGAAGGCCATGTTTCCGCTGTTACCCGTGACCCAAGGGAAGGCCCAATGTTTCAAGGCGCATTTAGAGTTGAAGGAAAAAACTGAACCAATCTATGCGCTTGCTGCATAGCAGCATTGACGACGCGACCTATTGTGCAATCGCAGCATTTGCCTATTTTCAACCTCAAGCAAGGGCCGAGCGTAATCGGCAAAGCAGATAAATACGGATGATGAGCATGGCAGTCGCAAGCACACATACAGCCTCGAAGAGCGCACCGGCGTTCGGAATCGCAACTTTGATCGAAAACGCAAAGGCGCGTTTTGCCCGCTATCGTATGTATCGCCAGACCGTCAATGAGCTGGCAGGACTGTCGGACCGTGAACTGGCCGATCTGGGCCTGCATCGGTCCATGATCCGTCGGGTGGCCATGCAGGCCGCCAATGATCACATTGCGCAATAAGCGCGCCACGAATACCGAGATCAGGCCCTTCCTCCTCCCTTAGGGTCTGTTATCAGCGGCAACGTCTCTCCTCCTCCCTGACGTTGCCGCACCAAATACCGGCCTCAACCCGCCGGATCCTGATACATCGAGGCTCTCCTCCTCCCTGCCTTGATGTTGAAAGCGCGCGGCGACGCCTTCCTCCTCCCTGACGTCGCCGCGTCTTCTCCATACCGGGTTCAAACCCGGGTTCGAATACATCGGGGCTCTCCTCCTCCCTGCTCTGATGTTGACAAGACGGCGGTTCCACTTCCTCCTCCCTGGGAACCGCCGTTTTTTTGTTTTTCTGACATAGGTGTAAGATGGCCCTCTGATTTCTGATCCGGAGGAAACAATGGCCGCCTGTTTCATCGCGCAGATCGACATCCACGACCCGGATGGGTATCAGTATTATCTGGCAGGTTTCATGCCGATCTTCGACCGTCACAAAGGCCGCCTGCTCACGGTCTCATCGAAACCGGTCGAACGGATCGAAGGCGATTGGCCCGAAGGTGGCATTGTGCTGATGGAGTTTCCGGACCTTGCCGCGGCGAAAGCCTGGAAAGACGACCCTGATTACATCGAGCTGGCGAAGATCCGGCAAGCCACCGCCTCGACCAATCTGGTTCTGGTCGAAGGGATATGACGCCTCAGAACGGGACGTTATCCTTGTTGGTCAGAAAACGCGAGACCACTTTCTTTGTGCCTGCCTTGTCGAATTCGACTTCGACCTTGTCGCCCTCGATCCCGACAACCGCGCCATAGCCGAATTTCTGGTGGAACACCCGTTCCCCCAGCGTGAAACTGGCCACGGCGGTCGCGTCGATCACCGTGTTGCGGGATTCGCGCGGCTGCGACATGCCGTATTGCCCCTGGCGCGCCTGCATCCGCCTCCAGCCCGGCGAGTTGTAGACATTCGCTTCGGCCGCACGGGTTTCAATGCCCGCAGCGGGCTGGCCGCCACCATAGAGACCCGGAGGCGTAAGGACCTCAACGTGATCTTCCGGCAATTCGTCGATGAACCGGGACGGCATGGAGTTCTGCCACTGCCCGAACACCCGCCGGTTGGCGGCAAAAGAAATGGTACACACTTCTTCGGCACGGGTGATGCCGACATAGGCCAGGCGCCGTTCTTCCTCGAGCCCCTTGAGCCCGGATTCGTCCATTGACCGCTGCGAGGGGAACAGCCCGTCCTCCCAGCCCGGCAGGAAGACGGCGGGAAACTCCAGCCCCTTGGCCGCATGCAGGGTCATGATCGAAACCTTGGCCCCGTCGCTGTCCTGTTCGTTGTCCATGACCAGACTGACATGTTCCAGAAACCCTTGCAGGTTCTCGAAATTGTCCAGTTGGTTCACCAGTTCCTTGAGGTTTTCAAGGCGCCCCGGCGCTTCGGGCGTCTTGTCGTTCTGCCAGTGGGCGGTATAGCCGGATTCGTCGAGAATGATCTGCGCAAGTTCGATATGCGTATGCTCGGGTGCGCCGAACCGCATGAGCGAACCGTCATCGATCACCGAATCGTCGTCCACCTCGATCCGTGGCCCACGCGTCATCGCATTCCAACGCGCCAGACCGTCGATCAGTTCGCGCAGCGCCTTGCCTCCCTTGCCCTTGATCAGCCCGTTGTCGACCGCAATCCGAGCCCCTTCGACCAGTGACACCCCATTTTCGCGCGCGGTCATCTGGATGGTTTGCTGCGCCTTGTCGCCAAGGCCGCGTTTCGGCGTGTTTACGATTCTCTCAAACGCAAGATCATCCTCGGGGCTGACCACCAGCCGGAAATAGGCCATGGCATCGCGAATCTCCATCCGCTCATAAAAGCGCGGGCCGCCGATCACCTTGTAGGGCAGACCGATGGTCAGAAACCTGTCTTCGAAGGCGCGCATCTGGTGGCTGGCGCGCACGAGGATAGCGATCTCATCAAGGTTCATCGGGCGAAAACCGCGCGTACCGCCCTGCATCGCGTCGATTTCCTCGCCGATCCAGCGGGCCTCTTCCTCGCCATCCCAATGGCCGATCAGATTGACCTTGTGGCCTTCTTCGGCTTCGGTCCACAGCTCTTTGCCCAGACGGTTTTCATTGCCGCGAATGACGTTCGAAGCAGCCGCCAAAATATGCGGGGTCGAGCGGTAGTTCTGTTCCAGCCGCACCACATACGCGCCGGGAAAATCCTTTTCGAACCGCAGGATGTTGCCCACCTCGGCCCCGCGCCAGCCATAGATCGACTGATCGTCGTCGCCGACGCAGCAGATGTTCTTGTGCCCGCCCGCCAGCAGCCGCAGCCACAGATATTGGGCGATGTTGGTGTCCTGATACTCGTCCACCAGGATATAGCGGAACCAGCGTTGGTATTGCTCCAGCACGTCTGGGTGGGTCTGGAAGATCGTAACCATGTGCAGAAGCAGATCGCCGAAATCCACCGCATTCAGTTCGCGCAGGCGGGTCTGATATTGGGCATACAGCTCAATGCCCTTGTTGTCATAAGCCCCGGCATCGGCGGCTGGCACCTTGTCGGGTGTCAGCGCACGGTTCTTCCAATCGTCGATGACTCCCAGCAACATCCGTGCAGGCCAGCGTTTGTCGTCGATATTTGCGGCCTGCACCAACTGCTTGAGCAGGCGCAGCTGGTCGTCGGTATCCAGAATGGTGAAGTTCGATTTCAAATCGACCAGTTCCGCATGGCGTCGCAGCAGTTTGACACAGATCGAATGAAAGGTGCCCAGCCACGGCATCCCCTCGGCGGGCTGTCCCAGCAGGCGGCCAACCCGTTCCTTCATCTCGCGCGCGGCCTTGTTGGTGAACGTTACCGACAGAATCTCATTCGGACGTGCGCGCGCAGTGTTGAGAAGATGCGCGATCCGGGTGGTCAGAGCCTTGGTCTTGCCCGTCCCGGCACCTGCCAGCATCAGAACCGGGCCATCCAGACGCTCGACCGCCTCCCGTTGCGCCGGGTTCAGTTCATCCAGATAGGGCGAAGGGCGCACGGCCATGGCCCGCGCCGACAGCGATGCGCCCTCGAAGGCGTCCATTTCGTCAAAACTGCTCATAGCCCCAAACTACGCCGGATAAGCGCGAAGGGAAAGGGTTTGTTCACGGCTTGTTCACAGACTTTTCGCACTTCTTTTTACATTCAATTCTCAACAAACACGCCACCGCCCCGCACCCCCGTTAACTCTCTGTCAAATCCTGACTGGGATGTTTGGCACAGTGTAGTGGGAGCGGACAAATGAAACAGGCGGAACTGACGGGTCAGTCCTCGAGGCTTAAGATGATGGGCGTGGCCCTGATGCTGCTCGCGCTGACGGCAGCAGCGGGCTGGGGAATCTACGCCGCCCCGGCGCCAGTGGTTGATCGCATGCTGGAAGCAGACCTGCGAAAAAACGCGATGCGGATGAGCCGCCAGGTCGAAAGCCATCTGAACGATCTTGAACAGACATTCCGTTTTCACGCATTGACCGATCATGACCGGGAGTTTCTGGAGCTACTGCCCGAAACCACAGACATTTACCGCTTCAAGCTGTTTGATGCTTCGGGGCAGGTGTTCTGGTCGACCCGAGCCAGCGACGTCGGGTTCGTGAATACGAAACCCTATTTCCAGTCGATCGTCGCCGCCGGAGGGCTTTTTTACAAACACGAAGAGAAGCCGATTACCGAAGTCGAGTCCTTTGTTGTCGACAATCCCTGGGATTCGGAACTGAGCAGCCGCCATGTGGCCGAGGTCTACACGCCGATCATCAAGGATGCGACGTTCATGGGCGCGATCGAGTTCTATTCCGACATAACCGACCTGCGGAACCTGTTCATCACGCGCGTTCGCCTGTCTCTGGCGCTGCTGAGCGGGGTCGCCCTGCTGGCGCTGACGACTGTCATCCTGATTGTCCATCGCACCAACCGTCGTCAGGTTCGCGACCTTCGCAAACGGGCCCAGAAAGAGAGGGAACTGATGGACGAGCAACTGCGCCTGGCCCGAGAGGTCCGCCTGTTGGGTGAATTGAACGAATGGCTGCAATCAAGCCGGTCGCTGGATGAACTGTTCGACATGGTGTCTCGCTTTATGACCCACATCCTGCCAGAGGCAGAAGGCAGCGTGTATGTCTATTCAAACTCACGCGATGTGCTGGATGGCTGCGCCAGCTGGAACGGTGGAACTCATAAATCCCACATTCACCCCGAAGGTTGCTGGGGCTTGCGGCGCGGCCGGACTTACGAGTTCGGCGCATCCGAGATTGATTTTGTATGCGAACACGCCGAACCGCATGACGGGCGGCCCTATTTCTGCTTTCCCATTCTGGCCCATGGCGAAACCGTTGGTCTTTTGCATCTGCGGGCACTGCAGGGGCGCGAAGACTGCTTCAACAAGAGCCGCAAGCTGGCCCAATTGTGCGCCGAACAGATCAGTATGGCGATCGCCAATGTCCGCATGCGGGATCAGCTTCACGACCAATCGGTACGAGACCCCCTGACCGGGCTGTTCAATCGCCGCCATATGACCGAGACGCTGCGCAAGTCCATCAGCCGCAGTCATCAGACGGGTGCCGCGCTAAGCCTGATCGCCGTGGACGTGGATCACTTCAAGAAGTTCAACGATACTCATGGGCATGATGCGGGCGACATGGTATTGCGCGCCGTCGGCGCCGCCCTGGAACAAGGGTGCGACCGGGACGAAGTCGCCTGCCGCATCGGTGGGGAAGAGTTCATGCTGATCCTGCCTGACAACAGCCCCGAAGATGCCGTGACCCGCGCTGAACTACTGCGCCAGGCGGTTGAAGCCGTAACCGTACGATATGGCGAGAAGGCATTGCCGCGCATTACGATATCGGTCGGGGTCGCACATTACCCGGCCCACGGCACCATGCCGCAGGACCTGATGCGCGCGGCAGACGATGCGCTTTATGTCGCCAAGGACAAGGGGCGCAACCAGGTGCATGTTGCAAGCGGCACCAGGAACCAGACCAAAAATGCGCCGCCTGAACACCGGCAACCACCTAAGGATGCAGCTTAAAAAACTTGCCGAATCGCATGGCAGGTCGGATCAATCTGCATGGACTTGCACAGCACCTATCCCGGCATACCGGATCTGAAACACCGTGCGCGCCGTCGTCTGCCGCATTTCGTGTGGGAGTATATCGACAGCGGAACCGGGATTGAAACGACACTGCACCGGAACCGCCAGGCGCTGGATGAGGTGCGCCTCTGCCCCTCGATCCTGCATGGCGAGCTGAACTTTGATACGTCAAAGTCGTTTCTCGACGCTTCGTATCCGCTGCCGTTCGGAATCGCGCCGATCGGAATGTCCGGGCTGGTCTGGCCCCGCGCCGAGCAACTGCTTGCCAGCGCGGCCGCAGAGGCGGGTATTCCCTATACCCTGTCGACCGTAGCCAGCCAAAGCCCCGAAGACATGGCACCGCATCTTGGGGACAATGCCTGGTTCCAGCTTTACCCGCCCCGGGATCAGGATATTCGAAAAGACCTGCTGAACCGGGTCCGCAAGGCCGGGTTCAAAACCCTGGTCCTTACCGCGGATGTTCCCGTCGCATCGCGCAGGGAAAGGCAGACACGATCGGGCCTACGGCAACCGCCAAAGCTGACCCCGCGCATTCTGGCGCAGATCGCCCAAAGACCCGCGTGGGCGATGGGCATGCTGCGCAACGGTGTGCCGCACATGCGAACGCTGGACAAATATATCGAAAACCCTGGAAACCTGCCGCCCACGGCTCATATCGGTTACCTGCTTCGAACCTCGCCGGATCTGGACTATGTCAAATGGCTGCGCGACCATTGGGACGGTCCGCTTGTCCTGAAGGGTGTCCTGCGACCTGAGGATACGAGCAGGCTGGAACAGGTCGGTGTCGATGCCTTGTGGGTGTCGAATCATGGCGGCCGTCAATTTGATGCGGCCCCGGCCAGCATCGAGGTTCTGCCCTCTGTCCGGGATGCAACCCGCCTGCCCCTGATCTTCGACAGTGGTGTCGAAGGCGGTCTGGATATTTTGCGGGCCATGTCGCTGGGCGCAGACTTCGTGATGCTCGGGCGGGCTTTTTTGTATGGTCTTGCGGCACTTGGCGCGCGGGGGCCTGCACATGTCATCGAGATTCTCAGGCAGGACCTGCATGCAAATATGGGCCAGATGGGCCTGGCAAGCCTGTGTCAGATTGAGAGTTAACGTTAAACATTTGATGCTGCGGCGCAGCAAAAGTATAAGGGCGCTGCGATCATAGGGCGTTTGCGAGCGATAACATGCCGGTTCTACCCAGAAGAACGGATATACCTGCGCGTATTCTCCGCCCAATAAGACGCCCATACACAAAAGACCGGGACCTATCATGACAGACTTCAACAAGATCCTGATCGCCAACCGCGGCGAGATTGCCATCCGCGTCATGCGCGCAGCAAACGAGATGGGAAAACGAACCGTCGCCGTCTACGCTGAAGAAGACAAACTGGGCCTACACCGGTTCAAGGCGGACGAGGCGTATCAGATCGGTGAAGGCATGGGGCCGGTTGCCGCGTATCTTTCGATCGACGAGATCATCCGTGTTGCCAAGCAATGTGGCGCCGACGCGATTCATCCGGGATATGGCCTGCTGTCCGAGAACCCGGATTTCGTCGATGCCTGCGTCAAGAACGGCATCACCTTCATCGGCCCCAAGGCGGAAACCATGCGCGCGCTTGGCGACAAGGCCAGCGCGCGACGCGTAGCCATCGAAGCCGGCGTTCCGGTCATTCCTGCCACCGAAGTTCTGGGCGATGACATGGACGCGATCCGCAAGGAGGCCGCCGAAATCGGCTATCCGCTGATGCTCAAGGCGTCCTGGGGCGGCGGCGGGCGCGGCATGCGCCCGATCCAGTCGGAAGAAGAGCTGGAAGAGAAAGTGCTGGAAGGCCGTCGCGAGGCCGAGGCCGCATTCGGCAACGGCGAGGGTTATCTGGAAAAGATGATCATTCGTGCGCGCCACGTCGAGGTGCAGATCCTGGGCGACAAGCACGGTGAAATCTATCACCTGTATGAACGCGACTGCTCGGTCCAGCGCCGGAACCAGAAGGTCGTGGAACGCGCCCCTGCCCCGTATCTGAGCGACGAACAGCGCGCCGAGATCTGCGAGCTTGGCCGCAGGATCTGTGCGCATGTCAATTACGAATGTGCCGGCACGGTCGAGTTCCTGATGGATATGGACACCGGCAAGTTCTATTTCATCGAAGTCAATCCGCGCGTACAGGTCGAACACACCGTGACCGAAGAAGTCACCGGTATCGACATCGTGCAGGCGCAGATCCTGATCGCCGAAGGCAAGACGCTGGCCGAGGCGACCGGCATGGCCAGTCAAAAGGATATCCAGCTCAACGGTCACGCGTTGCAGACACGGATCACCACCGAGGACCCGCAGAACAACTTCATCCCCGATTATGGCCGGATCACCGCCTATCGTTCGGCCACCGGCATGGGCATTCGTCTGGATGGCGGCACGGCCTATGCTGGCGGGGTGATTACGCGCTATTATGACTCGCTGCTGACCAAGGTTACGGCCTGGGCCCCCACGCCCGAAAAGGCGATATCCCGGATGGACCGCGCCCTGCGCGAGTTCCGCATCCGCGGGGTTTCGACGAATATCGACTTCGTCATCAACCTGCTGAAGCATCCGACCTTCTTGTCGAACGAATACACCACCAAGTTCATCGACACGACGCCCGAACTGTTCACCTTCAAGAAGCGGCGCGACCGCGGCACCAAGGTTCTGACCTATATCGCGGACATCACCGTGAACGGGCATCCCGAAACCAAGGACCGCCCGCGCCCGCGCGCCGACCTGAAAGAGGCCAGGCCTCCGGCGCTGAAGGCCGAACCGCAGATGGGCACCCGCAACCTGCTGGAGCAGAAGGGCCCGCAGGCGGTGGCCGACTGGATGAAGGCACAGCGCCAACTGCTGATCACCGACACCACCATGCGCGACGGGCACCAGTCTCTGCTGGCGACCCGGATGCGCTCGATCGACATGATCAAGGTGGCTCCCTCCTATGCGGCGAACTTGCCGCAGCTGTTCTCAGTCGAATGCTGGGGCGGCGCGACTTTCGACGTGGCGTATCGGTTCTTGCAGGAATGCCCGTGGCAGCGCCTGCGGGACCTGCGCGAGGCGATGCCGAACCTGATGACCCAGATGCTGCTGCGCGGCGCAAACGGCGTGGGCTATACGAACTATCCTGACAACGTGGTGCAGGAGTTCGTGCGTCAGGCGGCGACAGGAATTGACGTGTTCCGTGTCTTCGACTCGCTGAACTGGGTCGAAAACATGCGTGTAGCAATGGATGCGGTCGTCGATAGCGGCAAGATTTGCGAAGGTACCGTCTGTTACACTGGCGATATTCTTGACCCGGATCGCGCCAAGTATGACCTGAAATACTATGTCGGCATGGCGAAAGAGCTGCGCGACGCCGGCGCGCATATTCTGGGCCTTAAGGACATGGCGGGCCTGCTGAAACCGGCCGCGGCCAAGATCCTGATCCGTGCGCTGAAAGAAGAGGTCGGGCTGCCGATACACTTCCACACCCATGACACCGCCGGTATTGCCAGCGCCACCATTCTGGCCGCGTCCGAGGCGGGCGTGGACGCAGTTGACTGCGCGATGGACAGCTTCTCGGGCAATACCAGCCAGGCGACGCTGGGCACCGTGGTCGAGGCGCTGCGCCATACCGACCGCGACACCGGGCTGGACATCAAGGCCATTCGTGAAATCAGCGATTACTTCGAGGCTGTGCGTGGCCAGTATGCGGCCTTCGAATCCAGCCTTCAGGCCCCTGCGTCCGAGGTCTATCTGCACGAGATGCCGGGCGGTCAGTTCACCAACCTCAAGGCGCAGGCACGCAGCCTGGGTCTGGAAGAACGCTGGCACGAAGTGGCCCAGATGTATGCTGACGTGAACCAGATGTTCGGTGATATCGTGAAGGTCACGCCGTCTTCCAAGGTCGTTGGTGACATGGCGCTGATGATGGTCAGCCAGAACATGACACGTGAACAGGTCGAGGACCCGAATACCGACGTGGCCTTCCCCGATTCGGTCGTGGACATGATGCGCGGCAATCTGGGTCAGCCTCCGGGCGGTTTCCCCGAGACCATCATCAAAAAGGTGCTGAAAGACGAGGTTCCCAACACGCAGCGACCCGGCAAGGACGTGCCCCCGGTCGATCTTGAAGCCACCCGCGCCGAGCTGTCCAAGCAGCTGGAAGGCAAAGAGGTCGATGACGAGGATCTGAACGGCTATCTGATGTATCCCAAGGTGTTCCTGGACTACATGGGTCGCCACCGGATCTACGGCCCGGTTCGTACCCTGCCAACGCGCACCTTCTTCTACGGCATGGAGCCGGGCGAAGAGATCACCGCGGAAATCGACCCCGGCAAGACGCTGGAAATCCGGTGTCAGGCCATCGGCGAAACGGATGAAAAGGGCGAGGTCAAAGTGTTCTTTGAACTCAACGGCCAACCGCGCGTGATCCGGGTTCCGAACCGGCTGGTCACCTCGACCACGCAGGCGCGGCCCAAGGCCGAGGTCGGCAACCCGGATCATGTCGGTGCGCCGATGCCCGGTGTTGTTGCCACCGTCGCCGTAACAGCGGGCCAGCAGGTCAAGGAAGGCGACATGTTGCTGACCATCGAGGCGATGAAGATGGAAACCGGCATCCACGCCGAGCGCGATGCGACCGTCAAGGCCGTTCATGTGCAGCCCGGTGGCCAGATTGACGCAAAGGACCTTCTGGTCGAGCTGGAATAACCTGCCGAACCGGTTACAGTTCAAAGGGCCGCGCGGGAAACCGCGCGGCCCTTTTTCTATGCTGGAACGGAGACCCACCATGCTTGCTATCACCCCGATCTATGCGGCCCTGATCGCTATTCTTTATGTGGCACTCAGCGTCAAAGTGATCCTTCAGCGCCGCAGCGACAAAATCTCGGTCGGGGATGGGGGCAGCAAATTGATGATCAAGGCGATACGGACACATTCCAATTGCGCCGAATACGCCCCTATCGCCCTTTTGCTGATCGCCATGGTGGAGTTGCAGGGCGCCGGAGGGTTGCTTGTGCATATACTGGGTTTGATGTTGCTGGCCGGGCGTCTGCTGCACGCTTACGGATTCGGGCGCACGCCCCAGATCGTCATCCTGCGGCAGGCTGGCATGAGCCTGACGTTCCTGGCCATTATGGTTGCGGCCATCGCCAACCTGATTCTGGCGCTGTAGCTCGGTTGGCGGGTGTTATCCCGTCAGATCCGTAATCATCACATGGGGAGCTTTCGACAAAACGGGCGTGATCTGACCGTGTTCGTGATCGTCCGATTTCGGCATCGCGGTGACCAGCAAGATCATTGCGGCCAGCGCCATTATCTTCATGTCTGCAACAGAAATCATGAAAGCCCCTCTGCCTGTGTCCTTTTTTGATCCGTGTTTGAGATTGAACGGGCCAGATGCCGGGTTCCGTCGAAATATTTTTCCTCTATTTTGTGTTTTTCCGCTTGCAGCCCCGCGTGGGAATTTATAAATCCCTCCTCACTCAACGGCGCGGGCGTAGCTCAGGGGTAGAGCATAACCTTGCCAAGGTTAGGGTCGGGCGTTCGAATCGCCTCGCCCGCTCCATTGAGAGGTCTTCGGACCACATATGTATCTGATGCGGGCGTAGCTCAGGGGTAGAGCATAACCTTGCCAAGGTTAGGGTCGGGCGTTCGAATCGCCTCGCCCGCTCCAGATACAAAATTCTCCAGACATGCTGGTTCTTCACATGACATTGCGTCATTCTGGTTGCATTGCCCAACGCAGGATTCACCCATGTCTGATTACGTCATCCGCCCTCTTACCGTTGACGAGGTCCAAAAGGCCGTTGATTGGGCCGGGCGCGAAGGGTGGAACCCGGGGCATCACGATGCTCGTTGCTTCCACGGCACGGATACTCGCGGGTTTCTCGGGGGATTCCTGGATGGCGAAATGATCGCTTCCATCTCGGTCGTTCAGTATGATGACGCATTTGCGTTCCTTGGCTTCTACATCGTCCGGCCCGAGTTTCGCGGATCGGGCCACGGGCTGAAAATCTGGCAGCACGCCTTGGAAAACTGCAATACGGACAACATCGGTCTGGATGGGGTCGTCGACCAGCAACACAACTACCGCAGTTCGGGATTTTCTTTCGCCTATAACAACTATCGTTTCACGGCGACTGTAGAGAAGTTGCAGCAGGCTCTGACCCCATCAACCGGCGTTGAGCCCCTGACGGCGGCGTCCGAGGCTTTGTTCGCCTACGACCGGCACCTTTTTCCGGCCCGCCGCGACGCGTTCTTGCAGGGCTGGATCAGCGCGCCGGGCCATATGTCCCGCGTGTATTCCGAGGATGGTCAGATCAAGGGGTACGCAACGTTGCGCCCCTGCCGGACAGGGTACAAGATCGGGCCGCTTTTTGCAGATCGCGAGAGCATCGCCGAAGCCCTGCTGGCCGGTTTGCTGGAAACCGTGCCAGCCCACCATTCACAGGATGCCGTTTTCATCGACATGCCTTTGCCCAACACGGCCGCGTTTGTGCTGGCCGCAAAGCTCGGGTTGGAAAAGGTGTTTGAAACGGCCCGGATGTATTCCGGCCGCGCGCCGGATATCGATCTGAGCCGAGTCTTTGGCGTCACCTCATTCGAACTGGGTTAAAACGCCTTGAACGTCATTGTGGTCAGCGAGCGTTCGATATTGGGAATCACCAGCAGGTGTTCGTTGATGAAATGGCCCACATCCTCGGTCTCGGGGATATAGAGCTTGAGCAGCAGATCATATTCACCGCTGGTGGAATACAGTTCAGAGTGGATTTCGCGCAGGGCGATTTCCTCGGCGACTTTGTAGGTGGTTCCGGGCTTGCAACGGATCTGGATGAAAACGCAGGTGGACATGGATTGACCCTATCGGTTCGTGTTGTTGGCAAGCTGACACGGGGCCAAGCCGGGCGCAATCCCCTGCAACAGTTTGCAGCGATCGCAACGCGCGGTCTGGAAAACCCCGACCTTCCCCGTCTATAAGCGCGCCTGTAGCAAAAGGAATTCGCCCATGCGCAGCGCAAAGATCAGCCGCCAGACTGCCGAAACCGAAATTTCGGTCGAGATCAATCTGGATGGCACCGGCATGTATGACAACCAGACCGGAGTTGGCTTTTTTGATCACATGCTGGATCAATTGGCGCGCCATTCCCTGATCGACATGACGATCCGCGCCAAGGGCGATTACCACATTGATGATCACCACACGGTCGAAGATACCGGCATCGCGCTGGGGCAGGCTTTGACGCAGGCCCTGGGCGACAAGAAAGGGATCCGGCGGTACGGAGAATGCCACCTGCCGATGGACGATGCTCAGATACGCTGTGCGCTGGACCTGTCGGGCCGCCCCTATCTGATCTGGAACGTGGACCTGCCGACACAGAAAATCGGTGCATTCGACACAGAACTTGTGCGCGAGTTTTTTCAGGCGCTCAGCACCCATGGCGGCATCACGCTGCATATCGACCAGTTGCACGGCTTCAACAGCCACCACATTGCCGAGGCCGCATTCAAGGCCGTTGCCCGCGCGCTGCGTGACGCCGTTGAGACCGATCCGCGCAAGGCAGATGCGATTCCGTCGACCAAAGGCGCGTTGTAAATGCTGACCGCCATTATCGACTACGAAAGCGGCAACCTGCACTCGGCGGAAAAAGCGTTTCAGCGCATGGCGCAAGAGGTCGGCGCGGGTGAGGTTGTCGTCACCTCGGACGCGGATGTTGTGGCACGCGCCGATCGCTTGGTTCTGCCCGGCGACGGGGCGTTTCCGGCATGCGCTGCCGAATTGCGTGGGCACAAGGGCATCTATGACGCGATGGTCGAGGCGGTCGAGCAGAAAGGCCGCCCGTTTCTGGGTATCTGTGTGGGCATGCAGTTGATGGCAACCAACGGCCATGAATACAGCGAAACGGATGGTCTGGGCTGGATTGCCGGCGATGTCGTCAGGATCGAGCCGTCAGACACATCGCTGAAAGTGCCGCATATGGGCTGGAACGATCTTGTTCTGGACAGCGATCACCCGGTGTTCGACGGGGTGAAATCCGGCGATCACACCTATTTCGTCCATTCGTACCACTTCCGGGTATCCGACCCGGCACAGCGATTGGCTTATGTGGACTACGGGCAGGAGGTCACGGCCGTGATTGGCCGTGACACGATGGTTGGAATGCAGTTTCACCCCGAGAAAAGCCAGGACGTTGGCCTGCGCATGTTGGGAAACTTCCTAACCTGGAAACCCTGAGGCTTACTGAACACGTGTCCAGGTTTGACCGCGACAGATCAGACCGCCCGCCACGCATCCCTTGACGGTCAATTTGTTCTGGCCGTCCAGTGACATTTTAGAATTGTAGGTTTTGTCCCGGTCCGGTGCCCAGATCTTGCCACTGCCATAGCTTCCGCCGCCATCGGGCACCATGTCCCAAATGATCTGCTTGCCCAGGTTTTCATATTCCAGCTGCTCGTTGCCATCCGCATCAAAGGCGCTGTCGATGGTTCCGCAGATCGCACTGCCGCATCCGGAAATCGTCACGTGCAGATAGCCGCCGGTATCACCGGGTGCAGTCTTCCACAGACCATCGACGGGATCCGCAGCCATCGCGCTGGTCGCAAGAAACATCAAACCCGCTGCAAACGTAAATTTCTTCATGATTGTCTCCCTGTTTTGATGGCAGTCTGACCCGGCAGCCAGCTGCGGGCAAGAATGACCCAGCGTCGCGTTGCATCCCCTGCCCCGCCTGTGCGATATCCCGCGCGTGCAACACAGATATAGGGCCGCCCGACATGATCCTCTACCCCGCCATCGACCTCAAAGACGGCAATGCCGTGCGCCTGCTGCGTGGTGAAATGGACAAGGCCACCGTGTTCAACGAAGACCCCGCCGCGCAGGCCCGCGCCTTTGTCGAGGCCGGGTGCGAGTGGCTGCATCTGGTCGATCTGAACGGCGCTTTTGCAGGTGAGCCGGTCAACGCCGCCCCGGTCGAGGCGATTCTGAAAGCCTGCGACGTGCCCGCGCAATTGGGTGGCGGCATCCGCGACATGGCCACCATCGAGACCTGGATCGACAAAGGTCTGGCCCGCGTGATTCTGGGCACGGTCGCGGTCGAGAACCCCGATCTGGTGCGCGAAGCGGCCAAAGCCTTTCCTGGCAAGGTCGCCGTGGGCATCGACGCGCGCAACGGTCTGGTTGCCACCAAGGGTTGGGCCGAAGAAACCGACGTTCAGGTAACGGATCTGGCCCGCAGCTTCGAAGACGCGGGCGTCGCCGCGATCATATACACCGACATCAACCGGGACGGCGCGATGCAGGGCCCCAATGTCGAGGCCACCGCAGAGCTTGCCAAATCGGTCGATATTCCGGTCATCGCATCTGGCGGCGTGTCCTCGATCGCCGATCTGATCGCGCTGCGCGATTGTGGCGCAGCTTTGAACGGTGCCATTTCCGGCCGCGCGCTTTATGATGGAGCGATTGATCTGAAAGAGGCTCTGACCACGCTCAGAGGATAGCTTTATGTTTCATTCGCCGGTAAAGCGTTCCGAACTGTCCGCGCACAGCCTGCTGAACGAACGGTTCAAAACCGGCGACTTTCTGGACTGCTTCAGTGTTGAATCCAATCTTCCGCCGCGCCGGGCCGCGGAAATCATTACCGCGTTCCCCGGATGGGCGATGGCACTGGTTCGGCTGCGCGGCCTGCTGGTGACACCCTTTGGCCTCAGCACGACAGGCCCGGATGCTGGCGACAAGCTGGGGATCTTCCCGGTCGAACATGATGGCAGGACCGAGGTGATCGCAGGATTCAACGATCGCCACCTGGATTTCCGGGTTTCCGTCCTGTCGGAAAACGGCCGCATCTCGCTGGCCACGTGGGTCCGACGCCATAACCTTGGCGGGCGCCTGTACCTGGCTGCGATCCTGCCATTTCACATCCTGATCGCGCGAAACGCGCTTGCGCGTGTGAAAAGCGCAAGCACATGACCCAAAAGGTCTTAACCCGCGGCCGCAGCAGTCAACTTGGCGAGCGCACCGCGCATCTTCTCGATGACTGGTGACTTTTCGACGTCATCCAGCTCGTCCATCGTTTCCTTGGGGTCTTCATAGGCCAACCAGACCTGACCGTTCCCATCCTCATACGCCTGTACTTTGAGCGGCAGGAACAACCCTGCACGCGGATCGATCTGCATGGCCGGCGTGCCCAGCGCAGGATTGCCGAAAATCAGCACTTGATTGGCCGGGATGGGCGTACCGACCTTTTCCGCCCCGGCCGCGTGGTCGATACGGGCGAAGACAGTGGCCCCTGCGTTGCCAACCGCCGCTTCCAGCGCATCCAGCGCCTCGGCTACGGATTTGTTCGTTTGAACTTTGATGATGTCGTCAGCCATGGCGGCCAAAGCCCCTCCGAGCGAAAAAATTGAAGCAAGTATCAAGCTACGCATGTTGGTATTCCTTCTGTAATATTCACTCCAATTCTCACAGGTTTTGGAAATCTGACAATCACAAGTCTGGCATCAGCAAAGCTTTGCCAGAATTGAAGGCCCCCATTTTACCCTTGCTTTCGAGAACAATCCGACCAGAAGCCAAACATTTTACTGTGTTGAGCCATAATTCGGGCGGAATCCCCGCTTAACTCCTTCGTCAAACACAACAACCCGGGTGGCAAACGTGAGTATTTCCAACCTAGACGTTCCCAAGACGTCCAGATTCGGATCAGCAACCATTGCGATCTTCTGCGCGGCGATTTTCACGAGCGCCAGTCTGCTGTTCTTTGTCCAGCCGCTTTTTGCCAAACTGGTTCTTCCAAAAATCGGCGGCGCCCCGGCGGTCTGGACGACCGCAATGCTGTTTTTTCAAGTGGTGTTGATACTCGGGTATGTGTACGCGCACCTGTTGACCAAGTTTCTGCCTTTGCGCTGGCAGATCATCGCCCATTTTGCCTTTTGGGCGGCGGCGCTGACTTTCCTGCCGCTGTCCACCAGCGAAAGCTGGAGCTATGACGCCTCGACCTCGACCGCGCTGCAAACGCTTGGCCTGTTCGCCGTAGGTGTGGGTGTACCTTTTGCGGTATTGTCGGCAAATGCGCCCCTGTTGCAGGCCTGGTACGCCAGGTCGGGCGGGCCTTCGGCGGATGATCCGTATTTTCTTTACAGCGCCAGCAATGTCGGATCCTTGCTGGCGTTGTTGGCCTTCCCCCTGGTTGCGGATCCATTTTTTGGCGCGGCCGAGATCAGCCGTGCCTGGCTGGTCGGCTTCGTTCTGTTCGGCGCGCTTTTGCTTGGCAGTGGCATGATCGCCTTGCGGGGATCACGGCACACGAAGCCGTCGGCCCAAACGGCGCTCAAGGCCAGTTTCCCGACCCTGCGGCAGATCGCTGTCTGGGTGTTCGTCGCCTTCATCCCCTCTTCCTTGATGCTGTCCTTCACAACGCGGGTCAGCACGGATCTGGGTGCTCTCCCGTTGATCTGGGTTGTTCCGCTGGCGGTCTATATCCTGTCCTTCATCATCGCGTTTGCCAAATGGAAACACCTGACCCTTGACGCCTTGAACCTGCCCATGCTGGCGGCGCTGGCGGCGGGTGTCGTACTGGTGTCCAAGGTGGTCAGCGAGCATGACGCGCCGGTGGTTATTCTGCTCTATGTCCCGGTGCTGTTCATCATCGCCCTTTTTGCGCACCGCCTGCTGTACGACATGCGCCCATCCGCCGAGCAATTGACCGTGTTCTACATCGCCCTTTCCGTGGGCGGAGCGATTGGCGGGCTGTTCAACTCGATCGTTGCGCCGATTGCCTTCACACGTGAGTTGGAGGCGCCAATCACCATGATCCTGGCCGGAGGATTGTTTCTTGTCCGCGCGCCGGGATTTGCCCTTCGCCATGTCATCATGGGCATCGCGGCAAGTGTTTTCATCCTCGTCATCGCAGGTGCGACACGCGGCGTCGCAGCCCTGAGCGCGGATATCCCGCGTGCAGGTGCCCTGTTCGCGCTGATATTCGCGGTGCTGTACCTGTTTCGGGCACAGGCCATGCGTATCCCTGTGGTTCTTACCGTCGTTCTGCTGCCCGCATTTGCGGTAAAGAACAATCCGGTGTTTGAAGATCGCAGCTTTTTCGGCGTGCATTCGGTGTATTCAAGCGAGGGCTACCGTGTCTACAAGAACGGCACCACGGTGCATGGCTGGCAACGCGAATCCGAATATGGCGCTCGGCCCACTCCGCTGTCCTATTATCACCCCGAAGGACCGATGGCGCAGGTCATCACGTCGGACTTCGGCAAGCAATCCGACAGCATCGGAATTGTAGGTCTTGGAACAGGTGCACTGGCCTGCTATCGGCAGCCTGCGCAAAACTGGGACTTCTTCGAGATCGACGCGACCGTTGACCAGATCGCACGCGACCCTTCGCTGTTCACCTATCTGTCGGAATGCACGCCCGATTCCGAAACCCATCTGGGTGACGCCCGAATCGTTCTGAAGCAAAAGCCTTTTGCCTTCGATATCCTGGTTTTGGATGCGTACAGCTCGGACGCGATTCCGCTTCACTTGATCACACGCGAGGCGGTGGAGATGTATACCAGCCGCCTGGCCGATGATGGGGTTTTGGTGTTCCACATCACAAACCGGTTCTACGATCTGGTCCTGCCTTTGGCCCGAATTGCCGACAGTTTGAACCTGACCGCTGCGCATCAGCGGCTGGCCGTGGGTGAAGAGCAGGTTGAAACCGGAGCCGCCACCAGCAGCGTTGTGATCCTGAGCCCCGACAAATCCCGAATTGAGAGTTTTGCGCAGGATGGAAACTGGCAAATCGTCGAAACCGACGGCGCGCTGCCATGGACCGATGACAAGGCAAACCTGCTTTCGGCACTGAAGCTGCTGAAGAACCGGGATCACTAAGCCCCCCGCTCCGCCCATGGCCCGTGCTACCAGGGCCGTGGGCGGCAAAACGTCTGTGGCATCGGCGGCGCTTTGCCGGTAAAGGTCCGGCAACGAAGGACGATCAGATGCTGAAAACCCGGATCATTCCCTGCCTTGATGTTGCCGATGGCCGCGTGGTCAAAGGCGTGAATTTTGTCGGTCTGCGCGATGCGGGCGATCCCGTGGAATCGGCCAAGGCGTATGACGCCGCAGGCGCGGACGAAATCTGTTTTCTTGATATCCACGCAACCCACGAAAACCGCGGCACCATGTTCGATGTGGTACAGCGCACCGCCGAGCAGTGCTTTGTACCTCTGACCGTCGGCGGCGGGGTTCGCACCAAGGATGATGTCCGCGCCCTGTTGCTGGCGGGGGCAGACAAAGTCAGCTTCAACTCGGCAGCCGTTGCCAATCCCGACGTGATCGCGGAATCAGCAGATCAATTCGGCAGCCAGTGCATCGTCTGCGCCATCGACGCAAAGACGGTCAGCCCCGGAAAGTGGGAGATTTTCACGCATGGCGGCCGCAAGCCAACAGGCATTGATGCGGTCGCGTTCGCAAAAACCGTTGTCGCCAAAGGCGCCGGAGAAATCCTGCTGACCTCGATGGACCGCGACGGCACCAAGGCTGGCTTCAACCTGCCCCTGACCCGTGCGATTTCCGATGCAGTGGACGTGCCCGTGATCGCAAGCGGCGGTGTCGGCAATCTGGATCATCTGGTAGAAGGCGTCACCCAAGGTGGCGCAAGTGCGGTGCTTGCGGCCTCGATCTTCCATTTCGGAGAATACACGATCCGCGAAGCCAAAGAACACATGGCCGCCGCAGGCATTCCGATGAGGCTGACATGAGCATTCTGCACGACCTTGCTGCCACGATTGAGGCGCGTAAAGGGGCTGACCCCGATTCAAGCTGGACAGCCAAGCTGCTTGCAAAGGGTCCCGAGAAATGCGCCGAGAAATTTGGTGAAGAAGCCATCGAAGCCATCATCGAAGCCACGAAGGGCGATCAGGCCAAGCTGACTGCCGAAGCCGCAGACGTGCTGTATCACCTGCTGGTCATGCTGGCCGCCCGAGACGTGGCGCTGGAGGATGTTCTGGCCGAACTTGCGCGCCGTCAGGGCATCAGCGGCATTGCCGAAAAGGCCGCCCGCCCCAAAAGGTAACGGCCGGGTTCCGCGCCGCCGCAACGGCCGCTATACTCGGGCGTCAGATTGGCAGGCCGAGGGCGCGACATGATCCGAATTTTGATGCTTGTGGCAACGCTTGCCATCGTTGCGGCATGTGCGGCGCCTCCCCCCTCGACCGGGGATGAGGTACAACGCCTGACAGCCGAGATTCAGCGGCTTGGCCCGGATATCGATCCGGAAGAAGCCCGCCGGGCAGCGCAAGTCGCCTATTCCTATACCGCGCAGCTGGTGGACGAATACCAGATCACCGACCCGCCGCTGATCCACAATGCGAAGGTCAACAAGGGATTGCGCCCGCGTGGTCTGTGCTGGCATTGGGCCGAGGATATCGAGCGTCGTTTGAAACAGGAAAACTTCCAGACGCTGGAATTGCACCGCGCCATCGCCAACGCCGACAATCCGCTGAGGATCGACCACAGCACCGCGATTATCAGTCGCAAGGGTGAATCGCTCTATGAGGGCGTCGTGCTGGACCCGTGGCGCTATGGCGGGGTGTTGTTCTGGTCACCTCTGGTCGAGGATACCCGATATGACTGGGTCCCTCGGGACGTGGTGCTGGAAAAACGACGACAGGAGCAGGTTGCCCGCCTGAAACCCTATCAGCCAGCAACGCCCTAAAGCTTGGACGAGATGATCCCGGTGGAAAACCCACCCATGCGCAGCTCGCCAAACAGGCGCTGATACTCGATCTTCGGACAGCGGTTCATCACGACGTCCACACCGCGGGCCTCGGCCTTGGCGGCTGCATCGGGGTGTTCAACCCCGATCTGCATCCAGATCGTTCCGAGGGACGGGAACGCCTCCAACGCTTCGTCCACAATGGGCGGCACGGATTCGGACCGTCGGAAGATGTCTACCATGTCCACGGGTTCGGATATCTCCGAAAGGCTGCCGCGTACCGTCTGGCCAAACAGGTCTTTCCCGGCATGGCCCGGATTGACCGGGATCACGTTGAACCCTTTCAACGACAGGTAGCGGGCGACGTAATAGCTGGGCCGCACCGGGTTCATGGACACCCCGACAACGGCAACGGACTTGGTGCGTTGCAGAATGGCTCTCAGGTGCTGATCGGAATAGTCTGGCATGCCCTATCCTTAGCAGGGTTCCAAAAAGAAAAAAGCGCCCAAGAAGCCTTGGGCGCCAGTTGTTGGAACGAGGGACAGTGAAATGACCCGCGGCAGTTCCATTCCGCGGTCACTGTGACATTTAGGCATATATTTGGTAAAAAAAAGAGGGGCAGCGCATTTTTGTGATGACTCTTCACGATTAGCTGATTCCCGCTCATTCCTGATAAAGGATTGCCGGCCAGTTTTCTTCAGCCAACTCAATGTATTCTGCCTGATCCTGCTGCCAGATTTCCTCGATCTGGATCGAGTGCGTCAGGTACAGACGACCATCCACGACCTTCCAGGCCTTGGGGTCCGAGCTCTTCAGAACTCCCATCGCCATCGCATATGAACAATACCCGCCGAACTGCGGTGCGAAAGCACGGGGATTGCTTTCGAACAGCTCGCGGTTTTCCTGCGAGGTGAAAAGCCACCGCGCCCCTTTCCACATCACGGAATTCTCGGGCATGCCCATGTTGGGTGTAGAACCGTCGAAAAAGGACACGGCATCATACCCGGCCAACGCCACCCCTTCGGTGGTGTAGTAAACGGGCCTTTCCTGCGCATACGTGGCAGGCGCCAGAAAAAAAGCGCACAGCGCGCCAAGTGTGGAACGTCGGGTCAGCATTGCCATGTCAGAATCTGAGATCACTGGGGTATCAAGATGCAATTTTTTGCTGCATGCGGAACCCCTGTTGACGTGGATGTGAACGATCTTCACCCAAAAACGGTCAATCGAAAATGTCTTCGATCACATCCCAGGCTTCATCGAACACGCGCGAGAACATGCTCTTTTTCTTCTTTTTTCGCTTGGTCTTCCGTGGAGGGGCATGAGAAACCGCAGATCGCACCGTTTTGGCAGGCGCAGCCTTCCGCTTGGGCAGCATCTTCAGATCATGCAAAGGTGCGCCACAACTGGAACAGCTCAGCTCGTGCCGTTCTTTGCCCCTCAGGACCAGCGCAGCCCGGGTCCCGCAGTAGCAGCAGGTCGCAATTTTGGATGGACCGGAAATAACGCTCTCCTTTTTGTCAGGGCCGGGATGCATATAAGGCGATTGCCGCGGCATTTGAGACATTCAGCGATCCGAATCCCCCGGCTGCGTCAATTTTCACCAATTGATCCACGGTTTCCTTCGTCTTTTGGCGCAATCCCGGGCCTTCCGCCCCCAGAACAAGTGCGACGGGGCGGTCCCGACCGTCGCCCAGCGCGCCTTCGATCGTTACCTCTGCTTCACCGTCCAACCCAAGGACCAGAAATCCCATATTCTGTAGTTCTACAATTGTGTCGGTAAGGTTGCGCATCCGCAGATAGGGTTGACGCTCCAGCGCGCCGCTGGCGGTTTTTGCCAGGGCCCCAGTCTCGGGCGCGGAATGGTGGCGGGTGCCTATGACGGCACTGGCACCCAGAACTTCGGCCGAGCGTAGAATCGCCCCGACATTGTGCGGGTCCGTAACGCGGTCCAGAAGGATGACGCGTGGATTTTCACGACCGATGCAATTTTCGGCCAGACCGCCCCAATCCAGCGGCTTTACCTCCAGCGCGGCACCCTGGTGCACCGAGCCTGCATCGATGGGTGCCGTAAACTTGCGCGGATCAGCCATCTCGGGCTCGATCCCAGAGAATTCAATCGCTTCCGCCAGCTTGTCCCGCGCATTGCGCGTTACGATCAGGCGCAGTTTCTGCCGATTGGGGTTCATCAAAGCGTCGCGAACTGCATGCAGACCGAACAGCCAAACGGTTTCAGCAGTCGCGGCCTTGCGCGCCTGTTCCTTCTCAACGACCCATTTGGGTTTCTTCATTTTGCGGGCCTCCGGGCCGGGAATTCGGTTTCCTGCGCCAAAGCGAAATTTTCCTGTTGACGCTCCTTTGGTGCGCTAGTAATCACGCCTCCACGTCAGGTGCAACGCCTGACAGTGGGCGACAGGCCGCAAGGTGTGGCAGGGGACTGTAACTCCCTCGCGGAGACGCACGCCTGGTTCGATTCCAGGGTCGCCCACCATCTTTCCCGTAGAATTCAAAGATGGTCAAAACGCATTGCCCGCGCGTGCTTACGTGCATGCTTTTGCGCAATAACGGCCGCAAAGACTCGTAAAAGTTGCGAAACCGGGTATCGCCCGCTAGTCTGTTAACGTATTTGCGAGGGACATGTTATGAGACTGCTTTTGGCGGCACTTGCCGTTTGTGTCGCAGGCGCAGCGAATGCGCTGACTATTACATTTGACAATAACTTTCCGAATGATCCTCAAAGCGGGCTGACAACGTTTCAAGGAACCAGCCAAGGTTTCACTTTTGACTATGCACCCGTCTACAACTTTGGAAATCAGATCAACTTGCACGACGACAACGGTGTGCTGTCAACGGTGGTGCAGGCCGTAAACGGGACGAAGTTTACGGCACAATCCGTGGATCTGTCAGGATTGTCGCGCGTGTTCAAGACCGGATCCGGCCCTGCACCCGCACTTGGAACGCAGGCCTACAACCAGTGGCTCAAGGCGGGTGCTGCGACAGTTCCAACCCTGACATTTTCGGGGCTTCTGAACGGTGCCACAGTTGCGACGCAGACGTTCGGACCTTCGGCTTTGAACACTTTTGGTTTCTCCAGTGGGTTCACGGCCATTGATCAACTGTTGATCACGCTGAACGTCCCCAACGCGGTCAAATTCCCCTTTGGCCTTGGGTCGAACACCGTTTGGTGCGACCAATGGTGTGGCGAATTCAACGTGGATAATTTGCAGGTTGCACCGGTCCCCCTGCCCGCAAGCGGGCTGCTTTTGTTCGGTGCCGTTCTGGGCCTGTTCGGGTACCGCAGGCTTAAGACAACCTAAGTGCACCCAACATTAAAAAAAGTGGCGCTGATTTGTTTTTCAGCGCCGCTTTTTGTCTCTTAACCAAGAGTTTGGAAGTTTCTATTCCGCCGCCGGGCGCAGTTCCGAGACCTTGTTGAACCACGCCTCGATTGCATCCAGATCCGCCGGAAGGGCTTCCGCTGCGCCATCCGCGAAGGTCTGGAATTTCTCTTCGTTCAAACCGTTCACGCCGACCAGAACCGGGATATCCATCGCCAGCGCTTCGCCGATCACGGGGCGGAAGCCTCGACCGTCGGATTCGTGCTTGCCAAATTTGTTGATGATCAGTAGCTGAGGCGCGCCCTCCAGCGAGGCGGTCACATATCCCACCGCCTGTTCCAGCGCTGCCGGGTCCAGACGGCAGCCGCGCGACTGGGTGCCCAGCGACTGCGAAATGCGGATGGTTTCACCGTCGGGCAGCACGCGCAAGTCCATATCGCATTTGCTGCTGTCGGCACATTCCGTGTTTGTTTGCACGACACCGGCCAGTTTTGCTCCGGAGGCCAGCAGGCGGTCCGCAACGGCGCTCAGCAGGCGGTCCGTCGCGCCGCGATCGGTGGTGGTGACATAGGCCAGATGCATCTTGGACCTCTTGTAATTCGTTTGTGACGTTTCAAATAGCACGCAAGGCACCGCCCGGCCACTCCCTCGTTCACGGAAGCGGGGACAGGCCAATCACAGGGGCGTGCAGGTGAAGCAGAACCGCATAGGCGGCCAGCGCGGCCAGCCACACCCCGGGACGCGGCCAGGGACGCGGTGCGCGCAGTGAGAACCGCGCCGTGTTGCGGGACAAGCGGACCCATTCAAAGCCCATTTCCCGCGACTTACGCCGGTCGACAAGGGCCATGCCCATGACCGCGAAACCGGCAAACAGGCCGAACAGAATCACATGTGACAGGCTGCCATTGGCAAGAAGATGTGCCACCGCCCACAGCATCAGCGCGGCAAGGATCGGGTGTCGGGTGGTGCGCAGGATACCGGGCTGCTCTGGATCGAAGGGCCGATTGCCAAGCCCTCCGAACGAAAACGGGTTCTGAATGATCAGCCCCGCGACAGCCAGCCAGCAGACCACCGGCATGATCAGAACCGGCGCCCAGCGCAAAACCGCAAATGGCGGGATGACCTCGACATAAGGAGCGTTGGCAGCGGCGATGATCAACCACGCCAGGACGGCCAGCGACAGAACCGAATAGGCCGTGAAATACCCCCGGCGTCCGAGTGTATAGATCAGCCATCCGCGTATGGTGGGCCGCACCGGAATCGCGTGGCTGAGAAGGAATGTGACGAGCGCTGCAAGGAATAGGACCCAACCGGTCATGGTGATCTCCGCTTTATTGGGATCGGTCTAGATCAGGACGGCACTGGTATACTTGTCCAAAATCAAGTTCGGCGCAGGGGCGGTGCATCGCCCCTGCCCTGTTTACAACCCAAGCGCCGCGCGGCGTTCTTCGGCAAACCCCTGCACGATGCGGTCGGCAATCAGCGCCAGAATCGCCATCGCGGCCCCGGCCGAAATGCCAAGCCCCACATCCGCCTGACCCAGCGCCAGATAGATCGACTGCCCCAGACCCGTGGTGCCGATCAATGCGGCGATCACCAGCATCGCAAAGGCATAGAGGATGGTCTGGTTCAACCCCAGCAGGATCGTAGGCGCGGCATAGGGCGCACGCACGTCGCGCATGATCTGCCACTCGGTCGCACCGCTTGAGATCGCGGCCTCCATCATCTCGTCCGGCGTGTTGACCAGCCCGTGCCGCGTGTAGCGGATCATGGGCACGATCGCATAGGCACAGATTGCCAGAAAGGCCGAGAACTCGCCGATCTGGAACACCATGAGGACCGGGATCAGGAACACGAACAGAGGGATTGTCTGCAACATGTCGCAGATCGGATGGACCACTTTCCACACCGGCTCCCAAATCGCGCTGGCAAGGCCGATCAGGCCGCCGACCACGGCACAGGAAAACACCGCCGCACCGCTCAGGTAAAGCGACAAGAGCGCTCTCTCCCACAGGCCCGAAACGAGGATGGTGCAAAGCAGCCCCACGCACAGCGCCGCCAGACGCCAGCCCCCCGCGACCCAGCCCAGAGCAGCGGCGCCGGTCAGGACAAAGGGCCACGGCAGGTTGGCAATGCCGGTTTCCAGCATTCCAATCAGGATCAGTACGATCAGACCACCCGTCAGCCGCCCACGCCATGCCATCAACAGCGCGATCCCGGCACCTGCGGCAAACAGGCCAAAGCTCATGCCCGCCGTCCACTGGAAGCCCCAGGTGAAGGGCAGGACCGCCTGATCTAGACCGATCCGCAAAGGCAGCAGCACATAGAAAAGTGAGTTGTTCTTGAGCGCATCCAACCACGGGCCATTGGCCTGAGTGAACGCGGTCAGGCCGCTGTCCACGGCCTCGGCCATCGGATCCAGCAAGGTCAGTTCGGATGGGTTCGGCAACCACGCCCAGAAGGCGGCGGTGAAGACCACGGCGAAACCCAACATCGCCCAGACAACCCGGCTGTCATAACGTTTGCGCTCGGTCGCCAAGGTGCCGCTCATGCGATCTATGACGACGGCAAAGACCACGATGACCAGACCAGCCATCAGAGACTCCCCGAACTGCGCCTTGCGCATGGTCAGCAGAACCTCCCAGCCGATATCGTTGAACCCACCGATGACGGCGGCAATGATGACCATCGACAAGGCCGCCATCAGACACTGGTTCACACCGACCATGATCTGCGTCGTAGCGGCGGGAATTTCGACCTGAAACAATTGCTGAAACCGCGTGCCTCCGGACATGATCGCGGCCTCTTTGATCTCGGGCTCGACCCGTTCCAGCCCCAGCATCACGTTGCGCGCCATGGGCGGCGCGGCATAGATGGCCGAGGCGATCAGACCGACGACGGGGCCAAAGCCAAAAAGCAACAACAACGGCGTCAGATACGCGAAGGTCGGCACGGTCTGCATGACGTCCAGAACCGCCTGGACGAAGGATTTCACCCGCGGCACCTCGTTGGCGAGGATGCCTATGCCACCACCCAAAATCAACGCCACCGGAACGGATACTGCGACCAAGGCCAGAGTGTTCATGCTCTCAGCCCAGTAACCCGACGCCAGGACAAAGCTGAGGCCCAGAAAGCCCAGCGCCGCCATGGGCAAACCGCCCAAGTACCAGCCCAGCGCGGTCACGATCCCGATCAGAATGGGCCATGGCGTATTGCCAAGAACGAAATTTGCCCAGTTCATCGGATAGGTCATCATATCCGAGAACAACCGCATCGCCGGTTTGATCAGGTTCAGAAACCAATCCAGAAACGCGCCCACCCATTGGGTTGCAGGCAGTTCCCACGCGGCGGGCCATTTGACCAGCCATGGGGCGATGCCCTCAAGTGCAAGGCAAACCGCACCGACGACAACCGTAATCAGGGCGGCCTTGGCGCCCGCCGTCAGCCGCGCGCCGTGCTGCGTCGGAACCTCAGTTAAGGCGGTCATGTTTCGTCCACCTGAAGCGCGGCAGCCAGATCGGACGGGTGCACCGTGCCAACGACATAGCCATCGGCATCCCGCACCGGCACGGGTTCATATAGTTCCATGCAATGGGCCAAGGCCGCGTCCAGTGTCATCGACGTAGTCAGGCCGGGATCATCCGGGCCACACTCTGCCTCGTTTCGCATGACCGAGGCGACTTTGGCATGCTGCCCCTTGGCGACATCCTTCGAGAATTCGCGCACATAGTCATCGACGGGTCGCAGGACGATATCCGTGGGCGTGCCGATCTGCACGATCTTGCCATCCCGCATGATGGCGATGCGGTCTGCCAGCTTCAGCGCTTCCTGAATATCGTGCGTGATGAAGACGATGGATTTCTTCAACGTCGCTTGAATGCGCAGGAATTCATCCTGCAACTGGCGACGGATCAGTGGATCAAGCGCCGAGAACGGTTCGTCCAGAAACCAGATGTCAGGGTTTACGGCAAGACTGCGGGCGATACCCACCCGCTGCCGCTGCCCGCCGGAAAGCTGTCGCGGGAAGCTGTCTTCGCGCCCTTCCAGACCAACCAGCGAAATCACTTCCTGCGCGCGGTCCAGCCGTTCCTTTTTGCCAACGCCCTGAACGCGCAGAGGATATGCGACGTTTTCAGCTACGGTCATGTGGGGGAACAGGCCGAAATGCTGGAACACCATGCCCAGTTTTTTTCGGCGTAGCTCGGTCAGGGCCTTTTTCGAGGCGCCTATGACATTCTCACCATCCACCCGAATTTCACCACCCGTGCCGGGCAGCAGTTGCGAGATACAGCGGATCAGCGTGGATTTGCCCGAGCCCGACAGGCCCATGATGACGAACAATTCGCCTTCCCTGACCTCGAAGTTGGCATCTTGAACCGCCGGAATGAACCCGTTTTCCCGCAGGTCTGCGGCGGCCTTGTCAGCGTCATTCCCTGACCGAGACAGCGCGTCGGTCAGGGCTTTGTCAGCGCCCGGGCCAAAGACCTGCCAGAGATTCCGGCAGGCAATGGCTGGCATGGTCGTGTCAGTCACCTAAGTGGCTCACTTGGTCGCCGCGTCGACAACAGGACGCCATTTGTCTTCGTTTTCGGCCATCCATGCGGCGACAACTTCTTCGACCTGGCCGCCGTCAACATCGATCGCACCCATCATCGGCTGCTGGTCTTCGACCGCCAGTTGATAGTTGGACAGGATTTCATAGGCGGCGGGCCACTTTTCTTCCAGGCCGCTCCAGCCGGCTTTGAAGATGCGCGATGGCGAAAAGTCGCAATCATTTACCGCGTTCGGGTTCGGACCCCACGCCGGATCGTTAAAGCACGCCTCTTCACCTGCGGGCAGTTCAACGAACTGCACGTCATAGGCAGACATCGCCCAGTGCGGCTGCCAGAATGTGATCAGCAGCGGCGATTTACGCTCGGTCGATGCGCGAAGTTCAGCGATCAATGCGCCTTCGGAACCGGCGGGGACAGCCTTGAACGGCAGCTCAAGGCCGGCCATGCGATCCGCACCAGGTGTGCCCCAGTCGGCCGGATAGTCGACCAGACGGCCACCGGGCAGAGTTTCCGCCGTGGCGAACACCTGCGCGCAGTCTTTCAGCGCTTCCCACGCCGGCAAGCCGGGGCACAGATCAGCGACATGCGCCGGGTATGCGATACCTTCCTTGGCATCCAGGCCAAGATCGCCGATTTCGACAACCGTGCCTTCCTCGATCTTCTTGGCATATTCATCCGAAACATTGGACGACCAGATTTCAAGCGTCGCGTCGATGTCTCCATCGGCCAGCGCCTGGAACTGGTTCATCATGCCGGCGGTCACATATTCCACGTTATAACCAGCGGCCTTGAGCATTTCACCCGCCACATGCGTGGTCACGTGCTGACCGGTCCATTCGTTGATCGCCAGTTTGATCGGCTCGTCCACGGCCCCCATATCCGCCGCATGCGCCGCACCGGCAACGGTCAGGGCCATAAGGCTTACACTCAGTTTTTTCATGGATTTTCTCCCTGTCTTATTTGTTTTGCCCACCCCGGCAGGGGTTTCCCGCCGGTATCTTTGTCTGATGACAATACCATGCCGCAACATGCACAAATTTGGTCGGAAAAGGAAAGTGATCAGTTTGTAACAGCGCAGCTTTCTTGCCGCTGATGCGTTGATTTCCCCCCGCAGGCGCCGCAAGGACCCCTGCCCGACCCGCCATTATCCCCCGCCCCGGGGCACGGAATGTTGACTGACGAGTCAATCACAAACCGTTTTGAGCCCGTTTGTCGAGGATTTCTTTGACAGTTCAGTGTTTTTTCTTGTTCGGGCTGAATTTCGATTCCGGTCGGGTGGCTTTCGAACACCGAAAATTCCCATTGCAAAAGGAAGGCAAAACAAAACACTCTTCCTAAGATAGCTTTGAGGTTGGGTTTATGCGTTCATTTGACGAGATCTTTGATATTGCCGCCTCTCGCCACGGTGGGATCGAAGCCTTTGAAGCACAGCTGACCAAGCCCAAAAGCCACGAAGAACTGGCGGCGATGCCCGACGACCGGTGGCTATCGATCATCACGAAATGCGTCTTTCAGGCCGGTTTCAACTGGAAGGTCATCGAAAACAAATGGGATGGATTCGAGGCCGCCTTTGACGGTTTCGATGTGGGCCGGTGTGCGTTCATGGATGATGAAAAGTTCGATTCCCTGCTGCAAGACACACGCATTGTCCGAAATGGAACCAAGATCGCAGCAATGCGGGACAACGCGGCATTCCTTTTGGAACTGCGCGACGAAGGCGGCGCGGGCCAGGTTCTGGGGGGCTGGCCCTCTGATGACTATGTCAACCTTTTGGCCATGCTGGCCAAACGCGGGTCTCGTCTTGGCGGGGCTTCGGCGCAATATGCGATGCGTTTTGCGGGGCGCGACAGTTTCATTCTGTCGCGGGACGTCACCGCCCGTCTGATCGCCGAAGGTGTGATCGACAAACCCGCCACGTCGAAAAAAGCCATGGCGGCGGTGCAACGGGCCTTCAATTCCTGGATGGATCAATCCGGGCGGTCTTTGACGGAAATCAGCCGGGTTCTGGCCATGAGCCTGTGAAAACGGTTTGCGGATCGCAAGCAGAGGACTAGGATTCACCTCATGGTTCTGCGCGTATTCCTATGTGCTCTTTTATTGCTGTCCTCTTGCGGCCGTCCATTGACAAAGCAAGAGCGCAACTTTGCGGATGCCATTCAGGGCGAAACCCTGAATCTTGACAGCGTGCGATTGGTCCAAGGTGCGCCGGTTGCCAATGTGACGTATTTCCGCGAAGAGCGGCCACGTCTGGCCTGTCGCGAGCGCATCCTTCCTCCGGTAGAGCCCGGGCCGGTGACCGGCAGGCCCGCGGCCGTGGCCCTGTTCAACAAGGTCTACTTTGCGCGCGATTGGTATCTTGAAGACTACATGTCCGATTTTCCGGATCAGATGAATCTGGTGGCCGCGATGCTGCTGGCCCATGAACTGACGCATGTCTGGCAGTGGCAGAATCGCCGGACCACCGGTTACCACCCGTTGCGAGCAGCGGCGGAACATGGTGGGCGCAGCGACCCGTATCTTTTTGACCTCGAAACCTCGCTGGACTTCCTGTCCTACGGGTTTGAACAGCAGGGCGCCATCGTCGAGGAATACGTTTGCTGCCGTGCGCTGGACCCTCAGGCCACCCGAACCAAACGGCTGCACAGGATGCTGAGCGCGCATTTTGATCTGTCCCCGCTTCCGCAAAAAGGGCGAGAGCGCGCAATCCTGCTTCCCTGGAGCGAGGCCGAGATCGACGGGATTTGCAGCGGAACCTAATTCTGCTGCAAGGTCTCCAGATAGGCCACCAAATCCACGATGGGTTGGCTCGTCAGAATTGGCTGACCCTGCGGCGTTTTCATGGATGTGTCCTGCCCGTCAAAATAAGGACCATAAACCGGCATTGGGCTACCATGGCTGACCAGCGGATCCCGACCATCAATGCGGGAGACAACGCGGGCAGTCGGGAACACGCCCTCTTCGTTGGACAAAGCGGTCAGATCGCTCGGTTGAACCACCAGCACGGCTGCCATCGGACCTTGGCCCATTGCATCGATTCCGTGGCAGGTCGCGCAATGGTGCATATAGAGTTCCTCTCCGGTCTTCGCGCCCTGAGCCCAGGCGGCCTGCGAGGCAGCAGCCGAAACCCCAAGAACCATTACACTGATTGTTGCCTTGAACATCGTATCCTCCTGCCTGGATTGGCATTTGCAGGGTTGCCCGATGACCGTCTTGGCGCAATGATCCAGATCAACGAAAAAGGTACAGAGGTTTCGGGCAATGACACAATACGCCGCCATCATGCTGGCCGCCGGATTTGGAATTCCGATCCTGGCCGCGCTCAACGCGGCGCTGGGAAAAGTCATCGGGTCGCCAACTGCGGCAGCTGTTGTGTTGTTTGCCATTGCCTTCGCCGCCTCCGCCTTGGTCATGGCGCTGTTTCCCGGATTTGCGGCCTTGTCCAAGATTGCCAATGCGCCGAAACACCTGTTGCTTGCAGGCGTCCTGATTGCTTTCTATGTCCTGTCGATCACCCATGTCGCACCACATTTCGGGGTGGGCAATGCCGTGTTCTTTGTGCTGCTCGGGCAATTGATCAGCGCTGCGGCCATCGACCATTTCGGCCTGTTCGGCGCACAGGTCGAACCGCTTACACTCTTGCGGATGGGCGGGATCGCCGTCATGGCCATTGGCGTTGCGATCACTCAACTGGCCTGAGCACCCCGCCTTCAAGCCGAACCATCCGGTCCATGCGCGCCGCAAGGTCAAGATTGTGCGTTGCTATCAACGCCGACAACCCTTCGTCCCGCACCAGTTTCATCAGTGTATCAAAGACCTGATCCGAGGTTTCGGGGTCCAGATTACCCGTCGGTTCATCCGCCAACAAAACACTGGGCGCATTCGCCAAGGCCCGGCAAAACGCCACCCGCTGTTGTTCCCCACCAGAGAGTGCGGCGGGGCGATGGCTGGCGCGTGCGGCCACACCGACACGGTCCAGCAGATCCAACGCTCGGGCCTGTGCGGCCTTGTCCGGCACACCATTGGCCAGTTGCGGCAGGGTGATGTTTTCCAATGCCGTGAATTCCGGCAGCAAGTGGTGGAATTGATACACGAACCCGACATCCTGCCGACGCAGTGCGGTTCTGGTCCGGTCGCCCTTGCCCGATACGTTCTGCCCGCCGATTTCAACGGTTCCTTCGTCGGGCATGTCCAGCAGACCGGCGATATGCAGAAGCGTTGATTTACCTGCCCCAGAAGGCGCGACCATCGCTACGGCCTCACCCGCGCGCAGATCCAGATCAACTCCGCGCAGGACCTGCACCTCGCCCGGTTTGCCTTTCAGATAGGTCTTGGTCAGACCTTTCAGACGCAATGTGACATCATTCATAGCGCAACGCCTCGACCGGGTTCAGCCGCGCCGCTCGACGGGCAGGGAAATAGGTGACGACAAAGGACAGGCCAAGCGACAGGCCGATCGCCTTGAGAACGTCGCTCAGATGCAGCTCGGCGGGCAAGGCATAGATGCCCCGGATCGACGGATCCCAGACGCCGCCGCCCATCACGTAATTCACGAAGGAAAAGATCGGATCAATATAGATCGCAAAAAGGCACCCCAGGATGACCCCCATTGCCGTTCCGATCAGTCCGGTAAAAGCGCCGCAGATGAAAAAGACACGCAGAACCGATCCTTCGCTCAGGCCAATGGTACGCAGGATGCCGATATCGCGGCCCTTGTTCTTGACCAGCATGATCAGGCCCGAAACGATATTCATCGCGGCGATCAGAACGAGGATCGAAAGGATGATGAACATCACGTTGTCTTCAACTTCCAATGCCCGCAGGAACCCACCGGATGCATCCTGCCAGGTCCAGATCTGGCTGCGCTCGCCCGAGGCCTCGAGAATCGAAATCAGGATCGGGCCCAGGTCTTCGGGGTTGTCCACCATCACTTCGATTTCGTCAGCCACACCTTCGCGATTGAAGAAACCCTGCGCCTGCGAAAACGGCATGTAGACGCGCGTGCGGTCGATGTCATAGCGCCCGGCCGAGAACACATAGACAACGCGATAGGCATTCACGCGGGGCGACGTACCGAAGGCGGTTTTGACGCCGTTGGGCGACGTCAACTTGACGACATCCCCGACCGTTGCCCCGATGCTGCGCGCCACGCCTGAACCAATTGCGATGACATCCGCACCCGCCTGGAATTCAGACAAGTCCCCCACAGCCTGCTCTGCCCGGGCAATTCCGGGCAGATCACGCAGATCGTCGGGTCGGATTCCAAACACTTCAACCCCGCTGCTGCGGTCGCGGTTGGTGATCAGCACCTGCCCCTTCACCAAAGGAGCCGCGCGTTGAACTCCGGGCACTTGTGCTATCCGGGCCGCGCGCTCTTCGTAGTCGGCGATTGTGCGATCCACCCGCCCCTGCGCGTCAATCTCGCCTGACGAATAGACCGTTACATGCGCGTTGGCGCCCAGGATGGTGCCGACGAATTCGGAACGGAAGCCGGACCGGACCGCCAGTGTCGCGATCAGGGCAAACACTGCCAATGTGATCCCGATCAGAGAAATCCAGGTCATCACACTGACGCCGCCCTCGGCCCTGCGGGCCCGCAGATAACGCCATGCGATTTTCCATTCAAAAGGGGCAAAGGGCGGGGGTGTGTTGGCCATGCCTGCTCCGGGGTGTTCATGTTCGCGGGGACAGTTTCGGCATTTCACCCGATGGTCAAGCCGGTTGTCGCTCTGAACCCGCTCCTCAGCCTGAACGAGCCGAATCAATCCGGTTGCCCAGCACGGCGACTGGGCCAAACGGATGACTTGGAAATCTGCTGCTACACCATGAGTTGTGAAGCGCATCACAGACAAACCGGTATTGTTTCATGTATGAAGTTAATCATCGCGCTTTGTGAGCTCCTGAATCGAAAAAGCAACAATGGGCGCGAAATTTTATTACTCTTTTTGATTATTTTCAGAAACTTTGTCACCCTGTATGTGGGGGAACACATTTAAGGAGCGGGGGTCGCTCAATGAATTTTCAAATTTCAACCAACGGTGCGGGGGTTATTCCGTCTCGCCAAGCATCAAAAGAACTGGATTGTGAAACAGCGGCGCTGCTGCGTGCGGCCATTCGGCCGATCTTTGCCAGCGCGGCAAGCTGGGGCAATCTGACGGATATTCTGAAAGACAAAGGGTACCGTCTGGTTTTCCGGCAAGGGCGTCTGTGTATCACGGATCGCACTACGGACGCGCGGGTTTGCGGGTTGCGGTTTCTGGGTCTTGAGTTTCGCGACCTGGTCAACCGGCTGGGCCGTCCGATCGTGGTCGCACGCGGTGATGGCGCCAACGGAGATATCCTTGCAACGCGCCCGACGGCAGACCAAGACTGACGTCTCAACCGATCGAATTGGTCAGATCACATTTGGTGGCCAAGCCAATCGCATGGCCACCTTCGCGAAATGGATCTGTGTTGCGTGACAGCAAGACCCGTCACCGGTGACGGTGCTCAGGCAATCTGCTGGTAGATTTCAGCAACTTTGGTAACGGCCGCCTCGGGGCTCAGTTCCTCGCTTTCGCCGGTCCGGCGGCAAGTCAGTTCAACGACACCATTCTTCAGGCCACGCGGCCCGACCGTAATCCGCCAGGGCAGACCAATCAGATCCATGGTCGCAAACTTGCCCCCTGCCCGTTCATTACGGTCATCATAAAGCGGCTCCAGCCCCAAGGCTGTCAGAGCATTGTAGATTTTGTCACAGGCCGCATCCGCTTCTTCATCGCCCTGCTTCAGGTTCACGATGCCGCAATGGAACGGGGTCACGCCCTCGGGCCAGATAATGCCTTTGTCGTCATGGCTGGCCTCGATGATCGCGCCGACCAGGCGGCTGACACCAATCCCGTGACTGCCCATATGCACCGGAACCGGTTTTCCATCCGGGCCCTGCACGGTGGCACCCAGCGGCTCGGAATATTTCGTGCCGAAATAGAAGATCTGCCCAACTTCGATACCACGCGCCACGCGGCGGCGTTCTTCGGGGATCTGATTGAACAGCGCCTCGTCATGCGTTTCATCCGTGCGTGCGTATTTCGAGGTGAACTCTTCCAAGATCGCCTGACACTGTTCGCGGCTGTCATAGTCAATCTCACGATCACCAAAGGTAAGATCGGTGACGGCGCTGTCATAGAAGACCTCGGATTCACCAGTGTCAGCCAGCACGAGGAACTCATGGGTGTCATCGCCGCCGATGGGCCCCGAATCCGCGCGCATCGGGATCGCCTGAAGGCCCATACGCTCGTAGGTACGCAGATAGCTGACAAGATGGCGATTATAGGCGTGCAGCGCATCTTCCTTGGTGAGGTCGAAGTTGTAGCCGTCCTTCATATAGAACTCGCGGCCCCGCATCACGCCGAAACGCGGGCGGATTTCGTCGCGGAATTTCCACTGGATCTGATAGAGGGTCAGCGGAAGGTCTTTGTAGCTGTTCACGTGGCCGCGGAAAATATCGGTCACCAGTTCTTCGGCCGTGGGCGTGAACAGCATGTCCCGGTCATGCCGGTCCTTCATGCGCAGCATTTCCTGCCCGTAATCGTCATAGCGGCCGGATTCGCGCCACAAATCCGCCGATTGGATGATGGGCATCTGGATCGCGATGTGACCGGCCCGGGCCTGTTCTTCATGGACAATGTTTTCCAGCTTGCGCAGCACTTTGAAACCCAGCGGCAGCCAGGAATATATCCCGGCAGAAGCCTGCTTGATCATCCCGGCACGCAGCATCAGCCGGTGGCTAACGATCTGGGCCTCGGACGGGTTTTCCTTGAGAACGGGCAGAAAGTAACGGCTGAGGCGCATGAACGATCCTATTTGTCTAGCGAAAGCCCGAATGCTCTACGCGATCCACAAAGGCTAGGCAAGGCGGCGCATCATTCAGGCTTGCGCAGCAAATAAGTGTAATAGTTGCACGAACCAAAGAACGTGCCTTCCCGCGCGGCTGCTTTCTGACCTTCGGCCCATTTCAAGGCGGTCTCGGCGTCGATCGCGCCTGCCTGAATGCAAGGGCCGACATAGGCGTCGATCATGTTTCCGAAAAACGAGGTCTGCCCAGCCTCGGCCAGCAATTCCGGGATGAAACCGGCAACTTCCAGCCCCGTCTGCCGGGCCAGGAACGGTAGATGCCGCAGAACGAATGGATTGCCGACAACCGTCTGCAAGATTGCGTCCACCGCCATCGCGTTGGCGTCAGGGTCGCCAGCGCCGATCGTCAACGACGCATAGTCGCCATCGAAAATGGCGATCGCGCCGCCGGGCCGCGTCAGCCGCGCGGCTTCCTCCAGCATCGCCGCCGGGTCCGCCACGTGGCTGATCACCGTATGCGCGATGACGATATCAACGCTGCCTTCGCCGGCATCGGTGTTCCGGGAATCCGCGACCTCGTAGCGGATGCGGCCCGCCAACCCTGCGGCATCCGTCTTTTCCATTGCGACCTTGATCAGCTCCGCCGCCAGATCCGACCCGACAATCTCGCATTCCGGGCCGACCCGGTCAGCCAGCGCCCGTGTCACGACGCCCGTGCCACAGCCCAGATCGACAATGCGGTGGCACGAGGCCCAGTCGAGCCGGTCGAAATAGCGTTCGCGCATTTTCACGAAATCCGGCATTTCGCCGCGAAACTCCAGACGGTCCGCGACGACGCGAACCGTGTCTTCCCCCTGTTGATCCAGGCTCTGATAGATGTCGGGCATTGCTCCGTCCCCCAAGGCAGGGCGTCAGTATAGCACGTTTCGGCCCGGCACGTCGGCTCTCTGCGCTGGCGGGCTGTGAAAGCGACGCCGGACAATGGCGCATTTGCGACCCAAGGTCAGTCGGGTTTTTGATTGACCCGCCAATTGGGAATTTCAATTGTGGCGGGAACACAAACACCAGGAGGCGCTGTTGCAGACAATTCAGGAACCCGCCCGGCAGATACCTGTCATCCACCAGACCGATATTCTGGTCGTGGGCTCTGGCCCGGCCGGGTTGGCAGCAGCGCTGGCAGCGGCCCGCGCAGGCGCAGACGTGTCGCTAGTTGACCGGTTCGGCTGTATGGGCGGCAACATCACTGCCGTCGGCGTCGAAGGATTCGCCTGGTACCGGCACGAGCAAACCGTCGAGGCCGGCGGCATCGGGATGGAGTTCGAAACCCGCGCCAAAGAGATGGGCGCGGCGGTGCCCGAAAGCCAGTCGCTCAGCTATGAACTGGACAGCGAAGGGTTCAAGCTGGTGGCGGACAAGCTGGTCGAAGAGGCGGGTGTTCACCCGATGCTGCACCGGCAATTCGTCGCCCCCATCATGGCAGGGGACCGGATCACTGGCATCATCACCGAATCCAAGGCCGGGCGCGAGGCGATACTGGCCAAGGTGGTAATCGATGCCACCGGCGACGCCGATGTGGCCCATCGCGCGGGGGCTCCGACGCATAAAACACCTAGGGAGGACATGATGGCGGCCTCTGTCATGTTCCATCTGGCCGGGGTGGACAAGCGCGCCTTTATGGAAGGCGTCAAAGCCGACCCGCAGACCTACAAGGACTGGGGCGGCGGCGGTGAGTGGAACATCGAAACCAGCGGCAAAGAGGACGACATGTTCTCGCCCTTTGTGCACAAGCCCTTCCAGCAGGCCATCGATCAGGGGCTGATCCCGCCGCATCTGAATACCATTGCCGGCACCTGGGGCGCGATGCATGACACGGGCGAGCTGACCTACATGAACCTCATCCATCTGGCCGAGATCGACGGCACCGATCCCGACAGCCTGACGCGCGGCGAAATCGAGGGCCGTCGCCAATCCATGCTGGCCATCGAGGCGCTGCGCCGGTTCATGCCGGGATGCGAAAACGCGCGGCTTCGGAATTTCGGGATGACCATCGGTATCCGCGACACCCGCAAAATCGATGCGGTCTACAACATGACTGATAACGATGCCCGCCATCAGGGCCGGTTCGAGGATACCATCGGCATCTATCCCGAATTCATCGACGGCTATGGCATTCTGATCCTGCCAACCACGGGGCGGTATATGCAGGTTCCTTATCGCTCGATGTTGCCAAAAGGGGTCAAGGGCCTGTTGGTCGCGGGCCGGTCGCATGGTGCGGACCGGGTGGCCCATGCCGCCACGCGCAACATGGCCTGCTGCGCCGTCATGGGCCAGGGTGCGGGCATTGCGGCGGCGATGGCACTGAAAAGCAATCAGAGCCTGGACCAATTGAACCTGGCACCTGTTCACACGGAACTAGAGCGTCAGGGGGTCAGGATTCACTGATGGACAGGATTCCGACAATAGACATATCGCCGCTGTCCGATCCCGGCAGCGCAGCCTTTGCCGCAACGGTACAAGGCATAATTGAGGCCTGCACAGGAATCGGGTTTCTGTCCATCACCGGAACAGGTGTGCCCCAGCAGGCGGTGGATCAGGTCCGTCAGACCACAAGAGAGATCTTTGCCATCAATGAATCCCGCAAATGGGATCAGGCCATCACGCGCGAGAATTATCGCGGTTATATCCCGATGGGTTTTTTCACACCGAATGACGGATCCGGCAAGGCCGACAAATACGAGGGGTACAAGCTGCACCACGAGGTTGCCGCCACCGACCCCGTGCGCGCTGAATGTGCCCTGTACGGCCCGAACCTGTGGCCCGCCGAAGTTCCCAGCGCCAAAGAGGTCATCCTGGACTATTGGCGTCAATTGGATCAGGTCACTGATGTGTTGTTGGGCGCATTGGAATCCGGCCTGAACTTGACCCCTGGCATTTTGCGCGACGCGTTCCGCAACCCGATGACCAATATGACATTGCTGCACTATCCCCCGCAGGCCGCGGAAGAAGCGGGCTATGGCATCCATCCGCACAAGGATACGGACGCACTGACCATCATCGCGCCCGATCCGGTGGGCGGGCTCGAGGTGCAGACCCGCAGCGGCAAGTGGATTTCACCGGACTGCCCACTCGGTGGTTTCGTGGTGAATATCGGCGACATGCTGGAACTTTGGTCAGGCGGGCGATTGAAATCCACGCCACATCGGGTGGTCAACCGGTCGGGCAAGGAACGGTATTCTTTCCCTTATTTCGCCGTACCCCGCCATGACGTCATTGTTGAACCGTTGTTGCACGCCCTGTCCGGTTTCGACCGCCCGGCGGTTCATTGTGGGCACTGGTCGGCAGAAATCTGGCGCACCAACTGGCCCGATGAAGCCGCAGACGAAGACACCCCTGAACTGGGGACGTTGCACGATTGAAACGGGCAAAGCCCCTGCCCATGAAGCGCTTGCATCATGGGCTTTGATGCGCCAAGAACGCCTGCAAGGGCCTGAACAAGGGGATCACGATGGCTTTGCCGGTAAAGGATCAGCTGAGATACTGGGGCGTCGCCGCTGCGGTTTTTGTTTTGATCCTCTGGGCTTTGGGGGATGTCCTGCTGCCCTTCGTCATAGGCGGAGCAATTGCGTATTTCCTTGATCCCGTTGCGGATCGGCTGGAGCGGTTGGGCCTGTCGCGCATCGCAGCCACAGCCATCATCACCGTCATCGGGATTTTGGGGTTTATATTGGCGATCCTGATGGTCGTGCCCGCCCTGATTACTCAATTGCTGGATCTGATCGACGTTCTGCCTGACCTTTTCAAGCAATTGCGCGGGTTCATTGAAAAACAATTCCCGTCGCTGCTGGACCGGGAATCAAACACTCATCAGATGCTGGTGTCCTTCGGTGACATGCTGAAGTCCAAGACCGGGGATGTTCTGCAAACGGTTCTTGCCTCACTCGGGTCCGCGATAAACATTGTTGTCCTTCTGGTAATCGTGCCCGTCGTGGCTGTTTACCTGCTGCTGGACTGGGATCGCATGGTCGCTCGCATCGGAGAGCTCCTGCCGCGTGACCACGCCCCCACCATCAGGCGGCTGGCCGGTGAGATTGACGCCGTGCTGGCCTCTTTCGTGCGCGGGATGGGAACGGTCTGCCTGATCCTAGGTACCTACTATGCCGTCGCGCTGATGCTTGCCGGTCTGCAATTCGGCCTGATCGTGGGGTTCATCGCGGGGCTGGTCACGTTCATCCCCTATCTGGGCGCCCTGATCGGAGGCTCGTTGGCCATCGGGCTGGCGCTGTTTCAGTTTTGGGGTGATTGGGCACATGTCGGACTGATCGCGGGGATCTTTGCCATCGGGCAAGTCACCGAGGGGAACTTCCTGACACCCAAACTGGTAGGCAGCTCTGTCGGGCTGCACCCGGTCTGGCTGCTGCTGGCACTGTCGGTCTTTGGGGCCTTGTTCGGCTTTGTCGGCATGCTGATCGCCGTGCCCGTGGCCGCAGCATTGGGCGTGCTGGCCCGATTTGCCACATCGCTGTACCTAGACAGCCGACTTTATACCGGTCTTGAACGTCAGGATCAGGAAACCGAGTAAATGGCCCGACAACTCAGCTTTGATCTGCCCGCCAAAACTGCGCTCGGGCGAGAGGACTTTTTTGTGTCGCCTGCCAATGCCTTGGCCGTGGCGATGATCTCGGCCACATCCTGGCCGGGAAACAAGCTTGTTCTGACCGGCCCGGCCGGTGCGGGCAAAACCCATCTGGCGCATGTCTGGGCCGCGGAAACCGGCGGGCGCATCATTCAGGCCGCTGATTTGCGGTATGACAACGTGCCGGATCTGGCACGCAGGCCGATTGCCGTCGAAGACGTGCCCATGATCGCCGACGATGCCGACCAGCAGAAAACGCTGTTTCACCTGCATAATCTGGTTCTGGCCGAGGGGAACGCCCTGCTGATGACTGGTCGGCTGGCCCCGAAATTCTGGGAATTGCCACTGGCCGACCTGCAAAGCCGGGTCGAAGGCGCCCATCACGTGGCGCTGGATCCGCCCGACGATGCGTTGCTGGGTGCGGTTCTGGCCAAACTGTTCGTAGATCGGCAGCTGAACCCCGGCCCCGAGGTAATCGCCTATCTGGTCAAACACATGGATCGTCGATTTGAAACTGCGGCCGACGTAGTGGCGCAACTGGATCAATTGGCCCTTATGGAAAAGCGCGACATCACCCGTTCCCTGGCCGTGCGGGTTCTGAACATGAGCCCGTACGAGATCGAGACGGGTGATTGACCCGCACCCGCCAATTTCGCATCCTCACACAGCATTATCTGGAAGACACATGGATCAGACCGCTGCAACCGACATCCCTGATTGGGGGCCTTTCGGAAAGCCACTGTTCGACGAGCCTGGAACCCGGGCATTGTCGCGTGTCGGAGTTGTCGATGTCGGATCCAACTCGGTCCGGATGGTCATCTTTGACGGTGCGGCCCGATCGCCGGCCTATTTCTACAATGAAAAGGTCATGTGTGAATTGGGCGCGGGCCTGTCCGAGACCGGGCGACTGAACCCGCGTGGGCGCGAACGGGCACTGGCGGCGCTGCGACGGTTTCAGAATCTGGCGGTTGATCTGGAATTGCCGGGCCTGCATGTCGTGGCCACGGCAGCGGTGCGCGAGGCCAAGGACGGGCCGGATTTCTGCGATCAAGTCAAGGCAGAGACCGGGCTGCACGTGGAAGTCATCGACGGGGAAGAAGAAGCCCGTTTATCAGCTCAGGGAGTGCTGCTGGGATGGCCTGGAGCCTATGGCCTGATCTGCGACATCGGCGGGTCGTCGATGGAACTGGCCGAGATCGGAGACGGTCAGGTCGGCCGCCGCCTGACTTCGGCCCTCGGGCCGCTGAAACTGCGCGATATCAAGGGCGGACGGCGCGCACGCAAGGCCCATATCAAAAGCACGATGGAACAGCTGCGCGATCAAATGGGTCCGCAGCGGGATCGTCTGTTTCTGGTTGGCGGCAGCTGGCGGGCCTTTGCCCGGCTGGACATGCTGCGGCGGGGCTATCCGCTGAACGTGCTGCATGAATACCGGATGACGACAAAACAGGTTCGTGAAACGATCAAGTTCATTGAAAAGAACGATCATGAAAAGCTGCGCAGCCAGGCCGGTGTATCCAGCTCGCGGATGTCGCTCATCCCCTACGCGATGGATGTTCTGGCCCGGCTGATCCGAACGTTCAAACCGAAGGACATCGCCATATCCAGCTATGGGATCCGTGAGGGATTGCTGTATGAACAAATGTCGCAGGAGTTGCGCGACCGGGACCCGCTGATCGAAGCCAGCCTTTTTTCCGAATCCAAGGATGCCCGCCTGCCCGGATTTGGCCGAAACCTCTATGATTTCGTGATGCCGCTGTTCAAATCAGCGCCCCCCAGCAGCGTTCGACTGATCAAGGCTGCGTGCCTGCTGCACGATGTCAGCTGGCGTGCTCATCCCGATTACCGGGCCGAAGTCTGTTTCGACAACGTCACCCGCGCCAATCTGGGCGGTTTGAAGCATTCCGAACGTGTCTTTATCGGGCTGGCCTTGCAGCACCGGTATCGCAACAAACGCGAAGGCAACCGGTTTGCGCCCCTGTATGATCTGCTGGACGAAAAAGGCCAGAAAGACGCCGAGATTCTGGGCAAGGCCATGCGCTTTGGCGCGATGCTGTGGATGCACAATGACGCCAATATGGGGCGCCTGAAATTCTATCCCAAAAAGCGGGAGTTGGAGCTGTACCTGCCCGAAGCAGCAGCCCCTCTGTTCAGCGAAGTAGCCGAAGCGCGCCTGAATTCACTGGCGAACGCCCTGAAATCCGATACGCGCGTGATCATCAAGGGCTGACCCTCGATCCGATCAGATATCAGTTGCCCCTTCGGGCAATTCTTCACCTTCATTTTCAGGCTCTGGCGGATCCTCGGCCTGTTTCCTGCGGATGATGATATCGCCATTGGGCAAGATCTCGGGCGCTTCATAAGCGCTCCAATCCTTGATCTCGGCCCCCAGCTCGGCCAGTGCGGGGCCCATTTCCCGCAAGAACGACTGCATTGCCGGGCCAAACTCATCCGCAAGGCCCAGCAGATCATCCAGCGCCGGTTCCATTTCCTTGCGCAGACCTTCGAAAAACAGCTCGGCCCCCTGCTCCATCAGGGATTTGCTGTTGTCTTCCTGCGAAAGGGCGGGCGCGGCGATGCCGGCAGTGATCATGCTGATCAGCAAAACGTGTTTCATACCTAGAATATAGCGCCCCAGCCGCAGGCGTGAAAGGTCACAGGTCGATGTCCAGTGTGACCGGGAAATGATCCGACGCCGTCAGCAGCGCCTGTCGCAGGTCCGGTGCGGACCAACAGGCCGCGTCGCGAAACGGATGCCAAATGCGCCAAGCCGGGCGGTATGCACGCAGATCCTGGGTTATCATTATGTAATCCAGAAGAGCCTCGAGAAACCTGCCTTCTTCCGGGCGGGCAAAACGCGCCGTGGAAGGTATCGATCCCGGCCGAAAACCATGAGCCGTCACCGCGTGCGGGTCGAACAAACCTGCCTCCAGCAAAATCTCAACCGAAGAGCGGCCGAACAGATGCTCGAACTCATCCAGCCCGGGGCCGTCGTTCAGGTCTCCCAGCAGAATGACGGGTTCCTGGCTGGCAACGTGCATCTCGACCCGCCTGGCCAGCCAGACCGCCTGCGCCAGTTGCTTGCGGCGGTTGGCAATCGAGATCCGGATCGCCTCATCCCGCGACCCGGCCCCATGCGGAGCCTTGGATTTCAAATGAGCTCCGATCAGCCGGACGTCGTGGCCCGACTGCGTCGTCACCGCCAATTCCATCGGTGGTTTGGAAAACCGCACGACATCCTCGGTCGCATCAATATCCAGATCGATTCTGAACGCACCATCGAACCGGGGGGCCAAGGGGTCGTCGATGTCACCCTTGGGATCATGGCGCACGGTGAGAATGGTCCTGTCGTAGAGCAGCGCCAGCTCTTGATGGGTGTCGTTGGCAAACCCCATCACCGCGTCAGAGATGCGCAGATCGAACGCCTCGGCAAAGGTTTGCAGGGCCCGCACCGTGTTCTGGCGTTTGCCGGTGTTCGGAGCCTCGACAATCAATACCGCATCCGCGTCAATCGCGGTCAGCACTTTTGCAATCGCCTCGACCTGCTGCGCCTTCGTGACATCATGCCGACCGGACCAGGTGTCATCGACGATCAGATTGTCGTTTTGATCAAAAAGATTGGCAAACCATTCGATATTGTAGGTCGCCAGCCGCATCCTGTCAGGCCCGCGCGCCGTTGATCTCATCCCAGGCGCGGTTGATGTCGATCATCTTTTTCTCGGCCAGTCTGATCGCCTCTTCCGGGACACCGCGCGCCATCATGGCGTCCGGATGCGTTTCGCGGACCAGCCTTCGCCAGACTTTGCGGATATCGGGCAAGGGCATGTCCTGCGGCACGCCCAGAACCGTGTAAGGATCTTTTGGCGCATCCGGCACAAATCGCGCCCGCAATGCTTTGAATTGAGCGTCGGACTGCCCGAAGATCTTGCTCACTTCCTCCAAGAACGCGTTCTCATTGGGATGGTAGAACCCATCGGCCATGGCGATGTGAAACAGCCCCTCCATCAGGTCGCAAAGCGTGGTGCTGTCTTCGGCGAACATCCGGGCGATCTTGCGGGCATAATCCTGATACCCCGCCACATCCGTGCGCGCCATGTTGAAGACCCGCGCGGCATCTTCTTCGTCTTCGCGCGCGATCTGGAACACATCGCGGAAGGCAGTGACTTCATCTCGTGTCACCTGACCATCTGCCTTGGCCATTTTTGCGCCCAGGGCAATCACCGCAATCGTGAACGCCACCGATCGTTCCGGCGGTGTTCGCAGCTTTTCAAAAACTGCGGCCAGGCTTTCGCCTTGGGCCAGCGCGCTGAGGGCATCGGATATGCGGGTCCAGATCGACATGGGAGTACACTAGCGTCACAATTCAGGACTGTCAGGTGCGACAGATCATTCAGGCGAAAGAATTTTCTGCATCAGCACAAGATCCAGCCATTGACCCCATTTGAACCCAACTTCGGGCATGCGACCAACCTGTGAAAAGCCCAGCGCCGCGTGAAACGCCACGGCGCCCGGATTGGCCGAGGAAATGCCTGCAACCAGCACATGCGCCCCGTCGGTTCGTGCGGCCGCCTCAAGCGCTTGCATCAAAGCCCGCCCAACGCCTTTTCCGCGCGCGTCCGGTGACAGCTGGATCGAGTGTTCGCGCGTCTGCGCGTATCCGGGGCCCGCACGAAACGGGGCATAGGTGGCAAAACCAACAACGTGCCCATCATGTTCGGCGACCAGGAAGCCGGTGCCCCGCGCCGTAATATCCTCGGTGATTTGCGTCGCGCTGCGCTCATCGGTCGTGAAGGTGATCAAGGACTCGCGGATGATCGCATTGGTGATCCTGGCGATTGCGGGCGCATCCGCCGCCATGGCCGGGCGAATGATCATTCCAGCACCCGGACCCCATGAGGTGTCTCGAACTCCGCCCTGAGCGCGGCCGGACCGGTGTCGAACACCACCTGATCCAATGCACCAAGATGTCTGGCCAGCGTCAACGCATCCGGGTGGTACACAACCAAGCGCCGCAGCCGACAGCCGCTGTTTTGCAGCATGTCGGCCGGGTGAAGGTCGCCCTGCCATTCGATAAGTGCGGGAAACAGGTTGTCGAACGGCAAGCGCCCGGTTGGTGGAACCGCCATGCGCCACCGCAGCGCGCCCCGGGTCAGATCGATCGGTTGTCCGACACCATCGGGAAACAACGCAAGCGAGGCTTCGATATCCTCGACCCGGCAAATCCAGTTGGTCAGACGCGGGCTGCCCTCGAAACGGTCCAGATCGAACCACCGCGTTCTGCCAGGTGTTTGCGCCTGCGGGTCGATCGCAATCGCCTCCAGATAGAGCCCGCCCCTGAGGCCCAGCAACTTGTTGTATGTCCCGAACGTCTCGTGCTTGCCGCCGGGTTGCAGCGCAACGCCAAGCGCTTGTTCGATATGGGCAGATGCGTCTTCCAATGTTTCACCCGCGACGGCCAGATGATCCAGTAACATGTGCCACCTCCTGCAAGTTTACGGCCAGACCCTTGCGGATCTGGCCGTATGTTTCCGCCAAAGAGGCGCGATCACAAGATGTTTCGACGAATAACCCGACCTTCGTCAGCCGCGCGCTTCGCTGATCAGGCGCAGGATGTCCTGAGCGGCCTCGGGAATGTTGGTGCCCGGGCCAAAGATGGCCTTGACCCCATGATCATAAAGGAACTGGTAATCCTGCTGCGGGATCACCCCGCCGCAGATCACGATGATGTCCTCGGCCCCGGCTTTTTTCAGCTCTTCCACCAGTTGCGGAGCCAATGTCTTGTGCCCTGCCGCCTGCGAGGAAATACCGACCACATGCACGTCATTGTCCACCGCGTCCTGCGCGGCCTCGGCCGGGGTCTGGAACAAGGGGCCAACGTCTACGTCAAACCCGATATCGGCGAACGCGGTGGCAATCACCTTGGCCCCACGGTCATGACCGTCCTGCCCCATCTTGACCACCAGCAGACGGGGGCGACGGCCTTCGGCCTCGGCGAATTCCTCGATGGATTTCTGGATCGCGGTAAAGCCTTCGTCGCCCTCATAGGCCGCGCCATAAACGCCGGCCAGGGTTTTCACTTCGGCGCGGTGGCGGCCGAATTCCTTTTCCATTGCCATGCTGATCTCTCCTACGGATGCGCGGGCACGGGCGGCCTCGACGGCGGCGGCCAGCAGGTTTCCACCCTCGCGGGCAGCCTTGGTCAAAGCGTCCAGCGCCTGTTGGCAAGCAGCCTCGTCACGGGTCGCACGGATACGTTCCAATCGCGCGACCTGCGCTTCGCGTACGGCCACGTTGTCGACGTCCAGAATGTCGATCGGATCTTCCTGTTCTTTGCGGTACTTGTTGACCCCGACGATCACCTCTTCGCCGCGGTCGATCATGGCCTGCCGGCGCGCGGCGCTTTCCTCGATGCGCAGCTTGGGCATACCACTGGCCACGGCCTTGGTCATGCCGCCCATTTCCTCGACCTCTTCCATCAGGGCCCAGGCTTTTTCGATCAGCTCGTTGGTCAGGCTTTCGACGTAATAGGACCCCGCCAGTGGGTCGACCACATCGGTCACGCCGGTCTCTTCCTGCAACACCAGCTGCGTGTTCCGGGCGATACGGGCCGAAAAGTCGGTGGGCAGCGCGATCGCCTCGTCCAGCGCATTTGTGTGCAACGATTGCGTTCCGCCCAGAACTGCGCTCATCGCCTCATAGGCGGTGCGGATCACGTTGTTGTAAGGATCCTGTTCCTGCAACGAAACACCTGACGTCTGGCAGTGGGTGCGCAGCATTTTTGACCGTTCGGATTTCGCGCCGAAATCGGTCATCACCCGGTGCCACAGCGTGCGCGCGGCGCGCAGTTTGGCGATCTCCATGAAAAAGTTCATGCCGATGGCAAAGAAGAACGACAGCCGGCCTGCGAACTTGTCCACGTCCATCCCGGCCTGTGTCGCTGCACGGACATATTCGCGCCCGTCGGCCAGGGTATAGGCCAGCTCCTGCACCAGGTTCGCGCCGGCCTCTTGCATGTGATAGCCCGAGATCGAGATCGAGTTGAACTTGGGCATCTCGTTCGAGGTATACTCGATGATGTCCGAGATGATCCGCATCGAGGGCTCGGGCGGGTAGATATAGGTATTTCGCACCATGAATTCCTTCAGAATGTCGTTCTGAATGGTGCCGGACAGAACCGATTTGTCGTGCCCCTGTTCCTCTCCTGCCACGATGAAGTTCGCCAGAATCGGGATCACCGCGCCGTTCATGGTCATCGAGACCGAGACCTGATCCAACGGAATGCCGTCGAACAGGATTTTCATGTCCTCGACACTGTCGATGGCCACACCGGCCTTGCCCACGTCACCGACGACACGCGGGTGGTCGCTGTCATAGCCGCGGTGGGTGGCCAGGTCGAAGGCAACCGAAACACCCTGCTGGCCCGCCGCCAGGTTGCGGCGATAGAAGGCGTTGGATTCTTCGGCGGTCGAAAAGCCCGCATATTGACGGATCGTCCACGGACGGCCCGCATACATCGTGGCCTTCACACCGCGTGTAAACGGACCGAAGCCCGGCAGCGAACCCATATGCGGCAAACCGGCGGTGTCTTCCTGCGTATAGAGCGGTTTGACCGCAATGCCTTCCAGCGTCTCTTTGGTCAGGTCGTCCAGCGGACGTCCGCGCAGCTCTTTCTCGGCCAGCGCTTTCCAATCCTTGGTGTCGGTCATTTCGGTTTCCTCTTGTCAATTCGGATGGCGGCAGTCGAAAGCTTCCGCATTGAGGTCTTGCGCTTGGCCGTTTCATTCAGACGCAAGCGCGACATTTTGAGTGTTTGGTACAAATCGTCGGTCGCAATCGGTGTCACAGAGGCTATATTCGAAGGAACAGGAGGCCACATGACACGCACGCTTGCCTTTGTTTTCTTGGCACTAATCCCGATGTCTGTCTGGGCGGCGGATGGCACGGCGACGACGGATGACAGTTTTGTCCGCCCGGTGGGTGACAGCGAACTCAGCGAGTTTCTTTGGGTCAACCGACCCATCGTAGTCTTTGCCGACACGCCAGCGGACCCGCGGTTCCAGCAACAGATCGACATGCTGCTCGAAGGCGAAGCCGCAATGCGTGAGCGTGACGTGGTGGTTCTGACCGATACCGACCCATCGGCGCGGTCTCCGATCCGGTCACAGCTGCGCCCGCGCGGGTTCCAGATGGTATTCGTCGACAAGGACGGCGTGGTCAAACTGCGCAAACCTTCTCCGTGGAGCGTGCGCGAGATTGGCCGGTCCATCGACAAGACCCCCCTGCGCGAACGCGAAATCCGCGATCGGCGCGAAGGCGGCTGACCGCTTTCGCCACCCCGAAAGACCCCGGCACAGAATGCCAGAGGCTTTGACAGGTATGGCAAAAGCGCGGTCATGATCACTCGAACTCGATGATCACTTCGTCCACGGCGAGGCTGTCGCCGGGGCCAGCATTGATCTTGGCAACGATACCCTTCTTCTCGGCGCGCAGGATGTTTTCCATCTTCATCGCCTCGATGGTGCACAGCGCCTGACCTTCCTGCACCTCTTGCCCCACTTCCACGTCGATCTTCACGACCAGGCCGGGCATCGGGCACAGCAGCATTTTCGAGGTGTCGGGCGGCAGTTTTTCAGGCATCAGCCGCGCCAGTTCGGCCTGCCGCGGGGTACGTATCTGCACCTTGAGATCCGCGCCGCGGTTACGGATGCGGAACCCGCCCGAGATCTTGCCCACCTTCATGACCAGCGGCGCGTCATCGACCGTCATGACGGCAAGCTGATCACCCGGTGTCCAATCACCCGTCACCCGCATTTCCTGACCGTCGTCAAACCTGATCGTGGCCCCATCCTGATCCGCGTTGACCTTGACAGGCCACTGGATTTCGCGCCCGAAGGAGACAACCCAATCGGTGCCGACCTTGCGTTCGTGATTGTCCATCCGGCCCGACACGCGGGTCCGGCGAATTTCTGCGACGCGATGCATGGCCGCGCAGGACGCCGCAATCCGGCGCAGGTCTGCCTCGGCCAGTTCGACGCCCTCGAACCCGTCGGGGTATTCCTCGGCGATGAAGGCCGTGGTCATATCGCCGCTGATGAATTTCGGATGATCCATCACGGCGGACAGGAACGGCAGGTTGTGGCCAATGCCTTCAACCTCGAAACTGTCCAGCGCCACGCGCATCGCCTCGATCGCCTGATCACGGGTCGGAGCCCAAGTACACAGTTTGGCAATCATCGGGTCGTAATACATGCTGATCTCACCACCCTCGTAGACGCCGGTGTCATTTCGAACAGCAACATCGCCTTCGGGCGCATCCCCCTGCCATTTGCCGTTGGCCAGCATCGGCCCGGCTGCCGTCTCCTGAGGCGGGTGATACCGGGTCAGACGACCAATCGAGGGCAGGAAGCCGCGATACGGATCCTCGGCGTACAGGCGGTTTTCGATCGCCCATCCGGTCAGTGTCACGTCGTCCTGCGTGATCGACAGCTTTTCTCCCGCTGCGACGCGGATCATCTGTTCGACCAGATCAACACCGGTGATCAGTTCGGTGACAGGGTGTTCCACCTGCAAACGCGTGTTCATTTCCAGGAAATAGAAGTTCTTTTCACCGTCGACGATGAACTCTACCGTTCCCGCGCTGGAATAGCCCACGGCCTTGGCCAGGGCCACGGCCTGTTCCCCCATGGCTTTGCGTGTTGCTTCGTCCAGAAACGGCGACGGCGCCTCTTCCACGACTTTCTGGTTCCGGCGCTGGATCGAGCATTCGCGCTCGCCCAGGTAGATGCCGTTTCCATGACTGTCGCAAAGAACCTGAATTTCGATGTGACGCGGTTGGGTCACGAATTTCTCGATGAAGATCCGATCATCCCCGAACGAGCTTGCGGCTTCGTTCTTTGACGACTGAAAGCCCTCGCGCGCCTCGTCGTCATTCCACGCGATCCGCATGCCCTTGCCGCCGCCGCCGGCGCTGGCCTTGATCATGACAGGATAGCCGATCTCGTTCGAGATTTTGACCGCCTCATCGGCGTCTTCGATCAGCCCCATATATCCGGGAACCGTCGACACATTCGCGTCCTGCGCGATTTTCTTCGAGGTGATCTTGTCGCCCATCGCCTCGATCGCGCCTTTCGGGGGGCCGACGAAAACCACGCCTTCGGCTTCCAGCGCCTCGGCAAACTTGGCGTTTTCGGACAGGAAACCATAACCGGGATGGACCGCCTGCGCGCCACTCTGGCGAATGGCGTCCATCACCTTGTCGATCACGATATAAGACTGGTTTGCAGGTGGCGGACCGATATGGATGGCTTCGTCCGCCATCGACACATGCAGCGCGTTCTTGTCCGCGTCCGAGAAAATGGCGACGGTGCCGATACCCATCTTGCGGGCGGTCTTGATAACCCGGCAGGCGATCTCGCCCCGGTTGGCGATCAGGATCTTATTGAACATGGAACGTCCTTTGGCTTGGTGTTCTGGAAACGCAAAACGCCGCCGCAGGGAACAATCCCCACGACGGCGTGATACGCGATGACGGGCGGGACGACACGCGCCCCGCAAAATATGCGTTAGTTACAGGTGTTCTGCGTTTTGCAGTACAGCACGTTGCCCGCCGCGCCGACGGCTGCGCCAAACAACGGGTCCGCGTTGAGGACCGCCGCCCCCACTGCCCCGGCACCTCCGCCGAGGATTGCCTGTTCGCCCGTGGTGTCTCCGCAGGCGGCCAGGCCCGCGCAGGTCGCCGCAGCAAGGATGAAGCGTGAGAATCGCATTGTATCTGCCCTTTTTGGTTTCTTGGTCCTTTTCGGGTCAGATGCGCGAAACACGCCCTGTTATTCAATATCAACGGGTGCGCAGGCGATTTTTGTGCGGGATTTTGCCTTTTTTTGTCCGATACAGGCAAAAAGAAAAACGCGGACAGGACTATGTGGGGAACACAAGCCTGCCCGCGCAAGGAAGGGGTACGGAATAGTAGGTGCATGTGCGGCGCAGGCAAAGTAGAGCCGCACGGCTCATCCAGTTTGCACAGCACAATATTGCCGGCAAACACAGTATTGTTTCCAATCGGGATTTCGGCTGGAATCTGCCCACACCCGGAAATGCCGCGCAACTTCGCGCCGATACCGGTTCGATACTGCTCGGGTGTTTGAGGCCTCTTTGCCGTCACAGTTTCGTGACAGATCAAGCCGCTTTCCGCGCGTTTCGCGGTTGCAGCATCACGACTCTCGGTCAGCGTTGGACATACAGAACCGCCTTGCGCCAATGCGTTATCCAGGCGGCTCAAGACGTCGTTTTTCAGCGCAGTGAAAAACACACATTTGCTTGACAAATCAACATCTTCACTTCCCATTCTCGTGATTTCCCAAGGTTTGAACCTCGTGAAACGGTCCGTGTGCACACTCGCACTCAAAGGAACACCCACATGACGAAGACTAGAAAAAAGGCACTCCTGCTTGCTGCCTCTGCGCTTTGTGTGACCAGCACGCTTGCCTTTGCCCAGGATGCCCAAACTCAAGCCGAACTTGACGCCTTGCGCGCCCGGGTTGAGGCGCTGGAATCCGCCAGTGCCGGCCCTGCCAACGGTGACTTCCGCATCGGCAACACCGTTCTGGACGTTTACGGATATGTAAAGGCCGACTTCTTCTACGATTTCGAGTTCGATCAGGGCGACACGGCGTTCGTGAATGTCATCGGGGAACCGTCGGCCGCGACCGATGGCACATTTGGTGCCACCGTCCGCCAATCGCGGATCGGTCTGCGCACCACCACCCCAAGCGGTATCGGCGATATCGGCGGACAACTGGAACTGGATCTGTTCGGTTCCGGCGGAACAGCCGAATTGCGTGTACGCCACGCCAATATCACCATTGGTGACAACTGGCTGATCGGACAGACCTGGACCAACTTCATGCCGCTGGACACCTACCCGACCTCGGTGGAATTCAACGGCCCCGTTGGTATCCCTTTCGCGCGGGTTCCGCAGGTTCGCTATACCAACTCTTTCGGAACGAACACGTCCTTCGCCGTTTCGATCGAAGAGAATGTCGGCGGTTCGAATTCGGACGATCCGGTTTTGACCGCATCCGCCGAATACAATGACGGGACTTATGTCGCACGTTTGTCCGGCCTTTATGGCAAGGCGGAATCCGGCAGTGTCGAAGTTGATCAGACCGGGTTCACGATATCCGGCTCGGTTCGCCCATGGCAGGGCGGCCTGTTCCAGGTCAACTATGTGAACGGCGAGGCACTCGGCCCGTACCTGATCGGCCTTGGTGATCCCATCGTGAACGGCCAGGCCAATGACGTGGATGGATACACCCTCGAATTCCGGCAGGATCTGAGCCCGAAATGGAATGTTGGCATTGCATACGGCAAAGAAGACTATGACCTGCCGACCTCGACCGGAACCCTGTCGTTTACCGAACTGGAAACGATCCACGTCAACGCTTTTTACAAGGCAACCGAGGATCTGACACTTAGCGCCGAGTACATCTATGGCGAACGGAACGACGCGCCGACCGGCAGAACCTTTGACGGAAACCGCGTTCAGCTGGCCGCTCAGTTGAACTTCTGATGCCGCACACGGATCCTGCCCGGTTTCGGGCAGGGTCATCCCGGAACCGGTCTTGAAGGGCTGATATGCGGCGGCTTGGATCACGATTAGCCTGTCCCGTCGATTACGTCGGGAAAGGACGCACGGGCGGCGTCCACATCGATTACCAGCATTGCGTCATAGCTGGCCGGATCAAAAGGATCTTCCGCCGGGATGACTTCGCGCCCGAAAAGCCAGCTGAGACGTCCGGCATCCAGATTGCCCCGCTCGAACGGCTGATCGCCGAAATGCGCCCAAAGGGCCTCCATGAAGGCGGCATCGGCGCGTTTGTCCGCTGGTTTGCGATCCCGGAACCGTTCCCGCCGTGTCAGCGGCGTCACACCCTTGGGATTGGCGCGGCGAATAGTGAACTGAAAATCGGTGCCTGAAAGACGCCCCGGAAACCCGCGATGTTTCAGCATGGCGACACTCCACAGCTTTGTTTTGCAGACAAAAATAGTTCGAACCCGAACTTGGATGGGATCATGTTGCGCACCTCCAAAGCCGCACCGTTGGTCTGAGAAGCTTTGACGTCATGACAGCGTAAGTTCATGGTCAAAGCCCTTCCCAGATACACCGGGACTGCTCCAGCCGGTAGGCTTCAAAATACTGTGTCGCGTCCGGAGCGGTGTCGCCAAATTCCACCGGGCGATCAGACAGGGAAATGACAACTCTGGATGGCTGCAATTCGTGCAGAGCCACATAAGGAACGGCTAGAACCTGGCACAGATGCTCCATATCCTTGGACGCCACGTCATAGCCGATCCGTCCCACTGACGCTCCGATCTTCGGGGCGACAAATCGAAAGCGCACCCAAAGCTCACCGGGGTTGTTGTCCAGCAGGACATCGCTCAGATGCACCGGCTGACCGGACGGCACCGGCAATGAACTGTCTGTCTGGGCAAAAACAGGAACGCCGAGCGCACACAGCACCAGACATATGGCACGATCCCGGACCCACCGAAGGCAGGCTCCTCCTTCCGGGATCGCGCGCGCAGTGCTTTTGGCCTGCGCGGTTCTATGTCTGACGGGTCGGATCATTCAACTATTTGTCACTTTTTGTCAATTCCGCCGCAATTTTGAGCATTTTCGCTAAAAATCGGACTGCCAGTGCCAACAACCGGGGCGGACAACGCCGCCCCGAATGGGTCAAAGCGGAATATTGTCGTGCTTTTTCCAAGGGTTCTTCAGCTGTTTGCCGCGCAAACTGGCAAAGGCCCTGGACACGCGCCGGCGGGTCGAATGCGGCATGATCACCTCGTCGACGAAACCGCGTTCGGCCGCGACAAAGGGGTTTGCAAACCGATCTTCGTAATCGGCGACATGCTGTGAGGTCTTTTCCGCATCATGCAGATCTGCCCGATGAATAATCTCGGTTGCACCCTTGGCACCCATCACCGCGATTTCGGCTGTCGGCCAGGCATAGTTGAAATCGCCGCGCAGATGTTTGGACGCCATAACCACATAGGCACCGCCATACGCCTTGCGCGTGATCACCGTGACCTTGGGTACGGTCGCCTCGCCATATGCATAAAGCAGCTTTGCGCCGTGCTTGATCACGCCGCTATATTCCTGCTGTGTGCCCGGCAGAAAGCCCGGAACATCGACAAGCGTCAGGATCGGAATTTCGAAACAGTCGCAGAACCGCACGAACCGCGCCGCCTTGCGTGAACTGTCGATATCCAAACATCCCGCCAAAACCATCGGTTGGTTCGCCACGACACCAACGGTCTGACCTTCCAGCCGAATAAAGCCGGTGATGATGTTCTTGGCGAAATCTTCCTGAATTTCGTAGAAATCGCCTTCATCGGCTATTTTGGTGATGAGTTCCTTCATGTCGTAGGGCGTGTTTGGATTGTCCGGAACCAGAGTGTCCAGCGAATCCTCGATCCGGTGAGGGTCATCAAAGAACGGACGCACCGGAGGTTTCTCGCGGTTGTTGAGCGGCAAGAAATCCACCAGACGGCGCACTTCTGCCAATGCTTCCACATCGTTTTCGAACGCGGCGTCGGCGACCGAGGATTTCTTGGTGTGGGTCGAGGCGCCACCCAGTTCTTCGGCTGTTACAACCTCGTTGGTGACCGTTTTGACCACATCGGGGCCCGTCACGAACATGTAAGACGTGTCTTTGACCATAAAAATGAAGTCAGTCATCGCGGGGCTGTAAACCGCTCCGCCGGCGCATGGGCCCATGATTACGCTGATCTGCGGAACCACGCCCGAGGCCGTTATGTTGCGCTGAAACACTTCGGCATACCCGGCCAGCGAAGCCACGCCTTCCTGGATTCGCGCACCGCCCGAGTCGTTGATACCGACAATCGGTGCTCCGTTTTGCACCGCCATATCCATGATCTTGCAGATTTTCTGGGCATGCGTCTCGGACAGCGACCCACCAAAGACCGTAAAGTCCTGGCTGAACACATAGACCATGCGGCCGTTGATGGTGCCCCAGCCGGTGACAACACCATCACCCGCAGGTTTTTGATTTTCCATTCCGAATTCGGTGCATCGATGACTGACGAACATGTCGAATTCTTCAAAGCTGCCCTCATCCAGCAGCAACTCGATCCGCTCTCGCGCCGTCAGCTTTCCGCGCGCATGCTGGGCATCAATCCGCCTCTGCCCGCCGCCCAGTCGTGCGTCGTTGCGGCGGTTTTCCAACTCGGAAAGGATGTCTTTCATGACGATTTTCCCCTGTAAAATTTGCCGGGACCCTACCCTTTCGCGCCCCTCATCCAAAGCTCTTTTCGGCAAATTTGCAAATATCCAGCAACAACAATCTGGATAACTGTAAACTTGCAAAGTCTCTTGTTGAGATCGCTGGATGGCTGGCAATCCAAAATTCCATGACTATACATGTGAACTATGCAGTTCAGCTCTCGCGCGGTTCGCCGCACACCACCCACATTGGCGACACTTGTATTGCTCGCGGGCTTGTCTGCGCTGAGCATGAACCTGTTTCTGCCGAGCCTGCCGAACATGGCCGCGTATTTTGGCGCCGATTACAAGGTCATGCAGCTGTCGATCGCGCTGTATCTTCTGGTCAATGCCGTTCTGCAAATCCTGATTGGTCCGCTCGCAGACAAAGCAGGTCGCAGGCCTGTTCTGCTGTGGGGGATCGGCTTGTTCCTGCTGGCCACCCTTGGATGCATCTATGCGCCCAACGTTGAAATCTTTCTTGCGTTCAGAATGTGCCAGGCGGTCGTGGTTGTCGGCATGGTTCTCAGCCGGGCCGCGGTAAGGGATATGTACGATCAGGATCAGGCGGCATCGATGATCGGTTACGTGACAATGGGTATGGCCGTGGTCCCGATGATCGGCCCGGCGATCGGCGGCTTGCTGGAGGAAAGCTTTGGCTGGAAAGCGAATTTCTGGCTGCCTTTCGCCCTGGGCGCCTTGACGCTTGCCTTGACCTTCGCGGATTTTGGCGAAACGTCAGCCAAAAGCGGCAAGACCCTTGTTCAGCAGTTCAAGGAATACCCTGAACTTCTGACCTCGCCACGGTTCTGGGGCTATTCACTGTCCTGCGCGTTGTCTTCGGGCACATTCTTTGCCTATCTCGGTGGCGCGCCCTTTATTGGAACCGAGCTGTTCGGACTAAGCGCGGCACAGGTCGGCATATATTTCGGCGCCCCCGCAGTGGGCTATTTTGTTGGCAACTTTCTGAGCGGTCGCTTTTCCGTACAGATTGGCATCAACCGGATGGTGCTGTGGGGCAGCCTGCTGAACGCCTTGGGCGTTGCGCTTTCGGCATCCTTGTTCCTCACAGGTCTGGGCACCGCACTCAGCTTTTTCAGCTTGATGACCTTTGTGGGCGTCGGAAACGGCATGGCCATTCCCAATGCCACCTCCGGCGCATTGTCCGTTCGTCCGCATCTGGCCGCAACTGCCTCAGGGCTGAGCGGCGCAATCATGCTGGGCGGCGGCGCGGGCCTGAGCGCGTTGGCAGGCACCCTACTGACCCGGGAAACCGGCGCCATGCCCTTGCTCTGGCTGATGCTCACCTCTGCAGTTCTGGCGATTTTCGCAATTGGATCCGTCATTCGGCGAGAGCATCAATTGGGGCTGTAACGACTTGCTCCGAAAACTTTGCAAAGTTAATCTTCCAAAACAGAAAACTTGCAAAGGCACCTCATGGCCACCCAAAAGCTCTATGCTGGCGCGAAACTGCGTGAAATGCGCACGCGACTGGCCCTGACACAACGCGAGTTCGCTGCGAAACTGGGTGTTTCACTCCCATACCTGAACCAGATGGAGAACAACAACCGGCCGATCTCGACCACGGTTGTGTTGGCTCTGGCACAAGAATTCGGCATGGATGTCACCGAGCTCAGCACCGGCGACAGTGAGCGACTGGTGTCGGACATGCGCGAAGCTTTGGCCGACCCGGTTTTTGCGGATATTCTGCCGCCACTTGCCGATTTACGCCTGACGGCATCAAACGCCCCGGCATTGGCCCGCGCATTTATCGAGCTGCACAAAACCTACCGGCAAACGCATGAACGCCTCGCCTCACTGGACGAAGCCCTGGGACGAGAAGACGCCCGAATGCAGGCCAGCCCCTGGGAAGAGGTGCGGGACTTCTTCCATTATTGCGACAACTACATCGACGCCGTGGACCGGGCGGCAGAGCTGTTCGCCAATCGCGCCGAAAACCCGGGCAGTATCCGGCAGGCGGCTTTGAACAGCCTGACTGAGCGTGGCATTCGGGTGATGTTCTCTGACATCGCCCCTTTGCGCACCTATGACGCCGAAAGCAAAATCCTGCGCCTTTCCTCCCGCTCGACCCCGCAAACGCAAGTGTTTCAACTGCTGTTGCAGGTCGCATTGATCAGTCAGGACAAACTGCTGGAAGCGACACTGGATTTTGCCAAGTTCCAAAGCGAAGAGGCGCGGTCCATCGCCAAGATCGGCCTTGCCAATTATTTCGCCGGCGCTTCCTTGATGCCCTATTCCGCATTCCTGACCGCTGCTCAGGAAGAGCGCCACGATCTGGAGCTGCTCAGCAACCGGTTCGGCGCATCGATCGAGCAGGTTGCGCATAGACTGTCGACGCTGCAACGCCCGGGTGCAAAAGGTATCCCGTTCTTTTTTGTCCGCGTGGATCAGGCCGGAACGATCACGAAACGGCACTCGGCCACGCGTCTGCAATTTGCACGGTTCGGTGGCGCCTGCCCCCTTTGGAACGTACATCGGGCCTTTGAAACGCCGGGACACTTCCTTCGGCAACTGGCAGAAACGCCGGATGGTGTGCGTTACATCTCGCTGGCTCGGGATGTGTCGAAATCAGGTGGTTCATTCGGCGCACCGGTCAGGCGGTACGCAATTGCGCTGGGGTGCGAGGTGCGCCACGCCCCGGCGCTTGTCTATGCCGATAACCTCGACATAAACAACGCCAGCGCTTACGAGCCCATCGGCATTTCCTGCCGCATCTGCGAGCGGCAAAACTGCCATCAGCGTTCAGTCCCGCCGCTGGAACGCCGTCTCAGCATCGACACCCATACGCGCGGCACCCTGCCCTACGAAGTCACCTGATTTCGTATGGCCAGAAATTAACCGGGGGGGGGGGGGCGACCCGGGCCGGGACAGCGAGTGCCCCGGCACTGGTGTTCAGGCCTTGGACAAAATCGCCCAGATTTCGTCTTTCAGCGCTGCCCGTTTCTTGCGCAAATCAACTTCGGCCAGGTCTTCCATGGGTTCGACGTTGGTTTCGGCCCGATGCACAACGCGATTGACCTCGTGATACTCATCAGCCAGACGGGCAAAATGCGCGTCCGTTTGCTTGAGCTGGCTCATCAGTTCAACCTTGTCCGGAAACTCTTCGGCCAGTTCATGCGGGGTGTGGGACATGTCTGTTCGCTCCTTCATATGTCGTTGCATATCAGTGATAGAAGCGTGACGCGCCGCCCACTTTGACGCGGATCAATTTCATACAGGAAAAATTCAGAATTCAGCGTCGCGCAGCACGCCAACCCGCTGCACGTGCTTCGGCAGCAGAGCAGAACCATCGCTCGCCCTTGGCTGCACTGATCCGGGTTTTGGCATAGTACCTCTGGCCCGGTTCGTGAAAGATCCTTTCGCCCTTTGACGAAACATTTCCTTTGATTAGGCATGTTTCAGAGGATTTCGGTTTCTTGCGTGCCCTGTGGACCCAAGGCACCTGTATCTGTGTCTTGTGCAATCCCCTGTTTTCAATCCTCGCGACCTGTTCGGCACCTGCATACGTGTCCGAATATTTGCGGTACGCAAAGGCCAAGCCCTGCTCTACAATCCGGGCGGCGACGTCTTCGCGCTCCACGCTGCACCGAGCAACGATGCGACCGTAGCGATCCCGATCCAACGGGACACAAGTGGTCATCCGTCCCTGAAACTGTTCCCGAACCTTATGAGTGGCCCACGCCCCGCATGGCCAGCTTGATCCGTCGGAATCCTGACAGGTCTGATCCAGTTCGGGCGCATCGATACCGTGCAGCCGCACCCGAACACCACCGACATTCCAGGTGTCCGCATCGATTACGTGAACCCGACCTGCAAGTTGCTCTGCGGCATGGGTCAGACCTGGAAGCAGAAGAACAAAGGCTAAACAAATCCTTAACATGCCCCCGATATGCGCGGTATTTCACGCGCATTCAACCGGGGGCCGTTTGGAAAGGTTAACGTTGAGCGGTTGCCCAGTTGGGGTGAATCCACGGACGATCATTGGCCTTCGGCAACGGATCTTTGCCCAAAAGCGAATCCGACACTTTTTCACCCACCATGATAGACGGCGCATTCAGGTTGCCGTTGGTGATCTGCGGAAAGACTGAACTGTCCGCAACGCGCAACCCGTCCACGCCGATGACACGGCCTTGGGGGTCGACTACCGCATTCTTGTCATCCGCGCGCCCCATCCGGCACGTACCGCAGGGGTGATAGGCGCTTTCCGCATGCTCGGCGATAAAGGCGTTCAGATCTTCATCCGTTTGGACAGCGGAACCGGGCTGAATTTCCTTGCCCGCAAAGGGCTTGAAGGCGGCTTGCCCAAAGATTTCGCGGGTCAGCCGGATACAGGTGCGGAAATCCTCCCAATCCTTTTCATGGCTCATGTAGTTGAACTTGATCACCGGCGCGTCTGCGGCTAGGGCAGAGCGCAATGTGACCGTCCCGCGTGACGGCGACCGCATCGGGCCGACATGCGCCTGGAACCCGTGCCCCTCGGCAGCGGCCTGCCCATCATAGCGCACCGCAATCGGCAGGAAGTGGTACTGAATGTCGGGATATTCCACGCCCGGTTTCGACCGGATGAACGCCGCGCTTTCGAACTGGTTCGATGCGCCCAATCCCGTTTTGGTAAACAGCCATTGCGCCCCGATCAGGCCCTTGCTGAACAGGTTCCAGTGCTTGTAGAGCGTGATCGGTTGCAGCGACGCCTGTTGGATATAAAGCTCCAGATGGTCCTGCAGGTTGGCACCAACCCCCGGGCGATCCGCCACGACGTCGATCCCATGCTCGGCCAGATGCGCCGCTGGGCCGATACCGGACAACATCAGCAGTTTGGGTGAATTGATCGACGATGCAGCAAGAACGACTTCGCGCCGGGCCTTGATGACCTCTTTCCTACCGCCGCGGATCAGTTCGACCCCTGTGGCGCGGCCGTTTTCCATGACAACCCGAGACGCAAGACCGCGCACGATATCGCAATTGTCGCGCTTGAGCGCGGGTTTCAGATAGGCATTCGCCGCAGACCAGCGCCGCCCTTTCCAGACGGTCTGTTCCATCGGGCCAAAGCCTTCCTGCTTTTCACCGTTGTAGTCGCCCGTGACTTCGTAACCGGCCTGCTGACCGGCGTCCACAAAGGCCTGAAACAACGGGTTCTCGCGCGGGCCGCGCGACACGTGCAACGGACCGTCAGTGCCGCGCCATGCCGGATCGCCCCCATGGCCGCCGTCGTGCCAGGTTTCCATCCGTTTGTAATAAGGCAAAACATCCGCGTAAGACCAACCGTCAGCCCCCATCTCGGCCCAGGTATCGAAATCGCGCGCGTGGCCGCGAACATAGACCATGCCATTGATCGAGGACGACCCGCCGATCACCTTGCCGCGCGGACAGGCCAGGCGACGGTTGTTCAGGTGCGGCTCGGGCTCGGACTGATAGCCCCAGTCATAGCGCGACATGTTCATCGGATAGCTCAGCGCCGCCGGCATCTGAATGAACGGCCCCATGTCGGTGCCGCCGTGTTCGATCACCAGAACCGAGGCCCCGGCCTCGCTCAGACGATATGCCATTGCGCAGCCTGCGGACCCTGCGCCGACGATGACAAAATCTGCTTCCATTTCCACAACTCCTGACCCGCCGAGAAGGTTGGATGCCTCCGGCGGGAGTATTTTCGAAAAGATGAAGAGGTTATTCGCCGCGCGGGAACCGGGCGCTTTCCTCGACGATGTTCAGATCCATGTGATTGCGCATGTAGCGTTCCGACGCTTTTTGCAGCGGCTGATAATCCCACGGGTAGTATCCGCCCTGCCGCAGCGCTTCGTACACAACCCAACGCCGCGCCTGGCTGGCACGGACTTCGGCGTCGAACCGATCCAGATCCCAACGGGCCTCGGATTTGGCACGCAGTGTTTGCAGCGTTCCTGCGTGTTCGGGGCTGTCTGCCAGATTGTTCAGTTCGTGCGGGTCGGCCTCAAGATCAAACAACTGATCAGGGTCCAGCGCACAGCGGTTGTATTTCCACTTGCCATATCGCAACGAGACCAGCGGCGCGTAGGATGCCTCGGCCGCGTATTCCATGGTTACCGGTGTGGTTCGTTCTTCGCCCAGTGCCAACGGCACGAGGTTTTCGCCATCGGTCCAGGGGGCGATCTCGGCCATGTCTACGCCGGCCAACGCCCCCAGGGTCGGCGTTACGTCTATTGTCGATACCGGAGCATCTATCCGGCCGGCGGGCAGATCAGGCGAGGCGATCATAAGCGGCACACGCGCCGAGCCTTCGTAGAAGTTCATCTTGAACCACAACCCGCGTTCACCCAGCATGTCGCCGTGATCCGAAACGAACAGGATGATCGCCTCTTGCCGGGTGGTTTCCAGCACTTCGAGGATTTCGCCGATCTTGTCGTCCAGATAGGAGATATTGGCGAAATAGGCGCGACGCGACTTGCGGATATCTTCTTGGGTGATGTCGAAACTGCGCCAGTCATTGGCATCGAAGATGCGCTTGGCGTGGGGGTCCTGATTGTCATAACCCAGATCGGCGACTTCGGGCAGCAGATGTGCGCAATCTTCGTAAAGGTCCCAGTATTTGCGGCGGGCAACATATGGGTCATGGGGGTGCGTGAAGCTGACGGTCACGCACCACGGGCGGTCATCCTTGCCGCGTGCCAGATCATAAAGCTTGGCCTTGGCGTTATAGGCGACCTCGTCGTCATATTCCATCTGGTTGGAAATCTCGGCAACGCCCGCGCCAGTGACGGACCCCATGTTGTGATACCACCAGTCGATGCGTTCACCCGGCTTGCGGTAATCCGGGGTCCAGCCGAAATCGGCCGGGTAGATGTCGGTGGTCAGGCGGTCTTCGAACCCGTGCAGCTGATCGGGACCGACGAAATGCATCTTGCCCGACAGGCAGGTATAATAGCCCGCGCGGCGCAGGTGATGCGCGTATGTGGGGATATCGCTGCGAAACTCGGCCGCGTTGTCATAGACGCCGGTGCGCGACGGCAATTGACCGGACATGAAGCTGGCCCGCCCGGGCGCGCACAAGGGCGACGCCGTGTAAGCGTTGGCAAATCGGGTTGACCGTTCCGCCAGTTTCTTCAGGTTCGGAGCTTGAAGCCAATCAGCGGGACCGTCTGGAAAGAGAGTCCCGTTGAGCTGATCCACCATCAGGATCAGAATGTTCGGTTTTGTCATTTTTCAGCCTCGAGCAGAGTGTTGAGCACACGCATCGCGTGGTTCACGGCCAGTTGCGGTTCTTCAGGGGCGCTGAGTGCGGCGCGGATGTACAGCCCGTCAATCAGGGCAACCATGTTCTCGGCCGCCTCTTGCGGGTCAGCCAACTTGTGCCGCAGGGCGTGGGTCAAATTGGATTTGATGCGGGCCTGATAGATCTGCCACAGGCGCAGGGCGTCATCATTGGTCTGAGCCAGCACGTAGAAGGTCATCCAGGCCGCGATCACATCGGGTGTGAAACAAGAAGGCGCAAAACACGCCCTGACGATCGCCTGCGCCCTTTCGTCCGCCGCAGCCGCTTTCAACTCGCCCCTTGCTTCTTCGCCAAAGTCCGAGAGGATCCGGCGCATGGCGGCCAGAAAGATCTGATCCTTGCCGCCGAAATAGTGGTGCGCCAGCGCGCTGGACATGCCGGCACGTTTGGCAATCTGACTGACCGTTACATCAAGGGATTTCTTCAAGCCCAGCTCAGCGATTGTCGCGCGAACAATCGCATCCCGGCGGATTGGCTCCATTCCGACTTTTGGCATCGTTCTCCCCTTGAACAGGCGTCACGGGACCACGCTAGGGGGTTTTTATTGACTCGTCAATTAATGAAAAATCAGGAAGCGGTGTCGTTACAGCTTCGGCGCAATACTCGGAGGCGTCAAGTCCCGGCGGTTCAACACGAATTCGCGCCATGAGATAAAGCTCACGGCGGCAAGGATCAGCGTGCCGCCCGCGACAACCCAAACGTCAACGCTTTCATGGAAAACCGCAGCGCCCAGGATCGTGGCCCATATCAGCTGAAGAAACGTCACCGGCTGCGTGACGGCCACTGGCGCCGCCTGAAGCGCCAGGGTCATGAAATAGTGCCCGGCGGTCGCAAAGCTGGCCACCAGAAAAAGAACCCCGATATCCCGCAGGCTTGGCTGCGTCCAAACGGCGATCGCAAAGGGTATCAAGGCAATGGTCACCCAGATCGACAGATGTGCCACAACGACGGCGGGCGGTACGTCACGCACCAGAATCTTGGCCAATAAATACGACCCCCCAAGGGTCAGGGCCGTTCCCAGCATGGCCAGATGGCCTGATGACACTTCGCGAAACCCGGGCCGCAGGATGATCAGGACGCCAATCAGAGCGACCAGAATCGCAGCAATCCGGCGAAAGGCCAGCTTTTCGCCCAAAAACAGGGCCGCCCCCAGTGTGACGTAAACCGGTGTCATGTAATTCATGGCTGTAACTTCGGCCAGTGGGATCTGTGTCATCGCAAAGAACCAGAGCATGACCGCAACCGCATGCACGATGCCTCGCAGACCGAAAAGCGTCAGCAGGCGGGGGGTCAGATGCGTCGCCATGATCGACCGCATGGCCGGCAACAGAAACACCAACCCCAGCACATATCGCAGAAAGGCGGCCTGGATGGAATTCATCGATGTGCCCAGCGACTTCACCAGCGCGGTCATCACAACAAAGGACAAGCCGGCGGCGAACATCCAGAACATGCCGGCAAGCGGGCGGGACGATACGGTGGATGAAGTCATGTTCAAGGTTGAACACCGAAACCCGGCCGGGAACAACCCTTCACATGGTAACAAGTTTCAGCGCGATACCCAACATGACCACGCCAATCCCTGCGTCCAGCACCTGCCACGCCCTGGGGCGCGCAAAAACAGGCGACAGGATGCTTGCCCCATAGCCAAGCGAAAAGAAGAATACAAAGCTGGATGTCATCGCGCCGAGGGCGAAACCAAGCCGGTCGTCATATTGGGCCGAGATCGAACCGATCAGCACGACCGTATCCAGATATACATGCGGGTTCAGCCAGGTGAACGCGAAAACCGTCAGCAGCGCGGCCTTGAGGCTGGTTCGCCTGCCATTGCCGATTTCCATCACCGAGCCACCCAGCCAGGACGACCTAAGACTGCGCAGGCCATACCAGATCAGGAATGCCGCCCCACCGTATCGCATCACGGTTTCGAACCAGGGTGCGGCCTGTGCCAGGGTGCCAAAACCTGCCACGCCTGCTCCGATCAGGATGGCATCAGACACCGCGCAGGTCAGGCACAGAACAAACACATGCTCGCGCCGCAAGCCCTGCCTCAGAATAAAGGCGTTCTGCGCCCCGATGGCGAGGATCAGGCTGAAACCCAGCGCGAAACCGGCGATCACGGATGTAGGCATGGTACCTCCTGCGTTGCCATTGCGTTGACTAATGGCCGCGATACGATCTATCAAATTAAAGATGCTGCCCTCAGTTAAGTTTTGCTAATGCTACTGGACCCTCACCAATTGGCCGCTTTGTCAGCCATTCTGCGCCATGGCAGCTTTGATGCGGCGGCGGCGGAACTGGCTGTAACCCCTTCGGCGATATCCCAGCGGATAAAAGCGCTGGAGGATCGCGTGGGCGCCTCGCTCATACATCGGCGAACCCCTTGCACCGGAACGCCAGCCGGGCAGCGCATCGCACGTTACGCCGAAGATGTCGGTCTGCTGGAGGCGCAGCTGGCTCGGGAATTGACTCTGGCACAAGAACCCGGGTCCGCGCGGGTTCGCGTTGCGGTACCCGCCGACATTCTGGCCACCTGGTTCATTGACGCGATGGCGCAGGTGCCCGACATGCTGTTCGACCTTGTGATCGACGATCAGGACCATTCGGCAGACTGGCTGAGGCGCGGCGAGGTCAGCGCCGCCGTCACCGTCGGCGGACAAACCGTAAGCGGTTGTGACGCGATTGAGCTGGGCGTGTTGAGGTATCTGCCCACCGCCAGCCCGAAATTTGTCAAAACCTGGTTCAAGAACGGCGTGACCGAGGAAACCCTCAGCAAAGCGCCTTGCCTTGTCTTCAACAGGAAGGACGGTCTGCAAAAAGCGTGGATCGCACATCACACCGGCAAACATCTGTCACCGCCTTTCCACTTCCTGCCATCTTCGCAAGGGTTCGTTGATGCCGCAGTCGCCGGGATTGGCTGGGGCATGAACCCCGCAGCCCTTGTGCAAGACGCCATGGCGCGCGGACTGCTGAGCCCGATCGTTCCCGATGCGCCACTGGACATCGCGCTCAGCTGGCAGGTCGGGCGGGTTCTTGCCCCGGCGCTCAAACCCCTTACACAAGCGGTCCAGCATGCTGCGCAACGGGTTTTGCTACCGTCACAAGTCAAATAGTCCGACTCATTCGATTGGAGGAACCAATGTTCTCGCGCGACACCCTCAGTTATGACCCCATTCCCCTGCCCGACCGATGCGAGATCAGTGATGCGGACATGCAGGACGCGGCTGTGGCTTTCTTTGAAAAGATGCGGCGGCGTCATACCGTTCGGGATTTCTCTACGCGCCCGGTGGCTCGTGATGTGATCGAAACCTGCCTGCGCACCGCGGGAACGGCCCCGTCAGGTGCAAACCACCAGCCCTGGCATTTTGCTGCCGTCTCGGACCCCATGCTGAAACTGCGCATCCGCGAGGAAGCCGAAGAAGAAGAGCGTCGCTTTTACGCGGGAGGGGCGGGCGATGAATGGATCAAGGCTCTGGAACCCATCGGGACAAACGCGGTCAAGGAACATCTGACCGTCGCCCCGTGGCTGATCGTGGTCTTCGCCCAACGCTGGGGGCAATTCGAAGACGGGACGCGGTACAAGAATTACTACGTGCCGGAAAGTGTGAACATTGCCACCGGCTTTCTGCTGGCGGCATTGCATCACGCCGGTCTCAGCACGTTGACACATACCCCGAATCCGATGCGGTTTCTGACCGATGCGCTGGGTCGGCCCGCTTCAGAGAAACCAACAATGGTCATCGCAGTTGGACACCCCTCGGAAACCGCGACCGTGCCCTCCGTTGCAAAGCTGAAAAAGCCCCTGGACGAGATTTCTTCCTTTTTCTGAGCGGAGACGCATCAGCCCTGTGTGCCAGAGGCGTCCTTTCGGTCCGGCGACATTGTCAGGTAGCATGTCACGCAGGCCACCAGGCTGGCCGCGACTATGAACCCGACGGCCAATGCAACTTCGTGCATGTGGGCGACTGCGGCCAGGGCCGCCGAAAGCAGTACCGCCAACAATCGAGTAAAAGACTTGATCGCCGCCGATCCCTGAACGCGCTGTTCCTTGGGCGCGACGTCCAGGAAATAGAGCTTGCGCGCGCTGCTGATCCCGGTCACCGCAACGGTGACGACAAACAGCGCGATCGCGTGCAGATGCACATCGTGATCGATACCCAAGTAGTGAAATGCCAGAAGAACACCGCCGGTTGCGGCCACCATCAGTGTCCCGACCACCATGACGGCACGATGAGACTTCATGTTCACGACCTGCCACAAAGGCCCGGACACAAGATAGCCTGAAGCAGATGAAACAATCATCGCGGTCAGTCCCCTGGCCGAGCTGTGATGCGCCTCGGCTGCGATCAGCGCAAAGAATGGGACAGAGAGCGAAACAGCCACCAACAACATTCGCATGACCATGTAACGACGAAACCACGAGTATTCGAACATGCCAATAATACCCTGTGCATTGGCCTTGAACGACAGCTTTGCTTTGGGTCCGGTCTTGTTTGCCGGCTCCGCCGAGCGGGCATTCTCTGTCATGGCCAGCATCAAAAGCCCTGACAGCATGAAAAACGCAACCGATACACCGATCATGGTTGAGTGGCGCGAAAAAGGTGGGTTTTCCTTGGTGATCTGATGCACCAGCATGGCAAGACCGATGGCACACAGGCCTCCGCCTCCAAGTTGCAGGTAATGCAGGACCATGCGCGAACGCGAGTGGACTTGATCGCCCAGCAGATCGGTGAACATCAGGTTCTGCACCTCGTCCACAAGACCGATCACGAAAAAGACCGCCACGAAAACCACTGCGATCAACGGAACGACCCCGGTCGCGGCGGCCACCATTGCCAGGACCAGACAGGATCCGATGATCGCTTCGGTCAGAGCGATTGCGCGTTTCTTTTGCGATTTCGCCGCGACGGATTGCGCCAGAAAGAAATCGGAAATCATGCTGCCAATCATTCGCACCGAAACCAGCGCGCCCGCCACGAACATCGGCAGTTCGAATGACACGGCCAGAAACGGCAAAACCACCGATGGGCTGCCCAGAGTCCACGCAACCTGAGACACGATACTCTGCCCAGCAAGAACCGGCACGTTTCGCTTGGCTTTTTCAGCAGTCGCATCCATCGTGGATCTTTCGGTGGCGTTGTCTCGGAAATTCCGGGTTTTTCCAGCCTATGCGTTTCGAAGGGTTCAGCCAACAACTCTTCGAAACTGTCCGAAAACGAAAAACCCGGCGGTTGAGCCGGGTTTCGCCGTCAAGATCCGCAACAGCTCAGAGCTGTGCCATCACCTCATCCGAGGCTTCGAAATTGGTCGTGACGCGCTGTACGTCGTCATCGTCTTCCAGCGCATCCACCAGCTTCATCAGCTTTTGCATGTCTTCCAGACCCAGCTCGGTCGTGGTGGTTGGCTTCCAGACCAATTTGGTGGATTCCGATTCACCCAGCGCAGCTTCCAACGCGTTCGAAACGTCGTTCAGATCCGTATCCGCACACCAGATGATGTGGCCATCCTCTGAACTTTCGACATCTTCCGCGCCGGCCTCAATGGCGGCTTCGAATATGGTGTCTGCGTCACCCGCCGTTGCCGGGTAAATCACTTCGCCCTTGCGCTCGAACATGAACCCGACCGAGCCCGTCTCGCCCAGATTGCCGCCGTTCTTGGAAAAGGTCGAACGCACGGTCGACGCGGTGCGGTTGCGGTTGTCCGTCATGGTTTCAACAATCACGGCCACGCCGTTGGGGCCATAGCCCTCGTAGCGGATTTCTTCGTAATCGTCGCCTTCACCGGCGGTGGACTTTTTGATCGCGCGGTCAATCACATCCTTGGGAACCGAGTTAGACTTGGCCTCTTTCACGGCCAGACGCAAGCGCGGGTTCTTGTCGGGATCGGGGTCGCCCATCTTGGCGGCAACGGTGATCTCTTTCGACAGTTTGGAAAACAGTTTGGACCGCGCGGCGTCCTGACGCCCCTTGCGGTGCTGGATATTGGCCCATTTTGAGTGGCCTGCCATAATGCGTCCTCGTCATCGTGATTGCGTGTTCGGCGCTCATATAGACGTTTGCAGGGGGCAGGATCAAGAGAGCGGCTTGCGACGGCTTCACCGGCTAGTATGGTGACGACATGACGACAGACCAGATCATTCTTTTTGCGCTTTTCATCACCGTCTTCGGAATGCTGTTGTGGGGCCGGTTTCGATACGACCTCGTGGCCTTTGCCGCGCTGATGATCGGCGTTGTGCTGGGCGTCGTGCCCGTGGATGGTGCCTTTGCCGGGTTCGGCCATCCGGCGACCATCATCGTGGCGCTGGTTTTGGTGGTTTCCGCCGGTTTGGTCCGGTCCGGAGCAGTGTTTCTGATCACCCGCACGCTGGTTGATGCCTCGCGGGGTCTGGGCGCGCATATCGCCCTGATGGGCGGGATCGGCGCGGTTCTGTCGGCCTTCATGAACAACGTGGCGGCGCTGGCGTTGCTGATGCCCGTGGACATCCAGACCGCACGCAAGGCCGGACGATCGGTGGGCCTGTCGCTGATGCCGCTGAGCTTTGCCACCATTCTCGGCGGGATGGCGACGCTGATCGGGACCCCCCCGAACATCATCATAGCGTCGATCCGGGCCGAAACACTGGGCGAGCCGTTTCACATGTTCGATTTTGCCCCGGTCGGTGGGCTGGCCGCGATCGCCGGTCTTGCCTTTGTCGCACTGGTAGGCTGGCGTCTGATCCCCGATCGCGGACCGCAGGCCGAGACATCGGAAACCTTGGCCGAATACATCGCCGAGCTGACCGTTCCCCCAGAATCCGCCCATATCGGCAAACGGGTCAGTGAACTTTTTGAGTTGGCCGAGAAATCGGATGTGGCCATCATCGGTTTAATCCGGGATGGCAAGCGTCGCTATGGCCGGTCGGCGCACGCCGTTTTGCAGGAAGGTGACGCGCTGGTTCTGGAAGCCCGACCCGAGGCGCTGGACGAGTTTCGCGCAGCGCTCAATCTCGACTTCTCGGACACGCGCCGGCAGGAGTTGCTGACGGCCGAGGGTGACGGGCTGGAAGTGATTGAAGTCGTCGTGCCGGAAAGCGCGCGCATCACAGGCCGCACCGCACAAGGGCTTGGGCTGGCCTGGCGGCAAAGCACCGTTCTGATGGGCATCTCACGCCAGGGGCGCAGGATTACCGAACAGGTCCGCAAGACCGAGGTGGAACCGGGCGATATCCTGCTGCTGCTCTGCCCCCGCGACCGCGCTGCGGATGTCACGGAATGGCTGGGCTGCCTGCCCCTTGCCGGACGCGGGCTGAACGTAACGGCAAATGACAAGGCATGGCTGGCCATCGGTCTGTTTGCCGCCGCTGTTTTGGCCGCAAGTGTTGGGTTGATCTATCTGCCCATTGCTTTGGGGCTGGTCGTGATTGCTTATGTGCTGACCAAGATCATGCCGATCACCGACATTTACAATCACATCGAATGGCCGGTGGTCGTACTGCTGGGGTCTATGATCCCGCTGGGCAGCGCCTTGGAGACCTCGGGCGGCACCGAACTGATCGCAAACGCCCTGATCCAGCTGACCGATGGTCTGCCCGCCTGGGCCATTCTGACCGTATTGATGGTTGTCACGATGACTTTGTCGGACGTGTTGAACAACACCGCCACCGCCATTGTCGCCGCGCCGGTCGGGATACAAATGGCACGCACGCTCGAGGTGTCACCCGACCCGTTCCTGATGACCGTGGCCGTTGCGGCCTCGGCTGCGTTCCTGACCCCCATCGGGCACAAGAACAACACGCTGGTTCTGGGTCCCGGAGGCTATCGATTCGGAGATTACTGGCGCATGGGATTGCCGCTGGAAGTGCTGATCATAGCCGTTTCTGTTCCCGCCATCCTTGTATTCTGGCCGCTGTGACGGGTAAAGGCTGCGCATGAAACCGTTTTTGATCCTGCAACTGCGCCCCGAAACAGATGCGTCCGACGCCGAATACGCCTCGATCCTGAACCGGAGCGGGTTGTCTCCTGAACAGACGCATCGCATTCGTTTGGATTGCGACGACCTGCCAGAAGGGCTGGATGTCACGGACTATGCCGGTGTCATCGTAGGCGGCGGACCGGGATGCGTCAGTGACGACCCGGCGACCAAATCCCCGCTGGATGCCCGGATCGAGGCTGCGATCATGGGGTTGATGCCGCAGATCATCGCACAAGATCACCCGTTCATGGGCTGCTGCTATGGCCTTGGCATTCTGGCGGCGTATCTGGGCGGCGACGTCAGCAAGGACAGATATAGCGAACCCGTTGGGCCATCCACGTGCCGTTTGACCCCGGAAGGGCAGCGGGATCCGTTGACCGCCGGGTTGGAACCCACCTTCGACGCTTTCGTTGGCCACAAGGAAGCGGTTCAGGCTCTACCGAAAGGATGCGTGCACCTTGTCGCGTCAGACCCCTGCCCGTTCCAGATGATCCGTTGGGGGCAGAACATATACGCCACGCAGTTCCACCCCGAAGCCGACGCCAGGGATTTTGAACAGCGCATCAATATCTACAAGAATCACGGCTATTTCCCGCCTGAAGACGCGCAAAAACTGATCGACCACTGCCATTCGGCCGATGTCACGCAGCCGGGCGAGATCCTGCGCCGGTTCGTTCGGCGATACGAATGACCCAACGGCGCGGTTGCCTGCGCCTTGCCCCCTCGCATAGGCTGATCTGACGCAACTTTGGGAGGAGTTGTCCTTGGATTTGCTTTTGAATGTCGGCTTGCCGGTGTCGCTTGCCATTATCATGTTGTCTCTGGGCATCGGGCTGGAGGTGGCAGACTTCCGTCGTGTCCTGAGCCGGCGACGCGCCTTTGCCATCGGGGCGGCAAGCCAGATTGTTCTCTTGCCAGTCGCGGCCTTCGTGACGGTCACAATCTTTGCATTGCCCCCCGAGATCGCGGTTGGTTTCATGCTGCTCAGTTTTTGCCCGGGCGGCGTAACCAGCAACATCCTCTCCAAGCTCGCCAAAGCCGATGTCGCACTTTCGGTCAGCCTGACCGCCGTGATCAGCCTTTTGTCGATGGTGACCGTGCCAATACTGGCCGCGTGGTCGATCTCGCATTTCATGGGCGACGAAGCCACCGAGGTTTCGATCACCGGGCTGGCTGTTGCATTGTTTCTGATAACAACGCTGCCCGTGGCCATCGGGGTCGGAATTCGCAACTTTGCAACAGGGTTTGCAAACCGCGTAGAGCCGGGATTGTCGACGCTCGCGACCGTTTTGTTCGTGCTGATCGTTGCCGCGGCACTGGCCGGGAACTGGCAATTGTTCGTCGACAATCTTGGAATCATGGGCGCAGGCTTGATTTCTTTGAATATCGCCCTGCTGTTCATCGGGCTGGGACTGGCGCGGATATCAAACCTGTCCTGGAATGAGTGCAAGACGATCTCGATCGAAACCGGAATTCAAAACGCCACGCTGGGCATTACACTGGCGGCGCTGATCACGAATACCGAAAGCGGGTTCAGCCCGCTGGCCCTGCCCTCGGCGGTTTATGGCATTACGATGTACGCTGTGGTTTTGCCGTTTCTTGTCTGGTTCCGCAGGCGCTGAAAGGACCGTTATGACAAACAACACTGCTGATGCGATCGTAATCGGTGCTGGTCTGGCCGGATTGGCCACCGCAGCCGAACTGGGCGACCGAGGCAAAAAGGTAATAATACTCGATCAGGAACCAGAAGGTTTTCTGGGCGGTCAGGCCTTCTGGAGCCTGGGTGGCCTGTTCATGGTCGACACGCCGGAACAACGCCGCATGGGTATCCGCGACAGCCACGATCTGGCATTGCGCGACTGGATGGGAAGCGCGCAGTTTGACCGCGAAGTAGACACCTGGCCCCGCAAATGGGCCGAGGCCTATATCGAGTTCGCCGCCGGTGAAATGCGCCCCTGGCTGCATGACATGGGCCTGCGCTGGTTTCCGGTCGTGGGCTGGGCTGAACGTGGCGGGTCTTATGCAAACGGGCATGGCAATTCCGTCCCGCGCTTTCACATCACCTGGGGCACCGGACCCGGCGTGCTGGAACACTTCATCCGTCGGGTCCGCGCCCATGTCAGCGCCGGTCTGATCCAGCTGAAGTTCCGCCATCAGGTCAGCCATATCATCATGCAGAACGGCGAGGCCAAGGGCGTCTCGGGCGAGGTTCTGGCCGATGACGCGGCCCCGCGCGGCGCCAAGACCAACCGTGACGAGGTGGGCGAGTTCGAGGTCTATGCACCGTCGGTCGTCGTCACCTCGGGCGGGATTGGTGGCAATTTCGAAATGGTGCGCCAGAATTGGCCCCGCGACCGCCTGGGCGAACCGCCCAAGGACATGGTGGCGGGTGTGCCCTTCCATGTGGATGGTCGGATGATCGCCATCAGCGAAAAGGCCGGTGGCCATGTCATCAACGGCGACCGCATGTGGCATTACACCGAAGGCGTGCGCAACTGGGATCCGATCTGGCCCGACCATGGCATTCGCATCCTGCCCGGCCCCAGCTCGATGTGGTTCGACGCGCGCGGAAACCGGTTGCAGCCCCCCTGCCTGCCCGGGTTCGACACGCTGGGCACCCTGCGCGAAATCCTGAACACCGGCTATGAATACAGTTGGTTCGTCCTGACACAGAAGGTCATCAAGAAGGAATTCGCCCTGTCCGGGTCTGAACAGAACCCCGATTTCACGTCAGGCAGCTGGAAGGAAGTGATCCGGCAGCGCATCCTGTCGGGGTCGAAAGCCACCGGACCGGTCGAGGCGTTCAAGGAAAAGGGCGAGGATTTCGTCGTCGCCAACACGTTGACCGAACTGGTGAGCGGCATGAACCATCTGGGCGGGGGTCTGATCGACGAGGCGCATCTGCGCGCCCAGATCGAAGCACGGGATTCACAGGTGGACAATCCGTTCTCAAAAGATGCGCAGATGATGGCGATCCTGGCGGCGCGCAACTATCGCGGCGACAAGCTGATCCGCACCGCCAAACCGCACAAGTTCCTGGACCCCAGGAATGGCCCGCTGATCGCGGTCAAGCTGCACGTGCTGACCCGCAAGACACTGGGCGGTTTGCAGACCAATCTGGACAGTCAGATGATTGGCACCGATGGTCAGGTTGTGCCGGGCCTGTTCGCAGCCGGCGAAGTCGCCGGGTTCGGTGGCGGTGGCTATCACGGCTACAACGCGCTTGAGGGAACTTTCTTGGGCGGCTGCATCTTTTCGGGTCGCAACGCCGGGCGATCGAGGGCCATCGCGTGACAGCCCTGCCCTATTACTTGCGCATCATTTTAATCACCGGCTCACCCTGAGCATCCAGCAAGGCCAGCGCGTTGCCTTGCATCGCGAAGGTCGTGACACTTTGCATCGCCTTGAGAAACTGCCGCTCGACCTCATCCAGCGGGGGTGGGCAAGCCATGAGCGTTGCAGCCATATTGTCCGGGAACGCAATCCGATTGTCAGAAATCTCGGCCTGGCCACTGAACCGGTTGCAACCGCCGCTGCCTGAAAATGCCCCGCCCTGCCCAAAAGCAAGTTCAGGTCGTTTCTCTGTCTCGACAGCCGCACCATTGAGGCCCGAAGCGACCCATTCGGTGTTTTCCAGCATCGCGGCACCTTGGTGTTGCACCTGTATCATCAGCAGGTCAGCAGAATTCTCGGCCCCATGTGTCAGTACCGGATAAACGGTATCGGTGGTGAACAACAGCTTTTGCCCCTGCATGACCGAAGCACGCACGGCGTATCTGCGCCCGTCCTGAATCAATGCGTCATCATAGGTCAGTTCGAACTGCGCCGGCACACCGGTCAAGGCATATCTCTGCGCGGCAAGAGTTTCGGCCGGCGCATCCGCCAATGAGATATCCTGAAGCTCGACGAACAAGGTCGTGTCAGGCGGAAGCGCAATACGCTCTCGGTAGGTTGCGGTTCCTTCGACGGTTCCGGCAAGCGATGCGCCGCTCAAAACGGTGGCGAAAGCAACTGCAGGAAACGTGGAGCGGCCGAATGTCAGCATGGCAGTACCCCTTAAAGTAATATTTCTACAAAAGATTGCTGTTCATCCGACATTTACAAGTACGCCGCGGATAAAGCGGCAATTCTGTGCCAATGTCATAACGGCCAGATCAACGGGATCAGCAGAGACGCCAACAATCCGACCGTCAGGTTCAGCGGCACACCGACCTTCATGAAGTCGGTGAACCTGTAGCCCCCGGGGCCATAGACCATCATGTTCGTCTGGTATCCGATCGGAGTAGCAAAAGATGCCGAAGCCGCCACCATGACCGCGACGACCAGTGGGCGCGGATCTATTCCGACCGCCTGAGCCAGACCGATGGCGATCGGGGTGACCACAACCGCCACGGCGTTGTTGGAAACCAGTTCGGTCAGCACCGAGGTCAGCAGGTAAATCGCCCAGATAATGAGGAATGGCGGCAAGACACTGAGCCCCGGCGCAACGGCCTCGACGATCAGAGAAACCGCGCCCGAGCTGTCCAGCGCGGCCCCTATGCCCAGCATCGCGAAGATCAATGCCAACAGGCGACCTTCCACAAAAGAAAACGCCTCATCCGCATCGATACAGCGGGTCAGCAGAACCACGGCGCAGGCCACAATCGACAACAACAGGATGGGCGCAATGCCCAGCGCGGCAAGGGCAACAATCCCTACAAGAGCCCCAATCGCAATCGGTGCATGGCTTCGACGGAAGGCACGAGCCGATGGCTGGGTGACGTCCACCATGTCCATTTCCGCCGCCAGCCGCTGGATATCCGCCGGGGCACCTTCCAAAAGCAGCGTATCCCCAACCCTGACCACCAAGTCATCCAGCTGACGGCCGATATTCTGGTTGCGACGGTGCACCGCCAGCACGTAAACGCCATAACGACGCCGAAGCCGCATCATCCCAAGGGTCCGACCCACCAGACGGCATCCGGGCGTGATCAACACCTCAACCGTCTTGGTTTCAACGGCCGATACCTGATCCACGCGTTTGAGTTCCCTGTTGCGCTGAAGGCTCAGAAGTTCGGTCATCTCGGTGCGTAGAACCACCCGGTCGCCGACCTTAAGTTCGACGCCTTTCAGGTTGCGCCGCAACGACTCATCCCCCCGGATGACATCGATCAGGCGCACGCCGGGGCGTTTGAACAACTGCACGCCGGTCACTTCGCGCCCGATCAGGTTGCTGTCCGGCGGAATGACGGCCTCGGTAAAGAACTTCATCTTGGACCGGTCGCTGAGCAGCGACGCCATGCTGTCCCGCTCGGGCAAAAGTTTGGGCGCGATGAACCGCAAATAGATCATGCCGTAGATCACCAGCGCGATCCCCAGCGGCGTGACTTCGAAAATCGTAAAGGGTTTCATCCCCTGCGCGCGGGCCACGCCATCGACCAGCAGGTTGGTGGACGTGCCGATCAATGTAAGCGTGCCGCCCAGAATAGCCGCATAACTCAGCGGAATCAGCAATTTGGACGCGGGAACATTCAGGGTGCGGGCGATTTGCACAAAGACCGGTATCATCACCACGACCACTGGCGTATTCGAAACCACCGCCGAGGCCAGCACGACAAACCCCATGAGCAATGCGATGGCGATACGCGGATTCACCTGAGCCTGCTTTTGCGCGGTCGAGGTGAACGAGTCCAAGGCTCCGGTCCGCACCAAAGCACCCATGATGATGAACATCGCGGCAATCGTCCAGGGTGCCGGGTTGGACAGAACTGCAAGCGCGTTTTGATAGGGCAGAATGCCGGTTACAAGCATCAGTGAGACACCGCCAATGGCCACGACCTCGGTCGGATAAACCTCGCGCAGGAACATGATGAACATGCCCGCAACGATGACCAGCGCCAGAACCGCGCTTCCTGTGTCTGTCAGTGAAAGGAAATTCATTCGTGGTATTCTGTCCGAACCCGGGCCCAAGCGCCTGATGACATGCAGTTTCACGCATTGCGCCCGACAGAGCAAGCCTGACGATGATTACTCGGGCCCGGCTTGTTCCAGACGCCCTGCGACGCGCACCATACGCACGGTTTTGGCCTGTCCGTCACGATCGTCGGTTTCCACGAACACGCCGCTCAGTGTGGCTTCGCCGTTTGCTGGGGTAAAGCGCGCCTTGGGCATGCCGGTGATGAACCGTCGCATGGGCTCCTGCTTGTCCATGCCGATGACCGAATCGTAATCTCCGCACATGCCGGCATCGGTCAAATAAGCGGTGCCACCCGGCAGAATCTGGGAATCAGCCGTCGGGACATGGGTATGCGTTCCCACCACAAGGCTTGCACGTTTGTCGCAGTAGTGCCCCATCGCCATCTTCTCGGACGTCGCCTCGCAATGCATGTCCACGATGATCGCCTGCGCCTGTCCGCCTCTGGGATGGGATTTCAGGATCGGTTCGATAGCCGAGAACGGATCGTCGAACGGGCGTTTCATAAAGACCTGACCCAGCACCTGAACCACCAGAACCTTGCGCCCCCCCGGGGCCGTGAACAGCCGATGACCCCGCCCCGGCGCGCCCTTGGCGAAGTTCACGGGTCGTACGATGCGCTGTTCCTTCTCGATGAATTGCAGCATGTCTTTCTGGTCGAACGCATGATCGCCCAGCGTCAGGCAATCCGCTCCGGCGTCGAGCAACAGCCTGGCGTGATCTCCGCTCAGCCCCATGCCGTTCGACGCGTTTTCGCCATTGACCACGACAAAATCCAGCCGCCATTCGTCGCGCAGGCGCGGCAAATGCTGCTGAACGGCCGCGCGGCCCGCGCGCCCCATGACATCACCAAGAAACAGAATCCTCATGATCCGGGTCGTAGGGGCTGTACTGGGCAATAACAAGGCGGAAGCGTGAAATTAACGGCAGACTTGGGGGTTGAAATCAAATTCTGCCGTGGCAATGTTTCGATACGTCTCTTGAATACAGAAGGAATTCTGCGTGAAGTCGTCAATTGTTCTGACCGGCTGCCTTTTGGCTGCAACTGCTGCCGCTGCCGAAGGCACCAAGACATCCATGCCCAACCCCGCCGCGACCTTTTGCATTGAAAACGACGGGACCTACCAGCTTCGTAAAAACGAAGACGGCAGTGTCTATGGCGTCTGCATCCTGAAGGACGGCACCGAGGTGGATGCCTGGGACTATTTGCGCAGCCATTTCGAACAGTAGCAGCTAGAAGGTCAGCACGCGGCTTTCCGTGACAACCATGTCCAGCGGTTGGTCGGTTGGCTCGAGCGGCAGGTCCGCAGCCTCTTGCGCATCAAAAGCAAACCCGATGGCAAGCGTCGGGCGTTTGGCGCGCAAGCCTTCCAGCGTTCGGTCATAAAACCCGCCGCCATACCCCAGGCGGCCACCATTTGCGTCGAAGGCGACCAGTGGAACGATCAGAATTTCGGGGTCGAAATAGTCATCCACCTGGGGCACTTTTGCACCGAACGGGCCATCCTTGAGCACACCGTCCGGCGTCCAGCGAGAGAACTTCAGCGGCTGACCGGCTGCCTGGATGACAGGCACACCCACCGGGCCATAAGCCGATGCTTCGGCCATCGCGGGCACCGGGTCGATCTCGGTCCGGATCGGCATGTATCCTGACAGGGGCACGCCGCGATGTCCTGCCAGAACCTCGGACAAGCGCCCGGCTGCACCCGGCAGGCGGGCATCAAACGCGGCCTTGCGGCGGGCAAAGGCCGCTTTGCGCGCTGCGGCTTTGATTTCAGTCAGATCGGTCACAGTAGCACCACGCTGGCAAGCCCAAGAAATATGAAGAAACCCATGACATCCGTCGTGGTTGTCACAAAGGTTCCCGATGCCAGCGCAGGGTCGATGCCCAAGCGGTCCAGCAAGACAGGTACTACCGTACCTGCGAACCCGGCGATGATCATATTCACGACCAAGGCCGCCCCGATCACGACACCCAGCAGCGGGGAATCGAACCACAGCATCCCCACGGTCCCCAACACGATGGCAAAACAGAGCCCGTTCAACATCCCCACCAGCAGTTCCCGCCTGATAACACGCATCACGTTTGAATTTGTCAGGTCGCGCGTCGCCAGCGCACGCACCGCCACGGTGAGCGATTGTGTTCCCGCATTGCCCCCCATTGACGCAACGATCGGCATCAGGATGGCCAGCGCGACCAGTTGATCAATCGCCGCCTCGAATTGCGAAATCACCAAAGAAGCACAGATCGCCGTGCACAGGTTCACAGCCAACCAGGGCAACCTTCGCCGGCTGGTTGCCGCCACACTGTCGGACAACGAGCTTTCGTCGCCTACGCCGGCAAGACGCAGGATGTCCTCTTCGTGTTCTTCATCCAGAACGACCATCGCGTCGTCAATGGTGATGACACCGACCAAACGGCCATCCGCATCCACCACCGGGGCCGAGATCAGGTGATACTGGTTGAAGGCATAAGCCACGTCTTCCTCATCCTGATCGACGGGGATGATGTGAAACTCTTCTTCTGCCAGATTAATCAGCGGCACTTCACGCCGCGCCGCCATAAGCTTGCCCAACGTCACCTGAGCAACCGGTTTAAGGCGCGGATCGACCAGAACGACGTGATAGAACTGTTCGGGCAAATCATCATTGGCGCGCATGAAGTCGATGGCTTGCCCAACGCTCCAATGTTCGGGCGCCATGACGACTTCCCGCTGCATGAGACGACCGGCCGAGTTCTCGGGGTAGGACAGTGCCTGCTCGGCTGCGATCCTTTCGGAATCCTCCAATGCGTCCAGAATGGTTTCCTGCTGCGGTTCCTCAAGGTCTTCCAGCAGGTCAACGACATCGTCGCTTTCCATCTCGCGCACGGCTTCGGCCAGAACATCCGGGTTCAGAACCGAGATCACCTCTTCACGAACCGATTCATCCAGTTCAGACAGGATGTCGCCGTCGAACTCTTTGTCGTACAGGCGGATCAGGCGCGCCCGGTCAAACGGATTGATCTGTTCAAGAAGGTCTGCAATGTCGGCCGAGTGCAGCGGCTCCATCAACTCAACCAGCTTGTCGCGGTCGTCTATATCCACCGCGTACAGGATCGCCGCAACTGCCTTGGGGTCCAACGCATAGGCGTCTTCATCCCGGGGCTGATCGTGTCCGGCTTCGTCTCTGCCTGTCGTCATGCTCTGCCCCTTTTTGCGATTGGCCCCTAAATAGAAGAAGCAGCTACCGGAAAACAATGACAATGCGCCGATTTACCCACTTCTTTCGTCCGCCTATGCTGGTGTGCGGTTCCAAACAGGTGGAGAACAGGGAAAATGGCGCAAAAGACGCTTTTGAAAGGGCGTGTTCTGAGTTTCACAGGATCACCCTTCGACGGAGAGCCGACCGAGGCGACCCGGCTGGACGAAGCGGTCGTGATCGAACACGGGCGAATTGCAGAGGTCGGCACCGCCGATGCGCTGAAAAAAGCCCATCCTGACGCAGTCACGAAGGATCACGGAACGCGCCTGATCATGGCTGGGTTCGTCGATCCGCATGTGCATTATCCACAGACGGCGATGATCGCCAGCTGGGGCAAACGGCTGATCGACTGGCTGAACACCTACACCTTCCCGGAAGAGATGAAGTTCGGCGATTTCGACTATGCGACCAAGATCGCCAATCGGTATCTGGACCTGACGACCGCCCACGGCACCACGACCATGTGCAGTTTTTGCACGATTCACCCTGAAAGCGTGGATGCCTTTTTCACCGCGGCGCAACAGCGTGGGCAGCGTGTCGTCGCCGGCAAGACCTGCATGGACCGGAACGCGCCCGAAGGTCTGCGCGACACCGCGCAGACGGCTTACGACCAATCCGCCGCCCTGCTGGAAAAATGGCATCGCGTCGACCGCTTGTCCTATGCGATCACGCCGCGCTTTTCACCGACTTCAACCCCGGAACAGCTCGAGGCCATGGGCGCGCTTTGGGCCGAGCATCCCCATTGTCTTATGCAAACCCACCTGAGCGAGCAAACGGATGAAATCGAATGGGTTCGATCCCTGTTCCCTGAAGCAAGGGATTATCTGGATACCTACGAGAAATTCGGCCTGTTGGGCCAGAACGGCCTGTATGGCCATGTCATCCATCTGGAAGACCGGGAGCGGGATCGGCTGCGCGAAGTCGATGCCTCTTTGATCCATTGCCCCACGTCGAACACCTTCATCGGATCGGGATTGTTTGACATGAACGGGCTGATCCATGATGGCCACCGGATCGGTCTGGCCACGGATACCGGCGGCGGGTCCAGCTTTTCGATGCTGCGCACCATGGCCGCCGCCTATGAGATCGGCCAATTGCGCGGCCGCCCGCTGCATCCGGCGCAATTGCTGTGGTTGGGTACGGTCGGATCCGCCCGGAGCCTGCGCATGGACGACTGCATCGGAAACATAACCCGGGGGATGGAGGCGGATCTGGTCGTGATCGACCTCGCCTCGACCCCCGCCATCGCCCAGCGCGAGGCCCGTGCAGAAGATGTTTGGGAAGCGATCTTCCCAACCATCATGATGGGTGATGATCGCGCCGTGGCAGAGGTCTGGATCGGCGGACAGCAGGCGGCTTAGGCCTGCAACGCCCGGGCAAGCGTGTTCTGGCGTTCGATCACGCGGGGCAGATCGACGGTCGTTATGTGCCCGTCACGCACGATCTGGCGGCCTTCGACGAACAGGTGTTTCACAGACATCGGCCCCGCCAGAAGCAGCGCCGCCGGATCCCAACTGCCCGCGCTTTCGATGCCGCGGGTATCCCACACCGCAATATCGGCACGTTTTCCGGGCATCAGCCGTCCACAATCGGGACGTCCCAACACATCCGCGCCGCCGCGCGTCGCGATCTCAAGCGCTTCGCGGGCCGACATGGCATCTGCACCATTGGCGACCCGTTGCAGCAACATCGCCTGGCGCGCCTCAAGCATGAGGTTGCCATTGTCATTGCTGGCCGATCCATCGGCACCGAGGCCGACCTTGACGCCCGCATCGCGCATCGCCCGCACCGGTGCGATACCCGATCCGAGGCGGCAATTTGAACAGGGGCAATGGGCCACGCCTGTTTCCGAGCGCGAGAACAGATCAATCTCGGCCCCGTCCAGCTTGACGCAATGGGCGTGCCAGACATCCGGGCCGGTCCAGCCCAATTCCTCGGCATATTGCCCCGGGCGGCAGCCGAATTGCGCCTGCGAATAGGCGATATCCTCGTCATTCTCGGCCAGATGGGTATGCAGCATCACGCCCTTGTCCCGCGCCAGCAACGCCGCATCGCGCATCAGATCCCGGCTGACGGAAAACGGTGAACACGGGGCAAGGCCGACGCGGCACATGGCCCCCTCTGATGGGTCGTGAAACGCATCCACGACACGTACCATGTCGTCCAGAATAGCGGCCTCGTTTTCCACCAGATGATCCGGTGGCAGGCCCCCGTCGCTCTCGCCGATGCTCATCGCGCCGCGTGTCGGATGAAACCGCATCCCCAGCTCGGACGCGGCCGCGATCGTATCTTCAAGCCGCGCGCCGTTGGGATAGAGGTAAAGGTGATCGGAACTGAGCGTGCACCCCGACAGCGCCAGTTCGGCCAAACCGATCTGGGCCGAGGTGAACATTTCCTCCGGCCCGAAACGCGACCAGATGGGATAGAGCGTTTGCAGCCACCCAAACAGCAACGCATCCTGCCCGCCCGGCACCGCCCGTGTCAGGGTTTGATAAAGATGGTGGTGGGTATTCACCAGACCAGGCGTCACCAGACAGCCCGAAACATCATGCACCTCGCCCTGTGTTTCCAGTCGCTGCCCGATCCGGGCGATCTGCCCGTCGCGAACCAAAATATCGGCCTTGGACAATTCCTGTCGGGACTCGTCCATCGTCAGGATCAGATCAGCATTCTTGAGTAGGATTTCCGTCATATCGCGCTCCTGCATCTGCCCGTCTCATGCAAGAAGTGCGTCGGCCGGTGGAAAACGGGCGCAAGAACCGGCCATCACCGTTGTAGTTGCCTTTGATGCGCCGGGCAACAGAATTCAGAATTGGCAGAGTATCTCAAGCGCTGCGGCGTGAAGGTCAGCGTTTGCCGCAGCCAGCGCCCGGCCGCCGTGATGTGCGGGGCCGCCCTGCCAATCGGTCACGATACCGCCGGCCGCCTGAATAACGGCAATCGGCGCTTGGATATCATAGGAGTTCAAGCCCGCCTCGATCACCAAATCCGCCTGACCGGCAGCCAGAAGCGCATAGGCATAGCAATCCATTCCATAGCGCGTCAGCTGCACCTGCTCGGACACGGCATGAAACCCTGCGCGGTCCTTCGGGGTTCCAACCTCGGGGAACGTGGTAAACAAGGTCGCCTGATCCAGCGCCCTGGTATCGCGCGTTTGCATACTTCTGGTGCCCTGCGGACCGGTCATGTGAGCACCGGAAGACGATCCGACAAAGCGCTCTCCGATATACGGCTGATCGATTACACCCATAAAAGGCCCGTCCTGATCACTCAGCGCAATCAGAACACCCCAGGTTGGCGTGCCGCTGATAAACCCACGGGTCCCATCGATGGGATCCAGTACCCAGGTGCGGCCACTGGTGCCCGTATGCGCGCCGAACTCTTCGCCCAGCACACCGTCATCCGGGCGCCGCCGCGCCAGAACGTCCCGCATCGCCTGTTCAGCGGCACGATCAGCCACTGTCACCGGGTCGAACCCATCGGCCAACTTGTTCGTGGTTTCCAGATTTGTTTGACGAAAAAAGGGAAGTATGGCCTCACGCGCAGCTTCGGCCATTTCTTCGGCAATTTCGATATCGCTCTGTGTCGTCGGTTGCATGACCCTGAGGTGCGAGCAATCCGCGACAAAGTCAAGTCAGTCAGGCAACGTCGCTGAGAACCCGCGCCAGCTCGAACAGGCGGCGACGTTGGTTTTCCGGAATCGCATAGTAAGAGCGCACCAGATCCAAAGCCTCTTTGTCACCCATCAGGTCGGCAGGGACGGATTTCTTGTCCGCATCGCCTTTCTGGGCTTCTTCCAGACCTTCGAAGAAAAAGCTGACCGGAACATCCAGCGCCTCGGCGATGTCCCACAGGCGGGATGCGCTGATTCGGTTGGCACCGGTCTCATATTTCTGGATTTGCTGAAACTTGATACCAACTTGCTGCGCCAACTGCTGCTGGGTCATCCCAATCAGCCAGCGGCGATGCCGAACGCGCTTGCCCACATGGACATCGACGTGATGAGTCATTGGTATTCTCCTATACTACACAAACATCTGCACGGGATTTTGCGACGTCCGATATCGCAGTTTTAGAGAGCTCCCCTTAACCGCTCCCTAATACGGACTGTACCGCCCCCCGTTTACAGCACTGATTGTTTATAATGCCGGTTTTGAGATTTTTTTCAAGCTGGTTGAGTCGAATGCCCCTGACAGGGATTTGTGGTTGTATTACCCAAAGCCTTTACAGAACCATATTCCTGCAACTGAATCCTCCTTCAAAATCGGGGGCCTTTTGCGCCCGCGCAGCAAACGGATTGACTTTTCTGACGGCACACGCGCCTATGTCGGAAACTCTTGAGGAACAATATGCGGGCCTATTGCATTCCATCCGACGGGGCGTCTGCCCAGCTTTGTGACGTGAAAATACCCGAGCCGGGCGAAGGCCAGGTGCGGGTCGCGATAAAAGCTTGCGGCCTGAATTTCGCCGATCTGCTGATGCAGACGGGGGCGTATCAGGACACGCCACCTGCCCCATTCACCCTGGGCATGGAGATCGCCGGTATCGTGGAGACAGTCGGGCCCGGCGTTTCAACACTCGGCCCAGGCGACCGGATCGCAGTCTATTCCGGTCAGGGTGGGCTGGCCGAGTACGGTGTATTCGACGCGGATCGTGCGATCGTGCTGCCGGACGACACCGGATTCGAAGACGCCGCCGCCATCCAGATCGCTTATGCCACCAGTCACATGGCCCTTGATCACAGGGCACGCCTGCAACCGGGTGAAACCCTTCTGGTCACCGGCGCAGCGGGAGGCGTCGGCCTGACTGCCGTCGAAATCGGCAAGCTTATGGGCGCCACGGTCATCGCGCAGGCGCGCGGCGAGAACAAGCTTGCCGTTGCCCGTGCCGCTGGTGCCGATCATCTGATCGATGCTTCCGAAGACCTGCGCGAGCGGGTCAAATCGCTGGGTGGCGCGGATGTCGTCTATGACGTCATCGGCGGGGATGTGTTCAAGGCCGCGTTCAGGGCCACCAATCCCGAAGGGCGTTTGCTGCCCATCGGCTTCGCCGGGGGCGACATCCCGCAGATTCCGGCCAATCATCTGCTGGTCAAAAACCTGACCGTGATCGGGGTGTATATCGGCGGCTATCTGAAATTCCGACCCGAAGCTGTGCGCAACAGTTTCGACACCCTGTTCAAGTGGCATTCAGAGGGCAGGATAAAACCGCACATCAGTCACGTCCTGCCCCTTGAAGATGTCGCGCATGCAATGCAGTTGCTGAAAGAGCGAAAATCCACGGGCAAGATCGTGATCACGCCCTGATCGTGATCATCCAACCACGGCCCGCAACTGGGTACCGCCCAGCAATCTGAAGTTCTGTCGCACCAACTGTGCCAGAGCTTCGACAACCGCATCCCGGCCCTGCTCGCCACCGTAGAGGTTGATCATATGCGCAGGTAAATCCGGCAGAGCCCCAGCCGAGTCGATCTGTTCAAGATGTGCGGCCTCGGTTCCGTCCAGCATTGCGTGAACCGCAAGATCGGCACTGACCGTGGCTTCTATGGTACGGTCGTTTTCGGTTTCCACGGACAGCTCCCACGGTATTCCGGCCGCATCCAGCGCCGATATGACCTGCGGTCTGAACAAGCAGCGCCGCCCCAGTGCCAGAGGCAACGGGCGCTTGCGCCATGCAGACCCGCCCGGCGCGCCGATCCAGCGCAACGGCAGCTCTGCGATGGTCTCTGCACCAGCGGCCGAAGACGGTTCGGTCGTCAGGATCACATCACATTCGCCCCGCTTGTACATGTCTTTCAATTGCAGTGAATAGGACGACACCAACTGCACCCTGACGCGGGGAAAATCTGCGTTGAACCGTTGCAGGACCCGGGGAATCGCGGGGTAGACGATGTCATGGGGAACGCCCAGAACCACTTCGCCCTCAAAGGCCTGATCGGTGAGTTTTGAGATTACCTCGTCATTCAGGGCAATCATGCGGCGCGCGTAGGCCAGCAGCTGCTCACCGGATGCGGTCAGAGCAATTGTCCTGCCGCTTCGGTCCAGCAACTCCAGGCCCAGCAGCTCCTCCAGCCGCTTCAGCTGCATGGACACCGCAGACTGCGTCAGGTGCAGAAATCCGGCGGCGCGGGTCACACCGCCCTGATCCGCCACCGCCACAAAGGATCGCAGGGTTGTAATGTCCAGATTTCGCATCTTCACGATTCCTTATGCGTTCCATCAAAAATATTCGTTTTTAAAATGTGTCACACTCACCCATATCAATCAAGGAAATTGATAACAGCCAGCAAAACCATCGAGAATACAGAAAGGACAAGCTATGACGCAACTCGCAATCCATAATCCCTGCAAACCGGCCAAACGTTCCCTGGTGTCCCTGATCTCTCAAGCGTTCGAACTGTCCAGACAGCGGCGAAATCTGGCACAACTGGATGCTGCCGTGCTGGACGATATCGGAGTCACCCGCGAGGAAGCATCCGCAGAAGCAAAACGCTTTTTCTGGGATGCACCTCAATTCTGGAAAAGGTGACTGTGACTCTCATATTTTTATGGCGATGGGCGACTTTGAGTCGCCTGTTGGCATTTTTGTTGCGTGTTTTAGTCGGTTTTCGCCCGGAATCTCTTGAAACACAGCCCCTTGTTGCCGATATTTAGATGGAAAACCGCCCCGCTCTGCCGGGGCGCTCTAACTTGACGACTAGGGAGACCCTTTGATGGCACAATTCGACACGATCCGGACGGCATCCGGCGCGCGCGCCGCCGAGATTGATCAGGGCCTGCGCGCCCACATGAACAAAGTCTACGGCACGATGTCCGTCGGCATGCTGATCACGGCACTGGCGGCATGGGCAATTGCCGGTCTGGCAGTAACCAGCGATCCAAGCAATGCGGTCGCACAGATCGGCGCAGACCGCTATCTGACGAGCCTGGGCGGCGCACTGTTCCTGTCGCCGCTGAAATGGGTGGTCATGTTCGCTCCGCTGGCGTTCATCTTGTTTGGGTGGGGTGCCCTGATGCGCCGTGGCTCAGCCGCGACTGTTCAGCTTGGCTTCTTCGTCTTTGCCGCCGTAATGGGCATTTCGATGAGCTCGATCTTTCTGGTCTTCACGCCCTACTCGATTACCCAGACCTTCCTGGTGACGTCGATCGCCTTTGCTGGCCTCAGCCTGTATGGCTACACCACAAAGCGGAACCTCAGCGGAATGGGCACATTCCTGATGATGGGTGTGATCGGTCTGCTGGTTGCGATGATCATCAACCTGTTCCTGCAATCCGGCGTGATGATGCTGGCCATCTCGGCCATCGGCATCCTGATCTTTGCCGGTCTGACCGCGTTCTATACGCAGGACATCAAGAACACTTACGTCGCCCACGCTGCACATGGCGATCAGGAATGGCTGGACAAAGCCGCCTTCGACGGCGCGCTGAGCCTGTATATTTCGTTCCTGAACATGTTCCAGTTCCTGTTGATGTTCATGGGTCAGCAAGAATAAGACTTGCCGACAACCGAATTGGTTCAGGGCCGGTCCACGACCGGCCCTTTTCTTTTGCGCGACGGATTTCTTTTGCCCGGAAATGAAAAACCCCGCCGTCGAGGCGGGGCTTTGAGATACTGGAACGTAATCGGGTTCAGCTACAGTTCAGAGGTATGGCAAAGCCGGAACTTTTCTCGGAGGTTCCTTTGCGGAATACACCGCCAGCTGGCAGACAGCCGGTGAAACGCTCTGTTTCTTCCGCAAAGCCTACACCGATCGAATTTTCGACCTTCACACTGTTCGAACTCGTGCGCAGCACACCAAACAAGGTGCCGTTGACACTGACAGTGCTGAGGAACAGGTTTGTGTCGCTTCCTTGCAGTTGAACAGCCGTGTTTGGCGTCTGCCCGCCATTGTCTATTGCAACTGAAGCCACCTTGGACGGCTCAACCTCATCACTCAAAAGCGTGACTGTCCGCAGTTCCGCCAGCTCTGCCGGAACGTTGGTCGCGTCTGGCAGAAAGGCGACGGCACCGGGTACGTCCGAAATCGTGCGCGGTTCGCCATCGATTCCAGTAAACCCGACACCTTCGCGGTTAAACGGGTCTTCACAGGCCGCTAGGGTCAGAACGGCAATTGTGGATAACAAGATTTTTTTCATGGCGGTCAACATTTTGTGGCGGTTTGCTGAAGCGTACTTGCAGGTTCCCACAAAAAGCAAGCCGCAGGGGATGCGATTGTCCCAAACGCTGATGCGCCACTGCAACGGACTGCCGCAGCCTGCCATCCGCTGAAATCAGGAAACCGGAACTGAAAAAGGGCTCTGTGCAACAGAGCCCTTTTTCGGAATTTCCATATGGAATGGCAGATTACTTGATCTTGCCTTCCTTGTACTCGACATGCTTGCGAACGACCGGGTCGTATTTACGAATGGTCATTTTCTCAGTCATGGTACGCGCGTTCTTCTTGGTCACATAGAAGTGGCCCGTGCCCGCGGTCGAGTTCAGACGGATCTTGATTGTCGTCGGCTTCGCCATGGTTATCTCCTGCGTCCGAAAAGGCAGGGGCCTTTCGGTTGAATTCCTATGAGCGTGCGCTTTTACGCGCTGCACCGCCTATGTCAAGGCCAATCGGATGATACAGGCACAGGAATCTGGTGCAGGTTCAACTAGGCAGGGTTGGCGCGCCCATATACGTGTGAATCTGGTCTCTTTCCGCGTCGGAAAGACCCAGAGCGGTGGACAATTGCCGCAGGTAAGATGCCTCGCGCACGTTGTCCAGACGGATCGCAGCCAGGGAAGTTGCATAGATCTGCGTCTTGAGCGGCGCACCAGAATCAGCCGCCAATCCCATGACGTCAATCGGTGCGTTCAGCTGCTCTTGCACGAATGCGCGCTCTTCCTCGCTGACATCATCGCCCAATTCACCCAGGATGATTTCCTTTTCCTGTTCGTCCAGTTCACCATCTGCCTTGGCAGCCTGAATCATTGCGCGCAGCATGAGTTTTGCCTGCTCTTCCATCGCTGCACCCGCGGGCGTGCCGCCGAACACGGTTTCCATCATGTCACCTGTGTGTTGATTGGCAGTTTTGGCGGCCCCTTGCATGGCGTTCAACAACCCACCCAAACCAGCGGCTCCGGCTGTGCTGCCGCCAACCCCCATCTTGCTCATCATGTCCTGCAAGCCTGACGCGCCACCGGGCAGACCAAATTGTTCTGCCATTTTGCCCAGCTGATCCATGCCCAAACCACCGCCGGCACCTTGCATCATGTCTTGCAGCCCGGCCATGCCGCCCATCTTCTGATATTTTTCCATGCCCTTGGCCGCAGCAAAACCAATGGCCACGGACGCCAGCGTTTTCATAAAGCTCATAATCAACCTCCCATATCTTCAAATTGGTTCCGAAAGTCTAACAGCCGAATGCAATCCCGAATACCGTGCTCAACCTGAACGCGACCGACCCATAGCCCGGCACATGATAAAGCCCAAAGAATGCATGTAATTTGCTGTCTTGTTTGTACATATCACGGATTCGTGATAGGTTCGCCCATCCAAGAAGCCGAATTCAGGCTCGAAGGCCGAGGCAGCGTGAATGGGTTCAACCCGCAACGAGCAGAGCTGTTTTATGCGACTTTTCTTGGGGGGCTATCATGACAGAATGGGCTATTCAGGCCGAAGAACTGGCCAATTGCAATTGCAACTTCGGTTGCCCGTGTCAGTTCAGCGTACTGCCGTCACACGGCAATTGCGAGGCGGTTGTGGTCTTTGACATTCGCAGCGGTCACTACGGTGACACTGATCTGGGCGGTCTTCGGGCGGCAGGGGTCTATCATTGGCCGGGACCAATTCATGAGGGCAACGGTCAGATGCAGCTGATCATTGATGAAAGAGCAACAGCTGAACAGCGGGCCGCGTTGCAAGCAATCATGACCGGTCAGGATACGGATGAAATGGCCACGTTCTGGTATGTCTTCAGCGCCATGGCGCCTTTGAAACATGAAACCCTGTTTGTTCCGATTGAACTGGACTGGAACCGCGAAGAACGCAGCGGATACGCCAAGGTTGCCGGAGTTTTCGATGTTGAGGTCAATCCGATCCCTCATATCGTATCGGGCGCACCTCACCGCGCGTCGATACAGTTGCCGAACGGCTTTGAATACCGCCATGCCGAAGCGGCATCGGGCAGTGCGACTACGACGGGTGGTCAAATCAAGCTGACCTTTGACGCAACCCATGCTCATCTGGCGCATCTGAACATCTCGGGCCATGGCGTCTTGGGCGCATAAGCAGAGAACAACGATGACCAAACAGAACGCATCGCCCCGGGGCGGGACGGTTGAGTGGTTGCTGAGACAGGACAGCGCGATTGTTCTGGGAAGCGTTCTTCTGATCATCCTCGGTGCAACCTGGTACACGATAGCTGGCGTCGGGATGAACATGTCCGCGGTCGAGATGACCCGGATGGCCGGCCCTGTCGGAGATCCCATGCAAATGGGCCCGGCAGCAGCGTGGAGCGCAAGCTATGCCTTGCCGATTTTTCTGATGTGGTGGGTCATGATGATCGCCATGATGACCCCAAGCGCTGCGCCTGCCGTTCTTCTGTTCATCGCGGTCAAGCGGACAGGGCCTGAAAAGCACCGGACGGTTGCGTTCAGCCTGTGGTTTTTAACCGGCTATCTGGTGGCCTGGGGGGCGTTCAGCCTGATTGCAACCGCATTGCAATGGGGGCTGGAACAAATCGGGTTGTCCGACGGGCCGATGATGACGATCAGTTCGGGTGTCTTCGCAGGCAGCGTTCTGCTGGCGGCTGGCGCCTATCAGTTTTCAGCTTTGAAAAACGCATGCCTGCGCCACTGTCAGAGCCCCGCACGTTTCCTGGCCGATCACAACCGACCCGGAACATTCGGTGCTTTCCGCACCGGTATCCTGCACGGCACGTATTGTCTGGGATGCTGCTGGGCACTGATGCTGCTGCTTTTCGTCGGAGGGATCATGAACCTCTACTGGATTGTCGGAATTGCCGCCTATGTCGCGCTGGAAAAACTTTTGCCCGGGGCCCGGTGGCTTGTGCCGGTAACAGGTTTTGCGCTGATCGGCGCTGGCCTCTGGTTCATCACGGCACCGTTGTTTTCCGGCACCTGATTTTGAACGGCCCCGGGGTCGGCTGACTTGAAGACCCAAAAACGATTTGATGTAACAGGAGGTATCAATGCCCATTTTCATTACTTACGCATCTTACTCGCAAGCCGGTGTCAAAGGCATGTTGCAAAAGCCCGAGAACCGCACCGGTCCGGTGAAGGCTCTGCTGGAAAAAGTAGGTGGCAGGTTGCTGTCCTTCTACATGACAACCGGCAGCAACGACGTGGTTGTGATCAGCGAAGCCCCTGATGGCACAGACGCCGTGGCCGTTGGCATGGCTGTCGCCGCGTCGGGTGCAGTGACGAACATCGAAACCGTTCGCGCCTGGACTGCGGACGAGTTCACGTCGATAACCGAAAAGGCGGCGGCGCTGACCGGCTCCTACACGCCGCCCGGAGGATAGGAGGATACGCGCGGAGGACCTGTAAGCCGGATCTTGTTCCGGGGTTGCCCCCTTCGATGACCATTCCTCTAGGCCGTGCATTGCTGCGCGGCTCAAGCTGCCAACCCGGTCCCTCTCGGCCAAGACGTGCCTAGCGGCGGTATCGGCTTGCGCCGACCGGCCCGCGCGGGGACCCTATTTGGCATTGCTCCCGGTGGGGCTTGCCGTGCCGCCCCTGTTGCCAGGGGCGCGGTGGGCTCTTACCCCACCGTTTCACCCTTACCCTGAACCAAAGTTCCGGGCGGTCTGATTTCTGTGGCGCTTTCCGTCGGGTTGCCCCGCCCGGGCGTTACCCGGCACCGTTGTCTTGTGGAGTCCGGACTTTCCTCTCGGGCCTTGCGACCCCAGCGGCCATCCGGCCCTCCGCGCGTGGGTTGGGTAGGCTCTGCGGTCGGCGGCGTCAAGGGTGGATGGTTCAGAGAAGGGGCCAGCCCCTTCTTGGCCTGCGGCCAATTCAACCCCGGGGTATTTTCAGCCAGATGAAGGGCGGATCAGGAGTGCGGGATCAACGGTGCAAAGTCGGCTTGCTGCAAAGGCCCCCTGCCCCATGGGCGGTATCGAAGGCGGACGGCATGCAACAGCGTATCATCGTCTACATCAGCGCTGAAACCGGCAGCCTGAGCCAGATTTCGGAACTGGCCCTTTGATGCAGTTTGCGGACCAGCGGCATATCCGCGGGGCGTGGCCAGCAAGTTGCGCTCGAGCCGCAACCAGTCAAATCGCGGACCGGGGTCAAATTTGCGCCCAGGCGCCATGTCCGAATGGCCGATAACACCGTTTGGCAAGATGGCCCAACGGTGCATTATCTGGCGCAACAGCTGTTCCAGCCGATGCATCTGGGGTTCGGGGAACGGATGCTTGCCGGCGTTGTCCAGCTCGATGCCTATGGAACGAGAGTTGATGTCGGCCTGACCGTGCCATTCTCCGGCACCCGCGTGCCAGGCCCGGTCTTCTTCGCGCACCATCTGCCACAGCTTGCCATCATTGCCGATCAGGTAATGGGCCGAGACCTCGGCCTTTGGGTCGCACAGACGATCCAAAGCCGCCTGCGCGCTGTCCATCGCCGTGTAATGGATCACGATCAAGGATGGTGTCAGACCATCTCGGCGCTCACCAAAATTGGGTGACGGATGCCAGATCGGGTTCAGGGGGTCAGTTGCTGACGGCACTGCGGAACGGGCTCGGGTCCCAGCCACACGCATAGCCATCCCCATCCGGGTCCAGACCTTTGCGGTCGCGCTGGGGGCCGCCATTGGACAGAAACTCGATCTGAGCCTGATCAGGGGATGGGAATTGCGCGCAGTTCCTCTGAGCCTTGGCCTGAAGGTTGAAACCGGACCGGCTGTAAAGTTGCACACCTACCGGATTGGACGTGCTCAGCGCGTATTGCACAATGTTTGTCTGGCCGCTCGCCGTACGCTCGGGCACTGCCGTCGGGGCCACGAGTTCATACGTCTGGCGGTTCTGCTCGATCCGGGCGGCGTCGGATTCGATGCTGCGGCGTTCGGACACGGCGGCAAAATCCTGTTCATCCGAAATCGCGCCAGTGTTCGCCACGGGAACCGCCGTAACCGCGGCTGGGTTTTGGCCAGATGTGCTGGCCAATGCCGCCGCGGTCTGGTTGGCGATATCCGCGTTTTCACCCGTGGCAACAGGCGCCGTACCCGGGGCGCCCAGCGGTTGTTGTGAAACTTCGACCGGGGCCAGCAGAGGGTTGCCGGCCACGCCCTGACCTGCCAATTGAGCCTCGCGCTGCGCCTGGTATTCAGGCGTGTTGAAACCCGTGCTGGTCAGCGGCGCGACATCCGTGCACGCAGCTGCCAGTGCAAGAGCGGGGACCAAAAGCAAAACGCGCATTGTTTGGCTCCGTGTCTAGTGCTTCAGTTGCCCGAGGCTTACCACCATTTCCCGGGCTTGGCCACAAAACCGGCCGCGTTTTCCAGCGCATAGGCGGTATTGAGCAGGTCGTCTTCTTCCCAGGGACGCCCGATCAGCTGCAATCCCAGCGGAAGACCTTGTGTGTCCAGCCCTGCGGGGACCGAGATACCGGGCAGTCCGGCCAGGTTCACGGTCACGGTGAAGACATCGTTCAAGTACATTTGAACAGGATCTGCTTCGGCCATTTCGCCCAGACCGAAGGCCGCCGATGGGGTTGCCGGGGTCAGGATGGCGTCGACCCCGGCCGCGAAGACATCTTCGAAGTCTTTCTTGATCAGCGTGCGCACCTTGCGGGCACGGTTGTAATAGGCGTCGTAGAAACCAGCCGACAGAACATAGGTGCCGACCATGACCCGGCGCTGCACTTCGTGGCCAAAGCCCTCGGCGCGGGTCTTTTCGTACATCTCGGTGATGCCATCCCCCTGCGCCAACTGTGCACGATGCCCATAGCGGACACCGTCATAGCGGGCGAGGTTCGAGGACGCCTCGGCCGGGGCGATCACATAGTAGGCAGGCAGCGCATACTTGGTGTGCGGCAGCGAGATATCGACGATCTCGGCCCCCGCATCCTTCAGCATCGCGGCACCATCGGCCCAGAGCTTTTCGATCTCGGCGGGCATGCCGTCCATGCGGTATTCCTTGGGGATACCGATCTTCTTGCCCTTGATGTCGCCAGTCAGCATCGCTTCGAAATTCGGAACGGCCAGATCCGCACTGGTCGAATCCTTGGCGTCATGGCCGCACATGGTTTCCAGCATGATCGCGGCGTCGCGGACATTCTTGGTCATCGGACCGGCCTGATCCAGCGAGGACGCAAACGCCACAATGCCCCAGCGCGAGCAACGACCATAGGTCGGCTTGATGCCGGTGATCCCGACAAAAGCCGCGGGCTGCCGGATGGAACCGCCGGTATCGGTACCCGTTGCTGCAAGGCACAGATCGGCAGCAACGGCGGCCGCAGATCCGCCCGACGAACCGCCCGGCGTCAGCTGCGCATCATCGTTGCCACGACGCCACGGGCTGACCGCGTTGCCATAGACCGATGTTTCGTTGGACGAGCCCATGGCGAATTCGTCCATGTTCAGCTTGCCCAGCATCACCGCGCCTGCGTCGGCCAGTTGCTGTGACACGGTGGATTCGTATTCCGGCTTGAAGCCTTCAAGAATGCCCGACGCGGCTTGTGACGGCACGCCCTTGGTGCAGAACAGGTCCTTGATGCCGATCGGCAGGCCACACATTGACGGAGCGTCCCCACCCTTGATCCGTTCATCCGCGGCCTTGGCGCGCTCCATCGCGATCTCGGGCGTCTTGTGGACGAATGCGTTCAGCGCATCTGCTTCATCAATGGCTTTCAAGCAGGCTTCTGTCAGCTCAACAGAGGTGACGTCGCCGGCTCGCAACGCGTCGCGGGCCTCGGCCAGGCCCAATTTGTTCAGATCGCTCATGTCTTACTCCACCACTTTGGGGACTGCGAAGAACCCTTCGCGGGCGTCGGGGGCGTTGGCCAGAATCTTGTCCTGATGATTGCCATCGGTGACTTCGTCCTGACGGCGCTTGAGGCGCATGGGTGTGACCGAAACCATCGGCTCGACACCTTCCACGTCCACTTCGTTCAGTTGTTCGATGAACCCAAGGATGGTGTTGAACTCGGATGCCAGCGCCGGTAGCGCGTCATCCTCGACCTTGATCCGGGCCAGTTTGGCCACTTTGGCGGCGGTGCTTTGGTCAATCGACATCGGCTTCCCTCATCTATGTTAGGGGGCGTTTACCCGTCTGTAGCGGCAGTCGCAAGACCGGGGTGCCCTGGGCAGGTCCGAGTTTGGAACTCCCCCCTCTTCTGAGGCCATTCAAAACTGAATGACCGGTATGCAAAAAAGTAAACCGAATAGTTCATTATCGATCTTGAAAACTAAACTGTACTGTTCATTTTATTTATGCGACATAACGCAAACCGGAGAAAAAACATGAAACCCCTGATAACAGCCGCAGTCTTGTCCGCCACGATTTTGGCCGCACCGGCCATGGCTTTGGGTATCGACACAAGCAACCTGACACGCACGTTGACCTTCCCGTCCCCTATCACGGAACCGGTCACGCAGGATCAGGTTAAACCTGCCAAGTAACGCGCAGGTCCTGGCCGGGTCAGATATCCCCTCTCTGACCCGGCTGTTTTTCATTTTCGAGGATGCACATCCCAGAGCAAGCCGCTAGCATGACGTCGAATACAGAGTAGAACTGCGCCGAGGTTTCGTAGTTCAGGCAAGCCAGTGGAGCAGATGATGAGCGCGCAAAAACAAGCGGTTCTGGACGCAATCGACGCAGCCAATGCAAATGACCCCAACCAAGATGAGGGCCGCCCCGCGGCGCTGTTGTATGGCGAACGCATGAGTGCCGAGCTGGGCCGCCTGTTTCCGGACGCTTCCGACGCCCTTCAAATCGCCGCGCGCGGGCAGCATGTGGAACGTTGGAAACTTGCCCGCAGTGAATATCCCGAAGGCCGGGTTGGATACCTGTCATGGCGCAAGGCGCAGGGCGAACACCATGCCGACGTGGTCATGGGGTTGATGACCCGCGAAGGTTACGATTCAGAACAGGTCGAGGCCGCAGGGCGCATGTTGCGCAAACAGGGCATCAAGCGGGACGCGGAAGTGCAGGCGTTGGAAGACGTGATCTGCTTTGTGTTTCTGAAATGGTATTTCCAGCCCTTTGCCGCAAAACACTCGGCCGAGAAAATCCAGAGCATCGTTGAAAAAACGGCCCGCAAGATGTCGCCCGAAGGCCGCGCTCGGGTGTTGAACGAATTTGATCTGCCCGACCATCTGGCCGCAGCCTTTCAGAACTAGAATCGGACCACGGCGGTTTCGTTGACCTCCTTGTCACGAGGCTCGGAGGACACAAGCGATCCTCCCGCGCCTCAAGACGCCGGGCCTTTGCAGAAACGGCCCCTGACAAGAGCTGCGCGATAAACCTCGATCATCCATCCCAGCATGATGGCATTCAGGATATGCCACATGAAATGCGTCCCCATTGGCCATTGCCTGCAAATTGGCAAATCCAGCGCCCGGAACGTGATCGACAGAATCAGGATCAAGGCCCCGATTGTCATCCCTTTGGCCAGGATCATGTCTTGGCCCCGCAGCAGGAACGCATAGATCAGGATCAACAAAGGGACCGGCGCGTAAACCGCCGACCCGCCAAGCCCCGGCACAAGCTGGAACAGGGGCGCAACGAGCGCCGCATAGGGAAGAAACAGAATCGTACCGCAGATCGCCATTCCGGACGACATGCGACAGATGTCGCGGTTCACCGCATATATATAGACCAATATGAACAGCAGGATCGGCGCCACATCCGCCAAAGCCGCCCAAACCCGGGCATGGGTGTGAAACAGATAGCTTCCGATCCCGATCATGGCCAAAATCACGACCAGACCCTTGGCCAGCGGCATGTCCTGATCGCGCACGCGCCGCCACATGACCCATGCGGAAATCAGAAAAGCAGCGTTCGTGATCGCGTTGATCGGCTCGGCCCAATAATCCGGCGAGACGCGTTCACAATAGCCATCAATTTCTCGAATCCAGTCCATGGAAATTTACATAGCCGATGCTAGGCTGGAGCCAAGACAAGACTTGAGAGGAATTCCGGAATGAACATTATCTGGCTGGGCCATGGCAGTTTTCGCATTGAAACGCAGGGGCAGGTTCTGTTGATCGACCCGTGGCTGACCGGCAACCCGGTCTTGCCCGAAGATCGGCACGATGCCGTGCTGGAAGGGGCGACCCACATTCTTTTGACCCACACGCATTTTGACCACGTGGCCGATGTACTTCCCCTGGCAAAGCACCTGAAAATCCCCGTTGTCGGACAATATGACCTGATGGGATACTGGAGCGAAGCGGAAGACATTGAGACCATCGGTTTCAACAAAGGCGGCACCGTCGACCTGAACGGCGTCATGGTGACAATGGTACCGGCCTCTCACAGCTCGACTTTTTCAACACCGGACGGTCTGCGCACCGGCGGCAGTGAAGTCGGCTTCATGATCGCGGCCGAGGGGCGTATGCTCTACGTCTCGGGCGATACCGACATCATGGCCGACATGGAATGGATGGGGGATTACTACAAGCCCGATATCGGCATCCTTTCGGCCGGCGGGCATTTCACCATGGATATGAAAGCCGCCGCCTATGCCGCGAAACGGTACTTTGACTTCAAGACGGTCATCCCATGTCACTACAAGACGTTCCCCATTCTGGAACAATGCGCACAGGCATTGATCGACGAGTTGCCCGGGGTCGACGTGATCGAACCTGAGGTTATGAAAGCCATCACCCTCTGACGACAGAGCAGCGCGTCAGCCCGGCTTGTCCTGGCGGCGCGCTTCGAAGAAGGCCTTCAAAAGCGCGGCAGCCTCTTCGCCTGCAATCCCGTCATAGACTTCGGGCACGTGATGAGCCTGTGCATGCGAAAACACGCGCGCGCCATGCGCCACGCCCCCGGACTTGGGGTCTGCCGCACCGTAATAGATCCGCCGGATGCGCGCGGCCGCCAAGGCCGCGGCGCACATCGCGCAAGGCTCCAACGTGACGTAGAGATCATGATCCGGCAGCCGTTCAGAGCCCGCCTGCGCACAGGCTGCACGCAAGGCCATGATTTCCGCATGGGCCGTGGGGTCATTCAACTCGCGCGTCCGGTTTCCGGCCACGGCCACGACCGCTCCGTCCGGTCCGACGACAACGGCCCCCACGGGCACCTCGCCGCGGTCAGCGGCTGCGCGCGCCTCGGCCAGGGCCTGTTGCATATGCGATTTGAATACCATGCCCCCTGACTGCCGCAGAAACCCGCCTTTCGCAAGCGCCCGGGATGCGGTATGGCCCTGACATGAACAAGACCCCACCCCCCGGCGATCGGATCGCCAAAGTCCTGGCCCGCGCTGGCGTAGCGTCCCGGCGCGAGGCTGAACGCATGATAGAAGCGGGCCGAGTGGCAGTGAATGGCAAGACCATCGACAGCCCCGCCCTGAACGTGACCGCGAAAGACAAGATCGCAGTCGACGGCAGGCCGGTCTCGGAACCGGAACCGTCGCGTCTGTGGCTGTATCACAAACCCGCCGGGTTGGTGACGACGACCCGCGACGAAAAAGGACGAGAGACAATATTCGACAAGCTGCCCGACGACATGCCACGGGTAATGAGCGTCGGTCGGTTGGATCTGAATTCCGAAGGATTGCTGCTGTTGACCAACGATGGCGGCATCAAGCGCAAGCTGGAACTGCCCTCGACCGGCTGGTTGCGGAAGTACCGCGTGCGGGTGAACGGTCGCCCGAAGGACGAAGATTTCGAACCGCTGCGCAAGGGGTTGGTAATCGAGGGAGAACGGTTCCAGCCAATGACCGTCTCATTGGATCGCCAACAGGGCGCAAATGCCTGGCTGACGATCGGTTTGCGCGAAGGCAAGAACCGCGAAATCCGCCGCGCGATGGAAGATATTGGTTTTACCGTGAATCGTCTGTTGCGCGTGTCCTACGGCCCCTTCCAGCTTGGGACGTTGAAACAGGGCGAGGTCGAAGAAGTCCGTCGCCGGGTCATGCGGGACCAGCTGGGGCTGGACGCCGAAGACAAACCCGGCAACCCGCCCAAACGCCCGTCACGGCCCAAAAGAAAACGACCTCAGATCGGCAAGAATCCCCGTAAGTGATGTGGGTTCGGCAACCTTCCCCCTAGCGCTAAGCCCGCGCATACCCTAAATTTTCAGTGAAAGCTGCTATTTGGGGGGCGTGATGTCCGGAAGCGGAGTGCAAAAACTGGCCTACGCTGTGCTGTTGGTGCTGTTGTTTGGCGTCTGCACTGGTTTGCTCGGAGGTCTGTAAGCCATGGCAAAGCGGTTTGGCGGCAAATACAGCCCACCGGGGGATGAATCGGAAAACACCCCACTGCCCAAGGGTCAGTTTGACGGCGCACGGGTCGAGCCCGCTGGCGCACGTGCGAATATTCTGTTTCTACCCGCCATTCCTTTGGTGTTTCTGTCCCTGAACGACGGCGCGATTGGTATGACGCTGGGGCTGGTCGCCGCTGGTTTTCTTACGGCGGCCGCATTCTTGCTGCGAGAAGGTCTGAGAGCCGAAGCCGCGTACAATGCCCGCAAAACCGCCCGACGCCCTGCTTTTCCGCGGAAGATATTTGCCAGTGTTCTCACCGGTCTTGGTGCTGGCCTTGCGTCTTACAGGTCCGAGTTTCTGGACGCTGAAGCGGCAGCGCAGGTCAGCCTGTTGGCCCCCGTGCTGTTTGGTGTCGCAGCGACCGTTCTGCATTCTGTCTCATTCGGGCTTGATCCGATGAAGAACAAGGGCATGGAGGGAGTCGACACCTTTCAGCAAGACCGCGTGGCGCGCGTGGTCGATGATGCCGAGAAGCACTTGTCGGAAATGACGGATGCAATAAAACGCGCGGGCGACCGTCGAGTCGAAGCCCGGGTCGAGCGATTTCAGGACACCGCACGTGACCTGTTCCGCACGGTCGAGGAAGACCCCCGCGATCTGGCCGGTGCCAGAAAATATCTGACTGTGTATCTACAGGGCGCGCGTGATGCGACTGTCAAATTTGCTGATGTCTATGCGCGCACCCGCGACGCGCAGGCACTGGCCGACTATTCCGCCCTTCTGGACGATCTGGAACAGAATTTTGCCGCGCGTACGCGGAAAATGCTATTGGATGACCGCAGTGATCTGACGGTCGAAATCGACGTGTTGCGTGAAAGATTGCAGCGCGAAGGCGTCCGGCTGGACTGACCGGCCATATTTGAGCGAGGAACATACCCATGTCCGATGAGATCAAGAACAAGGCAGTTCAGGCCGAGACTCTGGTACAGGAAGTCACCGCAGTTGCCCTACCCGAACCGCAAGCCGAAGTCGTGTCGTTGGAGGAAGCCGACGAACCAGTCAGCGCCGAAATTCGCAAGCGGATGAATGAAATCGACATGGACAACACCAATTCGATTGTCGCGTTTGGCTCGTCCGCTCAGGCCGAGCTGCAGGAAATCAGCCAGGCCATGCTTGCGGATGTGCGCAACAAGGATGTCGGCCCGGCCGGAGACAGCCTGCGCAATATCGTGACCACAATCCGCGGTTTCTCGGTCAGTGAACTTGACGTGCGGCGCGAGCGCAGCTGGTGGGAGAAACTGTTGGGCAGGGCTGCACCGTTTGCAAAATTCACAGCGCAATACGAAGAGGTTCAAGGCCAGATCGATCGCATTACCGACGATCTTCTGGGGCATGAGCATACGCTGCTCAAGGATATCAAATCTCTGGATCTGCTTTATGAGAAGACCTTGGGCTTTTATGACGAACTGGCGCTGTACATCGCTGCGGGCGAAGAGAAGCTGACCGAGCTGGACAGCCACGACATCCCTGAAAAGGAAGCCGAAGTTCAGGCCGCTCCAGAAGACCAGCAAGTGATGAAGGCACAGGAACTGCGTGACATCCGTGCGGCGCGTGACGACCTAGAACGCCGGGTTCATGACCTGAAACTGACACGACAGGTCACGATGCAGTCGCTGCCGTCGATCCGCTTGGTTCAGGAAAACGACAAATCGCTGGTCACCAAGATCAACTCGACACTGGTGAACACGGTCCCGCTGTGGGAAACGCAGCTGGCCCAAGCGGTTACGATACAACGCAGCGCCGAAGCCGCCGCCGCGGTGCGGGATGCCAACGACCTGACGAACGAGCTTTTGACTTCGAATGCGGCCAACCTTCGCGAATCGAACAAGATGATCCGCCAAGAGATGGAGCGCGGCGTGTTCGACATCGAAGCGGTCAAGCAGGCCAATGCCGACCTGATTGGCACCATCAACGAAAGCCTTGCCATTGCGGACGAAGGCAAGGCCAAACGCGCCGCAGCCGAAGCCGAGTTGCAGAAGATGGAAAAGGAACTGCGCGACACTTTGGCGGCCGCCAAGGCGCGCCGCGACGGAACCGGCGACACTGCCGGTACGGCGGTTCCCGGCTAAGGGCGGGATCGGCGTGCGGGCCTTCGGTTACTTGAAAGGGACCTTAGGGGTGGTATCGCTTTTGGCTCTGGCCAATTGCGACGAGACGCTGACGTCATCTGTTGTTCCGCAACCTCGCCCGACACCCGCACCCGTGGCAGCCAATGCCTATGTGCCACCGTCGGCCGCAAGTCAGGATCTGGCGCGTTTTTATCAGCGGGTTGAACGGGACTTGCTGGTGCGGGGGCTTTTGCGCACCGATGGGGGTGGCCCGGACACCCCCTATGATGCCGACGATCTGGCGCGAAATTTCGAAGCGATTGCGTTCTACAGCGAGTATCCGACGCAGAGCGTCTCGGTTGGCTCGCGTCAGACGGACGGGCAACTCAGCCGATGGTCCGGCTCTGTCCGGATACAGACCGAGTTCGGGCCCTCCGTGCTTCCCTCTGCACGGCAGAAAGATGCAGATCAGGTGCGGTCCTTTGCAACCCGACTGGCCAGATTGACCGATCATCCGGTTTCCGTTGTCTCCCGCAACGCCAATTTCCATGTCTTTTTTGCAGGCAAGGATGACAGCGCCTATGTCGTATCCCGCCTCAAACAGCTGATCCCGAATATCAGTCAGGACTCGCTGAATCTGGTGGCCAATCCACGTGCAAATTTCGACTGTCTGGTGTTTGCATCGGCAACGACCTCATCACCGCACAGATACGTACGTGCCGTGTCCCTCATTCGGGCGGAATTGACGGATTTGGGTCGCCAAAGCTGCATTCACGAAGAAATTGCTCAGGGTCTTGGTTTGTCCAATGACAGCCCGGCAGCGCGACCTTCGATTTTCAACGATGATGACGAATTTGCCTTACTGACCAGTCACGACGAAAAACTGCTGACGATGTTGTACGACCCACGCTTGCAGCCCGGCGTAGGCGTTGATGAAGCGCGACCCATTGTACGAATTATCGCACATGAATTGATGGGGCAGTCGCTCTGACCCCAAGGACAGGAGAACCCAAATGGGAATATTCGATTTTCTGACCGGAGAATTCATTGATGTCATTCATTGGGTGGACGACACCCGTGACACGATGGTCTGGCGGTTCGAGCGTGAAGGCCACGAGATCAAGTATGGCGCCAAGCTGACCGTGCGCGAGGGCCAGGCGGCCGTATTCGTGCACGAAGGCCAGCTGGCCGACGTTTTCACGCCGGGCCTCTATATGCTTGAAACCAACAACATGCCGATCATGACGACGCTGCAACATTGGGATCACGGGTTCCAGTCGCCGTTCAAGTCCGAGATCTATTTCGTCAACACGACCCGGTTCAACGATCTGAAATGGGGCACCAAGAACCCGATCATGCTGCGCGATCCCGAATTCGGCCCCACCCGGATCCGCGCCTATGGCACCTACACGATCCGGGTGAAGGACCCGGCCAAATTTCTGGTCGAGATCGTGGGCACCGACGGTGAATTCACGATGGACGAGATCAGCTTTCAAATCCGCAACATCATCGTGCAGGAATTCAGCCGGGTGATCGCGGGCTCGGGCATCCCGGTTCTGGACATGGCTGCAAACACCGCCGATCTGGGCAAGCTGATCGCCGCCGAGGTCTCGCCCGTGCTCGACGGTTATGGGCTGGAAATGCCGGAATTCTACATCGAAAACATCTCACTGCCGCCGGCGGTCGAGGCGGCGCTGGACAAGCGCACCTCGATGGGGCTGGCGGGGGATTTGGGCAAGTTCACCCAGTATTCCGCGGCCGAGGCGATGACGGCGGCAGCCAGCAACCCAAGCGGTGGCGGCGGCATGGGCGCTGGCCTTGGCATGGGAATGGGCATGGCGATGGCGAACCAGATGTCGAACATGGCAGCGGGTCAGTCGTCAGGCCCGTGGGGCGCGCCCGCGCCCGCTGCCCCGCAACCATCCGCGCATGTAGCCCCGCCGCCTCCCCCGCCGGTGGAGCATGTGTGGCATATCGCGGTGGACGGACAGACCAGCGGCCCGTTCTCGAAGGCCAAGATGGGCCGCATGGCCAGCGAGGGTGAAATTACGCGTGACACTTTCGTGTGGACGCCCGGCCAGGACGGATGGAAGAAAGCGGGCGAGGTGCAGGAACTGGCGCAGCTGTTCACGATCCTGCCGCCTCCGCCGCCCGGGGCGTGAGGCATCGGCATGACCGCATCGCGGAAACGCTCGAAGACAGGCGGGCGCAAAGCACCGCAGCCGCAATTCATCTGCCCTTGCTGCGGTTATGTCACCCTGGCCGAGCGCGGGGCCTATCTGATCTGCGCGATCTGCTTTTGGGAGGACGAGGACATTCTGTACGACAAGAACCCCCGCGAGCCCTCTGCCGCCAACCACGGCCTGACACTGGCCGAGGCGCGCGAGAATTTCAGGGCAATCGGGGCCTGCGAGGTCGCGATGCTGCCGCATGTCCTGCCCGAGGAGCAGCGCGCAGCCTATCTTCACTTTCCCCTCGACAAGTGACCACCTATGACCCAGCCTCCTGCCCCGCCATCCGGTTCTGCGGAACATCGTTTTCCATGTGACAATTGCGGCGCGGATTATCGATTCGACCCGCAATCCGGCACTCTGACCTGTGACCATTGCGGCCATTCCGAACCGATCGGTGCCGGCCCCTGGGGCGGCGCCAGCCTGCGCGAGCTGGATTTCGACGCTGCCATCGCCGACCGCCTGCCCGACAGCGAAATCGAAGAGACGCGGGTTCTGTCCTGCCCGAACTGTGCAGCGCAGGTTGAATTTGATCCCGACACCCATGCTGCGGAATGCCCGTTCTGCGCCACCCCGGTCGTGACGGACACCGGGGTGAACCGGCATATCAAACCGAAAGGCGTTCTGCCCTTTGCGCTGGACGAACGCGCCGCCCACAAGGCCATGAGCGACTGGCTGGGAAGGTTGTGGTTCGCGCCGAACGGGTTGAAAGATTATGCCCGCAAGGGTCGCAGGATGCAGGGCATCTATGTGCCCTACTGGACCTTCGACGCCGATACGAAGTCGGCCTATCGCGGAGAGCGCGGCATAGTCTACTATGAAACCCGCACCGTCATGCGGGATGGCAAACGGGTGCGACAACAGGTGCCCAAGGTCCGCTGGACGCCCAAGTCGGGCCGGGTGGCGCGATTTTTTGACGACGTATTGGTATTGGCCTCAAGGTCCCTGCCCAAGGCTTACACGGATGCTCTGGAGCCTTGGGATCTCCCGGCTCTGGAACCTTACCAGCCAGAGTACCTCGCCGGTTTTCGGGCCGAGGCCTATACGGTCGAGCTGAAAGATGGATATGCCGAAGCACGCGCATATATGGCCCGCGTGATCGAGCGGGACGTGCGTTTTGATATTGGGGGCGACAGGCAACGCATCCATGCAGTGGACACCGATGTGCGCGATGTCACGTTCAAACATATCCTGCTGCCGGTCTGGTTGGCGGCGTACAAGTATCGCGGTCAGACCTATCGTTTCGTGGTGAACGGCCGGACAGGTCGGGTTCAGGGAGAACGCCCCTGGTCGGCAATCAAGATCACGATCGCCGTTGTGCTTGGCCTGCTGGTTGCCGCGGGCATCGGATACCTGATGGCGACCGGACAGCAATGACCTTCGGGGGTTCCTCCGCCGAAAACTCCGCGGCGGAACCCCTTGAACATCCCCGGCTTCTCACCCATCCTGCCGCCGGCTGCCCCGGAGGAGAAGACGACGTGACCCTGGCCGACCTGAACACGCTTCTGACCGCGCGCCATTCCTGCCGCGCCTTTCGGCCCGACCCGGTGCCACGTGGTGACATCGAACAGATCGTGGCCAGCGCGTCCCGTGTGCCAAGCTGGTGCAATGCGCAACCTTGGCAATTGGTCATCACCAGCAAAGACGAAACCGACAGGTTCCGCGACGCGATGTCAAACGAAGCCAGGAACGGCACGCCGGCCCCCGATCTTCCTTTTCCCGCTTCCTACTCCGGCGTGTATCAAGACCGCCGCCGGACGTGCGGCTGGGCGCTCTACAGCGCGGTTGGCGTAGAACGGGGGGACCGCGAAGGATCGGCGCAGCAAATGATGCAGAACTTCGCCCTTTTTGGCGCACCGCATTGTGCCATCATCTCAAGCCCGGCAGAGCTGGGACCTTATGGTGCAATGGATTGCGGCGGCTTTGTCACGGCTTTTGCGCTCGCCGCTCAGGCTTTGGGCGTGGCAACCATCCCGCAAGCGGCATTGGCGGCGTACAGCCCTTTTTTGCATCAGTATTTTCAGATCCCCGATGACCGGTTGATCCTATGCGCAATTTCCTTTGGCTATTCGGATATGGATCATCCTGCAAACAGCTTCCGTACGGAACGCGCGGCATTGGGTGACTTTGTGGACTGGCGCGGCTAAACCATCGCTCAGGCAGGCTCAACGTTTCGGGGGAGGAACCAAGTGCGCGCATTGCTGCAAAGGGTGACACAGGCCAAAGTGTCGGTCGAAGGCACCGTCATCGGCAAAACTGGTCCCGGGCTCATGATTCTTGTCTGCGCCATGCAGGGCGACAGCAAGGCACAGGCAGAAAAACTGGCCGAGAAAACCGCGAAACTGCGGATTTTCAAGGATGACGCCGGCAAGATGAACCGCTCGCTTCTGGATGTTGAAGGCTCTGCTTTGGTGGTCAGCCAGTTTACACTGGCGGCGGACACCTCCAGTGGCAATCGCCCCGGATTTTCAAACGCGGCCCCGCCCGAGTTGGGAGAGCAGTTGTACAAGGTCTTCGCAGAGCACCTTGCCGCGCAGGGGATCGCGGTGGAAACCGGACAGTTCGGCGCGGACATGGCGGTTGAGCTTGTAAATGACGGGCCGGTCACGATCTGGGTGGAGAATTGATGGATATTGAAAAGCAAGCTGTCAGGTTGTGGCAGGCCGGTGTTGATGCCGTCGGCGGGTACGAGGCCACCCTGGCCGCCTTGCCTGATGTCCCGAAACCAGACCGTATTCTGGCCGTGGGCAAACCCGCGGCAGCCATGGCGCGGGCTGCGCTGGAACATTTCGGCGCCATCCCCACGCTTGTGGTCACCAAAGACGGGCATGGCCACGACCTGCCGGCCGGGGTCGAGGTGATCGAAGCGTCACACCCCGTTCCGGACGACCGCAGCCTGGCGGGCGGGCGGGCGCTGCGCCTGGCCATAGAACAGATGGGGCCCGGATCACATGTTCTGCTGCTGGTCTCGGGCGGCGCGTCATCCCTGGCCGAGGACTTGCTTCCCGGAACATCGCTGGCGGATCTCGAGGCGTTGAACCGCGAGCTGCTGTCGAAGGGGCTAGATATCCGCGCAATGAATGCCGAGCGGCGCAAGCTGTCGCGCATCAAGGGCGGCGGCCTGCTGTCCCATTTCGCCGGAGACCGCGCCACGGTTCTGGCGATTTCGGATGTTCCCGGAGACGACCTGAACGTCATCGGATCGGGAATCGGAGCATTGCCCGACAAGCATTCCTTTGCCGCCAGCACCCGGATCGTTGCTTCGAACGCGCACGCCCGCAATGCCGCTGCCAAAGCAGCGGAAACAATGGGGCTGAGGGTTTTGACCAATGATGAGGCCCTGCACGACGACTATTTGCAGGTCGCGGCGCGTCTTGGGCCCATGCTGCGTGGAATGGAAAAGGGCGTGATGATCTTTGGCGGAGAACCGACCGTGGTCTTGCCTGATCACCCGGGACGTGGCGGCAGAAATCAGGCCCTTGCGCTTGCTTTGGCAAAAGAGATCGCGGGACAAACGGATCTTGCGGTGATTGTGGGCGGCACCGACGGCACGGATGGCCCGACAAATGCGGCGGGTGGAATCATAACCGGAGCAACCTGGGGTGAGGGCGCCGAACGCGCCCTTCAAAACGCCGATAGCGGGTCTTTCCTGGAAAAAGTCCAAGGCCTGCTGACAACCGGGCCAACCGGCACCAATGTCATGGATCTGGTTGTCGCGATACGTGGATGAATTGACGCTTATCATGCCGCTTTGGCCCGCAATCGACCAGAAACTACCCGAAAATGCAGAATGTACCTGAACACCCACTCAGAAATTGCCGCACACCGGACAACAAAGCGAAGGCTTCGGCCTTCGGCATTTAGGAGAAATAACCTTGCCCGGTTCGCGGAAATAAGCCAACGTTGACTCATGCGTCAACAAAAAGCCCCCCAAGGGGCTGGAACCACTCAATAGGGAGAACACTCAATGAATGAACAAATAACGCATATGGCCGGTCAGGTCACAGCCGGGAAGATGACTCGCCGCGAATTCATGGGGAAAGCCGCGGCCCTGGGTGTTTCGGCTGCGATGGCCAGCACGATGTTCGCGGACGCAGCGCGCGCAGCAGGCCCGAAAAAAGGCGGTGACCTGAAATTTGGCCTTCAGGGCGGCGAATCCACCAACTCGCTGGATCCCGCGACCTATGCCAGCTCGGTTCCGTTCCAGAACGGCAAGCAGTTTGGCGACCAGCTTGTAGAAGTTGCACCCGATGGGTCCATCGAACCGCGCCTGGCGGAAAGCGTCGAAGGCAGCGCGGATGCCAAGGTTTGGACGTTCAAACTGCGTCAGGGTGTCGAATTCCACAACGGCAAGACCATGACCAGCGAGGACGTGCTGAAGACCATGCAGCGCCACTCGAACGAAGACTCCAAGTCTGGTGCCCTTGGTATCATGAAGGGCATCGAGTCGATGAAAGCCGATGGTGACAATTTCCAGGTCACTCTGTCCGAGCCAAACGCGGACCTTCCGTACCTGATGGCCGACTACCACCTGATCATTCAGCCCGATGGCGGCATGGACAATCCCGGAGCAGGTATCGGAACCGGACCGTACAAGGTGGAAGTAGACGAACCCGGTGTGCGCCACTTGTTCACAAAATACGAGAACCACTGGAACTCTGATTTTGGTAACTTCGACAGTGTTGAAGTCGTGGTTATCAATGACGCAACAGCGCGTACCGCTGCATTGCAATCGGGTCAGGTCCACGCCATCAACCGTGTTGAACCAAAGGTCGCGGACCTGCTGGGGCGCGCACCCAATCTGACCGTGCACTCGACTGCTGGCCGCGGCCACTATGTCTTCATCATGCACTGCGATACCGCACCGTTCGACAACAACGAACTGCGCACGGCCCTGAAGTATGCCATCAACCGTGCGGATCTGGTGGACAAAGTACTCCGCGGCTATGGCTCGATCGGTAACGACATGCCGATTAACGCAGCCTATCCACTGTTTGACGAGACAATCGAACAGCGCGAGTTCAGCGTGGAAAAAGCCGCCGAGCACTACAAGAAGTCCGGTCATGACGGTTCGCCGATTATTCTTCGTGTTGCAGACGGTGCCTTCCCGGGTGCCGTGGATGCCGCAGCCCTTTTCCAACAGACGGCGGCCCAGGCTGGAATTCCGCTGGAAATCAAGCGCGAGCCGAATGACGGCTACTGGTCCGAGGTTTGGAACGTACAGCCCTTCTGTGCCTCTTACTGGGGCGGTCGTCCGGTGCAGGACCAGATGTATTCGACCGCGTATCTGTCGACGGCTGACTGGAACGATACACGTTTCAAAGTTCAGGCATTTGACGACCTGCTGTTCGCGGCTCGTGCAGAACTGGATGTCGAGAAACGCAAGGGCATCTATAGCCAGATGGGCCGCATGGTCCGTGATGAAGGCGGTCTGATTTGCCCGATGTTCAACGATTTTGTCGAAGGTGTCAGCAACCAACTGGATGGTTGGGAAAGCGACCCGACACAGGAAATGATGAACGGCAACATGTCCCGCAAAATGTGGTTCGTCTGATACGGGCATCGGATAATGCATCCTATCATAAAACTGGTTTCCCAGCGCCTCGCGCTGGGAATTCTATTGCTGTTTGGCGCTTCGGCCTTGATTTTTGGCCTGACCGAAGCTCTTCCCGGAGACGCCGCGCAAGCCGTCCTGGGGCAGTCCGCAACTCCCGAGGCCTTGGCCAACCTTCGCGAAGAAATGGGCCTGAACCGCCCGGCCCTGACCCGTTATTTTGAATGGCTGGGCGGCATCGTTCAGGGCGACCTTGGCCAATCGCTGACCAACAAACTTGATATTGCCGAGAGCATCGGAAAACGCCTCGGGAACACGTTGTTCCTGGCTTGTGTCGCGGCAATCGTATCCGTCCCGCTTGCGATCTTTCTGGGTCTGCTGGCTGTCCGGTTCCGCAATCGCTGGCCCGACAAACTGATTTCCGCCGTCACGCTGACAACGGTTTCCATCCCCGAGTTCCTGATCGGCTACGTCGTGATCTACTACATCTCAGTCAAGCTGGGATGGTTTTCCTCGCTTGCGATGATCAACGACTCGATGTCGTTCTGGCAAAAGCTGAACGCGATTGCGCTGCCGGCCTTCGTTCTGACACTGGTGGTCCTGGCGCAGATGATGCGGATGACCCGCGCTGCAATTCTGAACCTCATGCAATCAGCTTACATCGAAACCGCCGAACTCAAGGGCCTGAGCACATTTCAGGTCATCGCGCGGCATGCCTTTCCCAACGCAATTTCGCCCATCGTGAACGTTGTCATGCTGAACCTCGCCTACCTCGTTGTCGGCGTCGTCGTGGTCGAAGTCGTGTTCGTCTATCCCGGCATGGGGCAGTACCTTGTGGACGCCGTGACCAAGCGTGACGTGCCGGTTGTACTGGCCTGCGGCGTGGTGTTCGCGGCTGTTTACATCGGCCTGAACATGGTCGCGGATATCGTCTCGATCCTCGCCAACCCAAGACTGAGGCATCCGAAATGAAAAACATCCCTATTTCGGCACTGATTGGCCTCATATTCACCGGCGCCTATTTCTTCGTGGCCATTGCGGCCCCGTTGATCGCGCCCTACGGGATGGCAGAAGTGGTCGGCGATGTATGGGAGCCGGCCAGCGCCGAACACCTGCTGGGCACCGACAATATCGGCCGTGACCTGCTGACCCGCATGATCTATGGCGGTCGCACGACGATCTTCATTGCCGCCGCAGCGACATTGCTCAGCTTCTTGACCGGTACATCGCTTGGTCTTCTGGCCGCCGTTCTGGGCGGTTGGGCGGATCAGGCGCTTAGCCGGACAGTCGATCTGATCATGTCGATCCCTACCCTGATACTTGCGCTGGTCATTCTGGCCATCGTTCCGGTTACTGTTCCGATCCTGATCCTTGTCATGGGGCTTTTGGATGCGACACGCCCTTATCGCCTTTCGCGCTCCGTCGCCGTGGATATCAACGTGATGGATTATGTCGAAGCCGCCAAACTGCGTGGTGAGGGGCGGACATGGATCATCTTCCGGGAAATCCTGCCGAACGCATTGTCACCCCTGGTGGCCGAGTTCGGCCTGCGGTTCATTTTCATGGTGCTTTTCATCTCTACCCTGTCCTTCCTGGGTCTCGGCGTTCAACCGCCGCTGGCCGACTGGGGTGGCATCGTGAAGGAAAACAAGGACGGCATCGTGTATGGCATTGGCGCGGCCCTGTACCCCGCGGTGGCCATCGCGACGCTCGCGATCTCGGTCAACCTTGTCGCTGACTGGATCCTGAACCGAACCACATCGTTGAAAGGAGGTCGGGGATGAGTGATACCCTTCTCAAGGTCCGTGACCTCAAGATCGGTGCGACCGTTTACCCACCGGGTGAGAAACCCCATGACATCGAAATCGTGCACGGGGTCAGCTTTGACCTCGAGCGCGGCAATGTATTGGGTCTGATCGGTGAATCCGGCGCTGGGAAATCCACCATCGGTCTTGCCTCGATGGCCTATGGCCGGGGTGGCGTTGAAATCACCGGCGGCGAAGTCTGGGTCAACGGGCGCGACATCCTGAAATCATCGCATGGCGATATTCGGAATCTGCGCGGGGGTGAGGTTGCCTATGTCTCGCAATCTGCCGCCGCGTCGTTCAACCCGGCCAAGAAGATCATGGATCAGGTTGTCGAAGCAGCTGTCGAGCACAAGAAGTTTTCGCGCAAAGAGGCCGAGGCCCGCGCGCGTGAGCTGTTCGCAAAGCTGGGCCTGCCTGACCCTGACAACATCGGCAACCGTTACCCGCACCAGGTTTCGGGCGGTCAGTTGCAGCGTTGCATGACCGCATTGGCACTGTGTCCTGAGCCCGATCTGGTGGTGTTCGACGAACCGACCACGGCGCTGGATGTGACCACCCAGATCGATGTTCTTATGGCGATCAAGGATGCCATACGCGATACCGGCGTTGCCGCTTTGTACATCACGCATGACCTGGCGGTTGTTGCGCAGGTCAGCGACGATATCATGGTTTTGCGGATGGGTGACACAGTCGAATACGGCAGCACCGATCAGATCATCAACAACCCACAGGAAGAATATACTCAGGCTTTGGTCTCGGTGCGTTCGATCGAGCACGAAGAAAAGCAGCCCACACCGGAACCGCTGCTTACCGTTGACGGGATCACCGCGCGCTACAAGGGGCTGAACTTCGACGTGCTGCACAACGTCAATGTCGAGCTTCATCCGGGGCAGACGCTGGCGGTCGTGGGCGAATCCGGTTCGGGCAAATCCACGCTGGCCCGGGTGATCACCGGCCTGTTGCCGCCGCGCGATGGCGAGATCCGTTTTGCCGGTCGCACGCTGTCGCCGGACCTTGCGGGGCGTTCTCGGGAGGATCTGCGCGAGTTGCAGATGATCTATCAGATGGCAGACGTGGCAATGAACCCTCGCCAGACCGTCGGTACCATCATCGGCCGCCCGTTGGAGTTCTATTTCAACATGCGTGGCGCTGAAAAGCGCAAGCGGATCATCGAGCTGTTGGATGAGATCGAGTTGGGCGAAAAGTTCATCGACCGCTATCCTGCGGAACTGTCCGGAGGTCAGAAGCAGCGTGTCTGTATCGCCCGGTCACTGGCAGCCAAGCCCAAGATGATCATCTGTGACGAGGTCACTTCGGCGCTGGATCCGCTGGTGGCAGACGGGATCCTCAAGCTGCTGCTGGACCTGCAAAAGATCGAAGATGTGGCCTATCTGTTCATCACCCATGATCTGGCGACGGTCCGCGCGATCAGCGACAGCATCGCGGTGATGTATCAGGGTCGCGTGGCCCGTTATGGCTCGAAGAGCCAGGTGCTGAGCCCGCCCTTCGACGATTATACCGATCTGCTGCTCAGTTCGGTGCCTGAAATGCATCTGGGCTGGCTGGAAGAAGTTGTCGCCCATCGCAAGATGGAAAGCGCCGGCCACTGATCCGGTTCGTGACATTTCGATGAAGGTTTGAAATCCCGGCACCTTGTGTGAATACAGGTGTCGGGATTTTGCTATTGGGGGCGCAAAGTGGCAGCCCGAAGACATCGAATCTCTTAGGGTCGCCGGAACGCAATATCTCTCAAAGGGCTTTGACATGGACCGCAAGCTACTTCTCATCATTCTGGACGGTGTCCCCTATCGTAACTTTCGTCGCCTGTTCGGCAATCTCGAAGGCTGGGTCGACAGCGGAGAAGCACGGCTTTGGAAACTGCGCGCGGTGCTGCCCTCGACATCGGCCAGTTGCTATGCGTCGATCCACACGGGCGTGACGCCGCAAGAGCATGGCTGCACCGGAAATGGAAACGTCTTCCGGCTGAGCCACAAGGACGTATTCAGCCAGGTGCGTGAAGCCGGTGGGGTGACCGGGGCGGTGACACACAGCTATTGGTCGCAGTTCTTCAACCGTCATCCCTTCGATTACGTCCGCGACATCGAATATGACGAACCCGAAAGCGCGACGATCAACCATGGCCGTTTTCACAGCATGACGGGCTATGGCAAAGCCAATCAGATGACGCCATCCGATGTCGACCTGTATGCCACTCTGACCAATCTGTGCCTTCGTTTCGGGCTGGACTATGGCATTCTGCACACCTGCACGCTGGACAGTATGGGCCACCGTTTCTTCCACGATTGTGAAGAAATGGATCACGCTTGCTTTGTCGCCGACGAGATGCTGGCCCCTTTCATCCCCCGCTGGCGCCAGTTGGGATATGAAGTGATCGTCACCGCGGATCACGGCCAGGACGAGCGTGGGCACCACGGCGGGCGCGGCCCGCTGCAACAGGAAACGGCGCTGTATTATTTCGGCGACGCCGAAGGACCGGACTCCGAGACCGTCATAAGCCAATTGCAATTGGCCCCGACCATCCTGAGCCGAATGGGCGCCCCCATTGCAGAGACAATGAAGGCCGAACCGTTTCTGCGGTAACACGCAAGCAGCTTCGGGGCCGCTTATGCGGCCTTCGCAGCTACCACTGTCGCAAACACCTGATATCCATAAAGAGACCCGTTTCGAGCACGTCTTTCGTGCTCGGCCACAAGCCCTTCTGCCAGTTCTTTTCCGATATCACCCCGCTCGTACATTTGCTTGGTGGTCAGGGCGACCCAAGGCAACATCTGCTCGGCTGTCGAGACAACTCTGCTCTGCACGTCAAAATGTTGCACGGAAAGTCCGGCATCGGCAATCATTGACCTGAGTTTTGCGACGATAAAAGGATCGATCACAAACTCGCGTACAAATTCCTTTGCACACATATCCAGAGGATCATTCGGAAAAGCATTGAAGGTCGCTTTCGTGAAATCAGCGTCACAGACGATCAAGATCCCATCGGGTTTCAGCACTCTGAAGGCCTCGGCAACCAACGATTTGGGGTCTTCTACATGCGTGAGCACCGTGTGCATGATAACCGCATCGACGGCATCATCCTCCAGCGGAAGCGCGGCACCGTCGGCAACCTTGAAAGTCAGGTTCGAATACTCCTTGGCCCGCGTGTTGGCTTCCGAGACAAATCCTTTCGAAGGTTCGAAGCCTATGGCCTTCGCCGGGTGGCAGTGTGATGCGATGCGACGTGTGACGGCGCCTGCACCGGCGCCAACTTCAACAACCGTCGATGCATCCGTGACGTTCAGGTGACCCAGATACGCGGCCACGATCCGCTCCATCGTCGGGTCCGCTTGCCGCTGGTCCATCGAATCTGCAAACAGCTTGATGAATTCAGGCCCTGCGGCATCGACGTTCTGAAAGGGGTCGGCCATAAGGTAAGATCTCCTCGGAAAATTTGAGTGTGCTTACCACAGCCAGCCGGTTTTCGGCATACAGGCCCCAAAAAAGGACCAGAGCCTTCAATTCACTGCATCAGTCGTAGGACCAGATCCCCTGCCCCAGCGCTTCTATCGCAACCGAGATACGCTCAAAACTGTCGGCCGCACGTTTCACCGCGGTTCTTGCGCGCAGATATCCGTGCACAAGACCGAATTCATTGACCCAGTGGGCCTGCCCGCCCGCCGCATTGATCCGCCTGCAATAAACTTGCCCGTCGTCACGCAGCGGATCGCAATCAGCCGTTACAACCACCGTCGGCGGCAGGTTTGAAAAGTCACTGTCCTGCAATGGCGCATAGGTCGGATCGCCCTGGGGCGGATCGCCCGCGCATCGGACGGTTTCATAGAACCTGATTTCATCCAACGTCAGCAAGGGGGCCTGGGCATGTTCCTGGTAGGACCCCTGACTGCGGTCCCCTCCGAGGCCCGGATAGATCAGCACCTGCCCCAGGATCCCGTCCAAACGCCCGCGCGCGTAGTGGGATACGGCAGCGGCCAGGTTTCCACCGGCGCTGTCGCCGGCCAAAATCAAAGGGTCTCCGAATTCATTTGCGACCCAGTTCGCAGCGCTCCAACAGTCGTCAAACTGTGCCGGGTGCACATGTTCAGGGCACAGCCGGTAATCGACGGCGACGACCCGGTACCCGGTTTGGGCGCATAATTCAGCGCAAACATCGTCGTGACTTTCCAGACCACCAACAACGAAACCGCCACCATGAAAATAGATGACGGTTCGGGTTGGTTGCCCGGCAGAGTAAATTCGAACCGGAACACCATCGGCCGCCCGGTCCTGAGTTTCCACGCCAGCCGGGCGTGGTTGGCGAAAGTCCTGACACATGGTGTCATAGACACGGCGCTGATCCTCGATCGACAGCTCGACCGCGTCATCGGGATAGCTTTCGGCCGTGCGACGTATGAACGCCCAGGTTTCTTCGTCGATCAGGCGTTCATAGTCCATTGTCCCTCCGGCTTATTCAGTCCACTCCCATGGCCGGGTGTATACGCCCAGCACTTTTGCAACATCGTCTTCCGAAGATCCGTTCGCGTCAAGCTGCGCGACGAGGCCGCGTTTCTTATCATCAATGACGGAAACCACCCGCGCCGCCAAACCGGCATCCTCGAGGGCGCCGTTGTAGATACGAGTGATGGCCTGTTTCCGAAGTTCAGGCTTGAACACCTTGCCAACGGCCGTTTTGGGCAGCTCGTCCAGAATGGTCATATGCTTGGGTTGCGCCGCGCGTTCGTGCACGTGAACCTTGCAGTAATCCATCAGCTCTTTTTCGGTGACAGACGCGCCTTCGACCAGTTCGACAAAGGCACAGGGAACTTCACCGGAATGCGCATCCGGCTGGCCGATGGCACCGGCAAAAGCGACGGCCTCGTGACCCAGCAAAGCCTCTTCGATCTCGGCAGGGTCGATGTTGTGACCGCCACGAATGATCAGGTCCTTGGCGCGACCGGTGATCCATAGATATCCATCTTCGTCGAAGCGCCCCAGATCGCCCGTGCGCAGGTACTTGTCGAAGTGATACAGGTTAACGTTTTTGTCGGCCTCAGTGTAGGTATTGCCCGCATAGACACCAGGGTTCGAGATGCAGATCTCACCGATTTGATCAGTGTCGCACTCGGTCGGTCCGTCTGGCCCATCCTGCAAGATCTTGACGTCTGTATAGGGGAACGGAATACCGATCGATCCGATCTTTTTCTCACCATCCACCGGGTTGCACGAAACCAGACATGTGGCCTCTGTCAGACCGTACCCTTCGACAATGGTGACGCCGGTCGCTTCTTCAAAGCGGCGGAACAGTTCCACCGGCAGCGGGGCCGAGCCCGAGAAGGCCGTTTTTACGCTTGAGATATCGGCATCGACAGGGCGCTGCATCTTGGCTGAAATCGCGGTTGGCACGGTGATGATGAAGCTCACCTTCCAACGCTCGATCAGCTTCCAGAAATTGTCGAACACCCCGTCGCCGCGATATCCCTGTGGCGTCGGGAAAACCACATGGGCACCGGATGATACGGCCGCCATCACAATGACATGCACCGCAAAAACGTGGAACATGGGCAGCGGGCACATGATGACGTCGTTTTCGTCAAACAGAAGCGTGTTCCCCAACCAGCCGTTGTAGATCAGGCCGGAATACTTGTGCTGCGCCACCTTCGGCATACCCGTGGTACCGCCGGTATGGAAATAACAGGCGACACGATCTTCCTTGCTGTCTTCAAACGTCAGCGTCGTCGGTTGCTTGGCCAGTTCCGTGTGGAAGTTCTTGTAATCCGCATGGGCAAGCTTTTCCTTGTCGCCCATCTTGGGGCGCAGAAACGGCACCAGCCATGATTTGGGCGGGGTCAGATACCGGTTCAGATCGATTTCCAGAATGGTATTGACCTTGGGTGCGTGGCGCACCGCCTCTTCGACCTTCTGCGCGACATCTGTTTTCGGGAAAGATTTCAGCGTCACCACGACCTTGGCGCCGGTCTCGCGCAGGATCGCGGCGATCTGTTCCGGTTCAAGCAAGGGGTTGATCGGGTTCACGATCCCCGCAACCGCGCCGCCCATCATCGTGACCAGTGTCTCGTTGCAGTTGGGCAGCACATAGGCGACCACGTCCTTTTCACCCACACCCAGCGAGCGGAACAGGTTCGCCGCCTGGTTGACCTGAGCCAGAAGTTGCGACCAGGTCAGGGTCTCGGCCTTGTCCTTCGGGCCCGAGAACAGTTGGAAGCTCATGGCATTGTGGTTGGGGAACTTCCCTGCGGTGCGCGACAAAAGCTGATGGAAGGTGACGGGCAAATCCCGATCCTCCCACGGCATTTCCTGTTCCATGCGCTTCTTGTCTTCCAAACCCACAAAGGCCATGTGGTTCCTCCCGTATTATTCTCCCGCGTTTTGCGCGGGCTTGTTGTTCGCAACCAAGATGGAAGCAAAACGAACCTCGCGCAAGCGAGGCCTTAGCCTTCAAGGGGAGTAAAATGTAGAATGACGCTACGGCGAATTCGCAAGTGCCGGAGCGTCACTCTTATTCTGCGGCGACACCATCGGTGAACTGCAACCGGGCAAGGCGTGCATACAGCCCGTCCTGAGACACCAGATCCTCGTGGCTGCCTTGCGCAACGATGCGGCCTTCTTCCAGCACGACGATGCGGTCCGCTTTCTTAACAGTCGCCAATCTGTGCGCGACGATCAGGGTCGTGCGCCCGGCACGCATCTTGTCCACCGCGCCCTGCACTGCGCGTTCGCTTTCCGCATCCAGCGCCGAAGTCGCCTCGTCCAGCAGCAGAACCGGCGCGTCGCGCAGGATTGCCCGGGCAATGGCAATACGCTGCTTCTGCCCGCCAGACAGCATGACACCGCGTTCGCCGACAAAGCTGTCATATCCTTGGGGCAAGGCCGTAATAAAATCATGCGCGGCAGCGGCCCGGGCGGCGACCTCGACTTCAGCATCCGAGGCGTCCAGACGACCAAAGCGGATGTTTTCCCGCGCGGATGCAGCAAAGATCACGGGATCCTGAGGCACCAGAGCCATGTGGCGGCGGAAGTCCGACCGGTTGATGTCGCGCAGATCAAGACCGTCCAGCGTCACGCGGCCCGAGTTCGGATCATAGAACCGCTGGATCAGTTGGATCACGGTTGTTTTTCCTGCCCCGGATGGCCCGACGAATGCGACCGTCTCGCCTGGCTTCACCAGAAGTGACAGATGATCCAATGCAACCGTATCGGGCCGCGCGGGATAGCGGAAGCTGACATCTTCAAACCGGATTTCGCCCTGAATGTTCTTGGGCAGCGCTTTGGGATTGGCAGGGTCGGTCACGGTATCTTCTGCATGCAGCAGCTCGACCAGACGTTCGGTGGCCCCCGCGGCACGCTGAAGTTCGCTCCAGATTTCGGACAGGGCCGCGACCGAGCCCGCCATGATGATCGAATAGATGACGAACTGGATCAGAACACCTTCGGTCATCACGCCATTTCGCACGTCATTGGCACCCATCCACAGAACGCCCACGATACCCGAGAAAACCAGGAAGATCACGATCACCGTCAGCACCGCGCGGGTCTGTATGCGGCGCAGCGAGACGCTGTAAGATGTCTCGGTCATCTCACTGAATTGCTGGCGGCTGGCCTGTTCATGAGAAAATGCCTGAACGGTCTGTACCGCACCCAATGCCTCACCCGCGTTGCCGGACGAGGCCGCGATCCAGTCCTGATTCTCGCGGCTGATCACGCGCAGACGGCGACCAAGTACAAGGATCGGCACGATGACCACCGGGATCAGCAACAATACCAGCCCGGTCAGCTTGGCGGATGTCAGTAGCATCAGAACCAGCCCACCGACGAACATCAGTATGTTTCGCAGGGCAATGGACACGGACGAGCCGAGAACAGATTGGATCAGCGTCGTGTCAGTGGTGATCCGGCTCAGCACCTCACCGGTCATGATTCGCTCATAGAATTCCGGGCTCATGCCGATGACCCGATCAAAAACCGCCTTGCGGATATCGGCCACTACCCGTTCGCCCAGACGGGTCACAAGCGCATACCGAATACCGGTGCCCACGGCCAGAACGGCAGCGATGACCAGCGCGGCCAGAAAATACCAATCCAGAAGCTCTCCATCCTGAATTCGGAAATTGTCGACCACGCGCCGCACCGCCAATGGCAGCGTCAGGGTCATGCTGGCCGTCAGAATCAACGCCAGCGTCGCGCCGATCATCAGGAATTTGTAGGGTTTCATGAACGGCCAAAGCGAGGCCAGAACCCCAATCTTCTTTGAACGGGCGCGTTCCTCGGAGGCTCCGGGCGCGGCGGTATGCGTTGGCTTGCTGGCGGCTTGTCTTGCCATGTCTGGCCCTTGTATCCTGAACCGTACTGAGTGACCGCTTTCTTGGAGGTAGCGGCAGGTATGGTCAAGCATCACAACCGCAATCGGCAGGTCGAAAGGGCCATTTGACGCAGAATTTCAGGGAAGGCGTGGAGCGGGTAGACGGAATCGAACCGACATAGCCTGCTTGGAAGGCAGGGGCTTTACCATTAAGCTATACCCGCAAATGGTTTGCGCTGGTTAAGTCATGCTTTCGGGATCGTCAAGCCGGAAGTGGCAAAATTAGTGGCGCAATTTTTTCGACACTGCTCGGCCCGTCAGTCCTGATTGCGAAATATCCGGGTCGAAGAAAAGAACCGCTCCAGTTCTTCGATCCGCTCCTTGCTTTGTTCCCAACGTGCCTCCTGCACTTCGGCAATCAGCGTTTCCGAGATCAACTGCAAGGCAATGGTCGAATCCCAACTGGAGGGCGCCTCGACCAATGCGTGGAAGGAATAATTGGCGGTCTTTCCGATTGGCGAACCCCATTGGTCCGTAAACAGAACAACGGTGACGCCGCGGCCCGAGGCAACCTGTGCCAGCTTCTCCAGATGCGCCTCGTAACGGCGGATGTCGAAGATCACCAGAACGGATGATTCATCCATATCCAGAAGGTATTGCGGCCAGACATTCGCCGAATTGCCCAGCATCGTCACGTTGGGCCGGATGATCTGCATGTGATTGAACAGGTAATCCGCATTTGACCGCGTGATGCGACCACCTACGACGTAAAGATGACGCTCTGTCTCGGCCAAAAGACGCGCGACGGCATCGAACATCTCTTTGTCCAGACGTTCCAGCGTGTGGCGCATGTTGGTCCATACCGCCTGGGCAAAACGCGTTGTCGGATGTTCTGCCTCATCATCCACAACCCAGGCGTCCCGTTTCGAGATCGGCTTTTTGATCTGCGCCGCAACCTCTTCGCGCAGCGCATCCTGCAAGTCGGGGAACCCGTCAAACCCAAGCTTGCGCGCCATGCGAATAACTGTCGGGGTCGAAACCTGCGCCGCAGCGGCCAGCTTGGTGATCGATTGCAAACCGGCCATCGGATAATCCTGCAACAGGACCGAGGCCAATTGACGTTCAGACCGTGTCAGATCGTCCAGCTCATCCTGAATCCTCTGTTTGACAAGTTTGGCAACGGTGGCCATCGGCGCCCTCGTTTCTTGAATTTGTTACAGAATATGTTCGTTTGAAATTTTGTCTACAGAAATTTTCTTGACAGGTGAGAAGTTGCTGTAGCAAATGCTACCTATGTGTCACGAGACCGAGTCATCATTGCTTTTGCCGACCGAAGCCCCGGCAGCCCGCGTGCTCAATGCGCACGGTCGCGCACCTGCCGTGCTGATATGCGAACATGCAAGCCGGTTTATTCCGGCCGCGCTGGATGGATTGGGGCTGGATGAGGCAGCGGCCGGCTCTCACGCGGCCTGGGACATCGGCGCGCTGGACCTGTCGGTGGAGCTGATGGGCGCTTTGGATGCGCCGCTGGTCCACTCGCGCGTCAGTCGCCTTGTTTATGACTGCAACCGCCCACCCGAACGCGAAGATGCCATGCCGCAGGTCAGCGAAGTGTTTTCCATTCCCGGCAACATGAACCTGACAGATGCTCAGCGCGCCCAGCGGGTACGCGACGTGTATGAGCCTTTCAAAACGCTGGTTTCATCCACTTTGGACGAACGGCCTGAACCTCCGGTTGTCATCACGATCCACAGCTTCACGCCCGTCTACAAGGGAGCCCCCCGAACGGTAGAGCTGGGGATTCTTCATGACGAAGACGACCGCGCCGCGCAGCTGATGCTGAGCCACGCGGAAAGCTCGGGATTGCGCGTGGCTTTGAACGAACCTTACTCGGCGACGGATGGCGTCACGCACACGTTGCGCGAACACGCGGTCCGGCGCGGGCTTCCAAATGTCATGATCGAGGTTCGAAACGATCTGATCGACACAGCAGAAGGCGTAAACCGCATTGCGGGATTGCTGACGCCAATTCTGCAATCGGTCATCCAAGACTTATCGCACGCAGAGGCGAAACCATGAGAGCAGAGGTATCGGGATGAATTTCATGCGGGGATATGTGGCGGTCATTGACCGCACGAACCGCTGGATCGGACGCTTCGTCATGTACGGCATCTTCGTCATGATGGGCATCCTGCTCTGGTCCTCGATTTCAAAAACCTTTTTCCTGCCATCGCTGTGGACCCTGGAAATGGCCCAGTTCGCAATGGTCGCCTACTACATTCTGGGCGGACCCTATTCGATCCAGATGGGATCCAACGTCCGCATGGACCTTCTGTACGGCGAATGGTCCGACCGTCGTCGCGCGTGGACGGATGCGATCACCGTCCTTTTCCTGATCATCTACCTGAGCGTGATGATCTACGGCGGATACGACTCGCTGAGCTATTCGCTGCAATATGGCGAACGCAGCCCAACCGCGTGGCGTCCATACCTGTGGCCAATCAAGGTCATCATGGTCGTGGGCCTGTTCCTGATGTTGCTTCAGGCGATCTCGGAACTGTTCAAAGATATTCTGCGCCTCAGGGGCGATGACATCCCGCGCGAGGTGATCTGATGTCGTACGAATTGATCGCCATCCTGATGTTTTCGACCATGATGCTGATGCTGCTGACCGGGCAGCGCGTTTTTGGCGCGATTGGTTTTGTCGCCGTGATGGCCGCCCTGTTTCTGTGGGGGGATCGCGGCGGCTATGACATTGGCTTTTCGGCCGCCATGAAGCTGATGAAATGGTATCCGCTGCTGACCCTGCCGATGTTCATCTTCATGGGCTATGTTCTGGCCGAATCCAAAATTGCAGACGATCTGTACAAGATGTTCCACGTTTGGATGGGCGGCCTGAACGGTGGGCTCGCAATCGGCACGATCGGTCTTATGGTGCTGATTTCGGCCATGAACGGGCTGAGTGTCGCGGGCATGGCGATCGGCGCGACCATTGCGCTGCCGGAACTGCTGAAACGTGGCTATGACAAGAAAATGGTGACCGGGGTGATACAAGCCGGATCGTCATTGGGCATCCTTGTGCCGCCCTCCGTCGTGCTGGTTCTTTATGCGATGATCGCGCGCCAGCCGGTTGGCCAACTTTGGTTGGCTGGATTGCTGCCGGGCTTGATGATGGCCGCAATGTTCATCCTCTACATCGTGATCCGCTGCCGCATCAACCCGGCCTTAGGGCCCGCCTTGTCAGCCGAGGAGCGCGACGTGCCCATGGCAGAGAAACTGCGCCTGTTGCGCGCGGGCCTGCTGCCCCTGGGTATTTTTGCCGCGATGATGGTGCCCTTCGTCAACGGCTGGACCTCGCTGGTCGAAAGCTCGGCCATCGGTGCGTTGACGGCGTTCGCCGCGGCCATCCTCAAGGGCCGTATGACACGTGAGGTTTTCGAGACATCTGTGCGGTCAACGCTGGGCATCACCTGTATGTTCATGTGGATCATTCTGGCTGCGCTTGCCTTTGGCGCTGTTTTCGACGGCTTGGGCGCCGTTCGGGCAATCGAGAACCTGTTTACCGAACGGCTGGGCCTCAACCCTTGGGTGATCCTGATCTTGATGCAGCTCAGCTTTATTCTGATGGGCACGTTTCTGGACGATACGGCCATGCTGGTGATCGTCGCGCCTTTGTACGTGCCGCTCGTGGGTGCATTGGGGTTCGACCTGATCTGGTATGGGGTTCTGTACACGATCACCACCCAGATCGCCTATATGACACCGCCCTTCGGCTACAACCTGTTCCTGATGCGCGCGATGGCGCCACCAGAGATATCGCTGCGCGACATTTACGGTTCGATCCTGCCCTTCGTGATGGTGATGACGCTGGCGCTGGCGATCATCATGACATTCCCGCAGATCGCGCTGTGGCTGCCGGAATACATCTACAACAAATGATCCCGGTTCAAACCGGGGCGTCGCGGGCAATCCCCGCACAATCGAAACTGACCAACGGAGAGAGAGAATGACGAACAGACGTACATTTCTGAAAGGTGCTGCGGCCGCTCCCGCCGCTGCTCTGGCGACGCCTGCACTGGCGCAATCGACCATCAGATGGCGGATGCAGACCTATGCCGGCCCGGCGCTGGCCGAACACGTGATCGACCCGGCCATCAAGATGTTCAACACGATCGCCGGTGACCGGATGCAGATCGAGCTGTTCTATGCCGACCAGCTGGTTCCGACGGGCGAGCTGTTCCGTGCCATGCAGCGCGGCACGATTGATGCCGTGCAGTCGGATGATGACTCGATGGCGTCGCCCACCGAGGTCACCGTGTTCGGCGGCTATTTCCCCTTTGCCTCGCGCTACTCGCTGGACGTACCGGTTCTGTTCAACCAGTACGGGCTGAACGAGATCTGGGACGAGGAATACTCGAAAGTCGGCGTCAAGCACATCTCGGCCGGCGCCTGGGACCCGTGCCATTTTGCAACGAAAGACCCGATCAACAGCCTGGCGGACCTTCAGGGCAAACGTGTGTTTACCTTCCCGACCGCGGGCCGCTTCCTGTCGCAGTTCGGTGTTGTGCCGGTCACCCTGCCCTGGGAAGACATCGAAGTCGCGGTTCAAACCGGCGAGCTGGACGGTATCGCGTGGTCCGGCATCACCGAAGACTACACAGTCGGCTGGGCGGATGTGACCAACTACTTCCTGACCAACAACATCTCGGGTGCCTGGGCCGGTTCGTTCTTTGCCAACATGGACCGCTGGAACGAGCTGCCCGAAGATTTGCAGACCCTGTTCCGCGTCTGTACCGATCAGTCCCACTATTATCGTCAATGGTGGTACTGGGGCGGCGAGGCCAGCCTGCGCGTCAACGGAGACAAGATGCAGCTGACCTCGATTCCGGACGAAGAATGGGCAACCGTCGAAGCCGCAGCCGTTGCCTTCTGGGACGAGATCGCAGCCGAATCCGAAACCAAGGCGAAGGTTGTTGAAATCTTCAAACAGTACAACGCCGATATGCTCAAGGCTGGACGGCCCTACCGCTACGGCTAAGACTTGGCCAAGCGACCCGCCCCTTGCTTGGGGGCGGGTCTGACAGGACGAATGGCCGATGAAGGATTTCGGCAAAGACAAAGGTGGCACATGCTCACGTTCGAACATCTGAAAACGCAGGTATCCGAAGGTTCGGTTGATACGGTTTTGGTCTGCATGGTGGACATGCAGGGCCGGTTGATGGGCAAGCGTTTTCACGCGGGCCATTTCGTGGCAGGCGCATGGGAAGAGACCCATTGCTGCAACTATCTGCTGGCCACCGATCTGGAGATGGCGACACCCGATGGCTACGCCTCGACCAGTTGGGAACGGGGCTATGGCGACTATGTCATGAAACCGGACCTCAGCACCCTGCGCCCGGTGCCGTGGCTTGAAGGCACGGTGATGGTGATGTGTGACGTGCTGGATCATCACACGCATGAGGAAGTGCCGCACGCGCCGCGTTCAATCCTGAAAAAACAGGTCAGCCGTTTGAAAGCCATGGGCTATGACGCCATGACCGCGACCGAGCTTGAGTTTTTCCTGTTCGAGAAAAGCTTTGACCAGATCCGCAAGGAAGGTTTCCGGAATCTGGAGCCGATCTCGGGCTATAACGAAGACTATCACATCCTTCAGACCACCAAGGAAGAGCATGTGATGCGTCCGATCCGCAACCATCTGTGGGATGCGGGCATACCGGTTGAGAACTCCAAAGGTGAGGCCGAGACCGGACAGGAAGAGCTGAACATCAAATACGCACCCGCGATGGAAACAGCCGAGTATCATTCGATCGCCAAGAACGCTGTGAAAGAGATCGCGTGGCAACATGGTCACGCAGCGACGTTCCTGCCGAAATGGCACCACGAGAAAGTTGGTAGCTCGTCCCATGTGCACCAGTCACTATGGGCGGATGGACAGCCTGCCTTCTATGACGCCGGGGACGATCTGGGCATGTCGGCGCTGATGAAAAGCTATATGGCTGGGCTGCTGAAATATGCCCCTGATTACACCTATTTCATGGCACCTTACATCAACAGTTATAAACGCTTCATGAAAGGCACCTTCGCGCCAACGCGGATCATCTGGTCCGTGGACAACCGCACCGCCGGGTTCCGCCTGTGCGGTGACGGTACCAAGGCCGTACGCGTCGAGTGCCGAATTCCGGGCTCAGATATGAACCCCTATCTGGCGATGGCTGGCATGCTGGCGGCAGGGATCGCGGGCATCGAGGAAGGGCTGGATCTGCAACCGCCGACCAAAGGCGACGTTTACCAGGGTGAGACTGCGATGATCCCGGGCAACCTTCGCGCCGCGCGGGATGCGCTGCACGGATCGGTCATGTTGCGCGCGGCCATGGGCGATGACGTCGTCGACCACTATACCCGTGCCGCGGAGGTCGAGATCGAGGAGTTCGAACGCGTGGTCACGGATTGGGAAATCGCCCGCGGATTCGAGCGGGCGTGAGGTCGGGTCGCGCTGGGGGCTCTGCCCCCAGACCCCCGGGATATTTTGGGCCAGATGAAGCAGGGATCCTGTTTATTTCGGAAATGGAGTGAAAATGGGGCAGATGTTGAAATGTGTCTCGCCGATCGATGGATCGGTTTATGCCGAACGTGAAGTGTTGTCGCGAGAGGCCGCGTTCGGGGCCGCGGCGCGCGCTCGGGCTGCTCAGGCGGAATGGGCAGCTCGTCCGTTGCAGGAGCGGATCGATCTTGTGATGGCGGGTGTGGCCGCCGTTGGCGCCATGAACGATGAGATCGTGCCGGAACTGGCCCATATGATGGGTCGCCCAGTGCGTTATGGCGGCGAGTTCGGTGGATTCAACGAACGTGCCAGCCATATGGCGGAGATTGCCGAGACGTCCCTGGCAGATATCGCCGTCGGCGAAGACGAAACGTTCAAACGCTACATCAAGCGCATTCCTCATGGGGTGGTCTTTGTGGTGGCGCCCTGGAACTATCCCTACATGACGGCGATCAACACGGTCGCACCGGCGCTTATCGCGGGCAACACGGTCGTCCTGAAACACGCGACACAGACGTTGCTGGTGGGCGAGCGCATGGCAAAGGCGTTCCATTCGGCAGGTGTGCCCGAGGACGTATTCCAGAATGTGTTCCTGAGCCACGACGTGACCAACGACCTGATCGCGGGCAATGCATTTGATTTCGTGAACTTCACCGGATCAGTCGGCGGCGGTCAGGCGATGGAACGTGCCGCGGCGGGCACGTTTACCGGCGTCGGCACCGAGCTGGGCGGCAAGGATCCCGGCTATGTGATGGATGACGCCGACCTGGATGCCGCGGTCGACACGCTGATTGACGGTGCGATGTTCAATTCGGGCCAATGTTGTTGCGGAATCGAGCGGATCTATGTTCACGAGAGCCTTTATGACGACTTTGTCGCCAAGGCGGTGGACATCGTGAAGGGTTACAAGCTGGGCAACCCGCTGGATGCCGAGACAACGATTGGCCCGATGGCCAATGTGCGGTTTGCCGATGAGGTACGAGCGCAGATCGCCGAGGCGGTTGCAGCCGGTGCGGTCGCGCATATCAACACCTTTGCTGAAGACGACGGTGGCGCGTACCTGACACCGCAAATCCTGACCAATGTCAATCATGACATGCGCGTGATGCGGGACGAAAGCTTTGGGCCCGTGGTGGGCATCATGAAAGTGTCCTCGGACGAGGAGGCCATCGCATTGATGAATGACAGTGAGTTTGGCCTGACTGCCAGCCTGTGGACCCGCGATGTGGATCGTGCGGCGCGGGTGGGTGACCGGATCGAAACGGGGACCGTGTTCATGAACCGCGCTGATTATCTGGACCCCGGCCTGTGCTGGACGGGCTGCAAGAATACCGGGCGCGGCGGCGGTCTGTCCGTCATCGGATATCACAACCTGACACGTCCCAAATCCTACCACCTCAAAAAGGTAACGGGCTAAGGACGACGGCCTGCTTCGGACCCACCCCCTCGCCGAAGCAGGCCTTATTTTGCAAAGGAAACCTGACATGACACTTGTTGGAAACTGGTCCTATCCGACCGCCATCAAATTCGGAGCCGGGCGCATCAGGGAGTTGCCCGAAGCCTGCGCCGCCGCCGGAATGAAGAAACCATTGCTGGTCACGGACAAGGGGCTGGCCGATCTGCCCATCACAAGCGCGACACTGGATATCATGGAAGCCGCCGGACTGGGCCGCGGCCTGTTCAGCGATGTGAACCCCAACCCGAATGAAAAGAACCTTGCAGCCGGAGTTGCGGCCTATAACGCGGGTGGCCATGACGGGGTGATCGCCTTTGGCGGCGGCTCTGGGCTGGATCTGGGCAAGATGGTCGCTTTCATGGCCGGTCAGACGCGCCCCGTTTGGGATTTCGAGGATATCGGCGACTGGTGGACACGAGCCGATGCCGACGTTATCGCGCCAATCATTGCCGTTCCGACCACCGCAGGGACAGGATCGGAAGTGGGCCGCGCGAGCGTCATCACCAATTCCGAGACCCATGCCAAGAAGATCATCTTTCATCCCAAGGTTCTGCCGACCGTGGTGATTTGCGACCCGGAGCTGACCGTCGGGATGCCCAAGTTCATCACGGCAGGAACAGGCCTGGACGCCTTCGCGCATTGCGTCGAAGCCTTCTCGAGCCCGCATTATCACCCGATGAGCCAGGGCATCGCGCTGGAGGGTATGCGACTGGTGAAGGAGTATTTGCCACGTGCCCATGCAGACGGCACCGATATCGAGGCCCGCGCCCAGATGATGAGCGCCGCTGCCATGGGCGCAACGGCTTTCCAGAAGGGCCTTGGCGCGATCCACGCGATGAGCCACCCAATTGGCGCGGTATTCAACACCCATCACGGCACCACGAACGCGGTCTGCATGCCCGCTGTGCTGGACTTCAACGCCCCGGCCATTGCAGATCGGTTCCAGCAAGCTGCGGCATATCTGGGCATCGACGGCGGCTTCGATGGTTTCCGCGCCTTCGTGCAGAATTTCAACGACAGCCTTGGCATCCCCCGCACATTGTCCGACCTGGGTGTGACCGAAGCTTCAATCCCAGAGCTTGTCGAAGGGGCGATCATCGATCCGTCATGCGGCGGCAACCCGATTGAGTTGACGAAAGACAACCTGACGCAGCTGTTCAAAGCAGCGCTTTAAGAAACCAAAGGGCCCGGCGAAACTTGCCGGGCCTTCGCGTTCAGATTGCCAAGGTCAGATCAATGCCCGGTCAAAACCAGAGTGTTCACCGGCATCAGGATCAAACGCAAGCGCAGACCCGCTGCATGCACCACGCCGATCGTGTCGACCACGTGCAGGAAGGTCGCCTCCCAAAAGCCCAGATCCTCGTGCTCCAACCGCTCGTGGTTGTCTGTGTAGACATTGGCCAGACAATTGCTGCCCGGCGGAATGTCATCGGCCATACCTTTGTACAGCGGCTCCAAATAGACCAGAATCGAGCCCGGATTGTTGTTGCTCTGAACGTCCCGCAATTCGTCCGATGGGCGGATCTGGCCCGACGGGATGACATCCTGCACCTCGACCACCACGGTGGGGATCACGGTGAATGGCTTTGTCATGCAACCCAATTCACCAATCATGCCCGGCTTGATCACCTGGGCAGAGAGCTGGTTGAAAGCGGCCTGAAAACGATCATGCCCTGTGTGCGATGGCACAAGAATGCCCGCGGGGCGCAACAACGGGCTTACGTAGTCACCGACCTGAAGGCCGAACTGTTCGACCCGCCCTGTGACGCCCGCGGTGATCACCGTCTTGTCCAACTCGGTCTGCGCAGCATCCAGTTGCGCAATGGCACTGGCTAGCTGCGCGGGGATCAGTTCTTCGATCTGCTGCTCAACCGCGGCACGTTTAGATTCCGCTGCAAGAACCTGGGCCTCTCGCTCGGCGACAAGGTTTTCCAGCCTCTCAATCTCGGCCAGCCTTACGGCGCTTGAACCTTCGTCGCGCAAGGTCGTGTTGCGTTCAAGATCCTCCAGAGACTGCGCAAGCGCAGCCTTGGCACCTGCAATTCCAGCTTCCGCCTCGGCCAAATCGGTTTCCGCAACCTTAAGCGAGGCCTGCACCTGTGCAATCTGCGCATTTGCCGCCTGAACTTGGGCAGTCTGGCTGAAATCCTCGATCCGGAAAATCGGTTGACCCGCGGTTACCAGTTCGTTGTTCTTGACGAAAACCTCGGAAACACGACCGCCCAATTGCGGCAGAATGGTCACCGTCCGGAAATAGGATGCCGCGGTTTTGCTGGCCGGATGAAAGTAAAACAGCGTGGTGATCACGGTCAGCGCCAGAATGGCACAGGTGGTCAAACCCCAGCGAAGTTCGTACCACATGGTGAACAAGGTAATCTCGTGACCGATCCGCTTGCCCTGTACAAAACGGCGGAACAGATAGTCGGGCAGCACCGTTATCAGGGCGCAGAGCATGGTCTCGATCATGTGGATTGCTCCTGCGGATCGCTGGGTCCAGGTTCTGGCGCAGCCGGCACCGTTGTTTCAGGCACTGGTTCCGGAACAGGTGACCGACCGAGAGAACGAATGGCATCGGCAATGTTTCGAAGCGGGGTGGCAAAATCCGGGAACTGGAACCCTGCGACCAATATAGCAGCAACCCAGAAAAGCCCATTATGTGTAAACAGCGCCAGCAGTGCCAGAATGCCCACCAACTGAAACTGCGGGTGATTGTTTTCGTGGGCCATTTTTTCGGGAACCGAATGCAGCGTCAGGTATCCGACACCGATCAGCACCACCAGAACGACGAAAAAAACGACCATGGCGGAGAAAAGGTAATCGCTTCCGTCAGCTGCGACAACATATCCTGGAATATGCCCTGTGGCCATTGGATGAAGGTCTGCTGCGGTCACCTTACCCTCCTGTATATTTTGATACTTCTTTGACCGGGTTGAAGCACAATTTCAAGGCTGCTTATAGTCCGGGAACCCAAACGCGTGGCGAACGAGGAGCTTTGGCGCCAGCATGAAACTCAAGGAACCTGTAGCGTCTCTGCTCAGGATGGATCGCAAGTCATGATTGATTTCCTGATAATCGGAGGCGGCATCGCTGGGCTGAGCGCCGGTGCGCGCCTGTCGCAACACGGAACCGTGATGGTTCTGGAAGCGGAAGACGCCCTGGGCTATCACACGTCGGGCCGGTCAGCGGCCTTGTTCGAAGAAAGCTATGGACCGCCTTCGGTCGTCGCACTGAACAAAGCGGGGGCTGCCTTTCTTCATACGCAGAATGGCGGTTACCTGACCCCGCGCGGATTGATGCTGGTCGGAGCAATTGACCAGCCCGACATGTTCGAAGCCGATTGCGCCGATCTGAACATGGTGAAAATACCGATGGAACAGGCGATATCGCGCGTTCCGATTCTGAACCCGGGCAAGGTCGGGTTTGCAGCCATCAGCGAAGCGGCCTTTGACATCGATACGGATCGCCTGTTGCACGATTTCGCCCGGACCGTCAGGCAAAACGGGGGAACGGTTTCGACGAAAAGCAGAGTCACCGGCATTCGAAAAGAAAAACACTGGGCGGTTGAGGCCGGTGAGATCTTTGAAGCCCGCACTCTGATCAACGCAGCCGGGGCCTGGGTGGATGAGGTTGCACAGCTTGCAGGGCTGCCCGGTATCGGTATCACACCTCGCCGTCGGTCGATGGCGCGTCTTCCCGCCCCCGGAGGGCATGACGTTTCTGTCTGGCCGATGATGCTGGGCGCCGGCGAAACATGGTACGCCAAACCGGATGCGGGCAAGCTGCTGGTTTCACCATCCGAAGCCGATCCCGTTCCGCCACAGGATGCTTATGCCGATGATATGGTGCTGGCAGAGGGTCTGGCACGGTATGAGGAGTTGATGACCGAGCCTGTCACAAGAGTTGAAACGAATTGGGCGGGCTTGCGCAGTTTTGCCCCGGACGGGACCTTGGTGCTTGGGCGCGACCCGCTGGACCCTTCGTTTGTCTGGTGTGGCGGTCAGGGCGGGTTTGGTTTTCAAACCTCACCGGCGGCCTCGCAACTGCTGTGCGATCTTGTTGTCGGAAACACACCCGAACTGGAGCCTGACATAGTAGGCATGTTGACCCCTGACAGGCTGAAACGATGATCAAACGCAGCCTCCCCTCTTCTGCAAGCGTCGCCAATGCGTCTGAAGATGGCAAGCTGGTGGCCCCGGCAGCATCCCGGAACACCTACGCCCTGTGTGCAGTGTTGCAAGAGTGGGGGCCGTCCCAAGGCCAGGCATTGGAAATCGCAAGCGGGACTGGTCAGCATGTCCGGGCCTTTGCCGAAATGCTGCCCGGGCTGACCTGGCAGCCTTCGGAGGTTGACCCTGAGCGGCGCGTGAGTATCGACGCCTATACCCGTAACCTGCCAAATGTCGCGCCGGTCGCAGAACTGGATGCAGCGCTTTCGGGCTGGCACAGGCGGTTTTGCGGCCAGGATCTGATCGTTCTGATCAACTTGATTCACTTGATCAGTTGGCAGGAAACCAGAACCATCGTTTCAGAAGTCGCCCAATCCCTGTCACCAAAAGGGCGGTTCATCTTGTACGGTCCGTTCAAACGCTCGGGCCAACTCACCAGTGACGGGGATGTCCGCTTTCATAAGGCTTTGATCCAGCAAGACCCGGAAATCGGCTACAAAAACGACGCGGACATTCTGAACCTGTTCGAGAACTTCGGCCTGCTCGCGCTGGCACCGTTAGAAATGCCTGCCAACAATCTTGCGTTCATTGCCGAACGCCCTGAAGTCTGATCGAGATCAAAGTCAAACAGCCGCAACCCAATTCATATTCCAGTTGCTAGATATGAAGAAGGGCACTCAGCAATGGCATGGCAAGAAAAACTCTCGGCAACACGAAAGAGTTTGCGAAACCTGAACGGATCCATTCCCGACACGACACGCGCATTCGGAGCGCTTGGCAAAGCCGTCAAAAAGGGCGGGACGCTCGACTACAAGACCAAGGAACTCATTGCGTTGGGCATGTCAGTCACCCTGCGATGCGAACCCTGCATCACCCTGCACACCGAAGCTTTGATCAAGGCCGGTGCGACACGGGAAGAAGTGTCCGACGTGTTGGCCATGGCGATCCAGATGGGCGGCGGCCCAGCCATGATGTACGCGGCCAAGGCGCTGGAATGTTTCGACGAACTGTCTGGATGACAAAAAGAAAAGGCCCCGAAGGTTTCCGGGGCCTTTCTTCGATCAACCGTCCTTGCGGATGGTTTCGTTTTTCGGGTCGTAGGGGCTGTCGCAGGTCACGACCGCATCCCACAGCTTGTCCTGCATCTTGACCTTCAGCTTTGTGCCTTCGACAGCCAGCTCGGGCTTCACATAGCCCATGCCGATGGATTTCTCGAACACTACGGAATACCCGCCCGAGGTCAATCGACCCACGCGTTCACCTTCCGGTGTGTACAGTGCCTCGCGGCCCCATGGGTCGGCATCCTCCGGCCCGTCGATCAGCAGGGTACAGCATTTCACGCGCACACCGGTCTCTTCCAGCTTGGCCTTGCCGTAAAAATCTTTCGACAAATCGACAAAGCGCGGCAGGTCGGCCTCCAGCGGGGTCGCGTCACGGCCCAGTTCGGTGCCAAAGGCGCGATAGGATTTCTCCTGACGCAGCCAGTTCTGGGCGCGGGCACCGACCAGCTTCATGCCATGCTTCTCGCCGGCTTCTTCAAGCAGGTCGAACAGGTAGTTCTGCATCTCGATCGGGTGGTGCAGTTCCCAGCCCAGCTCGCCGGTATAGGCCACGCGGATCGCGTTGACAGGGCACATGCCCAGTTCGATCTGACGCGCCGACAGCCACGGGAAGCGCTTGTTCGACAGGGCGGTTTCCGGATCGGCGTCCTTGATGACCTCTTTCAGAACGTCACGCGACTTGGGTCCGGCGATGGCGAAGACGCCCCATTGCGTGGTCACGTCCTGGATTTCGATATATCCGAACTCCTCCATCTTGTCCTCGGCCGCCTTGCGCAGATAGTCGGCGTCGTACTCGGTCCAGGCACCGGCAGAGACGATGTAGTAGTTGTTCTCGCCATTGCGGACGATGGTGTATTCGGTGCGGGTGGTGCCGTGCGAGGTCAGCGCATAGGTCAGGTTGATACGACCGACCTTGGGCAGCTTGTTGCAGGTGAACCAATCCAGGAACTGGGTGGCACCGGGGCCTTTTACGACATGCTTGGTGAAGGCCGACGCATCGATCAGGCCAACGCCTTCTCGGATCGCTTTGGCTTCTTCGACGGCATACTGCCACCAACCACCGCGGCGGAAGCTGCGGCTTTCTTTGTCGAAGTTGTCAGGCGCATCCAGCGGGCCGAAATAGTTTGGACGTTCCCAACCGTTGACCCAACCAAACTGTGCACCACGCGCCTTCTGACGGTCGTATGCCGGAACAGTACGCAACGGACGGCAAGCTTCACGCTCTTCATCCGGGTGGTGCAGGATATAGACGTGTTCATAGCACTCTTCGTTTTTGCGGGCCGCGAACTCGGTGGTCATCCAGTTGCTGGAATAGCGTTTGGGGTCCAGCGAGGCCATATCGATCTCGGCTTCGCCATCGACCATCATCTGCGCCAGATAGTAGCCGGTGCCGCCTGCCGCGGTGATGCCAAAGCTGAAACCTTCGGCCAGCCACATGTTGCGCAGGCCCGGCGCAGGGCCGACCAGCGGATTGCCGTCAGGCGTATAACAGATCGGGCCGTTGAAATCGTCTTTCAGGCCGGACTCGGCACAGGACGGCACGCGCTCGGCCATAGCCATGTACTGATCCGCGATCCGATCCAGATCCAGCGGGAACAGATCCGCGCGGAAGCTGTCCGGCACACCGTGTTCAAACCGCGCGGGGGCGCCATGTTCATAGATACCCAGGATCCAGCCGCCGCGTTCTTCACGGGCATAGGATTCGTTGTCGGCGTCGCGCACGACGGGGTGTTCCGGGTTACCTGCTTCGCGCCATTTGACCAACTCTGGGTCCTTGTCCATGACGATGAAAGTGTGTTCGACCGGGATCGCCGGCATCTTGATGCCCAGCATCTTGGCGGTGCGCTGTGCGTGGTTGCCCGATGCAGTGACAACATGTTCGGCAGTGATCACAACCTTTTCGTCGCTTTCGACAAGGTTGCCGCCTTTTTCCACCATCTTGGTGCAAGTGACTTCCCAATGGGTGCCGTTCCAGTGGAAGGCATCCGCCTGCATCTTGCGCACGATCTCGACGCCACGCTGACGGGCCCCCTTGGCCATCGCCTGCGTCACGTCCGCAGGGTTAATATACCCGTCTTCGGTATGGTAGATCGCGCCCTTCAGATCCGATGTCTCGATCAGCGGCCAGCGTTCCTTGATCTGCTCGGGGGTCAGCCACTCATAGGCAACATCGCAGGTTTCGGCGGTAGAGGCGTAGAGCATGTACTCGTCCATGCGCTCCTGCGTCTGTGCCATGCGCAGGTTGCCGACGACGGCAAAGCCCGCGTTCAGCCCGGTTTCTTCTTCCAGCGTCTTGTAGAAGTCGACCGAGTATTTGTGGATGTGCGTTGTCGCATAGGACATGTTGAACAATGGCAGCAGACCAGCCGCGTGCCAGGTGGACCCGGACGTCAGCTCGTCCCGTTCGATCAACATCACATCATTCCAGCCCGCTTTGGCCAGATGATAGGCAATCGAGGTCCCAACGGCGCCGCCGCCAACGACCAGTGCTTTGACTTGGGTTTTCATAACCGGGCGTCTCCCCTTGAAATCAGTTGACACCATATGGCGCACTTGAGAGGGATCGCGCGACATTCATCCGACCAGTGATATGAAAAAAACGACCCGATCATCGAATGCGGGTCGCAGATCGGACATGAAACCCGTGATCTCAACCGCTGGAGCGACAGCGCTTGCTTGTCCCGATCGTGGTGCAGACAAGTTTCCGAACTTCCTCTGACGGTGTCTTGGCCGCGGGTTCCTCGGGCTGTGAAGGTTGGGCATCAGCTTCAAGCCGACTTTCCGAAATCCCGACACGCGCGGATACCGAGGCAACATAACCTTTGAAGCCCAGCCCGTTTTCGGATGCCTTGGCCTGCTGATAATAGTCCAGCCCAACAATGGCGACCCCGCAGATCGCTGCAAACCCTGCCAGATATTTTGCGCTCATCTCGACCACCTGTTCCTAACCGAGTCGGTGAGACCAGAACATGTGGACGATTTGAAGGCGCAATGCGGGCCAGAACGCGAAAACCGCTAGGATTGGCCGGATAATACCTTGCCGGGATTCATGATGTTCTCGGGGTCCAAAGCAGCCTTGATTGCGGCCATATACTGCGTGGCGGCGCCCAGTTCCTTGATAAGGTATGGCCGTTTGCCCTGACCGATTCCGTGTTCACCTGTGCAGGTGCCTTCCATTGAAATTGCCAGGTCGTTCAACCATCCGACAAACTCTTCGGCTTTGGCAACTTCTTCGGTGTTCTGCATATCGATCAAAATAAGCGTGTGAAAGTTCCCATCCCCCACATGCCCCACAATTGGCGCGAGCAAGCCAAGATCAGCTGCCTTCTGCTGAGTGCTTGTCACACATTCCGCCAGGCGCGAGATCGGCACGCAGACATCCGTTGAAATACCACGCGCGCCGGGGCGCAGTTGCAGACACGCCCAATACATATCATGGCGCGCCTGCCAAAGCTTGTTCCGTTCTTCGGTGGTCGAGGTCGCAGCAAAATCCGTACCGCCGAACTCCTCGGCGATCTGACCAAAGGTTTCAGCCTGTTCCGCCGCACCGCTTTCAGAGCCATGGAATTCAAGCAGCAGCAACGGCGTTTCCGGAAGACTCAGCCCGGAATAGGCGTTTGCCGCCTGAACCGACATTTCATCCAGCAACTCTATTCGGGCGACCGGAATGCCATACTGAATGGTCATCATCACCGCGCGGCACGCGGCATCGACCGAAGGAAAGGAACACCTGGCCGAGCTGATCGCTTCGGGGATGCCCTGCAAGCGCAGAGTCAGCTCGGTGATGATACCCAACGTGCCTTCCGCCCCAATCAGAAGGCGTGCCAGATCATACCCGGCCGATGACTTCTTGGCCCGGTGACCGGTACGGATGATCTGGCCGTCCGGCATGACCGCCTCGAGGCTGAGAACGTTGTCGCGCATCGTTCCGTATCGCACCGCATTGGTGCCCGAAGCGCGGGTCGCGGCCATACCGCCCAGCGACGCATTCGCCCCCGGGTCAATCGGAAAGAACAAACCCTGATCCCGCAAATGTGTATTCAGCGCCTCGCGCGTGACGCCGGGCTGCACCACACAATCCAAATCCTCGGCGTGGACAGCCAGCACCTTGTCCATCTGCATCAGATCGACCGAGATCCCCCCCGCTGGCGCATTCACATGCCCTTCCAGCGACGTTCCCGTGCCAAAGGGAATCACCGGCACCCGGTGCGCGGCACAGGTTTTGACGATTTCCGACACATCCTGCGTAGTATGCGGGAAAACCACGGCATCCGGGCTCTGGTTTTCGATCCAGGTCGTGGTGTGCCCGTGCTGTTCACGAATCGCGGCACCCGTTTGCAACCTGTCGCCAAAACGTTGTTTCAGAACGCCTATGACGGTTTCGATACCTGTTTCATTCCGAGGCAAAGCGGTCGCTTGCACCATCGTCATCCTCCCCTGTCCCGGCACGTTGCGGGCCGTTCAGTCCATGACTAAAGGGCTCGTCAAGTGCGGGCAATCCCCACAAATACCAAGGCCCTATTCGCCCAGCGCAATACCTTCGCGACGGGGGTCGGCACCACCGCTCAGCCCGTCGCCGATTTCGATGGCGTGAAGGCCAGATGTCAGGTCACGCGGGTTTACCTCAAACCCAAACTGGGTCAGCCCGTCGGAAAAGCCTTCGGCAGAGGTCCCGGCCTCGACATCATATGTCCCGAAACGATTGACAAGATGCGGCAGCGACACGGCTTGTTGCACATCCATACCCCAGTCGGCCCATGCGATAATCGATTTGGCCACATAGCCGATGATCCGACTGCCACCCGGCGAGCCAATCGCCAGAACCGGCGCGCCATCCTGCATCACGATGGTCGGGCTCATGGACGAACGCGGGCGTTTTCCGGGTTCCAGCCGGTTAGCGATCGGCACACCATCGCTGTGGGTCTTGAACGAAAAATCCGTCAGTTCGTTGTTCAGAAGGAACCCGTTCGTCATCAGACGTGAGCCAAAGCCGTTTTCGATGGTCGTGGTCATCGACAACACGTTGCCATAGCTGTCTACAATCGAGATATGCGAGGTCGAAGGCAGCTCCAGCGACACATCATCCGCCCAGTTCAGCGCGTGGTCGAACTCCGGCTGACCGGGCCCGACATCTGCCAACGCGCCTTCGGTGTTCAGCGATTCCGCTCGTAGCGACAGGTAGGCCGGATCAACCAGCCCCTTGGTCGGCATGGGCACGAAATCGCTGTCAGCCATGTACCGGCCGCGGTCCGCAAAGGCGAGGCGCGAAGCGTCTCCGATCAACCGCCAGGCCTCGGCGCTTTCCGGCCCCATGGCCGCCAGATCATAGCCGTTCAGCATCCCCAGAATTTGCCCCACGGTCAGCGCACCCGACGACGGCGGGCCCATGCCGCAGACTTCATAGGCGCGGTATTCCGCGCAAACCGGTTCGCGCTCGATCACCTGATACAGCGCAAGATCCGCACCGGACAGAACACCGGGATTGCCCGGAGCATTGCGAACCGTGCGCACGATGTCTGCCGCAATCTCACCGCCGTAGAATCCAGCCGCCCCGTCACTGGCCAACACACGCAGAGTTTCGGCATAAGCTGGGTTCATCAGGCGCTGCCCCTGTTGCAGCGGCGCGCCCCCCGGCAGGAAATATTCAGCGGTTTCCGGGAAGCGCGACAGGCGCTCGGCATCGTTTTCAACAAGGCTGGCCAGACGCGGGGACACCAGGAACCCTTCATCCGCCAACCGGATTCCATCGGCAAACAATCCGGGCCACGAGGAACGCCCCCAGCGGCGATGCGCCTCTTCCAGCAAGGCAGGTGTGCCCGGCGTCCCCACGGACAGCCCACCGACAACCGCATCGAAGAATTTCAGCGGCTCACCGTTTTCGTCCTGAAACAGGGTCGGTGTGGCCGCCAGCGGCGCCGTTTCTCGCCCGTCCAGAGTTGTCATCTGACCGGTCGCTGCATCGTACCAGACCAGAAACGCACCGCCGCCCAAGCCCGAGGATTGCGGTTCGACCAGGCCCAGCACGACCTGCACCGCAACCATGGCGTCTGCGGCAGACCCACCTGCGCGCAATACTCTGGCGCCGGCCTCCACCGCCAGCGGGTTGGCCGCGGCAACCATCCAGTTCTGGGACGTGACCGGAACGCCATCCAGTTTGGCCTCAAGCGCCGCGATGACCTCGTCGGTCATGGCCTGTACCTGCCCTTCCGTGGCCGTTTCGGGGGCAACGGCATCGGCCGCTTCCTGAGCGACCCCCGGAGCAGCAAAACAAAATGCAGAAAACAGTAGAACTGAAACACGTCTCATCTGATCAAATCCTCCAATACATCCCTGACTATCAAAATTGCGCGCCGAACACGCTCTGAACAAGTCCAAGCTGCACGCCATCAACACATGGCCGACGTCCGCAGCACGCGTTAAGGCTTTGCGTCGCCTACCAATCGATCCTGATCATAGTGGGTCATACCGCGGAACTCGGGCAACCACGCTTCACGCCGGGTGACCCAGCTTTCATATGTTGGCGTCAACTGATCTGGCACATCAAGGCATCCAAGATGCACCTCCACTTCGGTTCCGCTGCGCGCAAAGACCGGAGAGCCGCAGACGGGGCAAAAGAACCTGTCAGCATAACCACGCGCTTCGCCGGAAACCTCTATTCTGTCTTCCGGGAAAACGGCCGCCGCATAGAACACCGCGCCATGATGCTTGCGGCAGTCCAGACAGTGACAGATTCCGACCCGCAGTGGACGACCCGAAGCCCTGATGCGCAGATTTCCACAACGGCACCCTCCTTCATAGACGTCCATTCCTGCTCCTTTCCAGAGCGCTAGAGCATTGCCGGTACAACCTGATCCGGCGGGCGGTGGCCGTCTTCGAAGGTCTTGATGTTGATGATGACCTTCTCGCCCATCTCCACCCGGCCCTCGAGCGTGGCCGATCCCATATGAGGCAACAGAACCACATTGGGCAGCTGCCGCAGGCGCGGGTTCACGTCAGTGCCCTGTTCGTAGACATCCAGCCCCGCCCCCGCAATTTCACCTGCGCGGATCATCCGGGTCAGGGCGTTTTCGTCCACGACTTCACCGCGTGACGTGTTGACGATCACTGCCGAGGGTTTCATCAGTTTCAGACGACGTGCGTTCATCAGATGGAAGGTCGACGGCGTTGAGGGGCAATTGACCGAGATCACATCCATCCGCGCGACCATCTGATCGAGGCTTTCCCAATAGGTTGCCTCCAGCTCCTGCTCGGTCTCGGGCCGCAGCCTACGACGGTTGTGATAATGGACCTGCATTCCAAAGGCGTTCGCACGCCGCGCCACCGCCTGCCCGATCCGGCCCATGCCCAGAATTCCCAGACGACGACCTCCGATACGGCCTCCCAGAAAAGCGGTGGGCGCCCAGCCGGACCAATCTCCCTGCTGCATCACGCTCAGACCTTCGGGAATGCGTCGGGTAACCGCCAGAATCAGGGCCATGGTCATATCGGCGGTGTCATCGGTCAGAACCCCAGGCGTGTTCGACACCAGAATCCCACGCTGGCGCGCGGTGGACACGTCAATATTGTCGACACCGGCACCGTAATTGGCGATGAGCTTCAGCCTTTCGCCCGCCTGACCCAGCAGACCGCCATCAATCGCATCGGTTACCGTAGGCACCAGGACATCGGCTTCCTGCACTGCGGCCACCAGTTCTTCGCGCGTCATCGGAGTGTCATCGTCGCGCAAGCGCACATCAAACAACTCGCTCAAACGTGTTTCGACCGCTTCGGGCAACCGTCGCGTAACGACAACACTCAAACGTTCTCTTGGCACCTCGGCCCTCCCACTGCTTTGCAAACGGACGCGCGCCATGGCATCGTGGCGCAGGATAAGGCGGGGCACAAGAACCCCTTTGGCATTGAGTCGACCTTTTTTCGGAACCGGATCAACAGGCACAAGAGCAGGCAGTCAGTGAGTGGTATTCGACCGGTAAATCGCCGCTGTCTGGCGGCACTATCCGTATTTCTGATCATGTTCGGCGCATGGGCTGCTCATGCCGACGTGAAACGAGGATCCGTCACCAACCTCCCCCTGCCCCGTTATGTCTCGATGAAAGCAGCAGAAGGCAACGTGCGACGCGGACCTTCTTTGACACATCGAATCGACTGGGTGTTCAAACGGCGCGGAATGCCGCTTCAAGTCACTGCCGAATACGGCAACTGGCGACGGGTTCAGGACCGCGACGGCGCTGGAGGCTGGGTTCACTACGCCCTGTTGTCGGGTGTTCGGACAGTACTGATTGAATCCGAAATGCTGCCTGTCTATGCCCGACCCGATCCGACCTCCCCCGTGAATGCGCATTTCGAATCCGGGGTTGTGGCCCGACTGGGAACCTGTTCGCTGGACTGGTGCCGGATCACCGCCGGCGGGTATCGGGGTTGGACCTTGAAGTCGAACCTTTGGGGGGTCGACCCGTCCGAGATTCGCGAATAACCACAGGGCCGACCTTCCCCCGCGTTGCGGACACGCGGCAAGGTGTTTGAGTTTCCCGCCGATATGCTGTGAAACTCGACCAAAACGGAGGCGATCATGCGCGCAGTTACATATTCCACCTTCGGAAACCCCGCCGATGTCCTGCGGATACAGGACCTCCCTCCGGTCCCGCCGGGTCCGGGCGAGGTCACGGTAGAGCTGTCCTTTTCCGGAGTGAACCCTTCCGACGTCAAAGCCCGCGCCGGGACCAGACCGGGCGTGACAGAACCCCCATTCCCCCTGATCATCCCGCACAGTGACGGCTCCGGTGTGATCTCGGCCATTGGCGACGGAGTTTCCGCATCTCGGATCGGTCAACGCGTGTGGATCTGGAACGGGCAATGGCAACGCCCTTTCGGCACCGCCGCCAGCCACATCACCCTTCCCGATGCCCAGGCTGTGGCTCTGCCGGATGCAGTGTCGTTGCAGACCGGCGCGATTCTGGGCATTCCCGGTCTTACCGCCTGCCACGCGGTGTTTTCAGGCGGCCGTCCCGATGGGCAAACGATCTTGATACACGGTGGCGCTGGCACCGTCGGCTTTCTGGCCGTTCAGCTTGCCAAATGGGCAGGCGCGCGCGTGATCGCGACGGCCAGCCCTCGCAACTTTGACCGGGTCCGGGAAGCCGGCGCAGATATCGTGATTGATTACGCCAGCGAGGATCTTTCCACCGAAATTCTCGATGCAAATGAAGGAAAGACAATCGGCCGAATCATCGACGTCGAATTCGGCCGGAATATTCAAACAAACGCCACGGTCATCGCCGAGAACGGTCGCATCAACGCCTATGGCTCTGCCCAAGACATGACCCCCGTGTTTCCGTTCGGACCGATGATGTTCAAAGCCATGACGCTTGAGACCATTTTGATTTATCTTCTTCCGCCGGATCTTCGTACCAATGCCGTGAAGACCCTTCACAAGGCCTTGGCGGATGGCGCTTTGACCTGCCCTGTTCAAAAGGTCTTTGCACTGGAAGAATGCGCGTCTGCGCATGCAATGGTGCAGGATGGAAACCGGACCGGAGCCGTGTTGATCGACACCAAATGACCGCCCTGAAAAAAATCTGTTCAACGTGAGTTTTTTTGACAAAACGCTCTTGATCCCTGCCAACAACAATCGTAGACAGCCGCTCACCGTTGGGGTGTAGCCAAGTGGTAAGGCAGCGGTTTTTGGTACCGTGTATCGTAGGTTCGAATCCTACCACCCCAGCCAGTTCATCAGAACATCATTACTCCGATACCTGTTGACACCGTTTGCTGCTGAAAATGCCCCCCTTTATGCCC